>NZ_AP024865.1:0-1381607 GCF_024346795.1 Vibrio breoganii
GGGGAATAGAGACAATAAATAGACCGAGCCAAGCCATAGTGAAACGAAAGTGCTGGCTTAACCACAAGCCTAGTGATGCGATGATTGATAATAAGCAGCCAAGCACAAATAGCTTGGTAACCTGGTTGTTTTCTGGCAGTTGGTAGAAACCGCCATGTGAAGAAAGGGGTTGATTAATGCGCTGCTTGAAGTGTTGCACGCAGGCGATGGATGTTGCGATTAACGTCAGTAGCAGTGCCTGAATCCACCATTGCCACTGCCAAGTTCCAGGAAGCAGTGTGGCACCATAAAGCTGTTCAAGGGTGAGAGCAACCGTTGGATGAAGCCAGTGGCTTAGTTGGATCCCCAAAAAAAAGCCAACACTAGACCCAATGGTAACCAGTATGAACAATTCGGTTAATAGCCCAATCAAAACAGCAGAGGCAAGCGTGCCGGACTGTCTTACTTGTACCAACAAGCGGTTGCGTTTCAGTAGACTGTATTTCACGCCGTTATAAGCGATAAATAGACCAACCACAAAGGCGAGCAGGCTCATTGCGGTGAGATTTAAATGAAAGCTTTCTGTAAGGGCATCAAGATCGGTTTCTTGGGTGTTGATGACCCATTGCGCTTTGCCTTGAATAAGGTCTGTAATGGCGTTTGAGGTTGGCTTAAAAATGGCGATATAACTGAGCTTGGAAGGCTTATTCAGAAGTTGCTGTGCGAAGCCAATATCCATCAGCAACCGACTACCGAGTTGCCATTCATCGGGCAGCACTACGACCTCGACGCTCACATCGTCCAGTACAAGCTGTGATGAAACGCCCATTCGCTCTGCCTGTGCTTCACTCATAATCACAATGGGCTCGCCAGCTAACAGTCTTGGCAGCGGAAATGATCCATTAAACAAAGACACTTGCGTGTCATCTTGGTTGTAATGCAGCCCTGATGTGATGGCCGCAATAAGCTCACTGCCCTGCACTGTCCAACGGCGGCCTTGCTCATCTCGCACTCTCCCCTCAATTATGGGTAGGGACGCGCTAAGGCCAGATTGGCGCAGATCGAAGTACAGTGATTCAGGGATGGTGTCTTGCCCTGACAAGGGAATAATCATGCTTTGCGCGCGAGCACTGAGCTGCTCCGTTGACTCACTGTAACTGCGCTTGGCGTTGAGGTTGATGGCTTGAACTGCCACGAACAGGGTGACAGCAAGAATAATGCCCACCAATATTGCCGTGGCTTGCAAAGGGGCTTGGCGATAGTGAGCCACAAACAGCTTCAACACCACCCATGCGTGTCTGAGTCTATTGCGATTCATGCAATTGCCCGTTGGCTAGATGAAAGCGTTGTTGCATAAATTCAGCACATTCAAGACTGTGTGTGACCAAGGCTATTGCGCAGTTGCCTTCAGAGGCGATCTCGGTGAGCAATTGCATCACCTCTAACCCTGCTTTTTGATCTAGGTTGCCTGTGGGTTCGTCGGCTAATAGCAGTGATGGTTTATGAGCCAATGCCCTAGCGATAGCAACCCGTTGCTGTTGGCCCCCAGAGAGTGAGGCGACGTGTCTGCTGAGCAGGGTATCGATTTCCAGTTTTGCTACCAGATGATCGCACCATGGGTTCCATTTCTGTTTGCTGAGGCTTAGCGGAAAGGCGATATTCTGCGCAACATTCAGCGGAGTGAGTAAGTTAAATTGCTGAAATACCACACCTAACTGCTGATGACGAAACAAGCTCCATTGTGGGTCGTGCCACGTTTTTGCATCGATGCCATTAAGCAAGAGCGTGCCGTCGGTTAAGGACTCAAACCCCGCGATAACGTTTAGTAGCGTGCTTTTTCCACTGCCACTGGCTCCAGTTAGAGCAACACTTTCTCCGCGGTTTAGAGAAAAGTTCACCGCATCCAGAACGCTGTGTGTCTCCTTACCATCGATAAACTGCTTAGTTGCGTTTTGAAGCTGCACCAGCGGGTTGGTCATTTAATTTCCCTTTAAACAGAGCCTGTTAACTGATACCAGTTTTATCAAACAAGTGATCATTCGCCACATGGGCTGAAGACGTTTTTACACTGTAAACTGTAGCTGAGTAGGGAAGGGATGCTGACTTTCTTCTACGGATTGTGTGGGTGCACTAGACTGGTAAGTAATTGATCTATTACGAATTGGATGCGTAACAAAACACATGACTACTATTCTTGGCTACATGGGACTGATTCCCTTCGTTTTTCTCCCACTACTGTACGGCTTTTCGGCGGGCGGTTCGTCCTTTCATTTTTTGATGACTTTTTTGGTGTACAGCGCAGGTATTGCCCTCTTTATGGCGGGTGCTGTGTGGGGAAGAAGTGTCGATTCAAAAGAGCCTGACTCTCTGCCGCTGGTGGCGTCCAATGCAATAACTCTGGTTGTTATTGGTCTTGGGCTGCTTGCGTATCACAGCCCGGTTGCTCTGCTCATTGGGATAGGACTTGCCCACGGGTTTAACTTATTGTTCGAGCCAAAGCGAGACAACCCTAGCTATCAGAAACTGAGGGTCGTCTTAACCAGTGTTGTGTTAACTTCTCACTTGGTGATGCTGGGGCTCTTTGTGCTTACCTGAATTTGCTGTGCTCCGCGTGATTTAAACTCAAATACCTTTGTGGGGCACACTTCAATGCAGCGACCACAACTGATGCAATCTTGGCTCATCACTCTGCGATCCCCCTCCTTAAGAGGCTGCTTTAGTATCTCGGGCTCTGGGCAGACGTAAAAGCAATCCATACACTTGGTGCAGGCTTCTCGGTTTGTTGCCGTGACCCTCAGCGCGCTCTTGCTTCCAATCACTCCGTAAGTCGCGCCCAATGGGCACAAGTGTCCACACCATCCGTGTTCCACCAGAACAAGATCCAGCAGAAACACCAATACGATGAGGATCCAGCCCGCACCCATGCCAAAAACTAATCCTCGGTGCAGTGTTGCGACGGGATCTACCCACGCCCATAAGGCGGTTCCAGAAATGGCGCTGCCAATAAGAATCACAGGGATCAGCCAATATCTAAGGCTTGATGGCCAGCGATAACTGGCTTTTAGGTTGAGTTTTCGTCTCATCCAAGCCGCCAGATCTGTCACCATATTCAGCGGACATACCCAAGCGCAAAATACCCTTGGCGCTAGCACTGCGTAGAATACGACCACAATCGCCACGCCAATAAAGGTGGTCATTTCAGGAATGTGCCCGGTAGCCAGTGTTTGTAACACAATTAAGGGATCGCTAAGTGGGATGGTATCCAAAAGTAAGCTAGATGAGAGATTTCCTTTGAGTATGCCGAGCGTCGGACCAAGCATGAAACAGGCCATAATTGAGATCTGGCACAAGCGGCGATAGATAAGAAAACGGTGAGTCTGCCACCATCCAAGCGCTTCGATTGCCTCTTTACCGGCATCTTTTGCGAGGTTTTTAGCCATTATTTATTCTCCCGCATCTCTTTTAGGCTCGGCACGGGGATGGTTTCATCACCCTTCCAGCCCAATTTGTAGTGATGTCCCAACTCTCCCTTAGCCAGTTCAGTGGGTACCACCTTGATCGCGGCTATTGGCAGCACGCAAGCTTGTTCACATTTACCACACCCGGTACACGACTCTGAATGCACTGTAGGAATCATTTTGGCGTGAATGCCTGTGCGGGTATTGCGTTGATATTCAAGGGTAATGGCTTCGTCGATTAACGGGCAAACGCGATAACAAACATCACAGCGTAAACCAAGATAATTGAGGCAGGTTTCATGGTCGATAAGTACGGCTGTTCCCATCAAGGCATCGTCAATATTGGTTAATGCAGGATCAAGCGCACCCGTTGGACAAGCAACAACACAGGGTATGTGGTCGCACATTTCGCATGGGATATCCCGCGCGGTGAAATAAGGGGTACCAGAAGCAGACTTGGACATTAGGGTAGACAGCTTGAGAGTGTCGTAAGGGCAGGCTTGAACGCAAAGCCCGCATCTTACACATGCCGCCTCAAAGTCACCTGCAGGCAGTGCCCCCGGCGGACGAATAGACACACCAGACCCACCGGCTTGGCTTTGTCGTGATTGGATACCTAGGAGTGTTGCTACAGAAGCCACTCCAACAGCTGTGCGTGCCGCATCACGTAAAAAGCGCCTTCTACTCGGAGAAGGGCCATTTTTTGGTTTGCTCATCGTGCTACCCCAGCGGATATTCCCCTATTAATTATGTGCCTTTATTGAGTAAATAGTGAGCTTTTGCGGCGAATAATTACGAGGAAGTTGGCTTTTTATGATCTAGGGCTAGGGAAGGGGAGTTAAAGCCTTGATGTAGGCGTTGAGGGTTGTGAGGTTTAGAATATTGGCGCCCACTCATCTTGCTAAAAGAGTGGGCTTTTTTGTGGTGATAAAAACAGTGTTAGTTACAAAGACTTCACTGAGTCACGAGGGAAGAGCTTAACGCCCATGTTTACTCGCTTGGCGACATTCACATTCTCATTAAACTCTTGAATAAGCAGTTGTATGGCCGCTTGTGCTGTTAGTCTGTGATCGCAGCCTATGGAGCTCAAAGAAGGGCTGATCATTTTACCTATGGATAGGTTATCAAATCCCATTACCGACATATCATCAGGAACAGACAATCCGCGCTTCTCTAGCTCGTCTAGCAAGGAGATTGCTGTTCTGTCACATAAACAAAATACCGCTGTCGCACCGTTGAAAAGCCCTTTATCTAAGATCTGAGGCAATACTTTACTGGCACCAAAGTCCGCTCCGGCTTCGCCTAGCTTTATGCTTTTACAGATATCAACTTGGTCGGTGTCTTGGCAGTACTGCAAGATATCAATCACAGTGACTTCTTCGGCGCCGCGCTCTTGAGCAGCTCTCTCAAAGCCATAGGTTCTTTTGCGAATTGAAGGCCTTGTTTGAGCGGTTAACATCGCTATGTTTTTGTGACCATTTTCAATCAGATATTTAGCGGCTAGTTCGCCACCCAATTCATAGTCGAGAGAAATACTAGATATCCTCATATCGACATCAAAGCCGTTGACCATAACGACTGGGATATTTCTATCCTTGAGCGCATTGGCAACAACGGGTAGTTCAGGGCCTAGCATTAACACACATTCTGAGCTTGATAGCTTTTCTAGTATTTGCTCATCACCCATAGAGGCATTGAGTAAGATTAGCTGAGGCTGAAGCCCCATTTGCAGAAACTGCTCTTGGAATTGATTGATCATGATGGAGTAGTACGGATCGGGAGTATCCACCAAAACCGTCGTGGCTATGGTGACAGAGCGGATCGGCACATCATATTTCACCTTGGATGCCTTTCTTAGGTATCCACTTTCTTCAATGGCAAGTTCCACCTTCTTGCGCACTTCAGGGTCAACCTTAGGGTTGTTATTAAGCACTCTTGAAATGGTGCTTCTTGATATACCTGTCATTTCAGACAAGTCAGTTATCGTCACTTTTTTCATTTTTAGTAGGTACAGAACGCTTAAGGAAAACTCATAGTAAACGTTCTTGAGAGAAATTTCACTAACTTTAGATTGCGTGAAATATTTCACGTACGTGGGATATTTAAATCTTGTGATTTTGCTCACGGCACTATCATTTCAACTAATACATAATCGCCTCAGTTGATAATTTGGCTCCTGAATAAAAAGAGTGAACATGACAAATAAAAATAATCGCTATCAGATTCAAGAGGACATCCTAGCCTCGATTGAAAGGAACCTACCTCGTATTGGCACCCGTAACCCTATGATTGGAAATGGTGCACCCAACTTCGATTGGCACTACCCAGATGAGTACTTCTGGACAGATTCATTTTGGACAGGTCAGCTTTGGCTTGCTTACAGCTTGACTGGTGAAGAGAAGTTTAAGAACAGCGCTCGAATGAGACGTGTGCAGATGGAAAGGATCCTAGCAACCCCTATGTGGATTGACCACGATATGGGCTTCTTATATAGCCTTACTGCGGTTGCTGATTACAAACTTACAGGTTGCAGTGAAGCAAGAGCTCAGGCATTGCGTGCAGCTGAAGCTCTGCGTAATCGCTTCAACTGGAATGGTCGTTATTTACCCGCCTGGAACGCTCAACCAAACAACCCTGGTCATGCTGAATTTGTGCAAGGCAAGATCATCATTGATTGCATGCAGAACCTAGGTTTATTGCTTTGGGCTCACAAAGAAACCTGCATCGAGTCGTTTAAAGAAGTGGCGTTGCAACAGGCTGACACCACTCTTAAGTATCTTGTACGTGATGACTTTAGTACTTATCACTCGTTTAACTTCGACCCAAAGACGAACGAACCTATTGAAGGCAAAACAGTACAAGGCTTTGCTGATGAATCTTGTTGGAGCCGTGGTCATTCTTGGGCTGTGCATGGCTTTGCTCAATTGGCTGAAACCACGGGCAACTTAGAATATGCCGATATCTCAGCGAAGCTAGCAGACTATGTGATTGAACATATTACTGATGATTACATTCCGTTGTGGGATTACTCCCTACCAACGAGCGAAACTCAATATAAAGACACATCTGCTGGCGCAGTAACTGCATCTGGTATCTATATCTTGGCTGATGTGTATAAAAAAGCCGGTCGCCTAGAAGAAGCCGCTAAATACCACGCGTTTGCTGAAAAAATGCTAACGGCGTTACGTATTCATCACGACCTAACAGAAGTTGAGCACGCAGAGGGCCTACTCTCGGGCGCAGCGTCTTTCGTCAAGATGATGAAGGGACCAGAAACTAGTTATTTGGCTGATGGTATGTTGCCTTACGGTGATTACTACTACTTTGAGGCGGTGATGCGCTCTCTTGGTCACAACCAGTTCTTTTGGAATTAAGAGGAATTATTAATGCCGTACTATTCCCGTTTTTCTGAAAACCCAATGCAGTCTAAGCAAGATTTCCAACAGCTTGTATTAGACCTATTTGAACCAATGCTCCCTTATCTAGAAACTCAAGGATCACATCCTGATTTTGATGAAGGTGGCGCAATCTTTGATATGTCCGCCAGTGGCCTAGAGGGCATCGCACGTCCGCTATGGGGAATTATTCCAATGGTGAAAGGGGGCGGTAAGTTTGACCACTGGCCTCTTTACCACAAGATTATTTCTCAAGGTACAGACCCAGAAGACGCACAGTATTGGGGGCCTGCAAAGGGCATCAATCAACGCAGTGTTGAAATGGCCGCTTTTGGTTTACTGCTTGCCGTTCTTCCTGAGCATGGCTGGGAGCCACTATCTGTTGAAGTGCAAGACAATCTAGCGACTTGGCTTGCGAATATACAAAACTGTCCAATGCCGCAAAACAACTGGCTGTTCTTCACCGTTTTGGTTCAGGCTGGTCTGCGTAAAGTAGGGCGAGCCGATTTAGTGGATATCGATGTTGAAGCTAAATACTTAAATAAACTAAAGAATTTTTATCTTGGTGATGGATGGTATGGCGATGGTGAGGTTGAAAACATTGACCACTATGGCGGCTTTGCTATCCACTTCTACAGCCTATTGTACGCAACGGTTTTAGACCATACGGACTCGGAACTTAAGCAATTATTTCTTGAGCGTGCAGAAGCTTACTGTGAACCCTTTTCATACTGGTTTGCAGAAACAGGCGAGTGCTTGGCGCAGGGTCGCTCTCTGACGTACCGCTTTGCTACCTCTGGTTTCTGGGGCGCAGCGGCGGTTGCGAATGTGAAATCAATGCCTATGGGTGAGGTTAAAGGCTTATGGGCGAGACAAATTCGTCAGTGGAAAGATAAGCCAATCTTTACTGCAGACGGTCTTATGAGCCGTGGCTACGACTACCCAAACCTGAACGTATGTGAGGGCTATAACTCTCCAACGTCACCGTACTGGGCATTCAAGGCTTTCTTCCCTCTGTTATTGGATGAGTCTCATGAGTTTTGGCAGTGTGAAGAACTTCCACAAAAACTGACTAAAACAATCTACCCAATGCCGGCTGCACGTTCTATCGCTCAGCGTATTAATGGCCACAGTATTGTGCACTTTGCAGGAAAGATTGAGCCACAGTTTCAAGTGGATAAGTACAACAAGTTCGCTTACTCAACCTGCTTTGGCGCGGACATTGGTGCATTGCAATACAGCAACATGCTCAGCTTTGGTGACAATATCTTGGCGTTTAGCTTCGATGAGGGTGCAAATTGGCAAACGCGTCTGTTTAACCACGAAGTTGATGTTGCTAACAATGAACTCAAGGTCGAGTGGAGCAGTGGTTCAATTCGCGTAATTACGAAGATCGAAGTGTTGGAAAATGGCGAGTCTATTCGTCACCACGACTTTGAGCTCGATAGCCCTGCATGGGTTGTTGAAACCGGTTTCGCAGTGAGCAACTGGTACCAAGAGCGTGAAACGCTACAAGAGACTTCAGGTGTGAGTGCTAAGGTCGAATTACGAGGCACAAATGGTACGTCTCTAATCGCCAGCGAAGACAGTCACCAAAAGGATGCAAGGCAATGTTGCAGGATACACAGCAACCTTGTTTCGCCAAGAACACATGTCCCATATTTGCTTACAAAACTGAATGCAGGTCGACATCGCATTTCGAGCAAATTCTGGGTGTCCCCAAAAAATAATAATGAATAATAACGCGCAAAAATAGAAGGCCTACAAAATGAAAAAGACTCTGATTGGTTTAGCACTTGCCTCTATGTCCCTGTCTGTGGCTGTAAATGCTAAAGAAACTGACACTCCGAACCTGAAAATTCTGAGTGAATCTACAACTGCATGGACGCACAACTTTAACCCTTGGCTGGGCGGTTTATCCTCGGCTGAGTTTGCTTACGAACCATTGTTCATCTTTAACCTATTGGATGACACTCAAGAGTACCCATGGCTAGCAACAGGCTATGAGGTTAGCGAAGACCTTAAGGTACTGACTGTAACTCTGCGTGAAGGTGTGACTTGGTCTGATGGCGAACCGTTCTCTGCAAAAGATGTACTGTTTACCTTCAATTACACTCGTGAAAACCCAGGCATTGACGTAACGGGCCTGAGCTCTTCTGTTGAGAAGGTTGAGCTAGTAAACGATCACGAGATTAAGATTTATCTGGCCGAAGCTAATGCGTTCTCTCAGTACGATATCTTAATGACAAAGATCGTTCCTGAGCATATCTGGAAGGACATCGAAAACCCATCTCAGCAAGTGGTTAGAAACCCTGTGGGTACTGGGCCGTTCACCGAAGTAAAACGATTTACTCCGCAGGTTTATATCCAGTGTCAAAATGAACATTACTGGAATGAAGAGCTAGCGGTGAAATGCCTAGAGTTCCCTCAATACTCTTCAAGTGACGCTGCACTTGAGATGATGGCAAAGGGTGAAACAGACTGGAACGGCATCTTTGTACCTGACATTGAGCGCTTGTTTGTAAACGCAGCTGAAGGTAACAAGTACTGGTTCCCATCGGGTGACGGTGTGCGCATCACCATGAACTTCCAAACCAAGAATGAAGGTGCAAAAAAAGCGTTTAACGACGTGAATTTTAGAAAGGCCTTTAACTTGGCAATGGACCGAGAAGCGATGAAAGAGCTAGGCGCTTACGGTTATGTAGAACTAGGCAACTCAGCGTCTAACCTGCCGAGTTCACTAGAGAGTTGGCGTGATGCAGAGGCCGATAAGACCTGGGCTAAGTATACCGATTACAACATTGTTGAAGCGAAGAAATATCTAGCGGATTCTGGCTACAAAGATGTGACGGGTAATGGCTTTGTTGAAAACCCAGACGGCTCAGAGCTGCGTTTCTTGATGCAAGTACCAAGTGGTTGGTCTGCAATGGTGAACAACGCCATGATTGCTATCGATGGACTGCGTGAAGCGGGCATAAACGCGAACTTAATCACTCCAGAAGTGCAGGCTTATAGCCAAAACTGGCGCGGTGGAAACTTTGATGTGACCTTTGGTGGAGGCAGTATCGCTTCTTCAGGTTGGAAGTTCTACGACTACACCATGCACTCTCGCTTTGCTAAGAGCGGACAATGGTGGTCCTCAACAATGACCAACTACGAAAACGCTGAATTGGACTCATGGATCGAGGAGCTGAGCACTACCATTGACCCTGAAAAGCAGCGTGAGATTTCCTCGCATATTGAGCGCATCTACGCTGAAAACGCGATTCAGGTACCGCTTTACTACAACGCGATCTGGTATTCGTACAACGATTCTCGCTTTACAGGCTTCTTTAATGCTGAGAACCCAGTTGCACACCCAGCGCCATTTGAATCAAACAAGCTTCTTCATGTTATGCACATTAAACCAAGAACTTAGTGGTTTGACTGTTTAACCCTATTGAAGGTGGGAATACCCACAGTGGTATTCCCCATATTGAAACTGATGTATTGAGGTTCAAATGAAATTTATTCTTAGCCGACTTGGCTTTTATCTACTGGCGTTTTTAGCGGCAGTGACCATTAACTTCTTCTTGCCGAGGCTTATGCCAGGCGACCCTATCCAATCGTTCCTTGCGCGATTGGCTCAGAACGGCGGTCAGATTAGTGCAGAAACTATCGCGTCGCTCGAGGTGCTTTATGGCTACTCAACCAACACTCCATTGTTCGAGCAGTTCATCACTTATGTTGGCTCGATCCTAACGGGTGAGTGGGGAACATCGACTCGCTTCTTCCAACCAGTGTTTGAAGTGCTGGGTCGCGGCATGCTTTGGACTCTACTACTTGTTGGTTGTTACCTACTTGTCTCTTACACCATCACGACTTTGCTGGGTATTTACGTAGCGTGGAAACGTGGTACATGGACTGACTCAGTCATAACGGTTAGCTCAGTGGTTGTTTCATCTGTTCCTGCAGTGGTTATGGCGCTGGGTATGTACTTCCTATTTGCCTCAAACCTAGGTTGGTTCCCAACGGGGTATGCCTACAACCCTTCTCTTGACGCAGGTTGGAGCTTTGAGTTTGTTGGCAGTGTGGCTTACCACTTGGTTCTACCGCTGTTGTGTATGGTTGCCCTGGGTATGGGTAACGTAATGGGCATGCGCTCAAACATGATTAACCAACTGGGTGAAGACTTCATCGTGATGGGTTGGGCCAAGGGTGTGAAAGACAAAAAAGTGATGATGCAATACGGCGCTCGCAATGCGGTTCTGCCGATGATCACCACCTTTGCAATGTCAGTGGGCGCAATCTTTGGCGGCTCGTTGATTATCGAAATCATCTTTAACTATCCAGGCCTAGGCCAAGTAATGTTCCAAGCCATGCTGGCGCGTGACTACCCACTGATTCAGGGTTACCTACTGATTATGACAGTGATGGTACTAGGAGCGAACTTCGTAGCTGACTGCTTACTGTTTGTATTAGACCCACGCCTACGCACTCAATTGGATTAAGAGAAGAGATTCATCACTATGAAAACGCTTAAATTAATTAAACAGTTTTTCCTCGATAACCCAAAAGCGGCTATCGGTATATTCATCGTAGCTACGGTTTGCTTGATGTGTCTGTTTGCACCATTGCTGACCCAGTTCGACCCAACAGGGCGCGTAGCGAGACCACACCAAGCGCCAAACCTAGATAACCTGCTTGGAACGACCCGAATGGGACGTGATGTTTGGGCTCAGCTACTCTACGGCGGCCGAATCTCACTGATGGTGGGCTTTGCTGCAGGTACCTTTGTGATTGTGATGGCAATGATTGTTGGTATTGCATCAGGCTACTTTGGCGGCATTGTTGATAACGTTCTGTCTTTCATTACTAACCTGGTCATGGTAATTCCGAGCCTACCGCTAATGCTAGTGTTGGCGTCGTTCCTAGACCAAGTATCGCCACTGGTTATTGCCGTTATTATCGGCGCGACCTCGTGGCCATGGGGAGCAAGGGTGTTGCGTTCGCAAACTCTAGCCATCAGAAACAGAGACTTCGTCCATGCAGCTGAAGTTATGGGTGAGAGTAAAAAGCGTATGTTGTTTGCAGAGATCATGCCGAACATGATGTCGATTCTAGCCTCGTGCTTCATTGGTACGGTTATCTACGCCATCATGACTCAGGCAACGCTAGAGTTCATCGGCTTAGGTGACCCATTGACGGTGACTTGGGGTGGCATGCTGTACAACGCAGAGCAAACATCAGCGATTCGTATTGGAGCATGGTGGGAGATTGCAGCACCAAGTATAGCTCTTGCTTCTGTAGCCATTGGCTTAGCGCTAATCAACTTCTCTATTGATGAGATTTCAAACCCGAAACTGAAAGCACAACGCATCATGGCGCGCTTCCGTCGTGAAGAGAAGAAAGCGGCAAAGTTGGCAAAAGCTGAAAAAATGAAGACTGTGGAGCAGGCATAATGAAAAAGTTAGTTGAAGTAAAAAACCTGTCTGTAGATTACATCACCTTTGATGGCCGTGTTCGCGCGGTCAACGATGTCAGCTTTCACATTGGTGAGGGCGAGATCCTTGGGTTAGCCGGTGAGTCTGGTTGTGGTAAATCCACCATCGCCTATTCACTAATGCGTCTGCACCGTCCGCCAGCAATGATCTCAGAAGGTGAAATCTTATTTGATGGCAATGATGTACTAAAGATGGATGAAGAAGAGCTGCGTAACTTCCGCTGGAAAGATACCTCAATGGTCTTTCAAAGTGCGATGAACTGTCTAAACCCAGTAAAGACCATCGAATACCAATTCCATGACATCTTTGATGCACATGGCCTAGTAGAAAGCCGCGAAGAGTCTATTGAGAAGGCAAAAGAGCTGCTGCGTATTGTCGATATTCCGACCGAGCGTCTGTTCGATTACCCGCACCAGTTCTCTGGCGGTATGCGCCAGCGTGTGGTGATTGCAATGGCGTTGGCTCTAAAGCCGAAGCTACTGATCATGGATGAGCCAACTACGGCATTAGACGTGGTTGTTCAGCGCGAGATCTTACAAAAAGTGCACCAACTCAAAGAAGAGTTTGGCTTCTCTATCTTGTTTATCACTCACGACCTTAGCTTGATGGTTGAGCTGTGTGACCGCATCGGCATCATGTACTCAGGGCAACTGGTGGAGCTTGCTCCGTCAAAAGAGATCTTGAGTAAGCCTAAGCACCCATACGCTTTTGGTTTGGGAGACTCATTCCCTACTTTGCATGGCGAGCTTCAGGAAATGAAGGGCATCCCAGGCACACCATTAGACCTGAAAAATGTACCAGCCGGTTGTCGCTTTAGCCCGCGCTGCTTCAAGGCGACGGAAACCTGTAAAACGACACCACCAAGATTGCTAGGCGCCGGCGAGAATCGTTGGGTTTCATGCCACCATCCGTTGCCTATTGAAGGCGAGAAGATTGAGATTGTTGAGGAGGCGGTATAAATGAACGCTATCAATCCAGAAATTAATAAGTCGTTGGATGAAGCTCATCCAGTGGTTCTTGAGGCTAAGAACCTTACTATCGATTTTCGCAAAAAGGGCGGGTCTTTCTTTGGGCCTAAGCAATACCTTCGCGCTCTAAATGGACTGGACTTCAAACTTCGTGAAGGACGTTGTCTAGCGGTGGTGGGAGAGTCTGGTTGTGGTAAGAGTACCAGTGCCAAGATTGCGACCAAGATTCACAATGCGACAGAAGGGGGTATCTACTTCCACGGTCAAAACATTGATGAAATCACCGATGCTGAGCAGTTAGATGCGTATCGCCGCGACGTACAAATGGTATTCCAAGACCCGTTCAGCTCTTTGAATCCACTGCATACTATTCGCTATCACTTAACGCGTCCTTTGAAGATCTATCATGATCTTCAGCCAGGGCAGGAGATGGAAGAACGCCTTGTTTCTATCCTTGAGCAAGTGGGCTTAACGCCGGCGAAAGAGGTTCTAGATAAGTTCCCGCACCAGTTATCTGGCGGTCAGCGTCAGCGTGTGTTTTTGGCTAAAACACTGGCTATTGGAGCTAAGGTAATTCTAGCCGATGAGCCGACATCGATGTTGGATGTGTCAATCCGTATTGGTGTACTTAACCTAATGAACAAGATGAAACATGAAATGGGCAAGGCCTTCATGTACATCACTCATGATATCGCGACAGCGCGTTACTTCGCCGAAGATACGGTTGTGCTCTATTGCGGTCATATGGTGGAGTGGGGTTCTACGGAAGATATTACGCAGAACCCGCAGCACCCTTATACACAGCTACTACTGGCAGCAGTGCCTGATCCTAGTCGCAGTATTCATGAGAAGCTCCCGACGCATCGCTCAATGGAGACGCCAATGTGGTCACCGGAGAAGAAGGGATGCCCTTACGCCGCTCGCTGTCCACAAGCTAAAGCTGAGTGCAGTGAGTACTTACCAGATGCGGTGGAGGTGGCACCAGGTCACTTCACTCGTTGTCATTTATTTGTGTAGTTAAGGCAGATTGGTAGTTGATGAACACTTTGAAGACACCTTACTTCTCTGACTGGCCGAAGATAGATTCGGCCATTGCCAAAGACCCTGCGATGGAAGCGGCTATTGCTGACATAGTTGCGCAGATGACGCTAGAGGAAAAGATCGGGCAGATGGTTCAACCCAACTTGCGCGGTGTGACTCCACAGCAGGCAAAAGAGTACAAGTTGGGCTCAATACTCAATGGCGGCGGCGCATGGCCGAACGAGAATAAGTACTCTTCAGCGCAAGAGTGGGCGGATAAAGCCGATGAGTTTTGGCTAGCCATAGAAGAGGCGTTTGCTGACCGTCCATTTCGCATTCCTTTTATGTGGGCAACGGATGCCGTGCACGGCCATAACAATGTGTTTGGCGCGACGGTATTTCCCCACAATATCGGTCTAGGTTGCGCTCGCGATCCTGATTTGATTGAAAAGATAGGTGAAATCACGGCTATCGAGGTTGCGGCTACAGGCTTAGATTGGACGTTTGCCCCAACGGTTGCCACACCTCGCGATTTGCGATGGGGCAGGGTGTACGAAGGATACTCGGAAGATCCTGAGATCACTTATGCCTACGCTGGGCGCATGGTTAAGGGTCTACAAGGCAATGCAACGGAGCTGAAAAGCGACTACAAGGTGTTGTCAAATGTGAAGCACTGGGTCGGAGACGGTGGCACGCAATTTGGTGTCGACCGTGGCATCAACGACTACAGTGAAGACCTGCTGCGAAATATCCATGCTATGGGCTATTTCAGTGGCTTGGAAGCCGGTGCTCAAGTGGTGATGTCTTCATTTAATACGTGGAACAATGAGACCAACTATGATCATGCTCCTGAGTCTGGCCCAGAGTACAACTACAAGATACACGGTAGTAAGTATTTGCTTACCGATGTGCTAAAGCAAAAAATGGCGTTTGATGGGGTGGTTGTTACCGATTGGCACGGTCACTCTGAAGTTAGCAAGTGCAGTGACAGCAATGCGACATACGCTATCAATGCGGGCAACGATGTACTGATGGTCCCTGAAGAGGAGCACTGGATCGACCTTTACCATCAAACGGTCAGCGATGTTAAAAATGGCACCATTGCACTGTCGCGAATCGATGATGCAGTTACACGTATCCTACGCATAAAAATGCGTGCAGGTTTATGGGATAAATCTCAACCTAGTGAGCGCTTACTTGCTGGAAAGCAGTCGCTGATTGGTGCTACTGAACATAGAGAAGTGGCTCGTGAAGCGGTAAGAAAATCTCTGGTACTGCTTAAGAACAAACATCAGCTACTGCCCCTAAAGCGCGACCAAAAAGTGCTACTGACAGGCAGTGCTGCTGATGATCTTAACAAGCAGTCAGGTGGGTGGAACCTCACTTGGCAGGGAGATGAAAACCAGCTTTCTGATTTTCCTGGCGCGACTACACTGCGCATGGCATTAGAAGCAGAGCTGAACTCTGAGTGCGTTACCTTTGACCCATATCTAGAGACTGATTTATCTCAACAGCAAGTGGCTATCGTGGCGTTTGGTGAAGACCCTTATGCTGAGATGATGGGGGATATCAAAGAGTGGCAATCACTAGAATTTGCCACCCTAAAACGTAAGTATCGTGCCGATTGTGAGCTTGTCGATAAGCTCCATAAGGCAGGGGTAAAGGTGATTTCTGTCTTCTATAGTGGCAGACCTTTGTATCTCAATAGTGAAATTGCTAAATCTGATGCCTTTGTTGCGGCGTTTCTGCCTGGAAGTGAAGGGCTGGGAATGACGGATGTGCTACTTAGAGATGAGCATGGCGAAGTGAATTATGACTTCCAAGGAACGCTTTCTTTTAGTTGGCCTAACCACAGAAATAGCGCTCGTGTTAGCAAGCTGGCGAGCCATATTCCTAATTATCAGGTACCCGATAATGAGCAAGATCCACAAGGAGAGCATAAGCCGCTATTTAGCTACGGCTATGGACTAAATTACTCTAATAACTTACAGAGCACCGACTTAGATAACTTGTCTGTTGATGCGTTAGCGAGTGATGAAGTCAGCCAGCAGCAGTCTATGCATATCTATGGTGTTTGCTCTACCATTGGCGACTTTCAGTTGATGGGATCATTGCAAGGAGAAGATAATGGCTTTGAAATCTCTCGCAATAATCCAATGCAGTTTAATGGTTTTAGCACTAGACCTTATAACTACATGCAACAGCAAGATGCAATGGAAGTACAGTTTCAGGGTAAACCGGCCAATGTCTATGTTATGGCAACAGGCGGGGCGAAAGAGTCTCTTTCTCAATATATTGAGAATGGGTCATTAACCTTTGATATCAAAATAAAGAATATACCTACTGAACCAGTATTGGTTTCTGTGCAATGCGGAGACTCAGATATTGATAGAGAAGTAGATATAAGTGGTCAATTAAAAAATATAGATAGCTTTGTTGAAATTAGTATTCCTGCGAAAGAAATAGTATTAAATGATAATCGTGAATTTGATCGGTTATTTAATATGTCAACTGGTGGGAATCTTGAAGCTGTTTTAGCAAATATAAGGTGGCGTAACAACTAAAAAATCTCTGAATATAAAAACCTCAAAAATATAATAATAAAATAAATAACCAAAGCCTTGAATATTATTCAAGGCTAGGGACTCTCTATACCTAAACATAATGGATAAACAATGAAAACTAACTTTGTAAATAAGTCTCTTATTGCCCTTGCTGTCTGTTTTTCTTTTGGCGCTCAAGCCTCAACAGATTTCTTTGGATATGCCCGTGCTGGCATGCACGTATCTCCAGATGGAGAAAAAGGCAATGGTCACCCAGATTATATTCGTGCTGAAGGCGCACCCAATAAATATCGCCTAGGTAATGAGGATGACTGGGCAGAATTAGGCGTGCGTCACGACATGTATGAAAACGGTCCAGAGCGCGCTGAAATTGGCTTTATGATGGGTACCTGGCACAACCCTGAAACGCGTTCTAACTCATTTACCATTATGCAAGCATGGGGCCAGATGTACGGTATCTTAGGCAGCGATAAAACGAGTATCTGGGCTGGTCAACGATACACGCGAAATATCTCCGATGATATGCTGGACTTTAAATACTGGGATAACAGTGGCCGTGGTTTCGGACTACGTGATATCGAAGCGGGCAGTGTGCTAATGGACTTTGCGACAGTCTATAACAATGTGGCTTATGACGACGTCAATAACCCTGATAGCACGCGACGATCTGCGGTACTAATGCCTGAGTTCCGTGTGCATGGCATTGATTTCTTAGGCGGCAACCTGACACTAGGCGCAAACTACGCGTACATCATCGACGATACCGACATTAAGAAGCACGTAGGAGCAGGTAACTACGATCGTGATGGCTACATGTTTACCGTTAACCACAAAGCGAGCTTTGCCGGTACATACAATATCTTCACGGTACAGATGAATGGTGGTATTGGTGTTGGCGGTTGGCATGATGGTGAAGGTGAGCTGCTAAACCTAACTACCCCAGGTACGAGTTACCGTATTATGAACCACGGTTTCTGTACCATTAATGAAGACTGGAGTTGTCAGTACTCTCTTGCCTACGAGAACATCAGCATGGACAACGCTTCCGATGACGGAAAGGACTGGTTTGCAGCGGGTATTCGTCCGAAATACAACTGGAACAAGTACCTACAAACCGAAGTCGAGCTAGGTTACCAACTGGTCAACAGTGATCGTTTTGATGATAGCAACACATCTTGGAAGGCCACTTTATCTCAAAAAGTACACTTTGGTACTGTGCCACATATCCGATTCTATGCGACCTATGCGGAGTCAGAAACGAACTGGGAAGAGCAAACTTTTGGTAAACACGTAGCAACACAATCAAAAGAAATGGATTCTTGGACGTTTGGCGTTCAGTTTGAAGCGTGGTGGTAAGAGATATATGTCATACTTCTTTAATTATTTTATTCAAAGTGTAGAAAACAGTGTTGAATATAATTAATCTAAAAGAAGAACATAATATTTTAATTGGTTTATTATTTCTAATAAATTAACGAAGAGTCCACGATGTTTCGCATTGTGGACTTTGCTGTTTTTTGCTCTGGTAATTTTTATGAATAAGATGTTTAAAGGAACTGCGTTTTTATTTGGCCTGCTAGCATTAGGATGTCAAACAACGGAGGTTCTGGAACAAGAAAACTCTGAAAGTCACTCACAATTCTCAGAGATTACTTTTACAGATATAAGTAAGCTAGGTAAATATGAGTTTGATGTAACTCCGAGTACACAGAGATTATCCAATGAAACGATTAATAGCCCTGTTATCGGAGTAAATCTGCCTAAGAGTGAATCAGGGTTCTCTATTTCAATCAGTAGTGAAATAAACAAGAGTGTTTTTGCACCCAATATTGTCTTTTTGGACGATGAATGGAAGCCCGTTGAATCGGTAGATTTTGCTGAGTTTGAGTATCAACGACCAGATACCTACAAGGGGGACGCGCTCACCTACAAGTTTGAAGTCAACAGCATTGAACACAGAGCGTTTTCTCACATGGTTCTCTACACCACACCCGAGAATCTTCAGTCCTATAGCCATGCCATTCATCCGGCCCGCTTGAAGGCAGAGATGAGGGATGAAGTGCTGGATATCGATGATATAGAAGTTAGGCACTCGGAGTATGGTGAGATTAGCATAACTCTTGATTCCGTCGTGTTAGACAGTGAAGAGGCAAAGCAAGAGCGTCAAGAGAGAGCCAAATCAGCAGACTATTACTTTAGCGAAATTAACAAATACGTGAGTGAAGGTGATATAGAAGAAGCGCTACGCATACGAGATGAGGCTAAGTTCTATGGTATTGAGGGTGCTGACGAAGCCTTTGCCAAGGCCTTGCAACAAAATCAGTAATCACTAGCCGTCTTCTAACAGCTAGTGATGCACAGAGATTAGACAACAGAGATGTCACACCTAGGGTGTGGCATTTTTTATAGGCCTAATGCCTTGTTCAAGTTGTTATATTCCTGGTCAATACGCAGCAGCACATACTTTTTTCGTTCAATATAAGGGGCAGTGTCTGACATCGCCTCAACTTTTTGTTCAACCAAAGAGAGTTGTTCGGCTTTCCAGTCGTCCAATACGCTCTGAATTTGTTCTGTAGTCATGTTTTGCTTGATTGACTCAATACTCAAAGAGTCTAGGGCATTGGTTGCCATGGTATTGAAAGAGAGTGTTAAGCCAATTGCTAGCGTACCGGCAGTCAATATCTTCATGTTATCTTCCTTGTTGTGACCCAGAGGTGAGTGTAATCATGATAAGTGTTGTAGATAAATCTTTCTTTTACAACGATAAATCAGGATGAAACCAAAGAAACATTGAAGAAATTGGCGAGATATTTCAGTGAAAGGATTATGCTCGGAAGCTGCGAAATTTAATAGGATCAAGAGAAAGTTCTGAGATGAACTAGGCAAACATCTCAGAACTACTCGTAGTTAGTGCTTTATTTCGCGAAGTTCACGATAGGGAAGCATTTGAAGAAACCATTATCGGCACAGTTAATTAGGCCGATTTGAACTCCGTCGATGTTTTTTGTTTTGTTGAAGATACCCACTTGGATATTGGATTTATTAGATAGGCTTACTAGACCTACATCTGCCATGGTTTGGCCATCTGAGAAGTTCACTGCTGACCAGTTTAAGCCTTCTACATTGTGTGTAATATTTGCTAGGCCTAAGTTAACACCGGTTGCCTTACCTGTATTCCAGTTGAACCAACCCCAAGAGAGACCTTTCATTTCTTGGTTTACCTTGTTTGCGCCAAAGAATAGGTTAAGGTTCAAGCCAGTAGTACGGTCTGTTTCAGACATACCCAATAGAGAGACATCAACACCTTTAATTTCTGAGGTTTTACCGTGAAGTACTGAAAGTCGCACACCTTGCACTGAGTTATCTTGTGGTGCGTTCATGTCGATCGTTGAAAACATGACAGGAGTTTGTGCCGATGCAAAAGAAGAAGCCATGGTTGCAGCGATAGCAGTAGCGATTAGTAATTTTTTCATGATTTATCCATCCCGGTAAATATTTAATTAAGCTCTGTTCGATGGAAATGATAATAGCCATGAAATTGATTTAATATAATATCTAAAAATGGAAAGTAATCTTACTAGGCGATAGTATCACTATTAATAATTACGAGTCTTGTTTTTTGTTTTTCAACTTAAGTATATGTTTATTATGGTATTTTGTGTTGTAACCTTTGTTGGTTTATCGAGGTTGATTACGATTTAATCGTATTTATAGATTTAACAGGAACATAATTTATATTAGTGTTCCTGTTATTTTACGAACTTTTATGCTGTGACTTATTACACTAGTCTCTTATTATTTAAATAAAAGAGATACTCACAGTTTAACCTTAATAGTTAACTCGACTATTAGCCGTGTGTTCTTCATTGACGCGTTGCGGTGCAAGCACGAACAGATCACCTTGCCACATCTTAAAATCGAAGCACCATTTGGCAAACTCCTCTCGCTCAGGCTTATCTAATTGCATTGCCGCGCAATGCTGATGGCAAAACTGCTCCCAACTCTCAGCCTCCAAGAAAAGGTGGGGCTCAGTCTCTGTTAAGTATTTTTCTATAAACAGACGACGCTTTTTAGCTTCATCTTGCTGAAGTTGGTTTAATAGAAGAAAACGCTGTGATACGTAGGCCATTGAATAGTTCTACAAGGTAATGGATTCGCTTAAATGGTAGGGTTTAACGTGCTTCAAGGGCAAACTTTATCACTAATTATGAGTGAGTATCGTGACCCAGTAGTCATCACAATGAAAGGAGTTTACAGCAATTAGGCGCAGTTTAACGACAATTTGTATTACTTTATATCAAGATGGAACAGGCCCTAGACCCTAGACCCTAGACCCTAGACCCTAGACCCTAGACCCTAGAACCCAGAACCTAGGATCTAGGATCTAGGTTCTTATATTCAAACTAACGTTGCTGCAGTTTGATCTCCTATCGCAAATAACCTTTCTAGTACACGCTCACCATCAGCACGTAGGCCGTTGTGTTCGTATTCGTTGGTTATCCATGCTTGAGAGTTCGGTATCTTGCTGAGCGTCTCACAGCTTAGTGCCATCTCAACGAACATATCGTCGGCATAAACTGCGCAGCTTAGAGGAACCTTGTTGCTTGATAGCACTTCTGGGTTGTATAGGTCTCCCCAGTCGCTTTTCTCAGCAAGCAGGGTAGCTGCGCCTTGAAGTGGCTTGAGATTGGCATATTGCTCAAACATCCAAGGGAAGGTCATCTCGCCTGTAAAATAGAAGGGCTGACCTTGTTGGTAGTTGAACTGCTCATTCTGTTGGCGAACTCGATGAGCACTCCATTGTGAAGAAGCGCCTTGGCAATAGATGGATTCATGCAAAATGGCGTAGATAGGGTTGGTTTGAAACCCTTGCTCAGAAAGCATGGCGTTCAAGAACTCATAGCTCAGCTTTTCTGTGCCATTAACGTCAACGAATGCATTTTCTAACAGGTAGTAGGTAGGTAAAAAGGTATCACTCATACCAAAGTTGATACCTATCTGCTGGAATTGCTCGACGGTAAATCTTTGTCCGTTAGGTAGACACTCTTCGTTGTTAACAAGGTGGTCAGCAATTTTTTGACAAAGCTGCTGTGCCGATGGGAACTGTCTAAAGAACGCCTTATTTTTTTGCTCAGTACGTTTGAATGTTGCTTTGTAGACATCGTCGATAGGTCTATCTATAGAGGGGATCCCTCCAGTGACATAGCACTGTAGTAGGCTATCTGGAAATAGCGAAAGATAGGCAAGTGTACAAAAGCCGCCATAGCTTTGCCCTAGTGTTGCCCATTTCTCAATGCCGAGTTTTTCGCGGATGGTTTCGGCATCACGCACTATATTGTCGGCTCTGAAATGAGTCAGGTACTCAGCTTGTTCAGCACTGCTAAGGTGTGCCATGGTTTGGTGAGTGATAACGTTGCTGTGTCCAGTGCCACGTTGGTCGAGTAGCAGAACGCGGTATCGCTGTAGGGCGGCTTTTAACCAGCCAGAGTGACCGTTCGGTCGTGGCGAAGGGAAACCAGGTCCACCTTGAAAGAATAGCAACCAAGGCTTAGCGCTGTTTTCATCACCAACTAAGCGAACCTCTCTGGCAAAGATTGATAGCTTTGCAGGCTGTGGGTCGCTGTAGTTAAGCGGTGCTTCAAAGGTGTGATTCTGATAGCAACAGCCATCGTTGATAAAGGTATGTCCCTGTACTGCTTCTACGTGCATTGATTTTCCTTGGTTTTGATTTTGTTTCTACCCTACTGATCGCTAATGCGTTTGCCAAGCAATAGCCCGCAGAAACTGCTGATTTATCGTGTTAGAATGCTGCCGTTTTCATCCTATATTCCAGAGTTTTTATGCCCTCTTCTGCAAAATCTGTTGTTGTTCTCGACTTTGAAACCACTGGCCTGTCTCCTAATATGGGCGATCGTGCTATTGAAATCGGTGCCGTTAAACTGGTCAATGGTGAGGTTGTGGATACCTTTCAGCAGCTTATGAATCCAGGCTTTCGAGTTAGTTCGTTTATTGAGAGATACACTGGCATCACCAACAACATGCTTCGCACTGCGCCAAGTTGTGGCGAAGTGATGCGTGAGTTCGCCTCATTTGTTGGAGCGAGCAACATGGTGGCGCACAACGCCTCTTTTGATAAACGCTTTTTAGACGCAGAATATTCCCCATTGGGCATTGAGTACCAAGGACAATTTGCCTGCTCTATGTTGATCGCAAGGCGTCTCTATCAAGATGCACCAACACATAAATTGGGTGACTTAGTTCGCTACAAGAGGATTGATCACGATGGCGTCTTTCACCGCGCGTTGGCTGACTCAGAGATGACTGCAAAGCTTTGGATGGTCATGCTACAAGACCTACAATCTAGAAACATCATTGACCCTGATTTTAGATTTATGCAAAAAATCTCAAAGACTAGCAAAGGCGCTTTGAGTTCCTTATTGAGCAAGCACGCTAAGTCCGTAAACGTATAGCGTGAAATAACTCACCCACAAGCTTGTCCTCTACTGCTTTTTACAGTGTAAATTCTCTTAGTTGTGCCTGCTGATGCATAATGGGAACTATATTTTAATTTTTCGATATTTCGTTATGTAAATCAGATGTTTACTATACTTCAAATCGCAACAGTTTTTGTTTGACCAAAATACTGTCATTGGAGGAAGTAAATGAGATCAGCGAAAAAGCAGTATGCCGTGATAGGGCTGGGTCGATTCGGCTTGTCAGTCTGCCAAGAATTAAGCCGAGCAGGTGCGGAGGTGCTTGCCGTTGATCTGAACGAAGATCGGGTAAAGAGTGCCATTGAGTTTTCCACGGAAGTGATAGTGGCAAACTGTACCCAAGAAGAAACGGTTGCTGAGTTAAAACTGGAAGAGTATGACATGGTGATGGTGGCAATTGGTAGCGATATCAATGCCAGCATCTTAACCACTTTGGTACTCAAAGAAGCTCACTGTAAGTCCGTTTGGGTCAAGGCGAATGATAAGTTTCATGCCAAGATATTGACCAAAGTGGGCGCTGATAGGGTGATCATGCCTGAGAAGGAAATGGGCATTCGTATCGCCAACCAGATGATCGATAAACGGGTGAAAGACTTCCACCCGCTTGGCAGTGGTTTAGCCTTAACCGAGGTTGTGGTCAGCTCAAATCTGCTCGGAAAATCCTTATCTGATATGTCTTTATGCCGAGAAGAGAGTGTCAGTGTGATCGCCCTTAAACGTGGTCCTGAGGTTATTTCTTCACCTAGCTTCGAGAAAAGCCTTGAGATAGGTGATGTCATTATTGTGGTTGGCCCTGAAGCCGAACTTGCTAAAAAGCTGCGTGCACTATGATCCCAAGAATTCATCAAAGCCGAGTTTATACCCTTGGCCCAGAACGAAAGGGTGGCAAAGGGGGAGAGCCTAAGATCATCGTACTTACGTTTTTGATGATCTTGCTTCCTTCTGCAGTATTACTCACTCTCCCTGTTTTTTCTGTATCAGGTCTGTCGATGACCGATGCCCTGTTTACGGCAACATCCGCGATTAGTGTGACTGGCCTAGGCGTGGTAGATACCGGGCAGCATTTTACGCTGAGCGGAAAAATCCTATTAATGATTCTGATGCAGATTGGCGGTTTAGGGCAGATGACCTTATCTGCTGTGTTGTTGTATATGTTTGGTGTGCGATTGTCGTTGCAACAACAAGCGTTGGCAAAGGAAGCCCTTGGACAAGACCGCAGAATCAATTTACGAGGCTTAGTGAAGAAGATCATTATCTTCGCTCTGGTGGCCGAATTTGTGGGGTTCCTAGTACTGAGCGTTAGGTGGGTGCCTGAGATGGGATGGAGCTCGGGGCTGTTCTACGCCTTATTTCACTCTATATCTGCGTTCAATAATGCTGGCTTCTCCTTATTTTCCGATAGCTTGGTAGGCTTTGTTGGCGACCCAGTGATTATTGGCACTCTAGCAGCGCTATTTATCTTGGGCGGTCTAGGCTTTACCGTAGTTGGCGACCTATCGACTAACTTGCACAAAGGCTTTAGGCACCTTCAACTGCACACTAAGATCATGCTAGTGGGTACGCCAACGCTTCTCATTGTTGGTACTTTGATGTTCTGGTTACTTGAGCGGCATAACGCAGCAACGCTAGGGCACCTTTCCACTTCAGAGCAATGGCTAGCCGCCTTCTTCCAATCGGCAACCGCTCGAACTGCAGGCTTTAACAGTATTGACCTCGCCTCGCTTACCTCTCCTGCTATGTTGTTTATGATGCTACTCATGCTGGTGGGTGCGGGTTCAACGTCGACAGGCGGTGGTATTAAAGTGTCTACCTTCGTAGTGGCTGCTGTGGCGACATGGGGCTTCCTGCGACAAAAGAAAGATGTGGTTCTATTTCATCGAACCATAGGCTCACAAATCATAGTGCGCTCACTGGCGATCATTGTGGTCAGTGGCATCTTGCTATTCTTGGCCATGTTCGCATTGATGATTACCGAGCAGGCGCCGTTTAAGATGGTTATCTTTGAAGTGATTTCGGCATTTGCGACAGTAGGTGTTAGCGCAGGCTTGACCGCACAGCTCTCTGAGCCCGGTAAGCTGATCATGGTGGTTGTGATGATCATCGGCCGTATTGGACCTTTGACCTTGGCCTACATGTTAGCGAGACCGGAGAAGACGTTGGTTAGGTATCCGGAAGAGCCGGTGTTTACGGGGTAGGGGGATTGGGTTTTAGGGTCCTAGGCCCTGGATTCTGGATTCTGTGGCTCTATGGTCTGAATCCTGTTGTTCTCGCATGCTGTTAATGGGAATTTAGGAATACGCTAACTTTAAGATTGCCGATTCTCGTTATCCCCGAAGTGTTTTTATCGGGGATCTCTTCACCTTCAGAAGCCAACAGGTTCCCAATAAAACACTTTGGGAACGACGATGAGGCAGTCCCTAAGTAGTAATGGTCGATTTCTGTCATCCCCGAAGTGTCCTATCGGGGATCTCTTCACCTTCAGAGGCAACAGGTTCCAAATAAAACACCTTGGGAACGACGAAGAAGTTAGCTCCTAGGCACCAATGACCGACATTCGTCATCCCCGGAGTGTCTTATCGGGGATCTCTTCACCTGCAGAAGCCAAAAGGTTCCCAATCAAACACCCCAAGAACGACGGGTACCGAATCTACTGTTCGACAACCGTTCTCACGGTGTTTCTTTCTACCAATTTAGGCTCTAGTTGTACCGTTTTATGTGGTGCATCAGCATTACTCAGTTTCTGCAAAATAGCGTCCACTGCTGCCTTACCCAGTCGAAATTTTGGCTGATGAATGGTGGTCAGTGCCGGGCTCATAAATCGTGCGATGTGCAAATCATCGTAGCCAATGATGGAGAGTTGTTCGGGTATAGTAATGCCTAACTCATGCGCGGCATTAATCGCCCCCATCGCCATCATGTCGTTGCATACGAAGACGGCGCTTGGCAGTTTGTCTTGCTTAAGAATGCGCTGCATGGCGTTGTAGCCACCGTCACATTCAAAGTTACCTTCATCGACCCATTGCGAGTTTAGGTCAATATCGGCCTGCTGTAGTGCCTGCTTAAATCCTTCAAAACGCTTCTGCGCTTGATACTTAGACATTGGGCCGGTAATACAGCCGATATTGCGATGACCGTGCTCAATCAGGTGCTGAGCGGCGAGATACCCGCCATGCAGAGAGTTATCTTGGATCTTGTCACTTTCAAAGCTCATGGTGCCCCAATCCATCACCACTACTGGAATGTTAGGAGAACGCTCAAAAGACTCTAACTTTTCGCCCTCAAGTGAAGGACACATGAGTATCAAGCCATCGACCCTTTTCTGCATTAAGGTGTCGATAGATTCGCGCATGCGGTTATGGTCGCCTTCTGTGTTGCATAAGATCAGGTTGTAGCCTTTCTCATAACAGTGTCTTTCAACGCCTTTTACCACCTCGCCAAAAAACGGGTTGGTGGAGTTGGTCACCAACATGCCAATGGTATTAGTGCGATTCATTTTCAGACTGCGCGCCAAAGCAGAAGGGAAGTAATTCAACTCTTTGGCGGCTTTGTTAACTCGCTCGGATATTTCTTCACTGACGTAGCGTCGTTTACTGATCACATGACTTACCGTCGAGGTCGAAACCCCGGCTAATTTAGCGATGTCTTTCATTGAAGCCATGTAACGTCCTTTAGTTATTGCTGTAAAAATGCATCGACTTCTTGTCTTGTTGGGATAGAAGTTTGCGCGCCAAATCGAGTGACTGAGATTGCCGCTGCCGCATGAGCAAAGATGATGGCGTCGTGCATGGACTTGTTTTCAATCAAGCCAGTCACCAAAGCACCATTAAAGGTATCACCCGCCGCCGTAGTATCGGTAGCTTCTACGCGAAAACCTTCGATAAGTTGCCCGCTGCCGTTTTCACTCAGCCAAACCCCTTTCGCACCAAGAGTGATCATCACTGTGGTGATGCCCTTGCTGTGCAATTCATCTGCGGCTAATTGTGCCGTTGTTTGGTCTGTAACTGCAATACCTGTCAGTACTTCTGCTTCAGTTTCATTTGGGGTGATGATGTCGACTTGTTCAAGAAGTTCGTCAGACAGAGGGCAAGCTGGAGCAGGGTTGAGGATAACCTTGGTATTGTGTGAATTGGCATGCAGCGCGGCTTTTGTCACGCCACACATTGGCGTTTCTAATTGCATCAAGAGGTAGTCAGCAGAGGCGATGCTAGGAAGGTCTTGCTCTATCGACTGTTCGGTTAGGGTAGCGTTGGCTTCGGCTGAGATACAGATGCTGTTTTCGCCGCTATCGGATACTTGGATCATAGCAATGCCTGTTGGGTAGTCACGAGTGACTTTTACACCAGAGACATCAATGCCATCGCTCGCAAAGCTCTTAACGATATTAAGGCCAAACGCGTCATTACCCACGGCAGCAATGAAAGCAATATCAGCGCCTAAACGAGCGGCCGCAACGGCTTGGTTAGCCCCTTTCCCTCCAGGGATAACTTGATAGCTTCGCCCGTGCAATGTCTCACCGGGACGAGGAAACGATGGAACCTGCAAAACATGGTCAGCGTTCACGCTACCCAAAACGACTAATTTGCTCATTGGTGGTCCTCACAGATATAAACAGATAAGTATGAACTCTAGGAATTAGAGCTCAGGCGTATCTGTCCAGCCCTTGGTGGAGAGGCAAGGGCTGGATAGAAAGGGTTATTGCTTAGTCACTACTTTTAGAGGAACAGGGATGTACTGCTCTACGTCTTGGCCCTTAAGAACCTTATCTGCAGTCTCTACACCTAGAGCGCCGATCATATCTGGTTGCTGTGCAATCGTTGCTGATAGCATTCCGCGATTAACGGCTGCGATACCGTCGTCAGTGCCGTCAAAGCCCACAATAGTCACGTCTTTACCTGATGCTTGGATGGCACGTAGTGCGCCCAGTGCCATTTCATCATTCTGAGCAAAAACAGCTTGAACGTTCGGGTTTGCCGCTAGTAGGTTTTCCATAACGTTTAGGCCTTTGGTGCGGTCGAAGTCAGCTGGCTGGCTAGCAAGTAGCTCCATACCACCGCCGTCAACGGCCTTCATAAAGCCTTCGCCACGTTCACGTGCCGCAGAAGTACCAGCAATACCTTCAAGCTGGATAACCTTCGCTTTCTCACCGACGCGCTCCATGATGAATTTACCGGCCATTTCACCGCCAGCAACGTTGTCTGATGCGATATGGCTGACGACTTCACCTCGGCTTGCACCACGGTCTAATGTCAATACAGGAATATCAGAGCGGTTAGCCATACGAATGGCGTTGGATACAGCGTCCGAGTCTGTAGGGTTGATTAGGATAGCTTTAACACCGCGAACAGTAAGGTCCTCTACATTGGAAAGCTCTTTGCTTGGATCGTTTTGTGAGTCCAGAACGATAAGGTTATAACCTAGCTCTTTTGCCTTTGCTTCAGCGCCATCTTTCATGGTGACAAAGAACGGGTTGTTCAGTGTAGAAACCACGATCGCTAGTGTGTCTTGAGCCTGTGCTGAAACAGACATAGTCGACGACAAGAGCGCGGCAGAGATAAGAGTTGTTAGTTTTTTCATTATGCTTTCCTTGTGTAGGGAGAGGTTCACTAAAGTGGCCACAATCCGTGACCACTTTGTTCTCAGGGTGTTATTTATTTTTATTGTCTACCATTACTGCCAGAAGAATGACCACAGCTTTGGCTATCATCTGGAAATAAGAAGATACGTCTAGAAGGTTGAGTGCGTTGTTTAGGAAGCCGATGATGAGTGCGCCAATTAAGGTGCCCATGATACGTCCCTTACCGCCCATTAAACTGGTGCCACCCAGAACTACCGCAGCAATGGCATCGAGTTCATAGCCCATACCCGCAGTAGGTTGAGCCGAAGATAGGCGTGAGGTCACGATGATGCCTGCGAGTGCTGCTAGCAAACCACAAATTGCGTAAACACCAATCTTTACTCTATCGACATTGATACCTGAAAGACGAGCAGCAGATTCATTACCACCAAGAGCGTAAACGTAGCGACCAAAGCGGGTATGGTTAAGTAGGTACCAAACAGTGGCAAATACACCAACCATGATCCACACCGGAACAGGGATGCCCATCGCATAACCAGTACCAAACCATGCAAATGCATCCGCGGTATCTGTAAAGCCCGCCGAGATTGGGCGACCATCGGTATACACCATAGTCACACCGCGCAAGAGCGTCATCGTTACTAGCGTGGCAATAAAGGCTTGCACCTTACCCTTGGCAATAATGATGCCACTGATTGCGCCTAGGCCTGCGCCCGCAACCAATGCGGTCGGTACTGCGAAGAACACGGGTACTTCCATTGCGATCAAACTTGCCGCAAAGGCACCACATAGCGCTAGCACAGAGCCGACACTCAGGTCGATACCTGCAGTAAGAATAACCAGCGTCATACCCACCGCGATAATCGCATTTACACTGGTTTGACGAAGGATGTTTAAGATGTTGTCGACAGTAAAGAAGTTCGGGTTAAGAAACGACACAACAACAATCAAAAACAGCAGTGCTATCAATGATTTTTGTTCTATTAGCCACTCTTTGCTGAACAGTTTTTTACCGTGTGTTTCGGTGTTTGTCTTACTCATAGCATTGCTACTCATGCTGCTACCTCATTAATTTTTTTGCCCACGGCGCATGCCATTAGTTTTTCTTGATCGGCTTCATGTGCTTCAAACTCGCCACTGATTTGGCCTTCGTGCATTACTAGAATGCGGTCACTCATACCCAGCACCTCGGGCATTTCAGAAGAGACTAAGATGATGCTCATGCCATCGGCTTTAAACTTGTTGATCAATTGATAGATTTCTTTTTTGGCACCAACATCTACGCCGCGAGTGGGTTCATCGAGAATCAGCACCGTTGGCTTAGTCATTAGGCCTTTTGCTATCGCTACTTTCTGCTGATTACCACCAGATAGGTTACCGATGATTTGTTCGCGAGTAGGCGTCTTGATATTGAATAAGCGAATGAAGTCCTCAACCGCAATGGCTTCTGCATCGTGCTGAATGCGCCCGCCCTTGGTGATCTTGTCTAAGGCGCTTAGTGACATGTTTTCTTTAACAGACAACCCAAGGACCAGCCCGTCGCCTTTACGATCTTCTGAGATATAAGCGATGCCGTTGGCCAAGCCATCTTGAGGGCTCACTGGGTTAATTGTTCGGTTATTAAGATTGATCACGCCGCGCTCGCTTGGAAGGGCACCGTAGATCACCTTCATCAGCTCAGTGCGTCCAGCGCCCATAAGACCTGACACCCCAAGGATCTCTCCGCGTTTAAGGTTAAAGCTGATGTCATGTACACCAGAACCCGTCAATCCTTTTACCTCTAGGCAGGTGTCACCGTGCCTGACGTCAACGCGAGGGTATTGTTCTTCCAGTTTTCGACCAACCATCATTTCAATTAGGCCATCTTCATCGGTGTTAGCAACCTCACATTCACCAATGAATTTGCCGTCACGAAGTACAGTAATGTCATCACAAATCTGGAAGATTTCTTTTAATCGGTGAGAGATATAAACGATGCCACAGCCTTGCTCGCGAAGTTCTCTGATAACTGCAAACAGCGATTCAGTCTCGGTATCGGTCAATGCATCGGTCGGCTCATCCATGATGATGACTTTTGATTTGAAAGACAGAGCTTTGGCAATTTCGACCATCTGCTGCTCGCCAAGACTAAGGTCGCCCAATAGCGTTTTTGAGCTGTGTTTCACGTTCAAACGCGCTAATAATTGATCAGCTTCTTGGTACATTTGATCCCATTGAATTCGACCAAACTTAGAGGTGAACTCACGACCAAGGAAGATGTTTTCTGCGATAGTCAGCTCAGGAATAAGGTTGAGTTCCTGATGGATGATACTGATACCCGCTTCTTGAGAGTCTCGTGGTCCCTTGAAGGAGGCCGTTGAACCCTGATAAGCAATAGAACCAGAGTCTTTGCTGTAGATGCCGGTGAGCACTTTCATCAAAGTGGACTTGCCTGCGCCGTTTTCACCCATCAGTGCCATGACACGACCGGGATAAACATTAAGGCTCGCCTTATCCAAAGCTTTCACTCCAGGGAAAGCTTTCTCAATGTCGGCTAGTTGTAGAATGGCTTGATTCATACCAGTTCCTTAAACCAATGGATTAAAAGACGACGCCAGCTTGGAAAATAACGTTAGCGTAGGGTGTGCATTCGCCAGTTCTGACCACAGCGCGGCTTTGACGCGTTTGGTCTTTGAAAGCTTCATGAGAGATGTAGGTGATAGTGATGTTTTTTCCACAGCGCTCTTGTTCTGCTTCGATTTCACTAAGGAAGGCATCATGAAGAGATGGACTGACAACCTTGAACTCTTCCGCGAGGACGACACCCTCCACTTGAGACTCAGATAAGATCACCTTGATCGTTTCGATAAACGAGGGCACACCGTGTGTCAGTGCAAGATCGATTCGCTGAGTTTCATCTGGGATGGGCAAACCCGCGTCGCAAATTGTGATTTCATCTGTATGGCCAAGAGTGGAAACTAGATATGAAATCTCGGAATTAATTAGGGTACTTTTCTTCATGTTTTGCGACCTTCTGTGTTATCGCTATTGTCGATTTTAAACTCATCGATACGTATCGATGGGAATAATAACCAACATGAATTGATTAGCGAGAGGTAGATTGAGAATGTGTGACTAGGATCTAGAGTGAGGTAGACGAGAGTGTGATTAACATCATGTTACATGTGATTTCGAGTAGTAGGATCTAGAGAGTTAGGTACCCAAAGCTAAAGTTTACTGTTGTCATCCGCGAAGTGTTTTATCGGGGGGGGGGGGCTTCACCTACAGGAGCCAGCAGGTTCCCAATAAAACACTTTGGGAACGACGTAGAAGTTGGCCCCTCCGTACGAATGGTCGATTATCGTCATCCCCGAAGTGTTTTATCGTGGATCTCTTCACCTACAGGAGCCAACAGGTTCTCAATAAAACACCTTGGGAACGACGGGGAGGTTAGCCCCTATGTACAATGGTCGATTTCTGTCATCCCCGAAGTGTTTTATCGGGGATCTCTTCACCTTCAGAAGCCAACAGGTTCCCAATAAAACACTTTGGGAACGACGAAGATGATAGTCCCTAGGCATTAATTGTCGAGTTTTGTCATCCGCGAAGTGCCTTGTCGGGGATCTCTTCGCCTTCAGATGCCAGCATGTACCCAACGAACCACCTTTAGAACGACGTTAAATCTACTAGTTGATATGCTCATTGATGAACGCATCTATCGCCATGATTATCGACTTTTTCACTGTGGTAATCTGTTTAGAGTGCGGACACCAAAGGGCGAAACCAAATCTGAAGCCCTGCCTCATTTGATCCATTTTGACATACTGCATATTTGCGGTGACATAGTCAGAAGACATTAAGGATCCAGGTAACAACGCCCACCCCAATCCTTCTTGCACTAACTTAACAATGAGAGAAAGCTGGTCGATCTCTTCATGGTCAGCAGAGAGCAAGATTTTGTCTTTAATTCCATCACTAACCATTGAAGTTAATACAAACTGTCGTCGATTTCTCAGTTCGCCGAAGATTTTATCTGGGGGCAATTTTGTAATATCACTGTCTTTTTTCACAAAAGGTAGGAACTCAAGGTTACCTAAAAACGTAGAATCTAAACTATGTATTGCAGTGCTCTCGTGAATATTTACTAGCGCAAAGTGTATATCGCCGTTGGTTAAGCCAATTTTGACTTCAGATTTGGTTTTTGCGCTAAAGTTCACGCGCATGTTCGGAAAGTCTTTTGCCAATTGCACTCGAATGTCAGCCAGTAATTTTTGAGGCAGAATATTTGAGTATGCGATATTGATACTTTCTAATTCACCATACGAAAGGCTTAGAGCGACCTTGTCGAAGGTACGAGCTTGCTCAATGGCTTGCTTGGCGTAGTGGTAAAGCAAGTGTCCATCTTCGGTGGGCTCTACTGAACGACCAATTCTATTGAATAGGGTAACCGCCAATTGGTCTTCTAGGTTGGTGATTACCTGACCAATGGTTGTTCTGTGCTTGTTTAATTTAACGGCGGCCTTGCTGAAAGAGAGTTGTTCATAAACGTTTACGAAGGCAAGCAGTTGTTCGAGACTGAAATTCATATACAGGTCTATTCGGTCTAAATCGTATATAAAACAGTAACAACTAAATCCAAGAATGACCACTAATTCGCTTTAAAAGAATGCAATACTCTCTCCTTTTTTCAAATTATGACGGGTTCTGTCCTTCAACTGAGATTAACTACCTACTACAAATCCACCGTATCTTAGCGTTATTGAACAGAGTTACAGGTTGGAATCTATGCCAAGTGAAGTGGTAATTGGAGAGATTTATTTCCCGCCCTTGTTATTGGCGGTATTGGTCTCCTATCTAGCAACAACAATTTTTTCTTTCGTGGGTAACAAGATCGGTATCTACCGATACATTGCTGTACCTGCGATTTTTGAGCTGAGTCTGGTGGTGATCTTTGTCGGTGTCATCAGTCGTTATTGGAATTTAGTTTAAGGTAAAGCATGATGATGCGTTATATCACAACTCTAATCTTCGTCGCTGTGGCTGGCTTCGTAGGTTACACACTTTACTCTACCTATGATTCAAATCCATGGACGCGAGATGGTCAGGTTCGAGCATACATCGTTGAGATTACCCCTCGAGTGACAGGTCAGGTCACGCACGTACACGTTGATGATAATGTGCAGGTGAAAAAAGGCGATCTGTTATTTGAGATTGACCAGAGTGTTTATCAGGCTTCTCTGAACAAAACATTGGCGAGCAAAAAGCAAGCCAGTGCTTTGCTTAAAAAAGCACGTGATGAGCAGCGAAGAGCCGTCAGCCTTGAGAAGCGAGCGCCTGGAGCTGTACCGGTATTGACTCTAAATAACTTAGGCAATGCGGTAGAGACAGCGAAGGCAAACCTAGAGGTGATGCAAGCCGCTGTTGAAGAGGCAAAACTGAACCTTGAATTTACTAAGGTATATGCACCAACAGATGGCTACATCACTAACTTGCATTTGCGAGAAGGTTCTCAAGTTACTGCTAATACCCCGGTAGTCGCGCTTATTGATGAAGACAGCTTTTGGATAGAAGGCTTTTTCAAAGAAACTGATCTGCAAGGTGTCGATGAGGGCGATCTTTCCTTTGTTACGCTACTGACTCAATCTGACCGCGTGTTAGAAGCGGAAATCAAAAGTGTTGGTTACGGCATCTCGATGCAAGATGGCTCTACGGGGAACAGCTTGCTGCCTGTTGTGAATCCTAACTTTGAGTGGATTCGTCTAGCGCAACGAATCCCAGTGAAAGTGAAATTGACTCATGTTCCTGAAGATATTCAACTGCGTATTGGCATGACTGCATCGGTGAAGATCATCAAAGGAGAAAATCCGCAATGATGGGGTCAACTGTGTTGAGCCGCTCGACTCAGGAAGCCATCAAAGTCGCTCTGGCTATATCGCTGTCTATTTCGATAGCGTTATGGTTCGGATGGGACAAACCTTATTGGGCCGCTATTGCGGTAGTGGTTGCTGCAGCTAACGAATCGTATTCACACTCGGTGAAGAAGGGGCGCAATCGAGTGTTAGGCACGGCCTTCGGGATAAGCTACGCGATGTTTTTGTTGGCGCTGTTTCCCCAAGACCACTTAGCATTTATTACATTGTTTACGCTGTTTTTGGGCTTTTGTTCGTTCATGGGGTCTCATAAACAGTTTGGGTATGCCTTTACCATCGGACTTAATGTTTGTGCCATCATTGCCTGTATGGGGTCATTTGATAGTGTTACAACCTTCAATATGGCGATACTACGGATTCAGGAAACCTTGCTGGGTTTGTTCGTTTTTAGTGTGATATTCAGTGTTATTTGGCCACAAAAGATAGAAGACGATTTCTTTGCGTTGTTGGCACCAACAACAAAAAACTTGAAGGCACAACTGAGCCAACTTTCTTTGGGGAAATTTGAACGTGACGAAGAGCTGGCGGGTCAGCAAAAATCGAATCTAAGCAAGTTAAAAGCAATATTGGATCTGCCTTTGAATGGTAGCCATAGACTAAGACATGAGAGAAGTGCTTGGCGTGTGATTATCCGTGCCATTGAGCTTCTTGAAGTGTTGGTTGAGTCGCCAAAGGTAGCACGTTCGGTGGATATACAAGATATTAGAGATGGAGACTACCTACTAATAGAGACGCTTTCAAATCCTATGAATGGTCGCAATGATCTAAGCAAATGGCTAGGCCAAATGACAGTGAAATACGCGATTCCAAAGATCAAGTACAGCGCCTTTGATTTGCCTTTAGATAAACGACTGGGAAATGTGGTTCGATCGCTCAGTGTACTTCTAACTGGTCTTGCAATCTGGTGGTATGTGCCAATTCCAGGCGCTTACATGATGCCTTTGGTCTGTGCGATTTTTGCGAGTGTGATAGTGAGCTTGCCGAGCAATGCAATCGGGCAAACTGTGATTGGCGTTGCGGGTTGGGGAACATTTTTCTTAACCCAGTATGTGTTTATCCTGCCATCATTTACAGAGCTTTGGCAGCTAGCTGGTTTCTACTTTGTGAATGTGTTTTTGGTTTGGAAGGTAACTGAAAAGCCTGCTTTAGCATTGCAAAAAGTACTAGGTGTTAACTTACTATTGATAATGACCATGAGTGCTATGTACCTTACACCGAGCTTTTCACTTGTGGTGCCTATTACTATGCTAACCGTTGTGGCGCTTGCTCTTGCTATCAGTGCATTCTTTATGAAGTTATATCGAGATTTGTAGTTGAAGAGATCTCCGACCAGTGTGCTGGCCCAGAAAAGACGCTGGTGAACTCGGTCATCCTCGAGTGCTTTTCTGGGCCGGCATTCCGGTCGAGGATCTAAAGTGTTCAGTAGTTGAAGAGATCTCCGACCAGTGTGCTGGCCCAGAAAAGACTTCGGAGATGACGCCGGCAAACTCAGTCATGCCCGAGGTCTCTTATCGGGCATCTGATGCTCTGTAGTATGCGCAAAGCAAATAACAAGATCTCCGACCAGTGTGCTGGCCCAGAAAAGCACTCGGAGATGACAGTTCATAGCCAGTCTGCACGTTCCACCCCGACTTATTTTCCCAATTAATCACAATCACTTAGCTCGAATATCCTAAACTAGGATATGATTCTCGTCCCCCAAGACTAACAGACACGACTATGCCAACTTCTTCTCTCTCACTAATCCCTGTTGGGGTTAGGTTTATGCTTCTCTCCGCTTTTGGGTTCGCGCTCATGTCGGCGTGTGTGAAGTACATCAGTAACTATGGCATTCCTGTATTTGAGATTGTGGCGGCTAGGGCATTGGTGTCGCTAATCATTAGTTACATCGACGTAAAGCGAAAGGGGATATCCGCGCTGGGCAACAACAAGCCACTGCTGTTTTTACGTGGGGCGGTTGGAACCGGCGCGTTGATGTGTGTGTACTATGCAGTCACCACATTACCCTTGGCTGAAGCCACTATATTGCAGTATGTCCATCCTGTGTTTACGGCTCTGCTGGGCGTACTGTTCCTTAAAGAGCGTATTCAGCAGTCCACCATGATATGCATTGCATTTTGTTTACTGGGATTGTTCGTTATGGTTCAGCCGAACATGGGCGGAGATAGTAGTGAATTGCCTATGTTTAGCATAATGATTGCTCTTTGTGGCGCGTTTGGAAGCTCCATTGCTTACGTTATTGTACGAAAGCTAAGCCGAACAGAAGACAGCTCTGTCATCATTTTGTATTTCCCTATGGTGGCTCTTCCGGTTTCTACCCTATTGATCTGGCAGGATTTTGTTTGGCCAAGTCTGTATATCACTATCATGCTAGTACTCGTCGGCATCTTTACTCAGATAGGTCAGTACGGCCTAACCAAAGCAATGCAAACCCAAGATGCGGGTAAAGCGTCTGCGTATTCTTATGTGCAGATCGTGTTCTCTGCGTTACTTGGCGTTTGGGTGTTTAGCGAGATTCCGTCTGTTTGGACTTACATGGGCGGTGGACTCATTGTCATCGGCGCGCTTATCAATGTGTTTGGCAAGCAACTGTTGGTGCCGTTTCGTAGCAAGCAACCTTAATTGCGATTCATCGGTCAGGAATTGCCAAGTGATAATGGGGAGTTTCTGACCATTTGAAATCATAGATTTTGCATCCCTACTGTCGATTATTATGCGTTAATATGGCGAAAAATTGGACAGGTGTAGGCCTTCTTCAGAAGGCCTAGCAAAACTAGGATATCTACTTTGAAAAAGCCACTTTTAATCTTCACTACTTCTGTATTGTTAGCTACTACCGGCTGTGCCTCTATCGTCAGCGATAGTCACTATACAATGTCCATCACTAGTTCTCCTGATGATGCGATATACACAATTACTAATGAAGATGGTGTAGTCATCAGCAAAGGTCATACTCCATCAACTATTTCTCTAGATGCGGGCAATGGCTTCTTTGATGGTGCAGACTACACAATCACCTATCACAAGAACGGCTATGAAGATTCAATCGCTACGGTATCATCGTCAGTAGATGGTTGGTATGTCGGTAATATTTTATTTGGAGGTTTGATTGGTCTTCTTATCGTTGACCCTGCAACGGGTGCCATGTGGAAACTGCCGAAAACCGCAAGCCAGTCGCTCCTAAAAGCACAGAATAGTGATGCTCAAGAGGGTAAACAACTCACTTTGATGTCAATTGATAAAGTTCCAAATGATATGAAGCCGAAGTTGGAAAAAGTTAATGGTTAACATGTGAAATGGCGCTGTGAAGGCGCCATTTTATATTTTGATAGAAGCTACTTAATAAGCACCAAAGAAACGTTTACCGCGACGGTGGAGGATATCGCTATATCACCCACGGTTTTTGATACGGCCTGCAGGGCTTCTTTGGGAATACCAAAACTTGTGCCATCTACGATGACAGGTTTGACGCTCGATACAGAGATTACATTCCCCACCCTTACGATATTAAGCATAAAGTCTAGGGTTTGAGACTTCCCATATAGAGTGACTGTTGCAGCTATGGTTGCTTGCGTTACAACCCTATCGCCTTTCATCAACTCAGCTGGAACCTGAGCTGATATTTTCACATCAGGGAAGGTTGCAGCGTTGAAAAAGAGCTCATTGAGCCTGTCATTTCGAATCGATACACCAGTGTCCAAATTCTTGAGAGGCACCATCACTTCCAACATACCTTGGTCATCAAGATTGCCCGATACACCACTAATAACCGCAGGTTCAACGATGTATTGTTTCTTGATGGTGGCAAAGCTGACGGTGGAGATCTTTGAATCGACCTGGTAGTGCCCAGCGGCTATCGCTTTTAAGGGGATGAACAAGCTCATGGAGAGCATCGCGCAGAGTGTCAGAAAATGTCGCATGTCATATTCCTTGATATCCATTGCATTGGATAGAGTGTTGTTCAAAAAATAGACTTTGCAACCTTTGCTTTGCAACCTTTGCTCTGCAACCTAACGAGAAAGCAGACCATATCAGCTCATTGAAAATGGACTGAAAGGCTTAACTCTTCTTCACATATTTCGCTGTGATTAGGATTTCTCCCCAACCTTCAACTTTGCAGTCGAGCTGGTGGTCTTTAGCTATGGTTACGCGCTTAATGACCGCCTTGGCGCCAATCTTAACTGCTGAAGAGCTTCCTTTAACCTTAAGATCTTTGATGATAGTGACTTTGTCCCCTTGCTCTAGCTTATTGCCGTTTACGTCACGTACCGCTGAAGCTTCTGCTTCAATAGCGTCTTGAGTTGGGTTCCATTCATAGGCGCATTCTGGGCACACTAGGTTGCTCTGATCTTGATACACATATTCTGAGCTGCAATTTGGGCAAGGAGGAAGAGACATTCTGGTTTTCCGATGGGTTAAACTTTCCTTATATGGTACTGAGGTTTTGGAGTGTTGGCGAGAGTGTCACTGGGTTTACCAAGAAATGTGTTAACTTGCTCTTTAGTTACAATAAGGAACTTGGCTAATGAACTCAGATACCCTCTCTCAATACCTTTCTCGAATTGGCTTATCGAAGCAACCCGAGGTTTCAGTGCAAGGCTTAAAGGCACTGCACAATGCTCAGCACAGAGCTGTACCCTTTGAAAACTTTGATGTGATTGCGGGCAAAAAGATAGCGACTACCGCTGATGAAATTTTCAATAAGGTTGTCACCCATCAGCGTGGTGGTTACTGTTTTGAATTGAATGGTTTGATGCTTAGAGTCTTATCAGCCATAGGGTTTGAAGCAAGAGCGCTGCTGGGTCGAGTGCACCTGTCGGAAGTGCCAACAGGGCGAGGGCACCAAGTTTCTCTGGTTACACTTGATGACCAACAATGGCTGGTGGATGCGGGCTTTGGTTCGCAAACCCCAAGGCATCCACTTCCTCTTAAAATGAACACTGAGCTTTGTACCGATCTACAAACCTTCCGTTTAGTCGCTCATGATTTATACGGCACTATGCTGCAGGTAAAAGACCAATACGATTGGCTAAATCTTTATAGCTTCGATATGGAAGAGGTGTGCGCCGGTGATATCGAGTACGGCAATCATTTTACCTCAACAAGCCCCAATTCAGTGTTTACGTCTGCCGGTATCGCGTCGATAGCGACCGAAGAAGGCACAGTTACCTTGCTTAACGATCTTTTGAAGATTAAGAAAGGTGAGCAGATTACGGAGATAAAGCTTTCTAATGAGTCTGATTACTTTAAGCAAGTGAAGACTCATTTTGGTTTAGAGCTTGATATGCCGTATCAAAAGATTGCTCAGTATTTTGAGTTGAAGTGATTTTTGGAATTTGTATCCGCTATCACTCGTTGACGCGGATACTGAGTAATTCTTTTACTCATCAATCAATTAGCAACTACTATCTAATGCTATGGCACTTCATTTAGCCTCAAAGGATAGACAATGACCAAAGTACTTATTCCCGTTACCAACCACGCGACACTAGGTGACACTGACCAAGCCAATGGTACGTACGCTCCTGAATTGACTCATGCACTGCATGCGATACTTGCTGCAGGGTTTGATTATGACATTGCCTCAATACACGGCGGTGAAGCGCCTCTATATGGCACTGATATTGAGGGCGATAGTGTTAATGCAGATATTTTAGCTGACAGTGATTTTCAGAGCCGCGTTAACAATACTCTCCCAGTATCTGCGGTGAACATCGGAGATTATGACGCTATCTTCTATCCGGGTGGATTTGGCCTGCTTTCAGACCTAGCAGCGAATGAAGACTTCGCCAGCATTGCTGCAAAGCACTATGAAGGTGGAGGTATCATCTCTGCGGTATGCCATGGTCCCGGCGCTTTGCTGCCTATCAAGCTAAGTAATGGCGAAACGTTGCTGCAGTCTAAATCGGTGACAGGTTTCACTCGAGAAGAGGAAATCGACTTTGGCACTATCAATGATATTCCTTTCCTATTAGAAGAATCTTTAGCGCGAAGTGCTGCGCGCTTTAACAAGGTTCAGCCTTGGCAAGAGCTAGTGATTATTGATGAGCGAGTGATCACAGGGCAAAACCCGACTAGCGCGGGTGCGGTAGGTAAAGCCTTGGTGAAATTGCTTTCTTAATGTCACTGACAAATAAAAATGCCTCTTGGCTGGAAAGCTGAGAGGCATTTTTTGTGTGCGTGGCGTTATCAAATGAGGCTAGTTAATCAAACCAAATGCTTTCGGCAGTGCCAAGCTAATTGCTGGTACAAAGGTGATCAGCAATAGGGTAACAATCAACACCGCGCAGAATGGCAATATGGATCGAATGACACTCTCTATCCTTGCTCCGCTAACACTACAACCCACGAATAGTGCAGTGCCCACCGGAGGGGTTGCGATACCAATACACAAGTTGAATATCATCATCATTGCAAAGTGAATTGGGTGCATACCAAGTTGGGTTGCGATAGGCATGAAGATGGGAGTGAAGATCAATACTGCAGGGGTTAAATCCATAAACATCCCCACAATGAGCAAGATGATGTTCATTAGAATAAAGATGATGATTGGGTTGTCTGAGATAGAAAGCATCCATTCGCTGATCATGCTTGGCAGGCCAGTGAATGCCATTGCCCAAGACATGATGGTTGAAGCGCCAATCAAAAACAGCATGATGCCTGTAATTTCAGCGGTTTCTACACAGATGGTTTTTAACTCTTTGACACCTAAGGTTCGATAACAGAGCGACAATCCAAACGAGTAGAGCACCGCAATACACGCCCCTTCGGTCGCTGTAAATACGCCCCCAATGATGCCTCCGATCACCACAACAACTAACCCTAAGCTAGGTATGGCTCGCCATGTGATGATGAGCTTTTCACGCAAGGTGAGCTCAATTGCCGCGCTCTTGTAGCCTTTTCGCTTAGCGATGATATACGCCACAACCATACAGCTAAGTCCCATCAAGATACCTGGGACATAACCGGCAATGAATAGAGCCGCAATCGACGTGCCACCACTCACTACAGAGAAGACAATCAGAGAGTTACTTGGCGGAATAAGCAGACCAGCAGGACAAGATGCTACGTTCACCGCAGTTGAGTAAGACTTGTCGTAGCCCTCTTTTTCGAGCTCTGGCTCAAGGGTTTTACCTACCGCTGCCGCTGCCGCTACAGCCGAACCTGAAACCGAGCCAAATAGCATGTTAGCGAGTACGTTCACGTGAGATAACGCACCCGGCAGGCGACCCACCAAGATCTTGGCAAACTGCACCAATCGCGAGGCGATACCGCCACGATTCATAATGTTACCAGCGAGTATGAAGAAGGGGATAGCCAGTAAGCTAAAGCTATCGATGCCTGTGACTATCTTTTGTCCCGCGGTCATAAAGGCGACATCGGTAGGCAAAATGGTGCACATGATCACCAATGAAGACATGGCTATGGCGATTGCGATAGGTACGCTAAAGGCGATGAGAAACAGAAATAAACACAGTAGCCAAAAGCCGATTGAGATATCCATACTATTGGCCTTCCTTGATATTTTGAGTCGGAGCAAACACTTCAGCGGTATTCAATGCCAGGTAGATGAGCATGATTACCCCTGATATCGGCAAGATTAGGTAGACGTATGCCATTGGGATTTGCAGCGCTGGAGAGAACTGCACCATTGTGCGACTCATAAGTAGCAGTCCACCTTTGACCATTGCAAGACTAATGAAGGCTATAGAAACAAGATTGATGAGCACGTGAAAGTATTTGCGGTGCTTAGCCTTCACTGAGCCAATGAAAAGGGTGATGGCGAGGTGGCCATTCTTGCCAAATAGGTAGCTAGCCCCTGCAAGTCCAAACCAGATCATGGTGTAGCGTGCTAATTCATCGGTAAACGAACTTGGGTCATTGAGTACATAGCGGCTAAATACCTGCCATGTCACTGTGACGACGAGTGTGACGATCGCAACTCCACAGAAGGTGAGAATGCTTTTGTCTAGGATTGTTTTAAACTGACGTAAAAATGAGTACATCTTCCCTCCACGTCAAGATCAGTAAAATGAGCCCTCCAAAGAGGAGGGCAATAAATGAGAGGTAAGGGTGATTACAGTGCTTCGATTGAATCGATGTAGTATTTCAAAGCAGGGTCTTGCTTCGCGCCCTCAATCATAGGAAGTACTTTCTCACGGAACTTGCTAGTGTCGACTTCAATGAAGGTTACGCCAGATTCCTTAGCGATCTTCATGTTCTTCTCGTCGGTAGCAGCCCAGATTTTGATCTCTTCTTCCATAGACTCAATCGCGGCTTCTTTAACGATCTTCTGTTGCTCAGGAGATAGGCTTGCCCAGGTGTTTTCAGAGATCATGATGAGATCAGGTGTCATCATGTGTTGATCCATTGCGTAGAATTTAGCTACTTCTGAGTGCTTCATCTCAACCAAGCTAGAGATGTTGTTCTCTGCGGCATCAATAACGCCTTGCTGTAGAGCTGTATACACTTCAGTAAATGGTACTGGTGTTGCTTTAGCGCCTAGCAGTCGCACCATTTCCATCATAGTTGGCGATTCTGGAACGCGAATTTTCAGGCCAGCAAGATCTTCTGGGGTATTGATAGGTTTAGAGCTGTAGAAACTGCGTGAGCCAGAATCATACAGAGTGATGCCTACAAAGCCTTTGCCTGCACTTGAAGCCAATAGTTTTTCAGCGGACTCGCTGCGCATGAATGCATGCATGTGGTCTGAATCACGGAAAAGGTAAGGGATAGAAATTGCTTTGTACGTAGGTTCAAACGATTCAGCCAGAGAGCCATTGATCTTAGCCATGTCTAGAGCGCCAGTCACAACCTGTTCGGCTTGGTCGCGCTCAGAGCCCAGCATGCCGTTAGGGAAGATCTTAACCTTAATATCTCCATCAGACTTCTCTTCGACTTTATCGGCGAAGATAACCATGCCTGCGTGAGCGGCACTGTCTAGGTTCATTGCATGACCTAATGTGAGGGTTTTTGCGTTGACGCCGAATGCGGCTAGAACCGAGGTAGCGACTAGGGTTACGAGAGTCTTTTTCATTTACGATGTCCTTTCTTATCGTTATGGATTTTTATTCGTATATCCGGCGGTTTTATTCGCGCCGTCAATGTAAAAGCCAAGTAATCTTATATGACAAATAAATGATTATTTTGGAGCAGACTCTCACTAAGCCGGATTGCTCACTATTTTCTCTGTAATAACAGCCCTTTATCACAAGTTCATTTATTGAGCAGTGAAAAATTACATGTAAAGTGTGTATTCACGCAGTGAATAATTGAGTTTGATTTTTGGATGAGTGCGTAAAAATGTAAAGCTCGCTGATGAAAAATGGTTATTGAACATAAAAGATATATTCATAAGGTGCTGATTTAATTGAACTAAATTGTCATGTTATTGAGATCAAAAAAAGCCCCTAGATAGAAGTCCTATCTAGGGGCTGGTTGTTAAGCTGGTGCTACTTAAGCCATGAACTCTTGGAAGTACTCATCAAGTACAGTGCGAGTTGCGCGACCAATAAGTTCGTATTCGTGGTGAGTAAGGTTAGCCAGAGATACACGAACAGACGCATGTACAGTATCGAAGCCGTTGCCTGGTAGTAAAATAACACCAGTTTCGTGAGCTAGACGGAATAGGAAATCTTTACCTTTACCGCTTGCTTTGAACCAATCAACAAATTCTTGACCGTATAATCTGCCACCTAGAGTGTCTAGCTCTAGTAGTGTGTAGTAATCAACGCGGTCTTTGTTCTCTTCAACTTCTAGACCCATGTTGGTGTATAGAGTTGTGTAGCGCTCACGAATGATGCGTTTACATGCTGCTTTATAGCTACCTTCAGAATCCATTAGGCAAGTTAGAGCAAACATCGCCATTTGCACTTGCTGCGGTAGAGATAGACCAGCAGTGTGGTTCAAGGCTACGCTGCGGCTATCAGCAACGATGCGGTCGATGAACTTAATATCACGTGGCTCTGGAGTCAGTGTTTTGTAGCGGTCATCAAGTTGGCATTGTTTTTCTTCGCTGAAAGAACGTAGTGCGTCATCAAATACGTTTTTGTGTTGGATACCAATGGTACCTAAACGCCAACCTGTTGCGCCAAAGTATTTAGAGAACGAGTAAACACAAAGTGTGTTGTACGGTAGTTTTGCGAATAGAGAAACGAAATCATCTGCAAATGTACCGTATACGTCATCGGTGATGATGAATAGGTCACTGCGTTGCTCATTCACAAAGTTGGTTAGGTTCTCTAGAGTCTCGTCAGAGAATTTCACTGATGCTGGGTTAGCAGGGTTAACGACGCAAAGTAGTTTGATGTCTGTATTTGCTAGTTTCTCGATTTCAGACATTGGTAGCTGCCAAGTAGTCTCATCAAGACGTAGCTCAACGATTTCTAGTTCATACTCAGAAAGCTCTGGGATTTCTAGGTAAGGAGTAAAGATTGGCGTGATTAGCGCAACTTTATCGCCTTTTTTCAATAGACCGTTGTTGAACATAGTTTGGAATGTGTAGGTCATTGAAGCCGTACCACCTTCCGTTGCAAATAGATCGAAGTCTGTGGTCATTGGAACTGGACCGTACATTTCTTCTGCGATGTACTGCTTAACCACTTTTTCAATGTTCACTAGCATACGTGGTGGTACTGGGTAGTTACACGCTAGGTAAGCAAGAACCAGTTCGTTTAGGAACGCTTGTTTTTGGATGCCTAGACGATCTTTTGCGTAGCTTAGTGCACGCTCGATGAACTGAACACCTTTGTCGTTTGAGTACTCTTTAGCAAACGTATCGAAACGCTCAACAATACCCACGCCATCGGGGATACCACCGAAATCACCACCTAGGTAAGCGTAGTTACGCTCAGCTTCAGCAACAGCAAACTCACCAAGACGAATGAACGCTTTACGTGGCAGAGTTGCTAGGAAGTTAGGGTTACCACGGCCTGCATCTAGAAGAGCACGGTCTGGAACAGTTTGTGCCACTTCGATAAGTTTGTCTTTTAGTTCGAATGGGCTTAGGTCAGCAAATTTTGAAAAATCGATGTTTGAAGTTGTAGTAGTCATTGTAAAAACCTTAATTGAATAATTCTAGGTAAGACGATCCCCTCCCTTGTTATTTGAGTAAGGGATCAGTCTTGAATAGTTGTGTTATTTACATGCCAGCGTTAACAGTAATAATGCCGACGATAATAGGGCCCCATAGCGTAAGCAGAACGTTTGCTACGGCGTAAGTGACGGTGAAGGTAAATACTGGTGTTGCATTACCTGTTTTCTCCATTAGGGCTGCGAATGCAGGGTTTGCACTGCGACCACCAGTCACACATCCTAGTGCTTCAATTGGGTTCTTAATTCTCAACACATAGTAAGAGAAGAAGAACGAAATAATTTGCGGAATAATGGTTACTGCCATACCTAGAAACAGTAGGCTCATACCGTGTTCTTTAATAGTATCAACAGCTTGAGGACCAGCCTCTAGACCAACGATGCCGACAAATGCTGCTAGACCAAAGTCACGAATAAACGCTGCAGCTGATGTTGGGAACTGAGCAACATGTGGGTTGCGGCTACGTAGCCAACCGACAAGCAAACCAGAGATCAGACAGCCTGCACCAGAACCAATGGTCACTGGGATACCCGCAATCTTGAAGCTGATTAGGCCAATTAGAAGGCCGACAACCATACCCATGCCAAGAATAACGAAATCTGTCATCGCACTTGTGTTCATGCGTTTACCGATGTTTTTCTCAACACGGTTAATGTCTTTAGCTGAACCTGTTAGCTGAATAACATCGTTTTTCTGAACCACTAGATCCGGAGTTACTGCGATAGAACTGCCTTCGCGGATGTAGTCAGTGACATAAACGCCGCGGTAAGTGCCATCATTGGCCTCTGAACGTATATCGCTTAGTGTACGACCAATCAGCTTTTTGTTGTCTGCAATAAGTTGGCGGTTTTCTTCGATGACTTGATAGTCAGCTGGAAGCACTACTTCTTCGCCAATGGCAGCGTGTTGTACTTTGTAGATAGCATCTCGAGTGCCAGTGATGACGAGAACATCACCTTCTTGAACAACGCTGTATCTATCTGCATCAAGTTCTTTGCCATCTCGCTCGATGATTTCAATGCGGGCATTGATTGAGTCTTGATTGATGTTGGCAATGGTTTTGTTTTTAAGAGAGCTTTCGCTATCAATCTTAAAAGCGCGAGTTTCTAGTTTGGTTAGAGCGTTAAATTCGCCTTCACCTAGAGTTTGCTGACCATCTGAGTTAGCTTCTGCCATTTTGATAGCTTCAGCGCGGATATCCCACTTCATCAGTGTCGGGAATACCCAAGTTACCATTAGGATTGGACCTAGAGAGCCAAAGATATATGTCACCGCATAACCCACAGCAACGTTGGTTTGCATTAGGTGTTTAGCTTCTTCGGTTAAGCCACCAAGGCGTCCGATCGCATCACCAGCAGTACCTATGATTGCAGATTGAGTCAAACCACCGGCAGCAAGGCCTGCAGCAGTCCCACGGTCTAGGTCAAACAGCCATGCTGCTGCCAAGACACATAAAAGGCCTGATACCGTCATCACTACTGCTGACAGCAGAATGTTGATGGTTTTAAAGTTAAGGGCTTTGAAGAATTGTGCTCCGCCCTGATAACCAACAGCGTAGATAAATAAAGCAAAGAAGATGCTCTTCACGCCTGGGTCGATGTCTACACCAAATTGGCCCACAACTACGCCCATCAATAGTGTTCCTGCAACACCACCAAGAACGAAGCGTCCAATAGTGATCTTACCTACTAGGTAACCTAAAGAGAGAGTAATAAATAAAGCTATAAATGGTGATAAGTTAAATAAATCTGAAATTATGCTCATAACTAAATCACTTTCTAAATTCTAAAATAGGTAGCCAAACAGTGGCGTATCGCTTGAATTGACTTAATAATTAACTCACCAACTCAGTGAGTGAGGCAACTTTAACGAGGTAATTTAGAATCAAACAATCTGGTTTGAATGATTAAACCCTCACTTAGCTGGCGAGAAGAATTAACTCATTGTTTTGTATTGCTTTAATGGTTGTAGAGCCTTGCTGATTTAAATTGAAATTTGTTTGATTACCCCTATATAGGTAGGGAAATAGTGGTTTTGTCGTATGAAATAGCCATTAGCATTGCCTCGTTGAGCATAAACTTTTGGAATAATGGGTGAGGTGATACTTATTTTGAGTGACTAGCGATGATGGTCGTTTCAGATGGAGCATTGTTGGCGAGAGAAATTAAGGCAAAAAAAAGCCCCAGCAAACTAGCTAGGGCAAAGGGAGTCTCAGGTGTGGACTTTTCAATTAGAGATATTGGTCAAGATGACCATAAAAACGCTCAAGGCGCTAACTTTGTAGGTCGAACTGCCTAGTATTTGTGGCTTAATCAAACACTAGGCGAGGTTCATAAATGAGTGTAATCAAGGCGTAGATATCAACACACTCGCATATGACGGATCAGATCCGTCAAATACTCTCTTTTTAAAAAGTCGCTTACTAAGAATCTAATGAAATCAGTTAATTAAGTGTCACAACTATTCTTGCTTGTTATTGTGCTCAAAGAAAATTGATTTCTCATGAGGACAAAACTTCGTATTTACATCGAGCAGTGACAGCACAGAGCAGTAAAAATTGTCCTGAGTGAAAGGCACTTCTTTGTTTTTAACCACGTCCTGATACTTGAATGTTGACGAGTCATTGAGCCATGCGACCGCCGCGACGTGTTTTTGTACCTCTGGTGCAAAGGCAAAAGGCATTCCGTGCAAGTAAACATCGTTTTCTCCCAAAGACTCACCGTGATCGCTAACGTAAAGCAGAGCGGTTTTGTATTGGCCAGAATACTGATCTAGCCAATCAATGCTGCTATCAATGAAGAAGTCAGTAAACAGCATAGTGTTGTCGTAGGCATTGATGATTTCATCACTAGAACACTTAGCCAGTTGATTGCTTTTACACACAGGAGTGAACTGTTCAAACACCTGTGGGTAGCGCTTAAAGTACTCTGGCCCGTGGCTGCCCATCGCATGAAGTACAACAACGATATCTTGATTTGGGTGCTTATCGACATAGTCATCCAGACCAACTAGCATTCCGGTATCTCTACATTCAGGGTCGCAGATGGTATTGAGATCAGAAGACTTAAATGACTGGTAATCAACGCGTTCAGCAACACCCTTAGAGCTGGAATTGTTGTCTCTCCAAAGCACAGCGACGTTATTTTCATGTAGCGCGTCTAGGGCATTGAGCTTGTTGTAGATGGACTTACTGTCAAACTCATCTCTCGGGTCGGGGGAGAACATACACGGCACAGACACTGCAGTGGAGGTGCCACAACTGGTCATGTGCGAGAAGCTAATAACTCCCTTACGCTTGCTCAGTCTTGGGTTGGTTTGGCGTTTATAGCCATTAAGTGAGAAATGATCAGCGCGCCCTGTTTCTCCCACAATTAGCACAATGAGATCGTGTTTGTTTGGATCGCTATGCTCTATTTTGGCATCTGGCGCAACATTGACCATTTCAGACTCTGGCTTAAGCAGACTGACATTACTTTTACCAAAGTATTTGCCAACAGAGTAGAGTGGAAAAAGAGGCGCTGAGTAAAACCTAACACTCTTGTACTCACGAAAGAACGAGGCGTAGTTAGCGCTGTAGGGCACTAGTGCTGCAGCTATCATCACAATAGCGAGCATGATAGAGAAAAGTTTTGCTCTAATTTCTTTGAGAATGCCTTGGTACCCTACCGGTGCCTTGTAGACAAGGTATGCGGGAACAAGAGCGCCTAACACTATCACCATGACGAGCTCTACGGAGAGCAGGCCAAAAGTCTCACTGCTATCGGTTTCTGCGATGTTTCTTAGCATCACAGTGTCAACCACGATGCCGTAGGTCCAAGAGAAATACGCGGCTGAGGCGCCAATCAAGAAGCCTATTATCAACACTAACTTGGTGAATAGTCGTCCACCTAAGATTGAAAATACTAGAGCGTGGGCAGCAATCAAAAATACAACAACACTGATTAAAAAGCCGGTATTGCCATCACTTGTAGGAAAGGCATCAGTGAAGTGCTTAAAGAATGAGAAGTTGAAGAGTGCGGAATAGACGATGGCACATAACCATATAAGCCTATATTGTCCGGTAATCATCCTAAATAGAAAGTTCATTGTATTAACCCTTTGCTCGCAATTATCCCCTTTGAGGGGAGCAAGATAACAAGTGAGTGCAGCGATGACTGAGAGTAAAAGTTAGATTACTGCGATGAATGCTCTGCCTATAAAGATTTTAGCTGTTATTGGCAATTTAATATTCAATTCATCATTTCGTTGGGAAGTGAACTCTTTCATTTCGTGTATTTAAGGTGCGATGAATAAAAGAAAGCCTCTCAAGTTTCTGACTTCAGAGGCTTTTTTGCTTGTAGAGTAAGGTTAATGAAACTAGTTACTTTCACCCAATGGCACAACTAAGATATCTACTGGTGAGTTGTGAATCAGGTGTTTGGAGTAGGAAATTATACGGCTCCAGAAGTCATGGTGATGCCCACAGATCAAGAGATCACAGCCGTAACTTGCGATAGTGTCAGGAAGCTTATCGCTTAGGTCTCCTGTTCCAATGAGGAAGTGCTTGATCGGCTGGTCGGTATACTCTGTGAGTTGTTTCAACTGCTCTAGAGAAGCACGTTTGATGGGAGGTTCTTGTTCATCCACCTGAATATCCACCAAATCTGGGTAAATCTCTCCGTGCGATCCATCAATGTGAATAAATGAAACCTCAGCGTCGAGTATCTTTGCCAGAACGGCAGCTCTATCAATAAGCACCTTGCTGTCTTCTGCGAGCTCTAGTGCGACTAGTATATGTTTGTATTTCATAACGGCACCCTGTTCCTTTAGTAACACTTTCAATAATAGACACTTTTACAAAGAAAGAGTGCAGGAAAGCTCTCACATCAGAGAATATCCTTATATTTTCCATGGTTTATGTGATGGAGATAATCATCTGCTCTTATTGTTGAGTAAGCCTACTTTTGTAGTCTTTAAATTCGGCGAGAATAGCCTCGATGACCACCTGCTGGGCATTGGTTTTACGCGTTCTGTGTCGATACACCAAGGAGATATCGCGATGAGAGAAATCATAGTCGGGCAGCCACTCGATCAAGCTACCTCTTTTCAGGGCTTGCTCTGCAAAGTATTCAGATACAAAGGCGAACCCCAAGCCATTTTCCGCCATCTGTACTACGGATTCAGCGCTGGCCAAGGATATTTTTGGGTAGAGTTTAACCGTTTCGAGGTTATGTGTTTTCTTGTTGTAGCCGGTGATTGATTGATGCTGAAGGTGACCAACATAATCAATCTCTTTGAGTTGCGCCAATGTTGTTGGAGGTGACCTTAAAAACGTAGGCGAAGCAACGACTCTGACGTTAATAGACATTAGTTTTTTTGCGACTAAATTGCTGTCTGGAAGATCTCCCACCAATACGCCTATATCTGCGTCAGGATCTAAAGTTGAGGTATCAGAAGCAGGAATAAACTTGAGTTTTAGTTTTGGATATTTGCGAAGCAGGTTTTCCATTTTATCTTTAATGAAATACTGATAAACAAAGTCAGTACAATCAATGGTTACCCGTCCAGACACATCGTCTTTATCACTATTGATGTTTTCTAGCTCATCGCAAAGGCTAGTAAAATGAGAAGACAGACGTTCGTAGTACTGCCTGCCCGTGTTAGTGGGTTTAAGGCTGGCTTTAGAACGGATAAATAGGGGAGACCTTACTTGTTCTTCCAAGTAAGCAATGCGTCGACTGATAGTCGAAAGAGGAATTTCGAGCTCTTCACTTGCGGCTTTCATGCTGCCAAGTTTTACTACCTGACAAAATAGGTAGAAGTCATCTAGGTTACGTGCCATGTTCCATACAACGTCTGTAAGTATCTGTTATAAAAATACATTACAGACGCTGAGGGTGCGAGTTTATTTGCCTAGAAAATCGAGTATAAAGGGTTACGAGAAACGACCACCGTTGCGTTTACCGTCTTCATCGCCGACAAAACTACCACCGGTTTTGTCGCTTGGGTCTTCCCAAGTGTATCCGCCACCGCTCTTCTCGCTAGGGTCTACCCATGCAAAGCTACCACCGGTTTTGTCACTAGGATCTTCCCAAGTGTATCCGCCACCGCTCTTCTCGCTAGGGTCTACCCATGCAAAGCTACCACCGGTTTTGTCACTAGGGTCTTCCCATGTATAGCCGCCGCCACTTTTCTCGCTAGGGTCTACCCAAGCAAAGTTGCCACCGGTTTTATCACTAGGATCTTCCCAAGTGTATCCACCGCCAGTTTTTTGGCTGTAGTCCATAAACGAACTTGTGGTTTGTTGGTCTGTGATTTGAGTCGTGTCTTGATTCGCTGCAAATACAGCAGGAGTGACAAATAGAGTTGTAATTAATAGTGTTGATAGGGTTTTCATACGTTCACCTTTATAGATTAATTTAAAGTTGATATTCCGCATTCCCTGCCGACAAGAAGAATAGTACGCCTAGCTATTGATTCCGTAAATATAAAAAATTAAGAACTTGAATCCCGATAATGGGATTTAGTGGGGTGGGTTAGCATGAAGATGTGTATGAAATTAGGGATGGGGCATAAAAAAATCCCAGAGTGAGGGGGAGTCACTCTGGGATTTAAGCGTTTGGGGGGATTATATCAAGCTATTACAGCTCGATAGTTACTGTCTCGCCATCAACAGTTAGTTCTAGCGTGTTGCCTACAAGCTTGTGAGACACTTCAACTTGCTCGCCTTCGTTCTTATTAGGAACTAGAAGAGTAAGGATGTTGTGCTCTTTAGAAGGCTTGAATTCCACTTCAACGTGACGGTGGATTTCAAGATCTTTGTACTCGTATGGGTCAACTTCGCCGAAGCCTTCAACGTTCTTCACTGAAGTGATGTTGTCAGCAGACTCGTTGATGAAGTTCACGTCTAGGTGCGCTACTTCGCCACGGATAGTGAAAGACTTATCAGCCACTTCGTTTGCGAAAGTCGTGTGCATTAGCCAAGTCATGTCTTTCTCTTCAGAAAGCGTTGCCTTGTCTTGCATTACGAATACTTTACCTTGTACGAACCAGATCTTACGCTTGTAAGACTCGATTTCAGGAACGAAGTACTTGTAAGAAGCCGTCGCATCACCTTCAACCATCTTCACATCAGATTCTGTGTCGTAGTCTGTGATGGTACCGCCAGCTTCGATACAGAAGCGATCTTGGTGACCTTCGTAGCCAGTGTTCTTGTTCTCGCCGTATTGACCTTCGCCACCGAATAGAGGCAGGTTCTTAGAGAACGTTTTACGACGCCACTTAGTGTGCATGTCAACACCGAAACCACCGTAGTAACCAGTGATTGCAGCTAGAGTTTCGCCAAATGCGTGTAGAGTGAACGCGTTTTGGTCACCGTGAGAGTGGCTGATAGAACCAAACGGAGAACACTTGAATACCATGTGGATGTGGTTTTCACGCTCAGTCATCTTGTTGTGGAATGCAGCCCAACCAGTGATCGGGAACACTTTCAACAATGGATCGTTTGACGGTGCTTTCTCTTCTGGAGCATCCCAAAGGATGTTGAAGCGAAGATCGTCATAGCCGAAGTCCCACCAACCGAAGTTGTAGAATTTAGTGTGCGCTTCAGTATCACGGCCTTTAAGTTGGTTGTAGTACCAAACGTACTCAGGCTTCTGGTTAACACCTGCGTAGTGCTTGATGTTGTAAGCCAGTTTTAGACCTGGGAAATCACCGATTGAAGACTGGTCACAGAAGCTTGCGCGCTTAGAGTGAACAGGCATGCAGTATAGTGGGAAGTCACCTGTGTTTTCGTAGAATGTTTTGTTAAACATGTCGACACCACAGTAGGCTTTCAATAGGTCGAATGCTTCGCCTAGGAATGCTGTTTGCGTGTTCCAGTAGTCAGGACCTTCAGCCCAACCGCCGTCTTCACCGCCCCATGGTGGGTAGTGTACTGCGTAGTATTCTAGTGCGTATGCAATGTACTCGCCTGCTTTCGGGTGATCGTGGTAAAGCGCGATACACGTTGGGATGATAGCAGAAGAGATAGAACGAACACCGTGGCTGTTTAGTGGGTTGTTCAGTAGATCAACGGTCACTTTCAGGTGGTGCATGATTTCGTCTAGACGAGTGATCAGTGCATTCTTAACGATTTCGCGCTCTTCATCAGTGAAGTGAGCGTTTAGCCAGTCGTAACCCCAAGCCATAGCAGCAACTACGCGGAAAGCCGCTTCATCGTTGTAGCCACGAGAAGTTACGCCATCTGGATCGTATGAAGCTAGCTTAAGAGTCCAAGCTTTAGCTTTAACAATTAGGTCTTCGTCTTCGTTAACGACACCAGCGATTGCTAGGTTACGAGTCGCGTTAAGTGCCATTTGGCAGTCAACGTACATTTGACGCCAGTAAGGACGCCAAAGAGATGCTTTACCTACAGTTTCTGCAGGGTATGGCTGTGGCTCTTCGAATGGTGCTGTTTCATAGAACTTCTCAGTAGAGTTCTTGATGAAATCATCGTACATGCAGAAAGAAGAATCTTCTTTAACCTTCGCTTTGAATTCAGCTAGGTTTGCACCTTGTACTAGAAGACGTGGACGTGCTTCAGATAGGTTGTCTAGAAAAGAAAGGTCAAAGTCTCTTTTTTGAACTTCGATCGGTAGAAGGTCTACCAAGTTACCAGCTGAGGTATCATTCTCAAGCTTCATCTTTCTGATAGCATCAAGCGCTTTGTCGTTGCTCATACGAACTCCCGTAAAATGTGTTTGGGGGAACAAATAAAATTTTTATAAAGCTTATTGTAATACAATTAACTAAAGATCACGATTGTCATTTCACAAATTTGTTCATTTTGTGACGCCCTCCGCAGGTCTAGCGTTTCCTTATGCAAAGTATTGATTAAAAAATAGCAATGTTTATATGAGCCTACGAAGTATTTCTTCGCGGTTGGCTTCGATAAAACGATGCTCATTTCTATGTTTGAGCACGGATATTTTCTTGTCAACTATGTGGCTGATTTCCCTTATATAGTATGACTATTTGCTCAATGACAAGGGCTAAACGGTTCATTAACCGAATCAAAGATAGTCGAAAAATTCCGACATATGATCCGTTTTTGAACTCGCTCGATACTCTTATCGCTTCTGAAGTAATCACTGACGGGAATCAAAGGGAAGATATGTTTTGTTACACTTTTGAAGGGGGGATTTGAGGTACAGTAGATAGAAATGAAGAGACCGGCGATCTCTGGTGACAAACATATTCTGTCTAGTGAAGTGATATTCAAGGGGTAAAGTTAAGATTATTTTATATCAGGGAAGCCAATCACAGATGTCTTGGAGTTTTGTTGGTGGAAGTGCCAGTCGTTTGCTACGTTTAAGTTACAGAGTGATAAGAAAGGTATAATCAATGAAAGTAAATGTTCAGACGCATCATGTATCAATTACCGAAGATTCACGCAAAGAGATTGAAGGAAAATTCGAAAAGATAGAAAGTCATTTTCCGCAACTAATCAGCTGCGACATCATTATCACCAAAGAACATGGGGAACACGAGGTAGAGATCTTCACCAACTATGAAGGTGTAAGAGTTTCAGCAAAGTCAAATAATGACGTAATGTATCCGGCGATTGCGGCAGCACTTAAGAAGCTAGAAACAGGCCTTCGTAACCGTAAAGGACAACTGAAGTCTGATCTTCACGAAAAGCCAACAAGCACTAAGCCAGAAATTGCATCCGATATTATCCAAGAAATGAAACTAGTGTGATACCAAAAACGGAATTTGTCTCAAGCCAGCATGCTAGATGCTGGCTTTTTTGATCTTATCCAATCTAGCTCGCATCCCTTTCTCCTCTTTTATCTGTGTCCATCACACCTTGCATATGATTCTTTTGTGCAAAATCCTCGTAACATATCTCTGCATATGTCACATCACAATATTCGCCCAGATTATGGCTTTATGAGCCTGTTATTACTTGTCTGATATGGATCACTACGTCTGTTGGCACACATGTTGCAATTCTTAAAAAAAACACTTGTTAATGAAAATTTACAATAGAGTTGTTGACTGTTGCATGGTAAATTTCGAGCAAGTGCGAAGGATCTGCACAATATACATACAAAAGCTAATAAAGAAGTTTAGCGGGAGAAGACATGGATAGTATCTCATTTGCTCAAGAAGTGATTCTTGGAGACGCGTGGTTAGTTATCGACGCGAATGGTAATTTAAAGTTGGCATCGGAAGGGTATACTCCGCAAAATGGAGAGGTTGTCCTTTCTGTTGGTGACAATGCCGTTACGGTTTCCGAGGATCTCGTTAGTCAACTAAAGATATCTCAGGCTAAAGACGGTGCGCTGAACAATATTGATGCCGAAAACGTCATCAATAATGTTAAACAAGGCGATGATCCTTCTCAATTGGAAGGCTCAGAACCAAGTGCAGGTGACCCGTCGGGCTCGAGCTTAACAGCAACAGGTGCTGTTGATCGTGATAATGCTGAAACTATTGCGCAAACTACTTTTGATACTGAAGGCTTTTCAAGCTATCTATTCACCGAAGAACAAGAAAGTGCCATCACACAGTTCGTCAGTGATGCTAACACTATCCTACCGCCAAGCAGCGATTCCGAATCTGACTCTCAAAATGATAAAATTGTTATTCCTACCGCGGTTGATGACCTTTTAGAAACACTAGAAGATCAGAACGTCACCCTAGACTTATTAGAAAACGATTTTATTAATCCTGACGATATCGAAATCGTCGATATTTCCGTGCCCGCAGACCAAGGTACTGTTCATCAAAATCCAGATGGTAGCTACTACTTCAAGCCAGCCAAAGACTTCAATGGCAAAGCAGAAATCGAATACACCATCAAAGATGGCAGTGGCAACGAAGATAGCGCAACTGCTGTTGTCGTTGTTGTTCCGGTCAATGATGCACCGAACGCAGTCGATGACGTCATATCAATCCAAGAAGACACACCTGTTGTTATCGATGTACTTGAGAATGACTCAGACATCGATGGCGATGAAATTACTCTGGAAGACGTCACATTAGCCGACCCATCACAAGGCACGGTTGAGATTGTCGACGGCAAAGTTGAGTTTACGCCTGCGGAAGATTTTAATGGCGAAGTGAAGATTATTTATGTCATCAAAGACGAAGATGGATTGGAGTCTTCTGCAGAAGTAGTGGTGACGGTTGAGCCGCAAAACGATGCGCCAGAAATCACAGTCACTGCTGTTGATGTGACGGAAGAATCGGTATCGAACACCACTGTCATTGCAACCTTCGTGGCTTCGGATGCCGATGGCGATGATCTGACTTACACGCTATTAAACAACGATGATGGTTATTTCGTACTGGACGGCACCAACGTTGTTCTGACCGATGCGGGTGTGGCCGCTATCAACAATGATGAGCTAGATCTAGAGTCATTGGACATCACCGTTCAAGCAGACGACGGCACTTATCAATCAGACAGTACCGATACCTCAGACATTACGCGCGTTAATGACAACGCGCCTGAGATTACGGTAACAGCGAAGGATGTCACTGAAGAATCAGTCACTAACACCACTGTAATAGCAACGTTCGTAGCAACAGATGCGGATGGCGACGATCTAACTTACTCGCTTCTGAATAACGATAATGGCTACTTCGTACTGGATGGCACCAACGTTGTTCTGACCGATGCAGGTGTGGCCGCTATTAATAATGATGAGCTAGATCTAGAGTCGTTGGACATCACGGTTCAAGCGGATGATGGTACTTATCAATCAGACCACACCGATACCTCAGACATTACGCGTGTGAACGACAATGCGCCTGAGATTACGATAACAGCGAAGGATGTCACTGAAGAATCAGTATCGAATACCACAGTCATCGCGACCTTCGTGGCAACAGATGCTGATGGCGATGAGCTGACGTACACGCTTCTGAACAATGACGAGGGTTACTTTGTCCTAGACGGTACCAATGTGGTTCTAACGGACGCCGGTGTCGCAGCCATCAACAACGATCAGCTAGATCTAGAGTCGTTGGACATCACGGTTCAAGCCGATGATGGTACTTATCAATCAGACCACACTGATACCTCTGATATCACTCGTGTGAACGACAACGCTCCAGAAATCACAGTAACGGCGAAGGATGTGACCGAAGAATCAGTATCTAACACCACAGTCATTGCGACCTTCGTGGCAACAGATGCTGATGGCGATGATCTGACTTACACGCTATTAAATAACGATAATGGCTACTTTGTCCTAGACGGTACTAATGTGGTTCTGACCGATGTAGGTGTGGCCGCCATCAACAACGATGAGCTAGATCTAGAGTCGTTGGACATCACGGTTCAAGCGGATGATGGCACCTATCAATCAGACCACACTGATACCTCAGACATTACGCGTGTAAACGACAATGCTCCAGAAATCACAGTAACGGCGAAGGATGTAGAGGAAGAGTCAGTATCGAACACCACCGTCATTGCGACGTTCGTGGCAACAGATGCGGATGGCGATGATCTGACGTACACGCTATTAAATAACGATAATGGCTACTTCGTACTGGACGGCACCAATGTAGTTCTAACGGATGCGGGTGTTGCGGCCATCAACAACGATGAGCTAGATCTAGAGTCGTTGGACATCACGGTTCAAGCGGACGACGGCACTCACCAATCAGACCACACTGATACCTCTGATATCACTCGTGTGAACGATAACGCGCCTGAGATTACGGTAACAGCGAAGGATGTCACTGAAGAATCAGTATCGAACACCACGGTCATTGCGACCTTCGAGGCTTCGGATGCGGACGGCGATGATCTGACGTACACGCTTCTGAACAATGACGAGGGTTACTTCGTATTGGATGGCACTAACGTTGTTCTGACCGATGCCGGTGTCGCAGCCATCAACAACGATGAGCTAGATCTAGAGTCGTTGGACATCACCGTTCAAGTAGACGACGGCACTTATCAATCAGACCACACTGATACCTCAGACATTACGCGCATTAACGACAACGCGCCTGAGATTACGGTAACAGCGAAGGATGTCACCGAGGAATCAGTCACTAACACCACCGTCATTGCGACCTTCGAGGCTTCGGATGCGGACGGCGATGATCTGACGTACACGCTTCTGAACAACGATGCAGGTTACTTCGTACTGGATGGCACCAACGTCGTTCTAACGGATGCGGGTGTTGCAGCCATCAACAACGATGAGCTAGATCTAGAGTCGTTGGACATCACGGTTCAAGCGGATGATGGCACTCACCAATCAGACCACACCGATACCTCAAACATTGCGCGCGTGAACGATAACGCGCCTGAGATTATGGTAACAGCGAAGGATGTAGAGGAAGAGTCAGTATCGAACACCACCGTCATTGCGACGTTCGTGGCAACAGATGCGGATGGCGACGATCTGACTTACACGCTATTAAATAACGATAATGGCTACTTTGTCCTAGACGGTACTAATGTGGTTCTGACCGATGCAGGTGTGGCCGCTATTAATAATGATGAGCTAGATCTAGAATCGTTGGACATCACGGTTCAAGCCGATGATGGTACTTATCAATCAGACCACACCGATACCTCAGACATTACGCGCATTAACGACAACGCTCCAGAAATCACAGTAACGGCGAAGGATGTAGAGGAAGAGTCAGTATCAAACAGCACCGTCATCGCGACGTTCGTGGCTTCGGATGCGGACGGCGATGAGCTGACGTACACGCTTTTAAACAACGATGCAGGTTACTTCGTACTGGATGGCACCAACGTCGTTCTAACGGATGCGGGTGTTGCAGCCATCAACAACGATGAGCTAGATCTAGAGTCATTGGACATCACCGTTCAAGCAGACGACGGCACTTATCAATCAGACCACACTGATACCTCAGACATTACGCGCACTAACGACAACGCGCCTGAAATCACGGTAACAGCAAAAGATGTCACTGAAGAGTCCGTGACTAACACCACAGTCATCGCGACGTTCGTGGCTTCGGATGCGGATGGCGATGAGCTGACTTACTCGCTACTAAATAACGATGACGGTTACTTTGTCCTAGATGGCACCAACGTCGTTCTAACGGATGCGGGTGTGGCCGCCATCAACAACGATCAGCTAGATCTAGAGTCGTTGGACATCACGGTTCAAGCGGACGACGGCACTCACCAATCAGACCACACTGATACCTCTGATATCACTCGTGTGAACGATAACGCGCCTGAGATTACGGTAACAGCGAAAGATGTAGAGGAAGAGTCAGTATCGAACACCACCGTCATTGCGACGTTCGTGGCAACAGATGCAGACGGTGATGAGTTAACTTACACGCTTCTGAACAATGACGAGGGTTACTTTGTCCTGGATGGCACCAACGTCGTTCTGACCGATGTAGGTGTCGCAGCCATCAACAACGATGAGCTAGATCTAGAGTCGCTGGACATCACGGTTCAGGCGGATGATGGTACTTATCAATCAGACCACACCGATACCTCTGATATCACTCGTGTGAACGATAACGCGCCTGAGGTTACGGTAACAGCGAAGGATGTCACCGAGGAATCAGTCACTAACACCACAGTCATCGCGACCTTCGTGGCAACAGATGCAGACGGTGATGAGCTCACTTACACGCTACTAAATAACGATAATGGCTACTTTGTACTGGATGGCACCAACGTTGTTCTGACCGATGCGGGTGTGGCCGCTATCAACAACGATGAGCTAGATCTAGAGTCATTGGACATCACCGTTCAAGCAGACGACGGCACTTATCAATCAGACAGTACCGATACCTCAGACATTACGCGCGTTAATGACAACGCGCCTGAGATTACAGTAACAGCGAAGGATGTCACCGAGGAATCAGTCACTAACACCACAGTCATTGCGACGTTCGTGGCAACAGATGCGGATGGCGATGATCTGACTTACACGCTATTAAATAACGATAATGGCTACTTTGTCCTAGACGGTACTAATGTGGTTCTGACCGATGTAGGTGTCGCAGCCATCAACAACGATCAGCTAGATCTAGAGTCATTGGACATCACCGTTCAGGCGGATGATGGTGCTTATCAATCAGACCACACCGATACCTCAGACATTACGCGTGTAAACGACAACGCTCCAGAAATCACGGTAACGGCGAAGGACGTCACTGAAGAGTCAGTATCGAACACCACGGTCATCGCGACGTTCGTGGCAACAGATGCGGATGGCGACGATCTAACTTACTCGCTTCTGAATAACGATAATGGCTACTTCGTACTGGATGGCACTAACGTCGTTCTAACGGATGCGGGTGTGGCCGCCATCAACAACGATCAGCTAGACCTAGAGTCATTGGACATCACGGTTCAAGCGGACGACGGCACTTATCAATCAGATAGCACCGATACCTCAGACATTACGCGCACTAACGACAACGCGCCTGAAATCACAGTCACTGCTGTTGATGTGACCGAAGAGTCAGTATCGAACACCACCGTCATCGCGACCTTCGTGGCAACAGATGCTGATGGCGATGAGCTGACGTACACGCTTCTGAACAATGACGAGGGTTACTTTGTCCTAGACGGTACCAATGTGGTTCTAACGGACGCCGGTGTCGCAGCCATCAACAACGATCAGCTAGATCTAGAGTCGTTGGACATCACGGTTCAAGCCGATGATGGTACTTATCAATCAGATAGCACCGATACCTCAGACATTATGCGTGTTAATGACAACGCACCTGAAATCACAGTCACTGCTGTTGATGTGACGGAAGAGTCAGTATCTAACACCACCGTCATTGCGACCTTCGTGGCAACAGATGCCGATGGTGATGAGCTGACGTACACGCTTTTGAACAACGATGCAGGTTACTTCGTACTGGATGGCACCAACGTCGTTCTAACGGACGCGGGTGTTGCGGCCATCAACAACGATGAGCTAGATCTAGAGTCGTTGGACATCACGGTTCAAGCGGACGACGGCACTAACCAATCAGACCACACTGATACCTCTGATATCACTCGTGTGAACGACAACGCACCGGAAATCACGGTAACGGCGAGGGATGTAGAGGAAGAGTCAGTCACTAACACCACCGTCATCGCGACGTTCGTGGCAACAGATGCGGATGGCGACGAGTTAACTTACACGCTTCTGGACAATGACGAGGGTTACTTCGTATTGGATGGCACTAACGTCGTTCTGACCGATGCAGGTGTGGCCGCCATCAACAACGATGAGCTAGATCTAGAGTCGTTGGACATCACGGTTCAGGCGGATGATGGTACTTATCAATCAGAACACACAGATACCTCAGACATTACGCGCATTAATGACAACGCGCCTGAGATTACAGTAACAGCGAAGGATGTCACCGAGGAATCAGTCACTAACACCACAGTCATTGCGACGTTCGTGGCAACAGATGCGGATGGCGATGATCTGACTTACACGCTATTAAATAACGATAATGGCTACTTTGTCCTAGACGGTACTAATGTGGTTCTGACCGATGTAGGTGTCGCAGCCATCAACAACGATCAGCTAGATCTAGAGTCATTGGACATCACCGTTCAGGCGGATGATGGCACTTATCAATCAGACCACACCGATACCTCAAACATTGCGCGCGTGAACGATAACGCGCCTGAGATTATGGTAACAGCGAAGGATGTAGAGGAAGAGTCAGTATCGAACACCACCGTCATTGCGACGTTCGTGGCAACAGATGCGGATGGCGACGATCTGACTTACACGCTATTAAATAACGATAATGGCTACTTTGTCCTAGACGGTACTAATGTGGTTCTGACCGATGCAGGTGTGGCCGCTATTAATAATGATGAGCTAGATCTAGAATCGTTGGACATCACGGTTCAAGCCGATGATGGTACTTATCAATCAGACCACACCGATACCTCAGACATTACGCGCATTAACGACAACGCTCCAGAAATCACAGTAACGGCGAAGGATGTAGAGGAAGAGTCAGTATCAAACAGCACCGTCATCGCGACGTTCGTGGCTTCGGATGCGGACGGCGATGAGCTGACGTACACGCTTTTAAACAACGATGCAGGTTACTTCGTACTGGATGGCACCAACGTCGTTCTAACGGATGCGGGTGTTGCAGCCATCAACAACGATGAGCTAGATCTAGAGTCATTGGACATCACCGTTCAAGCAGACGACGGCACTTATCAATCAGACCACACTGATACCTCAGACATTACGCGCACTAACGACAACGCGCCTGAAATCACGGTAACAGCAAAAGATGTCACTGAAGAGTCCGTGACTAACACCACAGTCATCGCGACGTTCGTGGCTTCGGATGCGGATGGCGATGAGCTGACTTACTCGCTACTAAATAACGATGACGGTTACTTTGTCCTAGATGGCACCAACGTCGTTCTAACGGATGCGGGTGTGGCCGCCATCAACAACGATCAGCTAGATCTAGAGTCGTTGGACATCACGGTTCAAGCGGACGACGGCACTCACCAATCAGACCACACTGATACCTCTGATATCACTCGTGTGAACGATAACGCGCCTGAGATTACGGTAACAGCGAAAGATGTAGAGGAAGAGTCAGTATCGAACACCACCGTCATTGCGACGTTCGTGGCAACAGATGCAGACGGTGATGAGTTAACTTACACGCTTCTGAACAATGACGAGGGTTACTTTGTCCTGGATGGCACCAACGTCGTTCTGACCGATGTAGGTGTCGCAGCCATCAACAACGATGAGCTAGATCTAGAGTCGCTGGACATCACGGTTCAGGCGGATGATGGTACTTATCAATCAGACCACACCGATACCTCTGATATCACTCGTGTGAACGATAACGCGCCTGAGGTTACGGTAACAGCGAAGGATGTCACCGAGGAATCAGTCACTAACACCACAGTCATCGCGACCTTCGTGGCAACAGATGCAGACGGTGATGAGCTCACTTACACGCTACTAAATAACGATAATGGCTACTTTGTACTGGATGGCACCAACGTTGTTCTGACCGATGCGGGTGTGGCCGCTATCAACAACGATGAGCTAGATCTAGAGTCATTGGACATCACCGTTCAAGCAGACGACGGCACTTATCAATCAGACAGTACCGATACCTCAGACATTACGCGCGTTAATGACAACGCGCCTGAGATTACAGTAACAGCGAAGGATGTCACCGAGGAATCAGTCACTAACACCACAGTCATTGCGACGTTCGTGGCAACAGATGCGGATGGCGATGATCTGACTTACACGCTATTAAATAACGATAATGGCTACTTTGTCCTAGACGGTACTAATGTGGTTCTGACCGATGTAGGTGTCGCAGCCATCAACAACGATCAGCTAGATCTAGAGTCATTGGACATCACCGTTCAGGCGGATGATGGTGCTTATCAATCAGACCACACCGATACCTCAGACATTACGCGTGTAAACGACAACGCTCCAGAAATCACGGTAACGGCGAAGGACGTCACTGAAGAGTCAGTATCGAACACCACGGTCATCGCGACGTTCGTGGCAACAGATGCGGATGGCGACGATCTAACTTACTCGCTTCTGAATAACGATAATGGCTACTTCGTACTGGATGGCACTAACGTCGTTCTAACGGATGCGGGTGTGGCCGCCATCAACAACGATCAGCTAGACCTAGAGTCATTGGACATCACGGTTCAAGCGGACGACGGCACTTATCAATCAGATAGCACCGATACCTCAGACATTACGCGCACTAACGACAACGCGCCTGAAATCACAGTCACTGCTGTTGATGTGACCGAAGAGTCAGTATCGAACACCACCGTCATCGCGACCTTCGTGGCAACAGATGCTGATGGCGATGAGCTGACGTACACGCTTCTGAACAATGACGAGGGTTACTTTGTCCTAGACGGTACCAATGTGGTTCTAACGGACGCCGGTGTCGCAGCCATCAACAACGATCAGCTAGATCTAGAGTCGTTGGACATCACGGTTCAAGCCGATGATGGTACTTATCAATCAGATAGCACCGATACCTCAGACATTATGCGTGTTAATGACAACGCACCTGAAATCACAGTCACTGCTGTTGATGTGACGGAAGAGTCAGTATCTAACACCACCGTCATTGCGACCTTCGTGGCAACAGATGCCGATGGTGATGAGCTGACGTACACGCTTTTGAACAACGATGCAGGTTACTTCGTACTGGATGGCACCAACGTCGTTCTAACGGACGCGGGTGTTGCGGCCATCAACAACGATGAGCTAGATCTAGAGTCGTTGGACATCACGGTTCAAGCGGACGACGGCACTAACCAATCAGACCACACTGATACCTCTGATATCACTCGTGTGAACGACAACGCACCGGAAATCACGGTAACGGCGAGGGATGTAGAGGAAGAGTCAGTCACTAACACCACCGTCATCGCGACGTTCGTGGCAACAGATGCGGATGGCGACGAGTTAACTTACACGCTTCTGGACAATGACGAGGGTTACTTCGTATTGGATGGCACTAACGTCGTTCTGACCGATGCAGGTGTGGCCGCCATCAACAACGATGAGCTAGATCTAGAGTCGTTGGACATCACGGTTCAGGCGGATGATGGTACTTATCAATCAGAACACACAGATACCTCAGACATTACGCGCATTAATGACAACGCGCCTGAGATTACAGTAACAGCGAAGGATGTCACCGAGGAATCAGTCACTAACACCACAGTCATTGCGACGTTCGTGGCAACAGATGCGGATGGCGATGATCTGACTTACACGCTATTAAATAACGATAATGGCTACTTTGTCCTAGACGGTACTAATGTGGTTCTGACCGATGTAGGTGTCGCAGCCATCAACAACGATCAGCTAGATCTAGAGTCATTGGACATCACCGTTCAGGCGGATGATGGCACTTATCAATCAGACCACACCGATACCTCAGACATTACGCGCATTAACGACAACGCTCCAGAAATCACAGTAACGGCGAAGGATGTAGAGGAAGAGTCAGTATCGAACACTACAATCATTGCGACGTTCGTGGCAACAGATGCGGATGGCGACGAGTTAACTTACACGCTTCTGAACAATGACGAGGGTTACTTTGTCCTGGATGGCACCAACGTCGTTCTAACGGACGCGGGTGTTGCGGCCATCAACAACGATGAGCTAGATCTAGAGTCGTTGGACATCACCGTTCAAGCAGACGACGGCACTAACCAATCAGACCACACTGATACCTCTGATATCACTCGTGTGAACGACAACGCTCCAGAAATCACAGTAACGGCGAAGGATGTAGAGGAAGAGTCAGTCACTAACACCACCGTCATCGCGACGTTCGTGGCTTCGGATGCGGACGGCGATGAGCTGACGTACACGCTTTTAAACAACGATGCAGGTTACTTCGTACTGGATGGCACCAACGTCGTTCTAACGGATGCGGGTGTTGCAGCCATCAACAACGATGAGCTAGATCTAGAGTCGCTGGACATCACGGTTCAAGCCGATGATGGCACTTATCAATCAGACCACACCGATACCTCAGACATTACTCGTGTGAACGACAATGCGCCTGAGATTACGGTAACAGCTAAGGATGTCACTGAAGAATCGGTATCGAACACCACAGTCATCGCGACGTTCGTGGCAACAGATGCGGATGGCGATGAGCTGACGTACACGCTTTTAAACAACGATGCAGGTTACTTCGTACTGGATGGCACCAACGTCGTTCTAACGGATGCGGGTGTTGCAGCCATCAACAACGATGAGCTAGATCTAGAGTCGCTGGACATCACGGTTCAAGCCGATGATGGCACTTATCAATCAGACCACACCGATACCTCAGACATTACTCGTGTGAACGACAATGCGCCTGAGATTACGGTAACAGCTAAGGATGTCACTGAAGAATCGGTATCGAACACCACAGTCATCGCGACGTTCGTGGCAACAGATGCGGATGGCGACGATCTAACTTACTCACTTCTGAATAACGATAATGGCTACTTCGTACTGGATGGCACTAACGTCGTTCTAACTGATGCGGGTGTGGCCGCTATCAACAATGATGGGTTAGCTCTAGAGTCATTGGACATCACGGTTCAAGCGGACGACGGCATTTACCAGTCAGATAGCACCGATACTTCAGGCATCACACGTATTAAAGACAACGCGCCAGAGATAACGGTCACTGCAATTGATGTTACTGAAGATGCTGTTAGTGAAAATATGGTCATTGCGAGTTTCACTGCCTCAGATGCTGACGGGGATACGCTGACCTACGCACTATTGAACAACAGTAACAATTACTTTGTACTAGATGGAAACAACGTAAGGCTTACTGCTGACGGTGTCGTGGCTATTAATAATGATCAGCTCAACCTAACTGAGCTGGATATTACAGTACAAGCCAATGATGGTAAGTACACAACTGATCATACTGATACTTCTATAGTGAATCGCTTCGACGACTCTCCAACTGCCTCTGACAACTCAATCACAGGAACCGAAGACACCGCGATTATTTTCAACTGGGATCAGTTCAACGCAGACGACATTGATACCGCTGATGCAGACCTATCAGTGGTCATCAAAACATTACCTGCTGATGGTACACTGGAAGTGCTCGTTAATGGTGTTTGGCAGGAAGCGAGTATTAATGACTCTATATCAAAAGTAGACATTGATGCAGGTAGCCTGAGATTTACTCCTGACGCTAACGAGTCTGGGTACGATGGTTTTTCAGATTCAGGGTTTGGTGATCAAAAACCAAACTATGCCCAGTTTGATTTTGCAGTAAGCGATGGTAACTCTGAGAGCTCTGAGGCTTCAATTACGATTGATATTACCCCTGAAGTTGATAAACCTGACCTGTTGGTTCTTCAAGAAAGAACGGAAGCTTCGATTAACTTCCAAGATACTGTATTACCTAATGGTAAGTCTTGGAGTTCGGATATTGATGTGAGTGAAGTGCTAGGTAATAACACTCTAGGCACTTGGTATGCGAACGATGACAATAAGGTTGAGATTGGTAGAGAGTCAACGTACCGACCTGGGGCTAGCGATAGTAACCTTGTTTTGGAAATTGAAGCTGATAACGGAGACAACTCGATTTATACCGATATCTCGGTAGAAGAGGGGCGCTATTACAGTTTCTCCTTCGATGCGGCAGCTAGACGCTGGGAAAACGGTGATAGTGATCTAGATATTTTGTGGGTCAAGTTGGATGACCAAGGTAATCCAATCATGGACGAAGCGGTCACGCTGTATGAGTTCCGTCCAACGGATAATACCTGGGAGAGAAATATTCAGGTAACTCTACCTTCGAATGAAGAAGGGGATTACCGCCTTATTGTTCAATCGACTGATGCCAATAGTTACGGCGCTATTGTTGATAACCTAGTTCTTGAGTCTTCTGATGCGAAAGGGTCTGAGGGTGAGTTTGTCGACCTTTGGGATCTCACTGCAGGTCTAGTAGATACAGATGGTAGTGAAACCTTGCAACTAACCTTGGAAGGGCTGCCTGAAGGAACGGTTATTAAAGACATCAACGGCAATGAGGTTGTGGTTGATAGCAATGGCTGGGTCGATATTACCGGCTTAGATATCGCGACGCTAAAAGCTAATGTGACCGAAGCTGGCGACTATGAGGTGGTATTTACAGCAACAGCCACTGAGACCAGCACCGGAGAGTCTGCTTCATCAAGTACTAAACTACCACTGATCATTGAAAGTAGTGAATTTATCACTAAGACCGCTTCGTTTGGCGACGATGATATTGTAGGTACCGATGCAAATGAACTGATCGTCGGAGATGTTCAAGGTTTCCAAATTGTCGCTGGTGAAGACTACAACATTGCCTTCATCCTTGATACGTCTGGGAGTATGCGTGGCGTAATTGATGATGCAAAAAACGAAATAATATCGGCCTTTAATCAAATCGTAGATGTGGCTACTCAAGAAAACTCGGGTGTAGTGAATGTGATGCTTGCTGAGTTTGCAACAGGGGCTCAGGTTGTTGTTTCTATTGATTTGTCAGCAATGACTGCTGATGAAGCAAAGACAAAGTTCCAAACTGAAGTCCTTAAACTTGATGCAAATAGTTCTACGAACTACGAATCAGCATTCGAAACGACGATAGAATGGTTTGATTCGTTGTCTGAAAACGGCGCATCTAACCAAACTTTCTTCATTACCGACGGTGAGCCTACACGTGGTATCCAGCTAACTGAAGCTAGCTTGAGTTCATTCTTGGTTGGCTATGATACTGCATTGGGTCAGGTTGAAACGCTCGAAGATGTATTGCCAGAAAACTACACAGTAGGCACAGAGGTCTATTATGACAATAAATTGGTTGTTGATAGCGAAGGTAAATTCTACTCCTCATACACAGGGGAACACCTTGGCACCATAACCAAGAAGGGTAATGATTATGTCTTTACTGACCGCTGGGACAATAAGTCAGAAGAGGTGAAACAGGCTCAACACTATTACGCCATTTTAAACTCTATTTCTGTTGTTGAGGCAATAGGCCTTGGCAGTGGTGTCGATTTAAGCACCCTGGTGAAGTTTGATAGTGACAATTTTGTTGAAGCAAATGTTGATGTAGATGATTTAGAAGAAGTTATACTGGGCAAAACAACATCATTAGATCCTGGTGTTGATTCTATTGATTCGGGAGCGGGTTCAGATATTTTGTTTGGCGATTCAGTCAATTTTGCTGGTATCGATGTTCAAGGTGTCCCTGCTATACAAAAATACATTGCAGGTAAAACAGGACAGTTTGAATCAGATGTAGATGCGAAGGATATGTTCGCCTATATATCGCAGAATACGGAAGAGTTCGACCAGTCGGATGATAGTCATAAAAACGACATACTCGACGGCGGCGCCGATGACGATATCTTATTTGGACAAGGTGGTAACGACATTCTAACGGGGGGCTCTGGCGATGATCTGCTGTTAGGTGGCGCTGGTGACGACATATTAGTTGGTGGAATGGGCGAGGACATCATGACGGGTGGAACTGGCGCAGATACCTTTGTTTGGAGTCAATCTGACTTACGTGTTTTCAATGAGACTGACACTATCATAGATTTCTCTATTGAAGATGGCGATAAGTTAGACCTTAGCGAGGTGTTCTCAGATGTTTCAGACTCTGTTGACCTAGACGCACTGTTGACCCAACTAGAAGGCACTATAACTGGTGACGATACGCAATCATTCATCACAGTGGAAAAGGGCGAAGAGTCTTTCACTATTGAACTGCAAGGGATATCAGCTACCGAGTTGACCGATAACCTAGCAACAATAGTGCAGCTAACCGATAGCTAAACGAATGACCCCAAGCCTAGCGCTTGGGGTTTTTGTTTGTGCCCAGGCTAGTTCCAGCTGAGAGTTGTCCAGTTGTCTCGCTTGGGCAAAGCTGCGAGGCTAGGGCAAGGATTGATTAGATAGGCGTAGTCGGCGTGCTCACACAGAGCGAGGTCATTGATCGAATCTGTATAGAAATGAATGGTTGAGTAGGCCTGCTTGCTTTGAGATAACCACTGCTCAAGGCGCGTCACCTTACCTTCTCTATAGCTAGGCACACCTTCTATTTTTGCTGTATATCTATCGTTTTTTTCCGCAAGATCAATGCCTAAGCTGTGCTTAATACCAATGCGTTTGGCAACAGCTTCTACTACAAATGTCACTGTGGCTGAGATGATCAGCATATCGATGCCATCGGCCTCTAGTTGCTGTATCAAAGTCTTAGACTCGTCAAACTGTCTACTCAAGATATGAGTCTCTACACATTCATCAACCAAAGCATCAACGTCCTTTTTTGACAGGTGTAGCAGCGGTGCTATTGCAAACTCAAGGTACTCGTCCATATCAAGTCTTCCTTGAGAGTAAAGCTCCATCAGTCGCTGATCTTCTGCCAAAAAGCTAGGGTCTTGCACTACGCCTTTCTCTAGGAGAAATTCATTCCAGATCATTGCACAATCGCCATTGATTAGCGTTTCGTCCATATCAAATACATATAAGGGCTTTGCCATTTTTTGTTCTCTTTGACGATTGATATTATGAGGGCATAGTTATTCCTCAGCGTACGCTGATAGTAGTGGCTGTTTATTTCGGTTTTATTGCAAAAGGTCAACAGACCCTAGAGGTTTAGCTCCATCTTATAATCATCCATGACATAACCGCCTCCAATATCCGCAACGATCTCTTCCGTTATTTCAAAGCCGATGCGCTGATAGGCAGCAATGGAGTGGGCGTTGTATTTATTGACGGTGAGAAAGACCTTATTCAAATTGTTCGACTTGGCTAAGTCCTTGATAAAGTTAATCGATAGTGCGCCAATCCCATTGCCTCGCTCACTAGAAAGCACGTAAATCTTGCTTAAAAACAGTTGCTCTGGTTGTAGCTTTACGCCCACATAGCCCGCAGGTTTACCGTCTTTGTGAATGAGGTAATAGTGAATATTGCTATCTTTTACTTCTGTAGCGATTGTCGCAGGAGAGTGGATGTGAGTGAGCATATAGTGCACTTGCTCCGCCCCTATGATGGGGGTGTAATGCTCAGTCCATATGATATTGGCTAGGTCGACAACGATATCTATTTGCTTCGGGTTGGTGACTCTTGTAAAGGTAACGTCCATATATCCTCTTAAACAATAACGGCAACCATAAGGCAGCCGTCGTATTCATTATGCATGGTAACTAGGATAATCGATGTCACCTTTTTCATCACCCCTGTATGGGATTAATCATGCTATGAGTATCGAAATCTGAGAGAAGCTAATCATTTTTGAAACGAGAGACTAGTCTTTATTTGGCTTCTATTTCTCGTATCCACAACGTAAAAAGCTTCCTTTCGGGTACGCTTTTTCTTCCCAAGTACTGAGTAACTTTTTCTCACCAGGCTCTAGCTCAAACTGGAATCGTTGTACCGCTGAGAGACCACTGTCTGAATCTGGTCGATAGCGCACCTCTACTAGGCCCTTAGCTAGCTTCTCGTTACTTCTGTTCTCAACATAATAGTCAGTAGAGTAATTGTTGGTTTCTTTAACCAGACCAATCGTCTCTGCACACACAGGCTCCTGTGGCTTTGGCGCGTTCTCATTGGCACAGGCAGTTAGAGCGCTGACTACAATGAGAGTGGTAATCACTTTTTTCAATTTGATACTTCCTGTAGGTTGTTTAGCAGGAATATATCAGTAGCTCTAAATTAATTCTTTGAAGTCGTGGGTATTTGAGCTAATTGAATAATTTAATCGATGTACCCTTCAAGCGCTAGGGTAGCGACTCTGTTAGGAACATCATGGTTTGTCGAATAGTTGGGGAAAGTTTAGGAAACCAACCCTAGCTGTAAACCTAGGGTTGGTGAGTTTCTTCTATAAAAGCTAGCTTTGTGTGCCAAAGTAAACCGGCAACTCTTTCACATCTTGAGTTTCGGTTAGGGCAAGCATTAGCATGATGCGTGCTTTTTGAGGGTTTAGTACTCCAGAACCGATAGCGTGTGATTTAGCCGTAACGAAACCAGAGCCTGTGCGTGTAGAAAGCACTACTGGGTAACCGTCTTCGTTTAGTTGGCTAATTCTCTCTCGAACCGCAGAAGGAACCGAGCCATTACCACTGCCCGCAACCACAATGCCGTCTGCTCCAGACTCTACAATGGCATCAATGATCTCTGGTCCCATATTTTGGTAGCTGTATACGATATCCACTTTCGGCAAGGTCTCTAATTTAGACACATCAAATGTTGGCTTACCCATGACTTTTGCTGGCTCGTAATAGAACTTAGGCTCACCTCCTGCGAAGGTTCCCAAGAAGCCTTGATCATGTGCCTTGAAGGTATCTAGAGAGATAGAGCTTGTTTTAGAGGTGTAGTAAGCCGCGCCAATGTTATCGTTCAAAAGCACCATAGTGCCTCTTCCATAAGCATTCTCATTAGAAGCTAACTTAACCGCATTCAATAGGTTCATTGGGCCATCAGCACTAATAGCCGTTGCTGGGCGCATAGCACCAACCACAACAATAGGCTTGTCAGTTTGATTGACTAGATCCATGAAGAAGGCCGTTTCTTCAGTGGTATCCGTGCCGTGGGTAATGACCACGCCTGAGGTATCGTTTTGCAATAAAGAGTTGGCTGTGTTTGCCATCTCAAGCAATATCTTACTATCGATATTTGAGCTGCTGGTATTGGCAACTTGAATACCGTCTACGTTAGCTACATCGACAATTTGAGGTACCGCTTCAATAAGAGTCGATACCGCAATCTCTCCTGCTTTATAGCCGGTCACATCGGTTGATTTTTCTGCAGAGCCGGCAATGGTGCCGCCCGTCCCTAAGATGGTGATATTAGGCAGTTCTTGGGCAATGGCATTCAAGCTAAATAGAGATGAAATGATTAGAGCGGTGGTAAGTTTTTTCATGGCGTCCTCTGGAACTAAATGGATATAACTAACCCATTGCACAATCGATGCCATTTCTACTAAAAGTCTCTCTATTTCATTTATTTAAGTGAAAAGTATGCCAAGTTATGTGTGCTTTTAAAGAGTCAAGATTTGCTTTGAAACGGACTGTAGTTAAAGTGTTTCTAGATGGTAATTGCGAGATTTTTGTTTGGTGCACCTGCACCGAAATAGGACGCTAAAGATAACCCGCACAAATGTTCCGAAGACAAAAAGCACGCACTGGGTGTATTCTGATTTGAAAAGAGATTAGCAATAAGGCACCGAGCATGAACATAACCGAGCATTCAGCCCTGATCGTCATCGACCTACAAGAAGGTATTGTTGATAAGGTGCCAGCAGAAGTAGCAACGGCAGTCATTGAGAACAGTACCGCTCTATGTGAGGCATTCGAACGAGCTGAGCTACCTGTTTTTATTGTTAACGTGGCAGGCCGAGCAAAAGGACTCACGCAGTTGCAACAAGAGGCATCCCAAAGTGCTCAAGCGTCACCTGCGCCGGTTTGGGGCTCCGTGATTAAACGCCTTGGCAACAAACCTAGATTCAAGTACCTAACAAAATACTCATGGGGCGCATTTACTAACACGGGTTTAGATGAGCAACTTAAAGAGCAGGGGATTACGCATGTCTATCTCACCGGCATTGCCACCAGCGTTGGGGTTGAATCAACAGCGAGGCAAGCCTTTGAGTTAGATTACAACGTGGTGATTGTCGAAGATGCCATCGCCGATATGGATCCTGTTTGTCATCAGCATAGCTGTGAGAGAGTGTTTCCGAAAATGAGTCTATTGATGAAAACAGAAGAGTTACTGGCAGGCTAATACATCACATATTCAATAGTGTGCGACGCGCACTTTTTCATCGTCGCACATTAAGTACCTGCAGTGTTCCAAGTGCAATCTACTTCGTAACCCACTTCAAAAGCAATCCACTTCAAATTATTGCCCCTAAAACGTAAAGCTAAGTAAATTCCCATACCAGCCATGAGGCACTACAACGACGTTATGCTAACCTTATATTAGTTAAGTCTAATGTTTATTTTAGTCTGCAAGGGAGTGATCATGGCTAGGTATAGTTGGGTACAAAGAGCGATATTTTTGCCTCCTGTTTTATTGGGCGTGGTCATGTTGGCATTGGCCCCGACGATGAAGGCTGAACCACCACAATCCAATACAACCACTACTAAGAAATCTGTGCGTGTTCTAAAAGTGATACCTCGTAATATTCAACCTTCTGCGGTTGGATATGGTCTTACAGAGTCTTCCCAAGAGTGGGAGGCTCAATCAGAATTAGATGGCGCTGTAGTTTGGGTATCTGAGCGGTTTGAAACTGGCGAGATAATTAACAAGGGGAGTGAAATTCTGCATATTGACCCTTCTTCTTACTTGCTTACAGTCGCTCGATTGGAGGCTGAAATAGAAGTGTCTAAGCTCACAGACAAAACTATTTTAGAGTCGTTAAAGATTGCAGAGAAAGACTTTCTAGTACAGAAGTCCGAATATGATCGCTCTGTAAAACTTAGCAAGACGGGGCACATTTCCAACGCGGAAAAAGATAAAGCGACGAGAGAGTTACTGGGTAGCCAGCAGCAATTGCAGACATTAAAAAATAGCCTAGCAATTAATCGAGCTCAGAAGAAGGTATTAGAAACTGAGTTGGCATTGGCCAAGCGGGACCTTGTAAATACTGTAGTAAAAGCGCCTTTTGATATTCGAATTACCGACAAGCAAGTTGGATTGGCTGAATATGTGAATAGAGGTGAGTTGATGCTTAAGGCTGATGGAATTGAAGCTGTAGAGGTCAGCGCTCAATTTCCTCTCGGTAAAATGCGCCCACTGCGAAGAGCTTCGAATCTGGATCCATTAAGTCATGATGTCCATAAAGATCTACAAGCAACTCTAGAACTAAAAGCAGGTGACAAAGTTATTTCATGGCATGGCAAGGTGAGTCGTTCGGGTGGGCAAATAGATACACAAACTCAAAGCCAAAGTATTGTTGTAGAGGTTGATGCCCCCTACCAACAAGCCGTTCCCGGGAAAAAACCGCCGCTCATTCGCAATACATTCATCAAGGTTACTCTTAAAGCTCCAGTGATGAAGAATCAAATCGTCCTCCCAGTGACCGCAATTCATAATGATTTGGTTTACATAGTTAAAGATGGGAAATTAACACGGCAATCTGTAGATATAGATTTTGTGCAAGGGCAGGTGGCCGTGATTAAGTCGGGTGTGGCCGTTGATGACCTTGTAGTGCTGAGTAAGCTGGTCCCTGCCGTTGAAGGCATGGCTTTGAAACCCATACCAGATGCAAATATGGAAAAGTGGCTTGAAAAAGAAGTTGGGTTTAAAGAGAACAAGATCAGCAAAAGTGAGGGTAAATCATGATTGCTTACTTTGCTCGACATGCGACAGCTGCCAATGTATTGATGATTGCTATTTTGTTGTTAGGTGCATTTGCTCTGCCAAAATTGCAAAAAGACACTTTCCCTATCACTCCTACAAAAGATATAGCGGTTCGGATCAGTTATCCCGGAGCGTCGCCATCAGAGGTCATGGAAGAAGTGTGCTACCCCTTGGAGGAGTCTCTTGATCAACTCAGTGGCATTAAGGAGCTATCGTGTGGCGCTAGAGAAAATCTAGCGATTGCCAATGCTGAAATTGAGAGTGGTGAAGATATTGATATATTGACCACAGATATTCAGCAACAAGTGAATGCAATTAATGACTTTCCTGATCGAGTAGAGCAAATCACAGTGGCTAAGCTGGATAGAGTCGCAAGCGTGGCCAGTGTGGCCATCATCGGTAATATGTCTGATCAAGACCTCTACTTGTATGCTCAGAAAGTAAAGCAGAAGTTAAAAGCCAATCCCTTGATTGCACAAGTAACTGTCAGTGGGTTCTCTGATCAAGAGATAGAGGTCAGAGTCTCTCAATGGAAGTTAAAGCAGTATGGATTAAGTATTTCAGATCTCTCAAACCTAGTTCAGCAACAAAGCATTAGTACGCCTGCAGGTGTGTTCAGCAATGAACTGGAAGAGATTAGTGTTCGTTTTGACCAACTGGGTAGCACAGTCGAAGATTTTCAGAATGTTATCGTGAAATCCAGTGAGTTGGGAACGCAAGTACGATTGGGAGATATTGCCAAGATAGAACAGAAATTTGAATCTGACGAAGATGTCATTCAGTTTCAAGGGCAAAGAGCGGCACTTCTTCAAGTATCTAAAACGTACTTTCAAGATACTCTGAACGTGAAAGAGGCCGTGGTAAAGATTATTGAGAATGAGAAAAAACAAGTTCCACAGGGCATTGAACTTCATGTGACTCAAGACTCGAGTATTAACATCACTGAGCGTTTAAGAATTTTAACCAGCAATGGTGTGCAAGGTCTAGCGTTAGCATTTCTTGTGTTATGGGCATTCTTCAATATCAGATTTAGTTTTTGGGTGACCATGGGATTACCCGTTTCGTTTCTTGGTGCCATATTCACTATGCATCTTTTAGGTTACACCCTGAATATGATGACAATGGTTGGGCTAATTGTCGCGATTGGTTTGCTGATGGATGACTCTTTGATCATTGCAGAGAATATTGCGGCGAAAAGACAGAAAGGATTGCCTCCCATTGAAGCTGCGATTGTCGGTACGAAACAAGTCTTACCTGGCGTGCTCGCTTCGTTTGCAACCACTATCATGGTAATAGGGCCATTGATGTTCCTTAGTGGAAAGATGGGTGAAGTGCTTCGCTATATCCCTATTATTTTGCTGATTACATTATTAGTGAGTCTTATTGAAGCCTTTCTTATTCTTCCATCCCACCTCGCTCATAGCCACGTTACATCTAAATCCAGTCCGATGCGGGACAAGATTATTATGGCCTTTGAAAAGATGCGAGATAAGGTATTTGTGCCCCTTTCCGTAAAGGCAATGAAAGCGCCGTATTTCACTCTCGGGATATTGATGATGATCGTTATGGTTTCGACGGCTTCACTCTCTGCAGGGCTCCTGAAATTCAAGGCAATGCCATCGTTGGAAAGCGATGTTTTGCAAGCTCGAATTCTTTTACCGCAGGGAAGTGTGTTGTCTCAGACAGAAACGATTGTAGCAAAGGTGTCTGATGCTTTAGATAAGCTTAGTAAAGCGTATGCCGAGAAATATCCCGATTCAGAGCCTTTAGTACAAAACAAAACGATCATGTACAACACCAATGTTGATGCGAATGAATCCGGCCCTCACATGGCGACGGTCAGTGCCGATCTGCTGCCTGCTCAATTTAGACAGCAGAGCATTAAGTCTCTCGTTCAGGAATGGAAGAAGAAGGTAGGAAGCCTGCCCGATGTGGTTTCAATGAAGTTTACCGACAAAGAAAGAGGCCTTGCTGGAAATGGGATTGATATTCGAGTGCAGGGAGATTCTTTAGAGCAGCTAGACAAAGTGAGCCGTTCGCTGATTAAGTGGTTAAAAGGCTTTGATGGTACCTTTAATTTGTCGAGCGATCTGCGTTCAGGAAGAACAGAAATACAGGTGAGCTTGAAAGATGAAGCGGGTGTCATGGGAGTAAATGCTTCCCTGCTCTCACAAAACCTTCGTAGTGCGGTGAAGGGAAGCACAGATCTAACGGTATTTCAAAACGGAGAAACCATCGATATTTCAGTGAGGTTGGATGAGTTTACGCATCAGGCAAGCTTACAGGAATTAAAAGACCTTACGATTACCGCCACTAATGGCACGTTAGTTCCGCTATCCAGTGTGGCGACGTTTAAGGAGGTGCAAACATTTTCCAGAATTAATCGAATCAATGGCGTTAATACAGTGACCGTGCAGGGGGATATCAATACACGTATCGCTAATGCTAGGGATATCATGTTGAAGTTTAATAGTGAGTTTGTCCCTAATGCTAAGAAGAAATACCCAGACGTTAGTTTTGTGTCTCAAGGACAAGATAGAGAGAGCGCAGACACTGGGTCATCACTGATAACATTCTTCATATTGGGGTTGATAGGGATTTATCTCATCCTTACCTTCTTATTCGAAAGTTACCTGCAGCCGATCGCCGTGTTGCTAGCTATTCCTATGGGTTGGATAGGGGTAGTTTGGGGACATATGGGAATGGGACTGGATCTGACCATTCCAAGTTTGGTGGGTTTTGCCACTCTTGCGGGTATTGTGGTGAATGACAATATCTTGCTTGTGAATTTTATCAAACAAAATAGAGAAGATGGGATGAGCTTATTAGACGCATGTCGTGAAGGTGTTCATGATCGATTTAGAGCCATTTTTATTACTTCTCTGACGACATTTGCAGGTTTGCTTCCGTTATTAGTCGAATCTAGCACGCAAGCTCAGTTTTTGGTTCCATTGATAGCGAGTATCGCTTTTGGGCTTGTCTCTGCCACATTGCTCGCTTCTATTATTGTGCCTTGCGTATTGCTGATTCTGGACGACTTGAAGGTAACCAAGTTACCTAAAGCCGCTAAATTGGAAGCAATGTAACTGAGAGGCTGAGGATTCTAAACGTTAGATGGGATTAAACCGTTAGCGAGGATAGACCTAAGGGCTATCCTCGCTCATCGTTAGATAAACAGTCTGTGTTGAAGAATAGGATTATTCTTCGACCTCAAGGGTAAATGCTCGGCTAGGGTCAACGTATACCTTGTTTCCCATACCTTCGCGACCCAGCAGCATTAAGTACGACATGTCTTTGCGGTTGGTTAGCGTTACTTCGATTGGCCAACTGTGCCCCGCGATGCCGAACGTGGTCTTAATCACGCAGCGTTGTTCTGCTTCACCGTTTGAAGATTTGATCTTACGTGAATCGATGACCTTAGCCTGACAGGTTACGATTTTGTCCAGATTGTAGATATCTGGGTGAAGATCAAACTCCACGTATGGCTTACCATTTTTGCGAAATTTACGGATGTTGTCCGCATGCAAAGATGAGGTTTTTGCACCCGTATCCACTCGCACTTCAAGATCAACAATGCCTAAGTCAGGCAAGCTACACAGTTCAAGATTACCGATTATCAATCTATCCATTATCACTTTCACCTAAAGTGTCTTGCAGAAGCTCTATATGCTCTGCAACACCATCATCATTTTGTCCAAAGTAAGCAATGTGATACATCGCATCGCCTTCTTGAACCAAAGGAATGTTCTGTTTGCCAATAATGATTCCAGAACGTGTAGAAACCACTTTTTGGATTAACTCACCCAGTGGAGAGTGTATTTCGGCCAGAGTTTGGCCTTTAATCACTTGCTCTCCAAGCTCAAACATCTCGTTGACGAAGCCACTGCCGCTAGCTCTTAGCCACTCGCTTTTGTTAGCGATAAATGGCTCAATCTTGCGTTTAACTCGGCGCTTGCGAATCAAACCTAGCTTCATCAATACGTTTTGCACGCCTTGGTACCCTGCGTTAATTGATAGGTCATCAAAGCGCAATGCTTCCCCCGCTTCATACAGTAAGATTCGAGTGTTGTTACTCGTTGCAGCCTCCCGCAGAGAACCGTCTCGCAATACGGAGTTTAGAAGCACCGGCACACCAAAGGTTTCTGCTAGGTCTTTAGTTTCTGCATCACTAAGGTCAGCACGGATCTGTGGCAAGTTGGAGCGATGAATCGCTCCAGTATGCAGGTCAATGCCGTAGTCACAGTGCTTGACGATATTCTCCATCAAGGTATACGCTAATCTCGCAGCCATTGAGCCTTTTTCTGAACCAGGAAAGCTACGGTTGAGGTCGCGGCGATCCGGTAGATAACGGCTTTGGTTCAACACCCCATAAACGTTCACCATAGGCACCAAGATTAAGGTGCCTCGAATGACATTTAGGTTAGCCGAGATAAGGCGCCTGATGATTTCAATACCATTAAGCTCATCACCATGAACCGCGGCACTGACAAACACGGTTGGCCCTTGGCGCTTACCACGCTGGATGTGTACAGGTAGCGACAGTTCTGTATCGGTATACAGCTTGGCAACGGGTACATCAATCTGGCATTGCTCACCGGGCAGAATATCTACACCGGCAATAGTAAGTGCCTTGCTCATCAGCCTTTTCCTTTCGTTTTGTTTGCGTTTGGTTTGGCATTCTTTTCAATAAAGTCGAAGATCATGCTCGCAACGTCTTTCTCAGTTGCTTTTTCGATACCTTCAAGGCCAGGTGAAGAGTTAACTTCCATCACCACTGGGCCATTCTTAGATTGTAGAATGTCGACACCACACACATTCAGTCCCATCACTTTAGCGGCATTGATTGCAGTTTGGCGCTCTTCTTTGGTCAAGCGTACCAGCTGCGCTGTGCCACCACGGTGCAAGTTCGAGCGGAATTCGCCTTCACCTGCTTGTCGTTTCATTGCTGCTATTACTTTGTTGCCGACTACGAAGCAACGAATGTCAGCGCCTTTAGCTTCTTCAATGAACTCTTGAACCAAGATGTTCGCTTTTAGGCCCATAAACGCTTCTATAACGCTTTCTGCGGCCTTGTTGGTTTCTGCTAATACAACGCCAATGCCTTGAGTTCCTTCCAGAAGCTTGATGACCACTGGAGCACCACCGACGTTCTTAATTACGTCAGGAATATTGTCAGGCTTGCTTGCAAACCCGGTGCGCGGCAAACCAATGCCTTTACGTGATAACAATTGCAATGAACGCAATTTGTCGCGAGAACGACTGATAGCAACAGACTCGTTAACAGCAAAGGTTCCCATCATCTCAAATTGACGAACCACTGCTGTCCCGTAAAAGGTAATCGAAGAACCAATTCTTGGGATGACCGCATCGTAATGAGGCAGGTCTTCACCTTGGTAGCGAACCTTTGGACTGTTACTAGTAATGTCCATATAACAATGCAAAGTATCAATAATATCTACTTGGTGTCCTCTCGCTTCACCTGCTTCTTTAAGGCGGCGAGTGGAGTACAAAGATTCATTGCGAGATAAGATTGCAATACGCATGGTTTCGATTCCTACAGTTACGGTTAATTTGTGCGCAATGTAGTCGTATCTGCCCGTGAACGTAAGCGAATAATTTTTATCGACAAGATAAGGGATATTTGTCGTAGAAAATAACTTCAACTTTACGGCATAACCCTATGTACTTAGACTATTTGTTAGCGGTATTGTGTAGGTCAACAGACCTTAGTAGGTGCTAGCCCCAATCACAAAGGGCCCAATGAGAGAGTAACGTTATGGATGTAAAGGTATTTAAAACCTTTTTAGAAGTGGCTAAAGAGAGGCACTTTGGTCGTGCATCTGAGAATCTTTATATTACTCAGGCTGCCGTGAGCGCTCGGATAAAGCAGCTTGAATCGTATTTCGATACCACGCTGTTTATTCGAGATCGTAATGCCATTAAGTTAACCAGTGCAGGGGAGCGCTTGATCGGGTATGCCGAGGTTATGGTAAACACCCTACAACAAGCGAAGTTTGAGCTCTCTTTGGACAGTGGTAAGGCATTACAGTTAACACTTGCGGGTACGCCCAACATTTGGGACGCCTACTTGCAAAATGGCTTGAGCGTCATAACCGACTCGTTTACCGGATATGGCTTTATTGCGGAGTCACTGTCGCGGGAGCAGTTAAACCGAAACTTACTGGAACGTACCCTAGATATTGCCTTCGTCTTTGACCCATTAAAGTCAGATGAACTGTTTAGTACCAAGGTTGCGGATTTAGAGTTGATGCTTGTCTCTACCTCACCAAATTCTGCAGAAGCGGCTTTTTCTCAAGGTTATGTGTATGTGGACTGGGGGACTCGCTTCGCCTCAGAGCACGCGGAGCGTCATCCTAAAACGCCAGCACCTTTTTTAAGAACCTCTACAGGCCGAATCGCGTTGGATTTCATTTTGGAGAAAGGCGGCACGGCTTATTTGCCAAAATCAGTGGTAGAACCGTTTGTAACCGCGGGCCAACTGCATTTGGTGAAAGGTATAGAAGAGTGGAAACGCCCTGTTTACTTGAGTTATCGTAAATCGAGTACCTCTATTGATGCCATAAAACAGGTAGAGAAACTGTTCTCTCAAATCGATCCGCAAACAACATTTACCCTGCAGCAGGGTAGTGAAGTTAATTAATATCTTGGACTTATAGGCCAGTTTGCATATATCCAGATCACGCAAACTGGCTTGTTTGATGCACCGATAGTGACTGTGCCTTCAGTTTTTACTCAAGTTCACCTCAAACCTCACAAAACCGTTTTTCATCGCTAATCCTTCAACAAAAAAACGCTTAAGATCAAACGTGTATTCATTAGCAAATTCAAAGGATTGAGATGCTTATGCGTTATGAAACAGGCTTCACTTTTGTGCTGAAGCAAGGAATAGGGATATTACTCGCTGTCCTGCTTATAATAAGTGCATTCTTTTATTTATCTTACGATCTAAACCAAACCATTCTCGCGTTTGGTGATGTCAACGAATTGATAGACGAAACCCCTATAACGGTATTAGTAGGAGAATACTCCTCCGCCAATTAAATACTCAACTATGATCGAGACTCTTAGCTTTTGCGTAGAGGTAACGTCTTCAGGAGGGTACTTATGAAATGGATTTTATTGATCAGCGGACTGTGTTTCGCTGCAACCACCTTTGCCGCGAGTGAGCAGTTTGTTCGATATGAATATCAAGGGCAAACGGGCTATGGACAGCTAAAAGAACAAAACATCTACCCCGTCGAGGGTGACCTTTTCGGTCAATTCACCCTCTCTACACAAGTTATTAAACAAAGTGACGTGAAATTACTTTTGCCGGTCGAGCCTGAGAAAGTGTTCGCGGTGGGGATGAATTTTGCGAGCCATTTATCGTCTCCCTCAAACAAACCACCACCACTGTTTCTCAAGCTCCCTTCTTCTTTAGTGCTGTCTGGCGAACCCGTCATGGTGCCCAAAGGAGCCAGCAATGTGCACTTTGAAGGAGAGCTTGTCTTGGTCATAGGCAAAGAGATTCGCTACGTAACGGAAAGCGAAGCCAGTGATGCCATCTTTGGTGTGACAGTGGGTAACGATATTACCGAGCGAGGTTGGCAAGGCAGAGACTTGCAATGGCTACGGTCAAAAGCGGCAGATGGATTTGGCCCAATAGGAGCCACCATTACCCGTGGAGTGGATTACAACAATGTCATTCTTACTACACGCTTGAATGGCAAGGTGGTACAACAAGAGTCCACCAAAAACATGATTCACAGCCCCGCTAAGGTGGTGAGCTACTTAAGCCAGTACTTTACGCTAAAGCCGGGAGACCTCATTTATATGGGCACCCCAGGCCGTACCAAGGCACTGAAAAACAATGATGTTGTTTCGGTATCAATTGAAGGGGTGGGAGAGCTCAGCAACAAGATCCAGTTTTAAACAAAAAAAGAGTGGAAGCCTATTGGCCTTCCACTCTTTTTTGCTAGAAGCTATCAGCCTGTCTCTTGATCACAACTCGAGCTTTGGGGTATCCGTCATGCCCGAGTGCTCTTATCGGGCATCTGTTTCTATAAAAGGTCCCCGATAAAAGCCCTCGGGGACGACGTTTATTAATCGCATGAACGTCAGGCTATCAGCTAGCCTCTAGCCATTAATATCCAAACGCCGGAGCCAAAACCTTGTACATCAGCGCCGGAAAATCATCGAAAAGATGCAACGTATTGTTGTGCTTAGCGCCTGTACTTAGATCGGTGAAATCTGCACGGAAATAGAATCTCTCTGAATCCTTGTAGGTATCCATATCAAAGTCAGTGACCAGATCGTACGGTATACCATTGGATAGGATTTGATGGCCATCCAATTGGTGTGTCAGTGTGTGCTTGATGTTAATGCATTCATCGTTGGCGCAGTGCGTGGCGATGTTAAAGCTTACACTATCACCTTGAGTGCTAAGGTGTTTATCCGCTAAGCCCACTGCATTGTGATTGACCATAGGCCAGATATAGCCATTGTCGATTTGCTTATCATTGATCACCCAGATAAACGCGTGCTCATAGAGCATTTCAAGTTCGCTGGTATGGCGTGACACAAAATGCACGATAGTCAGTTCTTCATTTTCCCACACGCAGGATACATGAATGGCCATTTGTGGATGCTCGCCGGTGTAGCGACATACCGCATCTAGGTCTTCCACGGCCATTCCGTAACGAGCTGACGCTTCTATGTACCAATCGATTGGCAATCTATCTGGGATTAAATCACCTGGTAAATGTCCAGGCTCACCTGCGCCAGGGTTAGGACGCTCAGGAGCAGTTACATCTGGAAGATGCGATGGCGGTAATTGCTGAGAGGCGTTGTCATTGCTAGAGGAGTTACAACCTATTAAAAAGGTTACCAGAGCAATCGGCAGTAAATGTTTCATTGTGCTTACCTTATGATGCGAGTTCAGAGCAAAGCCTGTAGTAACCTTGCTCAATGCTTTTTCTGGCGTATTTATAACAACGGCAAGCAGCTACGACTAATTCATGAAACAACTATCGTTAATAAGCAGTGCTTATCATAAGGCGGTTTGAAGTGCGCAAGGAAAGGGTTAATTGGCGTTCTTCTGCATCAATCCAAAAGGCACAGACTCAAATAAGTCTGGGTTGGTAGAGGTATTAGGACCTGGGTTGGGGGAGTGCCAGTCCAGTAGCATTATGGCTAACACATTGCGATGTTCACCGTAGCTAAAATCGAGGTTTCCTGAAACCGAGGGGATGCGGCCAGCGGTTTCATCGATAGATTGTCTGATGGCTTCTCGAGCTTTATAGACGACAGGGTCATCTTCAAGCCCAGCGAGTAAGAAGCTGAGACCAACCTCAGCGATAACATCTTGTTTGGTGTAGGTGATGATATCTTCTATGTTTTGTCGAAAATAGTCGTATATCCAAGCATGGTCCGCTTCGTTGACTTGGCGTTGATAGTAGCCCGAGTCCGCAATCACAATATGGGTCATACCATAGAGCTTGTTTTCATACTGCTGCAGAGACAATCGATAATCTTCATGATCTGGGTAGGTATCCTTTAGCGCCTGAGTAAATTCAGTGACGTGATCGCCCATCCCCAATTGCTTCAACCAATAGACCTGATTGGCCAGTTGAGCTGCCCATGCTCTTATCATCGCTTTGTCAGTAAACAATTTATCGAAGGGGTATTGCTCAAGATGCCTTCTTAGCTTCTTATCGTCTTTGTGCTTTAGACCATAGTCATCGACTCGAGCCATATATCTCAGTAGATCTAAGCCTAGATAAAAGTATTCTGGCTTGTCCTTTGTGGCGACCAGTCGTCTTTTACTGCGCTCATCTTTACCTTGCTGATATTGCGTTAGGCGCTGCTCGGCGTATTGATTCATGGTTTGCTTGGAGTGAAGGTCGGCAGAGAGTTGGTTCAGTCTGATGGACATGATGCCGATGTCTTCTTCAATCACGACTAGGTACTTAGGATCTAGCGTTTGTCGGAACATGCGTAAGCCAAAATGACCTTGCTTATAGGGCGAGAGGGTGAATAGTTCCTGCTCATAGGTCTGTTTTACGGTGTTGGCTGCGCTACGATAGGTATCAGAAGAGGTGGTTTGTTGAAAATAATAAACCGCCACACCAGAGCAAACGAGTGCGGTAATACCTACATAGGCTAGCGGTCGTTTAATCATTCCCTTGAAATTCCTTATCTCTAAAATAGCCACATTGCTTATTCTAGGCGAAATCTATCTAACAATATGACTTTGAAAGTTATTTTTCCGTTAAAGATACTAGTAATTAACCAGCGGTGAATGAGCCTTCATCCTCAATTCTTTAGTCTTTAAATCCATCTTTTATAGCTCCATTTTTCGCCAATGTTGAGCAAGATCTCGTTTATTTTGTGTCAGTCCGGTGGTGGAATATAAGTTTACATTTTTAAACCTTGACGCAGTTAATAAAATTAAACTCAAACTACCACTTTAGTGTGATGTGGTTCTCTAATATTTTTTGATCTAAATCTATAAAATCAGTAAATCTGTTTAAAAACAACTAGTTAATGTGTTTTGGTGTGATTTTGTCATCTACCCCTATAGGAGTATTCTGTGCCTACCGAGTTAATAGAAGTAAACCTAAGTGATGAGCGTACAACAAGTTAAGTTTACAAAAGAAGACAAGAAAAGCCTTCAACACTATTTTCGCATTGCAGACACTATTGCGGATTTAATTGGGCCACATTGCGAAGTATTGATTCACTCTTTTGAGAGCCTCGAAAACTCAGTAGTAAAAATCGTCAATGGGCATCATACCGGGCGTGAAATCGGTTCCCCAATAACCGACCTTGGTCTGCGCATGTGGAGCGAGTTTGAGCGAACAGGAGAGGTTTCACCGAAATGTTATTTCACTAAGAGTAGTGATGGCGCAATGATGAAATCAACCACATGCGTGTTGGCCGGTGAGAATGGCAAAGCGATTGGCATGTTGTGTATCAACATGAACTTGTCTCACCCTTTCCCAGAGATCATGAAAACACTGATGCCTGATGTGTCAGTGAGCAACTTCTTGGAGAACGAACATTTCAGCACCTCTGCAGGTGATGTGATTTATCAAGCACTTGAGCAGGCGATTCATGAAGTGGATGGCGACCCGAGTGTGACTCCAAAAGGACGTAATAAAGCGATTACCAAACACCTGTTTGATAATGGGATTTTTGAGCTGAAAGAGACCACAACACAAGTGGCAGAGAAGCTAGGGATCACTCGTCAGGCAATCTATAAGTTCCTCAGAGAATTCAAATCAGAAACAACTGAAATTTTAAATTAAGGAAAAGTCGTGAAACAACTTATCTCAACCCCTAATGCTCCAGCTGCAATCGGACCTTATGCCCAAGGTACTGCTTATTCCGAGTTAGTACTGACTTCGGGTCAATTACCTCTAGACCCAGAAACTATGGCGTTTGTTGAAGGCGGCATCAAAGAGCAAGCAAGACAGTCGTTATTAAATCTAAAAGAAGTATTAGAAGCCGGTGGGGCCAGTCTAGAGACCGTTTTAAAAACCACCTGTTTTCTGTCTGATATGGAGAATTTTGCTGCATTTAATGAAGTGTATACCGAAGTATTTGGCACAGATAACCCACCGGCGCGCTCTTGTGTAGAAGCAGCTCGCTTACCTAAAGATGCACTTGTCGAAGTCGAAGCTATTGCCCATCGCAAATAGCGAAAGCCTAAATAGGATTTAATTATGAGTTTCCAATTTATTGTACTTTCCGTACTGTTTTTAGGTTTTTACGCAGTACTGTCCAATTTTAAAAAGCAAAAGAAAACATTTAACTACCGCGTACTCAGTGCATTGGTGGGAGGTCTTTTATTTGGTGGTGTGATTCAGTTGTCACTAGGCGTTGACCACAGCGCAGTCGCCAGCTTTGGCGAGTTCATCTCTGTATTTGGTAAAGGCTACATCAAGCTTTTACAAATGATCGTTATCCCATTAGTGTTTGTGGCTATGGTTTCATCTGTGATGAACGTAGATGGTGCGGGCGCACTGTCTAAAATAGCACCAAAAATCATTGGGTTATTGATCTTCACTGTAGCGATCTCTGCCATTATTGGTGTTGCAAGTATCTATATCTTTGGTATTGATGCCAACACTATGGTGACCTCTGTTGGCTCTAACGGCGCTATTGAAGCTCGTGGTGACCGCCTGCTTTCAACTCAAGAAAGCATGTCTAGCAATGGCCTAGCAGCGCTTGCTCTATCTATCATCCCTGCGAACGTATTCGATATGTTGACGGGCTCTGAAAGAACTTCAACGCTATCTACTGTTCTATTTGGTATGTTCCTTGGCTACAGCATCCTACAGGTTAAGAAGCGTCGCCCAGAGAAAGTGCAAAACTTCGTAGATTTCATTAACTCTGCTAAAGAAGTTGTACTGTCTATGGTTCGCGAAATCTTGAAGCTAACGCCATACGGTGTGTTCGCTCTGATGACGTCGTTCATGATGACAAATGACCTATTTGCTCTTGCAGAGATGGGCCGCTTCCTAGTTGCAAGCTACGCAGCAATCTTTGCAATGTATCTAGTGCACATCGCGATGGTCTCCATCACTGGTTTGTCTCCAATGAAGTTTGTGAAGAAGTCATGGCCTGTATTGGTGTTTGGTTTCGGTTCTCGTTCAAGCATGGCGGCTATCCCACTTAACGTTGAAACGCAAAATCGCACTTTAGGTGTAGACGAAGAAACTGCCAACATGTCAGCAACGTTCGGTACGAGTATTGGCCAAAATGGTTGTGCAGGTATCTACCCAGCAATGCTAGCTATCATGGCTGCGCAAGTCATGGGTATTCCAGTAGACCTAGGCTTCATTGTTCAGCTAGTTGCTGTTATCGCGATTGCTTCATTCGGTATTGCTGGTGTGGGCGGCGGTGCAACCTTCGCTGCAGTAGCGGTACTGACTATCATGGGATTAGATATCACCGTTGTGGCTATCCTAGTCTCAATCGAAGCCTTGATTGATATGGCGCGTACTGCCTTGAATATCTCTGGTTCTATGTTGTCTGGTGTATTGACGGCTAAGAAGAACGGCACACTAGATAAAGAAGTGTACAACTCGGAAGTAACCAAAGGTACTGAGACTCCAGAGGAAGCGATAGCTTAATCGGTCTCTTTAATAAATATAAAGAAATACTCTATTTGGTGGCCATATTGGCCACCCTTTTTAGTTAAGGTTTTAGTATGAAAATAGTGGTGATCGGCGGTAACGCGGCGGGTATGAGTTTTGCGGCAAAATACAAACGCAATCAGCCAAGTGATGAAGTGGTTGTTATCGAAAAGCGTGACTATATCTCTTTTGGCGGTTGTGGCTTGCCTTACTTCGCTGGTGGCATGTTTGATGATACTGAGCGAATGATTTCTCGTACGCCAGAGCAGGCGATTAAGTCAGGCCTGGATCTGCGAATCTCTACTGAAGTCGTCTCTATTGATAGAGACAACAAACAAGTGGAAGTATTAGCTAATGGACAAAAAGAGCGTATTGATTACGACAAAGTGATCATCTGCACCGGCGCAAGACCGATAGTGCCTAGTTTTGGTGAATATAACCCAGAAAATGTCTTTACTCTTACCAGTCAAGAAGACGGATTAGCGGTAAAGGCAGCTTTTGCTGAAGAGAAAAATCAAAATATCTGTGTCATTGGTGCCGGCTTTATTGGTCTTGAGGTATTTGACGCCGCTGACCATTTAAACAAGAAGGTGACTATCATTGAGCGCGCCTCTCGCGTAATGAGCCGCCAGTTTGGCGCAGATATGGTGTCTGCCGTAGAGCAAAGTATTACAGAAGCGGGTGCGGACTTAAGAGTTGATTGCAGCGTAGAAGCCATTCGAGATGCTGAAGCTGGTGGTTACGAAGTGATCACAGATAAAGGCTCTGTATTTGCAGATGTGGTCGTCATGTCTTTGGGCTTTAAGCCGAATACCGAGATGCTTGATTTAGACAAACATCCAACAGGTGCACTGCTGGTGAATGAGTTCGGCCAAACAGCAGACGAGCACATTTACGCTGTAGGCGATTGCGCTGTGGCTCACCACATTGCTTTGAACCAGTCGGTATACCTACCGCTTGCTACAACGGCGAATAAGCAAGCTCGAATGATGGCAGATAACCTATCAGGTAAAGATGTTTATTTGGAAGGCTTCCTAGGTTCTTCGTGCTTGAAAGTCTTAGATTACGAGATGGCTTGTACGGGTGTCACTCAGGCACTAGCCGAAGAGTCTGGCATTGAGCACAAGATCTCTGTGATTTCAGACAAAAATCAAACCGACTATTACCCTGGTCAAGAAGACATTAAGGTGAAGTTAATTTATAACCCAAAAACCAAAGTAATCTTGGGTGGCGAGATCGTTGGTAAGAAGGGCGCAGTAAGCAGAATCAATGCTCTCGCTGTAGCCATCACAGCTAAGATGACCACATCGCAATTGGGTTATCTGGATTTCTGCTACGCTCCTCCATTTGCTCGTACGTGGGATGCCCTGAATGTCGCAGGTAACGTAGCCAAGTAAATCATGCTCTAACTAAAACCCTAGAAGTGGATAGTCCATTTCTAGGGTTTTTTGGTTTAAAGCTTACTGGTTCTTGAAAGAGAAGGTCAGCTCAGTGCTAGTATGTTTCGCACCGCCTGTTTGCACTGCTCTATATTTTCCACATCACTGGGTATAACTAACACAGTATCATCACCGGCAATGGAGCCTAATATGGCTTTGTCTGCGTCAAAATCAATCAATCTAGCGATCAGCTGGGCACTGCCAGGCTTTGCCTTTATTACAATCATAGATTTGTTGTCTGCAACGGAATCGATCTGAGAAGCAATAGATGAATCAAACTGTATGGCGCTGGTTTCTGGTGCTAAGCAGTAAATCTTTTTACCTAGGGCGTTTGGCGCCTTGATAACCCCTAGTTGAGTCAGAAGACGTGAAACCGTTGATTGGCTGATTCCAGCAAAGCCATTTTTGATTAAGCTTTCTCGTAATTCACTCTGATTGTGAAAGCTATTTTCCTGAAGAAGACGTTTACATACGTTTTCCAATGACTTGTCTTGAGATTGAGGGTGGCTCAAGCTGGCACTGCTGTGCATAGATTTACCTTAGTGATGCATTAATAGTATTAGGTGTGAGCGGCGGCATATTATCATCGAATTCCTCCTTAATGTATGAAGAAGATCACTGTATTACTATTATATTTATTATTAATAATCAATGGCTTGCATAACATCTACGTATCTATATTTAGTTGGTTTCATATTAATTGTAAATAAAGGTCTTTGCAGGGTATCTCTGATATTCCATCAGTTTCTATTGCTTGGGTTGCACAACAAAGTAGTAATAACTCCTTATATTCAACACCATTCCAGTTTTGAATAGTTACCTTGCAAATTTATAGTGAATAAATAATTAAATTGATATCAATCAAGAGTACTGTGCACCTGGTTGCAGTTACAAGCGCTATAAATGAACGCATCTAGTGTCAGTTGCTCAATTTTCATAAATAAGTGACGCAGTTATCAAAAATGAAATGATTGATGTCGGTATTTGGTATTTTGATCACGGAACTTTAGGCGTAACTTATCCATATCGAAGCGATAGCCAATAAGTTTTATATAGCTAACCTTCGTGGGGAAATATAAAGAGTAGCCAAGAGTCAGTTTCTAGGAACGAGTTCACTTTCGACTGTTTTTTATATTAATGTTACTGCTAAATACGAGGTTAAATTATGAGGCTGGATGGAATCAGCGGGGACATTCTTGTTGCTGCAAAAAGAGTTATTCTTTGCCAAGTAGTATTAGCCATCGGTGTAGTTTTATTTGAAGTGTTTTTTGGTAATAAAATAGATATGGAATCTGCAGTATTAGGTGTCGTTATTGCGATGATACCACCGCTGATCGGTTTTATATATGCAAGCCTTAAAGTGCAAAGAAACCCAAATTATAGCTTGCGCGATCTTATGCAAATGAGTCGTGTAGTGAAACTCATTTATACATTTGTAATGTTTATTCTGGCCTTCCGATTCTTCGGTTTGGACAACCCAGTAATTATAGAAGCATACATTGTGACAATGATTGGGTACTTCTTAACACCATTTATTATCGGCTCTAACAAGTCGGAGTATGCGTAGTATGGAAAATGTTACTACCGCTCACGAGTATATAGAGCATCACTTAACCTTCTTAACTACAGGTGATGGTTTCTGGGCATTCAACGTAGACTCTATGTTGATGTCCTGGATAACTGGTTTACTGTTTATTGGCGCTTTTCGATACGTTGTGACTAAAGGAACCAGTGGCGTTCCGGGTCGTTTTCAATGCCTTATCGAAGTCATCTTTGAATTTGTAAACAATCTAGTAAAAGAAATTTTTCAGGCAGAAGATAAATTAATTGGGCCACTGGCATTAACCACCTTCGTTTGGGTGCTGTTAATGAACGCAGTCGATTTACTACCAATTGATTTGGTGCCATCGCTTACCGGCGCTATGGGACTAACACACTTTAGAGATCTACCGACAGCGGATGTGAACGTCCCGATGTCGATGGCACTGGGTGTATTTATTCTGCTATTAACGTATACGTTTAAAAATAAAGGTCTGAAAGGATTTATTAAAGAGCTAACAACTCAACCATTTGATAATCCACTGTTATACCCAGTTAACCTTGTTTTAGAACTTATTACGTTAATTTCAAAACCAATATCACTAGGTTTACGATTATTCGGAAATATGTACGCAGGTGAAATGATATTTATCCTGATTGCATTAATGCCTTGGTGGATGCAATGGGCACTGAGTGTTCCATGGGCTTTATTCCACATCTTAATCGTTTTCTTACAAGCATTTATTTTTATGGTACTGACTATCGTTTATTTAGGAATGGCAGTCGAAGAACACCATTAATTATTAACACAGATTTAATTAACAAATTTATATATCGGAGATACAAATGGATATCGTAAGCGCAGTTTTATATGTAGCAGGTGCATTACTGATTGGTCTTGGTGCAGCGGGTGCCGCATCTGGTATCGGTAACCTAGCAGGTAAATACCTAGAGGGTGTTGCACGTCAGCCAGATCTAACTCCAATGCTTCGTACTCAATTCTTCATCATGATGGGTCTTGTGGATGCTGTACCGATGATCGGTGTGGGTATCGGTCTATACATCATCTTCGCAGTAGCTTAATTCAACAATTAATAAGCTTTGAAAAGATCGATTTATAAGTAATCAAGATTTAGTGAGGAAGGTATGAACTTAAATGCAAGCATGCTCGGACAAGCAATCTCATTCGTGATTTTTGTTTGGCTATGTATGAAATATGTATGGCCACCTCTCACCGCGATGTTAGACGAGCGCCAAAAAGAAATCGCTGAAGGCTTACGCCACTCAGAAAATGCAGCGAAAGAGCTAGAAATAGCGAAAGCGAATGGTGCTCAACTCATCGAAGATGCAAGACGCAATGTGACTGAAATGGTTGAACAAGGCAATAAACGCCGCAGTGAAATCATCAGCCAAGCTCAGCAAGAAGCTGAACAAGAAAAAGCACGCATCTTGGAGCAAGGTAGAGCCGAACTAGAAGGCGAGCGTCAAAAATTACGTCAGGAACTTCAGGCGAAAATGGCAGACGCAGTAATTGAAAGTGCACAGAAGTTGATTAGTAAGAACCTGGATTCAGCAACGAACCGAGCTCTGGTTGATCAATTGATAAGCGAAATCTAAGCGGAGGCAATATGTCAGAGTACACAACTATTGCTCATCCCTACGCCAAAGCATCGTTCGACTTTGCTTTGACTGAGAACAAGTTACAAGAGTGGCAACAAATGCTGTCAATTCTTGTAGCTGTGGCAGAAGACGAAACCATCGCGGGTGAGATTTCTTCAGCAGAAGGTGCAGGCACACAGCAAGCCGAAATTCTGGCCGACATCATTATTGAGGTTTGCCAAGGACTCGTAGACGAACACGTCGTAAACCTAATTAAAGTCCTGGCAGAGAATGGTCGTCTTTCGGTTGTAAGAGAGCTGTTTGAACTGTTTACCGAACTTAAGGATGAACATGAGCGTGTTATTCCTGTCACTGTCACAAGCTCAGAATCGCTTACACAAGAGCAAGTTACGGCACTTACTGCCGCACTTGAGAAGAAATTAGAGCGTCGAGTTGAACTAGAGCAAGTGCTAGACAACACAATGGTGGGTGGGATTGTCGTCCAAGCAGGCGAAACAATCATTGATGGTTCAGTAGACACATCAATTACCCGACTAGCTAGTCAACTTCACGCGAGATAGGTAACAGATATGCAATTAAATTCAAATGAAATTAGCGATCTGATCAGAGAGCGTATCGCGAAATTTAATGTGAGCACTGAAGCTCGCAACGAAGGTACCATCGTCTCTGTTCGTGATGGCATCATCACCATCAATGGTCTTGCAGATGTTATGCAGGGTGAGATGATTGAACTACCAGGCGGCAAGTTCGCACTAGCACTTAACCTTGAGCAATACTCTGTAGGTGCCGTAGTAATGGGCCCTTACACCGACCTTTCTGAAGGCATGAAAGTAAAAGGTACAGGCCGTATCTTGGAAGTGCCAGTAGGTAACGGACTGCTTGGTCGTGTAGTAAACACGCTAGGCGAACCAATCGATGGTAAAGGCGCTGTAAGTTATGAGCAGCTTGATCCTGTAGAAGTGATTGCACCGGGTGTAATCGAGCGTAAGTCAGTAGACCAACCTATTCAAACAGGCTACAAAGCCGTTGATACTATGGTGCCAATCGGTCGTGGCCAGCGTGAGCTTATCATCGGTGACCGTCAGACGGGTAAAACCGCGATGGCAATCGATGCCATCATCAACCAGAAAGACTCTGGCGTTAAATGTGTGTATGTGGCTATCGGCCAGAAAGCATCAACCATCGCCAACGTAGTGCGTAAACTAGAAGAGCACGGTGCTCTAGAGAACACTATCGTCGTTGTGGCTTCAGCATCTGAATCAGCAGCACTTCAATACCTTGCTCCTTATGCAGGTTGTACCATGGGCGAATACTTCCGTGACCGTGGTGAAGATGCACTGATCATCTACGATGACTTGTCTAAACAAGCCGTTGCTTACCGTCAAATCTCACTACTACTTAAACGCCCACCGGGTCGTGAAGCATTCCCTGGTGACGTTTTCTACCTCCACTCACGCCTTCTAGAACGTGCAGCTCGTGTAAACGAAGCCTACGTAGAGAAATTCACTAAAGGTGCAGTGAAAGGTAAAACAGGTTCATTAACCGCTCTACCTATCATCGAGACTCAAGCAGGTGACGTATCGGCGTTCGTACCGACTAACGTAATCTCAATCACTGATGGTCAGATTTTCCTTCAGACTCAACTGTTTAACTCAGGCTTACGCCCAGCGGTTGACCCAGGTATCTCAGTATCACGTGTAGGTGGTGCAGCGCAGAGTAAGATCATCAAGAAACTGTCTGGTGGTATTCGTACCGCACTTGCACAGTACCGCGAATTGGCAGCGTTTGCTCAGTTCTCTTCTGACCTTGATGAGACAACTCGTAAGCAGCTTGATCATGGTGAGCGTGTAACTGAACTGATGAAACAGAAACAGTACGCACCAATGTCAGTAGCCGCTCAAGCGATAGTTATCTTCGCTGCAGAGAAGGGTTACTTGGGTGATGTAGAGCTTTCTAAGATTGGATATTTCGAGCAAGAGTTGTTGGCTTACGCAAACGGCCAAAACCCTGAGTTGATGGCAAAAATCAACGCAACGGGTGATTACAACGACGAAATTGACGCGGGTTTACACGAGATACTGAAAGGCTTTGTCTCAGTGCAGTCACTGTAAGCTCCGGTTTGTTGACTGGAAATCGAAACAAATAGGAGCAGATAATGGCAAATACCAAAGAGATTCGCACCAAGATAGGCAGTGTTGGTAACACTCAAAAAATCACCAGTGCAATGGAGATGGTTGCGGCAAGTAAGATGCGTAAAGTTCAAGACCATATGGAGCAAACTCGCCCCTATGCCGAGAACATGCGTCACGTTATCTCTCACGTCGCATCGGGTTCGTTGGAATACCAACATCCCTACCTTCAACAGCGTGAGCCAAAGCGTGTTGCTTACATCATCATTTCATCTGACCGCGGCTTATGTGGCGGCTTGAACAACAACTTGTTCAAGAAGGTGCTTGAAGAGATGCAACAGTGGCGAGCGAAGGGTGTAGAGGTTGATACCACCTTAATCGGTTCTAAGGCTATCAGCTTCTTCCAACGCGGCGGCAACGTCGTAGCGCAAACTGCAGGTCTAGGGGATTCTCCAAAATTGGAAGACATCTTAGGCACAGTAAACGCGATGTTGGAACACTATGACGAAGGTAAGATCGACAGTTTGTATTTGGTTTACAACAAGTTCGTTAACACCATGGTGCAAGAGCCAACGACAGCACAATTGCTGCCACACCCGTCAGATGTAGAAGCAGACGCAAATGCAAGAGAAGCACGTCGCTGGGACTACATCTACGAGCAAGCACCAAAAGACATTCTCTCTGAATTGTTACACCGCTACATCGAGTCGCAAGTGTACCAAGGCATTGTAGAGAGCATTGCGTGTGAGCAAGCAGCCCGAATGGTAGCCATGAAAGCGGCCACCGACAACGCCGGCCAACTGATTGACAACTTACAGTTGGTTTACAACAAAGCGCGTCAGGCTGCCATAACCCAAGAACTGAGCGAAATCGTCTCAGGCGCCCAAGCGGTATAGGGTTCGGAAAAGAATTTGAGGATTTAGACATGAGTGTTGGAAAAATAGTAAAAGTGATCGGTGCGGTGGTTGATGTCGAATTCAGCCACAATAACGGTCCTCGCGTTTATGACGCATTAACAGTATTAGGCGACGATGTAGGCTCGCTAGTGTTAGAAGTTCAGCAACAAATGGGTGGCGGTATCGTTCGCTGTATCGCGATGGGTACCTCAGACGGTCTTCGTCGTGGCCTTGAAGTTGAGAACACTGGCTCTCCAATCACAGTTCCTGTAGGTGAAGAAACACTAGGCCGTATTATGAACGTGCTAGGTCAACCTATCGATGAATGTGGCGAGATTGGCCAGAAAGAAAACTACGAAATTCACCGTGAAGCGCCTTCTTATGAAGACCAAGCAAACAGCACTGAGCTGCTAGAAACCGGTGTTAAGGTTATCGACCTTATCTGTCCTTTCGCTAAGGGCGGTAAAATCGGTCTGTTTGGTGGTGCGGGTGTAGGTAAAACCGTCAATATGATGGAGCTTATCAACAACATCGCGAAAGCTCACTCAGGTTTATCAGTATTTACCGGTGTAGGTGAGCGTACTCGTGAGGGTAACGACTTCTACTACGAGATGAAGGAAGCGGGCGTTCTCGACAAAGTGGCCATGGTTTACGGTCAAATGAACGAGCCACCGGGAAACCGTCTACGTGTAGCGCTTACAGGTCTAACTATGGCTGAGCGTTTCCGTGATGAAGGCCGTGACGTACTGCTATTCATCGATAACATCTACCGTTACACACTTGCGGGTACAGAAGTATCAGCGCTGCTAGGCCGTATGCCTTCAGCGGTAGGTTACCAGCCAACACTGGCTGAAGAGATGGGTGTGCTTCAAGAGCGTATCACGTCAACTCGCCAAGGTTCTATCACTTCAATCCAGGCGGTATACGTACCTGCGGATGACTTGACTGACCCATCGCCAGCAACCACTTTTGCTCACTTGGATGCAACAGTTGTATTGTCTCGTAACATCGCAGCGCTTGGTCTATACCCAGCAATCGATCCACTAGATTCTACTTCTCGTCAGCTTGATCCACAGATTGTGGGTGAAGAGCACTACAACGTAGCACAGCACGTACAAACAACGCTGCAACGCTACAAAGAGCTGAAAGATATCATCGCTATCCTAGGTATGGATGAGCTTTCTCAAGAAGATAAGCAAACTGTATCTCGTGCTCGTAAGATTGAACGTTTCCTAACTCAGCCTTACCACGTAGCAGAAGTATTTACCGGTCAAAAAGGTGTGTTCGTTCCACTAAGCGAAACTATCTCTGGCTTTAAAGGCTTGCTAGACGGTCAATACGACGATATCCCAGAACAAGCGTTCTTGTACTGTGGTTCTATCGACGAAGTGCTTGAAAAAGCAAAATCTATCTAAGAGGCAGGGTGCATTATGGCTATCGGAGTTACAGAGAATACATTTCAACTTAACATCGTAAGTGCGGAAGGTACGCTGTTTTCAGGGCCTGCACATGCCCTTGCGGTTTCAGGAGCCGACGGTGAACTGGGTATTCGCCCAGGTCACTCACCACTTCTTAGCAAAATTAAGCCAGGGGTAACGGTATTCGTTACTGGCGAGAAACAAAAAGAGCAAGTGCTGTATGTTTCTGGCGGCTTAGTGGAAGTGCAACCTGATGTGGTGACCGTTTTGGCAGATACCGCCTTGCATGGCAAAGATATTGACCGTGCTCGTGCAGAAGAAGCAAAACGTGCAGCACTCGAAAACATCAATAAAGGCAATACGGATATTAATTTCGCTCAAGCACAGCTTGAACTAGCGAAAGCCATTGCTCAGTTACGTGCGGTAGAGCTCACCGGCTCTCGCGTCCGTCACTAAGAGCCTTTGGGCTCATCTACCAACTTAAGCTTGTGCTTGAGTTGGTATCAGTCAATAGGCTGACTTGTTGTCTCTTACCAGCAGGTTGGCCTCCCTAAGTAAGCTGTAAAGCGTAAGACTTATTTAAGGGAACAACGATTTCTTTTAGCAGAGAAACTCAGAACAGTAGTAGTTCTGATCCCCAGAAGGCCTCAGGTGACTCACCCTCTCTCTGAGGCTCTTTCCTTTCTGTCATTATTCAAATTCGCCAAATCATTATTTGCACCAGTATCTATGCTAAAATCGCCCCATCAGCTATATGAATGACCTCTCATTTGTTTACTTGAAGGTAGCAACAGGCCTACCGAATTTTTAATATAGGTATGAAACATGAGCAAATTAAGTTCAGCTGAGCGTAAAGCACGTGACAACGAGCGCTTCTCACAGCGAGTCAATGAACGCCGTGAAAAAGGTGAAGACGTAGTCGCCTATGCACTGACCAACAAGAAAGCTGTGAAGTTTTTGACTAAGTCAGAAAAGAAGGCAATGAATGAACGCAAAGCGGCGCTTCAAGAAGAAGCGAAGCTTAAAGAGCAGGAAGAACTACGAAGAATTGAAGAATCATTTACGGTTGACGGTAACCAAGAGTAAAAGACTCTATTACCAAAATCCGACTTCGTGATCTGCATGCAGATAGCAAACAGGGGCCTCATATGAGGCCCCTGTTTTGTTTTTCTAATCACCGAATTGAGTTCCATCTCGGCACCACCACTACAAAATTCCTCCGTCGTGTCGCATCCGCCATATGCAATTGTTGGGTTTTTCAAATCGCCCATAAAATAGCCTCAACTTAAGACGCAAACCAACTTATTACACAGAGGTCATTATGAACAACTCAACACTTACTACTAAAGCACAGTTTGAAAACGACACCCTATTTGAAATGAGCGAGATTCAAAGAGTTAGGGATCTCCATAGAGATCCCTTTTTTAACTATAGAGCCTTAGCGAAGCGCTTTATTTATGGTCGAGTTCCAGGTGGTAAAAGCTCACCTTGGTATAGTCGCCCGCTTCCATACCATTGTTAGTACAGCGCACTACGCCAGTACTGCATTGGTTATATGCACCGGCTTTGTAGAAGAAGAGTGACTGTGCATAGCCGGCATCATATTTATTGCCTAGGTAGTTCCCTTCAGCAATGTTCATTGCGAACGTCTTTTTCACCGGATTATCGGAATCTGCATCCTTAATAAACTCAAGGTGCATGATGTCGCCTTCAACATTGACCGTGTAAGAGATCTTCTCATCCAGCTTAACCCCATCTTGCGGGTCTTCTTGGCCAAAACGTAGCTTTGCTTTGCCAAACACATTGTGAGAAATATCGAGACGTTTGTGGTAATCATCCCCTAATGCATTGTTTTCGTAGTTCCAGTAAACCGAGCCGTATTCGTGATCCGGTAGCTTACGATAAAAGATCTTTAGTGGTTCGTTGTGGCGAGCATGTATTTGTCCTATTACCACTGAGAAAGAGTCATTGTGTCTGTGATCGCCACTTAAGCTTACATGATTGACCGCAAGTTCAGCGCTCAGCTTTCCGCCAACCGCCGCATAGTCTTCAGCATTTTTGTTTGAGGCTACAGCAAAGTTATTTGCTGGCTCATAGGTACCAATCTCTGGATTGTCGGCCAGCATAGCGTGCAGCTCAGAGCGAGCGTTACTAGAGTTTGGCGTAGTCATCGCTTTGTTCGGTGCAACAAATACTAGCGCTCCGCTTTGCGGGTCGGTGTAGAACCATTCTGGATGAGTGTAACCCTCGTTAAGCTCAGCAGCAGAAACCTCCATGACCAAGCCTTTACGCTCGGGTTTAACATCTTCAATGGGAACGTTCAGTTTCCAATGGGTCAAATCGAAGTTTTCCGATGGAGCTTTGTTTGGGTCCAATTGGGCGAATGCGTGTGAGGATAGAGTGGTTGCCAAAAAAGTAGCGATTAGAGTTTTTGTTTGTAGTTTCATATTTATGCTTTTTTTAATTAATGAATAGTGTAAGAACCTCATGTCGGTGCGAGTGATTTCAATGAAACCGTCTGCACTGAAAATAAAATAAACAGATGGGTGTAAGATTGGAAATAGTATTAATGTATAACACTTATTCGGTTCTCGAATAATAAGTCAATAATTTATTAATGGACAGTTTTGGTGTGTTTTTGTGAGGCTGGTAACTATGGATTTTCGTTGATTAAATGATATTAAATCTACTAAATTTCAAGTTGTGGTAAATATTCATCACAGTATTAAGTAATAATGCGCTTCATTTGATGTCGTTTTTTAAGTTAACTTATCATTATTAGTCTATTGTATTTATCTTATGAATGGTTACTGCAAGGGTAGCTACTGCTATAGCATTATAAGTGCCAGATTTTTTGTTATTTCTCTTATAGAGTATTTAATTTAATTTAATTTGATTTAGAGTAAGTGAGTTATCAATAGCGATGTTTGTTATTTATTATCTTGCTAGTTTGTTTAATAGTTATTTAAATAAACGGAGAGCCAAGAATGAAAAGGAACTTAATTGTTTTGGCTGTATCTTCATGCTTTATTACTGCATGCGGTGATAGTGATGATGCAATAACTCCTAATTCAAATCAAAATCTAGATGTCAAAGCAATTGATGGCTACCTCAATGGTGCCAATGTATGGCTTGATGTGAACTCAAATTTTGTTATGGATGAAGGGGAACCAGCAGCAATAAGTGGTGAGGGAGGAGAGGCCTCATTAGATGTCACCGGAGTTGAAGGCTATGAAAAATACCCTGTTGTAGTACAGGCAATTAAGGGTGTAACCATTGATGAAGATAACCCAGATAAAGCGATAAATTATGACTTTATTATGACGGCACCCGCGGGAGAGACAAATATAACCCCTCTATCAACGCTAGTTAAATTAAACATGGATACAACAAGCAGCAGTAAAGAGGAGGCTGTAGTTGCTGTATCGGAAAAATTAAATATCTCACAGGAAAAGATACTGTCTGATTATATTGAAGACCCTGAAACTGCGAATAAAGCGCGTAATTTGGTTGGAAGTGGTGTGCTGCCTGATAGTTCTCAAGATGCAGCAATTGTATTTGAAACAGAGAATTACTACAGCGAAGATGAAACGCTTGCTCAAGTTTCACAGCTGGTAAAAGAACTTGAACCAACCGAAGCAATTATTACCGATGGAGATTCATTAAGCGTCGTTGAAACCGATGATGATACTGACAACGATGGCTACCTTAATTCTGAAGATGTCTTTCCGCTCAATGCTAACGAATGGCTTGATAGTGATGAGGACGGTGTGGGAGATAATTCAGATGCCTTTCCGAAAGACCCAAATGAAACCGTTGATAGCGATGGTGATGGAGTAGGTGACAACAGTGATGCTTTTCCTTTAAATCCAGCAGAAAGCAAAGATTCTGACGGAGATAAGATTGGCGACAATGCGGATGCTTTTCCTAATGACCCCAATGAAACAATCGATAGCGACGGTGATGGAGTTGGCGACAGCAGTGATATTTTTCCTTTAGATCCGGCGGAGAGCAAAGACTCTGATGGTGACAAGGTTGGCGACAATGCAGATGCTTTTCCCAATGACCCAAATGAAACAGTGGATAGCGATGGTGATGGATTCGGGGATAACAGCGATGTATTTCCTCTAGATCCGACAGAGAACAAAGATTCTGATGGTGACAAGGTTGGAGATAATGCCGACGCCTTTCCTTTAGACCCTTATGAATCAAAAGACACAGATGGGGACAGTATTGGTGACAATGAAGATGTATTCCCTACTGATCCAAACGAGTCTCAAGATCTTGACGGAGACCAAATTGGTGACAATGCGGATATTGATGATGACAACGATTTGATAGCGGATCTCGAAGACAACTGCCCTTCTATCAACAATCCTACGCAAAAGGATTATGACGAGGATGGTATAGGGGATGCGTGTGATAGCGAAGAATTAGCAACGTTTAGCAATGCTCAGTTTGACTCTAGCAAATGGTTATAAGTGAATAAGGAAATAAGACTATGAACAGAACAAATCTAGCGATTATGTGTTCGTTATTAATGGGAACAGGGAATGCATTTGCAGCAGATGAAATGCTGACTTTTAGCTCGGGTGACTACATTAAGGCTGATGAGATTAACCAAAACTTCAGCTATCTAAAAGCTCTTTCCGAGAGCAGTGGAGCACGTGGCCCTACTCTGGAAGATGAAATTGATTGTACTTCGAATTCAGAGGCGCTCGCGGAATACTTTGCAGCTGGTGCGAAAAATAGTGACTTTCTTGTAGTAACGATTAAAGGCAATTGCAGTTGGGGAAGTGTTAACTTTAATCGTTCAAATATCGAATTTGCTGGCCATGAACAAGGTGGGCAAATTAGCGGGAATATTAGAGTAGACAGTGAACAGAAGATTGGCTTTGTGAATTTAACCATTAATGATGATCTTATCTATGATGGAAACGCCAATGGCTGGGTAGATAACCTGACTGGAGATGGTGACAACATGATTAGTGTAGGGGCATCTTCACGCCTTTGGTATGGTGATGGAACTACAAACATTCGTCGACTAGAAGCTACGAATGGCTCTGCTTTAAGTGGAAGTTACCTCGACGTCAACAGCTTATATGTAGATGCCAGTACTATGGCCGCGGGAGAAATAGTGGCAGATGAGATTATTTTGCTTCAATCTGCGTCTCTAAGTACTTGGACTGAGGAAGGTATAGATGCTAGATATATTGGACTAAGGTTAGGTTCTTCACTACAGACGCAAAGCTTATCTATAGAAGAGAATGTGGATGTGACAGAAGGTTCATCACTGTCAGTTGAATACCTCACCTTAGGAGGAGAGCTTGGAGTTAATAGTTCATCTTCAGTTGGAGTTCATACGGAGCTAGTTTCTAGTGGTAATATTATTGTAACGAATTCTAGCTCTATGAATGCGGGCTCATTGTCAGCACCACAACTATTCCTGCAACACTCTTCATCAGCAAGTATTGCATCACTTGATGTAGATTTATTATTTTGTCGCACCTCAAGTATGTATAACGACCAATCGTTTACTGTCCCTAACTTAGAATTAGGTGGGTTCTGTTATTTAGAAGCACATATAGATATGACATCCCTATGCGATCGTGTTGATACCAGTGGCTCGGTGCTAGGGTGGAGTACGGTTGAAGACGTCTGGAATAGCTTCCCTGCGGATTGTACTTTTTCTGCTCAATAACAAAATTAGATTTGAAGGATAGCTTTATACTTCATTAAAAGGGCATGCTAGCTTAAGCATGTCCTTTATTTATTTCAGTATGTTAGCTAATTGTTCGACAGTCAGAGGGAGATAACTATGTGACTGTATTCACATTTAGAAACACAAAAACGAAAAAGCCATTGGATTTTTAGCTTCTGTCCCAATATCTTAATCAGACGCACATTTTGTCTTCACTCAGTCTTTTTACGATACCGTTTTTGAGTCGAAACAAAATAGGAGAGCCAATGAGCTTATTCTTGCGTGCCGCAGTACTATCTCTGTTAGTACTGACTCGTGTTCCTGCGTTCGCCGCAGTCCCAGTAGCACCAAATAACGACAACTCTAGATCGAACAACAATCAAGGCCAAGTGTGCTCAGCTAAATTCAAACATAGCTTGAGTGGGCTTTACGGTATCCCAAATCACGACGTTTCTCCACTTCAACCTTATTCCGATTTTGACGTGCTTTATAGCAAAGCGCACCAAGCTCAATCTGAGCTAGAAACCCTATGTAAAAGCACAGCATTATTGACCTCATCAGAAGCCTACTTCGCAGGTGTTAAATCACAGCAAAGAGCCCAAGAAAAAGTGCAATACGAGCTGGGTGGCAAAGCCGAGAGAATCACTGATTTAGCACGCGCAACCATAGTCGCCAATGATATCTCCAGCCTGATGAATGCCTATGAAGTGCTTGAGCGTGAAGCGACGATTGTAAAAGTGAAGAACCGCTTCAAAAAGCCAACCGAGTCAGGTTATCGTGACCTCAACGTTTTGGTGCAATTGCCAAAAACCAACATGATTGCAGAGGTTCAGCTTCACCTTAAAGATATAGCCGATGTAAAAAATGGCTACGAGCATAGTATCTATGAGCAAGTGCAAAAAATAGAGCGCTTAGCCGCCATTGAAGATCGTGACTTTACTGATATCGAACGCTCACAAATCAAGCGTTACCGCTTTCAGTCGAAGGAGCTATACCAAAACGCTTGGTTGCCGTATGTGACCACTAATATTGAAGCGGCTTAGGTGGCCTAATTCAATTAAAAATACTTCCTACCTGAGTCCGCTGTATCGTCACCCTCGAGCTTCCAGGCTCGTCACCCCCGAGTGCTTTTATCGGGGGTCTAAGTAATTCGGCAGTTGAAGAGGTCTCCGATAAGAGACCTCGGAGACGACGGTTTATTGTGTTGAAGGGGCTAACTCCCGATACGCGTCACCCTCGAGTGCTTTTATCGAGGGTCTAACCAGCCGTGAAGTTGAAGAGGTCTCCGATAAGAGACCTCGGAGGCGACGGTTTCTTTGTATTTGAGCCAAACACATCCTCACCATCGACACCTAATTAGCGTCACCCCCGAGCGCTTCTATCGAGGGCCTAAACAATCCAACCAATGAATAGGTTCCCAATAAAACACCCCGCAGACGACGGTATATTTGCACTCTCCTAGCCGTCAACCTCGTAAAAGCAACATATCTAAAGTGAATAGCACATATAAATACAAAGAATTAGTCTCTTCTAACTTCATGACTTACACTATGCGAGATCAATTCTCGGAATTGTTCCTCTCTAGAGCCTAATCTCCGCTGGCTTCTTCCCTTTATTTTCTATGAGCATGTGAATCTTCACAGGAGCCCACTAATGCGTAAATTATCCACGAGCTTAATTATTCTCTTTGCTGGTTTGAATGCCACAAGTGTGCTCGCAGATACCTCAAACACGACAGAAGAGGGTACTTCTAGTCGTTCAGAGTCTAAAAAGGATATTTACGACAACGAGAATAAGCACGTCGATGACCCAACTCGCGTGGTGACAAAACTAGGGTTAGCGGGCGACTACAACTTTGAATCTGAAAAGTTTGGATACTCGATCTCCGGCTCTATTGGCCTCAGTGACGCACAGAAAATCAACCTCAGATATCACCCAGATAGTGAAGAGTGGACGCTAGGCGGCTCATGGTTGTTTAACTTTGGTATTGTGAACTTCAACTTCGGCAAGAGCGAATATGAAGACGGTTCCAACTTCAACAACTACAGCGTCGGGACATTTGTACCCCTTTCATATTTCGGTATAGAACCTGCGGGTTGGCAGATCTTCCCAATGGCAGGCTTTAACTACACCGATGGTGAAAGACCACTGAATGAGGGTGAGCCAGACTTTGACCCATCGAACCCATACGTATTGCACCCTAGTGACAGTACCGGTGGTTACCTTGGTTACTTCTCTTTAAAGCCAGTCACAGAAGAATTTACCGTGATTACATTCGCAGGCGCTTCAGTAGGCTCTGATGACTACTTTGGTTACTGGCTTGGCGCAGGTATGGGGTACAAGTTCACTAAGAAAGACTCTATCAACTTGCTAGGCATTGTGACTGACAATGATTACGGCGCTGAACAGAAGATCATCCTTGCATACAGTCACACTTTCTCTGATTAGATACAGACTGAACCCATTCACTTTGCTCGCACAAAGGAAAGTGATAGATGGAGATATATTGATAAAGGGGCGATAGAATGCCCCTTTAAACATCTACTGATGTGTCTCGCTTTCACGGTACTGAATACACATTGCTTGTGCTTCAGTGTTCTCTTGGATGTCTTCGTGTTCTCTGAGTTCTAAGTAGAGTGCAATACACTGCTTAGATGCGAAGGTTAACTCTGTTTTGTTTGGGCTTGCTACTGTTAGTTCAATCCATTGTGGGTCTGGTTGAGGGTGTTTAGCTTCCGTGGTTTGGAAGCTATCAGAGAGTATGGTTCCTTGCTCCCAGAGTACCTGTGTATTTAACATCAAGTTAAAACTACGTGTTGGTAGTTAGTGCGGTAAAATCAACGCAGCATTACAGTATCGTTTGAAATGAATTTCGGTGCAATAAAAATTAGTAGAGTAAAGGTAGTAATTCATGTTCGCCCCACCACGAACTGGCTCACATGGGAAGCTCATATTCTCCTCCGGGTTATTTGCCTATCACGCTTTGAAAATAGCCTGGGAAGTTGATTCACCGCACCACAATATAGACCGATTTGTTCCGTTGAATACGACAGACCCTAAGTGTTTTTGATTTAAAAGAAGACCAAAATAGCTAAAGAAAAGCGCCAAGAAGCTATACAATGCTCGAGTTGCGAGATTCCAATATAGAATACTCATTCACCGAGAGCCTTAAAGTAGCCACATATGTCTAAAGATTTTGATTTCACCACAGAGTACACGCTCGACAAGACCTTTTTTGCTGAGTGTTATGATGAAACTAGCCGTCCTCCTAATGTTCTAAAAGACTATCTAAAAGTGGTTCTTTTTCTAGTTTTTGGTGTGGTTCTATTAGAGTTTGAGCTACTACCTAACGGCTATGTGGGTTGGTTCTTTATTGTGTTGAGTGTTATTGAAGCGTGTAGTGTTTATTTTAAGAGAGGCTGGTGGTTGTGGCGCCAAACGTTCAGTGCGAGCGCTGGCACTAAAGTGACATTTCAAGTGAAGTCTAGCGGTATGAGTTACAAAAACGGCAACAACACCAATAACATCGCCTGGGGTGAAATCGACCAACTTCAACAGAGCGATTTAGGGTTTATCCTCCATATGGGTAAGCAGCGCCAATATATCAGTAAATCTTGCTTAAATGATGAAGCGATCGCATTCATTGTCGAGCAGCACGCACAGTCAAAAGCGAACTAACATCAATACGTGAGAAATAGAAATGCTCAGACGGATACGGTCAGAGCATTCATTCTCGTTGTAAAACGAATTTCCCTTCAGTAGATTCAGATACTCAAAGAAGACGTGCCGTCATTCCTTTGAAAAAGGGAATCTACTGTTTGGGATAGTAGCGTGGGTAGGAAGAAATCGTAGCAAGGTTTCTGTCCAAAAGTGAGTTTCAATATCCAATTAGTGCGTCTTTTGTAACTGCAAAGGCAACCCTTAAACCCCCAATAATTTATAACCTATGCACCGTCTACGTGACCTCGACAAGTGAATCGTTCTCCGTCAACTCCAGTGATGTCGATTGAATAATTCAGATCATATCCATTGCCTACAATGTCTTGCTGCCCTTCAGTTTCTGGGTCGCTCATTCGCTTTGTGAACATGGCACAAACTTGCTCATTCCCGTGCCAAGGAGAGTCCTTCATCTCATGACCTACAGCGACAACATCCATGTAGGGCTTGCCTGTTTTTGACGCCTTTGGAGGCGCGATGGTGGTCTCCATCGATGTGTATTCGATACCTTCGATCTTGCTGCTTGCTTCTTCTAGTTGGTCTTGAGTAGCAGTCGTGTGGATTGGTTTAGTCACTAGTAGACTTGCGGCCTTAAGTTTCATGGATGTGCAACCTGTCATGGCTGTGATAGACACTAGGATGAAAGATAGCCCGACTTTTTTAAAAGTATTCATTGCTCTATTTAGAACCTTATTGCTGTGTAGAGAAGAGATTAAAGTTAATGCTATCGAACGGTCGATCCTTGGATTTCCGTAACGATCCATTAAATGCTAATCCTGGAATATGCACCCTGCACAGGTTTCAAAATGACAAGTATGTTTGCACTTTTCGCAGCTAAGGCATTGATCACCGTTCTAGCCTTGTGCTGGCGGTAATCCATAGAGCGAGTCCCTATAAAAGGTGAACAACTCAAAAGTAACTGTTCATGTTTTTCCTTATATGGATTCTTAATATGAGCCGCCAATCATACCGGCAAGCTAATTATTTACACTGAAGGTACCACCATGAAATACATACTCTTAGGCTTATCAATTGTCGCACTATCAGCAAATGCTTTTGCTGGTGAGGCTCAACAAGAGGAAAGTTCTGGCCTATTCCATCTTAACGGTGTCGCTGTTACTGCGGGTTATGCAATGGCTACGCCAGATACAATGGATTCTAGGCTTAACGGTTGGTCTTTCCAGATTAATCAGGATATTAACGAGAACTTCTCTATCAGTACTGGTTTTGCCGATGTTAGTGGAACTGAAACATCAAACGTACACCCTAAAACCGATGTTGATGTGTTTGAAACTAGATTCGATTTGAAGGCAGGGCAATCATTTCACCCTAGCAGCTATGTAACGGTTCATCCGTACGTTATGGGTGGTGGTGTGATGGCAAAGGTTGACGCTAAGAGCAGTAGTGGAAGCGATAGCGATTACAATTTCGGCGGTGAGGTTGGTGCAGGTTTAAGTGTCGCCATTCAGAAGCACTTTGTTATCGATGCGAGTTATAACGAGCAATTCATTGAAGGTACCAAAAACGGCATGCTAGTAACTGAAGTTGGCTACAAGTTCTAACCTCAGCACAATCTCGACATTAAAAGTGCGCATGCCAGGCTTTGCTTAAATTTGGCGACACACCAAAAGCCGTTAGTTGGTATTGAACAACAGTAATAATCCAGTGCAGATAGGTACTTTGCACTGGGTTTTTGTATTGGAGCTAGTTGAAAGAAGATATAGTTCTTTACGTTTGCAGTTAATCCTTCACTCCCTAAATAAGCAATGTGATGTATTTAGTACTATCCAAAGGTATTTAAAAAAGCTCAGCTATACCACATTCTGCTTAAGAATGAGTTCCCTTCCCCTCAGCTGATTTGATTAGATGCTCTCCGATAATAGCCCACAGGTGAGCTATAATTTGGACAGAATACATGCGTTCATATGGGACAGAATCATGAAAATCACGATGGCAGTTTGTGGGCTCCTAAGTACATTCTTTCTTGCCGGTTGTGGCGGTTCTGACGGGGACTCTAGCGGGACATCAGGAAGTACCACCTCTTATACCGCACGTGGCATGGTCGAATCTGTTTCTCTGGAAAATAATCAGTTTGAGGTAAACGGTCGACAAATAGAGTTGGGGGCTGAGCAACTTCAATATTTAGATGATTCATTGTCAATATCACTGCTAACCACAGGGCAAATGGTAGAGGTCGTGGTACTAGAAGATAATTTAGAAGCGATTTATCTACTACCTATCAATGTTGGAAGCGTAACGTCTAATACAAATGGCAAGCTAATCGTGAATGGCATTGAGGTTGAATATGATGATTCTTCCATTTCAAGTGATGATTGGGTCATGATATTTGGGTATGCGTTACCCGATTTGTCGTGGGATATTACCAATGTCACCTCGGTATCAAACGCGAGCCTTGCCGAAATTGAAGGGAAGATTACCAGCTTAGATACCAACAGCCAGAGCTTTGTTCTTGGTGGAATTAACGTCGACTATAGTAATGCATTTGTTGATGGAGCCGCTCCTGCCTTGGGGATGTGGGTTGAGGTGTACGGTGAATTTTCCAATGGAATATTTGTTGGGTCAAAAGTGGATCCTAAAGATGATGAAGAATTAAAGGGACTAGAGATTGAAGGCGTCGTGACGTGGGTTAGCAGCTCAAATACGCAGTTCGAACTGTCCGGTGGAGCACTTATCAATATTAGCAGTGCGACTCAATTTGATGACGGTTCGATAGCTAACTTGGTGGTTGGCGCGCTGGTTGAAGTCACTCTATCAGAGACCTCTGACACCCTCGACGCTTTGGAAGTGGATTTTGAAAGTGAACTCGATTTTGATTCTAGTGAATTGGAATTTTCTATTGAGGGCGAAGCGAGCTACGCAGATGGTGTCGCGACGATCAATGGTTTTGATTTTATCATTGATGCAACCACAGAGTTTGAAGATGGTATCTCAGTGAATACATTAAACGGCTCTTGGGTTGAGCTAGATGGTTATTCGACTCAAAATCAATATTGGGTTAAGGAAGTTAAACTAGAAGACAAAGACAATGAAATAGACCTAGAAGGTAGAGTCACCGCAGATATGATCTGGGGTTATACCGCGAGTGATACATCACTAGCTCAATTTGAAGATCAGTGGGTAGACATTTCTTGTGACCGTTCTGCATTGAATGTGCTTACTCAATGTCAATTGGATTTAGATTAGATCCCTTGTAAAAAGGGTCACATGACAAATAATTGCCTAACTTATTGTTAGATTTAATAGGTTTGTTGAAAATAAAACGTATGTGGAGAGTTTGCTTTATATGCACTCCCCTAGGGCCTTATCAGTCTACAATTTTTTGTTGATTTTTATTAGCAGCATCCTTTGCCTTTTTCAGATGGATTTTTCTGTATAGGAGGGCAAGGTACAGTGCCATAAGAGCAATAAACGCAACAGTCCCCTTGTTTCGGCTTTAGTAGAGTATGGCATTTTTCACACTCATAAAACCACTGGCAAGCGTTGGTTGGCATTATTTCAGTTTTTTTATTGCCACAGTGTGGGCACGTTAATTCAGACTCTAAGACGATATCCATCATTATTCTGTCGCTATTTAGGCGTTTGTATAGGTTTTTCTTTATTAAATTTATTATAAGCCCGAATCAAGGAATTAGTGTGCCGGCTATAGCTTAAAACGGATTTGGGCTATGTCCATGCATAGCCTCACCAGTGGTGGGGTGAGTAAAGTAAATGTCGCTGGCATGTAGCATTAAGCGTTGAGATAACTCTTCTACTTTAGAGTGGTTTTCTTGGTCATGGCTACTGTTTAGATCTGCGTTGTTGTAAAGATCGCAGCCTAAAATTGGGTGGCCGAACTCAAGGCTATGGATACGCAGTTGGTGAGTGCGACCCGTAACAGGGGTGTATTGCACCAGCGTTCTAGGAGGGTTAGCCAAGCGACCCATGACTTGGTAGTCACTAATGGCGCTTTTGCCTGAATCGTGGCAGATCTTTACACGGGGAAACAGTGTCTTATCTTTAGCAATAGGGGCTGATATTTGGCCGCTATCCGCTTCAACCCAACCCGCTAACATGGCTAAGTATCGCTTTTGCACAGTACGTGCCTGAAACTGCTGATTAAGGCTCTTTGAAGCTGCAGGGTTAAGCCCTACCACCATAACACCAGAAGTCCCCAAATCTAGTCGATGAGGCAGTTTTGCATTCACAAACGACGGTGTCGCTTTTTCTACTTCGGTAGCGTCTTGACCGTTAACGAGACGGTAGTGCACCGAATCCCAATTGAGTGGGTTTTTACCTGATAAACTTAACAAACCACTCGGCTTGTTAATCAATAAAATGTCATCATCTTGATACAGTATCTCTAGCCTAGCCAGACACGTTGGCGCTACAAAGTTATCAATAATTACATTGGTTGTAGAAGAGTCCGATTTAGACATTTAAGAGACCTGATGTGATAGACGTGGGACGGTTTAAGTCGCAGTAGATGAGCTCGACTGGCCACTACTTTGTCGGTAAACCAATGGCATTGCAATAGAAGATATTCTGTTAAACCTTGCAGTCTCTATAAATAGACCAACCTGATACAAATAGGCATGTTTAGAGACTATAGGAAGGCCATCAAGAAGAGAATAACGTCATTATATCAAACTGGGTAAGTGGTTATTGAGCTTCTTCATTGAATAGACAGTACTGATGGGGACCATATCGCACATAAAAAAACACCCCGCATAGTGCGAGGTGTTGGTCATTTCTTCTGTCGACTTACAACGTTGAGATGTAGTGAAGAATGATCTCTTTAACAAACTTCTGGCAATCAGCCGCTGTTGAAGGGTCGTATTTACCATTGTTGGTTAAGTTGTTTGATAGAACGCGAACGCCAAGGAATGGAATGCCGTAGGCATCAGCAATCATTGCTGCAGATGACGTTTCCATTTCTTCAACGCTTGTGCCGAAGTTGGTGTGTAGCCATGTCATGCGGTCAATTTCATTGTTCCAGAAGTTGCCGCTACCAATGGTGCCTTCGACGACTTTTCCGCGAGTGTAAGTGCTTTTAACGGCATGTGCAGAAGCAAGTAGCTCGCTGTTACCCATGTAGTAGCGAATCTTCTCAGCGTCTACCGCTGCATCACCTTCACCGGCGCTTTCTTCTGAAGCCATGATATCCATAGGGATCCAGTTCATAGAGTCAGAACCTTCGCCAGCCGCAAGCTTAGGTGTTTTGAAGTTATTAGAGTTTACTGAGCGCTTACCAAGTACGATATCACCCACTTGTAAAGAAGGATCGTGACCGCCTGATGTTCCTTGGCTGATAATAGCGCGTGGTCTGTAGCGTTCGATACCGACAGCTGTTGCTGCTGCCGTGTTTTCTAGACCTTTACTCGTTTGAGCAACAACAATGGGATAGCCATTCAAATCGCCTATGTAAAACTTAGCATTACCTGCTTGCTCCATTCTCACATCAGTCAGTAGTGATGCAAAGTACTCAGCTTCAATAGGCATTGGGCCTTGAATCATGATCGGTTGCATTGGCGCTGCGTGAGATTCAACGCTGACGCTTTTCATTTCGCTTGCGTTTGCCACAGGAATAATCGTTAACGTTGCCATTACAATCAATGCTTGTTTTATCAATTTAAACATACTGCCTCTAAGTGATATCAATATCAGGTGATTAATGGCGCGGAATCTATCATGACGCAAACGTTTGCGCAACTCGTAACTATGCAATTTTACACACATGGTTTTTGGTTACTGCCGACCCGACTTTAGTAGCAAATAGTGAAAGAAATGTATCGAGTTCATTTCATTAATGTATTTTCGCTTTAGAGTTCTGGCGAATCTTCCAGATTGGCGAATAGTTAACCCGATAAATAAATACATTAAAGCAGGCTTCTATGTTTTAATGGCGCCCTTCCAATAGATGGTATTATCTACGAATGCCATCTATAGTGTTCAACCAAGCTAGCTTGTGTTGGCAATACGCTTGGGAAGAGCGTTTTAACCCAAGTAATGAAAAGATTTTTAGAGAATTACATATGTCTGATAGTAAAAAATTCACGGTACGCACTATTGAAAAGCGTAATGGCTGGTGTGCCGAGATTGTTCGCCAAGTGACATCTCGCAGAACAACTGTTTCTAAGAGAGAAATGGGCTTCGAAACTGAAGCGCAAGCACAAGCTTGGGGCGAGAAAGAGCTAGAGGGTTTCGTTAAAACCCAAGTAGAGCGTAACAAACGTAAAGCCGCTGATCGTAAATCAGAAGATTAAGCACCGCTCTAACATAACAAGCTTCAGCTATCGAGTCAGCGAAACCTTCGCTGACTTTTCTTTATCTAAGACATCAAATTTGATCGTCGCAAACACTTATTAGCCTCTTCTTACCTACTTATCCAACAAGCTCAAACATTGCTTATTATGCTCGGAAGTATGTGCAAAATAGAGCATACTGCACGCATCATACCAAGATTATCTAATTGTTAGAGCAAGCATGAATTCAATCGATCTCAGTAAACCTTTTACCCTTACCAATGGTCAAGTCATTAAGAATCGCCTGTTTAAATCAGCGATGAGTGAGCAGCTTGGAGATAAGCAGCATAACCCGACCTCGGGTATAGCAACCCTATACCAACGCTGGGCTAAAGGCGGGATTGGTCTATCCATTACGGGCAATGTCATGGTGGATCGAAGTGCCCTTGGTGAACCGAAAAATGTGGTTCTCGATGAGCAAAGCGACTTGTCGCTATTTACTGAGTGGGCGAGTGCTGGAAAGCAAAATGGCTCGCAGATATGGATGCAACTCAACCACCCAGGCAAGCAAATTCCCAAGTTTCTTTGTGATAAGCCGGTAGCGCCTTCTGCTATTTCATTGGGTAGTGGTTTGGAGAAAGGCTTTAATACTCCGCGCGCATTAACTGAAGCGGAAATCTTTGAGATTATTAATAAGTTTGTCACTAGTGCCAAGCTTGCAAAGCGTGCGGGTTTTACTGGAGTGCAAATCCATGGCGCTCATGGTTATCTAGTAAGTCAGTTTCTATCATCACGCCACAATCAGCGAGATGATCAATGGGGTGGTTCATTAGAAAATCGACTTCGATTTGTACTAGAAGTGTATCGCGCCATACGTAAAGAGGTTGGCGATGATTTCCCTGTAGGGATCAAGCTCAATAGCGCTGACTTTATGAAAGGCGGCTTTACAGAAGAAGAGTCGATGCAGGTGGTGCAGGCTTTAAGTGAAAATGGTATCGACCTTATCGAGATCTCCGGTGGTACTTATGAAAGCCCGTCTATGATGGGTTCTAAGAATAAAAGTGAGCCCGTGAAAGCCAGCACCATAAAACGTGAAGCCTATTTTATGGATTATATGGTTAAGGTGAGAGACTTGGTGAGCACGCCGCTGGTGGTGACGGGGGGCTTTAGAACGGCGCCAGCGATGAATGAAGCACTGAATACATCGGCCACTGACTTTATTGGTATTGCTCGAACCATGGCTGTAGACCCTGATTTCCCAAACAAACTAATCGAAGACCCTCACTATGGAATGCCTCTGACCGTTCCTACTACGGGTAAGCCTGCGCTCGATAAAATGGCGATGGTTGGATTGGTATGGTACGAGCACCAAATGTGGCGTATTGCTGATGGCAAAAATACCGACCCTAAATTAAGTGCGCTCGGAGTGGTGATCAAAACCATTTTAAGTGCTGGATGGCATACGTTCAAAAAGCGTAGGGCGTAGATAAAGTCGAGATCCTGGGCCCTGGGTTCTAGGATCTTGTCACCATCTCGGTATGCGTAAAATATATATCAAGAATTCCATGATATGCATTTCATTTATTATTGATATTGTAAATGGGAATTTGTGATTCCCCTCAGTACACCATAAACTCTTTCGTACTTGCTGAGACAATGATTGTAATTCATTGATAAGCATAAAATTTGAATCAACCGTTTTTATACAGTGGTTGCATTTTTACTTAGAAAGAATTGAGGTATTGAATAGATGAAAAAATTTCTACTAGCACCAATCGCGATAAGTATCCTAGGTATGTCAAATATGGCATCTGCTGAAGTGAATGTTAATCGAGACAACTATATTCAAGCTGAAACTTCTAAGTACTTTGCAGTAACTGAAGCAAAAGCAACAGATGGCGTAAATAGCTGGAGACACTTCCGTACGCCACCATTGACTGAAGAACAGCCAATCGTGCGCATGAACCGTGACACAATCTACTCCACTGCAGTAGTTGATACGGAAAAAGGCGCGACAGTGACGCTACCTGACTTTGGTGACCGTTTTGTAATGGTGCAGTTTACTGATGAAAACCACCAAACTTATGACATGGTTTACACCAAGGGTAATGAAACGCTAGAAGTGCCAAACTCGACAAAATTCATGTTCGTGATTGTTCGTACTTACCTTCCAAACCTTCATGATAAACAAGAAATTGCAGAGCTTAATAAGCTGCAAGATCAGTTAGTGATCAAAGCGGGTTCAAAAGATGACTACCCAATCTTTGGTGGCTACGACTTGCCAACGCTCGCGGCAAAGCTTGAGCCAGTGAAGAAAGAGGTTTTGACTGAAATTGCCGTTGAAGGTGTTGCTGACTCTGAGAAGATGTTCGGTACAGGAGAGTACACAACTGCAGAAAAGCGCATCCAAGGTGCAGCTTACGGATGGGGTGGGGCGACGTTTAAAGATAACATCTATCAATACTCGCCTAACTTTGAGTCAACGCAGTGTCACTCAGTGACATTTGAAGACCCTAAAAACAAAGGCTTTTGGTCATTCACCGTCTACAACGAAGATGGCTTCATGTTCAATGATGATGCAAGCACCAACAGTGGTGTAGCTCAGCCAAATGCAGATGGTACATACACTGTATACTTTGGGTGTGATGAAGAGAAATACGGAGCTAACAATATTCCGTTAGATGGCTTACAAGAGGGTCAAGAATGGAACGTGCTAGTGCGTCACTATGCACCAACGACAGAGTTCCTGTACAAGGACATTGACCCGAGCAAGGGCATCACTCTAGTAAAGTAGTAATGACTCAAAACTCTTAGTGTAAAGACCTGATTATTCAGGTCTTTTTTATGTCATTAGTTATGTGATTATGAAATACGTTTTTGTACATAAACGATTTACGATTACTGAGCTAAACCGTTTCTATCAGATTAGAAACAGTATCTTAAATCCTTAAGCGCTTATAGTTCAGCGATATGAGACAGAGTTTCAGGATGACGCTGAACCAATTTTAGAAGGGTTACCGCTTGTCCATTTGGTGCGCTACGCCCTTGTTCCCAGTTTTCTAGTGTACGAGATGATGTATGCAGCAAACGCGCAAACACACCACGCGACATATTAAACTGCTCACGAATACTCACGATTTCATCAGGTGAAATATCTAGCTCACTGATATTGTTAACATGATGAGTTTTAAGGGTTAGTTTACCCTCGGAATGCTCTTGAGCCTCAACAAGAGCTGAACTTAACTCTGCAAATAGATCACGATTGCTCATTACGCCACGCCTCCATAAAAGCCTTTAGTTGTTTCTTTTGGTCTGCGGTTAAATCGGACATTTCATTCTTGCCATAAATTGTCAGTAAGTAGAAACGACGTCTTTCATCGAGGAAGTAATAGATAACCCGAGACCCGCCACGCTTGCCCTTACCTTTACTTGCAACTCGAATCTTTCGCAAACCACCTGTACCCTGAATCACGTCCCCTTGTTTTGGGTTAGACATTAACTCAGCTTGAAAAAGCCTAAACTCATCATCACTTAGATATTCATTGCGATACTTTTCAAATATGGTTGATTCGACAAATATACTTTTCATACGCAAAGTATACGTAAGTAACGTACAGATGGCAAAACTATACGTGATTAACGTAGTCGTAACTTTAAGATGGTGGATCTGACCTGAGCTATATCGGCTTTAGACAGAACTTTCCCGTATTCTTATTCTACCTATTTTGCTGTTATCCATTATTAAACCCATTGGGTATCAAAACGTTATGTGAAAATAAAGAAAAAATCAGGAAAAACCACGTGAAGTATCTGCGCAGAATGGAGTTCGAATGAGTAACATCCTCCACACTAGTTCAATGCATTGTTGCTAACGAAACGTTTATGAAGTCGTTATTCAATTGAATCACCAACTACAAACAAGCTTCCGACTCAACAGGTGGCGTTACACCTCATATGGCACATAACATAAACTACTGTTCTAACTCACTTTTTACCCACTGAATAAAGGCCGCTATTTTCGGTCTATCTTGCATGCCTTCTACACAGAGTAACGCGTAGTGCTGTTTAGTCTCCATAGCAGAGAAGGGGGCTAACAGTTCTCCGGATTCGATGGCATCTGTTATAAACCGCAGTCTGCCAATCGCAACCCCAACGGAGTGCTTAGCGGCGTCCACGGCCAAACCCTGCTGAGAAAATTGGTAACTGTGCTTCAGGCAATCAATATCGCATCCGACCGAATCTAACCAGCGCTGCCAAGCAGTTGAGGGCGTTGAGTGCAAAAAATTCACCTCTTTTAGTCCTTCATGGCCCCGTTCTAATAGGCGATATTGTTTCGCATATTGTGGGGAACACACAGGCAAATACTTCTCTTCAAATAGTGGCATAGCGTATATGTTTGGCTGATGATAATCGCCATAGTAAAACGCGACATCAAACTCTTGCGTCGCCAGATCCAACGCTTCCTCATTGAGTTTCATCACCAAGTTCAGCTGTGGGAACGCTTTCTGAAACTGTCCCAGTCTTGGTACTAACCACTCTTTGGCAAAGCCAGGAGCGGTTAAGATCCTTAACTCTCCGGTTAAATCAGAAGACTGAATGCTGTCAATTTCATTAAAAATGCTAGAAAGCGAGCGCGATAAGGTGGAATACAAGCGCTCACCTTCAGGTGTCAACGAAAGCTGTCTTGTGCCTCGAACAAACAGATTAAAACCGAGCTCTTTCTCTAGGCCTTTAATGCGATGACTAACCGCACTTTGCGTTAAATGCAGTTCGTCAGCGGTGCGCTTAAAGCTCATGTTTTTCACAGCAATATTGAAAGTGTGCATGTTCCTTAGCAATAACTGTTTGGTATTCATATTGCCTCATAGGTGAAATGCTTTCATCTATAGTAACTTTTTTTTCGTTTGTCTGGATAGCTGAAATTAGGTCAAATGTAGCCATGTTAAAGAGTAAATTGCGCCTAAAGAAGTTAATTTCAATTAGAAAATAAGATTCAAGCGGCGATATAGACACCACTATAACTAAATTTTTTTAATCTATAACGTAAGGTCTACAACATGAACATTCTCGGTTACATGCAGAAAGTAGGTAAAGCATTGATGGTGCCTGTCGCCACCTTGCCTGCGGCTGCCATCTTAATGGGTATTGGATATTGGCTTGATCCAACCGGTTGGGGAGCAGATAGCGTTCTGGCTGCATTCTTGATTAAGTCGGGTGCTGCCATCATCGACAATATGGCGGTGCTTTTCGCAATGGGTGTTGCCTTCGGTCTCAGTAAAGACAAGAACGGGTCAGCTGCACTTTCCGGTTTCATCTGTTTTCTTGTTTTAACGACCTTGCTAGAGCCTGGTAGTGTTGCCCAGTTGCTCAGCGTACCAATTGAAGAAGTGCCCGCAGCCTTTGGTAAGATCAACAACCAATTTGTGGGTATCTTGCTCGGTATCATTTCAGCGGAAATTTATAACCGCTACTCAACGGTTGAACTGCCAAAAGCGCTAGCCTTCTTTAGCGGAAAACGCCTTGTGCCTATCCTGACTTCTATTGCTGGCATGGTAATGGCGTTTGTTCTGATGTACCTATGGCCGGTAGTTTACGATTCACTGATCATCTTTGGTACTAAGCTACAGTCGCTAGGTGCGGTTGGTGCTGGCTTGTTTGGCTTCTTTAACCGATTAATGCTAACTGTGGGTATGCACCACGCATTGTATCCAGTGTTCTGGTTTGATGTGGTGGGTATCAACGATATTCCAAACTTCCTGGGTGGTGCTCAGTCGATTGCCAATGGCACAGGTATCCCTGGCACAACGGGCATGTATCAAGCCGGCTTCTTCCCTATCATGATGTTTGGTCTTCCAGCTGCAGCGTTGGCAATGTATCACTGCGCTGATGCTAAAAATAAGAACAAGACGTTCTCGATCATGCTGGCTGCTGCAATGGCATCATTCTTTACCGGCATCACAGAACCTCTAGAGTTCAGCTTTATGTTCCTAGCGCCAGTGCTTTATCTAATTCATGCGGTTCTAACGGGCCTATCACTGTTCATTGCCGCAAGTATGCAATGGATGGCTGGATTTGGTTTCTCGGCAGGCTTTGTAGACTTTGTACTTTCAAGTCAGAACCCACTTGCGACTCAGTGGTACATGTTAATACTGCAAGGCATCGTGTTCTTTGTGCTTTATTACTCTATTTTTAGATTCGCTATCATCAAGTTCAACCTAAAAACACCGGGTCGCGGTGAAGATGATGAAGAAGAAGTAAAAGAACAAAGTATCGAAGGTTTAACGGTGAGCTACATCGAAGCGATTGGTGGCAGGGACAATATTGTTGAAGTCGATAACTGTATTACTCGCTTACGCCTGACAGTAAAAGATTCATCACTTGCAGATAAGAAAGCGTTACTTGCCTTAGGTGCGGCTGGCGTCGTACCAATGGGTAAGAGTGGTCTTCAAGTTATTGTTGGGCTTGGCAAAGTCGACAAAGTTGCTAGCCAAATGAAAATAGCCTTGGCGAACGCATAACAGAGTAAACGTCCAGTAAGTGAGCTTTATCCAAGACTCGCTTACTGGATTCCCCCGAAGTGCAGATATTTAGTCAGCGCAAGTTATTGCGTTTCTGCACTTCACTTTTTTTCTACACCACCCCACAAAATCATCAACCACATTACAAGCATCTACTCATAGTGAATCCGTTCTTATCGTGCAGTGTATTGTCAGCAACTTAGATAAGTCACCAATCAGATTATCGTAAAGAAAGCTTAGCTTACTTCTATACCAATCTTACCTCGTGTACGACCTGATTGGCTTTGAAGGTGAGCATCAGCAATATTCTCTAGTGGGAAGCGGTGCTCTACGAACGGGCGAAGCTGATCAGATTCAACCAACTTATTAAGCTCAGTAAGAATGCGTGCGCTTGGTTGTATGAAGACAAATGCGGCTTGTACATTGTGCTCTTTTGCTGTCTCTTCACTTGGTGGCTCAACAACAGAAACCATCATGCCATTAGGCTTAAGTAACGACCAAGATAGTTGCTGCACTTCTCCGCCCATTGTATCGAGAACCACATCAACCGGTGAAATCTGTTCACTTAACGGTGCTTTAGAGTAATCAATCGCTTCATCTGCACCAAACTGAGTTAATAGTTCAAGGTTTGCTGATGATGCGGTAGCAACAACTGTTGCGCCTTTGGCTTTGGCTATTTGAATCGCGAGGTGACCAACACCACCCGCACCAGCATGAATTAGGACTCGTTGACCCGTCTGGATATTGGCGACATCGACCAAGCACTGCCATGCAGTAATACCCGCAAGTGGAAGGGCAGCAGCTTGTACAAAATCGAGTTTAGTCGATTTTAATACCGCTTCATCTGCTTTAACTGCAATGTAATCAGCGTAGCTGCCATCACGCGCAATATCGGGGCGGCTAAAGACTTCGTCACCTACAGAAAACTGACTGACATTGCTGCCTACTTGAGTAACGATACCGGATACATCCCAACCTAGCGTAATAGGCAATGCGTAAGGGATGAAGTCTTTCAAATAGCCTTCACGAATCTTCCAATCAACAGGGTTGATAGAGGCGGCTTTTACTTGAATTAGGATGTCATCGTTATTAATTGTTGGTTTATCAATCTGCTCTAACTTCAATGTTTCAGTGCCACCATATTGGTGGATTCGTACTGCGCGCATAGGATGTCCTTTTTAATTAACTATTCTTTTGAACAGGCAACTCGCCTAGTTTTCTATCGGTTTATTGTGGGATTAAACGGCTTGACCATTCACCGACAGTTTTACATCGATGTTGCCACGAACTGCGTTTGAGTACGGACAAACTTGGTGGGCTGTTCTTACTAATGTGAAGGCTTGCTCTTGGTCTAGATCTAATTCAACTGATAACGCTACCGTCAATGCAAAACCGCCGCTTGCATTTGGACCAATACCTACAGTTGCGGTAGTCGGAGCAGAACTGATTTTAATCTTCATTTCTTTAGCAACGTGTAATAGAGCATTTGAGAAACACGCAGAATAGCCAGCGGCAAAAAGTTGCTCTGGGTTGGTTGCACTGCCAGTACCACCCATTTCTTTAGGGTAACTTAGTGCAACGGAAAGTAGGTTGTCGTCAGTAGATACTTGACCGTTACGGCCTGCTGTTGCGGTAGCTGAAGTAGTGTATAGCGTAGTCATTGTTGAGATCCTTGAATTTAAATTGATAGCAATTAGGTTGTGCGCAATCTAATTTTGAATTCATACTAATTGATAAAATCTAAGTGCGCAAGTATATTGTGCACAATGTAATTGCGGGGCGAGATGAACATGAGCGATCAAGATGAATACCTAAAGCTAGACAATCAGGTGTGCTTTGCACTTTATAGTGCGTCAAATGCAATGGGCAGAGCTTATCAACCCTTGCTTAAAGCGCTTGACCTTACCTACCTTCAATACATCGTCATGATGGTGCTTTGGGAACAAGAAGAAGTGAATGTGAAAACGTTAGGAGAGAAAACTCATCTTGATTCTGGAACGCTAACACCACTGCTTAAACGCCTAGAAGCAAAAGACTATGTGCGCAGAACGCGAAGTAAAGAAGATGAGCGAGTGCGTGTGATTACATTGACACCAGCAGGTGTAGACTTGAAACAGCAGGCACAACAGGTGCCTGTAGAGATGTTTTGCCTTTCAAAGATGGATGAACAAGAACTTACGCTTTTGAAGAAACAGTGCGAACAGTTGCTGGCAAACTTGCAATCATAAGTCATTGAAAGATTAATTTAAGCCCAGGTCTTATTTACAGTTTTCAGGCTTTTCTAAACATCTGTATTGGTTTTTCTGGGTTGAATTTGAATTTGAAGTTGCCGGATTGCTTTGGTGCTTGATACGGCAACTACAAATTTAGTGCGACGTGTTTGATCCCTCGCGATACATAGCCGGTTTAATATCTAGAAATGCATGCAATTGAGGCAAAGGAGTTTTTGCTTGCCGGTATTTGATAGTCCACTACACTGTTAGTCGTTGGGAGTGGTTAAGCCGCACTTTTACTTTAAAAAAATGGCCACTAGAGGACTTGTTGCCATTAAATAGTCATATTTTCGAGCTTATTGCGACGAATTGGTAAAAAGCCTGCCGTTCCGATGCAGTTTGTTCTACAATCTGCGACCGTATTTTTGGTTATGCTTTACGTGGTCGTAGCCGCTTAATTTAGGAACACAACAATGTCATTTTCATCTCAGAATTTTTCTCCAGAAATTGTGAAAGCACTGTCCGAGTGCGGCTACGAAAAACTTACTCCTGTTCAGCAGAAAGCGATCCCTCTCGCTCGTAAAGGGCACGATATCTTAGCGAATGCTCAAACAGGGACAGGTAAAACTGCCGCTTTCGCTCTGCCAATTATTCAGCAGCTATTAGACAAGACCAAAGTGACTAAGCACTTTCAAACACGAGCACTGGTTCTTGCACCAACTCGTGAATTGGCTGCACAGATTGCGCAAAGCATTGAAGATTATATCAAGTACACATCATTGAGTGTTGCTGCCATTTATGGTGGCGTGAAAATGTCATCTCAGGTTCAAAAGCTAAAGAATGGTATCGACATTTTGGTGGCAACACCAGGTCGCTTAATTGAGCATCTGGATGAGAAAAATGTTTCCCTACAGAATCTTGAATTCTTGGTTTTCGATGAAGCCGACCGTATGTTAGACATGGGCTTTATTTCATCAATTGAAACCATTATGTCTGGTGTTTCAACCAAGCCACAGACGATGCTGTTCTCGGCGACGTTCTCTCCGCAAATGAACAAACTAGCGGCGGAAATGTTGAATCAACCGAAAAAAGTTTCCGTCACTCAAGAAAACGTGACGGCAGACACTGTCGCGCATGTTGTCTATCCAGTGGACCAAGAAAGAAAGAATGAAATGCTGTCTGAACTTATTGGTCGTAAGAACTGGCAACAGGTATTAGTCTTTGTGAACTACAAAGAAACGGCCAACATGTTATTGAAAGAACTCAAACTTGACGGCATTAAAGCGGTACTATGTCACGGCGATAAAGCACAAAGTGCCCGTCGTAGAGCGCTTGACGAGTTTAAAGAAGGCAAGGCACGTGTGATGATTGCAACCGATGTGGCTGCTCGTGGCTTAGATATTAAAGGCCTTCCACACGTAGTGAATTTCGATATGCCATTTTTGGCAGAAGATTATGTTCACCGCATTGGCCGAACAGGCCGAGCTGGCCAAAAAGGTCATGCTGTGTCTTTTGTCAGCCGTGAAGAAGAACTGACGTTGCAACAAGTCGAGTCGTTGATTGGTCATACTATCCGACGTGTAGAGCAAGCAGGATACGAGCCAAAAAGCCGTGATGCTCTATTGCAGAAAATGCACAGCAAACCAGCATTCAAAAACCGTAAAACCCGTACAAATAACCCTTCTGATGCCAGTCAGGGTTCAGCTGAGAGAAGCGCTCGATTACGTAATATCGTAAAAAATAAAGCCGCAGGCTCTAAGAAGTAAGCGAATCAACACACACTAAACGCCGATGATGCAAATCAATCGGCGTTTTTTTCGTTTTATCCAGTGAGATTTCTATCTTAGATGGTTTTGCGGCAACTGTGATTGACTGAGTACAGCCACTACCAAAATGAAACCATCTTCTTTGGTAAAATATGCTGTGTGTTTGCCAACAGGGAAGTAGTATCCGTTTGCGTAGATATCGTCACAGTTTCTACCGACAGCAGGGTTATCAGCGAGCATCTGGAATCCGGTAAGCAGTACTTCCTTATAATTTCGCCATTGTGCTTCTGAAAAATTGTTAACAGTATAGCTTTTGATTTTCTGCAAATGAGACTGTGCTAATCTGCTTAGTTTGCAATTGCTCTTTGGCATAAATAGTTACAAAGCTCTAAAAAAATCTTCACCATCAATGACATTTCCTTGAGCTAAATCTTGCTTTGCAGACTCAAAGCAATGCCTGAGGTAATCAACCTTCATGGCTTCTAGCTCTTCATAATCTTTAATAGACATAACAACTACAGCGTCTTTGCTGTTTTTGCTAATCTTGACAGGTTCACGTTGAGCACTAAGAAGTAACTCGCCAAAATTACGTTTCGCATCATTTGCTGTCAATGTGTGCATGATCAATCTCTAAGTTTGGATCTATAATCAGATTATAACTTGTCGCACGAAATGTTCAATATAATTAAATCGTGCGATCTGTGCGAAAACGTTTAAAGTGTAAAGATACCTATTCTAATCTGATTGTGACACTGTAAAACATTGCTTATAAAACGCTTCTGTCCATCTCGAGTCAGACTATTATCGAAAGCATCTGTTGCTCATTTCTATGCGTATAATATATCGTAGTCACACAATTCTCTTGGCATACTGTTTAAATGTTCTGGATAGTCCTATTACTCATAATCGCGATATGCGTCTTCCTGCCGGGCCTGTGGGTCAAGCATGTGATGCAAAAGTACAGTCAGCCGGCTGATCGCTACCGCAAGCAGGGAAGCGGGGGTGAACTTGCTCGCCATCTGCTGGATTGCTCCGGCTTGAGTAACGTCGTGGTAGAGGAGACCTCTGCAGGTGATCACTATGACCCGGTGGCTAAGGCTGTGCGACTGACGCCGGAAAACCACTCAGGATATTCGCTGACAGCAGTGACTGTAGCCGCCCATGAAGTGGGGCATGCCATTCAGGATTCTCGTGGAGAGGCTTTGTTCCTGGCGCGGCAGAAACTCGTAAAGACTGCCATGGTTGGCGAGCGTATTGCCGGAATAATGCTGGTGGCTGCCCCGCTTGTCTTAATGCTAACCCGTCTGCCGCAAGCGGGAGCGATAACGATAATGATTGGTATTGTTTCAATGGCACTAAGTACCTTGGTGCACCTGTTGACTCTTCCGGTTGAGTTCGATGCCAGTTATGGCAAGGCTCTGCCTATCCTGAAGGAAGGCGGTTACCTGCACGATGGTGATCTGGAGCATGCGGAAAAAATCCTCAAAGCGGCGGCGCTAACCTATGTCGCCGCCTCGCTGACCAGCTTGTTGAACTTGGGGCGATGGATCGCGGTGCTCCGTCGGTAATGGGTGCTTGATGCTAGAGGTTTAGCAATAGCCTATGTCATTGAGCACGTGTGGTATCAACTGGGCCTCTGAGTTAGTTCTTTCATACCTCATATTATCCGCTACCTACTAGATGACTAAAATATCCAATAAGGAAATGCCCTAAAATCTACTAGTGACGCACTCCCGCTAACACAACTAAGCTCCAATCCCAGTCAGTTACACGCGCTTCTTTATCCTTTCTCACTTTTCCCTTTTCCAAGCACCTGTGCAAGATCTGCATAAGTCCTATTCCATTCTGCTAGTTTTTCAAAATCCCTCGCTCTCTATAATGCCCGACATCCGCTACAGCGAACAAGATTCACTAACGAGAGTGTCGAGTATGACTAAGAAATATGAAAATGCAGTGCTGGATGATCAAGCACTGATTGATGGGCTTAAATCAATCAATCCAGTATGGGGCGATATGACAGTGCGCGTTGCTGGAGAAGCATGGGGCATGCCTTTAATTGACCAAAGAACCAAAGCATTAATTACCATCGTCATTGACCAAATGGCGTTGAATGTAACGGGCGAAGGTAATCCATTTGGAGCCCATGTTGATATGGCGCTTAAGCAAGGCGCTACCTATGCAGAGCTTGAAGAATTAATCGTGTTTGCATCGGCATACACCGGCTTCAATAAGGGTGCGACCACTATGGGTGCATTAAATAAGATTCGCCACGAACGAGGAGATTTCTAATGGCTATTCCAGGCTTAAAAAAACCAGACCACATCGGCTTCACGGTTCCAAATCTGGATGAGGCGATTGCCTTTTTCCAACAGCACTTTGAGTTTGAATTGGCGTACCAGTTTGGTCCATTCGCTTCAGATGATAATTGGATGACAGATCACCTAAATGTTAATCCACGCGCTGAGATCACCAAGATAGCGGTGATGAATGCAAAAGGGATTAACTTAGAGATCTTTGAATACGCAGACACGGTAGAACGCAACAAAACAGCGCCTAATAACGCAGACATTGGCGGTCATCACCTCGCTTTTTATGTTGAGGATATGAATGCCGCAGTATCGTATCTAAGAGAGCAAGGTATTCAAGTCCTTGGTGAACCGACAACTATGACCGAAGGTCCCACAGGTGGCGAGTCTTGGGTCTACTTTATGGCGCCTTGGGGGATGCAGTTAGAGCTTGTTTCTTATCCGAACGGCAAAGCCTATGCCGATCACTCAACAGTAGCGCTGTTTGATCCACGATGAACATCATCTTTATTGTTCTGATTGTGATCGCGGGAATGGGGCTGTCTTTCGAGGCAGGCCTGTTAGGCCCTCTAGGTGAGCAAGTTGGTCATCTATGGGCAACGTTGAGCATCTTTGGTGTTGGTACCGCGCTGCTGTGGATGATCCGCCATTTTACACCGCAAGGAAAGTTTAAGGCTTGGAATACGATTCCAAAATGGCAGCTTATTGGTGGCTTACTAGGGCCCGTTTACGTAGTGATCCTTACGTTATCGACACCCATTTTAGGTGTGGCGATGACGATGGTCTGCGTCTTGTTTGGGCAAATCACTAAGAGTTTTGCCATCGATTACTTCGGTTGGTTCTCTATGCCAAAGCAAGCAACCAATCCACTGCGTGTGCTTGGCTTGATGTTTATTTTTCTTGCGCTTTGTTTTGTCTACTTAGGGGGACAGCAATGACCTTAATTATTTTACTGGCGATTGCGTCAGGTATGGCGCTTAGCGCTCAAGCGGCGATAAATGGGCAACTTGGTGCAAAAGTGGGTGTGATTGAGAGCTCGCTACTGACATTTAGTATGGGCACTGTCATAACCGGTTTATTGATCTTTTTCTTTGAACCTAGCTATGACGCCACACTGTTGACGGTTCCTAAATGGCAACTGGCAGGGGCACTCTTTGGCATCTTTTATATGATCGTTATGGTTGCTGCGGTGCCCAAGGTTGGTGTTGCCATCGCAACTGTGGCAACTATTTTGGGCCAGGTGATCATGAGTTTAGTGATCGATACTCAGGGCTGGCTCGGTAATGCTCCAATTGAACTGAACTACTGGCGCATAGCCGCCATGGTGTGTATTGCATGCGCTTTGCTATGCATCTATTTAGCGAATCAACAAACACAATCTGCGTTGGATGCACCTGTAGCAAAGCCAACAATTATCAAGGAAACACTGCATGTCAGCTAAAACACTGATCGTATTTTTTAACCTAAAAGCGACAACAGACGAAACACAGTATCTGCAATGGGCCAAAGAGTCCGATTTACCCACGGTAAACAAGCTCAGCAGCGTGTCATCGTTCGAAGTATTCAAAGGCATCAGCATGTTTGGCCAAGATAAACCCTCACCATGGGATTATTTTGAGGTAATACATATTGAATCTGAGGACGCATTTCTGAGTGATATCCAAACCGAAGAAATGCAAAAGATTGTCGACCAGTTCCAGTCTTTCGCCGAAGATGCGCACTTTATCGTTACCGAGAATATTCTTGCTGCATAATAGATAAAGGTTCAGGCAAGCTAAGTATTAGCTTGCCTTTTTTTATGTTTAGAACTTAATCTTTGTTTATTGCTGGTAGGAGAAATTTTGTGAATTACGATGTGTCTTTATTGGAAATAAAATTGTTCTTGATGACCACTCAGTTTGGCAATTTTTCTGAAGTGGCACGTCGGCAAGATATGACGCCATCTTCGGTGTCTCGCAAAATGGCGCATCTAGAAGATAAAGTCGGAACAAAGTTATTACACCGTCATACTCGCTCCATATCACTGACCGATGAAGGCATCGCATTTCATAAGCACTGTGCCGAAATCATTAACCAGTATGAACGTGTCGTTGAACATATTGAGCAGCGGGCAAATACCCCTCGCGGCACAGTAAAGATAAGTGCTCCTGTTGCCTTCGGACGCCTTCATATAGCGCCATACCTCACCGAATTACTAGAACGTTATCCACTTCTTAAGGTTGAAATCCAGCAGACCGATGCCTTTGTGGATCCCGCAGCAGAGGCGATTGATCTGATGATCCGAATCGGTGTCCCCCAAGACTCCTCACTGAGAATGAAGCGTTTTGCGAAGCAATGCTATGTGATGGCGGCAAGTCCAAGCTATCTAAAGTCTTATGGCGCACCAAGCACACCGGAAGAGCTCAAACAGCACAACTGCTTAGTGTTTAAGGGGACCAATGGTTTGCAGCGCTGGTTTATCGGTAAGGATAAATTAGAGCCATATGAGGTTACTGGCTCACTCTACGGCAATAATGCGGAAACCTTAGTGGCTAGTGCGGTGGACGGCAGTGGTATTGTGGTCTTTCCCACTTGGTTGATTGGTAAAGAGTTAAAGAGCGGCAAATTAGTACCAGTGATGAAAGATTATCAAGTATCGACCAGTATAGAGCAGCAAGTGATTGGTGCTCTCTATCTTGAGACCGATAATCTTGCTGCAAAGGTGAGGGTAGTGATTGATTTTTTGGCGGAGAAATTCAGTAGTACAGGCGATAAAGATAAATGCTACTGGGATGAAGTCTAGCCAAATACTCTTGCCGTGAGTTTGTTTAAGCAAGGGAGAGAATAGACACATCGCATGCCACAATTGCCACATCAATAAGTAAAACACGACCAATTAGCGTTTCTATCCTACCTATACTGAAAATACCTAGATTTCGAAATAAAATATTACAATTAGAGCTATTTAGAGGGGTGTTAATATTGTTCGTGGTATGCATTCGACCGTGACAATTGATTCTATGTTGAGTCGTAATAGTCGGGTTATTAAAGATTAAAATTATTTAAAATCAATTACTTATGTGTGATTTTTCCTGCTTGGCACTACACAATTCCCTATTGCAGAACTGGTTCTTCTAACTTGAACTTTAGCTTTTTTCAAGCCTATGTCCCTTCAGGTTTATTTGTATTATTAAATTATTTGACGGTGTCCACAAATCGATAAATTAGGTTGGTGTAAGTAGACATTTCTGGGCAATAGAGAGTTTCTATAGATGCAACATGTTGCTAATCTCGCGCTCAACGGAAACACCTTACAAAGAGATACTTATGAAAAAGTCACCAATTCTATTAATCGCAGGTTCACTACTATTAGCGGGTTGTACTTCAAATCAGGGAAGTACAGTGCCAGTTACTCAGTCTACATTCATCATGGTAGACCAAGGCGTTGCTATGGCTTCTATGCAAGAGGTTTTAGAGCTACGAGAAAGCATTCTTAACGCTCAAGATGGCGACGTAATCAGCATCAAAGAAGGTCGTTATAAAGACCTAGGTAGTGTTACGCTGACTGCGAATAACGTGACTATTAAAGCTGAAAAGCCAGGTTCTGTTATTTTTAATGGTTCGACTCAGTTTGTGATCAAGGGTGACAACAACCTAATTGAAAGCTTGGTATTCACTGAAGGTGGCGCGACACTAAGCACAGAAAGCCATGATGCAAACATCATGGGTGTATTTGGGATCTTCGGTAAAAACAATACGCTAAACAACTCTGTTATCTACAAGTTCAATGACTACGAATACGTTGCAGACGAGAAAGGCAAATACCCTAACATCCGATGGGTAACGGTTGGCGGCGAGAACAACAAGATCACCAACAATACCTTTGAAGGTAAGTACAAGCGTGGCGCTATGCTTGTGGTTGCAACTTCAGACAAGCTAGAAAAGACATTGATTGAAGGTAACATCTTCAAAGACTTAACTGCTTTGGATATCGAACTGATCGAAAACTCTGACCCTAAGATGGTGAGAACAAACCGTAACGATCGTCAAGCAATCCGAGTAGGTGATAGCCACAACTCTCTGTTTGATTCTCAAAGCATCGTAAGAAACAACTACTTTGACAACATCAGTGGCTACGTAGGTAAAAATGGCTCTGGTGAAATTGAACTGATTTCAGTGAAAGCGAGCGGTATTACCTTTGACGGAAATACTATTAAGAACAGTACTTCAATGATCTCTCTAAGACATGGCCACAATAACGTCGTAACAAACAACGTTATCTTACCTGGCGATACACCAAACTCTGGCGGTATCCGAATCTATGATGAAAACCATATCATTGAAAACAACTACATCGAAGGAACATTAGGCAAAGGTACATACCGAGGTGCGCTTGTTCTTAATACCGGTATCATCGATGTAACTAAAGGTGAAGTACTAAGCAAGGACTCTACAGACGGTAAAACGCTACAAAAGCAGTGGACGCCTAAAGATGTCGTTGTTAAGAACAATACTTTAGTGAATAACACGCAAGGCATCTTTGCTAGTAATGCGGTTCACCGCGTAAGCCTAACTGACGATGCTCGTGTTGAGACTATCTTCCCAGCTGTTGATACATTATTTGAAAACAACTTATCAATTGCTGCAAACGAAGGTACCAACGCGTTCAGACAATTTGAAGGCGAGAAATTCCAAATGGTTGGCTCTGAATATGTGAACAACATCTTCTACGGCCAGATTGAAGGGCTTGAGCCACTTCCTGCAGGGATCTCTACAGAAAAACCAGCAATGGAGCGTGACGAGCAGGGCTTGATCAAAGCGGTAGGTACAGTGGGCGCAACTAACCTAACGGTACTAACCGAAGATATGGTTGGCTCTTCAATCGTATTCAAATAATAAAACTATCTAAATACTAAGGCGGGTCATTCACTTTTTACGAAAGTACAAAGTGAATGGCCCGCCTTTTTGTATGTCTAGAATTTGGCGATCGCTACGGATTTAAAACACTACGCCAACCGTTTATTTGCAACATGAAGCTCGATGGTTGCAATGCCAATGAAATTCCTAGCTACAGGCAAACCTTCAATTTACATGTTAGGTTCCGCAGAACTGGTTTTTCGGCAGATCTAGACTATTGAAGATAGTTTGATATAAAGCTGAGGTATCATTTGGCAGCATAACGATAATTTAGCGGTTCATTTCATTGATGATCAGCAAGTCGAATTAGGCTTTACTATTGCCCCTGACACTCAAAAGTTAGGCTTCTATTTTGTATTAGAGATAGAGGTGCTGTGCTTCCCAAGAGAAGCGCACTTTGTTCAGAGTGTTTTTGCAAAGGCGCTTGGGCGAACAATATCAATATACTGCCTATGTCTCAAAATCTACAGCAGAGAATAGAGCGTGTGGTGCTTCACTCATAGCGGCCCAGTACTTGTCTCCATAAGACCAGTGCCACCATTCAAATGGGTAATTAACAAAGCCCACCGACTCCATGCATCCAAATAAAATCTCTCGATTCTTTAGAACATTCGGTGGTAGGTCATCGAAGAAGGAGTAACACTTGCCACTAGATGCGGTTGGATCCTCATCGTACTTGCAACCAAGGTCAATCTCAGCTCCATTTTTGTCTATCAATGACACGTCAACGGCTCCACCTGTTGGATGACCGGCGACATTAGGTGGTGCTATATATTCAGACGTAAGCTTATGAACCTGAGCAGATGAAAGGTTCTTATGTTCTTGCAGGCAGAACAGTTTAATTAGTCTTCGATTATAAATAAAAGACTGGAATGACTTAGGTCTATGGGTCTCTTTTACCAATAGATAGAGCCCTTCGGGAAGAAGAAGTGACGCTTGCTTTAATCTATCCACTACGCTTTTTCGCGCTATAAATTCGTTCGCATATCCCAGCTCTACATCATGGTCTAAAACCAACTTAGCCCCCTGCAATGCTATTGAGACCATTGGCTCATTGTTTTCAATGACAGCCATGTTCTGAACGCTAGGGTGCAGTAAGTTGATGTTATCCAATTTAAATATCCTACTGATAGAAGTGAAAAAAGCGATGAATGATAGGTTTTGGGAAATGTTCATGCAACAAAAAGTTTGTGTTCATCACAACGTGCTTAGAGGCTTAGGGGAAATCTCGTGCTATGGCTGCAACATGATAGTCGAGTAAAAGAGTGGTCGAGCCCTTTAAGTCCCATGAAACGTTTCATGAGTATCACTTCTTTCATAATTTGCGATGCAAATAAAGTTTATCTGTTACATAAAAAGGTGATACAGGTCTTGTTGTGAACTTATAGATAAGGTTTTTCCCTCTGTATATTTATGGCTAAACACCTAGTAAGCCTAGGGTGAGGCTCTTTTTAAATTTTCACCTCAAATAATAGAAATTGGGCTGTGAAGGCCTTCAATATTTTCGCGCGTTTCATTCCATATAATTTTTCCCGTCCTAAAACACATTCAAAAATTGGGAAATAATAATAATGAAACAATTTAACCTATTACCTGTATCTTTAGCTGTTGCTGCCACTTTGGCTGCAGCACCTTCTTTTGCGGACACTGAACTGGAAGAACTAAAACAACGTTTGGCAGAGCTAGAATCTAAACAACAAACCTCTAGCTATGTAGATGAGCAACAACCACTAATACTCTCTTCCAAAAGTGAAGTTCCTGAAGGCGTAGTTTTTACAGGTTATGCTCGTTACGGCATGCAATATGCTGCAGATGATGCGGGACGAGTTACCACTGATGGCGCACTCACAGGTAACTCGACAGGTCGTCTAGGTAACGAAGGCAATGGCGGAGAGTTCCAGTTTGGTAAATTCTTTGAAAGTGATGGTGGGGCGATCTGGGATGTACAGGTCATGCTTGAACACTGGCAAGGTGATGCTGATGGCGATGCGGTAGGCCTTAAAAAGTTCTATGCCGGTGTTACAAATCTGTTTGAGTCTCAGCAGGATCTCTATATTTGGGCTGGACGTGATTTCCACCAACGACCTGCAACAGACCTAAACGATTACTTTTGGATGATGCACGATGGTCAAGGTGGTGGTTTCTATAACCTCGACCTAGGCGGCGTGAGCTTTGATATGTCTGTGGTTGGCCAAGTTGATGGTGCTTCAGTTGAAGACAACGGCCGCTATGCGGTGACCTCTAAGTTGCACGGTATCTCTTTGGGTGAAGCTGATTTTAGTTTCTACGCCAACTATGGTTTTACATCGAAGGATGATTTGACCAATATTTCTGAAAAAACAAGAAGTAGCGTAGATGCTGCTAGCAGTGCTTACCAACTTGTTGGTCAGGTGGGAATGTATGACCAAAACTTTATTGTGCGTTACTCGAACAACGCCCTTGATAGTGTTTTTGATCTAGCCGAAGACCAAACAGCGCTGTTGTTTAGCTTTGATGGTAGTTACTCATTTAACGACCAGTGGGGTGTTGAATACCTAGCAGCCTACCAATCACTGGAAGGCAAAGATGTCGAAGACCGCGTAAATACTAACTTCATTGTACGCCCGACCTATGCCTGGAATGATGTCCACTCTACATGGTTAGAGATGGGTTACAGTGTCGTAGAGTTTGACGATATTGATGCCACGAACTCATCTTGGAAGACGACTCTGTCGCAGAATATCTCATTTGGCGATATGGGCACGGCGCGACCAATGCTTCGCTTCTACGCGACTGTGGGTAACTCTGATAACGAGTACACAATTAACCACAGCGATCCAACCTACGTTAGAGATGAAGACACTTTAACTGTTGGCGCAATGTTTGAAGCTTGGTGGTAAATAGCCACTGTTTAACAATAGGGCTAAGATATTATTTCTTAGCCCTATTGACTGTAATTATTAATATTAAAACTGAATAATTGATTGATATTATTAATTAATGAGGTGGTTGTTTGTCGTTACAATTATTAACTTTTTTAATTAGCAAATATGTAGTATTTAAATATCTATAATAAAAGATTTAATTGCGCGAGTAGTGAATTTCTCACTTCAATATTAATCACAGAGGATTAAAGCGCCCTTAGCAATGGATGCATTTTTACTTTAATAGAGGTAACCATTCTATGGCGACAATTCGAGACGTTTCAGAGCGTGCAGGTGTATCTGCTGCGACAGTATCAAGAGTCATCAATGGCACTAGCCATGTATGTCATGACAAAAAACTAAGAATTGAAAAAGCGATCAGAGAACTCAATTATAAACGAGGCTTTACCCGCTTATCACCACGCCTTAACCGCAATGGGGGCATCGGCATTGTGGTTCCTGAACTAGGTGGACCAATTTACGCCAGCATATTCCAATCAATCGAGGAATGCTTTCGTCAGTTTGGGTATCACATCATTGCCACTTCAGGCTCAAATGATTCGAGTAAGCAAAAAGAATCCGTCGAATACCTTTTGAGCCGTAGAGTAGATGCCATCATTCTGTGCAATCTAGATCTCGATGACGACTACCTAATGGAAATCGAGAAACGAGGTGTCCCATTAGTGATCTTGAATCATTACGTCCCAGAACTTTCAGAGAGCTGTATTAGTATTGATCATCATTCGGGTGGACGGATTGCAACGCAGTATTTGCTCAACAATGGGCATACTCAAATAGCCTGTATTTCTGGGCCACAAAACAAAGCAGGTGCTAGAGCAAGACTACAAGGTTATAAAGACGCGTTAACATCGGCAAACATAGAATACAATAATGACCTAGTGTGCGAAGGGGACTATCTAGAAGCTTCCGGCGCCAAGGCGATGGAGCGGATACTCAAACGAAAACAACCGTTTACCGCTGTATTTGCCTCAAATGACAGGATGGCTTTTGGCGCGATGCAAACCCTACGCAAACATGGTTTGTCAGTACCTGAGGACGTTTCATTACTAGGATTTGATAATTGGAGTTTTAACCAATATATCACCCCAGGCATTACTACAATCAATATCCCACTTAAAGAAATGGCATCAGAAACTGTGCAGCTCATCTTACAAAAACTCTCCAAGAAGCCCTGCAGTGTTGATTTTGTTCTGCAGCCAACATTGGTTATAAGAGACTCTGTTCAATCATTGGCGGTGCATTCATAGCGTTTGTCGTAGACAAATAACAAAGCCTCCAAAATGGAGGCCTAAGTTAACGATCTACTTTATTTTACGCTGGCTGATAAAGCATGAAAGCCACTACAAGCGCAAGGCTTCCTCCTAGACAGCGGTTCACGATCATCATCTGTTTGGGTGATTGCAGTAGCTTTTTAAGCATAGTGCCGCAATATGCCCACACCAACATGCAAGGTACACCGGTTATGACCATGCCGCTAATGATGGTCACTACTTGAATTAGGTAGTCCGCATTTGGGGTGATGAACTGTGAGAACACGGTTAAAGAAGCAATCCAACCCTTAGGGTTCAATACTTGAACCAATACGCCGGAAACAAAGCCTGAACGTTTGTCCGTGGTGCTTTCTTCTATTTGAAGGTTGGCAATAGACCACGCCATGAACAACAAGTAAGCCGCACCCGCGTATTTTAAAATAGTGTACAGCTCTGGGTAGAGGCTAAACAGGCCCACTAAGCCGACGCTAGACCCTGCCAGTACGATGATAATGCCAAACGCGTTGCCAGATATAAAAGGTAAAGTCGCGGCAAACCCATAACGACTTGATATCCCAAGTAATGCGATATTTCCTGCCCCAGGTGTAATTGCGATAGATGTTGAAAACAGCAAGAACGCCAGCATTAACTGAGAGCTCATTCCTCTCACTCCTAATTGATAAAGTTTTGATGCGGAGAGTCTACCTATTTGACTAGGAATTAAATTGCTAAATGCGCTAGTATATAGATAAGTTTGAGCAATATATTTCTAAAAACGGCATGAAGAAGAAAGAATCCACCAATGAAGTGCTAGATGACACAGATGTTGCCATCTTGGATCATATTCAACAAGACGGACGCATGAGTAATAGCAAGCTTGCCGAAAAGGTTAACCTTAGTGAAACCCCTTGCTGGCGTCGGTGGAAGCGCATGGAAGATACCGGCTATATCGATGGTTATGCGGCTAAGTTGAACCGTAAAAAGCTGGGTTTTCATGTGGCTGGTTTCACCCTTGTCACCTTAGGGAACCACGAAGTAGAAAACACCGAGCCGTTTGAAGAGTTTGTAGCCGTCACCGACTGGATCCCAATGTGCCACTGTATTGCGGGTGGAGCAGACTACATGGTTCAAGTGCTTGCCAAAGATTTGGAAGAGTACTTTGAGCGTATTAGTTCAATCAGGCGGGTAAAAGGCGTCAGCGCAATTCAGTCCAACATCTCAGTGAAAGAGTTGAAGAACAGCTACGCGCTACCTCTGGGTGATTGATAGGTCTATTTGAACCTATTAAGTTAGGTTCTTTACGATTATTTGTTAGTTTCGAACTCAGGCTTCCACACTTTAATACAATCCCTACCTTGGTGTTTCGCTTCATACAGCGCTGTATCAGCACGTTGAATGAGCTCTTTGCTAGGGACATTATTTTCGTAAGCGGTTAAGCCAACACTGGTCGTTACTGAGTCATCAATTGAAAAGTTGTGTGCTCTAATTTGCTCACTTATTCTTTCGCATATATTTAAGGCTTCATTAATTTTTGTTCTAGGTAGTAGCAACACAAACTCTTCGCCACCCCACCGAGCTAAAATGTCGGTATTACGTATCCCCTTATTAATGACCTCAACAAATTCCTGGAGTACCAAATCTCCTGTTGTATGACCGTACTTATCGTTTATTTTTTTAAAGTGGTCTATGTCATAAATGACTAATGTGAATGGAGTTTTTAAGCGCAGTGCGTTTGATATCTCGGTATCCAAGCTTTGCAAGAAGACGTATCTGTTCCAGCAATTGGTTAGCTCGTCTTTTGTGGCACTGTCATGGAGCGTATTAATGACTTTTTGCTTACCCAACTCTAAGTAACAAGCCGCTCCGCCTCCGAGTATGAGGGCAATTAAATGGTTGTAAATAAAGGCATTTGGAGTTGCAGAGCCTACGTCTGGAGGATTAAGTATTAAGTTGCCTATGATAAAAACAGAGAACACACCAGACAATGCAACGCCTGAGCTTACGCCTATAAGAGAGAAAGAGATGAGTGGCACCAGCAACAACAGTGGAGCGGCGAGGATAGGGTTGTGATAGGACAGGTCTCCAACAATCCAAGCGACAGACAGCGAGCCTACCCATGCAGGAAAATCAAGGCGATGCTTTACCCTAAACAGATAATAAGCCACTGCAATAAGTACACACCACAATATGCCAACCGTAAGTTCTAAACTGGTGCCGATATACATAAAGTTTCGCGCGGTTGACCTTGCCAGAAATAGAAAACCAATGAGCAACCAAAAATTGAGCAGCTTAGCTCTTCGATAAGCATGCAGGTCATCGCGAGAAAAGAAACGGGGAGTTGAAAATAATCTAACTGGACTCATAACAGTACGGCGTATGGCTGGTTTCTTATAATAAACAGTTCTTTAATGATTAAGCTACTTATTTATTGAATAGGTACTGTGCTGATATTTCTATTTGGGGGTTGTAGATAATGCTCCTATAAAGGGCTTTGTATTTATTTGTGTTGTCTTTGTGATGCTCCCATAATAATTAAATCTAGAACGGCTTCTTATTTTAGTCTCTGAATTTTGTAGGTTTTGGTCATTCATGAGTGAGTGCTCAGTAGTAAATAGCGCATGCTAAAGTGGCGTTAACACCGAGGATTTTGCCTTCTGGTGTAACTAATCTCGCTTAATTAACCAAGATTACAGGTTCCTATGAAGACTCCGTTTCGTAAACTCGCGTTAGCGTCAATGCTTGCCTTTACTATCCCAGCACAGAGCGTACTTGCGTGTACCGCAATCACATTGAATGCCAATGATGGTTCAATTATTCAGGCTCGTACGCAAGAGTGGGGAGCGTTTGATCTTCGCTCAGAAATCATCAAAGTGCCACAGAATGTGATGATGAAAGGCAATACCCCAGAAGGAACTAACGGTCTTACTTGGGAGAGCAAATACGGCGCAGTAGGCATCAATGCGGTAGGTTTACCTGTGTTTATTGACGGAATGAACCAAGAGGGTCTTGCCGTTTCTGTTCTATATATGCCAGGTTTTGCTCAGTTCCAAGATTACGAGAGTCAACAAAGTGACATCACTTTGGCTGCTTATGATCTGCCAGCATGGTTACTGACAACAAAAGCCAATGTTGAAGAAATTAAAACAGAATTGCCGAATATTCGAGTCTCGGATGTGAAAGTCCCTTCATTTGGCAATATCGCACCACCGATTCACTTTCTTGTTACCGATAGCAAGGGTGGCAGTATTGTCATTGAATATACTAATGGTGAGTTAGCCATCTACGACAATGAAGTGGGCGTAATGACAAATAGCCCAAGTTACCCTTGGCATCTTACCAATCTGCGCAACTATGTAGGTCTGCAGCCAGAGTCGGTTGAACCGAAGCAAGTGGGTAATATTACCCTAAGCCCTATTGGTGTCGGTTCGGGTATGTTGGGTCTGCCTGGCGACTTCACCCCACCATCGCGATTTGTTCGCGCCGTAGCAATGCGAAACACGGTGGTAGAGCTAGAAGACAGTGAGCGCGCAATCAACGAGTCATTTCGTATTTTGGATAACTTCAATATTCCACTCGGCGCAACTGAAGCACCCGATCAATTGCCAACAGATGGAACACAGGGCTCCACTCAGTGGACAACCGCCATGAATGCGCACTCCCTAGAGTATTACTACCATACGATGAACAACCGCACCTTGCGTAAAATAGACCTCAAAGAGATTGATTTTACAAAGGGAGAAATTACGTTTTATCCGCTGGATAAGAAAAAAGTGCAGACCATAGAAATGGTTGAAGTGGACTAGACATTAGATGAATGGAAGCAAGCACCTATCGAGTGCTTGCTTGTTTACTATCCCTTGTTCTACCTACAGCTACACCACACAAGCTGTGCTTTAGAGAATGGTAGGAATACGCTTAGCCAGTATATTGGCAAATTTTTCATGTTGATCCAATTGCCAGTGAATACCCTCTTTCGGGCAAGGTTGAATCTCGGTTGCCGCATCAAAGAAATGGCAACCAAGCTCTTCAGAGCGAAGCTTAAAATAGTGGCCAAGCTCTTTTGATTTTGGTTCAGCGTTTTCAAACCCCTCTTTAAGCGGGTTTACTTCAAGGACATGAGTGGGTGATATCAGCAAGACCTCAGGTGGCTTCGCCATGAAACCGTGTTGATAGTTTTGTACCAATTGAACAAGTCGTGCTGCACCTTTAGAAATATCACTGGCAGTCAAATTGAAGCGAGACTTTAAGTCATTTGTGCCAAGCATCAGCACGACAAGATCTGGATGGTGACTTTCGATACATGGGAAAAGGTAATCAAGTCCTTTTTTCCCTGCCTCATAAGGGTCTTCTAACACGGTAGTTCGACTGTTTAAGCCTTCTTCAATGACCACATACCCAGCAGGTAGCTTTTTCTGCAGCAGCTTAGTCCAACGTTCTTCAGTGTTATACCTGCGTGGTAAATCAGGCGAGCAACCCCAAGTATTAGAGTCCCCAAAGCATAGAATTGATTTCATAGTTATTACTATTGTCATTAGAATTTGTTTAATTGTATTACAAATGAACTTGAGATTGTTTGCGCAGTGTCATGGATAACCTTGAATAAGCACCCCTTAGAGCTACGCTTAGGTAATCGATGATTCCGTCGACAAATAATCGAATATTCAATTAGATAAGTGAAACCATTATGTCAATCTCCTCCATTGCAAATAATGTCAGTGAACTCATTGGGCATACTGACCTTGTCAGAATCAATAGCCTTTCCGAGATCTCTGGCTGTAACATTTTACTTAAGTGTGAGCATCAAAACCCGGGAGGATCGATCAAAGACAGAGCCGCTCTTCAGCTCGTTACCGATGCCATAGAGTCAGGCAAGCTCAAGCCTGGCATGACCATAGTCGAAGGCACAGCGGGTAATACGGGCATTGGCCTTGCGCTGGTGGCTAAATCTCTTGGATACAAAATGTTGGTGGTGATGCCTCGCGGACAGGCGCAAGAAAAAGAGCGCATGATCGCGCTGCACGGTGCAGAATTGTTACTGGTGGATCCTTGCCCTTTTGCTAATCAGAATCATTTTTATCATACCGCGAAGCGAATAGGTGCAGAGAACGAGGACTACTGGTGGGCCGATCAGTTTGAAAACCTGAGTAATTACCGAGCGCACTATTTGCACACTGGGCCTGAAATCTGGGAACAAACGCAAGGCAATATCGATGCCTTAGTTTCAGTTGTAGGCACAGGAGGGAGCATTGCCGGAAACTCGCATTACCTTTCTTCAAAACAGCCGAATTTTAAAACTTGGATAGTCGATCCAGATGGTTCGGGCATTTATTCCTACTTGAAAGAGGGCACCTATCAATCTAATGGAAGTTCGTTCACAGAAGGGATAGGTATCATGAGACTGGTCGAAAACTTCAAGCAGGCCAAAATCAATCACGCAATCACCTTACCCGATCAGGATCTAGTGACGATATCGCGCATTGTTGCAGAGCAAGATGGCATTCTTTTGGGGAGCAGTTCTTCGTTAAATGTGGCTGGCGCGTTATACGCGGCTGCGAGAATGGGCAAGGGCAATACGATTGTCACTTTTAGTTGTGATCTTGCTGAGCGTTCTTATTCAAAGTTGCATAACGAGCAGTTCTTAAAAGAACGAGAAATAGAGCTTAATAAAGAGAACCTAGCAGAACTATGGGCACGTTATCAGGCCGATGGTGACAGCAAGGTGGTCAATGTGTAGTGGTTTAAGAACACGAATAGCAAGAGTGTGTTTTGTATCGCTTGAAGTGTAATGTCATGTTGGATGGCTAAATCAACACCTTAGCCATCTATCGAAAAGAGCTGATCTGCTCTTTTGTTTTTTGTTGGAACTCAAAAGTACCCAGATACGTGCCAGCACGATTATCGCTAGCACGTTGTTGCCCGAAATATCTTTTTTCAGATGTGTTAAATAGGAAGTTTGCTTCATGCGTAAAACAGATAAGAAGATCGAAAATAGAATTAGAAGGGTGTTAACCGAAGTTTGTGAAGATACGTTGAAAGGCTATGATGGTTTTCTTTGGGTAACTCATACGGTCAATTACTCTTCTTTTCCCCAAAGCTTAAGAATTGTCTGTGTATTCGACACAAATCAAGATAGAGCAAACTTTTTAGCAGGAGAAGGGCAGCTGAATGTCTCAACAACCATTCAAAAGGCGTTTGATCAGGTTGGGATCCAACTAAAGAACGTAGATAAGCAAATCAGTTACGAACACAAGTAAATTGCGATTGCGGTCGGCAAGGTAAAGTTAATTAGGTTTTAGTGGGAGTCTAAGGCTTTATATCGGGAGTTTTGATAAAAAGCCAGAAGGCTATGTCTGTCCCCACGTTTTGTTATGCTGATTGATTACAAACATCCAGACCTAGACAAATCTGTATCTAAATCGCTGACTTTCGTTAAGACAATACTGTAACTGCAGTTAATATCACAATTCATATAGGCTACTTAAGATACTGTTTAAGAAGTTTTCTTTATAAATAGGTGAGTGTCATGGGTACAGTTATAGGTATGTTGGTTTTGGCATTCATTGCGTATTTGATAAAGAAAAACACAGGCCTACATTTACACCAGTGGGTTTCTAAGAAATACCAAGAGCACCTAGATGCGAAAGAAATGAACAAATAGTCAGCATGACTCACGATGAGATATGTTGCTCCCATTCGTCACATGAAATTGTCCATATTCGAGTTAACAAGGCACTCACTTTTGCCCAGAATACACTGATGTTTCCTTTGCTTATCCATAACACGCCGAGCACTCTTCTGGAGTAAAGCGCTTTATCCCTTTCAAGTTTGCCAGGTGCTCTGCTCCTGCATTGACGCCCATTTGATAGCCTGACTCGAGTACAGCATGTTTACGAGATAAGCGCTTAACGGGAAAGTCTTCTGGTGGAGCAATAACCCGTATTTTGGCATCCGCTGGTGGGAAGCGAATGAAGTCTAAGGCTTGGTTGTATCGATTTGCTCTGGTTTTTAGAGTTTCAGCAACCATAGGATTGTCTGACAGCAATCGTTTCATTAGCCAGTGGCTATTTGATTCTGGCATCGAGTAGCTAAGTGGGTGAGACAGTATCACCGTGATGTCACGCGCTCCTCGTCTATATGCTTCCTTGACAGGAATAGAGTCCGCTACCGCGCCATCAGTAAAGCAACTACCTGAAAAACAAGGTGTCTCTCTATAGGCGACAGGTAATGCTGTGGTCGCTTCCATTACATTGAGCAGGTTGTCTTGTGTGACTTTAAAGTAATTGGCCACACCAGTGTTGATATCGGTTGTAGCTGCATATAAGGGGATGTTACTGAGTAACTGTTCAAGGTGAAGTGGGTATTGTTGCAAGGAGGTTTCGCTAAGCCATTTCACATCTGTTAAGTGTCCACCCTTCACGAACCGAGCAGGGTTGTAGAAGTCTTTGGATGTGCCGAGATCAGTAATGATTTGGTAACTACGCTTTGGTTGCTTTGCTAAATAACCAAGTAGATTGGATGCACCCGCAGAAGCTCCGATTGCGAACTGAAAAGGGTTATATTCTTCTTGCATAAAAGAGTCCAACACACCCGCCGCAAAAATACCGCGCATGGCCCCACCTTCAACGACTAATGCTTTATTGTCCATCACTCCAACTCACCTAAACCTGAATAACCGAATGTTATTGGAAAAATAATGGTAGGTATAGTCAATCGTTCTTATAGATTTGATAGTTATTACCAATGGTGGTGGGGTGTTTTAGCTGTGCGATCAATTTGGAGTGGCAGCCAGGTGTCGCAAGCGCGGTACTCGCCTTTGCCCCAAAGCTTGTCAGAACTGCCAAACCGGTTTCCTAGATTGCTCGAGAATAGATAAATGTGATTTAAGCCATATTCTTGGGGAGCTATGTGAAGATTGTTAATAGTATTCTCTTTAAAATTCTCTTTAAAATTCTCTTTAAAATTCTCTTTAAAATTCTCTTTAAAATTCTCTTTAAAATTCTCTTTAAAATTCTCTTTAGGTTCACATAAGAAATTGATGTTGGTTGAATTTCATAATGAGTAGTAGTTATATTGATTTAGTTTAGGCGCGAAACTAGTTTGCTATACGCGTTCAATTTTCAAAGACAAGGAGTCGTTATGAAAATACACAATTTAAAATTACTGATGCCATTAGCGTTAACTATGTTGTTAACGGGTTGCCCCATTGATGGAGATAATGGTTCTGATGGCACTGTGGGGCTCTCAGGGATTAATTGCTGGGACTTAAATGGAAATCGCATCAACGATGATGACGAAGATAAAAACAATGATGGTCTGTGGGATGCGGACGACTGCGGTTCTCAAAATACTATTTCTCAAAATACAGACGCAGTTTTAAACCATCAACATTTTTGCGAAGCTTTTGCAGCCCTCGGCCAGTACCCATCTAGTTGTCCCTCGATGAGTCATACCCCTCCAACTGGAACTCTCACTCAGCAAACTAGAACTACTTGGTATGATGACGGACTAGGCAATGGTTGGAGCTGCAATCAACCACCACCGAACAGTGGGCCAGTAAGCATACAACCCAAGGCTGATGGATACTATTGGGTAGTTGAAGGTGGTTTTATAGCGGCCGAGGCAACATTTGCTGTTGAAGACGAAATTAATGATGCAAGGTGTTTTAATCTTTGAGATTTAGACCCAGACTGTATTGCCTCTTTAGCCAGCCTGAAGTCTAGCCCAAGTGTATATGCGTGCAATACTTTCCATCATTCTGATACAGTTTCTCCATGGTCGCAACGTTGCGGGAACTCGGGGGAAGAGTGTATAAACAAACAAGTCCCTGCCGTATATTGGAGTGCCCGCTGCCCCTAACCTAACAATAAGTAGTACCGGCAGCTTTTTGCTGCCGGTGTGCTTGGTGTTATATGAACGTAGGGAATAACGATATAACAGGATATTAGGTGGCAATAGGTAATTTTTGACGCTACCTTTGTCCCACATCACCTCGCTTAAAGATATAAGGTGCTTTTTCTAATCCGATAGAAACAGCTTAGAGCAATTTCCGTAAATCGTTTTTGTCCAATACTTTCATAGAACAACCTTCCTCTTCGGCACGACATACTCAGAAATAAATCAACTTAATAGCCGACCTAAGAGACTTCCCGCAAGCTAGAAAAACATCGACCAATAGAATGTAAGATTGTGACAATGGTGAACCTTCGCATCTTCTGTAAGGATAGAATTTCGAACGAGAGGTGAGCTATAAATCTGGAATTAGATGGGAAGAAAGTTGTTGTTACTGGCGGCTCTTCTGGTATTGGGGCTGCGATAGTTAAGACCTTTTTAGAAGAAGGTGCGCATGTCTATTTCTGCGGGCGTGACCAAACAAAGATCGATACTCTTTTGGGTGAGCTTGAAGAATATTCCCACCTGCATGCCAAGCAATTGGACGTTACGCATGCTGAGGATTTCAAGGCTTGGGTCGAGGATATTGGGCAGGTTGATGTATTTGTTCCCAACGTCAGTGCGCTGTCTTCTGATTGGGAGCAGTCTGTTAATATCGACTTGCTGGCATCAGTGCGTAATATCGAATGCGTAATTCCGGCGATGACAGGGAGTAATTCAGCAGTGACATTTATAGGCTCCACCAGTGCTTCCGTGAGTGAGAGTAAAGGGAATGCCTACGGAGCAATGAAAGCTGCGGTTACCCATTATGTTCAATCTTTATCAAAGGCACATGCGGGGACTATTCGCTTTAATATCATAGCGCCTGCCTCAACGTTATTTGCTGGTGGCGGTTGGGATAAGTTTCGTATAGCTGCCCCAGAGCGATTTGCTGAGAAAGTAGATACACTACCAATGAAGCGTTTGGCAACACCGCAAGAAATCGCAGATAGCGTCGTCTTTGTTTCATCAATGCGTGCAAGCTATATCTCGGGCGAAGTGATTCATGTGGACGGTGGGGAAGGGAATTCAATTACTCTTTAGTTTCACCGTGTGTACTTAGTTACTCGAAGTTCCGGACTCCAATTAATAAGAAGGTTCTATGTCAGTTTTACCAGATGAAAACCAAAAGCGATACGTTGCAATTCTAAGTAAAAAGATGGATCTAGGAAGATCACTGAACGTCTTAGGTCACTTAAGTGTTGGCCTATCTAATCTGCTTGAAGATAGCGAAGGTCAGTATGTTGATTATCAAGATATGGATGGCAATGTGCACCCTAACTTATCGCATTACCCTTTCATTGTTTTAAAAGCAGATAACTCCAACAAGCTTCGAAAAGTCAGAGACGAAGCCATCAGTCGCAATATCAAATTTACCGATTTTACTAGTTCAATGATTGAAGGGGGCTCAGTTGAGCAGCAACAGAGAACAAGGGAAACGAAAGAAGCAGATCTGGAGTACCTAGGAGTGTGCTTGTTTGGTGATACAGATGTTCTGCGTGAGATTACGAAGAAGTTTAGTTTGTACAAATAAATCTATATATACAGTTAGTTAATTTTGTCCCGATGCTGGGGGTTTTTAACTCAATCTTCAGGTGGTGTGCACCTTTCTAAGGCATGGGAATAGTCACCATGCCTTATTGATCTTCGCAACCCCGTCTCTATTAAGGGTTCTGCTCCGCATTAATACTCGCGTAGGTATGCAGCAGTTCTGTCAGTGTTTTTACCCAACCGAAGGCATCTTGAGGCGGGTTAACTAAGATTTTTTCCACCTGCTCGCAATGGGTTTCTAGGGTGATGGCTTCTTCTAGGTTGAAGGAGATAGCGTAGAAGTGCCACAGTACCAAACGGGTCATTCTTTCGCTGTTTTGCTTGGCATTTTCTGAGTCATCAAAGGCTTGCTGAACTTCACTAAGAGCAATTGCTGTCATGCGTAGGGTTGCATCAAGGCGTGCTGACATCATGCGCTCTTCGCTATCCACTTCTTCATGATCAAAAGTGAAAAGCTCGCTCATCACGTCTTCTGGCACCATTTTACTGATCATTCGTGCGCCAAACTCTTCAAGTTCGTGGCGGGGCATGGTGACAAGGCAATCGAAGGTGTAATCACGAAGCATAAAAATCGCTCTAGTTAGCTGTTGAATAGAACCCGCATTCTAAGCCTTGTGTGCGATTTTACCAGTGTTAGATGCTATTGCTCAGCCTTATTTCTTAGGCTTTCTGGGCTGACGCCCAATACCTTTTTACACATCTTAGATAAACCAAAGCCATCTTTATAACCCACTTGCTCGGTGATAACCGCAAGGGGCCAGTGCGTATTGAGTAGCAAGAACTGTGCGCGTTTAATTCTGAGTTCGATGACCTTTTGCTTCGGGCTCTGCTGGTAGATGTTTTTACAAAGACGGTGCAAGGTGGGCTCTGAAATATGCAGTTTCTTTGCCATGACTTGTGTCGTCCATGGGAAATGCAGCTGCTGATCAACCTCTAGGAACAGACGCTCTAGTTGCCCTTCCATATCTGGCGCATCGAATTGAATGATGGATTTTTGAATATAGCGATGGATGTCTTGGTTGAGGATCTTTCGGGTTTCAAATGGCACATCCAGTGTCAGCAAGTGCAGCATGTGCTTTAAGTTATCGTTGTAGTGGCCCTTCCCCAAAGAGAGCGGCAGCGAGTTCATTCCTGCCCAGTTAGAGGTGGGTTCGAGAATAAACCACACAAAGTCCCAGTGGTTGTCCGTTTTGTAATACACAAAATCAACATCGTGTTTGAGCAGCACCATGCTAGAGGCGGTGAGGTTTATAGTCTGTCCTTCACTTTCCACCGTAGCGTTGCCTGAGAGGGTAAACAGCAAGGTGTGATGATCAGGGTTCTTCCTAGAGCAAAGGTATTCATCAGCCACATGAGTCACCCCCGCCATTCGTATCTGCTGGCTGGCAAAAAGCGGCGCGTTGTCTTGCGAAATGAATAACTCTGTCGAGTTTTTACCCAATTTGAATTTATTTGACACCATCGACGTTATTGCCCGCTTGATAGTTTATGACATGCTCAAGAGAGATTGTGCCATAGAATGAGATTATGAATACATTAAAGTGTCAAACAAGCCGTGTATACGGACATAACAGAAAATAATAAAAAATAGGGCACAACAAATGTCGAACTCTTTAGATAGAACAGCAAAGCTCAGCCTGCGTGAAAAGCTAGGTTATGCCATAGGTGACTCTGGCTTCAACTTCTACTGGATCATCATCGGTTCTTACTTATCTTACTTCTACACAGATATCTTTGGTTTATCTGCGGCTGCCGCAGGTACCATGTTTTTGGTTACTCGAATCGTCGATTCCTTCTCTGATCCATTGATGGGGGCTATCGCTGACCGTACTCAATCTCGCTGGGGTAAATTTAGACCCTATTTGATCCTAGGTGCTCTGCCGATGGCAGGTGCGGCAGTACTGACAATGAGTACTCCCGATTTAGGTGAAGGCGGAAAGCTCGTCTGGGCATACGGCACATACACACTAATGATGCTGTGCTACACCATTCTTAGTACGCCATATTCGTCTCTTGCAGGGGTTATTACGGCCGATACAGAAGAAAGAAACTCTCTGTTTGGTCTGCGTTTTTTCTTTGCGTACTCAACCGGCATCTTAGTAGGTGCGTTCACTCCTGAGCTTGCTGACTTCTTCGGCAATGGCGATGACGCGAGAGGCTGGCAGTTAACCATGGCATTGTATGCGAGCGTGGCAACTGTGTGTTTCTTTATCACTTTCTACACCACTAAAGAGCGCGTAGTGCCGCCTGTTGGGCAGAAGACCAACCCAATTTCTGACATCAAAGACCTAATGAACAACAAGCCTTGGGTGATCTTATTTGCTCTTGCGATGATCATCATGATGACCATTGTTTTCCGTGGCAGCAGCGCAACGTATTACTTCAAATACTTTGTTGAGCGCCCAGACCTTATGGGTTCGTACATTGGCTTGCAGATGGCGGCTTATGCAGTGGGCTGTCTGGCGACGCCTTACCTAACACGTAAGGTTGCAGATAAAGCCAAGCTTCTGATGATCCTGATGGGGATTGTCGGTTCTCTAAGCCTAGCGTTTGCATTCGTACCAAAACCTGCGGCAACAGGCGTTGTAACTATCCCTTCAAGTGAGGCTATTACATTAACAGCGACTGAAGTACTGGGTGAATCAACACGTGAAGGCGAACACATTCAGTGGATAGAGCACCAAAAATCATTCTGGATATTCAGCGATAAAGTCGTAGTTGCCCAAGGTACAGAAGAGCTCAAGCTTGATGATGCTCGCGGTACGGTCATTAGTATTCAAAAAACCTTGGCTAACGGTGAGGTGATGAACAGCTCAGACCTACCGATAGAGATTATCACCATGTTTGTGCTGAACATCTTAATCAGCTTGGCACTAGGGCCTAAGTCTCCAATTACTTGGTCAATGTACGCTGATGCCGCTGACTTCAATGAGTGGAAAACAGGCCGCCGCGCAACGGCAATGACCTTCTCTGCAGCGACCTTCTCTCAAAAACTGGGTGGCGCTATCGGCTCGGCAACGGTGCTTTGGGTGCTCGCGGCCGTTGGTTACTCCGCGAATGAAATTCAAGATGGCGCTTCACTATCAAGCATTGTCTATCTGCAAACCATCGTACCTGCGTTCTTTGCCTTTGTTGCAATTTGGGCATTGCGTTACTACGACCTAACAGCAAACAAGATTGAGACCATTCAAATAGAACTAAAAGAACGAGTAGCGATTTAAAAACGCAGCGCTTTAAAAATTATTAAGAAAGGCTAAGCAAAATGTTGATTACCACCAAACAAAATGGCGAGCGAGTAGAGCTTTTAAGCCCAACAGAGATGCCAAGGGCTTCAGGGTTTCTTTGGAACAAAAAAATGATGATTCAAGTAAATTGTCGTGGCTATGCGACCGCACAATTTATGCAGCCAGAGCCTGCAAAATACATGCACGCTCCAAACCTTGAAGCAAAGAGCTTCATGCAACCTGAGCAGCCGTATTTTGCTCATCATCCTGGTCGTTTCTTTTACATCAAGGATGAAGAATCTGGAGAAATCTTCTCGGCACCTTATGAGCCAGTGAGAGCAAATCTAGACAAGTACTGCTTCTCATTGGGGCAGTCGGATATCCAATGGCAGATTGAGCACCTAGGTATAGAAATAGAGCTGTGCCTTAGCTTACCTGAGGATGATGTGGTCGAGCTGTGGCAATTAAAGGTGAAGAACGTGTCTGGGCGCGCTCGAAAGCTTAGCGTTTATCCATACTTCCCAATCGGTTACATGAGCTGGATGAATCAGTCAGCTAAATACCGTCAAGATCTGGGCGGTGTAGTGGCTAGCTGTGTAACGCCGTATCAAAAGGTAGCCGATTACTTTAAAAATAAAGGTCTGAAAGATAAGACGTTTTTCCTTCATGACAGAGCGCCGACGTCTTACGAGACCATTCGTGAGGTGTTTGAAGGTGAGGGGGGCTTGCACAATCCTACTGGCGTTCAGCAAGGTAACTTAGACAATGGTGATGCCTTGTATGAAACGCCTACCGCAGCTTTGCAATATCAGATGGAATTGGGTGCAGACCAGCAAGAGGATTATCGATTCTTGTTAGGCCCTGCCTTTGATGACGCAGAGATTGAGCTCAAGCGTGATCGTTACTTTGCTGATGCAGACTTTGCTAACACCAAACAGAAATACGCCGCTTATGTGGCGCAAGGCAAGGGCAATATAGAGATCAACACGCCAGATACTCAGCTTAATGAGTTTGTGAATAGCTGGCTACCGAGACAGATGTTCTATCATGGCGATGTAAACCGTCTAAGTACCGACCCGCAGACACGTAACTACATCCAAGATGCGATGGGTATGGTGTATATCAAGCCCGACGTGACTCGCGCTGCGTTCCTGCATGCTCTTGCTCAGCAAGAGGAGTCAGGGGCTATTCCCGATGGGATTTTGCTCACCGAAGAAGCGGAGCTTAAATACATCAATCAGATCCCGCATACCGACCACTGTATTTGGTTCCCTGTGTGCTTGCGTGCCTATCTTGATGAAACCAACGATTACGCCATCTTTGACCAATCAGTTCAGCAGTTCAAAGGTACTGAAACTAAGACCGCCTTTGAGCGTATTAACGATGCCATGCGCTGGCTGTTCAACGAGCGTGATCATCGAGGTCTAAGCTATATCGCGCAAGGTGATTGGTGCGACCCAATGAATATGGTGGGTTACAAAGGCAAGGGCGTATCGGGCTGGTTATCTATGGCCGCCGCCTATGCACTGAACATTTGGTCTGATATCTGCCATCAGCTCGGTGAAGATGAGCTTTCAGAAGAGTTCAAACGCAATGCTGACGCGCTCAATGAAGCGGTGAATAAGCACATCTGGGACGGTGATTGGTACGCGCGTGGTATCACCGATGATGACGTGGTGTTTGGTACCAGTAAAGATGAGGAAGGCCGCATCTTCCTTAATCCGCAAAGCTGGGCAATCTTGGCCAATACGGCAGACGCGGAAAAGCGCGACAAGATGATCAAGCAAGTAGAGCAGCAACTCGAAACGCCTTATGGGGTGATGATGCTTGCGCCAAGCTTTACCGGAATGCGAGATGATGTTGGCCGTGTAACGCAAAAGCATCCAGGCTCGGCTGAAAATGGCAGTGTTTATAATCACGCTGCGATTTTCTATATCTTTAGCCTTTACCAAGCGGGTGAAACAGACCGTGCATTTAAGCTAATGTCGCAGATGTTAGCCGGTCCAGATGAGGCGGATTATGTTCAGCGTGGCCAGCTTCCAGTGTTTATCCCTAACTACTATCGCGGCGCCTATTATCAGCACCCAAGAACGGCCGGCCGTTCGAGTCAGTTGTTTAATACTGGCACAGTATCTTGGGTCTACCGTTGTATTGTTGAGGGTTTATTTGGTCTGAAAGGCTGTGCTGGTGGCTTATCTATTGAACCTCAACTACCTGCAGATTGGGATAAAGCCAGTGCCGTTCGCAGTTTCCGTGGGGCAACGTTTGAGGTGACCATTCAGCGAGCCGATGTGACACAAACTCAAGTGAGTGTTGATGGAGTGAAGCTATCGTCCACTATGATCGAAGAGTTCGAACCAGGAAAAACCTATAAGGTTGAGGTCTTGATTGCTTAGCTTTGCTTGTTGATTGAGTCTGCAATAGTTCGATTGAACGAAAAATGCCGCTGAAGAGATTTAGCGGCATTAGCGCATTAAAACACTTGGTTATCCATCCTAATCAGCCCCTTAAGTTACCTCATCCGAAAATAGGGTTCTATAACGCAATTACTAACAAATAATCCTTATTCGCAATATTGAAGCGTGTATAATTTTTTCCTTATCGACCATGGTCGGTATCATTCATTCGGCGATAGGGATTCTGGTATAAAAATGCAGTTAAAAGAAATAGATAAAAAGCGATACCGTTCACGATTAAACGTGGTGATTGTTGCCTGCATCGTCAGCCTAGCGGTGCTGAGTTTATCTATATCTCAGACATTGATTTACCTCTTCCCCTCAGAGGCGGGTTCTCACTTTCATTGGAACTTACTGGGAGTGGTAGTCAGCGCAATTGCAGTAGGTATGACACTGCGTAAACTCAAGAGTCATCCAAAAATGTTTGAAGTGGCTTATATTTGGGATCTGAAGCATCAGCTGAATTTGATCTACAGAAAGAATCGCAAACTCCTTGCCGCAGCAGAGCAAGGCAATAAAGAGGCCATGTTAGCCCTGCAATTTAGCTATCAAGGTTCTCGCCAGTTATGGCAGATGGATGACAACACCATCACCATGAGCAGTCTGAATACCGCGCAAAATCAACTGGATAAATGGGTTGAAGAGTACGATGTGCAGCTGGATATTTCAGACTATCACTCAGGTTTACTTAAAGAGTTTTAGCCGTAATACAGGCGCTAATTGTGTTCTCGTTTTTTAATGTAAAAAAGCCCGCTTACTGCGCAATGAGCAAGCGGGCTATCTGTTATCTAACGCTTTTCTTAGTTCTTACTTCTTATTTGTTATAGTGATCGGCGATGGCTTCAAATGCCGCTAGCCTTGGTAGATTAGTCGCTCTTGCTGCGTTGGAGGCTGACTCCGCGGAAGAGAAGGTGGCAATGACTAGGTTCTTCTCTTGGTTAATGTACAGGTGCTGTCCAAACACTCCGCGGAATGTCGCAATGCCTTTCTCGCTATCATGAACCCACAGGTAGTTTTTGTAACCCTCTAACCATTGGTCATAAACGCCTGAATCGCGGTCTTTATACACGCTGCGATCCATGTGTGACTTTTCATCGTCAGTGAGAGCGAAGGTATCTTTAATCCACGCTTCTGAGAACACTTGCTGCCCGTTGTATTGGCCATTGTTAGCCATGGCGATCCCGACTCTTGCAAAATCTCTCAATGTTGTCGTAAAGCCACCCGTTGCAATGGGGGTAAATGTCATGTCCGCCATGAAAGTCGCATCGTGCTCTACACCTAGCTTGGACCAGATATTTTCAGCAATGAACTTTTGAAGAGGTTGCCCAGATACTCGAGCGATAAGCCAGCCTGCAACATCTACATTAGGTGAGTGATATTCGTATTTATAATCTACCGCGAGATCTGAATTTTGCGTAAATTCTGGAGCGAACTCTAATATACCTCGGGGCGTGTCGTCTTTGGTTGGATCGATCGCCATGAGATCATAAGCAGGAACTAGGCCTATTCTGCGGAAGTATTCAAAGTGCATGGTTCCTGGAGTGATATTGGCATAGTCTTCGCTGTAATCTAGGGCCGATGTCATGTTAAGGACTGTTCGAACGGTTTGCTTACCAAAGTGACTACCTTTTAGTTCCTCTATGTAACTCTCGACTGTCTCATTAGGGTCGATCTTACCTTGCTCAACTAAAAGGCCGATTGCTTGACCAGTCATAGACTTGGTGCTTGATGCCCACATATGATGATCTTTAGGGCCAAACGTACCATAGTACTCTTCATGAACAACCTCACCATCTTTGATAATGATATAGCCATCAGTGCGGTCGTTGATCATCGCTTCTTCAACTGTGTAGCTTGCGTCAGCATGTTCGAACTTCAGTTTTGCGATGCTAGGGTCTAGTTTGTTTGGTAGAACAGAAATATTGCCATCTCTAGGCACCATTACCGTTGGGTGAATGCCCATATTCTGAAATGCCCAGTGGTTATAATCATGATGCATCCAGTTACCCAAAGTCACCTGACCTTTTGCTGCAACAGGTACTGAATACATTGCTTGAGCCTTGTCGTTAGCACTTACTGACAAAGCCGATAAAGATACAGTAATCGCAAGTAATTTTAGTTTCATGTCATAGACCTTTATTTGTTGTTTTCTTGAGTTCTAGATTCAAAGTGCATGATTAAATCAATGTGATTTCACTAAGGGTTCATCACGTTTCAAAGGGATAATATGTTTTATAATTGATACAATCGAATCCATAATGGATGGATTTCACGTACATATTTTTGGCGAGATAAACGATGATTACGTTAGAGCAGCTTGCATGTTTTAAAGCGGTGTATGAGCTGAGCAGCTACAGCAAAGCGGCAAGAGAAACCAATAAAACCCGAGCCACAGTGCGAGAGCGGGTAAAGGCTTTAGAGGATGTATTGGGTTTTGAGTTGTTTGAAGTTGTAGGGAAAACCCTTTTCGCAACTGAGCAAGCGAAGCATTTGTACTCCAGAGCGGACAACCTTACTAGGCAAGCAAAAGAGTTTTATAGCGTCGCTCTATCCACCTTTTCGACAGAGATCACCTCCATCGTTTTGCATCATGACGATCTGATACCTTTGTGCTTGTTATCCGATATCGATGACGCCATTGAGCGTGAGTTTCCACATATATCGATTAATTGGTTGCAGAGGGATAGAGAGTCGAGCTTTAAGGATATTGAAAGTGGCAGTGCACTGTTTTCAATTATGCCCACTGTTGGAAAGATTTATCCTAGCATCAAGGTAGGGATCGTTAACTTAGGGACATATCAATACGCACCGTATACGTCAGTAAAATCCAGCATTCCCGAGCAGTCTATTGACCTTGTACAGCTAACGACGGAAGATTTTCTGGTGACAGAAAATGCAGTGCTGAACGAGATGCGCTACGCAAACATTAGTAATCAAAAGCACCTAATTTCTAACAACGACATGCTGATGCATAAGATTCAAAAAAAGGGTTGGACCCTATTAAGCATTGCTAATGCCCAAGACTATGTGGATACAGGGAAACTTCGAACCATACAAGTGAAAGAGACATTAGGTAACTTAAGGCAAGAGATGGTCTTGTTCTATGGGTTGCATTCAGAAATGGATGCTGTGAGAAGCCGCATCATAGACATCACCAAGCAATGTGCGGCTAACTTTGCCAAAGGGCCTTATGCCTAGAGAGGACTAAACATGTCAGAGCAGGGAAACGGGCTCGATGAGCTCGGGTATATCGTAAACAGTTGTTCGTTGGATAAGATTCAGCCTGAGTTTCACGCAGTGGTGAATGCGGTTATTGATGAATTGTGTCTACGATTCCCAGACAGAATCGATGGGATTTATCTTTATGGTAGCGTTCCAAGAGGCACGGCTAGAGTAGGGGAGTCCGATCTTGATGTGTCTATTGTATTTAAAGATGAAGTGACCAGCGACGATAATGAAGCCTTACGTTCAATTTCTTTATCATTATCCAGATTACACATTGAAATCAGCAAGTTAGATTTAGACCCTGGCTCTCTTCAGGACATATTACAGCCTCAAGAAAAATACCATTGGCAGTTTTGGCTAAGGCATTGCTGTTGCTGTGTTTGGGGTAACGATCTCTCACGTCAATTTTCTCAGCTAAAGCCAAGTCTGCATATTGCACGCGCTTTGAATGGAGATGTCGATGATTTTGTTGGGCAAATGGCAGATAAGTTTGAACGCATGTCAGCGGGGGAAATGAGTCGAGTTGTCGGCAAGAAACTTTTGCGCTCAGCTTATTATCTCATTGCAGAGCAAGATGGCAGCTGGCATACGGATCTCGCCCTTTGCGCAAAGGCTGCCAGAGAATATCACCCACAGCATAAAGATGAACTACACCTAGCCTATCAGTTAGCGACAGGTCATCTATCGTCAAAAGAGCAAGCCTTATCACTTTTTAACAAGCTTAAAGAGACATTGAATGCAGGCCTAATCAGCTAACTTAATGGTTTTAATTATTGAATGAATGTTTAGATCGCAATGATCTTTTCAATATTCGCTATTGAAATACCGCAACGATCTGGATATTTTGTGTCACCTTACAAAGGGCAGAACACTACCGCACCCTTTGTAATATTACCCCCACACTCTGCAACATATAAAAAGGCATTCAGTGTTTAAGAACAGCACCTACATTAAAAAGAACATCAAGATGGCTTGGCCGATTGCGATCAATGCCTTGTTAATGCAGGGCATGTTGATGATTGATACTTTGCTTATTTCGCCATTAGGAGAGGGCTCTCTGGCGGCAATGGGGATTGCAAGTACCATCGTTGCATTAATGCTAGGGGTTCAGAATGCTTTAGCGAATGGCTCGCAGAACGTGTTATCTCGAGCCTTTGGCTCTGGTAAAGAGAGCTTGTTATCAAAATCTTTCCTCTCTGGCATGATTATCAACCTGTCGGTTGCTGTATTGTTCTTTGCTTTGGTGACGGTATTCAAATGGCCACTGATCAAGTTGATCAGTCACGATACCCATTTGTACTCGGACATCGATGCGTATCTGTCTACGATCAAATATGCCTTGCTACTGACCGGCATTTCTCAGGTATCCATTGCTCTGTTCAATGCTATGGGCAAGACCAAGCTGCCGCTGCTCAGCTATTTGCTCACCATGCCAGTTAATGCAGTGGTCTCTTATTATCTGATCTATGGGTTAGGTGATTTTTCAGGTATTGGTATCTCGGGTGCCGCCTTAGGCTCTGTGATTGCGCTTGGGTTGAGAATGCTATTCTTGTTGGTGTGCTTACGATACCAAAAGACCTCTAAACTCTCGTTCAAACAGGCTAGCGAAGGCGTTGCACGTAACGTTAGGCTGCACTTTAAAGAAACCTTCCCGATTGCGGCCAACATGATGGTGTTGGCGATGGGCCTTGCTGCCTATAACCTCTTATATACGCAGTTACCCACAGAAGCGTATGCAGCTGTTGTTATGATAACGCCATGGCTTTCTGCGCTGTCGCAGTTTGTCTTGGCGTGGGCGGTGTCATCGGCAATTACCATTTCGCAGGCTATCGGCTCAAACAAGCTAGAGACTTTGGACTCGGATGTGAGCCTGAGCATTAAGGTCACTATTGCGGTATCTGGCATTATTGCTTTTGCCTCTTTTATCCTGAGTTTGGTAATAGACAAAATCTACCCAGGTCATTCACAAACCACCTATCAAGCGCTAGCGGTGATCGCCCCTTTGTACATCTTGATGCCTTTGATACAAGGTTATACTACAGTGCATGGTCAGGTACTTCGTGCGTTGGGTAAGACGACAGCAGTCTTTAATATCAACTTTATTACTCGTTGGCTGATTGCCTTACCGCTGTGTGCCTTTGTTGTGCTCGTTCTAAATGCATCAATCTTCTGGGTTTATGCGGTGGTTGTGTTTGAGCAGGCCTTGAAAATAGTGCCAATGCGTTACCAAGCGCGTAAGTTCTTGCGAGAGTTTGATAGCAAAAAAGCCAAAGATCTCATGTACGACTGATCGCGTGAGTAAGTGTTAACTTTTTCTGCTCGCTACTGCTTCGACAGCACCTTTTCCAATTCCTCAATGCTCTCGTCAAAGTAGGGGTTGAAGGTGAGCCTTGCGTGGACCTTTCCTGGTTCTAAATAGCCATAAGATGAGTACCAAACCGGCTCACCAGACTGGCATTTCAGAGTATCTTCAATGGGTTGTCCATTATCGCAGATGCGAACCTTGCCCTCGATGCCATATTCTTTATTCTCCGGTGAGAACAATCCGCCCATATGTGAGCCCTCACTCACCCGAAATGAGGGAAGGTTCATGCTGTAGGCTGATACGCGTTGGTCTTTGGGTGGATTATCCCCAAGCCAAACGAGGTGCGAATTAGGGTTGGTAAAGGTCGTTGTAAACTGCTGCACAGCAAAGCTTTTATCGATGACAGTGTCCCCTTCACTGAGAAGCATGAATACTGGCTTATCATAACTTCCCGCCTTTGAGAGCTGTTGTTGAACTTGCTGCGTTGTCTCGTAGTAGCTGGCCGCCGCTTTCATTGGTAAAGAGCCGTAGCGTAAGTAGTTATCCTCTGGGTCTTGGTCAGCCCAATCCATAAAGTATTGTGCCCATTGCGTCATAGGAGCAAGGTTAGACTGCGCTTTAAACGCAGGAGAGAAGAGGATCAGACCGTTAAGCGAGTCATCGTTCAGTGCGTAACTGGTCACAAGATTTGCGCCAGTTGAATACCCCCCAAGCCAAACACTGTTTACTTCTCGCTGAAGCAGTTTTATCTGCTGTTCTACGCTTTGTTGCCAAAGCTTCGCAGAAACCAGTTTTAAGTCGCCAACCTTAGTGCCGTGACCGGGCAGTAGCATGGTTCTTACCAGATAACCTTGATCAGAGAGTCGCTGCGCAATATCAATAAAGGAGTAGGGAGAGTCACCCAAGCCGTGAACCAGCAAGATAGCCTCGCCATTCATCTTGGAGGGACGGTATTCCTTAGGAGAATTCAGCGCTATTTCGCGTTCTTTATCTTCCGTTAAGTAATAGCGCTCAGCGCGTATCCAGGCTTGTGTCTCAGAGACGTACTCCTCGAAGGTATCTTGATCAAATGAGCTTAGGCTTTCACCGCTTTGATAATAGAGAGGCTCATTGTGATTAGAACCACACGCCGCCAAGGTGGTAGTCACAATAGCAATGGTTAAGTGTTGGGTCTTTTTTAGCATGGATAAAATCTATTTCCTTATGGATTTTCCATTTATACGCACAAGTTTACCTGAGCAGAACAAGAATAGCAGTGGCAAGGTGCGCTTAACCTCAGTGTCGATTGACTGTGACTAAATCCACTTATAAAAGTCATTGCATCGATCATCGTCTGTCAAAAATTTAGACTGTACTTGTTTTTAAGGACCCAGGGACCCAGGGTCCTAGGCCCTAGGATCCTAGTTACCTAGAACCTAGAACCTAGAACCCAGAACCCAGAACCCAGGGCCGGGTTCTAATCCCTAAAACCCCGTCCCCACTGTAAAATAGAGCGCTTGTTCTTCATCACTAAAGCCCAAGTCGACGCCCATGTGTAAGCCGTAGCGACGAGCAATTTGGTATCTGAAACCGGCGCCATAGGCGTCAACGGTTGTTGATGATGTTTTCGAGGTGAAGCAGTTGCTTGGGCACCCGCCAAGGTCGAATCCGGTGGTTTCGTTGCGAGTATGGCCAACACCGTAAAAGCCTAAGATCGTCCAGCGATTGTCGATACGATACATCAATTGCGTTTGCGCTGTGGCCACTTGATCCCCTTGATAGCGAAACGATGAGATGCCTCGCAGGTCGATGTACGGGTTCGAAGTAGGAGTGAGCATGGTTTCGTCACTACTAATGGAGTCGTAACTTCCTGCAAAGGCAATGATCCATTTCTCGCCAATAGGAACAAAGGCTTGCCCTTCGATGGAGAGAGTATCGTAATCGTGATCAGCACCTATCTCTTTTCTATGCCACATATAATCAGCGTTGAGAGAGTAGCCCTTGGTAGGGAAAAACATGTTGTCACGGCTATCGTATTCCAACACTAAGCCTAAGCCTGAATTGTTGGTTTCATCTAAGTCCATGAATTGCAGGGTTTTATCAACCACGCCATTAGAAGACTCAAGAGTCGATTTACTCCATGTTTGCTTCGCACCTAACAGCCAATTGGTGTTAGGGAGGCGAAACTGTATTTGCTGTAACAACACGGCAAAATCGGTTTCGGTATCGAACTTAAAGGCTTTGTCTGGAGGGAGTAGACCGCCAAAATCATTGTAGATATCGATGTTTGCATGACCAATAGCGCCGCCACCCATATAACGAATGCTGTCTTCTTTCCAAGTGCGTCGGTGACCTGCGGCTATCACCCATGTGCCATTTTCGGTTCCTGCAGCAGCAACGGCCGTCATTGCGGGTGGAATTAGCTGCGCACCACCATCGAGGGATTCTTTGGCCAATCTCTGACGTGTCTCTTTTTCTTCATCGGTTTCGTGCAGAAACAAACCCGCAACGCCACCGCCATAACCCACAGCAGGCTCGGTAATGATGATGGGAACGGGAAGAAAGCCATAAGCGTTATCAGCGAGATAATCACCCATATCAAATCGCCCATCGACGGGATCGGTAAACGAAGCGAATGCAGCCGAAGGCAATACGCTTAGAGACAAGAGTGCAGCAAAAGAGGTGTGTCGAAAATTGGTCACTGTAGAGCTCGGTTCAGGTTGAAAAACGAGCTGATTTTACGGATCTAGGCGAAAGTGCAAACTACCGTTTGATGGACGGCTTCCTACATAAGAAACATCTAGGCTAGATTTAAATCGGTTGAATTATGTCGCAAGAGGTTTCGTATCATTGCAGAATTAATGGGAGTTTTGTTCGTTAATTTTTTGGCCTGAATTTCTTTGAATTCACTATGCAAGAGAATTTACATGTTTTTAGTTGTAAGTCACTCTGAGTCCGCTTAGGATGCTCTCGTCGAATGGTGAGTTCGATTTATTTCAGATGAGAGTTTCATGCCTTTATTTACTATCAGACAATTCGTTCTACTGCTACTTGTAGCAGCGCTTGCTCCTATGCAAGCACTCGCGTCTGATGCAAGGGCGCCAGGGTTTACTGCCGAACAGATTGTGGCTTATAGCCAGCTATTGGAAGTAGAATCCGCTCCTACCTCTGAAATACCTGCAAGCACCTCATACGTGCAGCACAATACCCTGGCTATTGTGCAAAACCAGCGCAGTGTTTTTGCTCCTAAGCAAGAATTAGACAGCAATAATTCAGCGCGCAACACCTCAAATCCAAACGTATTTTGTTTCAATGATGACGCCTATGCATTTACTGCTAAATGGCATGCATCTCGCGCTGCGTTTCATCATGATAAGAGTGCACACAGACTTGGTGGCTGGAAAGACAGTAATGCCCTGTATGTCGCTCTAAACGGCCAATACTCTTCATAGTTCCAATCGCTTAATTTTTCGTGCACTAGTGACTATTTCTCTCACTGGCTACAGCGAATCTCTAATGACATTCGGCTTAAACCCACCACTATTTAAATAGTGCGATATCGCCTGTCTGTCATAGCCCAAATTAATTGAATTTACTCTGTCCTTAGGGATGGAGGGATAGCTTATATATGAAGAACAAAGGCATAACTCATAAAAGCAGAAAGCGCATCAATCACTATTCTGCTTGGAAATACGTCATACTTGTTGCCACTGTTATCATCCTTACGCTCAGTGCCATTCCTACATGGTTTGGTGAGAAGCCAGCAATACAGATACAAGTACCTGAAAAGACGGTATTTCCTACCTCAATTCAGACCCTAAAACGCTCACTAGAAGAGCAGGGTATCCCTGTTTTGTCTGCTACAGAGCAAGACAACCAGATCTCGTTACTGTTTGATAATGAGTCTGACCAAACACACGCTCGTACCCTTCTAAACAAACAGTATTCTGAAGAATCCATTGCCTACTCGTATCAATCAGTAGCACCGCAGTGGTTGTCTAATATGGGTATGAACCCGATTAAATTAGGGCTCGACTTGCGTGGTGGTGTGCAATTTTTGTTGCACGTTGATGTTGATAAAGCGATGCAAGAACAACAATCCACCATGGTAGAGGACATCAAGGCGCATCTGCGTCAGAACTCCATTAGAAATGTACAAGTCCGAGTAAGCAGCGCTGACGCTATCAATGTGAATGTGCGCGACTCTAAGGCTCAGCAACAACTGATGGAGTATGTACGCACTCACTTCCCTGATTGGCAAATTAGTGCAAGTTCAAGTGGTTTCAGTTTGGCTCAAAATGAACAAAACCGAACCGAACTTCAGTCCACTATCGTGCAACAAAACTTGCAAATCATGCGAGGCCGAATCGAAGAGCTTGGTATTACTGAGGCTATGGTGCAAAGGCAAGGTACGGACAATATCCGCATCGAGCTGCCCGGCGTTCAAGACCCCGCTCAAGCTAAGAATGTGATTGGCGCTACTGCCAGCCTTGCATTTTATGAGGTCAAAAGTGGCTCTTCAGCCTACAGCCGTCAAAACTTAGTACTCAAAGATAATGATGGTCGCTCGGTTGTCCTTGAGAAGAGACCTGTGCTTGCAGGCGAGCACATTACCAATGCGCGCTCTGGCATGGATGAGATGGGGCTTTCAGAAGTGAACATCACCCTTGACCACGCTGGTGGCAAGAAGATGAGTGACTTTTCGGCTACCCACATTGGCAAGCCTATGGCGACGGTCTACCGAGAATACCAAACCAATGAGCAAGGCATGACTGAACGTAGTGAGCGAGTGATCAGTGTCGCTACTATTCAATCTCAGCTAGGCAGTCAGTTTAGAATCACCGGCTCTGGCTCAATGCAAGAAGCACAAGAGTTGGCAATGTTGTTGCGAGCGGGCTCTTTGACTGCGCCGGTTACCATAGTGGAAGAGCGCACTATCGGTGCTTCGCTAGGTGCTGAAAACATCCAAAATGGTTTTGCTGCTTTGGCATTTGGTATGGGTATGACGCTGCTGTTTATGGCCGTTTGGTATCGTAGACTTGGCTGGGTGGCCAACGTTGCACTGTGTACCAACATGCTGTGCTTGTTAGGCCTTATTGCACTGTTGCCGGGCGCGGTTCTAACGCTACCTGGTATTGCGGGCTTAGTTTTGACCGTGGGCATGGCAGTAGATACCAACGTTATTATCTTTGAGCGAATCAAAGACAAGATGCGAGAAGGCCGCAGCTTTGCTCAATCTATCGATGCCGGGTTTGATAGTGCGCTTTCTACCATCTTAGATGCCAATGTCACCACCATGATCACCGCAGTGATCCTCTATTCCATCGGTAATGGTCCTATTCAAGGGTTCGCGTTGACCTTAGGTCTTGGTCTTCTGACCAGTATCTTCACTGGCGTTTTTGCCTCAAGAGCGATGATCAATTTAATCTGGGGCCAAGATGCCCGCCGTGAAGTGAGGGTGTAATCATGGTTAAGTTTTTTAAACACAATATTCGTAAAGTTCGTTACTTCACTACTGTTGTTTCAGTATTACTCACAGTGGTTGCTATCGCGGCTATTGGCCTTAAGGGGTTAAACCTTGGCTTAGATTTTACCGGCGGTATGGTCACTGAAGTACAGCTCGACAAATCACTGTCGAGTAATCAAATAATGAAACAGCTTCAGCCTGAAATGGGAGAGTCTGTGAGTGTCACCTCTGCCGGAGAAGAGGGACGTTGGGTTATTCGCTACTCGGTTCCTGAAGATGGCTCAGATGCTGTGGATGTAGGCTCAGTGCTATCGTCTTACTCTGATCAGGTGGATGTAGTGAGCAATAGCATCGTTGGTTCTCAGGTAGGACAAGACCTATTTGAGCAAGGTGGGTTGGCATTGATGATCTCAATCTTGTCGATACTGGGTTACCTTTGCTTCCGATTTGAATGGCGACTGGCGAGTGGTTCGTTGTTTGCGCTATTTCATGATGTGATACTGGTACTAGGCTTCTTCGCACTGACTCAGATGGAGTTTAACCTCACGGTATTTGCCGCCATTCTGGCGATTCTAGGATACTCATTGAATGACTCGATTATCATTGCCGATAGGATTCGCGAACTGCTGGTGGCCAAGAAAGATAAGGGCTCCAAGTGGGTCAATGACCAAGCGATTATTGCGACCTTCTCACGTACTATGGTGACCTCGGGTACTACATTGATTACCGTCGGGGCATTATGGGTGATGGGTGGTTCTGCGCTGGCAGGCTTTTCTACCGCAATGTTCATTGGTGTTCTTTCTGGGACTTGGTCTTCAATCTCCATTGGTACCGTACTGCCTGAATGGCTGAAACTAGAAGCGAAGCACTATCAACCTGTAGAGGTAGATGCTGCGCCTTAAAACTTAGCTATCCAATAACACATTACAACGCAAACCAGCAGCCTTAACTCAGCAGAGTTAGGGCTGTTACCTGTGTTTATTTGTTATCATCCCCTCCTTGATAATTTCGCTTGTCTCAGTCTGGGGTGAAATCCAGCCATCGAAGCGATACGCCACATACACCTTACCTATAGTATTCTTATTTTACCCATTAAGTTGAGAGAGATTTTTAACGCTCGTCGACGAAGAAGGAATTATCAGTGAGGATAGAATATCAAGATGACAATAAAGGTGATTAAAAAATGAAAGCCCTAAAGCTGTCGGGCTTTAGGGCTTTGTTATGAATGACAGGTGACTAGCGACGCTGTTTAGTAGCACTATCCATCCATACTGCTAATAGCAAGATCGCGCCTTTAACAACGTACTGCCAGAAGGTCGGAACGTCCATCATGCTCATTCCGTTGTCTAGAGAGGCCATGATAAACGCTCCAATCACAGCGCCGATAACAGTACCAACGCCTCCCGCCATACTCGCGCCGCCAATAACACAGGCTGCAATGGCATCCAGTTCGGCAATGTTACCGGCAGAAGGAGAGCCTGCGCCTAAGCGTGAGCTCAGTATGAGACCGGCGATAGCAACCAAAAAGCCGTTCATTGCGTACACTTTTAGCTTGGTTTTCTCGACATTGATACCAGAGAGTCTTGCTGCATCAATATTGCCACCAATTGCATAGATGCGACGACCAAAGCGGGTTTTCGAAGCCAATATCGTGCCAGCAATTAGGAATATGGTTAACAGTAGTACGGGTGTTGGCACACCGCGATAATTGTTTAGCACCAAAATCAGAGATAGAGCCGCGATACCAATAAAGGCACTTTTAAACAGTGATGTCCCAGTTGCGCTTGTTGGTAAGTTATATTGAGCTCGATTGATGGTTTGCTTTTTCTGCCACCCAAAGTAGAGAGCAAGACAGGCGGTACCCAGAATTAAACTGAACAGGTTCGGTAGGTAGCTTTGACCAATCAAAGACATGGCCTCTGAAGTAGGGGCTACCGTTGTACCGTCAGTAATCCCAATAAGGATACCGCGAAACGCCAACATGCCCGCGAGCGTTACTATGAACGAAGGTACCTTGCGATACGCAACCCACCAACCGTTCCATGCACCCAGCAGAAAACCAGCGGTAAGGGTAATCACTATGGTCAGTGGCAGTGGCAGGCCAAACCACACATCCATAATGGCAGCGCAGCCGCCGAGTAATCCCATCATAGAGCCCACGGACAGGTCGATCTCACCACTAATGATCACAAACACCATACCGATGGCCAAGATACCGGTAATTGCCGTTTGTCGGAATAGGTTAGAGATGTTCCTTGGTGTTAAGTAACTCCAGTCGGTCATGATGCTAAAGAACAGCATGATGAATAGGATGGCACCTGCCATGACGAGCAGTTGCAGATTCATGCTTTTCAGTTTGTCCAGCCAACTCTCATTGTTGATGGCATTGATTTCTTTTGATTGCTCCATTATGCAATTTCTCCTTCAGATAATGCACAATCCATCACGATCTCTTGTGATAGATTCTCATTAATTAGATCGCCTTTAATTCGGCCTTCATGCATGACAAGCACGCGGTCGCTTATTCCAAGTACCTCAGGTAGCTCGGACGATATCATGATGATACTTATGCCTTTTTTGACTAACTGAAACATCAGCTTGTAGATTTCGTATTTGGCACCAACATCAATACCGCGTGTTGGCTCATCCAGAATAAGCACACTTGGATTGATCATTAAAAAGCGGGCTAGGATTGCCTTTTGTTGGTTACCACCGGATAGATTTTTTATGGCGGTTTCTGCATTAGGGGTTTTTACGGTGAGTTTCTTGATCGAATCGCTGATGGCATTGGCTTCCGCAGACTCATCAAGAAAGCCGAGGCTTTGGAATTGGTCGATTCCAGCTAAAGAAATATTCTGACCTACGCCCATAATGGGCACGATGCCGTGACGTTTTCTATCCTCTGGCACCATCGCAATGCCTGCATTCAGCGCATCTCTGCTACTGGAGCAATTGAGGACTTCGCCATTGAGGTAAAATGTCCCATTGTGTTTGCCTTGATAACACCCGTATAGACACTCCATCAGCTCAGTTCGGCCTGCGCCTACCAAGCCGGAAACACCCAATATTTCGCCACGGCGCAAAGTGAAGCTGGCATTTCTCACCTTAGGTATGGATGAATTGGCCTTGTCCCATGCATTGATGTTTTTTGCCTCTAACACCACCTGTCCTATGTCGTGGGGCTCTCTAGGAAATAGCTGTTTCATCTCACGACCTACCATCATAGTGATGATGTCATCGGTGGACATATCTGCCGCTTTACGAGTGCCAATATGCTTACCGTCTCGGATCACGCAGATTTGGTCTGAGATCGCTTTCACTTCACCTAATTTGTGGGAGATGTAGATACAGCTGACTCCAGAGGAGCGTAGATCTTTAACCAGATCGAGTAAGATATCGGTCTCGGATTCTGTAAGGGGAGCGGTAGGCTCATCAAGAACAAGCAGTTTTGCGTTCTTTGACAGGGCTTTTGCTATCTCTACTAATTGCTGCTGACCTACGCCAAGGTCCTCAATCTTTGTTTCTGGGGATACCGAAAGCTTTACTTTCTTTAATAGAAGCTCGGCTTCATAGTGCATCAACTCAAAATCAAGAAGCCCGTACTTTGTCAGCTCGGCTCCTAGAAATAGATTCTCAAGAATCGACAGCTCTTTTACTAAGGTCAGCTCTTGGTGAATGATGGCAATACCAAGAGCCTCGGTATCTGCAATGCTTTTGGGTTGTATGTTTTCGCCGTTATAAGAGATTGTGCCTTCGAACTCTCCATGAGGGTATATTCCACAGAGCACTTTCACTAAGGTTGATTTTCCGGAACCATTTTCTCCACATAAAGAGAGAATCTCGCCTTTTTCTAGGCGAATACTGACACCATCTAATGCTTTCACTGGTCCAAAGCATTTGACGATATTTTTCATTTCTAACAAGGACATCTTGCACCTCTAACCATTCCAAGACCCATCCTGTGCTATTCACTTAGCAACGAATAGATGACAAATCTGCAATTGCGCCAAGCTAGGCTCGGCGCAAATATCGCTATGGTTTACTGTGTATAAACATCAGATTCTTTGTGGAATTTGTCCGCAATAACGGTAGTTTTTACGTTGGTTCTGTTTACTGGAATAGGCTCTAGTAGGAAAGAAGGAACGTCTTTGATGCCGTTGTTGATAGAGAAGTTAGAGGTTGGAGATTGGTCTTCACCTAACTCAACAGCAATCTCAGCAGCTCGAGTTGCCAGTGCAGAAATAGGCTTGTAAATGGTCATAGTTTGCGTGCCATCGACAATACGGCGGATTGCAGCTAGGTCAGCATCTTGCCCTGAGATAGCGACTTTTCCTGCGAGTCCTTGTGCGTCTAGTGCTTGAATTGCACCACCTGCAGTAGCGTCATTTGAAGCGACAACAACATCGATTTCATTTTGATTAGCCGTTAGGGCATTTTCCATGATTTTGAGAGCATTCTCTGCTAACCAGTAATCAACCCATTGATCGCCAACAACCTTGATATCGCCTGAGTCGATCTTAGGTTGTAGAACGTTCATTTGGCCTTGACGGAACAGCTTGGCATTGTTGTCCGTAGGAGAGCCACCCATCAGGAAGTAGTTACCTGTAGGTTGTGCTTCAACAAGTGCTTTAGCCTGCAGTTCGCCCACTTTTTCGTTATCAAAAGAAAGATAGAAGTCGATTTCGGCGTTATTGATCAGGCGGTCATATGCAAGAACATTGATGCCATCACGCTTCGCTTCCTTAATCACGTTGGAAAGGACCTCGCCATTGGTTGGTATGATCACTAGCACATCTACACCGCGAGAGATCATGTTTTCAACTTGGGAAATCTGGGTTTGTTCATTACCGTTTGCAGATTGAACGTAAACCTTTGCACCCAGTTCCTCGGCGCGATTCACGAACATATCTCGGTCTTTTTGCCATCGTTCAAGCCTAAGATCATCAATCACCATACCAATCTTAACCTGAGCAAAAGCAGGGGTGGCGAAGCCAATGATTAGAGCGCATAACATTATTATTTTTTTCATTACACTATCCTTTGATTCACGTTTATTATTGAAATTCATTATTTTTTGAATCTCATATATATTTTAAATCAATAGGTTGCTTCATTCTTTTGTCTGAAATGAAAATAGGTTTACGTTTTTTAGTGTTTGTATCAAATTGTGATAACGCTTAACATACAAGCAATCTGTTTAATATTTAAGCTGCTAAAGATCACTAAAATTAGCCCTAATTTCATCTTGAATGTGATCTTTAAATCTCAGTGAGAACGGAAAAGCAGTGTCAATGGGATTATTTGGCCATTAAGTTCTGAAGTCATGCGTAGGAGAATAGAAGTCATTAGCAAATGACAAAGAAAATTATCTGGAGCCTTGTCTTAATTTTCTAAACTCGAGATCTAAATGTGTGGTCAGCTAGAGTAAAATAGTCGGGTTAGCTTGGTTAAAAAGAGTAGAGGAAAAGACAATGCTGAAAGCCGTGCTGTTTGATATGGATGGCCTCATCTTCGACACTGAATCTGTCTATAAACAAAGCTGGCAGTTTGCCGCACAGGAGCAAGGGCTTCGCATTACCGATGACTTTTATCAGCAGTTCATTGGAGTTCAAGACCCTGAGTGCGAACGCATCCTGGCAGAGCATTTTGGTTCAAAGATGGATATGACCCGTTATTGCATGGTGAGAGATAAGCACTTCCATGCATTAAGAGACAAAGGCATTGCTTACAAGCCCGGTTATGACGCTCTGTTTAATGCTATTAAGCAGCGTGGGTTAAAAATGGCGATTGTGACTTCCTCGCATCTACCTGAGGTAGAGCATAATTTCCGTGATAGTGAATACTTAGCGGATTATGACCTAGTGATTACCGCCGAAAATGTCGCTCGCGGTAAGCCAAACCCAGATTGCTATCAAATGGCCTATCAAAAGCTAGGCCTTGAAGCCGAGCAATGCCTAGTATTGGAAGACTCCAACAATGGAGTACAAGCAGGCCTTGATGCCGGTTGCCATGTAGCGATGATTCCTGACTTATTGCCTCCAAAAGAAGACTTTTTGCACAAAGTGAGGGTTCTAAAGCAGTTAGATGAAGTGATAGAAATACTAGAAAGCAGCTGTTAAGAGCTAGGCGAACCCCAGATAACGCCTTGTGTTCGCATGGTTTTTGCTCATTTAGGGCAAAAAGCGCGCGAACGCTCATAAACAGTGAAATTAGGGCTTTTAATTTCTCATCGTTATGGCATATTAAATGCGTCTACACGATGATGCGTGCATCGTATAATGGCTATTACCTCAGCCTTCCAAGCTGATGATGCGGGTTCGATTCCCGCTGCACGCTCCAATCGCCTCTCCTAGATTTAAAATCCCAACTATTTGAAAATGATACGCTTTATTGCGTGTTTTTGTGTGTCTGAAAGCTAATTTCTATTATTCCTGGTTTCATTCCTGAAGATAAATCTATTGCACCTTGTGAGGCTGCGAACCGCTTCGATCCTTCAATTACACACCGTGAATTGACGACTGAAGAAGTAAAATACTTCATCTCCAAATTTATTGAGTCCGCAGCTATTGCCCAAAAAGCAGGGTTTGATGGTGTATAAATATATACGGTTCATGAATGCAGCTTGCTTGACCATTTCACCAGACTTTTTGTCGGTTATTTGTATTTAGTCACACAGGTCTCAATAGCTAATGACAAAGCTTGAATACGGTAGCACGGATTCACAACGCCAGACGGTTGGCGTTTAGATGGTGATGTAGAGTTGAAAGCTGAGACTGGCATTAAGTGGCCCTTTTAAGTAGCAATTAAACGGACATCTGCCCAAGATATGGCACTTTTTTATACAAAGTGTTTCTTTGCATACTCTCGAACCACCCTTTGTAAACCATTAAGCTCCGGTGAATTTTTCATTGATATTGGGAAATAAAACGAAAGACCAATTTTGATTGGAGACGGCGATTCTACTGGCATTATCTCTACCAATTTTCCTGCGTTAACCAGCGGTTGCGCTAACGCATTGCTACAAAAAGCCCATCCGTCATGTACAAGCAGGTTTAAAAGTACATCATTGTTGCTCACTGTATGCTGCATTGATGAAACTGAAAAAACTTCAGGAAGGGAATGAATATGGTTCTCGCTCACATACTGCTTAGAGAGTTGCAAATCCTCGATCGTTAAGTGTTTAACTTTTGTGAGTGGATGGTCAGGTCGACAATAAACAGAAACTTTATCTGAACCTAAGTGTAAGTACTGATAGGCATCTTCTGTATTGGATTGCAGTTTATGTTGCATGATAGCAACGGCATTTTTTTCTGTAGCAACTTCGTTCAATATTTCCTGACGGTTACGGTGTAGCCAGTTGATTGTAATGTGAGGGAAATGCTCCTGCATATATTGTTCAATATGAAGAATAAGCGTGTGAGGTGCCAAGATGTCGTGATAGAAATTAAAACTCGTAAACTGTGTTTTATAACTGTCCATCATACGAGCATTGAGCTTGTCACTATTATTAACCAATAGTTTAGCCTGTTTATATATTGCCTCTCCTTCAGCAGACGGTACCGCTTTTTTCCCTTGTATATCAAATAGCGTGACAGCGTAGCTGTCTTCTAACGCTTTCACTTGCTCCCTAACCGTTGTCCTATCTTTTCCAAGATGTTTAGCCGCTTGGCTGTAACTACCGTGATCAACCGTAGCGCAGAAAGCGGCAAGGTGTTCATATGAAAACATAGTGATTCCAAATGATGGGTTTTACCCAACAAACTGTAATTTTTAGAACGACTATAGAGTGGTAAGGTTCAACTTTCAATGACATGGATGCTTGAATTGGTTTTTGGGTGAACCATTATCAGACTTAAGGAGGAGAGAATTTAAACCTAGCAGGTGAAATCTATGTACTCTCATTTCAAATTAACGCTATTGGCATCAAGTGTCGCATTTGTTGTTGGTTGCTCCCCGCAACATTCAACGAATCAAAACGTCACTCCAGAACTCACTTCCGACAGCCCTATTACATTATTCGCTACAGGTGAACTGATTACTATGGCCGAAGATACTCCAGAAGGTGCTAATTCTGTTGTTGTTCAAGACGGCAAGATTCTAGAGGTCGGTATAGATTCTGAATTAAAACAAAAATATTCGGCCCTAGATGGCTTTAGTGTTAACCAAGATTTCGCAGATAAGGTTGTGACACCAGGGTTTGTCGAACCTCACATTCATCTATGGATGAGTGCCATGTTCTTGGGTATGGAGTTTATTACACCTGCTGATTGGAATTTCCCGTGGGGCGAAAGAAAAGGGGTAACTGGCAGTGAGGGTTACTTCGAAAGATTGAATCAGTTGCATGCTGAAATGCCAGAAGGTGAGCCTATCATGACTTGGGGTTACCACCACTATTTCCACGGTAGTGATATGAGTCGTGAAGCGTTAAATAAAATTTCAAAAGAACGTCCTATCTTGGTCTGGCATCGCAGTGCCCATGAGTTCTTTGTGAATGATGCGGCTATTGAATTACTAGGCTGGGATAAGTCTGATTGGCATGGTGATGGCCCTGCCTTTGACCAATTAGATTGGGAACAAGGTCATGCTTTTGAAAATGGCATGAAATTAATGGCACCAAGATTAATGCAGTACTTTATTGAATCTGGGCGTTTTGCAACGGGTATGGAAAGAACGCGAGATTACGTTCACTCAGGTGGTATTACGACCGCTGTCGATCCGGGCGTAATTGCTACACCAGCGTTATACGAGCAGATGGTGAGAATTCTACTAGATGATAATTTCCCAATGGATTACTGGCTGATCCCTGCAGGTAACATGTCTTACGCTATGGCGGGCTATGATTCCGAGAAAGGCAAAGCGATGGCCGAGGCTCAGACTGAAATCATGACAGGTGAAGAGCAAATCCAATGGCTACCTAAGTTTGTGAAATTGTTTTCAGACGGCGCTATGTATAGCCAGTTAATGATGATGAAAGACGGCTATACCGATGGCCATGAAGGCGAATGGTTGCAAACACCTGAGCAACTTGAAGACAGCATGCGACCTTACTGGCAAGACGACTACACGATCGTTGTTCATGCCAATGGTGATTTAGGTTTTGAAACGGCAGTAGATATTGTCGAGCAAATGCAAAAAGAGAAGCCACGTGACGACCATCGCATGAGCTTCCACCATCTAGGTATGACAGATAAAGACGATATCCCTCGTGCGGTAGAGATAGGGACAAACTTCAGTGTGAATCCTTATTACACGCATATTTTGTCTGAGCTATACAGCGCAGAAGGTGTGGGCGAAGAGCGTGCTTCGGTGATGTCTCGTGGCCGTTCATTCCTAGATGCTGGTGGCCACCTATCTCTGCACTCGGATGCCCCAATGGCACCCGCACAACCACTTTCGTTGGTTTGGGTTGCTGTGAACAGAATTGGTTTGTCAGGTGACAAGGTAATGGGGCCAGAAGAGCGCATTACGGTTGATGAAGCAATGAAAGCCATCACAATCGACGCGGCTTATACAGCTAGGCTTGAAGACAACATTGGTAGCATTGAGCCTGGCAAGTATGCCGACTTTACGATTTTGGATGCGAACCCTTATACCGTTATGCCAGAAGACATAAACCAGATTGATGTTCATGCAACGGTTTATCGTGGTGTACCAGCTGAAATCGCAGTGAGTAACGCTGGTATTTCTTCTAATAGACGTACCTTGTTGGTATTGAATCAACTGCAACGTCTCGAAGCTCACGATCACAGTCATCATGGACACAGCCATGCACATGGTGACGTATGTGAGAGCAGCTTGTACTTCCAACAAGTAATAAGTGACACATTAACTTCAAACGTTAACAAATAAATTTTTCTCCCGTCGTTACGATTCATTTCGATGGGAGATTTTTTATCTATTTTTTAGAAAGAGATGATCTCTTGATCAAACCTCATTTAAAAATCGTCACAGCTGGGCCCTACAAAAGATCGCGAACTCTATAATACGACATAGCTAAAAGTAGCGCCGGTGTTCGCAATAGACGTCCGCCGGGGAAGGGCATATGAGGGATTTTGTCGAAGATTGAAAAGCGCTCTGCGGTTGTCGCTACACACTCTGCCATAAGCGTGCCTGCCATACCGGTTGCTGCAATGCCGTGGCCGGAGAAACCTTGTGCGAAATAGACGTTAGGCTTTAAGCGTCCAAAGTGGGGCGCTCGGTTCATGGTAATTGCGACATTGCCGCCCCATGCGTAGTCAATTTTTGTATCTTTTAGCTGAGGGAAGATATCGAGCATTCGACCTTGCATCGCTTTTTCTAAGTTAACGGGTGCAACCCCCGAGTAGCTTACTCGGCCGCCGAACAACATTCGATGGTCCCCAGAGCAGCGGTAGTAGTCGAGGACAAAATTAATATCACAAGCCGAGATATGATCTTTCATCAGTGCGCCAGTTACCTCTTCACCTAGAGGCTCGGTGGCACAGATATAGGTACCTACTGGCATGACTTTATTTTCAAGCTTTGACTCAAGCCCTTTCATATAGGCATTGCAGGCCAGAATGACATGGTTTGCCTTTACTGTTCCCTCTTTGGTAAACAGCGTCGCTGGATCACCGTGCTTAATTTGGTTCACCGCGCTGTCTTCATAGAACTCGGCGCCAGCCAATTTTGCGGCGTTCACTAGGCCTAGTGTGTAGTTAAGAGGGTGAAGGTGGCCACTGTTGCTATCGAACATGCCCGAGGTATATTTGTTACTGGCTATTCGGCTGCGGACCTCATCTTGGTCCCACATTTCGAGTGATTCATAACCATAGTTTTCTGTAAGATCGTCGTGCCAAGCTTGAAGCTCTTTATCGTGGCGCGGTTTCATACCCACATGCACCATTCCATCACGCCAATCACAATCGATGTTGTATTTGTTGATGTTGGATTTAGTTAACGCTAACGCTTCAACAGAGATATCCCACAGCTTTCTCGCATCGGATTTACCCACTAGTTTCTCAAGGGTGTCTTGTTCCGACGCCCAACCAAAAATTGCTTGCCCGCCGCTACGTCCAGAAGCGCCCCAACCCACGCGGTTTGCTTCTAACACAATGACCTTAAAGCCTTTATTGGCGAGTTCTAATGCAGCGGTGGCTCCGGTGATTCCAGAGCCAATCACACAGACGTCGGCAACATGTTCTCCCGTGAGTTTGGGAAAATCAAACTGCTGATTTTTTGATGCTGCGTAGTAGGAGTCTGTGTGTTTCACTTTCATTGTGTGTCCTTACTTATTTGTACCACTGATATTCTAAAGGAGAGACTTGCGCTGAGAATCGCGCTTGTTCGTGTTTTTTATTGGCTAGGTAAACCTTACAAAACTCTTCGCCAAAGCTACGCTTCATAAATTGACTATTCTCAAATTCATGCAAAGACATATCCCAAGATATAGGCAGCATTGGTAGCTCTAATAAGGTTGCGTCGCCTTCAATTGGCGGTGGTGGAGTCAGTTTGTTCTCAATACCGTCGAGTATTGAGGCCAGCAACACGGCGACAGTTAGATAAGGGTTAACATCAGCGCCTGATAGGCGATGCTCGATACGCTTGTCTGTCTCTCCACTTGCGGGGATCCGTACTGCGACAGTGCGATTATCCCAGCCCCAAGTAGAATGAAGGGGGACAAACATATTGGGTTGAAGTCTGCGATAAGAGTTCGCGTTTGGTGCAAAGATGGCCATGCTATCTTCAAGGTGTGCAAGCACTCCTGCGACGGCATTCAATAACACTTCTTCATTCTCACCAAAGATATTGGTGCCCATTTCATCTTGAAGACTGATGTGTACATGACAGCCATTTCCAGCATATTCGGTATAAGGTTTTGCCATAAAATTAGCGTAGAAACCGTGTTTTTTGGCAACGGCTCGTACCACTCGTTTGAGCAGCATCGCCTGATCGCACGCCAAAAGGACATCATTAGTGTGTTTTAGATTAACTTCGAATTGTCCGGGCGCATATTCGGCGGTAATGTTTTCAGCAGGAATGTTCTGTTCGTTACAGGTTTCGATTATCTCGTCGAGGAAGGATTTAAATTCATCAAGCTCTTCCAGCGAATAGACTTGTGTTTGGGTCATCCTTTCGCCGCTAATCGGCATCAGTGGCGGTTGAGGATTCCCTGCTTCATCAGGTTCTAGATCTTGTAAGTAGAATTCAAGTTCTACTGCAATACAGGGCTTCAATCCCTTGGAGGCGAATTTATCCAGTTGCACCTCTAGCACATGGCGTGGGTCGGCAAAAAAGGGTTGATTGGAGATTGGTTCGAACATGGTCACGATAGCTTGCGCGCTATTTTCCTGCCAAGGGGTAGTGGTCAGTGAGCTTGTCACCATGCGGCATATTCTATCACCGTCACCTTTTTCAAAACCAAGGCCGGTTTCCTCTACGGTTTCTCCGCAAATATCCAATGCAAAGACAGAAGCGGGCAAACAGATGCCTTGTTCTAATACTTTATTGAGCTGAGAGAGTGGAACACGCTTTCCTCTGACAACACCATTCATATCAAACAGGATCAGGTCTAACGTCGTGACATCAGGGTGCTGTTCAATAAATCGTTCTATGGTCAGCTTTTCTTGGCTCACCTGAATTTGTTCGATGTTATCAGTGCTATTCGAAAGTTGACTTGTTCCCACTGTGGTTCCTCCACTCATTTCCAACATATCCCTATTTAGCCAGCATTGCGTTGTGTTTTGTGCTGTTGGTTTCTTTTTAACCATAGACATAATGTTTAGTAAAAGACAACACTTATGTGTATAAAGTGTTAATGGTTGCCTCATGATTTGCTAAATAATTAACATATTTGTTTGACAATCGTACACTTTGATGTCAATTCTAAATAGAGCTTATCGATAAATTCGTTGAGAAAATAACGAAAAGAAGGATTTATGGAAACGATTAGGGAATGGATAGAAAAGAACCGTATTACTGAAGTTGAGTGTCTGATCCCAGACATTACAGGCAACGCTCGTGGCAAAATCATGCCTGCGAAAAAATTTCTTCGAGAAGGAGGAATGCGTCTTCCCGAAGTGGTTTTTTTCCAGACCGTAACCGGTGATTGGCCAGATGATGAAAGTATGATTGATCTGACCGAGAAGGATATGACTCTGGAGCCAGACCAAAATACCATACGTTTTGTACCCTGGACTAAAGAGCCAACCGCACAGGTTATTCATGATTGCTATACCGTAGATGGCGATCCCGTTGATATTTCACCTCGCGCTGTCCTGCGCAGAGTATTGAGTCTTTACGAGAAAGAAGGCTGGCAGCCAGTCGTAGCACCAGAGTTAGAATTTTTCCTAGTCAAGAAAAACCTCGATTGGGACTACCCATTAGAGCCGCCAATTGGCCGTAACGGCCGACCAGAAACAGCACGTCAGTCGTTCAGTATTGATGCGGTGAACGAGTTTGACCCTATCTTCGAAGACATGTACGACTACTGCGAAGCGCAAGAGCTAGACGTGGATACCTTAGTTCACGAATCTGGTGCGGCTCAAATGGAGCTGAACTTTGATCACGGTGAGCCTCTAGATCGCGCCGATCAGGTGTTCTTATTTAAGCGTACGATGCGTGAAGCGGCACTGCGCCATGATGTTTATGCCACCTTTATGGCAAAACCTATGGAAGATGAGCCGGGCAGTTCAATGCATATTCATCAAAGCTTGGTGGATAAAAACGGTAAGAACCTATTTTCAAATGCGGATGGCAGTAACAGTGACCTCTTCCTGAATTACATCGCCGGAATGCAGAAATATACCCCCGCCGCTATCGCCTTCTTTGCTCCTAATGTGAATTCCTACCGCCGTTTAGTCTTTGGTGAATCTGCACCCACTAACGTGGCGTGGGGAGAAGACAATCGCACGGTTGGATTACGTGTACCAAATTCTGATAAAGAAGCTCGTCGACTTGAAAACCGCTATGCGGGAGCGGATGCGAACCCATATTTAGCAATGGCGCTGACGCTAGCCTGTGGCTACTTAGGCATGAAAGAAAAACTGACACCAACAGAGAAAAGTACCGGTGACATGACCACTGAGCCGTATTCACTTCCGCACAATCTGGAAGATGCTCTGGGCTTGTTAGAAAACTGTGACGAATTGAGAGAGATATTAGGCGATCGATTCGTGTCGGCTTACGTGGCAATCAAGCGTAAGGAATACCGAACCTACTTCCAAGTCATCAGTTCTTGGGAGAGAGAGTTCTTATTATTGAACGTTTAACACAGGTAACGCTATAGAGAAAAGCACACCCGTTAATACCACGAGAAATGGAATTAAGTTATGTCACAACAAACTGGGTCTAAATGGATTGAACAAGATAGTGCGCATTGCTTGCACCCATTTACCAACTTTAAAGCACTCAATGACAAAGGCTCACGAGTAATTACTCGAGCTGAAGGTATCTATATCTACGACGAAGACGGTAACAAAATCCTAGATGGGATGGCGGGATTGTGGTGCGTAAATATGGGGTACAACTGCCAACCGCTTATCGACGCGGCAACAAAGCAGCTTCAGGAGTTGCCTTACTACAATTTGTTTTTCCAAACCACGCATCCACCGGCGGTAGAGTTGTCAACGCTGCTTGCTGAAGTGGCTCCTGAAGGAATGAATCATGTGTTCTTTACGGGGTCTGGCTCGGAGTGTAACGACACGGTTGTGCGTATGGTTCGTCATTACTGGGCAAGCTTGGGCAAACCTAACAAGCAAACCATTATCAGCCGTAACAACGCTTATCACGGCAGCACAATGGCGGGCGCGAGCCTTGGTGGCATGGCGTTTATGCATGCTCAGGGAGGGTTGCCACTTCCAAATATCGTTCATATTGATCAGCCGTATCACTTTGGTGAAGGGCAAGGTGTTGATGCCAATGAATTTGGTTTAGAGCGTGCTCAGCAACTGGAAGCCAAGATCTTGGAAGTCGGCGAAGACAATGTTGCTGCCTTTATTGCCGAGCCTATCCAAGGTGCGGGTGGGGTGATTATTCCCCCAGACAGTTACTGGCCTGAGATTCAGCGCATCTGTGATAAGTATGAAATCTTGCTTATTGTCGATGAAGTCATCTGTGGCTTTGGCCGAACGGGAGAGTGGTTTGCGAGCCAAACGTTCGACATTAAACCTGATTTAATGTGCATGGCGAAAGGCATTACCTCAGGTTACCTGCCACTGGGTGGCGTCATGGTTAGGGAGCATGTTGCTAAGGTTCTCACTGATGCCGATACCGAGTTTGCTCATGGTTTTACCTATTCAGGTCATCCTGCGGCATGCGCCGTTGCCATTGCCAACATCAAAGAGATGCAAAAACACAATATTGTGAGTCGAGTTCGTGAAGACATTGCTCCATATTTTGCTTCTCGTTGGGGTGAGTTACTGGATCACCCGATGGTCGCCGAAGCCAGAACGAAAGGCTTAGTGGGAGCCATTGAGCTAGTAAAAGATAAGGCAACAAACGAGCGCTATCACAAGGATCTCGATGTTGGAACACGATGTCGTGAACACTGCTTCTCTGCGGGAGTGGTACTTCGCGCCGTTGGCGACACCATGATTTGTTCGCCACCGCTGATCATCACTCGTGATGAAATCGATGAATTTATTGAAAAAGCAAAAATTGCGTTAGATAACACACTCGCCGACGTTTCGCGGTAGCCGACGAGACTTATACCCAAAGGTATTAAACAAGAGCAAACAGGAACGGAGATCCAAATGGAGAAAATTAAAGCATACTTTAGTGTCGCGTTAGGGATGACGATAGGACTTAGCTCTATAACATCCTATGCTGCTGAGGAAAAGGTGCTCAACATCTACAACTGGTCTGATTATATCGCGGAAGATACGATTAAAAGATTTGAAGACGAAACAGGCATCAAGGTGGTTTACGATGTTTTTGACTCAAATGAAGTGTTAGAAGCGAAAATTCTGTCAGGAAACACTGGTTTTGACTTGGTTGTACCAAGTAATGACTTTTTAGGACGCCAAGCGAAAGCCGGCGCGTTCCAAAAGCTAGATAAATCTCAGCTGACGAACTACAAAAACTTAGACCCTAAATTGATGGGGATCTTGGCTGAAACCGTTGACCCAGATAACGCTTATTCTGTTCCTTACCTTTGGGGCACAACGGGTATTGGCTATAACGTTGAGAAGGTCACAGAAGTCTTGGGTGCTGACGCTCCTGTAGATAGCTGGGATTTGGTATTCAAGCCAGAGAACATGGAGAAGCTGTCTAAATGTGGTGTGGGCTTCTTAAATGCCCCAACGGAAATTATGGCGGCTGCCTTGAATTACATAGGCAAAGATCCAAACAGTGCCGATCCTAACGACTACAAAAAGGATGCGTTAGCGCTACTGAAAGAGGTTCGTCCTTATGTCACTTACTTCCATTCTTCGCAGTACATTAACGATCTTGCCAATGGTGATATCTGTGTCGCTATCGGCTGGTCTGGTGACGTATTGCAAGCGGCTGACCGAGCAGCAGAAGCGGATAATGGTGTAGAAGTCGCGTATTCAATTCCAAAAGAGGGCGCTCTTGCTTGGTTTGACCTGATGGCCATTCCAAAAGAAGCGAAGCATCCGAAAAACGCACACTTGTTCATTAACTATCTACTTCGCCCTGAAGTCATTGCAGAAGTGAGTAACTACGTTTGGTATGCAAATCCTAACCCGCCATCGCGTGAGTTTATTGACGCTGATATCTTGAATGATCCAGGCATTTATCCAACGGAAGAAGCGCAAGCAAAATTGTATAGCTCCAAGATGTTACCGCATAAAACATCTCGTGCTATGACCCGTGCTTGGACAGACTTCCTTAAGAACTAAATCAATACCTATGTTGGCGACTCTCTTTGAGTCGCCATTTTTGCTTGGAGATTACCATGACATTGATGTCACTCGATACCAAACTCAACCATGAACATGTTGCACCTGTACCGCCAAAGCCACTTTTAGAGATTCGAGGTTTAACCAAGGAATTCGACGGCTATCCTGCGGTAGATAATATTGATTTAACCATCAATCAAGGGGAGCTGTTTGCGTTACTTGGCGCATCGGGTTGCGGAAAGTCGACTTTATTGAGAATGCTCGCCGGATTTGAGCAACCAAGTGCCGGAAAAATTATTCTAGATGGACAGGATTTGGCAGAAATTCCACCCTATAAACGTCCTGTAAATATGATGTTTCAATCTTATGCTTTGTTCCCGCATATGACGGTTGAAAAGAATATCGCATACGGCCTAGAGCAAGACGGAATGCCTAGTCAGGAAAGAGCGAATACGGTCAAGCATATGCTTGAACTGGTTCGAATGACCGATTTCGCCAAGCGTAAGCCACACCAGCTATCGGGTGGTCAGAAACAGCGCGTAGCGCTAGCTCGAAGCCTAGCTAAGAAGCCGAAACTCTTACTGTTAGACGAACCTATGGGCGCGCTTGATAAGAACCTTCGTGAAAAAATGCAGCTTGAAGTGGTCGATATCTTGGAAAGTGTTGGTGTGACCTGTGTGATGGTGACTCACGACCAAGAAGAAGCGATGACAATGGCCAGTCGAATCGCAATCATGAATAAAGGGCAGTTTGTTCAAATCGGTTCGCCGGAAGCTATTTACGAGCACCCTAATTCCAAATTCTCCGCTAAATTTATCGGTTCGGTCAACATCTTCGAGGGTGTTTTAGAAACCAACCTTAGCGATAAATCGACCGTAAGAACGCCTGACCTACCAAACGCTATCACTATTAATCACGGCATCTCTGGTGCTCCAGGCATCCCTGTGATGATTGCCGTCCGACCAGAAAAAATGACCCTTTGTGAGCACACTCGTCACGCAACGAATTCGTGCAGTGGAGTGGTGGAAGATATTGCGTATATGGGCAATCAGTCCATTTATCATGTGCGATTGGACTCGGGTAAACTGGTCACTGCGACTTTGCAAAATACCAGTCGTGTTAGAAAAGGCATGCCCACATGGGAGCAGCGAGTCAACCTTTGCTGGGATATGGACAGCTGCGTGGTGTTAAAATTATGAAGAAACGAGCCAAACTCAATCTTTGGCGTGTTATACCAACGCCCAAATGCTTACTCCTTGCGATCCCTTATGGTTGGCTACTCCTGTTTTTCTTGTTGCCATTCTTAATTGTCTTCAAGATCAGTTTTGCTGAAGCCCAAATCTCTATTCCTCCTTATTCAGAGCTAATAAGTTACGCCGAACAACAACTACAATTGCTGCTGAATGTAGGAAGCTACCAATACCTTATTGAAGATGATCTTTATGTGTCTTCGTATTTGCAGTCAATTCGAATCGCACTGGTCTCGACTGTACTGTGCCTGATTATCGGGTTTCCCATTGCATGGGCGATTGTGCACTCAAAACCATCAACGCGTAATGTGCTTTTGATGCTGATAATTCTGCCCTCATGGACCAGTTTCCTAATACGTGTTTACGCTTGGATAGGCATTCTCAAAAATAATGGATTGCTGAATAATGTGCTGCTGGCTGCAGGTGCGATCGATGAGCCACTAAAAATACTCCACACCGATACCGCTGTGTATATCGGTATCATTTATACCTATCTGCCGTTTATGGTGTTACCGCTTTACACCGCTTTAATGCGCGTTGATTATTCTTTGTTAGAAGCGGCCAGCGATCTGGGTGCTAAACCTATCACCACACTCTTTACTATTCTCGTGCCGCTAACGAGAGCGGGAATTATCGCGGGCTCAATGCTGGTGTTTATTCCTGCAGTGGGTGAATTTGTTATCCCCGAATTACTCGGTGGACCCGATACGGTATTAATAGGCAAGGTGTTGTGGCAAGAGTTCTTTAATAACAGGGACTGGCCCGTTGCATCGGCAGTGGCAATTGTGATGCTACTCATTCTGATGTTGCCTATTTTATGGTTCCATCGCTATCAAAAACGTGAACTGGAGGCGCAAGGATGAACGACATTCCGGTCTACAAAAGTAAGCTAAAATGGGCAATTCTTGCAGCAGGTTTCACCTTCTTATATTTGCCAATTTTTATTCTGATTATTTTCTCATTTAATGAAAATCGTCTGGTAACGGTTTGGTCGGGCTTCTCATTCAAGTGGTATTTTGAATTATTAGAAGACGATCTACTGATGGGCGGGGTAAAGCTGAGCTTGATCATTGGCTTCTTATCGGCCAGTGCCGCTGTCGTGCTTGGCACCATTGCCGCCTTTGTGGTGAGTCGTTTTGGTAAATTCAGAGGCGAGACAGGCTTTGCGTTTATGATCACGGCTCCGTTGGTGATGCCAGAGGTGATTACCGGTCTTTCTTTATTGCTGCTGTTTATCGCCATGGGGCAAGTGTTTGACCTATTCAGTCAACGGGGAATGTTGACCATCTGGATTGCCCACGTCACTTTCTGTACCGCTTATGTGACGGTTGTCGTCAGCTCACGATTGCAAGAGGTGGACCGTTCAGTTGAAGAGGCTGCAATGGATTTGGGCGCGCCACCATGGAAAGTCTTCTTCCAAATTACCCTTCCGTCCATTGCTCCAGCGATCCTTGCCGGTTGGCTTCTGGCCTTTACTTTGTCTCTCGATGACTTGGTTATTGCCAGTTTTGTCTCTGGTCCGAGCGCAACAACCCTGCCAATGGTGGTATTCTCCAGTGTACGCTTAGGAGTCAGCCCTAAAATCAATGCGTTGGCAACGTTAACTATATTAGCGGTCTCTTGTGCCACCTTTATCGCTTGGTGGGTAATGGCGAAAGCCGAGAAGCGTAGGCTGCTTGAAATGAAGATGAGTCAGCAATAGAAACTGCCTTCAGGCTGCTCGGTACTTGGTCCTTTCTGGGAGAAAAACATGGATGTAGGGAAACAATTAAAAACAATTCGTACTATGCGAGGAATGTCCCAGCGGGAGCTCGCAAAGCGAAGTGGTGTCACCAACTCCATGATTTCCCAGATAGAGCAGAACCTAGTGAACCCCTCGGTTGGATCATTGAAGAAGATCCTCGACGCTATACCTATTTCGATGGGGGAGTTTTTTACCTTAGACGTAGAACCGAAAGACGATATTTTCTTTACCGCCGAACAGATGGCTGATCTTGGCGATGGCAAAATAAAAATGCTGCTGGTGGGTGCAAAGCGCGAAGGGCGTCAATTGGCTGTTCTCAGAGAGATCTATCCTCCAGGCTCAGATACCGGTACCGACTTTATTGAGCATGATGGTGAAGAGGGTGGGATAATCATTCGTGGTGAAATTGAAATCACCGTGGGTAGTCACACTCGTGTCTTGAAAGCGGGCGACTCTTACTACTTTGAAACACGTAAACCGCACCGATTTCGCAACAGAGGCAAGGTCGAGTGTGAATTAATCAGTGCTGCGACTCCGCCTACCTTCTAGATTATACCAATCGTACTAAATAACGAGCTAGGCTGATCACATTACTTAATGTGATTGGTATTACTGACTCTTTTTACGCTGAGGTTGTCTCATCGGCAATTGCTTACCTCTTTGTGTAGTTTGATGGTGATCAACTTTGACCGAGAATGTTTAAATACACTCTACCAATAGAACTAAACTTATATTGGGTATCTAAACAAGGTTGGAGGTGATTATGAGCTTGCTACCAAGAGACTCTTGGTCTGACTTCGGGAGACTGTTTGATAATGCGGTACCTACGTTTCACCCTCGGTGGAATCATTGGCAGTTTTCTCCAAATGTTGATGTGATGGAAAAAGAGACTGCGTTTGAAATCATCGCTGATTTACCGGGTGTCGACAAAGACAACATTTCGGTGTCGTGTGAAAAGGGGATGTTAACCATTTCTGCGGTCACCATAGAGTCACGTAAAGACACTCAACAAGAAAAGTACATTCACAAGGAGCGCTACCAAGGTAAAATGGTACGCAGTTTTACCTTAAGCAACAATGTGAACACGAGTGATATTTATGCTGAATTCACCGATGGTGTTTTGGTTGTAGTGGTTCCTAAAATTGAGCCGTCTGCGCCAACGCCAAGAGAAATAGAGATCAGCTAATATGTGTAAATGAAAAGGCCTAGCTCATGCTAGGCCTTTATTGTTAGTCCAACTCTATCCAAGTTGATTTAACCTCAGTGTACTTGTGCAAGGCATGCAGTGACTTGTCTCGACCATTACCACTTTGTTTATAACCACCAAATGGCATTGTCATATCACCGCCGTCCCAGTTGTTCACAAAGACGGTTCCTGCTCGTAAAGCCCGTGAGCACTTAATGGCGGTAGACATATCCGACGTCCAAATACCCGCAGCCAACCCGTACTCGCTGTCATTGGCGAGCGTTATGGCCTCATCTATGGAATCAAAGCTAGTCACACACAAGACAGGGCCGAAGATTTCCTCTTTATAAATGCGCATGTCTGGAGTGACGTCGGTAAATAAAGCGGGTTGAATAAAGAAGCCATCGGTGTGGTTCATCACGGTAGTGCCACCAAATGCCAGTGTAGCCCCTTCAGACTGACCGATATTGATGTAGTTTAAGACTCGCTCATACTGGGCTGAATCAACAATGGCTCCTACTCGAGTATCGCTTTCAAGGGGATCCGCAGGTTGCCAATTGGCCATGTGTTTTTTAACCAGCTCGATGAACTCATCTTTGATGGAAGAGTGGACCAGTAAACGAGACCCTGCTGTACAAACTTCGCCTTGGTTATAACAGATGGCTGAAGCCGCTGTAGCGGCCGCTTTCTCTATATCCTTAACATCATGATGGACGATGTGAGGGCTTTTCCCGCCGCACTCCATGAATGCACGCTTAAGGTTTGATTCACCCGCGAAACTGAGAAGTTTTTTGCCTACAGCGGTTGAGCCGGTAAAGGTAATGCAGTCAACATCATTGTGCAGAGCAAGTGCTTGTCCTGCCTCATGACCAAAGCCTGGAAGAACTTGAAATACGCCATCTGGAATACCCGCTTGTTTGGCCAAGTCTGCCAGCAAAATGGCGGTAAGAGGGGATTTCTCCGAAGGCTTTACTATCACTGAATTACCGGTGGCAAGAGCTGGGCCGATTTTCCATGACGCCATGACAGTCGGGAAGTTCCAAGGCACAATAGCGGCAACCACGCCCAAGGCTTCTCTAGTCACCAGCGCCAGTGCACCCTCGGTGACAGGTGCGACTTCGTCGTACACTTTATCGATAGCTTCTGCGTTCCATTGAATACAGCGAGCCGTTGCAGGGGCATCATAGCCCATAGCATCTGAAATGGGTTTGCCCATGTCTAAGGATTCCAACAAGGCAAAATCTTCCTTGTGTTCGTCAATGAGCTTAGCGTAGTTAAGGAGAATCTCTTTGCGGTCGGCTGGAGCTAAACCGCTCCAAATACGACTTTCAAACGCATTACGAGCAGCATCGACCGCAAGGTTAACATCGGCCTCATCACAACGGGCAACATGAGCAAGCAGGCGCCCAGTAGCAGGGTTAATGATTTCAAACGTATCGCCAGAAACGGAGTTTACAAATTCTCCGTTAATAAATGCTTGAGTACGAAAGCTAAGGGCTTCGGCCTTAGCATGCCAAGTAGTAGTATCCATAAATTTACCTTCTTCCTTAAAAACTGGCCGGTGAATTTGCGCTGACGATAACGCAATCGTAGTTTGTGGTATTTCTAAATCGGTGCGCACGCATGCTGTCAAAGTAGTAGCTATCACCTTTGCGTAGCACGGTTACTTCATTATCAACGGTAAGCTCTAATTCGCCCTCTACGATGACACCGCACTCTTGTCCTTCATGATTCAACATCTCTTTGCCAGTGTCTGCACCGGGTGCTAGGGTCTCTCTTAGCATGCCAATATGCCTACCTTCATGGTAATGCCCGACTTGGCGATAGCTGATCTTGCCTCTTCCGATTTCGGGTTGCTCTTCTTTACGCGTAAAGAACTGCTCTGGCATTGGCTCATCGATGGCAAAAAAGTCCGCCATGGATGAGGGGATCTTACTGAGCAACTTACTCAGTGACGCAACAGAAGGGCTAACCGCGTTGCTTTCTATTTGTGAGATAAAGCCATTGGTGACACCCGCTCTCTTAGCGAGCTCACGTTGTGATAGACCGGCTTGCTCTCTCAAGGTTTTAAATCGTGGTCCTATTTCCGTATCCATTGGGCACAATCTCCAACTTTTCGCGTTGTGATTAGTAAACTAAACACAATCCTAGCTCACTAAACGCAAAAAACCAGTAAGTGTTTATAATTCAATCATTGAACAGCTAAATAAAACGTTCTATAGTCAATTTTGTTCATTATTTAATAACATTGTATTTACATGTTGAGGTGTGAGTGTTTTGCGGTGTTTAGTAAAAGAAACGATGTTGATTCAACATGCTTAGTTGGAGTGCACAATGCAAGGGATAAACAAGCAAGATACCAATAGTTCAGCAAATAGGGATGCATTCTGGATGCCGTTTACTGCCAACTCGCAGTTTAAGGCTTCGCCAAGGATGCTAGTGTCTGCTGAAGGGATGTACTACACATCTGAAGATAGACGCAAGATCCTCGATGGGACGGCTGGGTTGTGGTGTTGTAATGCGGGTCATGGTCGACGTGAAATTAGCGAGGCGGTGGCTAATCAAATTCACAACCTTGATTTCGCTCCTACATTCCAAATGGGACACCCATTAGCGTTTGAGTTCGCAGAATCTCTAGCCGAGATTGCTCCTGCAGGTCTATCTAAGGTGTTTTTTACTAACTCAGGTTCAGAATCGGTCGATACCGCCTTGAAAATCGCGCTGGCGTATCAAAGGGGCATTGGGCAAGGTACTCGTACTCGTCTTATTGGCCGAGAGCGTGGCTACCATGGTGTCGGGTTTGGTGGCATATCGGTAGGTGGCATTGTTAATAATCGAAAGGCATTTGGAAGCTTATTAACTGGTGTTGACCATCTCCCACATACGCTAAGCATTGAAAACAGCGGATTCAGTAAAGGTTTACCCGATTACGATCCTGGGTGGGCTGAAAGCCTTAACAATATCGTCACTTTGCATGATGCCAGCAATATTGCTGCGGTTATCGTTGAACCTATTGCTGGCTCTACGGGCGTTATTCTGCCACCTAAAGGCTACCTAAAGCGTCTTCGAGAAATTTGTACGCAACACGGCATTCTGCTGATCTTTGATGAGGTGATTACCGGATTTGGTCGTATCGGTAGCCCTTTTGCCGCTCAAGAGTTTGATGTTAAGCCCGATATTATTACCTCGGCGAAGGGACTGACCAACGGTGCAATACCAATGGGGGCGGTCTTTGTGAGTGATGAGATTTACCAAGCGATGGTTGCACCAGACAGTCAAGCTATAGAGCTCTTTCACGGATATACCTATTCTGGGCACCCAGTGGCAGCGGCGGCGGGACTGGCAACCCTTAATATTTATCGCAACGAAAACCTCTATACCCGCGCTGCCGATCTGGCCGATTACTGGGAACAAGCCGTGCATAGCTTAAAAGGTCTACCTCACGTGAAAGACCTGCGTAACTACGGTTTGATTGCCGGCATTGAACTAGAAGGGATTGCCGGTAAACCGGGTTCACGAGCGTTCCAAGTCTTCACTAAGTGCTTTGAAAAAGGCGCGCTCATTCGAGTGACGGGCGATATTATCGCGCTGTCGCCACCGCTTATTATCGAAAAACAGCATATCGATGATCTATTTACTTTAATAGCAGATGTTTTACAAAATATTGATTACAAGGAATAAGACTATGTCAGTTTTGGTATCCAATTTTATTAACGGACAAACGGTAGCAAGTAACAGTGGGCGAACGGCTGACTTGTTTGATCCTGCCAATGGTGAACTTCGAGGACAAGTGCAGTTATCTAGCGCCGAAGAGGCATTAGCGGCTGTCGATGTAGCAAAGCAAGCACAACAAGCATGGCAAGATACACCGCCGCTACAGCGTGCGCGTGTGATGTTTCGTTTTAAAGCCTTGCTTGAGGAAAATGCCGATGAGTTGGCCACCCTCATTTCCACAGAGCACGGTAAAGTGCACAGTGATGCTTTGGGCGAATTAACCCGTGGTTTAGAAGTGGTGGAGTTTGCCTGTGGGATCCCGCACCTTTTGAAAGGAGAACATTCGCTGAATGTCGGTCGTGAGATTGACAGTTATTCCATGATGCAACCTGTGGGGGTGTGCGTAGGTATTACACCGTTCAACTTCCCTGTGATGGTGCCACTTTGGATGATTCCGGTGTCACTGGCTTGTGGTAATAGCTTTATTCTAAAACCTTCAGAAAAAGACCCAAGTGTGTCCTTGATGCTAGCGGACATGTTGAAGCAAGCGGGCCTTCCCGATGGCGTGTTTAATGTCATTCAGGGTGACAAAGAAGTGGTTGATGCCCTTTTGGAGGCACCCGATGTTGCCGCAGTCAGCTTCGTTGGCTCGACGCCGATTGCCGAGGCGATATACAGCAAAGGCAGTGCTAATGGAAAACGCGTACAAGCGCTGGGCGGCGCAAAAAATCACTTAGTGGTGATGCCTGATGCCGATCTCGAAGGAGCCACAAACGCCCTTATGGGAGCCGCTTATGGCGCTGCTGGTGAACGCTGTATGGCGATTTCGGTTGCGGTTGCGGTGGGTGATGAAACAGCAGACCGTTTGGTTGCCTCGCTAAAAGAGAAAGTCCAAACCCTGCGCGTTGGCCCAGGTCTTGGCGTTTCCCCAGAAAATGAAATGGGGCCGCTTGTCAGCGAACCGCACATGAACAAGGTGAAAGAGTATATTCAAACCGGTGTGGATCAAGGAGCCACCTTGGTGGTAGATGGCCGTGATATTAATGCCTCTGCGCCTGGGTATTTTGTTGGGGGCACTCTTTTTGACAACGTCACTTCTGATATGACGATTTACAACGAAGAAATATTCGGCCCTGTGCTGTGCGTTGTTCGCGCTAAAGATTATCAAGAGGCGCTGCAGCTAATTAATCAGCATGAGTTTGGCAATGGCACAGCTATCTATACCCGTGACGGTGATACGGCCCGTGATTTCTCGGAGAAAGTTGAAATTGGTATGGTAGGGGTAAACGTACCTATCCCAGTGCCAATGGCATTCCACAGCTTTGGGGGTTGGAAGCGTTCAATATTTGGCCCTTTAAATGTCCACGGCAATGATGGGGTTCGCTTCTACACCCGAATGAAGACAGTGACTGCCCGCTGGCCGAAAGGACAACGAGAAAGTGAATTTGTAATGCCAACAATGAAGTAGGTGAACAATGAAGATAGGGATATTAACGTGCGGTCATGTTGACTCACCATTGTCGGATGACCATGGGCAGTATGCGGACATGATTGAGGCTTCGCTTTACGAGGTCAACAATGAGTTCACATTTCAGAACTATGACGCAACCAAGGGAGAGCTGCCTCATCACGATGAATGCCATGGGTTTATTATTACTGGTAGCGTGAACAATGCGTACGATGATCATCCCTGGATTCTACAACTCGTTGATTGGATCATTCGCTGTGAAGTGCTCAGGCGTCCCCTTGTTGGCATATGTTTCGGCCATCAATTGATTGCTCGTGCCTTAGGTGGCACGGTGCAAAAGTCAGATAAAGGCTGGGGCCTGGGAAGCTATGAGGTGAAAGTCACCGCTCAGAAAAAATGGATGAACTTATCCGTTGATAGCGTCCGACTGCTTGTGAGTCACCAAGATCAGGTGACAACGGTGCCTCGCGGCGTCAAAGTGATCGCAAGTAATGAATTTTGCCCTAACTTTATGTTGGTTAAAGACAACCATGTGTTAACCGTACAGGGGCACCCTGAGTTTGGCGTTAGCTTTACTGAAAAATTAGTGGAGAAACGCAAACACTTGATTACGCCGCAGTATTACCAACAAGCCTTTATCGAACTTAGTCAGCCGCAGGATTCGGCATTGATATTACATTGGATAGACAATTTCTTTGTAATGGCTAAGCATGATAAAGCCATAGAGCATCGAACGAATCCAATGGAGATTTTGTAAAATAGCTCATTGAATAAATCCTTTCTAAGCATAAAACTAAACGCCAAATTATCGTATTTGGCGTTTTTTATAACTATCGAGTCTCACATCTGTCGCTTAATCATGCTCAAGCTTATATCTATCCAAGTACACCTGAATCTTCTTCGATATTGAAAAAATCGTATCTCTGAGCCATATATGCGCAGGGTCATTATCAAGTCGTTTTGGCCAGATCAAATAAGTGCTCATAGCCGTATGCTCAAACGGGGGGGTGAATACCTGTAGTTGCAGTCTGTCTTTGAATTGCAGTGCCAGTGATAGCGGCACAACACTCAGGCAGTCGGTTTGGCTACAGAGCATCAAGTTACTGAACAGGGTGCGTCCGTGATAGGCCACGTTTCGTTTGGATAAGTCGATACTGGTGTAGTGGGTGAGGCTATACAGGCTGTTTCTTTTCCTCTCTAGTAGGGCGTGCTTTTCTTGCATGAAGAGCTCCGCTGTCAGCGTCCCTTGTATGCGAGGATGATCTTGGCTGCATACCACCACAAAGCTGTTCTCCAGTAGTTTTGTACTTCGAATGCTAGCTTGCTTTGGCGGCAAGATATCTATCAACAGGTCAACCTTCTGACTCATCAAGTCATCGTACATCTTGCTTTCATCTGAAGGCTGATCAAACACTTCCAAAGTGATATCTGCTGGCGTGGTTTTGGCAAATCGATTCATTAACACCCATTGCAGATGCTCTGGCGCAGTAATAACAAATTGACGCTTAGCGGTCTCCGGATCAAATGAGCCCAGAGATTGGAAGACCTGATTAAGCTGGCTGATAGGCTCTTGTACTTGCTTATAAAGATTCTTCGCGTAGCTGGTGGGCTCAATGCCTCTGCCTTTGCGCAAATACAGCTCTTGCCCCAACTGCTTTGATAGACGAGCCATTGCCGTACTCACCGTCGACTGGTTGGTATTGAGCTGTTCAGCCGCCTTACTCAAGCTACCTTGCTCTATGACAGCCGCAAATACAGCCAGCAAATTAAAGTTTGGGATATCGTTTTGCATAATAAATCTCTCTATATCACGACTAATAATATCGTAATTACGATATATTGATATCGAAACTCATCATTTATTCGATTGTACCTAAGCCCTAATATCATTTTTAACTAGTTTTCGGAGAGTTCTTGAAAGGTTCTTCGAAAATACGATTATAAAAATAGAGTTAGGTATTACTCCCTATGACAAACACATTTCGAAAAATGTCCCTACCTGCTGCGATAGCAACGGTGCTTTTTGCATCTAATGCCCTAGCAAGCACACCCGTTGTAGAAGCGACCTCAAAAACAGGTCAAGAACTTCAAACTAACAACGCAGATCAGTATCAGAATGTTGATATGGATGCGCGCTACAACGACGGCGTGCTATTTGAGCACAAATCAAACCTATTCTGGGGTAAGGGCGAGCGCATCAAGGTGTTGTCTACCACTGGCGATACTCTAGCTTATACAAAAGAATCAGAATATGTTCATCCAATCTTGACCAAGCATGGCCGTAAGATGGATCAAGCAGTCATTCAAGTAGATCACAATGTGTATCTCGCCTACGGATTTGGCCTTGATACTCCTGTGATGATTGAGGGTGACGACGGCATCATCATTGTCGATCCAGGCGAGTCTGTGCAAATGGCGCAAGCGGCCAAAGAGCAGTTTCGTAAGATCACCGATAAGCCAGTGAAAGCGATTGTTTATTCGCACAACCACATCGACCATATCTCAGGCGTTCGTGCGTGGACCAATGATGAAGAAGTAGCATCTGGTGAAGTACAAATCATTGCTCAAGAGGGGCTAACTGCAGCGGTTGCAAACTGGTCTTCAAACCTAGGCACACTGTTTGGTCACCGCACTTCATACACGGGCGCTAAGCACGTTGAAGAAGGCGAGCACGGTACAGTGAATGACGGTCTTGGTCCTCGTTTTATGCAGGGTGATATCTCGTTCATCGAGCCAAACGTGGTATTCAAAGACAAGATTGAAACCACGATTGCCGGCGTGAAACTAGAAATCGTCAACGTTCCTTCTGAAACCAAAGATGAAGTTGTCGTTTACCTGCCAGAGCAAAAAATCCTGCACGCGGCAGAAGTGCTACAGGGCGAAAACTTCCCGAACCTGCACACTATTCGTGGCACGAAATTCCGCGACCCATCCATGTGGTTCAAGGGTATCGACATCATGCGTCAGTTTGATACTGAAGTGATGATCAACTCTCACGGCCGTCCTGTTGAAGGAAAAGAAGCGGTAGCGAACGTATTAACAGCGTACCGTGATGCGATTCAATACACGCACGACCAAACTATTCGCTATATGAACAAGGGTATGACCCCTGATGAGTTGGTTGAGGTAGTTAAACTGCCTAAGCATCTTGCTGAGCACCCTTGGTTGGGCGAGCACTACGGCACGGTGGCACACGCTGTGCGTCAGATCTATGTCGGCTACAACGGCTTCTTCGAGGGTGACCCGTGGCAGCTAGAGCCAATGGCGTATGAGCAGCGCGCTAAAGCCTTCATTGAGATCATGGGCGGTCGCGACAATATCATTAACACCGCAAATGCAGCCATTGAAGCGGAAAACTACACCTTTGCCGCTGAGATCCTGTCTTACCCAATCACAGTGAACAAAGATGATATGGAAGCTCGTAAGCTTAAAGCGAAAGCGTATAAAGCGTGGGCTGCAGATCAAGTGAACATTAACTGGCGTAACTGGGCACTTAACGCTGCCGCTGAGCTGGAAGGTACCCGTGACTTCTCTAACATGATTAGCTTTGCTTCTGTTGATGTGCTTACCGCTCTTCCTAGCAAGCAGATCTTCGACATGATGACGTCGACACTGATTGCTGAGAATACCCTAGATGTGAACATGACGCTGGTATACAACTTCTCTGATACCGATGAGTCTTTCACTATCGAGATTCGTCAAGGTATTGCACAGCTGCATGAAGTAGCGCTAGAGAATGCAGACGTAGAGATCAATACCACTCGAGCCACCTTAAATGACGTCCTAATGGCCGGTGCCAATGCCCAGCAAGTGATGGGACAAAAGATGCAAAGCGGTGAGTTTACGTTTGCTAATGGTGATATCCAAGGCTTTGGTCAGTTCATGAGCTACTTTGATAAGCCAATGGCACCACAAGACATCATGTTGATTGTTCGCTAACTCCTACTTCGATAACAACAGATGTAACTCCTATGCAACGGTAAGGGGACCTCAGGGTCCCTTTTGCTTGAGGAAGGTAAAATGCTAAAACTCGGTACAGTGGTCGCTTTGTGTATTTGTTCTGCTACTGCATTTGCGTGTGGGTTTCATCAAAGTGCGGGCTTCAATATGACAATTGAACAAGGCTCTCTTGATGTATTTTCGAGTGTGATTGAGGTGCGCCAATCTGGTGAGCTCCATAACGCCAATAAGCCTGATCACTTTCGCTTGTTCAGCTTTAAATCATCCATTGAGAAGCCCTATGCCAATAAGGTGGATTTCACGCTATTTGAGGCGATAAAGGGTCACTACAGCGACGTAAAGATGGAACCTAGTGTTCAAGTGACAGGGAAGGACATCTTGCCAACGCAAGCAGAGGTCATGCTGGTGACAGAACTGGACGTACTGGATGCTCTTGCTACGGGCACTCTCTCTTGGGATGAGGCTAAGCACATGGGCTTAGTACATATTAACGGCCCTGAGCATAAGCAACGTGCGCTAGATGTTTGGTTTACAAAGATATTTCAAGGGTAAATCTAGGAACATTGTGCATGAAAGGCTTAATAGAGCGCTCGATGTCGGATCTCTTTAAAGTTGACTCGAACGCTCAGAGTATCAATGTTAAGCAAACTCTTTTTGTAAGTAAGCCACAATGTCTTTTGATTCATACATCCAGGTCTCTGTGCCTTGCTGTGTGATCTTAAGACATGGCACCTTAACTCGGCCTCCACCAGATAACAGCTCCTCACGTGCGGCTTCGTCACCCTTTGCGTCTTTAAGCGCGACATTGACGGATTGACGCTTCATTTCGCGACGCACCTTCACGCAAAACGGGCAAGCATCAAATTGATAAAGGGTTAAATCATTGGCTTTTGCATCGGCTGCTTGCTGTGCTTCTTCAGACCTTTTGACTCCGCGTGGCGTGAAGATAAAGTTGAGCAACAAGATAATCTTTCCTAGAACAATCCTGATAAATTTCATGGTGACCTTTTTCTAATTCATTGGTTTTGAGAATAAGTCTCAATGCTCTATTAAATCCCTTCTAGAGTCAATTTGCTTGCACTCTTGCTGCCAACTGAAGCACAGCATTGACAAACAGTCGGAGATTTTTTGTGCAGTGATATGGAGTGGTGAACCCTATAAAATGAGGCAATATCCTGCTTAACGGCATAACAAGGCTTGTGAACACTAGGTTACACCTCAGTTATTTAAGGTTTATTTGTTGATGAATTTGCGTGAAATTTGAATTTTTTGATGACCTGTTTGCGTAAGGATCAATTGTTATTTTTCATTTCTTAGCGGGTAAATCTTCTAAATGTGTATTAGCCCTCAACTCTGTCACTTTTTGGTCTTTCGTGCGGAACTTGGTCTTAATGCTATGATTTTAAAGAAGTATTTTCTGGGCGTTGTTGTGGAATTCTGAAGTTGCTCACACTAATCAAATAACATAAACCCTTTGCTAGTTTGGGCAAATGAACAATGGAATCATAAGGATAAGAATAACAGGCAACTAATTTGTACCCGGAGAATAATAATGAATACGATCAAGCTGTCCGTAAGAGAGAAGGTTGCCTACGGCTTAGGTGATACCGGCTGTAATTTCGTTTGGCAAACAGTGATGCTTTTCCTCGCCTATTTTTATACCGATGTTTATGGGCTTTCTCCTGCACACATGGGCACAATGTTCCTTTTAGTTCGCTTCATTGATGCTGTAACTGATCCGCTTATGGGCTCAATTGTTGATCGAACTAAATCAAAGCATGGTCGCTATCGTCCGTATTTGTTGTGGATGGCCGTGCCATTTGGCATTGCGTGCATGTTCGCCTTCTACACACCCAACTTCGGCGAAACGGGCAAGATTGTCTATGCATACGCGTCGTACATCTTTCTAACTCTTATGTATACGGCGATCAACGTTCCTTATTGTGCTATGGCCAATGCCTTGTCTAATGATTCAGAAGAGCGCACATCACTACAGTCTTATCGTTTCGCTCTAAGCACTGCTGGTGGTCTTGTGGTTGCAATGGTTGCGCTACCTTTGGTAGGAGTGATTGGTGATGGTGATTTACAAAAAGGTTATCTTGGTGCAATGGCAATCATGGGGGCAATCGCGATTGCACTATTTTTCGTCAGCTTTGCGAATACTAAAGAGCGTCACGTGCCTGAAGTGGAAGAAAAGCAATCTGTTTGGGAAGATTTGAAGCTACTTCTAGCGAATGACCAATGGCGGGTACTGTTTATCGTAAATATCGTGTTGCTTACGGGGGCGGTGCTAAAAGGTGCGACGACTATGTATTACGTAAACACGGTGATGGGGCGTGGCGACCTAGCAACCATGTTTATGGTTGCAGGAATGCTAGCTGCTATTGCTGGCGCGATGTTATCGTCACCACTGTTTGGCAAATACAACAAACCTACGGTTTACCGCATATTAATTGTCATCTCAGGTTTTATTTCAATGCTGATGTACGCCGTTGATCCAACGAACGTGACAATGATATTCGCTATCACCATTGTGCTAGCGTTAGTTCAAACAGCGACTACACCAATTCTTTGGAGCATGATGTCCGATGTGGTCGACTACGAGAAAACACGCAGCAATCGCTCTCTAAGCGGTATGGTGTTCTCTACCAATCTCTTCGCTATCAAACTTGGTATTGCATTAGGTGGAGCAGCAGTTGGCTGGATACTGGCATGGTCAGGTTATATAGGTGGCGCTGAAGTGCAAACTGCAGAAGCAGTCAACTCCATAAACCTACTGTTTACTGTGGTTCCTGGAGTGATGTTTGCTTCTCTAGCTGTGTTTATGATGTTTTATAAGCTTGACCAACAAAAGCTGAAACAGATCAAAGCACTTCTAGAGCTAGACGCTAAGAAACCGGCTCAAGAAGTTGAGGTTTCAGAGGCTGGATTGAAGGTTCAACTTAGCCAGTAACTGATATCACTGAGAATTGAAATAGCCTCCTACTTGGAGGCTATTTTTTTACCTAAACAGAGTTCACAAATACATTTTTTCTCAATCTTGTTTTTAAAAAACATAATGGAAACTCTCTTATTAATAGAAGAAAATAACTTCATTAGCTTGTTATTAGGACTCTAACATGAAAGACGTAAAGGTATCCAATTGGGGGGAATATAAATTGTTTTCTCTAGTTAATAATAAAGGAACACAAATTGATATATCAGACCTTGGTGGTTTGATCGTTAATTTTTATACCAATGATATCAGTGGCAATAGAAAAAACATTGTCCTTGGCTACGATACCCCAGAGCAATATTTGAACGGTAAGTGCTACTTGGGCTGTCTTGTTGGGCCATGGGCCAACAGAATTGCCAACGGCCACTTCTCTATTGGTGAAGACGACTATCAACTTGAGTGCAATGAAGGCACTAATCATTTACATGGTGCTTCCGCGAGCCTTGGCGCGAAGCGTTGGAATGTTGAAATAGTAAACAGTGCGTCTTTACGGTTGAGCACTATGGTTGAGAGTGGTGACGCAGGCTACCCTTGTGATATTGAGTTTAAGGTTGAGTACCACTTGTCTGAAGACAATGCTCTTAGCATTAACTATCAAGCGTTCCCGCGTGCACTAACACCTATCAATATGACGCAACACACCTACTTTAATCTAGGCAGTAGTGCGGATGTACTTGACCATTTCATCCAGATTGAGGCCAACGATTACCTTCATGTCGATGCGCTAGCTATCCCGCTGTTTAAGGCTTCAGTCGAGGATACTCCGTTTGATCTGCGTACGGGAATGGCTATTAGAGAGGGGCTATCTCAGTCCAATGAGCAGCTAGAAAATTCGGGCGGCTATGATCATTGCTGGTGTTTTGACTCAACAGAAATCAAACCCGTTGCAAGAGTATTTGGGAATAATTCTGGAATAGAACTACAGGTCGCTACAGATCAAATAGGCATGCAGTTTTATAGCGGAAATTTCTTAAATAATGAAATTGGTCGAGACTCTAATATATACAATAAACATGCAGGCTTGTGTTTAGAAACTCAGTGTTATCCAAATCAAATTAATATGGATAATAAACAAGAATGTATATATGGGCCAGATAGACACTATCAGCACAATGTTATTTATAAAGTATTCACTACAAAAAATTAAATCGAGACAATTATGATTAATATTCCTCAAGTAAAAATGGGTATTGTTGCGGTCAGTCGTGACTGTTTCCCTATTTCTCTTTCAAAGCAGCGTAGAGAGAATGTGGTACAACACTGCGAGCAAAAAGATATTGATATTGTGCAGTTAGAAACCATCATCGAGAATGAAAATGATATGTTGCTGGCGCTTGAAGAGGCCAAAGACAAGGGGATTAACTCGCTAGTGATTTATCTTGGCAACTTTGGTCCCGAAGGTCCGCTGACTCAAATGGCGCAACGCTTTGACGGGCCTGTAATGTTTGTTTCTGCTGCAGAAGAGTCAACTGCGTGTCTGAGCAATGACCGTGGTGATGCATACTGCGGAATGCTTAACGCTTCATACAGTGCCAACTTGCGCAACATTCGTCCTCATATTCCTGAATATCCAGTGGGCACCCCGGAAGAAGTCGCAACAATGATAGGTGATTTTGTTCCTGTCTCTCGCACTATTCTTGGTCTTAAAGGGCTAAAAATCTTTAGTTTTGGGCCGCGTCCTCATGACTTTGTTGCGTGTAACGCGCCTATAAAAGCCCTGTTCGATCTTGGTGTAGAAGTGATGGAAAACAGTGAGTTAGACCTGCTTGATCTATACCAAGCCGCAGAAGGTCATTCCGATATTCCAGGCATTGTTGCAGAGATGGAGAAAGAGCTAGGCGACAACAATCCGTACCCTGATTTGCTTCCTAAACTTGCTCAATATGAGGTTGCACTACTGACCTTCCATAAAGAAAACCTAGGTGCCTCTAATTTTGGTATTTTTGCTAACAAGTGCTGGCCATCCTTTGAAAAATTCTTTGGCTTTGTGCCTTGTTACGTCAATGCTCGCCTTGCAGAGCGTGGCATACCCGTCGCTTGCGAAGTGGATATCTATGGCGCTTTGTCGGAGTACATGATCACTTGTGCGACCAACCACCCAGCTACACTGCTAGACATCAATAATACTGTACCGAAAGATATGGTTGAGAATGCAGGTGATAAGATGGGAGAGTACACAGAGAAAGACCTGTTTATGGGTTTTCACTGTGGTAATACCGCACCAAGCTGTATGAAGAATTCCCAGCTACGCTTCCAGAAAATTATGCATAGCTTGATGGAGCCAGGACAAGACCCAGATATTACTCGCGGTACGTTAGAGGGGCAAATCAAAGCAGGAGAGGTGACACTGTTCCGTCTTCAATCTACAGCGGATACTAAGCTTCGCTCCTACGTCGCTCAAGGTGACATTCTGGACATTGACCCAGAGTCATTTGGCTCGATTGCGGTATTCGCTATCCCAGAAATGCAGCGCTTCTATCGCCACGTTCTTATTCAAAAACGCTACCCGCACCATGCAGGGATCGCCTTTGGCCATGTAGGTAAGACACTCTATCAGGTACTTGATTTGATTGGTGTATCAGATATTGATTACAACCAGCCAAGCTATGATCGATACCCGAATGAGATTCCGAGTGTGTTCTTGAACTAACTAACCTCAATCAAAAGCCTGCACATGTGCAGGCTTTCATCTATTCAGGCAACTCAAAGTAGTTGTGAAGCGATACGATTTTCATTGATGTCATAGGCACAATGAAAGAGATGAGGTATCGTTAGCCTTTTCTCGTAACGCCTTGGCCCTATGACAACACCTAACGCTTTATATAACGCTGTTCATGCCATTGGCTTTGAACTTCCAACGAACTCCGTTTCTGTAAACGTGGACTCGTCGCAACTTGAGCAATTGTGTGAAAAGCTCTCGCCATTGTTTGAGCGCTCCAAGTTGAAGCATTCGCAACATTCTGATCTTCAGTTGCTGTTGGGCTTGTTTACTCTGCACCATGAAAAACTGCTGCATCAGTTGAACGCTCAGCAAGAGAGCTTGCTTGCCATGCAGCGCGTTATTGATGGGTCCTTAGAGGATAAACACGCAGCTGCGTTTAAGTCTCCTCTGGTCATTGAGTTTTGGCTTACCATGCATCTGTGGCTGTTTGTACAAGGGCAGCTAGAAATGGATTACTCTCTGGCGAATGATTACGCCACCGAAGGGAGTCTATTACTGGTTTCGTTTACCCCTGTTTCGGCTGACGAGTTACGTTGTGAATGGAATGAGTCTTTCTATAAAGGAAGCAACATTTTGAAAGAATTTGCTGGGGGCAATAAGGGAATTCGAGGCTGGCTAGCTAAGGTATTCAAATAAAAGCGGTTTATAGCCTGTATAGGCTTCAGTTTGTGACCCTTCCATAATTGAAATGTTCGTTTTTCATTCAACGCAAACGTTTGCACTTTACTTATTGTCAGAATTCTTTATTATCCCCGCCAAAATCAGATTGTCTCTTTTATCTCCCTGAGGAAGCCATGCTGTCGGACATTGAAATCTCTCGTTCTACCCCATTACGCCCTATTGCTGATGTAGCTACTGCCGTAGGTTTGCATGCTGATGAGATTCAAACTCATGGTCAACACAAAGCCAAGGTTTCTCTTAAGGCGCTTAAGCGTCTAGAAAACAAGAAAACCGGTAAGTTAGTCGTAGTGACTGCGATTACGCCAACCCCTCTTGGTGAAGGTAAAACCGTGACCGCCATTGGCTTGGCACAAGGCCTGTTCAAGGTAGGTCAATCTGTAATGGCCTGTATCAGACAGCCTTCTATGGGGCCAGTATTTGGCGTCAAAGGAGGTGCAGCGGGTGGTGGTTACTCGCAAGTTGCGCCGATGGAAGAGTTAAACCTGCACCTTACGGGTGACATCCACGCTGTGACTGCCGCTCACAACCTTGCTTCAGCGGCAATAGATGCGCGCATCTATCACGAGCAGCGTAATGGCTATGAAGACTTTGAAGCACGCTCAGGCTTAACGGCACTGCGTATCGACCCGCAAAGCATCGTGTGGAAGCGCGTGATCGATCACAACGACCGTGCGCTTCGCAAGATCAACGTAGGCTTGAACGATGAGGGTAAAACCATCAATGGTTATGAGCGTGAAGATGGCTTTGATATCTCAGCGGCATCTGAGCTTATGGCGGTACTTGCCCTAGCCAGTGATTTGCAAGACCTGCGTCGCCGCATTGGTAGCATAGTGATTGGCTACAACCTTGATGGTAAAGCCGTGACTACCGAAGACTTAGGCGTAGCGGGCGCAATGACAGTCAGCATGCGTGAGGCCATCGAGCCAACCATGATGCAAACCCTTGAGGGTATCCCAACGCTTATTCATGCGGGTCCTTTTGCCAATATTGCACACGGCAACTCGTCTATCATCGCTGACAACATCGCGACTAAACTTGCAGATTACACGGTCACTGAAGGTGGCTTTGGCTCAGACATGGGCTTTGAGAAGGCATGTAACATCAAGGCTCAGGCTTCTGGTAAAGCGCCAGATTGCGCAGTAGTAGTGGCAACGCTTCGCGGCTTGAAGGCCAACTCTGGTCTCTATAACCTAAAGCCAGGTCAACCGATCCCAGACAGCATGTTCGACAAGGACAGCGCAGCCCTTGAAGCGGGTTTTGCGAACCTAAAATGGCACATCGAGAACGTCGTAAAGTACGGCGTGCCGGCGGTAGTTGCTATCAACCGCTTCCCGCAAGACAGCGAAGAAGAACTAGCAAAGCTAAAACAAATGGTTGAGGCACTGCCTTACTCTATTGAAGTTGCTGTATGTGAAGCATTCGCACAAGGCGGCGCAGGAGCCGCTGAGCTTGCTGCTAAGGTGGTTGCTCAGTGCCAAACACCTGCTCAATTTAAACCTCTTTATCAGATGTCTCAGACGCTAGAAGAGAAGATCATGGCTGTAACGGAAGTAGGCTACGGCGCAGCATCAGTGACCTTAAGCGACAAAGCGAAAGCTCAACTGGCGCAGTTTAAATCTCTAGGTTTCGATAACCTTGCTATCTGTATGGCAAAGACGCCAATGTCGATCTCAACCGACGGCAACATTAAAGGCGCTCCGACCCAGTTCGACGTACCCATCCGCGAACTAAAGCTATGCGCAGGCGCAGGCTTCATCTACGCCCTATGCGGCAACGTAATGACCATGCCAGGCCTACCAGACAAGCCAGCCTTCATGAATCTTGATATTGATGAAGATGGGAATATTACTGGGTTGAGCTAAGTTACCAACAAAGACCTACTTCCACAATACAATAATCGCACCGTCATCCTGACGAAAGTCAGGACCTTAGAGAGTACCCATACCTGACTTTCGCACCCCCCAAGATACTGGATAAACACCATGTGTTTTCCAGTATGACGGTGATTTGAGATTTTGCTGGTGGGGTTCAAATCAGACTGAAAGCTCGAAGCTTGAAGCTTGATATGACCCCGTCATCCTGGAAACTACGCCAGTAGTTATCCAGGATCTTAGCATGCACAAACACCAAACCTTGCACGTCCTAAGCTGACTTCAACCCCGCACCTCCTTTATTTATCCTCACGACAAAATCCTTTTGTTAGACTCCAACCTCATTTTATCCGTTAATGCGCCCCACACGGCGGTGAAACGAAACCGAATGAACCCGTGTTAGGTTTGGCTTCAGGTTCTTCTGAGTCATTTGTCCTTCCTCTTGTCTTTGTGAGATTTGACGTGGAAAAACTTTCTAAACTTGACCGTGTTCGCGCGGATTACAACGTTCATTACTGGAGCCAAGGCTTCTACGGTATCGACAATCAAGGTGAGGTGTATGTATCACCGCGCAGCGACAACGCACACCAAGTACCGTTGAGTAATATTGTTTCTCAATTAGAGCAAAAACAACTTAACTTGCCTGTTCTAGTAAGGTTTCCTCAAATCTTACATCAGCGTGTGCATGGTATTTGTCAGGCGTTCAACCAAGCGATAGCCGAGTACCAATACCCAAATAATTACTTGTTGGTCTACCCAATTAAGGTAAACCAGCAAAAAGAAGTGGTCGACGAGATCCTAGAGAGCCAAGCGCAGCTTGAGACTAAGCAGTTGGGGCTAGAAGCGGGCAGTAAGCCTGAGTTACTCGCGGTATTGGCTTTGGCACAAAAAGCGAGTTCTGTGATTGTATGTAACGGCTACAAAGACCGTGAATACATCCGATTAGCACTGATTGGCGAGAAGCTAGGACATAAGGTTTTCATCGTACTTGAGAAGCTATCTGAGCTAGACCTAGTGCTTAAAGAAGCCAAAGACTTAGGTGTAACGCCTCGTCTTGGTCTTCGCATTCGCCTTGCATCTCAAGGTGCGGGCAAGTGGCAATCAAGCGGTGGCGAGAAATCTAAATTTGGCTTGGCGGCATCTCAAGTGCTTTCGGTTATCGAGCGCTTGAAGAAAGAAGGCCAGCTAGATGCATTGCAATTGGTTCACTTCCACCTGGGCTCACAGATGGCGAACATCCGTGATATTCGCAACGGTGTGAATGAGTCAGCTCGTTTTTACTGTGAATTACGAGCTATGGGCGCAGGCATCCAGTACTTCGATATCGGGGGCGGTTTGGCGGTGGATTATGATGGTACACGCAGCCAGTCTTCTAGCTCGATGAACTACGGCTTGATTGAGTACGCGCGCAACATTGTGAGTACGGTAGGCGATGTATGTCAGCAGTATGAGCAACCAGTTCCGACCATTATTTCTGAATCTGGGCGCTCACTAACGGCTCATCACGCGGTATTGATTACCAACGTGATTGGTACTGAGGCGTACTACCCTGAAGCGGTTGATGCTCCACAGCAACTTGCTCCAACGCTACTGCAAAACATGTGGCGTAACTGGGAAAGCCTACAAGATGGCAGTGACGCGCGTGCTTTAATCGAGATCTACAACGATACTCAGAGTGACTTGGCTGAGGTCCACTCTCAGTTTGCAACTGGGGTATTAAACCTAGAGCAACGAGCTTGGGCTGAGCAGCTTTCACTTCGAATCTATTTCGAATTGAGCCGTCAGATGAGCAACAAAAACCGCTTCCATCGTCCAATATTGGATGAGTTGAGCGAGCGTTTAGCGGATAAGTTTTTTGTTAACTTCTCACTATTCCAGTCTCTACCCGATGCGTGGGGGATTGATCAGGTGTTCCCTGTTCTGCCTCTATCAGGGCTTGAGAACGTGGAAGATCGCCGCGCGGTTATGTTAGACATTACCTGCGATTCAGACGGCGCGATTGAGCAGTACGTTGAAGGTCAAGGCATTGAAAAAACCTTGCCAGTACCGGCTTGGGACAAGGATAAACCTTACTTGATGGGCTTCTTCTTAGTGGGAGCGTATCAAGAAATCCTAGGTGATATGCACAACCTGTTTGGCGATACTCACAGTGCGGTTGTGACTGTGAATGAGCACGGCGAATCGATCATTGAACGTATCGATGAAGGGGATAGCGTTGAAGACATGATGCGCTATGTTCATATCGATGTAGACAAGATCCGCGACAACTATCGTGACTTAGTCGCTCAACGCGTACACGCGGATGAGCAACAGCAGGTATTAGAAGAATTAGAAGGTGGCCTAATGGGTTACACCTACTTAGAGGATTTCTAAATGGATGATTTGTTTACTAAAACTGATTATTCGTTGTACTCAAACTCAATGAGTTTTATGCGTCGACCTTATCTGCGCGATCCTGTGTCTGCAGAGGCTGATCTAGTAGTACTTGGAGTACCGCTAGATCTAGCCACCTCGGGCAGACCGGGTGCACGCATGGGGCCTGATGCGATACGACGGGCTTCGGTGAACCTTGCATGGGAAGGTAAAAAGTTCCCATGGGATTTCAACGTATTTGATCGCGCAAAGGTGATCGATGCCGGTGACTTGGTATTCGACAGCGGTGATGCCGAAGGCTTCACCGCACGTTTAGAAGCGGCCACCGATGAAATCCTGAAAAGTGGCAAAACCATGCTTGCATTAGGTGGCGACCATTTTATTACTCTGCCAATACTGCGCGCATACGCCAAGCACTATGGCGAGATGGCATTGATTCATTTTGATGCTCATACGGATACTTATGCCCATGGCAGTGCGTATGATCACGGCACCATGTTTTATCATGCGCCGAACGAAGGCCTGATCTCTTCTGAGCACTCAGTGCAGATCGGCATTCGTACAGAGTATGAGCAGCAAGATCACGGCTTTACTGTCATCAATGCGATGCAGGCCAATGATCAAAGTGCTGATGAGATTGTGGCTCAAATCCGCAAGGTAATTGGCGATAAGCCAGTGTACGTTACCTTCGATATTGACTGCTTAGATCCAGCATTCGCACCAGGCACAGGAACGCCGGTGTGTGGCGGACTAAACTCAGACAAGGTGCTAAAGATTCTACGCGGCTTGGCTGGGGTAAACATAGTGGGTATGGATGTGGTGGAGGTTTCTCCTGCCTACGACCATGCGGACTTGACGGCTCTGGCAGGAGCAACAGTGGCGCTGGAGTTGATGTACGCTTGGGCGTCTAATCGTTAAGTTGTATTGATTGCATTGTTTATGGGAAGGGGAAAGTCTTAGGGCTTTCCCCTTTTTTGATCTAAGGATCTATAGTTGAGCATTGGTTTCGCCTTGCCCGGCGACTTCCTTTTTCGCTATAGGTCGAAAAAGGAAGCAAAAATTTGTCCAAGCAAGTACTTAGATCTTCGATAGGATCGCTCGAAGATGACGAAGGTAGTGGAGTCATGACAAGACTAAACCAACGTCATGCCCGAAGTGTTTTCTGGGCCAGCACTCTGGTCGGGCATCTGCTTCAATCCCAGAACCCAGAATCCAGAATCCAGAACCACTGCAACACGCAGTGAAGCACTTACTCACACGGCGGAGCAAGGTGAATCATCGCTAAACCACCCAGCGACGTTTCGCGATATTTCTTATTCATATCCTTACCCGTCTGATACATGGTATCGATAACATCATCCAACGAAATCAGACACTTACTAGAACGTTTAAGAGCCATGCGAGAGGCATTGATCGCCTTCATTGCGCCCATTGCGTTACGTTCGATACACGGTACCTGAACCAGTCCGCCAATTGGGTCGCAGGTCATACCTAGCGAGTGCTCCATTGCAATCTCTGCTGCAATACAGATTTGCTCGTTACTGCCACCGCGTAGCGCTGTTAAACCAGCCGCCGCCATTGAGGAAGATACACCTACTTCACCCTGACAGCCTACCTCTGCACCAGAGATCGACGCATTAGTCTTGTACAAAATACCGATAGCACCAGACACCGCCATAAAGTCTTTAAGCTGCTTAGTATCTAGCTCTTTGATAAAGCGGTTGTAGTACATGAGTACTGCAGGAATAACGCCAGCTGCGCCATTGGTTGGTGAGGTAACCACCTGACCACCGGCCGCGTTCTCTTCACTTACCGCAAAGGCAAACAGGTTGATCCAATCTAAGATCTCCATTGGGTCGTTCTCAACCAAGGCATTCGCTTCTAGTTTCTTTAGCAAGTTAGGTGCGCGACGCGTTACGTTGAGTCCGCCATCTAGGATGCCTTCGGTCTCAAAACCGCGCTCCATACACAGACGCATTACCTTCCAAATCTGATCCGCTTTGGCATTGATAGCGTCGGTATCTTGGAAGGCCAGTTCGTTGCGAAGTACCATACCACCAAGGCTTAGGCCATTTTTCTCAGCTTGTGCAAGCATCTCGTCAGCGCTTGCGAAAGGAAACTCTACCGAAACATCTTTAGTCTTTTTGCCATGTAGCAGCTCATCTTCTGTTGCAATGAAACCGCCGCCAATAGAGTAGTAAGTTTCAAAACCAACACGTGTGCCTGCAGCGTCAAAAGCTGAGATAGTCATGCCATTTTCATGCAGAGGCAGGTTATCGGTATGGAACAGAATGTCTTTGTCGTAATCAAAGTCAATTAGGTGGTGACCGGCAATATTCATTTTGCCGTCACTAATGGCATTGCGCATTTCAGCGTTAGCACTAGAGATCTTTATGGTGTCAGGACGATTGCCAAGCAGGCCCAGAATCGAAGCGCGATCCGTGTGGTGACCTTTACCCGTTAGTGAGAGTGAGCCATACAAATCCACCTGAATGCGCGTTACCTTCGCTACATCTTGCTGAATAAGTTGAGTAAAGTGATACCCAGCAAGCATAGGACCATTGGTATGAGAGCTAGAAGGACCGACACCTATTTTGTAGATATCAAAAATTGAGTACATATTCTTTACCTATTACGACAATACGGCTAAAAGCCAATCTGGAATAACAAAGCACAGTGCAATAGTTGCTACCGCAAACACGATCAGGCCGTAGTGGCTAGCCTCGGGTTTTGCGAACAAGTGCTTCTGCTGTTTGATGAAGTCCTTTTGCTGAGGAGTGTTAGCTCCCCAAAAAATACTGGTAAGCAGACCTGCTACCATAAATACAGCCGTTCCTAACGGTGCATACCAAGGCCAAGATATATCAGCGGTGTGCGCAATATATACCGCAACTATGCTAAGTATACTGCCAATAATGACGCCCTTCTCATTTGCTTTGTCAAAAAAGAGACCTAGCAAGAAAGAGCCAAGGCGTATACCAACAAATATTGAGGTTAAGCTAGCAATGGTTTTTAAAACGGATTCGTTTGATACCGCAAACAATGCGGGCAAGACTACACTAAACGCAGCCACGACACTCATTTTTCTTGCCACACTTTCATAATGGCTTTTTTCTGCTTCGCGACGAACAAATCGTTTATAGATGTCGAACGTCGCTACTGTTGCCATTGAGTTATAGGTCGAGTCTAAGGTCGACATAGCGGCAGCGGCTAAAGCTGACATGATCAAGCCAATAACGATGGGATTGGTGTGATGAAACACAAAATCTAGGATCACTTCATTGGCGTTGGAGAACTCCGCATCTTGATAGTAGAGCTTTAACAATACACCGATGATAGAAAAGAACAGGTAAATGAAGAATGCACCGTAACCACAGAGCAACATGGATTTCTGTGCGGTTCTAACACATTTTGTGGCCAGCGTTCTTTGAATGATTAATTGATTGGAGCCATACACGCTTAAGTGCAAGAAGGTCACCGCGAATATTCCAGCCCACAGAGTGGTGTCGAGACCTAAGTCTGTAGAAAGATTAATGATCTGTAGGTCTTTGGGATCTAACGTATGGCCATTAGCGATGTTCATGACCAAAATAACAAAGATCGCTACCGTTCCTATCACTAATACTGCAGATTGCAGCATATCGGTCCAAATTACGGTCGAGATACCGCCTGCGTAGGTATAAATAGCCGTAAAAATGGTGATGTAGATGATGGCTTCAGAAACGGTAATGGGTAAAGCCTGTACCAGTATCAAAGCGACGGCATACAAGATAACACCCGCGGAGATGCACTGAACGACAATGAAGACGATGGAGTTTATGGTTCTGGCGTACACACCGAAGCGCAACTCCAGATATTCGTAAATAGAGGTGAGTTTTAGCTTATAAAACACTGGAATGAAAAACAGAACGCTGAAAAAGACCACGATAGGGTAGTTCAGGTGAATATTCATAGCCTGCATGCCTGAACTGTAAACCCAGCCAGGCATACCAACAAATGTCATAGCGCTAATATAAGTCGCTAATATAGAGACGCCAGCAGTAAACCAACCAAATTGTCGACCCCCAGTAGAAAAGTCTCCTCCATTCTTTAACTTTCTATTCACTAAGTAACTGATAAATAGAGTAAGTGCGACATAGATAGCGATTACCAAAAGGCTTGACTGCGTAACCATTATTTTGAGGGGCCTCATTCTTTGGCGAGATTTTCGAGGAATTCTCGCTCAAATTATTGCCAATAAGCCATAGTTTAAGGTGAGTTTCCGCGCTGGAAGCGTTTTATATCATCAGTGCTGATGGATTTGTAGCCTAGAGTGCTAGTTTACCCTATGAATGTGATCATTGTCGGAGTTTGATTTATTTTGGGTGCGTATTCATTGTGAAATTGATTTCGATCACGGTTTTATATTCATCAAACAGATTAAACTTGCCGTGAATTTGACAGATAGCTAGAACGAAAAGTAAAGCATACTAACTAGTGACTAGCTTAATAAACTTAACGCGAAATAGAGGATTCTCGGTCATGACAGCCAAGAAACACATGAGCGAAGTTCCAATGATTCAAAGAGTAGCGGCATATCTAGCGATACTAGTGGGCTATTTTTTCTATTGTTATAACTTTGTAATTATTGACTACGTACGCCCATACATTGTTGAAGCGTATGACGGCATTAGCCTTTCAGATACCGCTCAGTTCTATACTTGGCAGTCCGTTGGTGCCCTGCTTGGTGCATTGAGTTGCGCATGGTTCGCAACAAAATTTGGTAAAAAATCAACACTGATTGCGATTACAGCTCTAAACGGCGGCGCAACTATCATCAACATGATGTTTACCGACTACACGACTTGGGCAGCAATGCGTTTCATCATTGGTTTATCGCTAGGTGGTTATTTCACCGTAGCAGTATCGCTAATGATTGGCCTGTTTAACCCAACGGTACGTGGTAAGCTGACGGCGTTTGCATCATCTATGTTCTCTGTTGCTCTAGTTGCAATGGGTGCGTATGCAGCGTTCATTACTAGCATTGATGCACCTTGGCAGAGCCTAATGTGGGTTGGTGGTGTTCCACCACTAGTTGCTGCTGTTGTAATGATGTTTGTACTTCCAAGCGACAAAAAAGTCATTGCTTTTGGTGAAGAAGACCAGCAGGCAACAACTAACGAAGCAGGCGAAGTAGTTGAAGCTAAAAAAGGCACTTGGGGTGAAATGCTAAGTAAGCCTTACCGCACCATCACTCTTACTTGTCTTTTGCTGTCTGGTTTGAACTTCTACGGCTTCCAATTCTTCGGTGGTTTTGTCACAACGTACTTGCGTGAAGTACGTATGTTTGACGGTGCAACTATCGGACTTATCTTCTCTATCTCTGCATTTGGCTCTTTGTTCGGCGCTTGGTTCTGGGGTTGGGCTGCAGATAAGTACGGTCGTAAGGTCAACGCATTTGGCTTCATCCTTGCCGGTATTATGGTTTCAATCTTCTTCATCGCTCCTGGTGACATGATTATTGGTGGCATAAACATGCTAGCGCTTCTAGGTCTTATCTATAACTTTGGCTTGTCTTCATCGGCTGTATGGGGCGGATACTTCTCTGAATTGTTCCCTGCGCATCTGCGTAGCTACGGTGCAGCACTGTTTCACGGTGGTCGTATTATCGGCATGTGGGCGCCAATGGTTCTTATCTTTATTCAAGAGCGTACAGACCTACAAACTGCAATGTGGGGCTCGCCAATCGTGTGGATCATCGCAGGTCTACTATGGCTAACACTGCCAGAGACTCTTAAAGGCGGCGTGTTCTACAAGAAAGATAAAGTTGAAACGGCAAAGGCGTAACTAGTCGAAAAGCGCTGTGATCCCTGATTGAAGGGAGTCTTAAAACAACAGCGCTCTTCTCGAAACTTAGTCTCGAGAATGACGATACAAGACGTATCGAAAACTACCACGGACAAGGTAATCAAGATTCAGGAAATGACTGAAGAGACTCAGTGACTTCCTACCTAATAAAAAGACAGCGCTTTGGCGCACATTCAAATAAGGGTTTTAAACCATGTCTAAGTACCAAGAAGCAAAACGCATCGTTCGCGATTACTTTGATGCGATGGAAAATGCAACTCACGAAAACGTTGCAGAAGTATTGAAAGCACACACTTCAGAAGATTACTTGTGGAGAGGTGTTTACCCGTTCCGCGAGCAAGAAGGCGCACAAGCAGCAGCTGACGTATTCTGGGCTCCAATGATGAAGTCAATGACTCGCATGCAACGTCGTCAAGACATCTTTATTGGTGGTAACAACGAAGTAAACCCAGATGAAATTTGGGTAATGAGCATGGGTCACTTCATGGGTCTATTCGACGCAGAATACCTTGGTATGCGTCCAACAGGCAAAATCATGAACGTTCGCTACGCAGAATTTAACTGTGTTGTTGACGGTAAGATCACTAAAACAGGCCTATTCCTAGACCTTCTAGGCATGATGGATCAAGCGGGTTGCTACCCACTGCCTCCATCAACGGGTAAGCACTTTGTTTACCCTGGTCCACGTAACCACGATGGCCTACTGTTCGAAGATGCGGCTCCAGAAGAAGGTATTGCAACACTAGCACTAGTAAACAAAATGGTTGATGACCTATCTGCTCTTAACGACAGCGGCGCTATGGGTTGCCCACCAGAAGTACTAGCGAAGAGCTGGTCAAAAGACATGATTTGGTACGGTCCATGTGGTATCGGTGCGTCTTACACTATCCCTCGCTACCAACAACAGCATCAGCTTCCTTTCCGTAACAACCTGAAAGATAAGAAGTTCAATGGTCACGTTTGCCGTTTTGCAGAAGGTAACTTCTCTTGCTTCTTCGGCTGGCCTAACCTATCAAACACCCCAACAGGTGGCTTCCTAGGTATGACAGGCGGTGAAGTACGTGCAAACATGCAAGTAGTGGACGTGTACTACCGTGACGGTGACAAACTGTCTGAAAACTGGGTTCTGATTGACCTACCATACTGGCTACAACAACAAGGTCTAGACGTTTTTGAGCGTACTCAACAGATCTTGAATCCTTCACTGTAAGGAATAGATATCCGATTTAAGTGTGTCATTTTCAGTCGAACTGAAAAACTTCTCTCCGGTGAGAATGGCGCTAACCCGTGACATACTTAAATTAGGTTGCTCCCAAAGGTGCCTCTAGTCTGAGGCACCACTTTTCAAAGAATATTTAATTTTTAGGCCGTGTGCATACGGAAGGGCTAGTTGCGCCTGAAATTCGAGTGATTTTATGAAAAAGTCTAGATTAAGCCTTTTGGTTTTAGCTGCAGTAACTTCTACCTCTACTTTTGCAGCCCACACTTGGACAAATGAAGCGGGCGATAGCCTGACAATTGACGGTCGTTTTGACCTTCGTTACCAAGACCGTGGTAACGGCGATGAAGGCGAGTGGAACAGTGGTTCTTCTCGATTCGGCCTTAAAGGTGTGATGCAGCTTGACGATGGCTGGAAGGGTTTTGGCCACGCAGAATGGGGTTACAACTCTGGCGCAAATGGCGACAACATTTACGACCGCCTTTTGTACGCAGGTGTAGAGCACGACAAATACGGTAAGGTTGCTGCAGGTACCAAACAGTGGTCTACCTTCTACGATGTTGCTTGGTACACCGACCTTGGTCGTGTATTTGGTACTCGTGGTTCTGGCGTTTACAACCTATCGGACTGGGGTATCGCCTCGGGTACAGGTCGTGCAGAAAACTCAATCACCTACCGTAACAATGTGGGTGAGAAGTTCCAGTACGGTTTTACTTACCAAACTACGCGTGAAGACGTTGCACTATCAGGTAGCGAAGGCAACCGCGGTACAGCAACACTCAAAAATGGTATTGGTGCGTCTGTAACTTATAAGCCAGTAGATGGCTTGCGTATTGGTGCGGCATATCATCAGAATGAACTCGACAATGTCACTTCTGGTGTTATTGGTGCGCAAGATGGCGACCATATGCGTATCTATCTACTTGGTGCGAACTACACAACGGGTGCCTTTTATGTAGGCGCTACCTTCCATGTGGGCGAAAACTGGGAATCAGTTGAGACATCAACGAGCAGCAACGTCCTGATGGATACGCTAGGCGGTGAAGTGTATGTGTACTACCAATTTGAAAACGGTCTACGTCCAACGCTGAACTACAACTACATGGAAGACCGTGGAGATGAGACAAATGGTTATGAGCGTAATCTTCTTATCCCAGGTCTTGAATATCACTTCGTTGAAAACAAGTTCCTAGTTTGGACTGAATACCAGTTCGATCTTGGCAATGACCAACTTAAAGGTACTGAATTTGTTAATCGTGATGACCAGTGGGCAGCGGGTATTCGTTACTACTTCTAATTGCGTAGCATAGGCAGACTCAGCTATTTGCTAACATAGCGGTAGAGTCTTGCTTGAAAAGATAAAGCCACTCGTTTATCGAATAATTCGATTTAGAACGAGTGGCTTCTTGGTTTGAGTCAGATTCTTATTTGAATGAGCTTCCCATTTCTTAAATTGAAATAATGACATCCGTCCAGTTGTGTTAAAATAATCTCGAATACAGCACTGAAATTACAATGAAAATGTCTACGTCAAAAGCACCAGTAACCTCTAAAGATGTCGCAAAACTAGCCGGCGTTTCTCAATCGACAGTCTCTCGAGTCTTTGTTGAGGGAAGCTCTGTCGCTGAAAAAACAAAACAGAAAGTGTATGAAGCAGCTAAAGCTCTAAACTATCGACCAAATGCATTTGCACGAAGCCTAACGACAAACGAATCAAAACTTATTGGTTTGGTATTTCCAGATGCTGATTACCCTATCCATATGAAGACCTTGCAACAAATCAGTATAGAGTTGCAAAAGCACGGTTATTCGGCAGTGTTGATCCCATGGCAAGTGAGCGATCAAGACGGGCATTCCATTCCGAATATATTTCGCTACCGTGTAGATGGTGTGATTGCTGCCTCTGCAACCTTCAATACTGAACTGTATGAAGAGTGCGAAGAGTTCAATATCCCTGTGGTTCAGTATGCGAGAGTCGTAGAGGGTACTAAGAGTAGTTTTGTAGTGAGTGATAACTATTCGGCTGGCCAAATTGCCGCTCGCTGCTTCTACGAGTCACAAGCGAAAAAGGTGGTATATCTTACTGGTGAAGTCCCCACCATTACTAATAGCGAGCGCAGTGTAGGGTTTTGTGATGAGTTTACGGAACTCTCTGGTAATCGTCCTGAGATTATTGAGGCTAACTATGATTACCTTGGTGCGATCCCTGCGATAAGAGAGATGCTTAACACAGATTCAAAGCCTGATGCCGTATTTTGTGCCACAGATAACCTGGCGATGGCAGCGATGGATATTGCTCGCTTTGAGTTTGGGTTAAACATTCCGCAAGACCTTCAAGTGATTGGTTTCGATGATATCCCACAAGCCAAGTGGCACAGCTATAAACTGACTACCTTTAAGCAGGACTTCAATCGATTAGCAAAAGAGGCAGTGAAAATACTCGTCGATCAAATCAAAGAAGGCGATATGAGCCGCGTTAAGCTAATGGTGCCAGTCACTTTAGTGGAGCGAGACACCACACTTAAGGCAAAATAAGCACGTTTTTTCTATTAGGATTTGATGATAAAGTGAATTTAATCAATGACTTTATCCTAGGTATCCAACAATGCTTTACTGCCCCAAGTGCGGAGTTAAGAGCTTAGCCACGATTAAAAACCAGTTTAACTGCAGCGAGTGCGATTTTACCTTCTTCCAAAATATGGCGGCTGCCGTAATGGCCGCTGTCATCAAACAAAACACTGATTCAGAAACCATGCTACTAGTCGCGACTCGTTCACGTGAGCCGGGTAAAGGGCAATGGGACTTGCCGGGCGGATATGTGGATCCCCATGAAAGTGCAGAAACGGCATTAAATCGTGAGTTAAAAGAAGAGATTGGGGTAGAACCTAAGTCATTTCAGTACCTTACTTCCTTTCCCAATGTTTATCCTTACAAAGAGGTGGTCTACACAACCTGCGATATGGTGTTCATCGTGACCCTTGATGATGAGGCGCAAATTATTGCCGATGATGATGTTGAAAGCCTGAGTTGGATGTCTTTAGACGAGATAGATTTAAACGGGTTTGCGTTTGAGTCGACGAAGCAGGCTGTGTCTGCGCTTAGGGCGCATTTGGCTCAGTAGTTAGTGCTGGTTTTTGAGTGGTGTCTAATCTAAGGCTGTGCTCTCTAAGATTCTGGATAAGCTCATTCGAGCTTTCCAGAATGACGTGTTTTGGTTCTTGTTAGGCTAAGTTTGCCTTCCAACCAGGTTGTCATCCTAGAAGTTGCAGCGCAACTATCTAGGATCTTAGGTGCTACCGAACTCAACAATGCGCACCCCAACACTCCAACTCAAAACCCTCCCATTGCGTCCTTATGGCGCAAGCATTGCACCAAATAAATCATTTACCGTTTCATCTCTAAAAACCTACCTTCACCAAAAAACACCCTCAAGCCCTTATTTACCTAGCCTCAATCGATACTTTCAATTTTTGGCACGTTCGTTGCAATAACTAAATCAGTTGTTCCAATTGTTTCATTTCTTTATAGGGAAATACCATATGAACGTATTTAAGGCTGTAATCAAAACCGTTTTAACTGCCTCTTTACTGCTGAGCGCACAAGTGGCTAGTGCTAACCAATTAGACGCTATTAAAGAGAGTGGTGTGTTGAAGGTGGCAGTGCCGCAAGACTTTCCTCCATTTGGGTCGGTGAATATTAATCTTCAGCCGCAGGGTTACGATATCGATATGGCGCAGTACTTGGCCGATCAGATGGACGTGAAACTTGAGTTAGTACCCGTGACGAGTGCTAACCGTATTCCTTACCTGCAAACGCGTAAGGTTGACCTAGTGATCTCAAGCCTGGGTAAAAATCCAGAGCGTGAGAGAGCGATCGATTTCACGGATGCCTACGCGCCTTTCTTCCTTGGTGTGTTTGGTAGCGATGCTGAAACCGTATCTTCCCCAGAAGAGCTAGCGGGTAAAACGGTAGGCGTAACACGCGGCTCTGTTGAAGACATCGAGCTGAGCAAGCTAGCGCCAAAGGGCACAACGCTAAAACGCTATGAAGATAACAACGCAACACTATCAGCTTACCTATCTGGCCAAGTAAGCCTAATTGCGACGGGTAACCTAGTAGTGACTGAAATTGCCAACCGCAATCCAACTAAAGCGCCTCAAGTTAAGTTCATGCTGAAGGATTCTCCATGCTACATCGGCATTAAGAAAGGTGACACTGAGCTATTGGATGAGATCAATGTGCTTATCAAGCAAGCGAAATCACAGGGTGAGTTAGAGAACATCTCTCAGAAGTGGCTTAAGGCGCCATTCCCAGCTTCACTTGGCGCTTAATTAGGAACCCATTGATGAGCTATCAACTTGATATTGCAGGTCTTGCTCCGTATGTGCCCCAGCTCCTCACCGGAGCTTGGGCCACCATTAAGCTAACGACCATTTCTACGTTAGGTGGCCTGCTACTCGGAACACTGTGCGCGGCAGGGCGCATAAACAAATATCGCTGGCTGCGTTTGCTTAGCGCCAGCTACATAGAAGTGATTCGAAATACGCCATTTATTGTGCAGCTGTTCTTTATCTTCTTTGGCTTGCCAGCCATTGGCATAAAGCTAACGGCATGGGAGGCGGGTTGTATTGCTATGGTGATCAACCTAGGCGCTTACAGCGCTGAGATTCTACGAGCCGGAATTGAGGCTGCACCTAAGGGGCAATGGGAGGCAGGCAGAGTATTGGGTCTGACCAATCGCCAAATCTTTATGCACGTTATCTTGCCACCGGCTTATCAGCGTGTGTATCCGGCGATTACTAGTCAATGCATCATAGTGATGCTCGGCTCAGCGGTTGTCTCGCAGATTTCGGTGGAAGAGCTGACATTTGCAGCTAACTTTGCTCAGTCACGCAGCTTCTTGAGTTTTGAGGCGTACCTAGTGACTGCCTTGATTTACTTGATGTTATCCATGCTTATGCGTCAAGTGTTTGCCATGGTGAAGCACGCAAGCTTCAAAAACCCATCGTTATAGGAGAGCCCAACAATGATGCAATTTTCTGATTGGGATATTTTACGCAACCTTCTGATGGCAGCACGCTGGACCATTTTATTGTCCCTTATCGCATTTGTGGGTGGTGGCATATTAGGCGCCTTGCTGACCTTCTTGCGTAGCACGCGTAATGTGGTTTTTACTCGAATCATTCAGGTGTATGTGGAGATATTCCAAGGAACGCCACTACTGATGCAGCTGTTCCTGACCTTTTTCGGTTTGTCTCTGCTAGGGATAGAAGTCAGCGCTTGGTCTGCGGCCATTTTGTCTTTGACGCTATTTAGTAGTGCATTTTTTCATGACATCTGGCGCGGATGTATCGATGCCTTGCCAAAGGGGCAATGGGAAGCGTGCCGCACGCTCGGCCTGACTTACTTGCAGAGTATGCGGTACATCATCGCACCTCAGGCGATGCGCATGGCCATAGCCCCAACCGTTGGATTCTCAGTTCAAATCGTTAAGGGCACAGCACTGGCATCGATCATTGGTTTTGTGGAATTAACCAAGGCTGGAACCATGCTTAACAATGCGACCTTCCAACCCTTCAAGGTGTTTGCTTTTGTGGCACTGCTTTACTTCGTTATCTGTTTTCCTCTGTCTTTATTAGCTCGCTACTTGGAGAGTAAAAATCATGTCACTCGTTAGTGTTGAAAAAGTCCATAAATACTATGGCGAAAACCACGTATTAAAAGGTGTAGACCTAAAGATCAATGCGGGTGAGGTTATCTCCATCATTGGTCGCAGTGGCTCAGGAAAAAGTACCTTATTACGCTGTATGAATGGTCTCGAGACCTACGAAGAAGGCGTAATTATCGTCGATAGCCAGTCGGTAGAAGACGACGACTACAAACTGAGACTGCTTAGCCGCAGCGTTGGCATGGTATTTCAAAGCTTTAACCTTTTTCCGCATAAGACGGTTGGTGAGAACGTCATGCTTGCACCAAAGCTTGTGTTAAAGAAAAGCCCGCAAGAGTGCCGTGAGATAGCCAAAGAGCTACTAGAAAAGGTAGGGCTTGCTGACAAGTTTGATGCTTACCCTGGCAACCTGTCTGGTGGTCAGCAGCAGCGTGTAGCGATTGCTCGCTCGCTGGCGATGAACCCAAAAGTCCTGCTTTGTGATGAGATCACATCGGCGCTGGATCCTGAGCTTGTCGGAGAAGTGCTCAAGGTGTTAGAACAGCTAAAAGCGGAAGGAATGACCCTTATTTTGGTGACCCATGAAATGAATTTTGCTCGCGATGTGGGTGACAAAGTGGTGTTTATGAACGAAGGTAAAGTTTGGGAAACAGGAGAAAGCAGCCAAGTGTTTGCCAATCCTCAAACTCCTGAACTACAAGGCTTTTTGTCTGCAGTTCGCTAAATCACTTTCTTTGTAGGAGCGTTTCATGAGTCCCATTAGTAATCCGTTAAGTGAACGAATAACTAGGCACTACTCAGAGCTGACTAAGAATAATCGTCGCTTAGCCGATTATCTACAGCTCAACCCTGAAAAGATCTTGATGCTGTCGACCAATGAGATTGCTGAAGCGTGCGAGGTGTCCAAGGCCAGTGTCAGCCGGTTTATTCGCAAATTGGGTTATGAAGACCATGTAGCGCTGCGCAATGAATTACTGAGTGAGCGTGATAAAGGCACTCCAGTTATTACTGCGCCAGTAGAAGAGAAAGAACTGCAACAAGAGCTTGTCTCCCTTGAGCAGCTGTGGGCACAGCTTGGTGAAATGGACTTAACCGACCTTACCGAAAAGCTGTCGTCGGCTAAGCGCATAAAGATCATTGGTTATCGCAATAGCTACCCATTGGCACTGCACTTTAGACAGCAGTTGATGCAGTGCCGTGGCAATGTTGAATTGTTGCCAACGCCAGGGCAAACCATCGGAGAGGATATTGCTTCTATCACTGATGAGGATTTTGTCATTGTTATCGGCATTCGTAGACGCGTTAACCACTTTTCCAAGATCTTAGATTTGCTGGCAGAGCATGACACCTTGCTTATCACCGACCAGTCGGGGCAAAAGTACATTCCTAGCGTTTCTCACTACTTGATTTGCCATATGAACAATCAAAATCCGTTAGATAGCTATGCCGCGCCAATGAGCCTTATCTCCTACCTAGTGAACAAGGTATATCGCCACTTAGGGCCGGAAGCGGTCAAGGTCAGCGGTAAGGTCAGCGCTCATTACTCGCAGCTCGATGAACTTGAATAAATTAGAGAAGTAATCCCAATAATGAACATAGTAAGCAAGCTAAAAAAAGAATGGTTTCTAGTGGGCATGGTACTCGCCATTGCGCTGGCGACCATAACCCCCGATCTTGGTAAGACGGGTGGAGCGATTCATCTCGATAAACTGACGGGCATTGGTGTTGCCATCGTATTCTTTCTACATGGTCTGGGTCTTGCGCCAAGTGCTATCAAAGCGGGCTTGAGTAACTGGCGTCTGCACCTGTTTATTCAATCCGCGACCTTTATCTTTTACCCTTTGTTATGGGTGATCTTTGGTGACCTGTTTTTAGCCTATATGCCTGCGGCCCTCGCGTTTGGCTTCTGCTATCTATTCGTATTGCCAAGCACGGTTTCCTCGTCTGTTGCCATGACCAGCGTGGGCAAAGGAAATGTACCTGGCGCTATCTTCAACGCGTCTCTGTCCAGCATTATTGGCGTCCTGATCACTCCATTTCTCATTCAGTTGTTTATGGGCTTTGAAGGTGCACAGCTGAACCTAATGGACTCAGTGATATCCATTGCCAAACTGTTGCTTCTGCCAATGCTAGTGGGTCAACTTGCTCGTCCCTTGCTGCTCGCTTTTGCTGAAAAACACAAAGCTGTGGTCAACAAAGTGGACAAATACGTCATCTTGCTGATTGTCTACAACGCGTTCTGTGACTCGGTAGCAAATGGCATCTGGCACACCTTCTCTATTGCAATGCTGGCAACCACTATTGCTGTTTGTGTTGCAGTACTAATGGTGATGATCCATTTCTTCCAGTGGGGCGCGCGTAAGAGTGCGTTTAGTCATGAAGATGAAGTGGCCGCCGTATTTTGCGGTACCAAGAAAACCCTAGCCGCAGGCGTTCCTATGGCGGCGGTTATCTTTGGTTCTGATCCGTCTTTAGGCATGATTTTACTGCCTATCATGCTTTATCACCCAATTCAGATCTTCTACTGCGCAGTAATGGCGAATCGCTATGCCAAGAGTGCAGAACAAGACCTTGCCGTCGCGGCTAAGTAATGGAGGCATGATGAGTACTCACCAGCGCGATATCAGCCTTTATTGCCAGCAAGGCCCTTTTCAAATAGCACCATCACATCAAGGTGCGCTCGATGGCCACAGCTTTGTATTTAAAGATCTATTTGATGTGGATGGCTTTACCACAGGTGCGGGTAATCCCACCTGGCTTGCAACACATCCAAAGGCAGAAAGCACGTCACCCATTATCGAAGCTTTGCTTGAGCAGGGAGCGAGCTGTGTTGGCCGAGTGCAAACCGATGAGCTGGCCTATAGCCTCAATGGCACCAATGTTCACTACGGCACGCCAGTGAATCCGCTTGCACCTGAGTGCATCCCGGGCGGATCTTCAAGTGGTAGTGCGGTGGCCGTCGCCCTTGGAAATGCTGACTTTGCCATCGGTACTGATACGGGCGGCTCGGTACGCGTGCCTGCTAGTTATTGCGGCCTATACGGACTTAGACCAACCCTTGGCGCGCTCTCTCTTAAGCACTGCTTTGAACTATCCAAGAGCTTTGATACCGCCGGACTGTTTACTCGCGATCTTACGCTGATGAAGACTGTCTTCGAGGCATTAAATCAAGAGCAGCAGCAAGCAAACCAGATCGATACTCTATGCCTTGATCAAGACCTGGTTAAGTTTCTAAGTAAAGAGCGCCTGCAAATGCTGACTAAATGGTGTGAAAGTGCCGGCATCAGCATTAAACCGGTGCGCTTCTTGGCAGATATTGGTTTAGACCTTGCCTCTCTTAGTTTGATGTTTAGAACGATTCAGGGCTTTGAGATCATTCAAACCCGTGAGCAGTGGCTTAGCCAACATGGCGATAGCCTAGACCCAAGGATCTTAGAGCGAGTGCAATGGGCTCGTACGATCACCGAAGATGATTATCTGTCAGCGAAGAGTGAGCAGGCGAACTTTACTCAGTCTTTAGTTAACTGTATCCGAATGTCCAAGGCGGTTTGGTTAATACCCACCACGCCGACGGGACCTCCTAAGTTGAATATCGCCGACGCAGCCCTTGCTCAATATCGCACAGAGCTGATGGGATTGACCTCTATTGCTGGTCTTGGAGGTCTTCCTCAGCTGCACCTTCCTATGTCAGGGCTACCCGAGGGCCCAACAGGCATTTCTTTGATGGGATTAGCTAACAGCGAGTCAACGCTCATTGCAACGGCACAGCGAATGCTTGAAGGAGAAGTATCATGAGTTTTCAAACCGCCTTCACAGCGCCACATGCGAAAGCCGCTGAGGTAGGGCAGTCGATACTGGATGCGGGTGGCACTGCCAGTGAGGCAATGGTGGCGGCTGCCGCTATGGTCGCAGTGCAATATCCCCATATGAACAGCATTGGTGGCGACGGGTTTTGGCTTATTTGTAAAAAGGGCGAAGCGCCGATCGCTATCGATGCTTGCGGTGCGGCTAGCCTGTCGGTTGACCCAGAGGCATACCGAATAGAGCCCTTACTACCAGAAAGTGGCGGGGCATCAGCGATTACTATGGCAGGCACTGTGTCTGGGTGGGATAAGGCATTGCAAATCAATGGCGGAGAGTTTGCACTAGAGCGCCTACTTACGCCTGCTATCAATGCTGCCAACAATGGTATTAGCGTCACCCAGAGTTTAGTGAATGCCAGTGAGAAAACCTTGCAGCGCTTGGGCAGTGCTGCAGAGTTTGCCAAGCTGTACCTAAACAATGGCGAGCCTTTAAAGGTCGCCGATACAGTGAAGAACCCTGCGCTAGCAAGCACTCTAAAGACGCTAGCAAAAAACGGGCTTGATGATTTTTATCGAGGCGACATTGCACGCAGTATCGCCTCTGATCTGCAAAAGTCAGGAAGCCCCTTATCTATAGAAGATTTGCATCAGCATCAGGCCAGGGTATTACCACCACTTAGCGTGGAGATTTCAAAGGGCAAGCTGTTTAACTTTGGCGCGCCAACCCAAGGGGTTGCCTCACTGCTCATTCTGGCCATCTACGACAAGCTCGTTGGTCAGGCACAGCAGGAGATTGACCATATGCATCTGCTGGTTGAGGCAACCAAGCAGGCATTCATCATTCGTGACCGCGTTGTGACTGATGAAGCCTATCTGCAGCAGCCTCTGCAATCTTGGCTTACCGATGAAGTGATTGAGGAATGTGTATCGAACATTTCTGCAACGCAAGCACAGCCTTGGCCTCACGTTGCCAAACCGGGCGACACCATTTGGATGGGGGCGACGGATCAATACGGCACTATGGTGAGCTTTATCCAAAGTATTTACTGGGAATTTGGCTCAGGTGTGGTGCTGCCAGAGACGGGGATCCTGTGGAATATACGTAGCCAAAGCTTTTCTCTTGAACCTTCACACCACAATGCCTTGCAGCCTGGAAGGAAACCATTTCACACCCTTAACCCTGCTTATGTCGAGCTCAATGATGGCAGGCGCATGGTGTATGGAACCATGGGCGGCGAAGGCCAACCACAGACTCAAGCTTGCCTGTTCAGTCGCTATCTTTATCAGGGTAAAACCCTCGCTCAATCGGTGGCAGAGCCACGATGGTTACTGGGCAGAACTTGGGGAGACTCCGCTAATAACCTCAGGCTAGAACAAGCACTTTATCAAGAGTACGCAGCGGACTTAACCCTTATGGGACACGATGTCACCGCTGTCGCTGATCACAATGAATTAATGGGCCACGCCGGCGCCGTTGTATTGAATCCACAAGGGGACGCGTCTGCAACCAGCGATCCTCGTAGTGATGGAACCTATTTTCTTGGAGAAACACATGACCAATAACACCGTTTTTGAACCCCTAAACCCACCACAACGCATGCTGATGGGACCTGGTCCAATCAACGCTTATCCTAGGGTTCATCAGGCGCTCTCTTCTTCTTTGATTGGCCAATACGATCCAGTCATGACGGGTTATATGAACCAAGTTCAGCAGTTGTTTCGCGGTGTATTTCAAACTCAAAATCAGCAGACCATGCTGGTGGACGGTACTGCACGCTCGGGCATTGAGGCAGTATTGGTGTCGGTATTGCAGCCGGGCGATAAAGTGCTTATTCCTGTGATTGGTCGTTTTGGTCACTTATTGTGTGAGATTGCGCAGCGTGTTGGGGCGAAGGTGAAAACTATTGATATCGAATGGGGCGAGGTGTGCCCGCCAGAGCTTATCGAAAAAGCCATTAAAGAGTTTCAGCCAAAGCTACTAGCGACAGTGCAGGGCGACACGTCCACCACGATGAATCAGCCGCTAAAAGAGATGGGTGAGATATGTCAACGCCACGATGTGCTGTTCTACTGTGACGCTACCGCTTCTGTTGCAGGGAACGATCTTAAAGCCGATGAATGGCACCTTGATGCCGCATCCGTTGGCTTACAGAAATGTTTGGGAGGGCCGTCTGGCAGTGCGCCAATCACCCTAAGCGATCGCTGTGCTGAGGTCATCAATCGACGCAAACACATTGAGGCCGGCATCCGTGCTGACCACCATGTTGCGGGTGATGAAGCCATGATCCAATCCAACTACTTTGATCTTGCTATGGTCATGGATTATTGGGGACCAGAGCGTCTAAACCACCATACCGAAGCGACCAGTATGCTGTATGCCGCTCGCGAATGTGCTCGCTTGTTTTTAGAAGAAGGCGCAGACCAAGTGGTTGCTCGCCATAAACAAGCAGGCGATGCCATGGCATCGGGCTTGCGCGCTATGGGGTTAGAGCTGTTTGGTAACCCGCAATTTAAGATGAATAACGTGGTAGGTGTTTACATCCCGCAAGGCGTTGATGGTGAAAAGGTGCGCCTTGAATTATTGCACCGCTTTGGTATTGAGATTGGCACTTCATTTGGGCCGCTGCATGGCAAGATCTGGCGCATCGGCACTATGGGCTTCAACGCTCGCCAAGAGTGTGTATTGACCACTCTAGCGGCGCTCGAATCTATCTTGGTCAAACACAAAGCTAAGATCATCCCAGGCCAAGCGGTAGTTGCAGCCATGGATTATTACAGCCATTAATGCTGACAAGGAATGTGAACAATGACGCAAGGTAGCGGCGACGAAATATTAAAAAGAGCCGATGAAATGGCCCAATTTAGTGCCATGGAGAAGGGGCTAACTCGAGCCTATCTCACTAAAGAGCATAAGCAAGCACATCAGCAATTATCCCACTGGATGGCCCTGGCAGGGCTAGAGGTTTGGCAAGACAGCGTTGGAAATCAATGGGGAAGAAAGGCTTCTTCCAACCCGACCCAACCGACCCTTATCATAGGTTCTCACAGTGATACTGTGGTGAATGCAGGAAAATACGATGGCAATCTTGGTATCTTGCTTGGGTTAGAGGCGCTAAAGCAGCTTGAAGGTATCGACCTGCCGTTTCATGTGGATCTAGTGGCCTTTGCCGATGAAGAGGGAGTGCGTTTTAATACCACTCTTATAGGCTCAAGTGCGACAGCTGGCTGTTTTCAGCCTGCATGGCTGGACATCAAGGACAGTGACAATATCGCTATGGGCGAGGCCATGCTGAGTTTTGGCTTACCCCCTGAATTGGCAGGTAAAGACGCTCGATTGCCACAGGAGGTGAAGGCATACCTTGAGGTGCATATTGAGCAAGGCCCGGTACTGGAAGATCTTAACTTGCCGGTTGGGGTGGTGACGGGGATTGCTGGCGCTAAGCGCTATCAATTTTCAGTTAAGGGCATGGCGGGCCATGCTGGTACCGTGCCACATGCTTTGCGTATGGACGCGTTATGTGGTGTTGCTGAGATGATAACGACCATAGAAACCTATGGCTTAGAGCACAATGTGGTTGCCACTGTAGGCAAGTGCAATGTGAAGCCTGGTGCTGTGAATGTGATCCCTGGTGATGTGGTTTTCTCTTTGGATGTTCGTAGTCCGGTACAAGGCGATCTTGAAGTGGCGTGCAATGAACTGCACTCTCAACTGGAAGAGATCGCGCAGCGCCGCGAACTGCAACTGACCTCCGAGCTTACTTATCAAGCCGAAGCAGTACCTTGCAATGCCGAACTGCAGCAGCAGTGGGGCAAGGTTGTCGAAAAACAAACAGGCACCAAGGCGTGCTTTTTACCAAGCGGAGCAGGTCATGATGCCATGGTGATGGCGAATATCACTGATATCGGAATGCTATTTGTGCGCTGCGAGAAAGGCATTAGCCACAACCCACGAGAGCAGGTGAATGCGCAAGATGTCTCCGTTGCGCTCAACTGCTTGGTGGATATGGTGCAGCTATTGGCGAACCCAAACTCTGCAGAGGCTTAATATGAAAACTCATCAACGCCTTGCAGGATTTGGCATTGCTGGCAATAGTGCGGGTCACCTTGACCAAACCGGAGAGATCGCCGCACTTGATGTCAGCGATCAATCGGATAAACCACGCGCCTTGTTTCCGTTCTATGTTCCTGATGCAAGCGACGATTATCTGACAGTGGATCCTTATTCATCGGACACCTTACAACTGCCTGATGACGAGGATGCCATAGTGCAGATGGAACCTGAGCTAGCGATTCGCTTTTCTGTGCAAAAGCCGCTCAACGGGCACGTTATACAGCTAATCCCTCGCGCTATGACAGTCGCCAATGATGCAACCCACCGCAATTGCAAAGCCAGTAAACTCGCCCAGAAAAAGAACTGGGGACAAGCATCAAAAGGACTCGCCAATGTGGAAGTGGCACTTGAGCAGTTTGATAGTGGCTTAGGGCATTTTCGGCTGTGTGGTTTTCACTACCGCAATGGCACCTGGCAATTGACAGGCAAAGACACGGCCTTGACCGATTACACCGTCTTTTATGATGAGCTAACACAGTGGATCAACAAGCAAGCAGCAACACAAAGCGATGAAGGTGCTTTGCATAATATCCAAGGTTTGCTTAAAGCGTCTGATGACTCGAGCGATGTTTACATTATGGTAGGCGCTGTTCGTTATACTGAGTACGGCGAAACCCATAGATTGCAGGCTGGGGATAAAACAGCTGTTATTTTGTACGACTCAAGGAAACATAGCGCATGCGAAATACAAAATGAACTAGAGCAATGTTGGGAATGTGCGGGTGAGGGGGTGGTTAGTTTGGTTCAGGTGGTTAGGGGGGGACTGACAGCTTTCAGTTTTTAGCTGTCAGCGATCAGATTTAACGAAAAGTGCGAAAGGCCCCGTCATTCCCGAGTGCTTTTCTGGGCCAACACACTGGTCGGGAATCTGCTTGTACGAAATACTACGATCAGGTCCCCGATAAAATACCTCGGGGACGACGGTTATGCGTCTACTAAATCCCACCTACTGCCACATCACCAACCCAGCCGCCACGGCAACCAGTAGTAGCGCAAAAATATCTTTTCTCGGAATACTTTCCTTCAAATAGAAGAAAGAAACCAACATGGTGAAAAAGATCTCTACCTGCCCCAATGTCTTCACATAAGGCACAGCTTGCAGTGACATGGCGCTAAACCAGCCGAAAGAGCCGACAAAGCTGGCGATACTGGTCATGACCACGAGCTTTGGCTTAGTGATCATTTGCTTAAGAGTGTCTCTATCCCTTATTAGCAGATAGCCCACAAGCATGATGGTTTGCAGCAAGATAACAATAAACAACACCCATGCCGCGCGATGAGGAAATGGTAAAGATAAGCTGAGACTGGCCTCTCGTATCCAAAGGGAGGTGAGGGCAAAGGCGCTGCTACAAGCCAAACCTAGGGCAGCAGTATTGATAGATATGCTTCGAAAGCCTTGCGGACAACTGAGGATCAATACGGCAACGCCTCCCACTAATACCCCTATCCAGCCAAGGAATGTCAAGCTTGTACCAAAGAAGAGTACCCCCAGAAAGGCGGATACAGGCGCCTCAGACTTCGCCAAGCCGGCACCAATAGCGAAATTCTTTTGCTTAAATAGCACCACCATAAGTGCAGTGGCGACTATCTGCATAATCGAAGCGCCAATCAAGAAAAACCAAGAGTGACCAGTAAAGGTGGGTAAATCGGTGGGTTGCCATTGATAAAGTGCGACAAGGTAAATGAGTGCCAGTGGGCTTGCCCACAGGAAGCGTGCCAGCGTAACTCCAGTCACATTGAGTGTTTTGCTCAACTGACTCTGAAAGGCGTTGCGCCATGCCTGACTAAAAGCCGCTAAAAAAGTGAAGAGAATCCAGCTCACAATCATCCTTGGTGAATAAAATTAACAACTTACTATCCTACATGGACGATGAGTTATGACAACTTTAAATCCTGGACCTGAATCGGGATTTGAGTGTGCACAAAACAGAGTATTGAGCCTGCTAAGATACTGGATAAATACTTCGTGTTTTCCAGTATGACGCGGGAGTGGAGCTTACAATTAACTATCGCTTAGTGTTAATTTCTGGAAGTTGGAAGTTGGAAGTTGGAAGTCGAAAGCCGAAAAACGGCTGTCATCCTGAACTCGATTCAGGATCTTAGGGAAAACCCAACTTCGATATGTCTAAAAAACACACACGCTTCAGTATGAGACACTATCTGTCGCCTACCTGGTTATTATTAACGCAAATAATCAATATAAGGCTTAAACCATGTCACACAATCAAGTGTCCCACACACAACACACTTCATTATTCACTACCCAGTCAGTTGATAACTATGCTTTCTTGCAAAGCGAGCTCAATGAGCTGTATATCCAAGCAATACAGGCAGAAAAGTATGCCACATCAGACACGCAATCCAGTTTGGCTAAGATGCGCTTGTTTGTTGAGCTTGCGTGCCATGAACTAGGGCGTTTCTATGGCCTCAAGCCACCAGTATCTGGGGATTTAATTAATAAGATTAAGCAGCTTGAGGCCTCAGGTAAGATTGATGCTTGGATGATTGAAAGCATGAACACACTGCGTCATCTGGGTAACCAGTCAGTGCATATCAGTGAAAGCCACGGACACTTTGTCGCGCAAATCACCTTGTCCCATTCACGAATGCGCGAGCTGATGCAAGAAATGCATGACATTGCTAAGTATGTGGCGGGTAAGCTATTGAACATTAGCCAAAATCAGATGCCTGAATGGCAAGAGAACCACTCACTAGAACTGGCAGATTCCGTTGCTCTTGCGTTAAGTGGTAGTAACCAATCAAGCTATGGCATCGCAAAGTATTTCTTAGATAAGCTTTCTTCTAAAGAGTTTGGTAACAAGCAACAGCGCGCCAATTGGCAGCTTGATCTGGAGTATTGGTCAGACAAAGCGATTCTTCAGGGATGCACGGATACATGGTTGCTACTGGCCAATGCTTATGCAGAAAAGCATCTGGTGGACAAAACCTCGCAAGAGATCAAAGAGCTCTACAAAAAAGCGCTTCAATTCGATAAAGATAGCGAGGCTCTGCTTGGATTTGGACTCTATCTTACCCGCATAGGGGAGTCGAAGTTAGGGCTCGATTATCTAGCGGAATCTGCCATGAAGGGCAATCATGAAGCACTTTCATTCATGCTGTCAGTGACCTACAAGCTTGATAACAATGCGTATTTAGAGTTTGTTCAGCAGGGTCTAAAGGTTCAGCACAAGGCTTCGCTAACGCTAGAGTTATTTGAGAAAATAAAGCGCTACGAGGCAAACCCACAAGATGAAGTCGCGCTGCGATCATTACGTTCAGGCTTAATAGAAGCGGAAGCAAAGAAAGCACCAGCTGTGAACTTTTTCAAAGGCTACGCGGCGTTTATCTCAGACAACAAAGCGGTGTGCAAAGACTTGTCTTCGCAAGAGCGCGCCGATCTGATGGTAGCGTCTTACGAAGATTTACCAATCGCATTGGAAGTGGAAGCTCTATTGGTTGATGTGATCGCTCAAGCTGAGGGGCATCAAGCGTTCTTAACCAAGATCTTTGACCGAGCAGTAGCCCAAACGGATGATTCGCAAAAAGTTGCACACATCAAATCAGTGGTTGCTTTGCGCTCTATCGACTTGTTTAAAGAAATGCGCTCAGTGAAAACACCAATGCCACTTCGCCAGATGCTACAAGAGGCAGCTAATGAGGGCGATGCAGAGGCACGAACTTACATGAATTCTACCGAAGGAAGGGCCCTACTTAAAAAAGGTGGATTTGGTGTTGAGGGTAATGTGGGCCGTAAGGCTGGCGTTAAAAAGGCTAAAGATAGAAAGAAGAACAAGGCGGCGAAGAAGGCACGTCGTAAGTAGTTTGGGTCGCGCTTTATAAGCGACGTCATCCTGGAAGTTGCATCGCAACTATCCGGTGTGCCGGCTCAGCAGGATCTTAGGGAGTACCTATCTGATTGTGTGCACGCTAAGATCCTGACTTTCGTCAGGATGACGCGGTAGTTCAGTTCACGATTTATAAACAACGACATCCTGGAAGTTGCAGCGCAACTATCCGGTGTGCCGGCCCAGCAGGATCTGTTGAGGGTGCCTATCTGAGTATGTGCACCCTAACGTTATTACTACTTAAAACAAGTAGCTATACAAAACACCTGCACCCATTGCCATACCTAGGATTACCGTCAAGAATGCCGCAATCATTTGGTTCTTGAAGATAGACTTAAGCAAGATAACTTCAGTCAAGCTTGCACCTGCTGAGCCGATGATCAAAGCCATTACAGAGCCTAGCGCCATGCCTTTTTTAACCAGTGCTGCACTAAGAGGAATTACCGCTTCAGCTCGGATGTATAGTGGGATACCGATAACCGCAGCTACTGGAATCGCGTACCATACGTTCTCACCTGCATATTTAGCGATTAGATCCGTTGGAATAAAACCGTAGATAAATGAGCCGATAAAGATACCTAACATCAAGTATGGCAATACTTGTTTAAAGTCTTTCCAAGTTGAGTGCCAGATGCGTACCCAGCGGCTTGGTTCTACTTTTTCTACTGCTAGCGTACCGTCACAGTTAGTTTTCACTTCAACTTGTGCTTCAGAAGAATCACAACAGCTGGTTACTGGTTTTGGCTCGCCGCAGCTTGTAGCTGGCTTCGAATCACCACAGCTTGACGCTTTTGGGGTGTCATCACAGCTAGTACCGCAAGAACTTGCTACCGCATCATTTTGATATGCTTCTTCGCGAACGTATCTCTCAAAGCCAAGCTTTTCAAGTACATAGCCCGATACTACAGACACTGTCATAGCAATTGCAAAATAGAATAGCGCTACTTGCCAGCCAAATGTCACTACGAACAACCCAATGATCACAGGGTTAAGTAGAGGACTTGCAAACAAGAACACCATCATAGGGCCAAATCCAGCTTTAGCGCGCAACAGACCTTTCAAAAACGGGATGGTTGAACATGAGCAGAAAGGGGTGATTGAGCCTAATAGCGCGGCAACAAAATACCCTTTGCCGTTCTTCGAGCTCAGGATCGATTGGATGTTTTCAGGAGTAATAAACTCTTGCAGCACACCAACCAAGTAGCTGATGGCAAGGAATAGTACAGTTAATTCTGCAGCTAAGAATAAAAACATGTGACCGGCTTCTTGCGCCATAGTCATGATTTCGTTGTTCATAATGGTAAACTCTGTATTTCGAATATGTTGGAATTATAGAAATATAACGGAATGAGTCAATCTTTTATTTCGATAAAATTAGAAATATAAGGGTGGGATCTGCTAACTCATTGAAAATATGAAGATTGAATTTTAATCACATTCGTCGATGCAGCACTCGTTTTGTAGGAAATCGATAACATCGTTGAGATTTTCGTAGAGCGCCAAGCAGTAAAGGGTACGCCCTTCACGGCGCTGAGTGATGAGGTTGGCAGAAGAAAGGCTGGAAATATGATGTGACAATGTAGAACCAGGAATGTCTAATTCTTGCTGAATGTCACCGACAGGGATCCCTTTATGACCCGCACGCACTACCTGTTTGTAGATGGAAAGGCGAGTAGGATGACCAAGTTCTTTAAGGGCTTTTGCGACGTGTTCTAATTGCATGGGGATCTCCAGTTGATATTTCCATGTTAGTGGAAATTTGGCTGGCAGTAAAGAGCGGTGCAGGGTATTAGGTACTTGGTGCTTTGGTGCTTTGGTGCTAGGTGCTAGGTGCTAGGTGCTAGGTCCTAGGTTGATATGACCCCGTAAAAGTAGACACGGGGTTTTATTTTACTAGTTCGAAATCATTGGGACTAACTCTACCGAGTGTCCCATGTTTTCTTACTGAATTATAATAATTAACGATATAAAGTCGACTTTGAGTGATCATTTGCTGGCGAGATATCTCTCCAAGGTTACTCATCCACTCTTTTTTGTACTGTGCAAAGAAGCTCTCTGCACACGCATTATCCCAGCAATTTCCTTTCCTAGACATACTCACGGTAATGTTCCGTTTGTGATGCCAAAGCAATGTATTCTCAGCCGTATATTGGGTTCCTTGATCTGAATGAAATAGTAATTTGTCACCGTCCGGCTTTCTGAGCTTCCATGCTCGATTTAATGTCTTTATGACTAAGTCAGCATTGTTTATTTTGCTCGTTCCCCAACCAACAACTTTTCTTGAGTACAAATCAAGAATTACACACAAGTATTGCCAACCATCCCGGCACCTAACCTGAGTAATATCGGATACCCAAACACGATTAGGGTCGGCGACTTTAAACTCTCGATTCAGCAGATTAAAAGCGTTAATGGTATTTGATTTACTCACTGCGCGACCAAAGCTGCGTTTACAAGCCCGAGAACGATAGCCCATAGCTTGTAGTAAGCGCTGGACCCTCGCTTTGCTGCACACAAAGCTGTTTTCAATCGCAAGTTTCCAAAGCTTCCGATAACCAGGAATACAGTGCTGCTCGTCGCTGGTAGCCTTGAGAAAATCAGATAATGAACGATTCTCTACAGACCGTTCACTAAGTTCACTGTTCAACCACTTATAATACCCTGAACGAGAGACTTCAAAGAGATGGCAAAGCCACTTAATCGGTCGCTTGGCGCTATGGTTCTTAGCTATAAACTCAAACTTTATTCTTTTCGGCTGTCGAAGTAGGCCTTCGCCTTTTTTAGCATGTCATTCTCCATTTCAGCCCTTTCAAGCTGCTTTTTAAGACGAGCGACTTCTCGCTCTAGCTCAGCTAAAGAATGCTCTGGACCTTCGTTCTTAATCGGGTTTGAAGTTTGCTTAGATGATGTCAATTTGCGCCTCCATTTACTCAAAAGCCTAGGATGAATACCTAATGACTTGGCGACTGAGTTTACTGTATCTGGAGACACTAGTGATTTTTGAACTGCGTTTCTTTTAAACTCGTTTGAAAATACTCGTTTTTGTTTTACTTGCATGACACCTAATCCTTAAATTAGGTGTCTACTTTATTGAGGTCGTATCAGGTCCTATGGCCTTAGGATTAGGGAGTAGCGCTGAACGTCGTCCCTGAGTTGTTTTATCGGGGACCTTTTAGTTTAAGCAGTGCGAATAGATTCCCGACCAGTGTGCTGGCCCAAAAAAGCGTTCGGGAATAACAGAGCTTTAAAAAACTGACAGCTGAAAGCTTCCAGCTGTCAGCTAGTCCCGTCCCCTACGGCCTTTCACCCGCCGCTAACCTACGCTCAATATCCGCTACAACCTCTGGGAAATCAGCAATCGTATCAATCAAATAATGCGGATTGCTTTTCTCCAATTTAGCTCGTGCTTTATCGCGTCCTGCTTGCAGTGTTGCTTCATCTGCATCTAGGTATTCTTGAAGTGTTAACCCTGCCTCGTTACCTGATAGCAATAAACCAACGGTCCACATGCCGGCGTTGTGGCCTTCATCAATACCGGGTGCTGCGTCATCAACCTTAATACAAGCTCGAACATCGCTAACGCCTAAATCAATGACATTTTTCAATGCCATGAATGGAGACGGGCGACCGCCCTGGGGAAGATCATCGGTAGCGACAACGCAATCGGGTTGGTAGCCGTAGTCAGACGCTGCTCTAACTAGTATATCCATGACTTGTCGTGGGTAACCTGAGCATGAGCCAATCTTGATATTTTTATCCTTAAGCCCTTGAACAACCTCAAGTGCATGAGGGATAGGCGCGGCATGATCCGCTACCTTTGCCTTTTGCAGTGGCATGAAGGTTTGATAGATCTTGTCGATATCTTGCGTGTCCATAGGCTGTCCAAATCGCTCAACCCAGCGTGCGTTTACTGAAGGGATTCGACCGACTGCTTGAATATGGTCCCATTTTCCTAGTCCCATTGGCTCGCGAGCCTCTTCTAATGTGAGATCGAAGTCGTATTCTGTCTTGAATGCTTCAACAAAGATGCTAGTTGGTGCAAATGAACCAAAATCTACAATAGTGCCGGCCCAATCGAAGATGACGGCTTGGATTGGTGAAACAGGTGAGTTAGACATAGTTAAAATCCTTACATACTTTTGCAATCGCACGTTCAAATATTTGAAGTGCACTAGTGAGTTCTTCACGAGAGATAATCAGAGGCGGGCTCAGCTGGATTACGTTACCTTGTGACACTTTAAAGCTCAGACCATCGTTTAAACATTGATATAAAGCCGCTTCGGCTTCGTCGAAGGCGCGCTCTTTGGTGACATGATTGGTGACCAGTTCGACGCCCCATAAAAGCCCGATGCCTCGCACATCTCCAATCACTGGATATTGCGCTTTCATGCGCTCAAGCTCGGCTTTTACAAACAGGCTATCTTCACGCACTTTGTCTAGCAGCTGGTCTTGTTCAATGGTGTTGATGGTGGCAAGTGCAGCTGCGCAACCAATAGGGCTCTTTTCATGGGTATAGTGACCCAGTGATACTTGAGCCGCTGTGTTGTATTTGTCTTTTGTTACCATGGCCGCAATTGGCACCACACCGCCGCCTAAGCCTTTACCAATACATAGAATATCCGGCTCAATATCATAGGCTTGGTAGGTAAACCACTCGCCACTGCGTCCCATGCCATTTGGGATATCATCGATGATGAGCATGACATTGTGCTTGTCACAAATCTCTCGCACACGCTTCCAATAGGCCTTGCTTGGTACTTGCACATCGGTGTTGCGAACGGCCTCAGCAATGAAGGCGCCAATGCCCCCTTCTTTCTCGATGACGTACTCTAAATAGTCGGCATAATGCACATCGCTACCGTCTTGAGACGGCAAGGCACCTCGATAAGATACTGCTGGAGGAATGCGCTCCACCCCTGACATTAGCGGCCCCATGCCCTCACGAAAACAGGCCTCACCACCTACAGATATGGCATCTAAAGAGGCGCCGTGAAACGAGTCCCAAAGTGAAACCACTTTGAAGTTTTTAGTAACGTGACGAGCAAGCTTGAGCGCCATGCCGACCACAGAAGTACCACCGGGTGCGAACAGCACGCGGTTTAGTTCTCCACCACAAATCTCAGTGAGCTTTTCAGCACAAGAAACAGCGGTTTCGTTGGTAAAACGGCGTGGAGAAAAAGGCAGTTTCGCCAATTGCTCACTAATGGCATTCAGTACCGCAGGGTGACCATGGCCAAGCTGGTGGACATTATTACCGTGAAAATCCATGTACCTTTTACCGTGAGTATCTTCTAGGTAGATACCATCAGCGCTTTCCAGTGAATCGAGACAAGGCGTCGACATCGCTTGATGCAGAAACACCTCAGAATCTCGTTTTAGGAGCGCTTGAGTGGGTGCATGTTGTAAAGATTCATTCCAAAGCGTACGTGCAGGGGTAGTATTGACGTCCCCTTCACTTCGAAAATGCGTAGAAGCAGTTGCTGCAGTCATTACACCATCTCCCAGTACATGCTTTGCTTCACAGCAATAATTAAGCGTTTGATGTCTTCTGGATACACTTCACCTATATTGCCAATGCGAAAGCAATCGGCGTTAGAGACTTTACCCGGGTAGATAACAAAGCCCTTTTCTTTCAATCGGTTATAGAACTCTTTGAACTGATAGTCGCTATGTGTTGGTGAATAAAAAGAGGTGATGATTGGCGAATGTAGCTCTTCATTTAACAAAGGAGCGAAACCAAGAGAGCGCATGCCTTGCACTAATGCTGTTTGGTTTTCTGTATAGCGTGCTTCTCGCGCTTCTATGCCACCTTCGGATTCAAGCTCAAGTAGCGCTTGATAAAAGGCGCGCACGGTATGCGTCGGCGAAGTAAAGCGCCACTTGCCGTGGTTGTCCTGCATGCACTTCCACTGCGCATAAAGGTCTAAGCTGAGAGAACGGGCTAAACCGTGACACTTTTCTAGTTCACTTTGTTTCGCGATGACGAAACCAAATCCAGGTACACCTTGGATGCATTTATTGGCAGAGCTGATCATAAAATCGACGCCTATCTCACCAATATCCATCTGGATTCCGCCAAAGCTGGACATAGCATCAAGGATGACCACCTTGTTGTAACGCTTAGCCAGAGAGATTAACTCTTTGATTGGATTCAGCATTCCGGTTGTGGTTTCACAATGGACCACTGCAAGGTGAGTAATATCACTATCACGCTGAAGCAACGCTTCAACGGCATCAAGGGAAGGTCGGCTCGTCTCGCCAGGAGCTAATGTCTCACAGGCAATATTAAGGTAGCCGGCGATCTCTGCCATGCGCGCTCCATAAGCGCCATTGTCGACCACTAAAAGCTTGCCGTTACTAGGAATCGCCGAGCCAATAGTGGCTTCAACAGAGACTGTACCGCTACCTTGCATTAATACACTGGTGTAACCGGATTGGTTGGTAGCCAGTGTTACTAACTTGCTACGAATGACCTCAACGATCTCTTTGTTGTATTCGTCATCCCAAGTACACCAATCCTTAAGCATGGCCTCACGAACGGTTTCTGAAGTTGATAGGGGACCAGGTGTCAGTAATAGATATTCATTTCTCATTATCTTTTCTCATTTGGACTATACCAATTAATGTTTGTACCTTAACAAGGCACAGTTCGATGAGTAAATAGGCAGAAAACAGATTTCATAAAACCTTCATCTAACGGTGTAATCTGTCAATAATTACTCTATTTCGTCTTATAAATGCCATTTTTTGTTCATTGAGTCGTAATAAAACCGCTCTAACCTAAGTCTCGTTATCTGGCACAGACCATCAATATTTAAGGAATAAAAAGATGAAAAACCGTTTTATTAAGGGCTCTCTAGCGGCGCTAGTAGCGACACTGGCAACCAATGTATTTGCAGCAACAGAAGTGACGGTTTACACCGCTTTTGAGGCAGACATTCTTGCTAAGTATAAAAATGCGTTCGAACAAGCTAATCCAGATATCCAAATTAAATGGGTACGCGATTCAACGGGTATCATGACGGCGAAGTTGTTGGCAGAAAAAAACAACCCACAAGCAGAAGTAGTGTGGGGATTGGCTGGCTCTTCAATGGCGCTATTGAAAGAAGAAGGCATTCTTAAGCCATACACACCAAATGGCCTAGACAAGCTACGTGTAGAGTTGAACGACCCACAAGGTGAACAGGCGTGGTACGGCAACGATGCATTCTTTAACGCTGTTTGTTTCAATGAAACAGTCGCTAAGCAACTTGACCTTCCAAAACCAACATCGTGGGAAGACCTAACTAACCCTGTATACAAAGGCCAAATCGCAATGCCGAACCCTGCATCATCAGGCACGGGTTACATGCAGGTATCTGCGTGGCTACAAAACATGGGTGAAGATAAAGGTTGGGCATACATGAAAGACCTTCACCAGAACATCGCACACTACACACATTCTGGTTCTAAGCCATGTGTAGAGGCGGGTATGGGTGAGGTTGCTATCGGTATTTCTATGGCAAGCCGCGGCGCGAAACTAAAAACTCAAGGTGCACCGCTAGATGTGATTACTCCTGCTGGTATTGGCTGGGAATCTGAAGCCGTTGGTCTAGTAGCGCCGTCTGATGCTGCAAAGCGTGTAGTTGATTGGTCTATCTCAAAAGAAGCAAACGAGCTTTACATTGAAATGTACCCAGTTGTAGGTCACAAAGACGTAGAAGCAACCATCGCCAACTTCCCGAACGTACAAAAGAAAATGGCGAAAATGGACTTCGCCCGCATGGGTAACGAGCGCTCAGACGTTCTAAAAACATGGTCTGATAAGTTTGACGGTAAGTCTGAAGCGAAGTAATTCGAGCAGTAAGAGCGAAGTATAATCAAACGTCATCCTGACGAAATTCAGGATCTTGGGGAGCACACCGTTAGTTAGGCTGTTTCTAAGATCCTGGATAGTTGCTCTGCAACTTCCAGGATGACGGTATTGATGACACTATGAAAAAGTTCACTAAAGAAGCGCGAATATACCCCAATTCGTCATCCTGATAAAAACTGGATTGCCAGCCCAGTGGAAGCCAGCCCAGCAGGATCTTAGGGTGCACATAGCAGAAATCAGTACTCTCCAAGATCCTGGATAATTGCTCTGCAATTTCCAGGATGACGATAACCTTGTATCTAATCTAGCTAGCCACTACAACCTTCCTATCAATCGGCGTTGCATTAATCGGCAGGTGCACAACCGCAGCTACCAGTGCCAACGCTACCGTAGACCACCAAATTGGTTCGTACGAACCGTAATGATCGTAGATGCTGCCGCCAACCCAAGCGCCCAAGAAGCTGCCGATTTGGTGACTAAAGAATACTAATCCATACAGCGTCGACATGTACTGCGGTCCAAAAATTTGACGCACTAAGCCTGAAGTCAGTGGCACAGTACCTAGCCAAACGAAGCCAATCGCACCACCAAATATTGTCGCACTGAACTCGGTGATTGGCAGAGTTACAAACGCGGCGATGATGGCTGCGCGAAGCAAGTAAAGCACGAAGCTGATGTGTCGTTTATCGAACTTATCCGCCATCATACCCCAAAAATATGAGCCAAAGATGTTGAAGATACCTACATAGGCGAGCGCCATAGCCGCGCTTGATGCAGGTAGGTTTTTATCCGCCAAGTAGCTTGGCAAGTGGGTGGCGATAAACATTACGTGAAAACCACATACGAAGAAGCCAAGGTGGATTAACCAATATCCTCTGTGAGCAAATGCCTCTTTTATCGCCTCTTTAAGGGTGATGTCATCATGGTGTTTTGGCTCTTGAGCGTTGGTGACCTTGGCTTTCTTGTTGCTCTTCATAAAGGCAACAAACGCAATGATCAAGGTACACAGCATAGCAAAACCTTGCATCGCACCCTGCCAACCGAAGTTCGCCAGCATAGTCTGTGCGCCTGGGATCATGGCAAACATACCAAAAGAGCCCGCAGCCGTGGTTAAGCCAAATGCTTTAGCTGCATGTTGAGCTGGAACCACTTTTGCTACTACGCCAAGAATGATCACGTAGCTAGTGGCACTTAAACCAAGCCCCACTAACGCGCCCAATGACAAATACACAACTGCAGTAGAAGTAGTAATTGAGGTCAAAAACAGACCTAAGCCATAAGCTAATGCACCCATAATGATGATGCGCTTAGCACCCCATTTATCTGCGGCCATGCCAACGAAGGGTTGGAACATGCCAAACAGCAGGTTTTGCAGCGCGATAGCAAGGCTGAAAAACTCACGACCCGTATCAAAGTAGTCTGAGATTGGCATCATAAAGATACCAAACGACTGCCTGATACCTAGGCTGATGATTAATATACCAATCCCTATCCACACGACAGGTGGGAAACGAAAAATGCTCATGTGTGGCTCCTAGTGATGGTGCTTGTGCTGATGGTGTTCGGCGGCGTGCATGTGACCCTCTATAGAATCATGCTGGTGGCAACCGGCAGCCATGGCTTGCTCTGCAAGTACATCTAGCATGGGTTGGCAGTTATGTACCGCCAGCAAACTGACGCTGAGCGCGAGTGTCCAGCGTACTAATTGTGCGGTCAAAGATTGTGAGAACATATGCAAAGGTTGTTCGAAAATAAAGGCGCGAATACTAAGGATAGAGCACCCATGAAGCAAATGATAAAAAGGGGATTAGTCTATGCAATTCATGCATATATTCGAGAAATTAGCTGTCAGCTGTCAGCTGTCAGCCGCAAGCCGCAAGTCGCAAGCCGCAAGTCGCAAGTCGTTAGAGTGCTCGGGGACGACGGATTATTTGGCGCGTGTTTTTAAAAGTCTACCCAGAGCCCAGAGCCTAGGACCCATTTCCCTAGAACCCTGCATCCCTTCCAAAATTGTCATAATTTGTCTACTTAAGTGTAATCTGCTTGTCATGCAATAAATCTATGGTTGGTATATACCATTTGGAGGGTGTTATGGATACCAATCAAACCTATTTACAGATTAACAATGTAGTGAAGCAATTCGGTCAGTTCACTGCACTTAAAGATATTTCATTGAGCATTAACAAGGGCGAGTTTGTGTGCTTTCTTGGCCCTTCAGGCTGTGGAAAGACAACCTTACTGCGCGCTATTGCAGGCTTAGATTTGCCAACTTACGGGCAGATTGAGCAAGCAGAGAAAGATATCACCTTTTTACCACCAGAGAAGCGTGACTTTGGCATTGTGTTTCAGTCTTACGCGCTTTTCCCTAACCTGACGGTTTCAGAAAACATTGCTATTGGCCTGCGCAATCAAGGCTCAAGTAAATCTGAAGCAGAAGAAGCGGTGAATCAATGGCTAGAAACCATTGGCCTACCAACATCAGGGAAAAAATACCCTAGTCAGTTATCCGGTGGTCAGCAGCAACGTATTGCCCTGGCTCGCGCCCTTGCGCTGTCTCCGGGTTTATTGTTGCTAGATGAACCACTATCGGCGCTAGATGCGAAAGTACGTACTCACCTTCGTGAAGAAATCTGTCTTTTGCAACGCAAGTTGGGCATCACTACCGTCATGGTGACTCACGATCAGGAAGAAGCGCTATCAATGGCTGACCGCATTGTGGTGATGAACCATGGCGTGATTGAGCAGGTAGGAACGCCGCAAGAGATCTATGAAAAGCCAGCCACACGCTTTGTTGCTGAGTTCGTGGGCAGCATGAACTTCCTTGAAGCGAAGAAAGTGAGTGACACCCAAGTGCTAGTGCATGATCACTTGATTGACGTTGAGTGTGCTAAGTACATGCAAAACAAGGTGGTTTCTGAAGCTTTGGGCGACAAGTTCGAATTGGCCCTAAGACCAGAGAGCCTGTTCTTTACTGAATCCAATGAAAACTCACTCACAGTAATGATTGAAATGCTTGAATTCCAAGGCGCCTACATGCGCGTCGATTGCCGCATCTATGGTCATCCAGAACTGCCACTGATTGGTGTTGATGTGCCGGTCAGAGAAGCAAGAAAGCTCAACTTGAAGCTTCATGAAATACGTTACCTCGAGTTTGTCACTAAGCATATGCATGCCTACCCACTCGCGAAACAAACCGTGCAAGAGGCGGCCTAGTCATGAGTACAAGCGCAATGGATCATAACCCTGTACCCACAAAGGTACCTAGTGCCAATATCTGGACGTTTTGGACCAAAAAACTGAGCCGCGACAATCTCATGCTGCTCGGTATTCTGGGTGTGCTATCGCTATTCATGTTGGTATTCATCTTGATGCCACTTTGGGCGATGCTGACTAAGAGTGTGCAGAACTCTAGCGGTGAGTTTGTCGGACTCGAGAACTTCATTACTTACTTTTCATCACCGAGTTTGTGGTATTCCCTGACCAACACATTAACCGTGGGCTTTCTGGTTATGGTGATTGTGGGTGTGCTGGCATTTGGTTATGCCTTTGCGCTTACGCGCTCATGCATGCCTTTTAAGACGGTATTTCAAGTGCTGGGTATGGCGCCAATATTGGCTCCTTCGCTACTGCCCGCCATCAGTTTGATCTTTTTGTTTGGCAATCAAGGCGTGCTTAAGGAATGGCTTGGCGGTCAGTCGGTGTATGGCTTGATTGGTATTACCATGGGTCTGGTGTTTTGGACCTTTCCTCATGCGCTGATGATTCTGACGACCTCACTTCGCACCTCAGACGCAAGGCTTTATGAGGCCGCTAGATCGCTGAAGACCTCACCACTAAAGACCTTTTTTATGGTGACTCTGCCAGCAGCAAAGTACGGCCTTATTAGCACACTAATTGTAGTGTTTACCCTAGTGGTGTGTGACTTTGGTGTTCCTAAGGTCATTGGTGGTAGCTACAACGTTTTGGCGACAGACATCTTTAAGCAGGTAGTGGGACAACAAAACTTTGCCATGGGCGCGGTGACCAGTATCTTATTGCTAATGCCTGCACTGCTTGCGTTTGCTGTGGATCGCTGGGTGCAGAAGAAGCAAAAGAGCCTGTTTGATACTCGCTCGGTTGCGTACGAACCAAAGCCGAACAAGCTTCGTGATAATGCTTGCCTTGTGTACTGCATCGTAATTTGTATCGCAGTGCTGGGTGTTTTAGGTATGGCGGTGTACGGCTCTTTAGTCACCTTCTGGCCTTGGAACAAAGCGCTAACCCTGAACAACTACAACTTTAGTGAGCTCAGCACCTACGGCTGGAGCCCTTACTTCAACTCATTGACTCTGGCTGGTTGGACTGCGCTAATCGGTACTGTGGTTATCTTCATTGGTGCCTACTGCATTGAGAAGGGACGTGCATTCGGACCACTGCGACAAGCAATGCAGATGCTGAGTGTGGTACCAATGGCTGTACCGGGTATGGTGCTAGGCTTGGGTTATATCTTCTATTTCAACGATGCCAATAACCCGCTTAATGTCATGTACGGCACTATGGCGTTCTTGGTCGTAAACACAGTTGTGCATTACTACACCGTTGGACACATGACAGCAGTAACCTCACTGAAGCAGATCCCTGCTGAAATCGAGTCTACAGCGGCATCGGTGAAACTACCTCAATACAAGTTGTTCTTTAAGGTGACGCTACCTGTTTGTTTACCCGCTATTCTAGATATTGCTACATACTTATTTATCAATGCTTTAACCACGACCTCGGCAGTAGTATTCTTGTATTCTACCAATACGATTCCTGCGTCTGTGTCAGTGTTGAATATGGATGATACTGGGCAAACAGGCGCGGCGGCGGCAATGGCAGTAATGATCATGATTTCGGCGGCAACCGCTAAACTGGTACACGTTGTATTAGACAAAGTGCTAGGAAAGAAAACTCAAGCGTGGCGTAAGCGATAAGCTTGTAACAAACGAAAAGGAAACTCCGTGCAGTACGTAAAAATTAAAGACGTTATCGTTGAGCAGATTGAGTCAGGGTTATTAAGCCCAAGACAAAAGCTGCCGTCGGAGCGCAAACTGGCTGAATCGTTTGATACCACGCGAGTGACTTTACGAGAAGCGCTGTCATTGCTTGAAGCTGAAGGGAAGATCTATCGAGAAGATCGCCGTGGGTGGTTTATCTCACCTGCGCCATTGCGCTACGACCCAACGCGAACTCTCAACTTTAATAATATGGCGCTGCAGCAAAACCGCATACCAAGAACGGAACTGGCATTGTCAAAGAATGTCATGGCAACCAAGCAGGCGTCTGAGCTACTTGATTTGCCTCCGTTTTCAGATGTTGTTCAGGTTGAGCGTGTTCGCTATCTTGAAGATAGACCTGTGGTGTATGTGATTAACTACATTCGCCCTGAAATGGTGCCAAATTTGCTTCAGCACGACCTGTCTCAATCACTCACCGAGCTATACAAAGAGCATTACGGCATTGAGTATTTAGAGACCCGTTACCGCGTGAGCACCACCTCATTGCTAGGGCAAACCGCAACGGCACTTCGCGCCACATCTGGAAGCCCTGCCATGATGGTAGAACGCTTGAACTACGACCAACACGGCAACCTAGTCGACTGTGATATCGAATACTGGCGTCATGATGCGATTTGTATTGAGTCGTTTGCGAAGTTGGAGCGGTGAGTGACGCCCTCTCGTCATCCTGATTTTCATCAGGATGACGACGCATGTGTTTTATCCAAACTTTATTACTAAATAACCCAGGCAAATGCTCTGGGTTATATTCTCACGCCTAAAATTTGGCGTATCGTACAAAATTAACTCAAAAGCAGGTGTGTCATGAGTGAAAAAACGCATCCTTGTCATTGGATAGCAGAAGCCAAGCAAAAGGAAGATTGGGACGAGCCTAGCCCGCTACAGCAGGATATCGAAGCCGATGTGTGTATTGTCGGAGGCGGTTATACGGGGCTGTGGACTGCCATCATGCTCAAACAAAAGTCACCAGAGACTAAGGTGGTTGTGATAGAAAAGCGCTTTTGTGGCTCGGGCGCATCCGGTGTTAATGGCGGGTGTATGCTGACTTGGGCAACGAAATACCCGTCTATGGTAAAACTGTTTGGTGAGCAACAAGCAAAGTTTCTAGTACAAGAGTCTGAGCAAGTTATTTATGAGATAGAAGCCTTTTGCAAAGAGCACGACATAGATGCTGGTCTTCGTCGTCACGGCACCTATTACACCGCCACCAATTCCGCTCAATGCGGCTCAATGAGCCCAACCGTAGAAAAGCTTGAAGCCCTTGGCATCAACAGTTGGAGTAAAGCCAGTGAGCAAGAGCTCAAAGAGAATACTGGCTCGAACAAGCATATTGAAGGTTACTTTTCGGATGCCGCAGGCAGTGTGCAGCCTGCGTTGTTAGCGCGTGGATTACGAAGAGTCGCGCTACAGCTTGGCGTCGAGATCTATGAAAACACAGAGATGACCAAGCTGGACTTTGGTCAGCCTGCGAAGGTGGTAACAAAGCAAGGCGTCGTCACAGCAAACAAGGTGGTATTGGCCCTTAATGCTTGGATGGTCGAGCAGTTCAAAGCGTTTAAGAACAGCATAGTCGTGGTGTCTTCAGACATGGTGATCACCAAGCCTAATCCAGAAAAACTTAAGCAAGCAAAGCTCGCCAATGGCGCAACTGTGGTCGATTCACGCATTTTTGTTCACTACTATCGCGACACGGTGGATGGACGCTTGATGTTAGGAAAGGGAGGCAATCAATTTTCCTTTAACAACCAAGTTGAGCCGATGTTTAATCAACAATCTAAGTACTTGAGTCTACTAAAGCATTCATTCGATACGCTTTTCCCGAACATAGGTCGGGAGCAAATCGCTGCCAACTGGACTGGGGGCTCGGATCGCTCCACTACAGGCTTTCCATTCTTTGGCAATATTAAGCAGCAAAACAACGTGCTTTATGGCTTAGGCTATTCTGGCAACGGTGTAGCTCAAACTCGCATTGGTGGAAAGATCCTGTCTTCAATGGTGCTGGCAGAAAACAACGATTACGCCAAGTGCGCGTTAACAGGTGGCCCAAGAGGGTACTTCCCCCCAGAGCCGGCTCGCTGGTTAGGTGCCATGATGGTTCGAGACGCGGTTCGTCGAAAAGAGAACGCCGAAGACAAGGAGCAAAAGCCCTTCGTAATAGACAAGCTACTGGCTAAATTAGCCGGTCCAGCAGGTAAGGCTGATAAGGTATAGGTTGATATTTAAACGGTTAGTTAGCACTTGTTTTCATATATGTAAAAATTAGTTTGTAAAAAAGGGGACTGTATATCAGTCCCTTTTTTTATACAGTACACCGTCAATGCTAGTGCATATTTTTTGTTTACGGATGATTACGGGCGGTATATTTGATGGCAAATGAAGACAAAACTAAGCGAGTTATTAAAGATGCTAAAAAACAGAATGAGCAAGGTCGAATCAAGAAGACTCGCCAGTTCTCCATTCCAAGAACTTATGTACCTCGCTCAGTCGCTCTCATTCTACCCTCGTATCATTTTGGAGGTAAGGCTTCAGAGGGCGGAGTTGATTCTGAAATTTCGCACACAGAATATGTAAATACACCTCAAGATCTCGCGTATAGCCCAATTGAAACAAAGGGCAATCAGATAGTTCATCCAGAACCAGCACCTTATATCGCTGGTGGTGATTATGAGCCACCACACCATACTGAAAACACCGGTAGCCATCACTTCACGCAGCCTCATCATTATGGAAAGCCTGTCACTAGCACGCCTACGAATACCTTCGGTCAGACGAACTTAACACCTATTCCAACCATTAATTCTCATACAGTTGAGCACAAAGATTATTCATATTTGACACCTCCGGTGGTTGGGTTACCTCAACCTGGAACAGTCGTAGAAGACACCACACTGGCAGTATCAGGAACAGTTGATATTCATAGTGCGCAAAAAGGCGCTCCACTAACATTTACTCCCGACAACTTGCATGGCCAATACGGTGAATTCACCCTGAACAAGGATACGGGCGAATGGAGCTATGCCCTTGATAACAGTCATCACCAGAATCTTGCACAGGGTGAGACTCACACTGAAATTTTGCACGTAACCGCGACTAGCGCTGCAGGCGTATCTGTCCATCAAGATATTACAGTCACGGTACAAGGTACCAATGATATTCCGGTTATCACCAGCCAAGCACAACATGAATCAACTAAAGAAGACGGTGTTCTATTCGTAAATGGGCAAGTTTCTGCTTCCGATGTGGATCATGGGGCAGTGTTGACCTATACCCCTGATAATCTTCAGGGACAGTATGGTTTGTTTTCATTAAACCCTTCGACAGGGAAGTGGGCATACACCCTTAACAACCAAGGCGATCAAGCCCTAGCGGAAGGCGAGCACCACACTGAAACCATGCTAGTGACTGTTACAGACGAGCACGGCGCTACGACTACTCAAACAGTCACGGTTGACGTAGAAGGTACGAACGATAGGCCTGTGATTACCAGTCAACCCCAAGCAGGCACTGTGAAAGAAGATGATGTATTGGCGGTTAAAGGTCAAGTAACGGCAACAGATGTAGACCATGGGTCTTCGTTAACCTACACGCCGGATAATCTTCAAGGGCAGTATGGTTCGTTTTCATTAAGTTCTAGTTCAGGTCGATGGATCTACAAGCTAAACAATAATGCTCACCAAGCTCTAGCTCTGGGTGAATCTCATACAGAAAACATGCTGGTTACCGTAACCGATGAGCGTGGTGCAAAGACTACACAGCAAGTGACGGTTACCGTTGAGGGTACTAATGATAAGCCCGTAATCACCAGCCAAGCTCAAACCGGAGCCGTCAAAGAAGATGACGTGCTATTTGTTCGTGGTCAGGTAACCGCGACCGACATCGACCATGGGGCTGTGCTTACATATACCCCTGATAGCTTACAAGGTCATTATGGCAGCTTTACCCTTAATTCCGGTGCAGGCACCTGGACCTATAAGTTGGACAACAATGGCCATCAAGATTTAGCTTTAGGTGAGCATCACACTGACGTGATGTTGGTTACTGTAACCGATGAGCATGGTGCTAAGGCGACTCAAGAGGTAAGGGTTGAAGTTACTGGCACCAATGATAAACCTGTAATTACAAGTGGCGTACAAAGCGAAACGGTAAAAGAGGACGCGACTTTATTTGTTCGAGGTCAGGTAGTAGCAACCGATGTAGATAATCATGCGGTTCTTACTTACACCCCTGATAATCTTCAAGGGCAATATGGCTCCTTTACTCTAAACAAAAGCTCTGGATCTTGGGCATATAAATTAGACAATGCTGCTCATCAAGCCTTAGCAGAGGGTGAACATCATACTGAAACCTTGTTAGTTACTGTAACCGATGAACATGGCGCTAAGACCACACAGCAGGTGACGGTTGAGGTTGAAGGCACCAATGACCGACCTGTTATTGCCAGTCAGGCGCAAACCGGTGCGGTAAAAGAAGACGCTACCTTATTTGTTCGCGGTCAGGTGACCGCAACGGATGTCGACAAGGGCGCCGTGCTTACTTATACACCAGATAGTCTGCAGGGTCAGTATGGCTCATTTACCTTAAATAAAAACTCCGGAACATGGACCTATACACTAGATAATAGCGCTCATCAGGAACTGGTTGAGGGACAGTATCATACCGAAACGCTTTTGGTCACGGTAACCGATGAGCATGGCGCTAAGACCACCCAAACGGTCACGGTTGATGTTGAGGGGACTAATGACAGACCTGTGATTACTAGTAGCGTGCAACATGAGAGTGTCAAAGAGGACGCTACTTTATTTGTACGAGGTCAGGTTACGGCATCTGATGTTGATAACCATGCAGTTTTAACTTACACCCCTGATAGCCTAACAGGCCAATACGGTGCCTTTACTTTAAATAAAAGCTCAGGTGCTTGGACCTACAAGCTTGATAATTCTGCTCATCAAGCACTTGTAGAGGGTGAGCATCACACTGAAACGTTACTGGTTACAGTAACCGATGAGCATGGCGCTAAAACGACTCAAACAGTCACAGTTGATGTCGAGGGTACCAATGATAAACCCGTAATCACTAGCAAAGCGCAAGCTGAGACGGTAAAAGAAGATGATGTATTAACCGCTACAGGACAGATAACGGCTAGCGATGTAGATCATGGTGCTGTATTAACTTATTCGGCTCCACAAACTGAAATGACAGGCGCGTATGGCAGTTTCACGTTAAATCCAAGCTCGGGCGTATGGCACTATAAACTCGATAATACTGCTCATCAGGCCCTAGCATTTGGAGAAACCCACACTGAAACACTGCATGTGACGGTTACCGATGACAAAGGTGCAACCACCACACAAAGTGTTGTGGTAACAGTAGAAGGCACTAACGATAAGCCAGTCATTACAAGTTCAGCACAATCAGGCTCAGTCAATGAAGACGGCACTATGTTCACTAAAGGTCAGGTCTCTGCCTCGGATGTGGATAATGGGGCCATTCTTACCTATACCCCAGATAACCTTCAAGGTCACTACGGGAGCTTTAGCCTAAATCCGAGCTCAGGTACTTGGACTTACACACTGGATAATCAGCACCATCAAGACCTTGCCGAAGGTGAGAAGCACACAGAAACCTTGTTGGTTACCGTCACCGATGAGCATGGTGCTAAGACCACTCAGCAAGTGACGGTTGATGTGACAGGCACGAACGACAGGCCTGTGATCACCAGTAATCCTCAATCAGCGGGAGTGAAAGAAGACGACGTATTACTCGCTCGCGGTCAGGTGACTGCGACTGATGTCGACAAAGGCTCTGTGCTCACTTACACGCCAGATAGTCTGCAGGGGCAATATGGCTCATTTACTCTTAATAAAAGTTCGGGTACGTGGACTTACACTCTTGATAACCAGCATCATCAAGATCTTGCGGAGGGTGAACACCACACAGAAACCATGTTGGTTACAGTGACCGATGAGCATGGCGCTAGGGTAACACAGCAGGTATCCATTGATATTGAGGGCACCAATGATAGGCCCAAGATCACCAGTCATGCGCAGACCGGCTCTGTAACCGAAGATAAAGTCTTAGATGCTAGCGGTCAGGTAATCGCGACTGATGTAGACCATGGTGCGAAACTTTCCTATACCCCTGACAGCCTACAAGGAAACTATGGCGTCTTCACTCTGGATAAAACCACTGGCGCTTGGCATTACTCTCTAGACAAAGCAGCCTCACAGGTCTTGGGTGATGGAGAACACTACCAAGAGCATATGTTGGTTACTGTGACAGACGAGCATGGAGCAAAGGTGACTCAACAGGTATCGGTCGATGTTCAAGGCACCAATGACGCTCCGGTTATTACCAGTCATCCACAGGCCGAAACAGTTAAAGAAGACGATGTGTTATTTGTGCGTGGTCAGGTAACTGCGACGGATTCAGACCAGCATGCAACTCTACAGTATTCAGCCACCAATAATTTGCATGGTCAATACGGTACCTTCACCTTAAATCCAAGCTCAGGCGGTTGGACTTACACGCTAGATAATGCCAACCAAAGAGTTCAAGCACTGGCTCATGATGAGACTCATACCGAAACATTGCATGTGTTGGTGACTGATAACAATGGGGCTACGACTACTCAAGATATAGAGGTAACGGTAAAAGGTACCAATGATAGACCTGTTATTTCATTGCACGGCAGTGATGCCGATTCAGGCAGTGTGATTGAGGAAGGCTCTACTGCTGCGGGTCAACCAATCACTGGCTCTGCAACGACTACTGGGCACCTGACAGGAACGGATGTCGATAGTGGTGATACTCAATCTTGGAGTATTATCAATCCAATTGGCGGTCATGCCGCTGGTGATGGCGTTTATGGTCATCTAACGGTCAATGCTAACGGCCAGTGGACCTATGCCCTAGATAACAGTCGAACTGAAACCCAGGCTTTAACTCAAGGGCAGCAAGTATCTGAAACCTTTACGGTAAGAGTGACCGATAGCCAAGGGTTAACCGCGGAACATCAGGTGACAGTCAATGTAACTGGCAGTAACGACCAAGCACATATAACGGGTCAAGATTCAGCAACCTTAACCGAAGACACTGGTTTCAATACGAAAGATCAACTGCATACGAGTGGCGATCTAGCGGTAACCGATGTTGATAGTAATGAGGACCATTTCAAAGCCGAGACAATTAACGGACAGTACGGTTCGTTAACTGTGGATACTCATGGTCATTGGCATTATGAAGCAAATAATAATCAGCGCGCTATTCAAGAGCTAAAAGCGAGCGATTCACTCACCGATACCATCACAGTACAGAGTGCAGACGGTACGACCCATGATGTGGCTATTACTATTAATGGTACTAATGACCTGCCAGTGATTGCTAATACTGGCGACAAAGGAAACGTTGTCGAGGCTGGCTCTCACCCTGATGGGCATCGTCACCCGAGCGCAGAAACTGGCACACCAAGTGTATTCGGTACCTTGAGTGCTCAAGAGACAGATAAAGGCGACCCTGCTCACTGGGCGGTGACTAATGGGCAAGGTACATATGGTTGGTTGGTAATCAATGCTCGCACGGGACGTTGGGAGTACACCCTAGATAACACTCAAAATGGCCCAGCTGATAGGCTTCACCAAGGTGAGGTTGTTACTGAGCACTTTGAGGTAACCTATACCGACTCATCAGGCACACCTGTTAAACATACGGTAGAGATAACGGTAACGGGTTCAAATGATGTACCCGTTATCAGCGGCACCCATACAGGAGCTGTAACCGAGGCTGGTGGCACAGCTAATGCTGTAGCAGGTACTCCATTTATAGCAGGAGATCTAAGCGCAACAGACTATGACAACAATGACGGCACACTAACTTGGTCAGTTGATGGTGCAACCTCAGGCACTGAAACCCGAGTCGGGAAGTTTGGTACCTTTACCATAGACCAAAATGGCCACTGGCATTATCAACTGAATAACTCAGACCCTGACGCCCAGAAACTGCAGCAAGGCCAAAATCCAACCGAGACATTTACAGTTTTGGTGACCGATTCATCTGGCAAGCCAGTAGAGCAGGAAGTGACAGTGACTGTGCATGGGACTAACGACGATCCTGTCTTGGCGGCGTATGTGCCCCAAACTTTTGCTGAAGACTCTAGTAGCCACATAAACAACCACAGACAATTTGTGCAACTCCCAGCACTGACTGACGTTGATGACACTCACCATACCTTTAGCTTGGAAAGGGGGCACCCTGGTTGGGTTAGCATTGATCAAAATGGGCAAGTTAGAGTAAAAACGGATGCAGGGGCGTTGCAGCATTTGTCAGTCGGGGAACATCTCGACCAAGACGTTGTTGTAATAGTAGAAGATGATCATGGTGGCACGACTAAGCAAACTCTGCATTTAACTATCCAAGGTACAAATGACACGCCACGTTTATCTGTACTAAAAATCGAAGATCGACCTGGACACTTTAGTCATCAGCAAAGTATGCAGAGCACTGGTAACAATGCTCACCAACCACAGCTTTCTGTCAACGAAGATAGCCAGATAGCAGGCAAGGTATTCTTCAATGATGTAGATGACCACAAGGACTCTAACCATCCGCAAGGTGATACTTATACCTTTACCACTCAGGTAAAAGTAACCGATGAGCACGGACACACCACAACCGTATCCGCTCGAGATGCTGGCTTAACTCTGGGAAATGATGGGCATTTCACCTTTGATGCCAGTGCACAGATATACCAGCATCTGCAGATTGGTCAAAATGCCAAAGTTGATGTGCTAGTCACGGTTACTGACAATCATGGTGCGCATGACCAACAGCATGTGCATTTCACTGTACATGGCCAAAATGACGCCCCAACCGTAACTCAAGTAAACCCAATGCACGTGGACGAAGACCATCACTTGAAGTTTACCCTGGGTAGCAGTCACCCTAGTTGGGGGCAGCCACTAGTGGATATTCAAGATATCGAATCGGATAAACTAGATATCTACAACCCAACTGTTGATCCTAAATATGGTCGCTTGGTGGACCATGGTATGGGACGATTCGAGTTTATTCCTGCAAAGGACCAAAATTTTGACACCTTTGGCCTAGTACCAATTAAGTTTGAGATTGATGACAACCATGGTGCTCGAGTTACTAGAGAGGGGCAGATTCGTGTCGATCCTGTCAATGATGCGCCAGTTGCACATGTGGTCAATTTGCCTGACATAGATGAAGATTCAGGCTCTATTCATATCACTCAAGCTGAGCTCTTGGCTCATACTTCGGATATCGATAATGTTAAGGGTGACCTGGCTGTTACCTCGCTTACTCTGTCAGATAGAACGGCCGGTATCCTAAGTGGTGATGCTCAACATGGTTGGACCTTTACTCCAGCTAAGAACTGGAACAGTCATAAGGCTGGCCATGCCCTTAGGTTTAATTTTGTGGTTAATGACGGTAGCGGTGGTCAGGATAACAATCACGCTAATCTTCATATTCGACCAGTCCAAGATATCGCTGTAATAACCGATGCGAAGAATCCACCTCATACGCAGGATAAGTCAGTAACCGATGGAACTGGGGATTCGCTAAAAGCAGAAGGCTATCTTCAGGTTGTTGATCCTGATTTAAATGAGGACCACTTTAAGGTAGTTAGTTCTATTCCTGTCTCACATGGTTTTGCGTCTATCGACCGAGACGGGCATTGGGTTTACAGCCTAAACCCGAAAGATCCAACCGTATTGGCTCTAGGTCAGGGAGAAACATTAACTGATCACTTTGTAGTGCATTCGGCTGATGGCACGGCGCACACTGTTGATATCTTAGTCACAGGTAAAAATGAAGCGCCTGTTGTGACTAAGCTCGATACTATCATTGCGAGGGAAAGCAACACATCTTCATTGAATGATCCGCAGGTATTGATTCATGGCCAACTGCATGTTCATGATAGTGATGCCAATGACAAATTGACCTTCACCCTAGACCATGCGGTTGATGGGTTGACGCTTGATCCAACTACGGGGGGCTATACGTTTGACCCTTCCAATCCGGCATACAATCACTTACGCCAAGGCGAGAAACAGAGCATTCCTGCACAAGTGACTATCTCTGATGGGCATGGTGGTGTGACTCATACGGTACTCGCTATCGAGATAACAGGTACCAATGATGCGCCAAAAGCTAACGCCGTACCGCTACCTACTACATTCGAAAATCAACCTGTTACTTTTACGGATAGTCAGCTGCTAAGCGGTGCGACAGACCCAGATACTGGCGATCATTTATCCATTGCTAAGTTAACCGCAGGGACCAATGCCCATCCACAGGCTCTGTCAGATGTTAAGCTACACGATCCAAGCGTGGGCTTCTTAACTCAAGATGGTAAGGGTGGATATGTATTTACTCCTCGAGCTGGATATACCGGTAGTATTCAAATCGACTATTCGGTTACTGATGGGATTGAAGAGACTCGAGCCTCTACCTCTTTGGATGTAAGAGCGATTCCACACATATCAGTGCCCTCAATTATTAATGGTGGGCATACAACGACCAATACTCAGACTAACCCTCCGCAAAAGCCGGTGGATACCTTTACTCAGAGCGAGTATCAGGCTTCGATCAAAGAAGATGGTCAGCCAAGCGTGTCCGGCATAGTTAAGGAAACCCACTCTGGGTCAGGCGGGGGGCATACTCAGGTACATGGTCACAACCATATGGTTGGTAATTATGGCTATTTGCAGGTGACCACCGATGGGCTCTGGACCTATAGGCTCAATAACCATCAGTCTCCAACAGACCTAATCAACCAACTTGCAGTGGGTGAAACCGCAGAAGAAGTCTTTACCTTAACCAGTGATCATGGCTATACAAAAGTTAAAGTAACCATCACAGGTTCAAACGATAAGCCTACAATCACGGGTGAGAGCAGTAGCGTTTACGACCATAGCAACCAATTGGTTCCAAACGCGAAGCCAGGGGTTGCTGAAGTTGATACCCTAGAACTTCATGGTGATTTCACTGTTACAGATGTCGATCATGGTGATCATCTTACCTTTAGTGAAGGCAAGGTTACTGGCATACCTAGTGAATTCTTAGACTCTAGTGGACACTTGGCAGGCTTAACGGTGAATCCAGATGGTACCTATGTTTTCGCACCTGATAGCTCTAACTATGGATCAATTCCTCCCGGTCAAAGTAGAACCTTTACCGTTCCTGTAGTCGTTACTGATAAGGGTGGTCTCACGGATACAACCAACCTTGTATTAACGGTGGAAGGTCATAACCGACCTCCAGTGGTTGCGCATCACGATGTGCAATTGCAGGGACAGAAAGAGGACTTTGGTACCCATACGGTTTCCGCGCATTACTTGCTTACCCTAGCTGGTGCAACCGATCCCGATGGAGATCCTTTGCATGTGACGCATTTGACGATCACAGGTGCCAATGGTGCACCTGTTACGGTTCGAGATGATGGTCACGGCAACTTCATTTTTAGCTCTATACAGAACCAGCATGGAGACCTGCACTTTAGCTTTGAAGTAACCGATGGTATGCCTCACTCTCAGGCTCAAACAGTTACGGCTACTTTGCCTGTATCTGCGGTGAACGATAATCCTGTCGCTGCTGATTTCAAATTGGGTAGTGTGGCGGAATCTACCACAGCAACGCCAACACCTACCCATGTATTCACAGAAGCGCAGTTCTTGGCACATGTTAAAGACCCCGACATTGCAACAGACCAAGATGTATTGCATTTAACCGGAACGCCGACTCTTGTAACTGGTGATCAAGCCAAGGGCAGATTTGAAGTAAGTGGTAATGTTTATCGCTTTGTACCAACCGATCCAAACTTCCACGGCACTGTGCATGTGACCTATGAGGTTACAGATTCATCAGGCGCTAAAGCTACGGCTCAAGCTGCGATCGTGGTAACGCCAACCAACGACCCCGCAGTTATCACTAATCCTAAACCAGATTTTGTTGAAGAAGACGGCAAAGCCACTGCTAGTGGACAATTAGGGATTACGGATGTTGATGGGTCTAATCAAGAACACTTCCATGCGAATAGCCATATCGGTGGGCAGTTCGGGTATTTGCAATTGGATAGAGATGGAAATTGGAACTATGTCCTGACTCGTAGTGATAAACCAGGAGTACAACAACTGAGTGCAATAGGAAAACTGACCGAGCACTTCCACATTACATCCCAAGATGGCACTAAGTACGACTTATCCGTAGAAGTTCGCGGTACCAATGATGATCCTGTGCTAAATGCCATTACCGCTATAAACGGAAAAGAGGGAGGTAATACTCTATCAGGACAAATACATGCTACAGATGTGGACACGCAAGGCTCACGCACCATTGATAACCCTGCGGATGTGTTGATTTATGAGACTCAATACACTCATGCTGGGTTTTCGCTAAATTCGGCCACCGGCGCTTATAGCTTGGATCTTAAAGACCCGATCTTCGAACACCTTGCGCAAGGTGAAAAAGAAACACTGACGGTGCCTGTAACCGTGACTGATAATAATGGCGGTAGCAGTCATACTCGCAACCTTGTGATTACCGTAACCGGTACTAATGATGTGCCTGTGCTTGATGCCATTACACAAATTACGAAAAATGAAGATGACGCTGTCGTCACGGGCCAGCTTAGCGCCCATGATGTTGATAGTGACAACTTGCAAGGGCAACACACGACTTACCATTTGCAAGGTAGTCAGGTTGCAGGTTTTACCTTGAACCCTGATGGAAGTTATAGCTTTGACCCTCACGCATACAATGCTCTAAAAGTGGGTGAACACAAGGATATTACCATTCCTATTATTGCTCGTGATAATCATGGTGATAGTGCACCACAAAACTTGGTGATTCATCTAACCGGAACCAATGACGCCCCAATCATTACTGGTACAAGTACAGCAACGGTAACTGATGGCCCGTCTATATCCGCTACGACCACAACGGCCGAACAACTGCATATTACAGACCCAGATAGTGGTGAATCTCACTTTATTCAAGAGCTTAATGTCGTGCCTGATAGCACTAGTGCTAACCCTGGTTTCCAGCAATCTGCCTACGGACACTTATCAATAACAGCTGATGGTAAATGGCAGTACCATGTGGATACACCGGACGCCATAAAAGCGATTCCTCATGGCGAAACAGTTACAGAAACCTTTACTGTGCATTCTGCAGATGGGGCACAGCACACTGTTGCCGTGACTTTGCAAGGTAGCAATGAGGCGGCGACAATTGGTGGTACGATTGCTGGGGTAGTAACAGAAGATAGCAGTGCTAACACAACGGGCAAGCTAACGGTGACTGATGTTGATAGGGGTGAGGAGCATTTTCAAGCTACAACTGCAGCAGGAACCTATGGAACCCTTGATGTCGATCGTAATGGTGAATGGACCTATACATTAAATAATGCAAACCAAAATGTGCAACGACTTGGAGCAGGTGTGCAGGTCACTGACACTATCAAGGTTCAATCAGCAGATGGTACAAGCCAAGATATTACTGTATCCATTACAGGTACTAACGACGCGCCGACTGTGTTCCATGCACTAACTAAGACACTCAATGAAGATAGTTCGTTGAATTTGCGGCCAGTCATGTTTGGTTTCACAGATACAGACCAAGGCGATACCTTGCATTCAATCTCGTTGACTAGTATCCCTGATCCTGCAACTGAGGGACAATTACTACTTAATGGTAACCCTGTTACGTCGGGGCAAACTATTGCGAAAAACCAAATTAGTCATTTGGTGTTCAATCCAGTGACAAACTTTAATGGTGATGTTCACTTTGGTTATAAAGTCAGTGATGGTCATGCCGACTCTGCAGAGCAAACCGCGACACTTCATGTAACGCCTGTCAACGATCCAGCGCAAATTAGCATGGCTGTATCTGCGCTTGTGAGAGAGGACTCACCAACGGGCAAAACTGCTGGATCTCTTAGCATTAGTGACCCTGACGGCTCTTCCGAGGAAGTCTTCAAAGCGGCAACAGGCTTACATGGCCAATATGGTGAGCTAGATATCGATGAACATGGTCATTGGGGATACACCATGACTAAACAATCTGATGCTGCTATTCAGGGGTTAAAAGAAGGAGAGACACTAATAGATAAGGTCACCGTCTATAGTCAGGATGGCACTGCTTATGAGGTAGAGGTTCAGATCTCAGGCGAGAATGACTCCCCTACAGTGACACCAGTACAGGGGATGACTGAACAAGCAGGACAAACCCATGTATTCAGTAGTGCTGATTTTGGATTTAAAGACATTGATGGTGATGCGTTGCATCATATTACCGTTACCTCACTTCCAGACCCTGCCGTCGGCGTTCTAGAGCTGGATGATGGGCATGGCGGCGTATCGGCTGTTACAGCGAATGCACCAATATTGTCTAGTGATTTAGATCATTTGCGATTTGTACCAGCTCAGGGAGTTCAAGGTGGACAGTTGGTAGCGTTCGACTATACCGCTAATGATGGGCATGTAGATTCAGTTCCAGCTACTCTTAGCATGATGTTGGAAAATCCAGCTCCGGCACCACAGCCATCCTCTCTTTCGTCGGCGGATGAAGCGGATACGAATATTATTGAGAATGCAGTTGTCACCTTAGATGATCTTGCTACAGAGCAACCTGAACAAACAGGGGCTCAAGCCTATTTAGCTCATTTGGGTATTGTGCAACACAATCACGACGGCCCTCACTCTCTTGATACTCCAGCAGATCTGGACCTTATTTTTGCATCATCAGAGGTAATACGAGATGAGCATGGGGTTGATAGTTCAACAATCATGGGAGATGACTCACCAGATTTAGAGCATGAGACCCATGATGACTTTAATCACCACCATGACCTTTTGGTCGAACATCATTATTAGTTGTGCAATAGAAAACTAATAATTGGTCTTAATTAGCGGTCTATTATTTAATCATTCGTCCTAAAGTACATTGCTCTTAATGTGCTTTAGGACGCTTTGCGTAATTATTAGACACAAAACGGTAAACAAGGTTATTTAATGTGTGAAATACTCGTCAAAGATACTAGACTGAAATTGTTATCTCTTTAATGTAACTACTGATTAACTATACGTTTTTTTAATGAAACATCGCTTACAGGGAGTGTAAGAACTTAAATGGATTCCTTTTTCGATACCAGCGCCAGAAAAAGACAAACAATTAAAGAAGTCTTAGCACCATCACTACTCATTAATATTTTGTCTTTAGCTATTCCATTGGTTGTCTTGCAGATATACGACAGAATTCTACCTAACCAAGCTTATGGTACCGCCACATTACTTTTAGCTGGGGCGAGCGTTGCGATACTGCTAGATGCCTTCTTACGTTTTGTTCGTACTTGGTTGCTAGGTGCAGCAGCGACCAATACTGAACGCAGTTCTTATGAAATATTGGTTCACAAGCTAGATACCATCTCTTTTAAGCAGGTAAGAGCCCTGCATCCAGGTACCTTGCAAGAAGGCTTTAAAGGCATCAGTCAAATCAAAGACTTTTACTCAGGCGGGTTTGTCAGTGGTTTGATAGATGTGCCATTCGTCTTGATATTCTTGGGTCTGGTTTACTATGTTGGCGGAAATCTGGTGATTATCCCTATCATCGTGTGGGCCATCACTGCTGTGTTAGTGTGGGTGTTTTCTAGTCGCTCTAATACGCACGCACAAAATGCTGCGAATAGTGAATTGGATAGAAGCGATTTAGTGGTATCGATCTTTTCAAAGATTGAAACGATAAAAGCACAAGCAAACGAAGCTAAAATCTTCCACTTTTTCCGCAAGCTAAATCAAAAGCGTTGGCTGGCTAGCTCTGAAGCTGAGCGTCAAACAAGCATTGCGCAAGAGGCCATTCAAGTAGCGGCACTGGGCACATCGGTGGCGATTGTTTTGGTAGGTAGCTTAGATGTACTAGCAGGTACGCTAACCACAGGTGGATTAGCCGCTTGCTCTATATTATCGGGTCGTGCAGTTGCGCCTATGAGCGCGCTTATGGGTCTTCGCTTAAAATACAGCACCTTTAAAGCGTCGAACGAAGCCGTCTCAAAACTACTCAATGCGATTGATCATGAAGACTCTCAATCCAATCGCACGTACCTTGAGCCACTCCAGAAACTCGCGTTAGATGAAGCGAAGATCTCGTTGCTTAACACCCCTTATCAGTATTCATTTGATGTGACTCCTGGCGATGTGGTGGTACTCGAGTCTGAAACCCTTGCCAATAGCTTCTTGTTGGCAGCCGTTGCTGGGGTAGAGAGTGTCGATTCCGGCTCGATTAGTTGGAATGATGCTGTACTTAGTGAACAGGCGCACAATCATTTATCGCAGATTAGCGCAGTGGTGCGACAACCACAGGTGGTTTCCGGTTCGTTGCTAGATAACTTAAGTGGCTTTGACTCTAACAATAACGAAGCGGCGCAAACCATAGCGAAAGCTATAGGGTTGCAAAGAATTATCGCCGAACTTCCAAATGGTGTGGAGACTAAGGTCGGCATGCAGATTGGTAATAACCTCAGCGATGGCAGTATTAAGCTTGTGGCTATTACCGCGCAATTGGCTAAGCCTACCTCACTGGTGTTATTGGATTGCCCTGAGCAAGACTTAGATCTGGAATCAATTTCTCAGTTAATTAAAGTGATTGAGTATTACTCTAAAAATGGCAGAAGCTTCATCATTAATAGTCGAAACCCTGACATATTGGAGCTTGCTACTAAGCGTGTTTCTCCAAGTAAAGTGGAGAATAACCAATGATTTATACTTTGTCTCAGAGCGTATTTGGTCTTTTACAAGCGATCGATGCGGACACCAATCACCAGCACTTTTGCAAGCAATGGCAACAACAGAACAATGTCGAGTCGTTGGATGATTTGCTGACTTTACTAGAGCGTCTTGCTATCCCGTTTCAAGTACTCGGGAGCAACAAAGCGATTGGTAAACAAGAGCACATTGCTGTGCTTCAAATTCAAAAAGAACAGGCAACCGTAGGGCGTTACTCTTTAGGTGGCTATCAAGAATTTGAAGGCCAAGAGTTTGTTGAAGCAGCAACCCCTAAGGCCGCAATAGATTCCTTGTTTATTGTAATTACGGGCTATCCTGAAGAAAAACACTCACCAGATTGGTTGGGCAACCAACTCAACCAGTATCGTCCGCTTATTCCAAAGTTGTTAACGATTAGCTTCATCGCCAATTTATTTGCCTTGATGATTCCGTTTGTCACTATGTCAGTCTATGACCATGTCATCGCGGGCGATGCCGGGCATGAGGTGATGGGAATAGGCATTGGCGCCTTATTACTGTTTAGCATGATTCTGTCTTTGAAGGTGCTTCGTAGTCAGCTTCTTTCGACTATCTCAAACCGCATTAGTAGGGAGATATCAGAGGCAATCATTAACAAAGTTCTTGCCACACCGCTTGCTCAAAATCGGTTAACAAATGGTTCTAGCTTGATGGCAAGGCTGACCAATGCAGAAAGCTTAAAAGGCGTAGCGCAAGGGCCTTTGGGGGGCGCGTTATTTGATGCCCCGTTTGTTCTGTTGTTTATTGTGGCCATTGGATTTTTGGGTGGTTGGATTGTTGTTGTTCCTATAGTTGCTTTGCTCGTGTATTTCCTGCTTGCGGTACGAAGCCAAAAACGTATTGCGCAAAAATCGAATAGGCAAACCATTGCTGGTACCTCAAGAAACAGTCTCCTTATGGAGATCAACACTAAGCTGACGTTCTTGAGAAGCACAGGGTACTTAGGACACTGGTTGAAGCGCTTCAAAAAGGCCAACTACCTGGCATCTAAAAATAGCTTTGATCACGTGGCTCACCAAGCTAAGTACACCTCCATTTATTATGCGGTGGGTTTGCTTAGTACCTTAGCGGTGATTGCGCTGGGGATTGACTTGATTTTCAACGAAGTAATGACGGCCGGTGGCCTTATTGCCAGCATGATGCTTATCTCTCGAGTAACAGGCCCTGCTCAAATGCTCGCCAACAGCTCTGGACGCTTTAAACAAGTGACGGGTGCAAAACAGCAAGTGAACTTTGCACTGTCGCAAACGGTTGAAGGGGACTTTATTTATCAGCATCAACCGCTTTCCGACAAGCCGCCAACAATCGAGTTGGATCAAGTCACTCTGCGTTACCCGAGCCAGCAAAAGCCTGCATTGTCAGGGATAAGCTTTTCTATAGAGCCGGGGCAACTAGTGGTAGTTACAGGGCCAATGGCATCGGGGAAAACCTCGTTATTAGAGGTGATTTCTGCACTGGTACCCACGCAAAATGGCTCAGTGAAAGTGAATGGCAGCAATCTTTCTCAGTATGATCCCTTATTGTACCGTCAATGGTTAGGGTATATGCCGGCGAGAAGAGTGCTTCCCGTTCTATCCATAAAAGAGTTTATTGCGGACAGTCGAGCCTGTAATGATGAAGACATAGTGGCAAGTATTGTGGCGGCTGGTGGCGAGGAATGGTTGTCATCCCTGCCGGAAGGTATTAACACTCAGCTGATGACGCTAGTAAACAATGATGTGGTGGGTGTGGTTACTGATATTCTTATTGATGCAAAATTTAGGCTGCATGACTTTCCAATGTATCTGTTGGATAACCCTGCTGTTGAAATGAAAGAATGGATTCTATCAAAACGAGGCGCGGCAACTGTGGTAATGACGACGCATGATAAAGAGATGATCAGTTTAGCTGATCAAGTGGTTATCCTTGACGGGGGCAACCTTGTTTATGCCGGGCCTGTTCCCGAGGCGCAAGAAGAAGGCGCGCAACCGCCAGCGGCAATGGAGGTGTCTTCATGAGTGATAATCATGTAGAGGTGATTGAATCTGGGGCGATCAAGCGCCTTCTAGGTTACAGCACATTATTAATCGCTATCTGTGTGGCAGCGTTTTCAGCTTGGTCAGTGCTCACCAAAGTAGATGAAATTGCCAAAGCTAAAGGTGCAGTGATTCCAGAGGGTGAGCGTCAGGTCATACAAAGTGAATTGGGCGGCAAACTAAAAACAGTCTTTGTTAAAAGAGGGGACTTAGTTGAAGTCGGTGACTCCATTGTAGAGTTTGATGATACCTTCCAAGCGTCTGCTTTAGATGAATTGAAGGCGCAAGAGGCATCACTAAAGTTAACTATTGAACGTTTAACGGCTCTTATAGAAGAACGAGAGCCCAACTATTCAGAGTACGAAGAATCGTATCCTGCGGTAGTCGCTGAGCAGCGAGCACAACTTGCTGCGGCTAAAAAAGTGTATTTTCAAAAACGCATTGTATTAGAAAAAGAGAGTGAGCAGATTGCTGGGCAGTTAAAGAGTATTGACCGTGAACTGCCAGCTGCAATCCGTCAATTAAGGGCCTCTCAGAACGAGCTGGCTATTTTGGAAAAGGGTTTAAAAACTGGAAGTATTTCTAAAATACGTGTGTTGGAAATGAGACAAACCATTGCCTCTATAGAAGCTGAAGTAGAGCAAGACAAAGGCAAGAAAGCCGTTCTTGTAAACCAAGCAGAAGCGACGGTCTTGAAGATTGATCAACTACTTGCTGAAGCAAAACTCGAGGCAAGTAAAGAGCGCTCTAAAGCGGTAGATGAATTATCAGCTTTGCGCGCGAGACTGCGTTCCGGTCAAGCAAAGGTCAGCAATACACTAGTGACCTCGCCGGTAAAAGGGTTGATTCAAAGCCTACCTACCACTAAGAGAGGCGGTGTTATTCAACCTGGTGGCACTATTGTTGAGATTGTACCTGTCGAGGGCAAGGCGCGCTTTAAAGCCAAGCTTTCTCCAAGAGATATCGGCTTTGTTTCTGTAGGCCAACCAGCACGAGTGAAGGTAGATGCCTTTGATTACTCTCGATTTGGCGCACTTAAGGGTACTGTTATCAATATTTCTCCAACCACCAGTCAAACTGAGCGTGGTGAGATTTATTATGATGTGACCGTAGATGTGGAGAAGGCTTATTTCCGTGATAATCCTGAGCAATTTACGATATTGCCCGGTATGACAGGAGAAGTGGACATCACTACCGGTGAGAAGACGGTCTTCCAGTATCTGTGGAAACCTATTTATACCAATGTGAGCAGGGCATTTGGGGAAAGGTAGATTTCATTTGGTTGGATAAAATAAAAACAGCGCTATATAGCGCTGTTTTCTTATTGAAAAGGTCCCCGATAAAACATTTCCGGTACGACGAGCGTATGAGTGCAGAGTAGTGAGAATGTGCGCTCTAAGATCCTGCTGGGCTGGCTTCCAGTTTTCATCAGGATGACGTGGTGTTTATATTCTCTTTTCATATGCCTACGTACACGTCATTCCCGAGTGCTTTTCTGGGCCAGCACACTGGTCGGGAATCTGGTTCTACGAGCGCAATAAAACTGTCTCTCCATTCCGCCTGAAGGTTAGTCTATAGCCTTGGGTTCATAACATTGGTTCAAGCTCGCCTTGTCGAACACCACAATCCATTCGTCATCAACGCTCCAGTCAAAGTTAGTAATCGTACAATCTTGAGATGTATTATTATCTGTTACGGTAATGAGGACATCAGCACTCTCTGCTACTTCAATGACCGAAGATAATGCGCCCTGAGTCAGTCCGCTTTGAACCTGTGTACCGTCGATACTGATGCTATATGTGCTAGCAGTAGATGAGGTGTCTCTTAGATTCATTACATACAATGCGACCTTGCCATCAGGTACTTCATCATCAGGTTCATCGAAGATAATCAAGCGAGGTGGATCATCTACGGCATTAGTAAGATCTCCAACCGCAAACACCAACTTATCATCGCTAGAAGAGCTTACATTAAGATCTTGTTCATCTAATACTGTGTCAGTATTCGTGTCTTTCAGCGCCACTTCTACCTTGTAAGACGGAAGCTCTGCACCTTCATATTGAATACGTAGACTTTTATTGGTGACTACGCCGTACACCGAACCATCGAACAAGGTAACCTCTTGAGAAAATGGCTCTACACTGTATTCCGCCTCTAAGCTAACACCAGTGCTTACATAGTTAAACGACTGAAAATCTACATCAAAGTCGTTGAGTGAGGGCGAATTATCACTATCACTGCCCCCACAAGCTGCTAACAACACAGGCGATGCGATTACTGCTAATTTAAATACCGTCTTCATACTGATTCCTTGTCTAAACCAAATTGCTTCTTTGTTTAATTATACACCCATCAATCAATGGTGGTGATCAGGTAAATCCATCACATCCGGTAGGTCATGTTGGATATGTTCTTCATCCAATACATGCTGATCATCCGCTTTGTGCTCTTCGCCATTGTTATCAATAAAGGCATCAACTGGATGCTGATGAGCAAGATCATCGGCCTGATTGAGTAGTAAATCTAAATCAGGCGCAGGCTCTGGTGTTGGCATCGCAGAGTCATCCGCTTGTGGCGCATCGTGAAGACCCACAATATCCGTATATGGATTGCTTCCCGAAGAGCTATGATCGTCCGCCAGTGCACTTAATCCCGCCATTAGATCATGATGGGTATTGTCATCATCCGCATATAGGGTGACCTCAATTGTCTCTGGGCTAGAATGAGACTCGTCACTTTGGGGTGGTGGAGGCGGTGGTGGAGCAGGGTGTGATGTATGGACGATAGGCGTGATTGTCATATCAACCACTTCAGTTCCAACGGTTAGCTTTCCACTATGTCCAGGCCCATGACTGAGTATCTGGATATTCACATGGGCGACAACTTCATCTTGATTTGTCCCTTGTAATGCCACTTCAAATTTATCTTCGTGTTGACCGATACCCGAAGCGCTGCCATGTGGACCTGTGTGAACTTGGGCTTGCTCTTGATAATGTAAGTAGCCGGTCTTAGGGTCAATGGTTAATGTTCCATATTGCCCTTGATGACTAGTCACATACTGCCCATTAGGTAAATGGATTCGCCATCCGCTTTGTGCGGTTGGTACTGGAGTTAAGGACGGTAGCAGTGGCGGTACGCCAAGCGTGCCAGACACTTGGTGACTTCCAGATGGTGGTCTGACAATGATAGGTTCAGGTATAGCACTGGCAGCAAAACCTTGGCTACCTGCGGTATTACCGTGTTCGTCAGTCATTGTTGCTTGTACATTAGAACCGGGATGAACTTCAATTTGTATTCCATGCTGAAGACTGTGAGCATCTAATACATGATCCTGTCCGTTAACAACAAGATGCTCACCGATTTTGGCATCACCAGGAGGCGTAACCGTTGCTGTGATCGTGTTTGCCTGTCCTCGGGCGATTTCAGCTTTGCTGTATAAGTTGTCTGCCCCTGCGTTTTCAAAAGTAATCGTAGGAACGCTAACCTGTGTATCGACTTGGTAAGTAACATCTGTAGTGGCATGAGCGCTATTACCTGCGGTATCTGTTACCGCTATTGAGGCCTCTATTTTTTGGTCAGCATCGGCAATGAGTTCACTGCCAGGTACGGCAATTGAATAGTGCCCTTTCGCATCTACGGCACCAGTATGCTGTGTCCCATTTACATCTAAAGTCACAATGTCGCCTGCATTATAATCGCCAGAAACGGATCCGGTAATGTCAATGGAGCTATTGGATTCTTGAGCATTAATCACATTGTCGGCAGTAATTGGGTCTGTTTGAATACCGACGTGCACTTGCGTATCTATATGGACGGAAAGAAGCGAAGACGTAGCAGGTACCACTGACGAAGGAGCCAATGCTTTAGCGGATAGATTATGGTCACCCTCCGATAAACTGCTTACTGCAACACTATATTGTCCAGATGCATCAGACACCGCGTGTCCAACGGGTGTTGAACCATCGTAAACCGTGACTTTCGAGAATGGGATATCAGTATGCCCAGTAATTGTGGGGGTAGTGTCGTTGGTAAGGTTGTCAGTGTTCGACGAACCCGAGTCACTCGTTGATGCTAAATCCAATGTCACCGAGTTCGTTGTTGCTACGTTGGTGACCATTAGCATGGTTGGTAGTGTCGTTGTAACTGTAGGTTGTTGAGGCACTGTGGTTGATATGACTAGGCCACCCGTTGGTGACATGGTGACATGTCCGGAGGCATCAAAGGTGATGAATTTCGAATCTTCAGTATGGCCGTCACTGACTTTTACTTCGAATACATCGACACCATGATAGGAGTTGGTGGCAGAGTTATAACTCATTCCTGTGATAGACGTATTTGGTGTGTAGATGTAGTCACCAGTGTTTGGATCTACCGACAATGAACCGAATTGCCCGGTTGAACTGACAATAGAGAAGGTATGAGAGTCAGTAACATCTACATCAGTCTCTGTTAATGTACCTGTCGTTGATGATGTTTGGTTAACGCCGAGAATCGGTGCGTCATTGGTGCCGGTAATGGTAACCACGATATCATGGTGCGTGCCATCTGCAGATTGAACCGTGATGGTTTCAGTGTCTGTCTGACCTTCGCTAAGCTGTTGAACTATAGGATGGTTGTTATCAAGGTCGTAAGTCCAGTGACCATTTACATCGATATGAGCGTGCCCATAGCCTTTGCTTCCGGCTATTCCAGCTCCACCCTGTACCGCGGTAAACCCTGCTGTTCCATCAGGATCACTCGCCGTCAACGTACCTGAAGCTTGAAGTGTTATGTCTTCTTTGGCCACTCCTGTGGAGTCTCCACTGAATGTTGCAGGGTCAGCGACACTCGCTATATTAATGAGTATTGACCCTTCTTTTGAATCAAGATGACCATCGTTTGCGGTAAATTGCACCCCTCCTAATCCGCTGACACCAGAACTAAAGTAGTTGTGAGTTGGGGTGAAGATGAGTGATGAAACGTCGGAGGCGCTGACGTCATCACCAACATTCACTGTGGTGCCATTCAGCGATAACACGCCATGGGCGACATTGGTAATCGTGATGTGGTTTAACGCATCTCCATCAATATCAGAATATTTAAAGTCTGCGGTGGTGAACGCATGAGGCTTATCTTCTAAAGAACTAATAAAACTCGATCCAACGATAGGTGCATCATTGACTGCATTGACATCCACTACCATCGTTGCGTTTGCCGAATTTTTATGGCCATCATTCGCAGTAAATGTAAATTGCGCATAGTTGGCGCCGTTTTCATTATTGTTCGGCGTGAAAGTTAAATGGCCTGCGTCTAAGTCAGCCTTGCTGATTTGCTGGTTGGCGGTTACGGCGTTACCGTTTAGAAGTAATAATCCATGACTCGGTATGCTGTTAATAGTCACGAACTGTAACGCATCGCCATCTTGATCACTGTAACCAAATTCACTGGTCGTAATGGTTCTGGTGATGTCTTCATTTGTAGAAACGGTTTGCCCTGTCACCGTTGGCGCATGTTGTAGAGGAGGCGTGACTTCAATAGAGAGAGAGTTTTGAGAAGAGTCGCCTATTGGGTTACCACCCTCATCGCCTACTCGATAAACCATGTTTGGCACTTTACCTGAAAAACCTGCTTCCGGTGTGAAGGTATAATGACCATTCGCTTCGATCGCGAGTGTGCCTATGCCCATCATGGTATGGGGCTGCCCGGGCTTGACTGCGACATAACCTGAAACCGGGTCTTTTATTTGGATATCTTGCAACACCAGATGAGCGTTGGAATCGGTGTCTGTTGCGGCACCACTTAATCCTTCATGAGTCCCTAATCCAGTAATTAGGTTCCCTTCTATTGGTCCACTATTTTGGATGCCAGAATCAGTGAGGCTGTGCAAACTAGGAGCATCAGTAGTCCCATTAATAGTCACTGTAATGGAATGCTTGGTACCGTCTTTTGAGGTGATTTCAATGCTATCTGTGAGTGTTTGCCCATTGTCTAAGTCTTGAATAGGAACACTATTGTTGTCTGCCGTATAGAGCCAAGACCCATTAGGTTTAACAATAAAGTGTCCATAGGTTCCATCCTGCGATACAAGTGACTGACCTTTGAGATCTAATGCGGCTTCACCTTGCCCATCAACATCAGAGATAACCAGGTGTCCTTGACAAACAAGGGCGTCTGGAACGGTTGGCTGCCCAGAAATATGTATGTTGTGTTGAAGATTTGTATCTTCACCAATGCTGCCGGAGTCACCGGTAAATGTTGCGACATCATTAACAGCTGCAAGCGTTGTGTTTGCTCCCGTATGAGCAATACCACCGTGTCTATCCGCAACATCGTAAGTAAAGTGAACCGTTCCGTTGTAATTAGGATCGGGGTTAAAGGTAAAACTGCCATCTGAATTTGATACCAAATTGCCGTGGTCTGCAGTCAAGTTTTCAACGTGTAACCAACCTCTATCGTTAGTATCAACATCTGTCGCATTAGCGATTAACTCAGCTTGTGTAATATGTATTGAAGTATCTTCTTTACCTGAAGGTAAAGAGACCTCACCACTAACGGTTGGTACATCATTATTGCCATGCACAACAACGGAGACACTTTTCGAGACATGGCTACCATCAGTAGACACTGCCTCAACCGTAAAGTGCTCCCAATACTCGTCACCGTCTCCTAGTTTTGTCGCTTTACTCTGGTCAACGTCATAATGCCATTGTCCGTCTGCACTTAGGTGGAACGTGCCATACTGACCGCTAATGCCACCTGTTGGTGTTTGTGTCCAGCTCACCGTATCGTGGAGATCAACATCGTGTGCGACTACATTGCCGGAAACTGAAGCGCCTGTTTGGGCATTTTCGACGACATGACCCAGTTCTGAATTGGAATCGATGATGACCCCATCCTCTGTGCCGTTAACCTTAACCGTAATAGGAAATTCAGTACCATCGGTTGCTATTAGCTTTATAGATTCAGTGAATGATTCACCATGCTTTAATTCTTGAACGTGAACATTATTATTGTCGCCAATATAACTCCACGAATGCTCACCTTGATGAGGTCCACTTGCGATAGTGTGGAACTGGAATCTGCCATAAGGAGTCGTAACATCTAGGTCACTGCCTATATTCCATGTGTATTGTTTGCCTGCAAATTCGACCGTGACTTGAGTGTTAGGGCTGTCTACATCCGTAATTTGTAGCGCTTGCCAATCAACAGCGTCCATAATATGGGGATTCGTATAAACAACAGTGGCTACATCTTCAGTCGCTACACCATGGTCAACGCCAGAAATAATGGTTTTGTCATCGACTGCCGCAAGTGTCGTACTCGCTCCGGTATGGGTTACTCCGCCGTGTGCATCTTTGACGTCATAGGCGAAGTGTACTTGACCGTTGTAGTCTTTATCTGGTGTGAAGGTGTAGGTGCCATCTTTGTTATCAACAACAGATCCGTGGTCGACTAGCAGATTAGCAATGGAAAGCTTACCTGCGTCATTGGCATCCACATCGACAGTATTGGCAAGCAAGTCAGCCTTTGTAAAAGTAAGAGCGGTGTCTTCGGTACCTGTAGCAAGTGTCACTTCAGAGCTGATGTAAGGTCTGTCGTTATCGCCATGAATGGTAATCACAATGTCTTGCGCAGTACCATCTTTAGAGTATACGGTAATCGTATCCGTTAATTGCTGACCATCGCCTAATTGATCGATCTGAGTGGCAACGTTTTGTTGGTTGCTACCGACGGTGACCTTATAGTGCCAATTACCATCAGCATTTAATATTAATTGACCATAGGTTCCGTGGTATGAGTAGCCCACGCCTTTTGTATCAAATTGTGCTTCGCCAGTGTCTGGGTCAATAATCTCTAACTTGCCATCAGTGTATAAAGGGTCATTGGTTAATTTAGCCATCCCAGGCTGTGCGTAGTTTGGTGACCGGTCATGATAGGTGCCATGCCCTTCATCGACATCGCCAGTTATCGTTCCAGTGATTACGGCTGAGTCCCCAACCGCATCAATATGAAGTGTGTTGCTAGCCTCTGTAGAGTCGGTATGCCCATCGTTAACAGTATATTTAAACTGAACATCGCCATTAAAATCTTGCGCAGGAACGAACTGAAGTTTACTGATGTCAGCTGTAGGGATCTGTTGTCCCGTTGTAACATCGTGTCCATCAAGTAAAAACTTACCTTGTGTTGCTGGAGGAAGATCTGTGATTGCTATGGAATGTAGCGTATCGCCTGTATCGATGTCGGTGAATCCGAACTGACTCGCCTGCATTTGGTAATGTGTATCTTCAGTGCCATGTGCAAGTGTCGTCGCAGTGATGGTCGGTCGATCATTGGTGCCCGTCACCGTAATGGTTATATCGTGGGCAGTGTGGTCTGCAGAATAAACACGATATACAACTTTTTCTACTTCACCTTCAGCTAATGATTGCAAGCGACTGTTGGCTACTTCATACCCCCAAGCGCCATTTGGTGTTATGCGCAAAAATCCACCAAATGGGTCGTGAATCGCCTGTTCTCCTAATAACCGATTGACCTGAAAATGGTCTTGCCCTGCATCAGGATCTGTCACACTCAGCAAACCCGATGCGGCGACAGGATGTAATGAACTATGACCAACATTATGATCTTCAATAATCGTTCCGGTATTATCACCAGAAATTACAGCAGAATCACGTGTGGGAGCCAGAGTGATTGAGGCTGATGTAGCTACACTTCCACCATGAGCATCCTGCACATCATAGGTAAAGGAGACCTTGCCGTTGTAATCTTGTGTAGGATGAAAGGTGAAGGTTCCGTCATGATTATCGGTGATATTGCCATGATCCGCGATTAGATTTGCTACAGAGAGTTTCCCCGCATCATTGTGGTCGATGTCTGTAGCGTTGGCGAGTAAATCAGAAGCGTGTAGAACGACATCTGTATCTTCAGTACCAGCCGCAAGTGTCACTGCTGAGCTAACAACGGGAGCATCATTGTCACCTTGGATAGTGACTTGAATTTGATGAGGCGTACCATCAGCAGAGCGTACAGTAACAGTATCAATTAATGTTTCACTACTACCGAGAGATTGAATCTTTACGAGGCTATTATCAATCTCATAGCGATATGAACCATTGGATTGAAGAATGAGCTTTCCACCTTCCTGTGTTGTATATCCGGTATCCCATGTGCCTGTTTGCTGATTTTGATGAAGATTGCTGTCAAAATGATTCTCTCCAGCATCGGCGTCAGTAATGGTCAATTGGCCGTTGTATATGATTGTACTACCCGAGTTTAGGGTAAGGTTATGGTCCTCTTGAACAGTAAAGGTGTCTTGCCCGCCAATAACTGCTGTATCACCTACTGCACTCAATGAAGTGGTTGCGCCCGTATGCGTAACCCCGCCGTGAGCATCTTGCACATCATAAGTGAAATGAACCTGACCGTTATAATCTTTAGTTGGTGTGAAAGTGAAGGTACCGTCTTGATTATCTAGAATAGATCCATGATCGGCATGAAGATTCGTAATCGTCAGTTTGCCTATGTCGTTCGTATCTACATCTACGGTGTTTGCCAATAGCTCAGATACAGTGATGGTTTGCGCAAGATCTTCTTTACCGCTGTTAAGTTGCACCTCACCAGAACAATACGGACGGTCGTTATCGCCATGAATGGTGATAACGATATCGTGTGTGGTGCCATCTGCAGATTTAACGGTGACAGTATCGGTTAGTGATTCCCCTTTACCCAGATGATCAATAGCTCTGCCGGTTGCATCTTGGCCGATGGAAGCAAAGTAGCTCCAGTCCCCGTTAGTTTGAAGTATGACACGACCATGTGAACCATAATAAACGCCTGTTTGGGCATAGCTTTCACCTGCATCAGCATCCACTATCGATAGGTGGCCATCGGTATGAATTTCATCGTTCCACAATTTCCCGATGTTTCCATGCATATGATCAGGTGAACGGTCATCAACATAGCCACCAGTCATACTACCGTCTGGTGCGGTGAAAGTGTGTCCTTCATGGACATCGCCGGTATCGACACCTGAGATAGTTGCTGCATCTGCAGTAGCAGCGAGAGTAGACGATGCAGTGGCTTGCACTGAACCACCATGTGCGTCTTTTACATCGTAAGTAAACTGGACTTTACCGTTGTAGTCTTGGTCTGGATGGAACGTAAATGAACCATCGGCATTATGCGTAACTGTGCCGTGATCGGCGGTTACTGCATCAACGTGCAAAGTGCCTGCATCGTTTTTATCGATATCAGTCGCACCTGCTACTAATTGAGTCTGCGTGATGCGAAGAGTTTGATCCTCGGTGCCAACTGGCAATACGCGACTGCCTGTAACCGTTGGCGCATCATTGGTACCCGTGATGGTGATTTGTAGTTCTTGCGTTGTGCCATCTACGGTATGTACTGTGACCTTATCGACATAGGACTGACCTTGGCCTAAAGACTGAACCTGCTGAATATTATTATCCAGTTGGTAATGCCAATCGCCATCGGGCGCTACAACAACCGAAGCTCCTAGTGTGGAGGTGTAGCCAATGCCTGCATTATTTTGGGCATGTAGCACAGGGTCGAAGTGAGCCTCCCCTGCGTCTGTATCAGTGACATTCATGTGGCTATTTACAACTAACCATTGCATGCCATAAATACGATCTTCGGTGACCGCTCCGGTTGTTGTTCCGGTTATTTGAGCAGCATCGTTTGCACCATTTACGGTAATAGCCACTTGATGGGGGGTGCCATCGGTAGAGTGAACGGTAATGATGTCTTTGGCGTGCTGGCCTTTAGCTAGTGCTTGAACTGCAGGATTTGAGTTGTCGAGATCATATGTCCAAGCGCCTGAATCGGTAAGATGTAGAGTGCCCAAGTTGCCCGCAACATCGGTATTGGAGAAATGCGCTTCGCCCGTATCGACATCGGTTACAGTAAGTGTACCCGAGGTTTGAAGTTGAGACTCTTCGGTTACCGCACCTGAGTCAGTACCTGCAATCACGGCTTTGTCATTGGTACCGTTTACAGTAATGGTGACTTTATGGGTCGTACCATCCGCAGATTGAACCGTAATGGTGTCGGTGGCGGTTGCTCCTTTACCTAAAGCTTGAACGGTAGGGTTAGTGTTATCGAGATCGTATGTCCACGCACCATTGTCTTTAAGGTGCAGGGTGCCCAGAGTGCCTGCGATATCGGTGTTGGAGAAGTGCGCTTCGCCGGTATCGACGTCCGTTACCGTCAGTGTTCCTGAAGTTTGAAGTTGAGATTCTTCGGTTACCGCACCTGAGTCAGTACCTGCAATAACGGCTTTGTCATTGGTACCGTTTACAGTAATGGTGACTTTATGGGTCGTACCATCCGCAGATTGAACCGTAATGGTGTCGGTGGCGGTTGCTCCTTTACCTAAAGCTTGAACGGTAGGGTTAGTGTTATCCAGATCGTATGTCCATGCACCATTGTCTTTAAGGTGCAGGGTACCCAGAGTGCCAACAACATCAGTATTAGAGAAGTGTGCTTCGCCGGTATCGACATCGGTTACAGTAAGTGTACCCGAGGTTTGAAGTTGAGATTCTTCGGTTACCGCGCCTGAGTCGGTACCTGCAATCACGGCTTTATCATTGGTGCCGTTCACGGTAATGGTGACTTTATGGGTCGTACCATCGGCCGATTGAACTGTAATGATGTCAGTAGCGGTTGCTCCTTTACCTAACGCTTGAACGGTAGGGTTTGTATTATCGAGATCGTAAGTCCAAGCGCCTGAATCGGTAAGATGTAGAGTGCCCAAGTTGCCCGCAATATCGGTATTGGAGAAGTGTGCTTCGCCGGTATCGACATCGGTTACAGTAAGTGTACCCGAGGTTTGAAGTTGAGATTCTTCGGTTACAGCACCTGAGTCGGTACCTGCTATTACCGCTTTATCATTAGTGCCGTTCACAGTAATGGTGACTTTATGGGTCGTGCCATCCGCAGATTGAACCGTAATGGTGTCGGTGGCGGTTGCTCCTTTACTTAACGCTTGAACGGTTGGGTTAGTATTGTCCAGATCGTACGTCCAAGCGCCAGAGTCTGTTAGGTGTAATGTACCTAATGTTCCTGCGATATCGGTATTGGAGAAATGCGCTTCGCCCGTATCGACATCGGTTACAGTAAGTGTACCCGAGGTTTGAAGTTGAGACTCTTCGGTTACCGCACCTGAGTCAGTACCTGCAATCACGGCTTTGTCATTGGTGCCGTTAACCGTAATTTTAACTTGGTGTGGTGTGCCATCGGCAGAATGAACGGTAATAGTATCGGTAGCGGTTGCTCCGTTACCTAACGCTTGAACTTTCGGATTGGTGTTATCTAAATCGTATGTCCACGCACCATTGTCTTTAAGGTGCAGGGTGCCCAAAGTGCCAACAACATCGGTATTGGAGAAATGCGCTTCGCCGGTATCGACGTCCGTTACCGTCAGTGTTCCTGAAGTTTGAAGTTGAGATTCTTCGGTTACCGCACCTGAGTCGCTACCTGCAATAACGGCTTTGTCATTGGTACCGTTTACAGTAATGGTGACTTTATGGGTCGTACCATCCGCAGATTGAACCGTAATGGTGTCGGTGGCGGTTGCTCCTTTACTTAACGCTTGAACGGTTGGGTTAGTATTGTCCAGATCGTACGTCCAAGCGCCAGAGTCTGTTAGGTGTAATGTACCTAATGTTCCTGCGATATCGGTATTGGAGAAATGTGCTTCGCCGGTATCGACATCGGTTACAGTAAGTGTACCCGAGGTTTGAAGTTGAGATTCTTCGGTTACCGCGCCTGAGTCGGTACCTGCAATCACGGCTTTGTCATTGGTGCCGTTAACCGTAATTTTAACTTGGTGTGGTGTGCCATCGGCAGAATGAACGGTAATAGTATCGGTAGCGGTTGCTCCGTTACCTAACGCTTGAACTTTCGGATTGGTGTTATCTAAATCGTATGTCCATGCACCATTGTCTTTAAGGTGCAGGGTGCCCAGAGTGCCAACAACATCGGTATTGGAGAAATGCGCTTCGCCCGTATCGACATCGGTTACAGTAAGTGTACCCGAGGTTTGAAGTTGAGACTCTTCGGTTACCGCACCTGAGTCAGTACCTGCAATCACGGCTTTGTCATTGGTACCGTTTACAGTAATGGTGACTTTATGGGTCGTACCATCCGCAGATTGAACCGTAATGGTGTCGGTGGCGGTTGCTCCTTTACCTAAAGCTTGAACGGTAGGGTTAGTGTTATCCAGATCGTACGACCAAGCACCATTGTCTTTAAGGTGCAGGGTGCCCAAAGTGCCAACAACATCGGTATTGGAGAAATGCGCTTCGCCGGTATCTACGTCCGTTGCAGTGAGTGTGCCCGAGGTTTGAAGTTGAGATTCTTCGGTTACCGCACCTGAGTCTGTACCTGCAATCACGGCTTTATCATTGGTGCCGTTCACAGTAATGGTGACTTTATGAGTCGTACCATCCGCAGATTGAACTGTGATCGTATCTGTAGCGGTTTTCCCTTGGCCCAGTGCTTGTACTGTTGGATTAGTGTTATCCAGATCGTACGACCAAGCACCATTGTCTTTAAGGTGCAGGGTGCCCAGAGTGCCAACAACATCGGTATTGGAGAAATGCGCTTCGCCCGTATCGACATCGGTTACCGTGAGTGTGCCTGAGGTCTGAAGTTGAGACTCTTCGGTTACCGCACCTGAGTCTGTACCTGCAATCACGGCTTTATCATTGGTGCCGTTCACAGTAATGGTGACTTTATGAGTCGTACCATCCGCAGATTGAACCGTAATGGTATCGGTGGCGTTTGAACCTTGCCCTAGAGCTTGTACTTTTGGATTGGTGTTATCTAGATCGTACGTCCACGCACCATTATCTTGAAGGTGCAGTGTGCCTAGAGTACCGACCAAATCACCACCCTGGAAATGCTGTTGGCTTGCATCGGGATCGGTAACATCTAGCTTACCTGATACTTGCGGTTGCTTATCTTCAACAACACTCCCTAGATCGTTACCTGAGATGACCGCAGTATCGTCTTGCCCGTTGATGGTCACAACTATTTGTTGCTCAGTGCCATCAACAGAGTGAACAGTGATGGTCTCTTGCAACATTTGCCCAGAGCTTAGTGCCTGAACGGTATTGCCCGCGTTGTTTACTTGGTATTGCCAATGCCCTGACTCATCAATCGAGAATTCACCATATTTGGTTGCTTGGTTATGCACGGCAACTAAAGAATCTTGGTCGTGATCTTGGTCGCTAACCGCCAATGTGCCTTGGGTGGTAATTAAGCCATTAGAGTTAACATTAAGATCCTCTGTCACAGCCCCAGCTAGGTCGCCACTAAATTGGGCTGCTTCGTTGTTGCCTGTGATTGGAACTGCAACGGTTTGCTGCAGGCCATTCGACAAATGAATAACGAATGAGTCCGTACCTAATTCATGGCCTTGCAGAAGAATAAAGGCAGGCGACTTTGGATTTAGGTTGTAGGCGTAATGTCCATCTGGTCCAACGGTCAGAGTCCCATACTTACCCGTTAGTGTTTCCTCTCGATAAGTAACTGTGCTTTCTGTAGGTTGTTGCGGTGAGGCAGTTTGATAGCCTTGAAGTTCGGAAGCATGAGTATTCGCTACATCGTAGCCTACATTCATAAAGGGATGTGAGATAACTGGATGGTGAGAGTAGTTCGAAGAATGCGCTTGAGAATGAATCGAATTGCTATCTTTTTCATCAGCAGTTGTGATTATGTTCTGCTGAACTAGTGAAGTTGCAGAAGCACTGTGTTCTGTTTCAGTAGCGTGATGAACGGTAGGGGCACTGATTTTGGAATGAGATTCTAAAGGCGCAATTGCAGATGAGGTATCAGTTTCAGTAGCATCAGCTTTTCTAAAACTTGGAAGAACAAGCGATAGGGTTAAACCCAACGGAATATAGATTTGTTTTTTCTTGGTTTCTCGTTCTTTTTTTACGGCTCTTTTTGAGACATCTGCTTTTGCTGACAAGTCCTTTTGTACAGCTTTTGTGTCGGTATTTTTGATTACTGATTTACTGTCTTTATTCTGCTTGCTTTTATCGCTCATTAACATCACCAATACAACTTCCATTTATTATCTTAACTTAATGGATGTTTGTGTTAATTTCCACTAACAAGCAGTAATTAAAGTCAATTAAAACAGGGTGATAGGTGACTGATGTTGGCTGATAATTCATACATCTTCTTTTACATTACTGTAACTTAATGATTCTTCGCAAGATTCCTCATTTATATCGAGTAAAATCGCAATTAGTTGTAAGAGCCTCACTTAAATGAGTATGGTAGTCTTACTTTGCTTTAATGCTGTAAGGAAACCGATGAAGTGATCCTCAGCGATTGAATTGTTAACTGCCACCTAACTTGGAAATGCCCGTGACTGCACATAAAGAATTCTTCTCAACCTTTACCCAATTAACTCCAAAGCTTTGGAACAAGCTGTATCAAGATATCGTAGAGTTTCGCCAATTGTTTAACCTTCCAATCAACACCGGCATCGAAAGCGACAAGCTATGCCACCTGCATTCAAACCTAATGATCGAAGAGTTGACCGAACTCGCACGAGCAACCAACAAAGAAGACCAAGCCGACGCAATTACCGACACTGTGTACGTTGCGGTAGGTCGCGCAGTGCATGCGGGCCATGAAGCGTTAAATGGTACGACGACCGCCCGTCAGGTAGATGTACTTTTGAATGTCGCTAAAACCTTAGACATCCCATTCGAGCAATGCTGGGACGCCGTGCACGCTAGCAACATGAGTAAAGCGGCGCTTGATGAGCAGCAAGCTAAAGAAACTGTGGAAGTGTATTCCGCAAAAGGGGTAAGCGCGGATTACAAATTGAAGAATGATAAGTACATCGTGTTTTGTAATCAGGATTCGGTAGCTACTGATGGCGTGATGATTAAGGAAGGGAAGATTCTTAAGAATAAGTATTATGAAGCGGTTGATTTGAGTTTTGTGGGGTAAGGGAAAAATTGTGCGCACTAAGATACTGGATAGCTACTTCGTAGCTTCCAGTATGACGAGAGTTTGGAACTTGATGCACAGTGGGGTTGGACCCCAAGTACAAAAGCCCGAAAAGTCGTCATCCTGAACTTGATTCAGGATCTTAGGTACGAAAATGTTGAGCATTGTGCGTACTAAGATACTGGATAGCTACTTCGTAGCTTCCAGTATGACGTGTGTTTAGAGCTTGATGCACAGTGGGGTTGGACACCAAGTACAAAAGCCCGAAAAGTCGTCATCCTGAACTTGATTCAGGATCTTAGGTACGACAAGGTTGAGTATTGTGCGCACTAAGATACTGGATAGCTACTTCGTAGCTTCCAGTATGACGAGAGTTTTAAACTTGATCTACAGTGGGATTCGACCCCAAGTACAAAAGCTCGAAAAGTCGTCATCCTGAACTTGATTCAGGACCTTAGGTGCGAAAAGGATGAGTATTGTGTGCATCTAAGATACTAGATAACTACTATGTAGTTTCCAGTATGGCGGTTTGGGGTGTAAGACTTCGCTAGAACGTCATCTAAGCATTACTAAAGTATGCACTTCTCTGAACCAATACGAGAAATCCTCTTCAAACCTACTCCCATTTGATTTCTTAGACCTAACCTCAAAATTGTCACCTATTTGAGGCAATCCAGTGAAAGCTCCCTGTGTTTATATCCTTAGCTCCATCAATCGAAAGGTTCTGTACATTGGAGTTACAAGCAACCTAAAAGGTAGAGTATGGCAACATAAAAGCCATTACTTCCCCAGTTTCACTTCTCGTTACCATGTGACCCGTTTGGTTTACTTTGAAGTCCATGATGAAATGGAACATGCAATAGAGAAAGAAAAGAAGTTAAAGTTTTGGAGAAGGTCTTGGAAGGACGCATTGATTACAGAGATGAATCCAGAGTGGAATGATCTTTATGAGACGTTGTGAAGGTTGGTGGCAAATAACCGTTGTTCAACTAGAGTCATCCTGAACTTGATTCAGGATCTTGGGTACGAAAAGCCTGTGTATTGTGCGTCTCCAAGATACTGGATAACTACTGCGTAGTTTCCAGCATGACGATTTGGGGTGAGAGGTTTCGCTAGAAGGTCATCCTGAACTTGATTCAGGACCTTTGGTACGAAAAGACAGTGTATTGTGTGTTGCTAAGATACTGGATAACTACTTCGTAATTTCCAGTATGACGGTTTAGGGTGTGAGGTTTCAATAAAGCGTCATCCTGAACTTGATTCAGGATCTTAGGTGCGAAAAGATTGAGTATTGTGCATCTCTAAGATACTGGATAACTACTGCGTAGTTTCCAGTATGACAGCTTTTGGGGCGAGGCTTTAGTAATGTTACCTAAACTTAAGTCCGCACTCACAACGCAACAGTAGTACTCTTCATCCCATCAACCTTTTCACCAAGCTCAACCTCCAACTCATCCAGCCAAGCATATCGTTTCGTATACAAACGGCGCTTGTTCTTCTTCAAAGTAGAAGGATCTTTACGCTCAGGAAATGCAGGGATGTCATAACGATATTTATCACGTTGCACAGCGCCGTACTCTGCCCACAACTCGTCATAATCAAAAGTCACCGCTTTATTCTTCGAGCCTTTATAGCGAAGTGCTTGATAGATGTGACCTTTATTAGACACCCCAACAAACTCTGTCACACCTAGCGACTTTCCAAACATTAAAGCCAGCTCTACCATTAACGCTTTAGGGCGTAACCCATGGAAAGAACGGGTAAGAGTCTTAATGACTTGATTACGATCTTCCACTTGCTCGCTTGGCCCTTTCAACGCGCCAATGTGCATGGTTTTTGTTGGGCTGGTGGATAGGTTAAATGTGATTGAGTAAATCGTTTGACCAAGGTCGTTGATTAGGCGAAGGCCCAGAGAACCTTCACGCATTTCGCCATCAAAGATGATCAGCGTAAATTGATTGCCCTTTGAGTCTGTTAGCTCGCTCAGTGGTAAACCACCCTCACCAAAAGCTTGTTTAATGGAACTATCGAATGTGGAATTGAGCAAGTTAAAGTGCTGCTCAATAAGCCTCATGCGCTCGCTCACAGGAATATCAACAAACAAGTAAGGCTTTAGGGCTTTTTCTAGAAGACGTGGCTTCTGCTCAACAGCGCTACGAAATAGTCCGTTGCTTGTTAGTGAAGCAATGCGGGTAAACGTGGAATGATAGACTTTACTCAATACAAAGAACCGAGCTTTTAGCCAAACACTCTTAAGTGTCTTATCCGTAGAGTAATGCAGTTGCGATAACTCTAGTTCAGGCATTGTGCTGTCTAGCTCGTCAGTAATCATAAAGTCTATCCTTACTTTAGTGCGATGGAATCAGATGTGCCTATACAAAATATTTAGAGAAAGTTCTCAGTGTTTAGGCAAAGTTATTTAGAGCAAAGTGCTTTCATCCGAATGATGTTGGTCCAGTGCAGAAAACCGTGGTCGGTGACATACTCAACGTTCACCATAGAAGCGCCCGTTGGGCATTGCTGCATTACTTGAGCGTAAGCGTCATCCACATAGTCAGTATCAAATGCAAAACCCATCACGACAGTTTGAGAGGTCTCAACCTCGACCGTTTGTGGGTTGTTCAGATGAACGCTTGGGTCATTACTCACCTGCGACATATGAACGCTACTACTACAAGCAGCCAAGAAGAACGGTAATAGAAGAATTAACTTTTTCATCATTACGCCTTATTGCAGTAACCAGTTGCGATGATTTCACGCTTGAAGAACAGCACATAACCTGTGGTCTGGTGTTTAGTCATGACGCCTTCAATCTTACCGTCAGTACATTGTTCTTTCAGATTGGTAACTGCTTCATCAACAATATCGTTGTTAAAGTTGATACCAATAAAGTTCCAGTCAGAAGCAGAGGCGGTAACCGCTTGATCACGCTGTGCTGGTACAGAAGTGAGAGAAACAGTATTTAGACCTACACAGCCCGAAAGTGATGCAGCCGCAATGGCTAATAAAAGGGTTTTCTTGAACATGGTATGAATTCCTACTTGATACAATAACCGTCAACTCGAACCACCTCGCCACTGATAGTGCCGAAATTAGTGGATTCGCGAACAGATGTTAGGCCGGTAAGGTTATGAGTTGGGCATTGAGCGTCGACTTGCTGCATGATTTGGTCAGCATAGGCATCGTTGTAAACAGGGTTACCGGTAGTCGGTCCCATGTTCATCAATGCCAAAACAGTCGCAACAATCTCCATATTTTCTGAAGCGCGCTCACTAGTGGCCACTTCAGAACCTATGCGCGCTGTTTCTGCCGCATCAAAACCAAACTCGTTCACCTTGATGCTAATAGGTGATAGCTCACCTTGCGTCTGGTCGATATCACTGAGTTGTACATGGTGCAATTGCGAGCAAGCGCTAAGAGAAGCAACGCCTATACCCAACAATGCGAGTTTCAAAACTTTCATCGAACGTTTCCTATTTGTGCGCAAAAGTGGCGCGCATAGTAAATGGATGTTGATAGCGATGGAATGCAATACGTGGCAATAAATGTAACGAACTATTTGTATTATGAATAGTATTCATCTCGGGAAGTAATTGTTCGTTTTTGGAAATGGGGGGAGGGGTGGACTTCGGTAAAACGTCATCCTGAACTTGATTCAGGATCTTAGGTGAGAACAGATTGAGCATTGTACGTCTCTAAGATACTGGATAACTACTGTGTAGTTTCCAGTATGACGGTTTGGGGGTTCGACGGTTTGGGGGGCGACTATTCGGGTGCGAGGTTTCGCTAAAACGTCATCCTGAACTCGATTCAGGATCTTAGGTACGAACAGATTGAGCATTGTGCGTCTCTAAGATACTGGATAACTACTGCGTAGTTTCCAGTATGACGGTTTTGGGGGTTCGACGGTTTGGGGGTTTGACAATTCGGGATGCGAGACTTCGCGAGAATGTCATCCTGAACTTGATTCAGGATCTTAGGTACGAAAAGGTTGAGCATTGTGCGTCTCTAAGGTACTGGATAACTACTGCGTAGTTTCCAGTATGACGGTTTAGGGGGTTCGACGGTTTGAGGGGCGACTATTCGGGATGCGAGGCTTCGCGAAAACGTCATCCTGAACTCGATTCAGGATCTTAGGTACTTCCGCAATCAAACAATGACAAGAATGCCAAAAAGTATGAAATTTCTGGAAATAACCCCAAGCATGCAACGCTGAAATTCGAGTTTTTACTTATTGTTCTTAGCCTTAAAGTCCTAGCAAAAATGAAAAGGACTTCCACGTGAAAACTCAACCTGCACCGGCTCAAGCTCAATTCGAAGAAAATACTAACCCAGTATTAAAGCACATCTATTCTGTAACTCAGCAGTTCAGCGTTTACATACTGAGCTCAGTCAATGATGCGTTGCTCTACATAGGGCAAACAGAAAACCTGCAGTCAAAGGTTTGGTTACATAAAAAGAGAACAACGGATCATTTAGGGCTGACGATTTTTGAGCAAAAACTGGTGCATGTGGAACAGTTCGATAACGTTGTAGATGCACGTACTCGGGAGCAGGAGTTAACTATGTTGCCGGAGATTGATTTGAGGAAGATCATTACGACTAATAATCCTAAGTGGGATGATTTGTTTGAGTTCGTTTGAGGTGGTGGGTTGATATGTTTGTCACGCTGACGGCCAAGAACTAGACCCCCGATAAAAGCCCTCGGGGGTGACGGTTTTGGGCTTAGATTGTTGTTCATTAACCCATCATGTTTTTCGAGGGTTTTTATAAGTATTCAGATCCTCGACCGGTGTGCCGGCCCAGAAAAGCGCTCGAGGATGACAATTTCGAGCGCTATGCTGATATCTATGATAGTGCTACTTGGTCATAGTTAGTCCAAAACCCGTCGTTCCCGAGGTTTTTTATCGGGAACCTGATTTTTTATTAGTACTTAGATCCTTATATGGACTCCCTCGGTAAATCAACAAAGAATTTGGAAAACAAGTATAGATGCGCACTTATATACGGGCTTTATTGAGGAGCTACCTCGCCCTAAAATGTAGTCGCACCAATAGGCTATTTCTCGATATCGGCAAGTTTACTGCCTCGAATCTTATCTAGCTCATACTGGTCGGTCTTACCTGTCTTACATCGCTCTTCGTTGACTATGCTCGGTCTATCATGCCAATTTAATTGGCTGATAGTCCGAATCATTCTTTAATAAAGCATAAGCGGTTCGAACGGTTTTGTTCGCTAAAGCAATTGCAGCGATCTTTTTTCCTCGTCGTTCGACAAGTGCTTGTAACCACTGTTCTTTGTTTGTTGTCGCTGGACGGTTTAATACATGAGTGATAACGGAAAGCGCTCCTTGAAATAAAACTGAACGAAGTCGCTTATCCGCACTGTACCTAGATATATGTCCAATACGTTCTTTCCCGCCGGAACTGTTCTGTTTAGGTGTTAGCCCTATATTAGCGGATGCTTCTCGGCCATTAGAAAAGTTTTCACCTCGCCCTAATCGTAACGCTAACCCTAGCGCCCCTAAGGGCCCGACCCCTTCTAGCTTCATCAGCTTTTTGCAAATATGATGCGACTTAACCAAAGACTCGAGCTGCCTATCTAGTTCTTGCAAGTGTTCAATTTGGCCCAATAAATGTGACCATGACTTGTGTAGCGCGGTTCTAAAACTATCAGGTAAAGAGTTATCAGCATCTTCCAGGATGAAAGGGATTTCCTTTCTTAACTTAGATAGGCCTTGCGGTAGAATAATTCCGAACTCAGCTAATACTCCTCGCATCTGGTTACTTTGTGCGACTAATTGAACCTTAGCCAAGTGTCGCATACGCTCTAACGATTGAAGTGCCTGCTCCTCAGTTGAGTGAATATGAGTACCATGGATGTGCTCTTGCTGTGCTGCAACACCAATAGCTAAAGCATCATTCCTATCTGTCTTTTGCTTGGTTTGAAAAGCTTTTACTGCTCTGGCATTGATGACTTTTACAATGTGGCCTGCGCTAATTGCGAATCGAGCCCAGTAGTGTGCACTGCCACAGGCTTCCATAGCCACGAGGGCTTGTTTTTCATTTATCAGAATTTCTTTGAGTTTTGCTCGACTGACTTCGCGGTTATAAATGACTTTTCCGTTAGGGCAGAGTTTGCAAACTTGGAATACATTCTTTGCTAAATCAATAGCTAATAGATTAGGATTAGTCATGTATGGACTCCTTTGGCTAATCTTTAGTCGGATTAAGACCGTAGCTCCTCAAGGAGAGGGAGTCCATACATCTCGATAGGAGCACTCGAAGATGACAAATTCGAGCGTTCTGCTTACATCTATGATTAGTGTTGCTTGGTCATCTTTAGTCAAACAGCCGTCGTTCCCGAGCGCTCCTATCGGGAACCTAGTATTTACCAGAAGCAACCAATTAACTACAGAACACCATAATGACCAAACACCCCTGTGTATACATCCTCTCATCACCGAACAAAAACGTTCTCTATATTGGTGTCACATCCAATTTACCCGCTAGAGTTTGGCAACATAAAAACAAGGTGGTTGAAGGCTTCACACACAAATACAACGTATCTACGCTAGTGTATTACGAAGTGCACGATTCGATTGAATCGGCAATTACAAGAGAGAAGCAACTCAAGACATGGAATCGAGCCTGGAAAGAGCACCTAGTGGCGAAAATGAATCCTGAATGGAAAGATTTATATGAGGAACTCTTTTAAGTATCCATTAAATACCAGTATGTACTCCAGGCTAAAACAATAAACCGCAATTTGATGAGCCATTTTAGCGTGTCTTCAAGCCTTTCTATTACGCAAAATAAACACTATTTTTAATCTATAGCTAAACACAAGTCATGACAATATCGAGCAATTTCGCTATTTTAGATGAATTACTAGATCCCATTAAGGTCAGTTTGAATGAACTCTAATCCAGAGCGCTGGAAGCAACGATTACAAAACCTACAGAAAGCAAACATTAGGCTTGAAAAAGCATGCTCTCAAGACAGTTACAATGAATTGGAGTTGGCAGGATTAGTGCAAACGTTTGAGTTTTCGTTTGAACTGACATGGAAAACACTCAAGGACTTATTGGTCTATGAAGGCTTTGACGTTGCCTCTCCTCGAAGTGTTATCCGAACAGCTTTAGAAGCTAAACACATCTCGTCTGAGCAGTGCGAAACTTTACTTCAAGCATTGATGAAGCGTAACTTGCTCACTCATACCTATGATGAAGAGAATGTACTTGAGGCTAAAAAGTTAATCCTCGAGGACTTTTCTCCAGTGATTGCATCAGTCGTTGAATATCTAGGGAATAAATGTGCTGAAGAATGATATTGAAGCTCATAGCCTAGGGTTGAAACCCCATCAATTAGCGCTAGTCCTCGAAGCGTTACATGACGTTCGTGGTATTAAAAAAGCGACTATTTTCGGCTCAAGAGCACTAGGTACATATCAGGATAATTCAGATATCGATATTGCAATCGAGGGGGAGGCGCTCTCAATTGATGCTGTCGCCCTGATCACAGATAAGTTGGAGTATTCATCTCTGCCATTTAATGTCGACGTAGTAATCAAGCACAAGATTAAATCTAAAGAGTTGCTAGAACATATAGAGCAGTTTGGTTGCGTTGTTTTAGAACACTAGTTATTACGCTAGCCTGAATGCCTCCTAGATCAAGATTAACCTCTCTTACCACCCTTCAACCCAGGAAACACATCACTTGTTGTTAGTAGAACGAATCAAGTCGGCAATAGAAGACAAAACATACAAACGTGGCGTGGCACTTGCTAATAAAGGTAAGGTGGTCAATGTGCAGACTAAGGGTTCTACGGTAGTGGGTGAAGTGCTGGGTACTCATCGATATAGCGTGGCGCTAGATGGTGGGGCTCATCTGTATGGTACTTGTACTTGCCCCGCCGCTGATTTTCAAGCCATCTGCAAGCATATGGTTGCGCTGGCGATAGTTTATGAGCAGGGTTCATCTAAGAACCTTCCTAGCCTAGAGAGTTGGTTAAACAAAAGATCAAAAGCCGAGTTGCTTCAATCCTTGGTTGAAGTGATTGAGCAAGATGAAACGTTGCGAAATATCTGGCATAAGAAGATGGAGCTTTCGCTAAACCCTCCGTCAGAGAAAGAACTTAAAAAGCTCATCACCAAAGCCTTACCGAAACGGAATATTTGGGATTATAGAAAAGTTGCGAATTACTTTCAAAACGCGACAGAGCAACTTCACGCCCCTTTAGATGTTGCAAAGTCTCTAGAGCCTGAGGTCAGGTTAGAGTTCTTTGGCACACTGATGAATCGATTGGGTTTAGTTTTATATCAAGTGGACGACTCTTATGGGTATCGCCTTGAGCTAGAACACAGCGTCAGGGAGGGGTTTAGGCAGAGTTATTGTGGAATCACTTGGGACAATCATCAAAAAGCGAAATGGTTGGTAAATGAGCTATCTAAGAGTAGTGAAATGTACGCTGAGGTGTTACAGGAAGCTGTCGAGAGTGATGGCGAAACTCGTGATTTGTTCCTTTCCTTATGTGTATCCAAACTAGAGTCAAACGCAAAGCTAACTGATGAAAGCCGACGATTGCTGATTCGCATATTGATAGATGGTGCAGCGTCATGGCAAGAGGAAGTCAAGTATAAGGCTTTGATTGCTAAAGACTGCAGTGATTATTTACACCTGGCTGAAATCTGTCTCAAACATGATGAAGAGCTAGACGCTGAAGATTGGTTACTCCGTGCAAAGCATAAAATCTCTGATGATTTTGACCTGCAATGTTGGAACGAAATGGAGCTACAGGTTCTGCATGCTTTAGGCGATGTAAAACACGCTTGGCAAAAAGCGATGGCGAACTTTGTGTCCAAACCTAACTGTGAAGCGTGGCAGCGGTTGCTGAATAGTAGCGAACTATTGCACGTAGACATATCCAACAAGAAAAATGAAATTGAAGAGTCACTTCTGCGTTGTCTCGATTTAGCCACGAATAGTGCTTCAGAGTCTGAGATAAAGCAGGTGCTTATTTTGTTTTATCTGCACTTTTCACAGCCAGAAAAAGGCAAGCACTATGTTGGTCAAAACTATGAAACTCCGGCTGCACAAAAGCTGGGTTTGGCATTGCTAATTGATGAGACTGACTATGCGTTAAGCTTGCTAGATAAGAGTATTACTAAGGATATCCAGCGGGGTACCAAAACCAATTACCACTGGGCAGATAAAAAGCTCGATAGGATTTACCAACAGATAAAATCCAATGCTAGGGCACTTGAAGTTTTTAGTGAGTACAAGGCTAACCTTGAGCAACTACATAAACGCAAAACTACATTCATTAAGCTTCTTCATGCGAGAGACGATTACTACGTTCCTAATAAATAACGCAAAACTGCAAATTTCCGTCATCCTCGAGTGCTCTTCTGGGCCGGCATTCCGGTCGAGGATCTGAGTAGTTCAGCAGTTGAAGAGGTCTCCGACCAGTGTGCTGGCCCAGAAAAGACTTCGGAGACGACGGTATGTTTGAGGTTATTTAGCTATTAGTAGGATAGGAGTTTTGCCATCAACCAAACCGCTCTTCCATTTTCTCAATAAACAAAGCAACCATGTCTTCAGGCAATGCATTAATCCCTGCAGCAGCCAGCCTGCCACCGCCCGTTGGAAACTGCGAACAAACATAATCCGCGCCTTTTCTATTTGTTAATGGGCTTCTAACACTGACCGTATAAGACTCACCACATGGATTGGCGGTTAAAACAGCAATAGCCTTATTTGGATACTTATTAGCGAGCCAATTTCCGTATGTGCCGCTTATGCGCCTTGCCCATGCTTGGCTCGGAAGTTTATATATCTCTATATGTTGAGTGGAGGAGGTTGCTTGAATTGATCTAACGTTATTCCAGTCGCGATCGAATCCTGCTTTTAACTGGTGAAAAACACCATCGGTTTTATCTCTGAGGCGTAACGGGTTTGGGTGTTTTAATAGCGACTCAAATAAGGCTTTAGGGTGAAAGTGAAGATCTTCAATCGAACCGCCATAACCGTTGTAATTGATCAGTGTCCCTAGCTGCTTGAGAAAATCAATGTCCTCATGGGCTACGCCGTGCTCTAAAGCCAGAGCAGTAGCTTCTTCTGATAGGTTATCACCAAAGGCGCCAACACAAGCCCATAGATAGTGAGTGTTATTGAGGAGTAGGTTGATGAGCAGGCTAGTACAGACATCTGACGAGGTATCTAAAAGAGATTTTAGATGGGCTGAGATTGGCACTGGCCCTGTTCTATGATGGTCACAGTAGAAAATATCCACGTTTCTGTTTAGTAAAGCCTGCAAGGAAGTCTGGTTTTTCTCCATTGAGATGTCTAGCACAGTCACTGACGAAACGTCTTCTTTGTCGGCAACTTGTTGCAGCAACTGAATATCTCGCTTTACGCCGGTGATGAGTGTCGAGTCTTTAAAGGTATTGAGCCTAAGCTGCAACAGAGCGCAAATCCCATCTGCATCACCGTTGAACACGTCATAATGCTTGGAGCGTTTAGACATAGCCGTTATCTCGTAAGTATTGAACGACTTGCTCCGCGTTTTCTTCAATAGATTGTTGATCAGTTTTTAGATGTATCTCGGCTGCTTGTGGCGCTTCATAGTCCGATGTTAAGCCGGTGAAGTGTTTTATTTCGCCTTTACGAGCTTTTTTGTATAAACCCTTAGGATCTCGTAGCTCACAAGTTTCTATCGGCGTATCTACGAACACCTCGATGAACTCATTCTCAGGTAAAAGTGCTCGTACTTGTTCACGATCTGCAATAAAAGGAGATATAAAGGCGGTGAGCACTAGACTGCCAGAATCGACAAACAATTTGGCTACTTCACCAATACGTCGGATATTTTCAATTCGGTCTTCATCTGAAAAACCCAAATCACTATTGAGGCCATGGCGCACATTGTCACCATCCAATAAATAGCTGTGTATAGAGAGTTGATTGAGTTTTAGTTCAACGGCATTGGCTATTGTTGACTTCCCCGAACCACTAAGGCCAGTGAACCAAAGCACAGCCGGTTTGTGGCCTTTAAGTTGTTGACGTTGCTCCCTAGTAACGGAAGCTTGGTGCCATACGATGTTTTGATTTCCCATGATTTGTTTATGTCCTTATGTGTTGCTCGTCATCCTGAACTTGATTCAGGATCTTAGGTACGTCAGAACTAGCTTTTGTACTACCTAAGATTCTGCCGGGCTGGCGACCCGGCGTTCGCCAGAATGACGATTTAACGTGGCGTTCGTACTCTATTTTTACCCGTCATCCCGAACTTAATCTAGGATCTTTGGTGTAACGAAATGTAATTCTGTACACTCTAAGATTCTGACTTTCGTCAGAATGACGATGGAGTGAATAAATTGTTCGACGCCCTGTGTCATCCCCGAGTGCTTTTCTGGGCCAGCACTTTGGTCAGGGATCTCTTCCCCCACCAGATTCCCGCTAACAACCGCGGGAATGACAATTGAGATCCTACGTTCGCACTATACTCTTTCGTCATCCTGGACTTGATCCAGGATCTTAGGTGCTGCTGCACGTACTTTTGTGCAACCAATTTTGTTTCTTGTATTCACTTACTGCTTTGTACTACCTAAGATTCTGGCGTTCGCCAGAATGACGATGCTTTACTTTCGTCCCAGAACCCAGAACCCAGAACCCAGAACCCAGAACCCAGAACCCAGAACCCAGAACCCAGAACTGACAGCTTGTAGCTAAAAACTGTCTTAGAGCCCAAAAAAGTGCTCAATCGCAAATATCGCAGTAAAACTGTAAATCACACTAATCGGCGCCCCAATCTTCACAAAATCCGACAACTTATATTGCCCAGCATTAAACACCATCAAATTGGTCTGATAACCATACGGGCTAATAAAGCTAGCACTCGCGCCAAACGCTACCGCCATTACAAACGCAATGGGGTTGGCATCCAAACTCAGTGCTAGTGAGTAGGCGATAGGAAAGGTGACTGCCGCCGCTGCGTTATTAGTAACTAATTCCGTGAGCAACAGTGTAGAAAGAAATACAAACACTAAAGCCAAGTGCGGGCTCACGGTGACGTTATTCTGCGTTAATAAGTATTCTAAATGTTCAAACAATCCGCTGTTTTGTATCGCAAACGACATCACAATCGCTGAAGTGATGATAAGCCATATGTGATAAGGAAAGCGCTGAGTAACATCGTTAATGGTGAGTACGCCAAAGCACAGCAATACACCAAACAATAAAAGCATAGCCTTAAACAGCGACACCAAACCTAGCGATGCGGTGAGTAGAGCGACCACAAATCCAAATAAGGTGGCTTTTTCGCCTAGTCCTTGTATTTTGTTTTCTACCGCGATGTCACTAAGCAAAATAAAGTGTTTTTGAAAGCTTGGTGCCAGTGAAGGTGGCTCTCCGGCAGTCAGTACCAAGTAGTCCCCAGCTTTGAGCTTCACTTCACCAAGTTTGCCGGATAAACGAACGCCATTTCGCTTAATAGCCACAACACCGGCATTAAAGGTTTGTCTAAAATTACATTCTTTTAGTGAGCGATTAACCAATCGGCTTTGTGGTAGCAGTATGGCTTCAACAAAACTGTGTGAGGCCAAGCCTTCTTTATCGGCAAATATCTCTAATCCATTGTAATGTTTAAGCTGAGAAACCTTAGATACGTCACCATTAAAAAATAGGCGATCATTGCTTTGCAGCACCTCGGTGGGAGACACTGGGCTGATGATGTTCCCATCGCGCTCCATTTCAATCAGAAATAGCGACTCCATATGACGCAAACCGTTCTGATTGATGTCTTTACCAATTAAGCCTGAGCCTGCTGTAACACTCGCTTCGATGAAATAACTATCGCTAACGGGCGCATTAGTTTCGTTACTAGGTAAGAATCTCACTAACAAGGTCAACATCAAGCCACAAGCCACCACCACACATAAGCCAACGGCGGTAAAGTCAAAGAATGCCAGCGGTGGTAAGTCAGTATCAATAAGAAGGCTGTTAACAATCAAATTGGTCGAAGTGCCAATCAGCGTTAATGTGCCTCCCAGTATTGCCGCATACGACAAGGGTAGAAGTAACTTAGTAGCACTGTGATGTGGGTTATTGCGTATTGGTGATAGCAGGCTCGATACAACCGCAGTGTTATTCAAGAAAGCCGAGAACACCACGGTAAAGCCAAACAGACGAGTGAAGGTTGTCCCGTAGCTTGGGCGTATGACGTATTGCGCCATAATCCTGAGTACGCGGGTTTTTTCAAGGGCAATAGAGCACAGCATTAGCAATATCAGAGTCAGCAGGCCCTGGTTGGAGCCTGCGTTAATGACCTGTTCGCTAGAGACTAAATCCAAAGAGAAGAGTATCAGTAAGGCTAAACCAAACACTCGTGCTGGATGTTTCTGGAAACGAATCAGCGCAATAATGGTGGTAACGAATACCACCAATACAATGCTACTTTGCAAGCTAATGCCCATTGTTTAGCCTTTGCTTAGCAGGTCTTTAGCATCCCAATGCGGGAAGTGCTTACGAACCAGTTGGTTAAGCTCAAGCTCGAACTCTGAGTAGTCGTGGCTGGTTTGAGTTTGGTTCTCCAATGCATCTTCAATCATGCCCGCGCCAACCGTGGCGTTGCTTAATCGGTCGATGATGATAAACGCACCTGTGATACGGTTGTTGTCATAGGCGTCAAACACGACCTTTTCATTAAGGGTAAGGTTACATAGGCCGATCTCGTTAAGGTTTAGCTGATTAGCATCAAGCTTTTGCATGCTATTTACATCAACGCGATGCGCAATCTTAGATACCTGGCCAGTAACGGTTTTTGTCCCCACCTTGATCAGATATTCACGGTTAAGCTGCAATGCATCTTCGTTCATCCAAACCACGTTAGCTGAAACGGCATTGGAATAATGAGGCTGCTGATCTGGACGAACCAAAACATCACCGCGGCTGATATCGACTTCGTCTTCTAAAGTGAGCGTAACCGCTTGCCCTGCGTAAGAGGAAGTGAGGTCGCCATCAAAGGTAACAATGGATTTCACCTTGCTTTCTTTACCAGAAGGTAGCACCTGAATGCGATCGCCAACGCGAATTTCACCAGAAACAACAGTGCCACAAAAGCCACGGAAATCTAGGTTAGGGCGGTTTACATATTGAACCGGGAATCTAAATTCGCCTTCCTCTTTGCCTTTATTGGTTTTAGCCGAGTTAAGCAAGCGCATTAACGTGGAACCCGGATACCAAGTCATGTTCTTGCTTGGGAACACCACGTTATCGCCATGCAAAGCAGAGACAGGTACAAACTGAATGCTGTCAAAATTCAGCTCTTTAGCAAACTCACGGTACTCTTTCTTAATAGACTGGTATCGTTGCTGACTGTAATCCACCGTATCCATCTTGTTTACCGCAATAATGGCGTGCTTAATTCCCAGCAAAGAACAGATAAACGAATGGCGACGGGTTTGTGTTTGAACCCCATGGCGAGCATCAATAAGGATAATGGCGAGATCGGAAGTAGAAGCGCCGGTTGCCATGTTGCGAGTGTATTGCTCATGCCCTGGAGTATCAGCAATAATGAATTTGCGCTGGTCAGTAGTGAAATAGCGATAAGCAACATCAATAGTAATTCCTTGCTCACGCTCAGACTGAAGCCCATCAACCAGTAGTGCAAGATCAAATTCTTGGTCGGTAGTGTTATATTTCTTTGAGTCCTTTTGAATAGCAGAAAGCTGGTCTTCAAAAATCATCTGATTGTCATACAGCAATCGCCCAATCAAGGTCGACTTCCCATCATCCACACTGCCACAGGTAATAAAGCGCAACAGATCTTTGTTTTCGTGCTGTTTTAGATACGCTTCCACATCAACTGAAAGCAAATTCGAAATCGTGTTCATTTTAAATCCTTTTAGTGGGTACTAGCTGCGAGCTTCAAGCTTCAAGCTAAAAACTAGAAGCTAGAGGCTTGTAGCTAGCTACTTGCTTTTAACTTGTTCATCAGTCCAGTGATCATCGCGGACAGTTCGTCGGTTTCTTGAAGCCAAACTTCAGCTTTGTTCTTTGATAAATAGTTGATCTTTAGGCCTATGATTATTTGTGTTTTAGCCTCAGCGAGAGACGCGCGACTAATATCTAAAAACCTTATTTTTTCTTTGTGACTAGAGCGAGTCATACCCTCAGCAATATTGCTTGGTACAGATAACCCAGAACGTGTTAACTGGTCGCGAAATCCAAAGTCATTCAAATGTTTAGTTTCCGTATAAATATCAGCAGATAGACCAACAGCCCTTTGCCAAACAGCCAATTTTTCATAATTCATTTTTACGCCCCCACAACTCCAAAGCTTGGCTAAATTGAGGGGTTGTAAGGTCTGAAAAAAGGCTCAAATTTTTCTAGCTTCTAGCTTCTAGCTTCTAGCTTCTAGCTTCTAGCTTCTAGCTTGTAGCTAAAAATAACCTTCCATCTTCTTCTTCTCCATCGATCCAGAAGAGTCATTATCAATCACTCGTCCCTGTCTCTCCGAAGTAGCCGTCAACAGCATTTCTTGAATAATCTCCGGAAGCGTCTCAGCCTGAGATTCAATAGCGCCTGTTAATGGATAACACCCAAGCGTACGGAATCGAACCTTCTTCATTTCTGGCGTTTCACCAGGCTCAAGTGGCATGCGTTCGTCATCGACCATGATCAGCGTGCCATCGCGCTCAACCACAGGGCGCTCCTTGGCAAAGTACAAAGGAACCATGTCGATGTTTTCTAGGTAGATGTATTGCCAAATGTCGAGCTCGGTCCAGTTGGATAGGGGGAAGACGCGAATGCTTTCGCCTTTATCCACGCGAGCGTTATAGACTTGCCACAATTCGGGGCGTTGGTTTTTTGGGTCCCAGCGGTGGTTTTGGTCGCGGAATGAATAAACACGTTCTTTAGCGCGAGACTTTTCTTCGTCGCGACGAGCACCACCAAACGCAGCATCGAAACCGTGTTGGTCTAGCGCTTGTTTTAACGCTTCGGTTTTCATGATGTCGGTGTGTTTAGCACTGCCGTGAGTGAATGGGCTAATGTCCATGTCTAAACCGCGTTGGTTTTTGTGCACTAGCAAATCAAGGTCGTACTTTTCCGCCAACTCGTCGCGAAACTCGATCATCTGCTTGAATTTCCAGTTGGTATCAACATGCAGCAAAGGGAAGGGCACCTTGCCCGGATAAAAGGCTTTACGTGCAAGATGAAGAAGAACGGAAGAGTCTTTACCAATAGAGTAAAGCATCACTGGGTTTTCAAATTCAGCAGTAACTTCGCGGAAGATTTGAATCGATTCCGCTTCAAGTGCTTTTAAGTGGGTAAGTCGAGCCGTATCCATAATCGAATGTCTATCCCTGTTGTGTCGGTGTGCTAGAAACCTAACAACAATCGGCACACTTGGCTCATAATCAAACAGTCTAAGATAGGCGGGTAAGGACTAAGGGCGTGATTTTTGTGATTTTCATAGTGTCATTTTGTTTTATTTCAATGACTTAAGGTGTGATGTTGTTTTGCTTTATGTCTCATCATCGGCAAAGCATAAAAAGACAATAGTTATAACTAAAAGTTTTATAAGTGGTTTTTGCGTGAGTGATGGGGTGGGAGTGTTGTTGTTTGTGTTGAGTGTTTTCGGACCTAAGATGCTGGATCAAGCCCAGCATGACGGCATTTTTGACTTATGACGGCATTTTAACGAATCACTGCATTTCAACTTTAGATCTTTGTTCTGCCTATTAGAGCTATCTATGTCTGTATAAGCAAAGCGAAACTAAAAATTCCAGTCATCCTCGAGCGCTTCTCTGGGCCGGCAACCCGGTCGAGGATCTGGGTAGTTCAGTAGTTGAAGAGGTCTCCGATAAGGGACCTCGGAGACGACGGAGATTTTGGGCTTGTTCTGCACAATAGAATTGCCACTTGTGGTATCAGTACAGCGAAATTTAAAACTAGAGTCATCCTCTTGTGCTTCTCTGGGCCGGCACCCCGGTCGAGGATCTGAGAAGTTCTGTAGTTGAAGAGGTCTCCGATAAAACACCTCGGAGACGACGGTTCGTTTTGGCCTGTTTTGCGTAATAGTATTGCCATGCGTGGTATTAGTGTTGCGAAATTTTAAACTAGCGTCATCCTTGAGTGCTCCTATCGAGGATCTGAGTAGCTCAGCAGATGAAGAGCTCTCCGACCAGTGTGCTGGCCCAGAAAAGACTCCGTAAACGACGGTGTACTGCCACCTACTGAAAACAAGACCTCATCATCTGCACCTGCTCAATTCACTAAAAACTTCTCCATCAACCATCAACAAACCAGATAGTACCCATCTAGACACTTTCCAAGAACTTCATAGAATAGCGGGCCTATGACGTAATACGATTTGATGCATTGATGCATTGATGCATTGATGTAACTAGTTGAATATAAGCCATCTAAATCAGTGACATCAAAGATACCCAACACCATTCATACTCAGTATGAAACCCGTTTATTGGAATATTTGAAATTATACAATTTTTGTTGAGTAAGCTCTCACTTTGGAGTTAGAGTACTAACTCTAAAGTGTTACTAACAGTAAACTGTTCATCGTATTGTAAAATTAGCATGTCATTTTACGCCAGCACATTGGACTAGATGTCGCGAAAGTAGCGGATGTCTCCTAATATTGCATCGATATTAAAGAAAGTGCCTATAAAGTTAGACGTGAATATCAATCTATACGTTAATGGTATGCTTTAATTATTGGCGTGATAGCAATTTAATTTATTGAATGAATTAATGGCATATTATACCATAAGTGGCATATATGCGGGATGTAACTTGTTGTAGATCAAGGCTTTTGGTTGCTTAACAGCGTTTAATCTTGCGCCAATGTATGTGGTTACACATTACAGACAACTTGTTGTTCAATACTTGAACGAAAAACATCGAATCGTGGAATTTCGAATAATCCTCTGGGCGGTAGCGTATCCAAATTGCGCAGATCGTGTAAAATACCGCTAACTCAAAGTGAATTGATACCCTCTTATGAAACCTAGTTTTAAAACAGTTTTGCCGTTAACCGCCATGTTAGTTTTATCCGGCTGTACCATGCCCGGATCGAGTGTAGATCTTAGTGACAAACAGATTTATAACACGACACCTGACGAATCAAACATGTCGGAACAAGAACTAGCACAAACGCCAATCAATGTTGTAAACGTCTATCCGTTGTCGCCTTCGTTCGTTAACCGCTATTCATCTTTCTTTAATGTTGAAGCACATTCTCGCAGTAACCCAGCATTAGATTCGCAGGTTGCAGCTTATGAATATGTCATTGGTCAAGGTGATATTTTGAATATCACTATCTGGGATCATCCAGAGTTAACGATCCCTGCGGGTTCTTATCGTAGTGCTCAAGAAGCCGGCCATTGGGTACATGCGGATGGCACTATATTTTACCCTTACATCGGCTTTGTAAAAGTTGCAGGTAAGACGGTTACAGAAGTACGCAAAGACATTTCTACAAGGCTTGCGAGATACATAGAAAGCCCTCAAGTTGATGTCAATATTGCAGCGTTTCGTTCGCAAAAAGCCTATGTGACTGGGGAAATCCGCCAACCTGGCTATCAGCCACTGACCAATGTCCCTCTAACTTTTTTAGATGCGATCAACCAAGCTGGTGGATTAACGACCGATGCAGATTGGCGCAATGTTACTTTAACCCGTAATGGCAACGCAGAAACTTTGTCCTTGCATGACTTGATGCAAAATGGCGATTTAACCGAAAACCGTTTGCTTGAAAAGGGAGACATTATTCATGTCCCACGAAACGACGCCCAAAAAGTATTCGTATTAGGTGAGGTTAAAGACCCACAATTGCTTAAAATTGATCGTTCTGGCATGACTTTGACGGAAGCGTTGAGTGGAGTGGGTGGTATCAATGAGTTAGCCGCGAATGCAACGGGTGTTTTTGTGTTTCGTAGCGCACAACGAGATAAGCAACACGAAGAATATTTAGCTGAGGTCCGTGATGCGTCATTATCAGCAGAAGAAAAACAAAAACTAGAACAAGAAAAGCAAGAGCTCGCTGCACAAGGTAAAACGCCTCGTCCAGAAAAGATTGTTGCTAACGTTTACCAACTTGATATCAGTGACGCTGCGGCCTTAGTGACCGGTACAGAGTTTGAACTTGAGCCTTATGACGTCGTTTATGTTACAGCCGCTCCGATTGAACAGTACAACCGTGTTGTGCGTCAGTTATTGCCAACAATAAGCGCATTGAATGACTTCAGTGAGTTTGCGAATCGAATCAATAATTGGTAATCCATTCATTTAATTGAAGTGAATCAATGTTTAATAAAATACTCGTCGTCTGCATCGGTAACATTTGTAGAAGCCCCATTGGTGAAGAGCTACTACAGCAAGCTTTACCTAACAAGCAGGTGACTTCTGCAGGGCTTGGTGCATTAGTAGATAAACCTGCCGATGAAAACTCTGTAAAAGTGTCAGCTTTGAGCAATGTAGATTTGTCTAATCATGTTGCTCGCCAGATCACTACAAAAATGATTGCCGATAACGACCTAATTCTTGTAATGGAAAAGGGGCATATTGATGCAATCACAAAGCTGGCCCCAGCGGCTCGCGGAAAGACTATGCTTTACGGGCACTGGCTGAAAAAAGAAATCCCCGATCCATACAAACAAAGTTTTGAAGCGTTTGAGCATGTCTACGAACTAATAGACAAGTCCGCCAAAGAGTGGATCAAAAGATTGTGAAATCAACCACCGACGCTTTTCTGATAGCTGAAAGCTTAAAGCTGACAGCTATAAACTAGAATCCTATAATTGAACACATTAAAAAATGACCCAAAATACTCGTTCACAACGCACACAGCAACCGCCACAGCCGGATGTCATCGACCTAGGTAAATTGCTTGGTCTATTACTTGATGGCAAATGGATCATTATCTTCACTACCTTTGTGTTTGCAGTAGTGGGTGTTGCTTATGCCCTTCTTGCGACACCAATTTATAAAGCTGATGCACTGATTCAAGTAGAGCAAAAAAACAGCGGTATGCCTGTGTTGAGCGAAGGCCTAAGCGATATGTTTGCGCAAGAGTCTAACGCAGCGACAGAGATAGAGATTATTAAATCTCGTATGGTACTAGGCAAAACGGTCGATAAATTCAACCTAACCACAGTTGCCTCGCCAGACTACTTGCCTGTTATTGGTAAAGGCCTAGCGACTCGCCTAGGTACTGAAGCACACATTAAAGTAGAACGCTTCGAAATCCCAGATTACGCAGAAACAGGTGGCTACACCCTAACCCTAGACAACCCAGAAACAGGTGCATACACCCTATACGACCAAAACGAAAAACTGCTCCTAAAAGGCACCGTAGGTCAACTAGCTTCAAGCTCTTCCACTCTAGGCTCTACCCAGAACCCAGAAGCCCAGAGCCTAGAACCTAGTTCTTCAACGACCTTTATCCTTTTCGTCTCCCACTTAGACGGTCAACAAGGACAAGAATTCAACCTATCTAAACGCTCAAAACTAACTGCGATAAACTGGCTTGCAACGAATCTATCAGTATCTGAACGAGGCAAACAATCCGGTATTCTTTCTTTCGGCTTTGAAGGCCCTAACTCACAGCAAAATATTGATCTTCTGAATGACATTGCAACCAACTACTTCCTACAAAACGTAGACCGCAATGCAGCAGAAGCGGAGAATAGCCTAGAGTTCTTGCAAGAAAAACTGCCAGAGATCAAATCCCAGCTTACTATCAACGAAGATGCCCTCAATCAATATCGTCAAGACAACGAATCTGTAGATCTAGGTCTAGAAGCACAATCAACGCTTAAGGTAATGGTAGAACTTGAGGCGCAACTGAACGAGCTTACCTTCAAAGAGAGTGAATTAGCACAGCGATTTACTAAAGAGCACCCAGCTTACGTTGCGGTATTAGAGAAGCGTAAAACTTTAGAAGCACAAAAACGCAAGCTAGAAGGTCAAATTCGCAAACTTCCAAAGACACAACGTGAAGTACTGCGCTTAACGCGTGATGTGCAAGTAAACCAAGAAATTTACGTTCAACTCTTAAATAAATCTCAGGAGCTTGCGATTGTAAAAGCAAGCACAGTAGGCAACGTACGTATTCTTGATAAAGCTGATTCGAACGGCTTAGCAGTTAAACCTAAGAAACCGCTGATTGCTGTTTTAGCCACTCTGCTTGGCGGTATGTTGAGTGTGGCTTTTGTACTGCTACGTGCTGCGTTCCATCGCGGTGTTGAAAGTCCTGATCAGATTGAAGAGATAGGTTTGTCTGTTTACGCGACTATTCCTAAGTCGGAGCAGCAAGATAAAATAAACAAACAACTGCAGAAGTTAAAGAAAGCCAAGAAGACACGACCAGTTCAGGCTGCGCTTTTGACCGAAGTTAACCCTGCCGATTTGGCGGTAGAAGCATTACGTTCACTTCGTACCAGTTTGCACTTTGCCATGATGGAAGCGAAAAATAACGTCATTATGATTACTGGTCCGTCGCCAGGTATCGGAAAGTCTTTTGTTTCGACGAACTTCGCTTCTGTCATTGCAAGCAGCGGACAAAAGGTTTTAGTTATCGATGCCGATATGCGTAAAGGTCACATTGGTGCTGGACACCAATTTGCTCATAGCCACGGTCTTTCTGAAGTTCTAGTGAATAGCAAAAGCGTTGAAGAAGTTATTCATACTTCTTTACTCGAAAACCTCGACTTTATTGCCAAAGGTAAAACACCACCAAATCCATCAGAGCTATTGATGCACGCAAGGTTTACTGAACTAGTAAAATGGGCAAGCGAAAACTACGACATTGTATTAATCGATACTCCACCGGTATTAGCGGTAACAGACGCAGCAATCGTAGGTCGCCATAGTGGTACAACATTAATGGTTTCAAGATTTGGCGTCACCTCAACGAAAGAACTTGAAGTAGCAAGCGACCGCCTAGAACAGGCGGGAGTAGAAACGAAGGGCGTTATCTTAAACGCAGTAGAAAAGACAGCATCTAGCTATTACACCTACGGTTACTACAATTACGCGTATAAGAGCGAGTAACAACGAAGGTTGAAACAGTGAGAGAAGCATATGTTTCTCTCACTAGTTTGTTACTTAGCTCCCTTTAGAACATACGCTAGCGATGCTAAATGATTCGTCATTGCCGTATGCTAAACCATCGGGGTTTTTCCCGCAGGCTAAACAATCCGTCATTCCCGCATGCTTTTAGCGGGAATCTTAGCCCCAAAACGCGACTCGCTATCTACCGTCATGCTGGACAAGATCCAGCATCTTAGGTACTACGTTAGTAAATAACCCATAGAACGTCCGAAAGGACTATTTTCATGGACCTATTGGGGCAGTTTTAGTAAAACAAGCAAATTGTATGCTTAACAAGGCATAGCACGAAATGGGCTGTCTCAAAATGAATAGAATGTGTCTCATCCCGTTTTTATTTTAATGAATGCTTCAGAGGTAATAGTGTTTCTAGACAACAAAGAATTGGAATTATTGGGATTAAAGTCATTTGGTGAAAATGTTCTTATATCTAAAAAAGCTTCGATTTATAACGCTGCTAATATTTCTCTGGGCTCTAATGTTCGAATAGATGATTTTGCTATTCTTTCCGCTGGAGTCGATGGCATTGAAATTGGTTCTTATGTACATATAGGTTCCCATTCGACAATTATCGGAAAAGCAAAAATAATCTTTGAAGATTTTACAGGTCTATCCATTCGTGTATCTGTTTTTTCTTCTTCAGACGATTTTTTAGGGGAAGGATTAACCAATCCAACTGTTCCAAGCGAGTTTAGAGCTACTGTGAATGCAAGGGTACATTTTAAAAAGCATAGTGGCGTCGGTGCGCATAGTGTTGTATTGCCAGGGGTGACGCTTGAAGAAGGAGCAGCTGTCGGAGCAAATAGTTTAGTTCGCACTTCTTTAGAATCTTGGGCTGTCTATTTTGGGAGTCCAGCGAGAAAGATATCCAAAAGGGCAAAACTAGTTCTCGAGAAAGAAAAGATGTTCAATTTGTCCTTGAAATAAATAGGTTGTCCTGATCTTAAAAACGCCATTCCTTTGAGTCGACGTTAAAGGTGGTTTTGTAAGTAAAAATATATTAACTATCTCTTGTCATCCATCCTTTTTTGAATGATGGTTTTTTACGAGCATGCACTATCTCGTTACGCGCGAAAGTCGTGCTTGGTTTTCAATGCGTCAGATAACCTCTTTTTCAAGATTGGGTGATTATTTCTTTGCGTAACACAAATATCTTCGATGTTCTTGAGCATAGATAGCCACTTTTAAATAAAATTGATATAAATTTAATATAGAGAATATTATGAAAATCCTCGTCACTGGCGGTGCTGGTTTTATAGGTTCAGCAGTCATTCGTCACGTCATTAATAACACTACAGATACTGTTATTAATATCGATAGTTTGACCTATGCGGGCAATCTAGAATCACTTTCAGAAGTTGATTCCAGTGAACGCTACCATTTCGAACATGTAGATATTTGCAATCGTTCAGAGTTAGACCGAGTATTCACAGAACATCAACCTGATGCAGTTATGCATTTAGCCGCAGAGTCTCACGTTGACCGTTCAATTGATGGACCTGCAACTTTCATTGAAACCAACATTGTAGGCACTTATACTCTTCTCGAAGCGGCTCGCTCTTATTGGAATACTCTTGGTGAGAACGCGAAACAGCCATTCCGTTTTCATCACATTTCTACCGATGAAGTGTATGGTGATTTGGAAGGTACTGATGACCTATTTACTGAAACCACTTCATACGAACCTTCCAGTCCATATTCGGCATCAAAAGCATCAAGCGACCACTTAGTTCGCGCTTGGTTGCGTACGTATGGCCTGCCAACGATAGTTACTAATTGCTCAAACAATTACGGACCATACCATTTCCCTGAGAAACTGATTCCACTGATGATCCTCAATGCTATTTCAGGTAAGTCATTGCCTGTTTACGGCGATGGCATGCAAATCCGTGATTGGTTGTATGTCGAAGACCACGCACGAGCGCTTTATAAAGTGGTGGTGGAAGGTGTCGTAGGCGAGACTTATAACATTGGTGGTCATAATGAAAAAACCAACATCGAAGTAGTAAGAACGATTTGTTCACTGTTAGATGACTTGGTACCAAACAAGCCCGAAGGTATTAAACAGTACGAAGATCTAATCACTTACGTAACTGACCGCCCAGGACACGATGTGCGCTATGCCATTGATGCTTCAAAAATAGAGCAAGAGTTGTGTTGGAAACCAGAAGAGACGTTCGAGTCCGGTATTAGAAAAACAGTAGAATGGTATCTTAATAATAAAGAGTGGTGTAATAATATTCAGGATGGCTCATATCAGCGAACACGATTAGGATTGAAAAAATAATATGTACTCATTCAATGATAATAAAGTCAAAACATCAGGTACTAAAGGGATTGTCTTAGCTGGTGGCTCTGGCACACGTTTGTATCCATTAACTCGGGGCGTATCTAAGCAGTTACTTCCGCTATACGATAAACCAATGGTTTATTATCCCGTAGCGACTTTGATGCTAGCAGGCATCAAGGATATTTTGATAATTACGACACCAGAAGATCGACTCAGTTTTCAACGTTTACTGGGTGATGGTAGTGCTTTTGGTATCAATCTTAGCTATGCAGAGCAGCCAACTCCGGATGGGTTGGCGCAGGCGTTCATTATAGGTGAAAACTTTATTGGAGATTCGCCTGTGTGTTTAGTTTTGGGAGATAATATATTTTATGGGCAAGGTTTCCCGCAAACCTTAGCAAAGGCGAATATTAGAACTTCAGGTGCAACTATTTTTGGTTATCATGTAAAAGATCCAGAACGTTTTGGAGTGGTTGAATTCGACAAAAAAATGAGAGTTATATCGATTGAAGAGAAACCAACGAATCCAAAATCTAATTATGCTATAACGGGTTTATATTTTTTCGATAATTCAGTAGTAGAGAAAGCAAAGCAAGTAGAACCATCTGAGCGAGGTGAACTAGAAATAACCAGTATTAATCAAATGTATCTAGATGAAGGCAGTTTAAACGTCGAACTTTTAGGTCGTGGTTTTGCTTGGCTTGACACTGGTACTCATGAAAGTTTGTACGAAGCTTCGAGTTTTGTACAAACCATTCAACATGTTCAAGGTTTAAAAGTTGCTTGTTTAGAAGAAATAGCATGGAGGAATGGATGGTTAACATCAGAAGAAATAATAGAAATTTCCAAGCCTATGCAAAAAAATGAATACGGAAAATATCTTTTACAATTAGTAAGTGATTAATGAAACATAGTAAGCAACAAGTTAAATCTGGCTTTGTTTGGAGTGCGATAGATAGTTTCGGTAACCAAGGAATCGGACTGGTAATTAGTCTAACTCTTGCCAATATACTAGGTCCATCAGCTTATGGACTAGTAGCTATGCTGACTATTTTTATTGCTATCGCTGGTGTGTTTGTAAATAGTGGATTTGGTTCGGCTTTAATAAGAAAAAATGATAGAGATGAGAAAGATTTTTCAACCACGTTTTATTTCTCATTAGTTGTTTCTCTAACTTGCTACAGTATATTATACTTATCGGCTCCGGTTATCGCTAAATTTTATCAACAAACAGAATTGATAAATTTAATGAGAGTGGTAGCTTTAACCATTATTATCAACACATTCGCTATTATCCCGAGGGTCAAACTAACTGTAACGCTTAACTTTAAAAACCAAGCCAAAGCGAATGTGGCAGCAATTCTTTGCGGTGGTTTTGTTGGCTTAATTATGGCTTTCAATGGATTTGGAGCATGGGCTTTGGTTTTACAGCAATTAGTATCTGCAACGATAAGCGTTGCCGTGCTAAATGTTTTATCACCCTGGCGTCCTATAGAAGCATTTAGCAAAAATGCATTTAAGAACCTCTTTGGTTTTGGCTATAAATTATTGCTATCTGGATTACTTGATACGATATATAACAATATATACGGATTAATTATTGGTAAGCATTTTAGTGCGACACAATTAGGCATGTTTAATCAAGCGCATAAATTGTCTTCAATGCCTTCAGCCATGATTACAGGCGTTATTCAGAAAGTCACATACCCAATATTAAGTTCAATGCAAAATGATAGTGTAAAGTTAGATGATGCATACTTAAAAACTCTGAAAATTGCGACTATGGTTGTTTTCCCTGTTATGTTTGGGCTTTGTATAATTGCAGAACCTTTAATTAACCTATTGCTTGGAGAAAAATGGAAGGGCAGTGCCCCATTAATTAGTATACTTTCTATGGGGCTACTTTTGTATCCTATACACGCCATTAACTTAAACATGCTGCAAGTCAAAGGGCGCTCTGATCTGTTTTTAAAAATAGAAGTTATTAAAAAAATCATTATCACATTCAGTCTTATAATTACAGTACCATTAGGTATTACAGCGATGTGCATTGGTATGGTGACTACATCATACCTAGCGTTAATTATAAATACATATTACACAGCAAAACTATCAAGTATATCTCAGTCAAAACAACTCTATACATTACTTCCGATAGGTTTGATAACTGCTTTATCTGCAGCTATAGGATATTTGTCTGGATTCCGAATACTTATTGACTGGCTTTCTATTATTATTATGCTGGCTGCTTCCTTATTTAGCTATATAGTTTTAATGTCACTATTTCAAAAAAAATTATTAGTCGAAGCTAAGTTTTTATTAAATAAAACAAATTAAAGAGGAATATAAATGATAGCATTAAACAGCCCAATTAAACCAGATTTAAAAAAACTTACTAAGTTACTAGAGCAAATAAATAATAATGGATGGTTTACAAACTTTGGGCCGTTACATAAAGAGTTGACTGCCAGACTTGAAGACTACCTAGGCGTTAAAAATCTATTACTTACCAATAATGGTACTTCGGCATTGCAAGTGGCAGCAAAGGCAATCGGCACTCGCTCTATTTTAGCAACACCATTTAGTTTTGTGGCAACTGCAAGCGCCTTTAAGTGGCAGAAAGATGAACTGGCCTTTGCCGATATAGATAAACAATCGCTAAATCTTTCGCCTGAAACTATTAGACTTGCATACCGTAAAGGGTGTAAAGCAGATACTTTAGTAGCGACACATGTGTATGGAAACCCATGCGACGTTAATGCTTTAGATGAGTTGAGTGAAAAATATAACTTTCAAATTATCTACGATGCAGCACATGCTTTTGGAGTTAATATAGCTGAAAAATCGGTACTAAATTATGGTGAAGCCTCAACTTTAAGTTTTCATGCCACTAAGATTTTCCACACCGTTGAAGGTGGTGCAATAATCTTCAAAGATAGAGTAAACTTAGAAAAAGCAGAAGAAATTATCAACTTTGGTATCCGTCCAGGACGAGGCGTAGTCGATGTAGGTATTAACGCTAAACTAAACGAATACCAAGCAGCCGTTGGTCTAGTAAACCTAGAAGAAATCGATAATATTTTAGAGCACAGAGCAGAACTGTTTCATAAATACCGTGAAGGTTTGAAAAATATTGTAGAACTTCCTCAATGGCACCCACAGGCAAATGCTAATGGTGCTTATATGCCAATTTTGCTGAAGAGTGAAGAAGAGATGAAAGCTGTATCTGACGGTTTAGCTGAACATAATATTCAGTCAAGACATTACTTCGAACCATCTTTAGACAAAATATTTGTCGATAGTCATAATTACGGTACTCGAAACAGTGTTTCTTCATCAAGTCGAGTACTGTGCTTGCCAATGCACGCTCATTTAACTTCGGAAAATGTGAAAAAAGTTATTAATATTATGGGGAAATTATTGTGAAAATAGGAATAACAGGTCCTACTGCCGACAGAAATCTAGGGGACTATGCAATGTTTGTTAATAATGTATATGATATGGGTAAATCCCATACATATACAGTATTTTCTTATGATGGACCATTTACAAATCAACTTCGCAAAGATTATTTTTCAGGATATGAGCTAAACTTTACTCCGGTATCTTTCAGTAATTCTGAAGAAAACAAATCGAAAAATATCATATGGGAAAAAATCAAAAGAATTAAAAGAATTAAAAGGCGCATATTAAGGAATGTACCGCATTATCCAACAGATAATGAACTCATAGCTAAATGTGATAATTTTGATCAAATTAGAAAAGAAGTTAGAGAACTTGATGTGTTAGTGGTTTCTGGTGGCGGCTATTTAAATGATCTTTGGTTTAACTGGTCGAGAAGAGATGATCTTTATAAGATATTTATACCGATATTTGCTGCAATTAGAGAAAAAACCAAGATAGTTTTTACTGCTAATGGATTTGGCCCGTTCGATACAAGTGCGCCGTTCTATGAAATTATATTCAGTGATCTGAAGAAATCTAATGCGATTATAAGTTCTAGGGACGATAAGTACTCTCCTTTGTACTTAAATAAGCTTGGAGTGACGGAATTTGTGGCTCTTCCTGATGATTTGTATTTAGTAAATGAAAATATCATGGATAATGTTGATAAGAATTATAATGATAATGGTTATATATTAATTGAAATGTATGGCGGATTAGAATATAAAAAAGACAACATAGCGAAAATAATTAAAAAATATAATGAAGATGGCTATTTTGTTAAATTTGTGTCATTTGATGTTGATGAATCTGTTCTCCCTACTTTAGGTGAATTTGAAGGTGAGGGGTTTGAGATAGTTAGATTTAAAGATGGGTATCTCCAAATTGAAAAAATAATAGAGCTAATAAAGGGCGCTAGATTAGTAATTTGTAATCGCTATCATGCGTTAGTTTTAGCTGTGACAAATTCAGTTCCTGTTATTAATATTATAAAACCAGTGTATGATTACAGGTATTATCAAAATAAAAATGTTGGCGTTCTTGATAGAGCATTTAAAGGTCTTAGTTTTGATGAGTTAGATTTTATTTCATTCGATTTTGATAAATTTACAAATGATCTTGATTTATTATCAGATATAATGGAAGAACAAACGATGTTATACAAAACTGAAGAGTACAAAGAGAACAAAAAGAATCTGGCTATGATTAGAAGTGAGTTCTTTAAGGATAATTTTGGAGCCTGACTATGAATATTCTAATCGTACCATCGAGTACCGAGGTTGCACATGAGATAGTAAGGTCGCTTCAATCTGTAAAAAATATAGAATTATTTGGTGCTAACAGTATTGATGCATACTCTGAATTACCTTCTAAAAATAATTTTATTGGAATTCCGTACATCAACGATGACAGTTTTATATCTGAAATATCAGATATTATTAAGCAGTGTGGTATAACGCATGTATTTCCTGCCCACGACGCAGCGGCATTAAAGCTATCAAAGTTTGTAGAAGAGCTAAATGTAAAAGTAGTATCTTCTTCTTATGAAACCAACAGCATATGTCGTTCTAAAAAGTTAACATACCAAGCTTTATCTGGAATCATTAGAACACCTAGGTTATACGATCCTACAAGTCCAGAGTTACAATTACCGCTATTTTCTAAACCAGATATAGGACAAGGCAGTGTTGGCACTTTTACCGTCGAAACACAGGCAGATGTAGTAAAAGTAAGCAGTAGTGATCTGTTATGCGAGTTATTACCTGGAGATGAATATACGGTCGACTGTATAAGCGATGCTAAAGGAAATCTTATACATTCAAGCGCAAGGCAGCGTAATTCTATGCGTAATGGTATTGCTGTCGAATCTCAGTTAGTTAGCAATCAAGAAATATTTAGAGGTATAGCAAGTAAGATCAATGGGAAATTAAACCTAAAAGGTGCTTGGTTCTTTCAAGTTAAAGAAACTAAAGACGGTGAATTATGCTTACTTGAAGTAGCTACTCGTATTGCAGGTTCTATGATAACTAGTCGGTTTAACGGTATTAATTATGCTGAACTATCGTTACTTATAAGTGAAGATGTACCAGTCATAGCGATAGATAATAAGCTGGATGTCACCCTCTATCGTAATCTCTCATATCAGTTTAAAACGAGCTTAAGTTATGACACTATCTATAGTGATTTCGATGATTGTTTGATATTTGGTGATAAAGTAAATGAAGATTTAGCAAAGTTGTACTTTTCTGCTATCAACGAGGGGAAGAAAATTGTATTGATAACGCGCCATGCTGGCAACTTAAAGAAAAAGCTTGATTCACTACGACTGCAAAATTTCTTTGATGAAATTATTCACATTACAGATGGCACTCCTAAATCAGAGTTTATCAAATGTAAAAACGCGATATTCATAGATGATGCATTCAGTGAAAGGTTAGATGTACACAACAACTGCAAAATACCATGCTTTTCAGTAGATATGATAAAAGGACTAACATGTTTACAAAATTAAAAGCACCAAACTCTGAAGATGAGATCACAAAGCTATGGAAACACACAGATAAAGTCTACGTATCTGTACTATGTACAAGCTTTAATCATGAACTATATATTCAAGATGCGATTGAAAGTTTTTTAGCCCAGGAAACTGAATACAAATTTGAGATTATTATTCACGATGATGCTTCACATGACAACTCTGCAGAAATCATCCAGCGCTATCATGAGAAATTTCCAAGTATCATCAAACCAATATATCAAAGAGAAAACCAATTCTCAGAATACCCTACTAAGCCACTAATTAATTGTCTTATGGATTCTGAAGGAGAATACATTGCTATCTGTGAGGGTGATGATTTTTGGGTGGACAATCGTAAAATTCAGAAACAGATTTGTTCGATTGATGAATTTAAAGAGGTTGATATTTGTTTTACCTCTGCATTTGGGTTGTCACCTGGTAATATAGCCACTAAATTAGCTGAATATGGTACTCAAACAAAGTTATTTGGAGTTTCGGAAGTAATAAGGTCTGGTGGTGGATTTATGCCTACTCCATCGCTGTTTATAAGGCGAGCTGTTTTGGTAAACCTTCCCGATTGGTTTAAAGAAGCTAAAGTAGGAGATTTTTTCATACAAATACTAGGCTCACTGAAAGGTGGAGCTTTATATATTCCAGAACAAGCTGTATGTTATCGAATTATGGCGATAAATTCATGGACGTCTAAAAATACGGGTATTCAGTTGTATTATCATCGAGTGAATATGAAAAATACGTATTGTAAACTTGCTTATAATTATCCACAGCTTGTTGAACCCCTTAAATATATATCTCGAAAAGGAGACTTTCAAGCATTGTTGGCATTCGCTAAACGCGGGCAAATTATGTTATCTGTTAAAATGATATACCAAATGATGAACAAAAAAATTAGTATTTACAAGCGAGGTTAGTTTATGGCATCACTTTACGAATATAGTAGTTTAGGATTCATGAATCCGTTTTATCTCGAAAAGCAAGAGGGTATAGTAGTAGGCGATTTTAAAAGTCTTGCTCTTTTAAGTTCAAGGGTTTTAGATACTACATCCGTGGTCCAAATCCTTAATAAATCTCATACGCTAGGTGATAGGACATTAATTGAAGGTGTAAAAATGACACCTTGGAATGCATACTTATCTCACGACAAAAATAAATGGGAATATAATAAGTATCTTCCTAGACATGGGTATGAATTGACAACGCCGGAAGTAGCAGCAGATAAACTTTATGAGAAGTTAGAAAAAGAATTAGCTACTCAGCTAGTAGGAAAGAAAAAGATTGGTATTCTTCTCTCAGGGGGGATGGATAGTAGGGTTGTTGCTGCGATAGTAAATAATATTCTTTCTGGGTCTAATGTCGAAGTTGTGGGTCTGACATGGGGTTTAGTTCATTCGCGAGATGTCGTGTATGCTCAGCGTATTTGTAAAGACTTTGAGTGGGAATTTAGACATTTTAAACTAGATGCTGATATGTTACGTGAAAATATTGACATTGCGGCTGAAGCGGGAGCAATCTATTCACCAGTTCATTTGCATGCTATGCCCTCTATAAGTAAGCAAACTGATTTAGATATTATTCTAGCAGGGAGTTTCGGAGACAGTGTTGGTCGTGCTGAATACTCGGGAACATCTTTAGTTAACCTTAAGTCACTTAACTATACTCCTAGAAGTAAATTCAATTTGATTAAAAGAACTATAATAGAAGAAGCAAAGTCTAATATAGCTAACGATATTAAATTATATAGGGAATTATTTCCAAGAGATGAAGAATATCAACACTGTGAAATAGAAAAACAAGCTCACTATATGCGAAAGCAACTTAATCAGTGTATGGCGTTTATAAATGATAGAATCCCATTATATCAGGCATTTACATCTGTAGAAGTATATGGGTATATTTGGGGTTTAGATCCGACTATACGAACTGATGAAATTTATTATAAATTACTGACTAAGTATTCTCCATCACTCTTAGATATACCTTGGGCGAGAACTGGAACGAAGTATTTTACCTCTAACTCTGAAAGTTCACCTTTAGATGAACTTTCAAAAGATCATCACGACTATGGTACTTGGATTAGACATGATCTCTACGAAGATATTAAAAATTTAGTACTTAGTGATGCTATTGATAAAATAGGTATTTTCAATATGAGTTCCCTAAAAGAGTTAATTTCTCTTAATAAAGGCATTAAAGGGAAAATGACCATGGTTGATGAGTATTTAATTTGGATTGCTTGTTTAGCTAAGTTTATTGAAAGGTACAATATATCAAATAACAAAAAGTCCCCGAAGAAAATAATTGGTGTGTTCGACGTGGTCTTCACAAAATCTGAGTTCTATGCTTTCAAAATTAAAAATAAAATTTAATGGTTAGAAAATTTTTCACGCTACAAAGCATCATATCAGTGTTGCTTTTCTTTATACAACCCTTTGCTAGTTTTGTTTATTTTCTATTCACTTTTAATAAACTTAAGACTTATGAAGTTCTTCTATTTATTTGTATAGTTTTCACTAGTATTTCGTTTTTCTTTGTTCCATATGCCGGTATGGACTTGCATAGTCATTATCTTTATTTTTCTGATAGTAAATTTGGATTTACTTTATTTGAATATTCAGATCGCTACGCGATTATCAAATTTCTTTACTCTATTACGAATTACTTTTATTTGGATAAACGTCTGGTTCAAGTGTTTTGCGTATTCCTTGCCACGATGTTCTATATGAAGTCATTTTTATTAATGCTAAAGAGTGATAAATCTGAAAATGATAAACTAATTATATTTTTGCTATTTTTATCATTTAATTTCTTGGCAAGTGTTAATGGGTTACGTTCTGGTGTTTCGATGTATGCATTAATATATTTCATAACACTGTATGAAAGTAAATCAAAATTGTCTATATTTGCGTTATCTGTAGCAATTATCTTCCATTCATTCGCTTTAGTAGTTTTATTCACTTGGTATATTTCACGTAACTTCGATGACCATAGACTTTACAAATTAGTTTTACTATTTTGTTTTGTAGCTTCTCTATTGAAATTTAGTCCTCTTGATTATTTTGCTTCAATATTTTTATCAGAACCTTTATATAACGCTTATTTTGGATCAGGTTTATTTGCATCAACAGAAGAGTTTTCTTTAGCCACAATTTTAATGAGTAAAATACCATGGGTCATTATAGGAATTTACGTATTTGTAGTTAATAAATTTACCTTAATAGAGAAACTGTCAATTGCTTTATTGGCTTTGGCGCTTCTGTCATTTGAAAATGTTGCATTCTCTGGTCGATGCTCAATGTATGTTTTATCACTTTTTCCTCTGAGTCTGGCCTATAGACTTCAGAGAAAAGAACTATGGTTCAAATATTATATCGAGCTTTGTATGCTGTTTATTTTTACCATTTTAATACAAATAATGTGGTCATTCTATTCGTATCCTGGAGTATTCATTAATATGTATAAGGGCTTAATTGGCATTAATGTTTTTTCTCTGTTTGCATTTTCTAAGTTTGGTAGTGGATTTATTTTAAGATGATGAATTTTAGTGAGATAATTAAAGTAGATGCGAAAGCAAATAAAATTAAACCTAAGGCATTAATGTATTTTAGGAATGATATATGGGCGTTTATATATTCACTGCGGTTTCTCGAGTGTAATAGTTTTAGGTTAAGCCCTATATATATCTATCATCGTATTAGATTTAGAACTTTGTCAAAAAAACTATCATTTAGTATACCTTTGAATACTTGTGGTCCAGGTCTATACTTACCTCATTATGGTACTATTGTTATTAACAAAAATGCTCGAATTGGGTCCAATTGTACTATTCAGACAGGTGTAGTAATTGGGATGCATCCAAGAGATAAAATGTCAGTACCCACAATTGGAGATAATTGCTATATAGGTCCAGGTGTTAAAATATATGGTAAAGTACAGATTGCTAAAAACTGTGCTATTGGCGCTAACGCCGTAGTTAATCGTTCATTTCTTCGAAATGGTAGAGTAATTGCTGGTGTTCCGGCAAGAGAGGTAGGGTTAAATGGTTAGGCAAGACGTTATGTTGGTTATACCCTCACTATCTTCTGGTGGTGCTGAACGCGTTATGGTAGAGCTAGCAAAAAAATGGGCTAGTTCACACAAACTAAACATTCATTTTGTAATATTAACCGATCTTGAAGACTTCTATTCACTACCTAGTGAAATAACGGTGCATCGCTTGGGTTACCCTGTTTCAAAAACATCAAAATTTAGCAAGGCTTTGATGATAATTCGTACAATGTTTAGGTTTAGAGTTTTAGTTAGAAATATAAGACCGACGTTTGTTTTGAGCTTTATGACCCAAACAAATATTTTCTCCTTGTTTTCTCTTTTTGGCCTCAATATAAGAAAGATATATTCCGAAAGAAATATGCCAAAGAAAATAGGTAAGCACTTTTATAGCTTCATAACTAAATATAGCTCTGGAATGATTTTACAAACTCAAGAGTTATATTCTAGACTTTCTCAGGTTGGTTGTGACTTAAAAAAGCTGCACGTTATACCTAATCCAGTAGCTGAACTAAACGTTGACAAATACGATCTGAATCGAAATTATGAAATTCTGACGATTGGTCGACTCGTTGAGCAAAAAGGACATCGTGATTTACTTCATGCTTTTTCAATTTTTGTTAAATTAAACCCTGAGTATAAACTGATTATTTTAGGGAAAGGCCCCTTAAAAAATGAGTTGATAAAGTATGCGAAGAAGCTCGCTATTTATGACCAAGTCACTTTTTGTGACCCTATTTCTAATATTGAAAGTTACTATAGTAGAGCAAAATATTTTGTTCTTTCATCAAAGCGGGAGGGTTTCCCAAATGCTTTATTGGAAGCATATTGTTATGGTGTGCCTTGTATTTCATATGATTGTTTGACTGGACCCGCAGACATTATATCGAGTTCATCAGAAGGACTTTTGGTTCCGATTGGAGATGTTGAATCTTTGGCACAAGCAATGCACAGATTTGCTAATGAACCTGATTTGCTCATGGGAATTTCTCAAAAATCTGTTGAATCAAAGAAAAAATATTCTATAGAGTCTATTTCTGATAAATACCTTGAAGTTTGTTTAGGTCGTTAATAATGAAAAAAATCAAAGTTATTTACAACTGCTCAGTAAATGTAGTTGGTGGAGCAGTTCAAAATGCGGTTAACTTCATAAAGAAAGTAGAAACTACAGAGCAAAATGATTTCCTATTCTATTATCTGCTAAGTCATGCTGTTTATAAACAAGTTAAAGATATTATCCGTGATGAGAATTGTTCAGTAGTTAGTTCACCAGCTAAGTCTTACAAATCACGGTTGGAAATTAAGAAAATAGTTAAAAACTTGAATCCAGATATTGTTTATACCAATGCTGGTCCAGCATATGTTGATTTTGATTGCTACCATATCATGGGGTGTAGTAACCCGTATCTCTTGGCACCAAGTAAATATGCGCTACAACTAGATAACAATCTGTTAGAGCGTTTTAAAAGAGCACTCCATTCATATTATCAAGCGCATTATATTAAATACGCCGACGCTTATATTTTCCAAACATTGAATTCAAAAATTGCATTTGAGAAGAAAAACACTTGTATCGATAGTTTTATTGTTAGTAACGCTATATCAGAAAGTTTCTTATCTGCGACCTTTGAAACTCAAGTGAATGAAGGAACCATTAAACTTTTAGTGCCCTCAGCTTATTATAAACATAAAAATTTAGCTTTAACCGTGCATGCGCTCAACCTTTTGGAAATAAATGAAACAGTTAAATATAGCTTGTCTTTTACATTGAAAAAAGAAGATTTCGAAGCTCACATTCAGCCATTGGTTGAATTCTATGGCTTGCATGATGTAGTTAAAAATGTAGGGCCGTACAATCATGAAAATGCGTCTGAATTATATGCTTCTCATGATATTTTTATTCAACCGAGTGTCTTAGAGGTTTTTTCTACTACATATTTAGAAGCTATTGCTACAGGGAAGCCTTTGGTTGCAAGTAATCTACCTTTTGCAACAGAAATTTGTGAAGATTACGCTTGTTACTTTGAACCTGATAGTGCTGCTAGTCTAGCCAACGCCGTATTAGAATGCTCTAATTGCGATAGCGTTACTGATGATAAAAAAGCCATGTCAGAAAGAATTCTTCATAATTACGGTAGTCAAGAAGAACGCACAAATAATTTATTAAATATATTGAGAAAAGTGGGGAAAAATGTTCGACAATAAAACACTTTTGATTACAGGTGGTACGGGTTCATTTGGTAATGCCGTACTTGACAGATTTTTAGAAACAGATATCGCTGAAATTCGTATTTTCTATCGTGATGAAAAAAAGCAAGATGATATGCGGAAGAAGTACAACTCATCGAAGCTTAAGTTTTATATCGGTGACGTTCGCGACTATCAAAGTGTGAATAATGCCATGCGTGGCGTCGACTACATTTATCACGCTGCAGCCCTTAAGCAAGTCCCTTCTTGCGAGTTTTATCCATTAGAAGCGGTGAAAACTAACGTACTTGGCACTGAAAATGTACTAGAAGCCGCGATTCAAAATAATGTTGAACGTGTTGTTTGTCTGAGTACAGATAAGGCAGTCTACCCAATTAACGCAATGGGTATTTCTAAGGCGATGATGGAAAAAGTGATCGTCGCCAAGAGCCGTAATCTCGAGCATACCAATACCACTATCTGTGCAACGCGCTACGGTAACGTTATGGCGTCTCGAGGGTCGGTTATTCCTCTATTCCTACGCCAAATATTCAGTGATGAGCCTATCACAATCACTGACCCTGGCATGACACGATTTATGATGACCCTTGACGACGCCGTAGATTTGGTTCTTCATGCGTTTGAACACGGCTCAAATGGCGACATCTTCGTGCAGAAAGCACCAGCAGCGACAATCCAAACCTTAGTGGATGCGTTACTCAAAGTGGCAGATAAACCTGAGCACACCGTTAATGTGATTGGTACTCGCCATGGTGAAAAATTGTTTGAAGCATTGTGTAGTCGAGAAGAGATGTTCGTCGCTCAAGACCAAGGTCAGTATTATCGAGTCCCATCGGATAATCGTGATTTAAATTACTCCAAGTTCAATGAAGAAGGTGAGAAAGACTTATCTTTAGTCGAAGATTATAATTCCCATAACACTGACCGCTTGGATACATTGGGTATGGTTGAGTTACTTCGTAAACTTAGCTTTATTCGTGATATTGAAGCAGGTAGTACTGTCGTACCAGAGGGAGTGTAAATGAATATTGTTGTGACGGGAGCGAAAGGGTTCATCGGAAAAAATCTGTGCATGATGTTAGCAGAAAAAGGTTTTAATTCGATAACGCCTATTGACCAGGATACACCGCAATCAGAGGTTAAGCAGGCGTTGGCAACTGCTGACTTTGTATATCATCTAGCGGGTGTTAATCGTCCGAAAGACGAATCAGAGTTCGCTGAAGGTAATGCAACCCTGACCGAGTTTGTTATTGAAAACATAAAGCTAAACGGTCGTAACACCTCAGTGATGTTGAGCTCTTCTATTCAAGCAAGCCTAGACAATGCTTATGGTGTAAGCAAGGCTCAAGCCGAAGCTCTTGTGCACGATTACGGTATCGAAACGGGTGCTGGTGCGTTTGTTTACCGTTTTCCTAACGTTTTCGGTAAATGGTGTCGTCCTAACTACAATTCTTTTGTTGCGACATTTTGTCACAATATCGTCAATGATATCGAAATTAGTATCCACGACCCTAGTGCGGCTGTGACCTTAGTTTACATTGACGATGTTTGTCAGGCGCTCATTGCTTTGCTTGATGGAAACTCTGAGAGTGGTGTTAAAAGCGTTCCAGTTGAATATAAGACAACGGTCGGTGAAGTTGCGAACCTACTTCGTGGATTTAAAGAAAGTAGGGAAACGTTGGTTACTGAGCACGTGGGTACGGGTCTAGCTCGCGCTTTGTATTCTACTTATTTAAGTTACTTCAAACCTACTGACTTCCACTACACTCTACCAAAATACGGTGATGAACGTGGTGTGTTCTGTGAAATGCTGAAGACTAAAGAGTCAGGACAGTTCTCTTTCTTTACTGCCCATAGAGGCATTACTCGTGGTGGTCATTATCACCACACGAAGAATGAGAAATTTCTGGTCATCAAAGGTAAAGCATTGTTTAAGTTTGAGCATATCATTACAGGTGAGCGCTATGAACTTACGGTGGATTCAGATGAAGCGACTGTCGTAGAAACAGTACCTGGCTGGAGCCATGATGTTACTAACATCGGTGAAGAAGAATTGATTGTTATGCTGTGGGCAAATGAGATATTCGATAGAGAAGCGCCCGATACCATCGCGAAACCGCTGTAAGGATTTAAGAGAACTATAATGAAAAAACTAAAAATTATGTCGGTGGTGGGTACGCGCCCTGAGATTATCCGACTATCACGTGTATTGGCCAAACTCGATGAACACTGTGAACACATATTGGTACACACTGGGCAGAATTACGATTTTGAGCTCAATGAGGTGTTTTTCAACGATCTTGGTGTTCGCAAGCCGGATTACTTCTTAAATGCTGCGGGTAAGAATGCGGCAGAGACTATCGGTCAAGTGATTATTAAGGTTGACCAGGTTTTAGAAGAAGTACAACCTAGCGCTATGTTGGTATTGGGTGACACGAATTCATGTATTTCTGCTATCCCTGCGAAGCGTCGTAAAGTCCCTATCTTCCATATGGAAGCAGGCAATCGTTGTTTTGACCAGCGGGTTCCAGAAGAAACCAATCGAAAGATTGTCGACCACACGGCGGACATCAACTTAACATACAGTACTATTGCGCGTGATTATCTTATTGCTGAAGGCTTACCGGCAGACAGGGTAATTAAAACGGGTAGCCCAATGTTTGAAGTCTTGAACCACTATATGCCTCAAATAGATAGATCAGATGTACTTGAACGATTAGGTTTAGAAATAGGTCAGTTCTTTGTGGTCAGCGCGCATCGTGAAGAGAATGTTGACTCACCTAAGCAGTTACTGAAATTGGCGGAGACATTGAATACGGTAGCGCAGCATTACAATTTGCCAGTTATCGTGTCTACTCATCCCCGCACACGTAATCGCATTGAAGCACAAGGGCTGGAGTTCCATCCGAATATTCAACTTCTTAAGCCACTGGGTTTTCATGACTACAACCACCTGCAAAAGAACGCGAAAGCGGTATTGTCTGACAGTGGCACTATCAATGAAGAATCGTCGATTATGAATTTCCCGGCCCTCAACTTGCGTGAAGCGCACGAGCGTCCTGAAGGAATGGAAGAGGCGTTTGTAATGATGGTGGGTCTAGATGTTGAGCGAGTTCTACAAGGTTTGGCAATATTAGAGTCTCAGCCAACGGGTGATGAGCGTCTATTACGACAAGTCTATGATTACTCAATGCCGAACGTATCAGATAAGGTAGTACGTATAGTTCATTCTTATACAGATTATGTTAAGCGTGTTGTCTGGAAAGAATATTAATGAAACTTGCTTTAATCATTGATGATTATTTGCCCCACAGTACACGTGTTGGGGCAAAAATGATGCATGAACTAGCTCTAGAGTTAATAGGGCAAGGACATGAAGTCACGGTCATTACCCCTCATTTTGATGAAGGTGAGCCAAGTTTTAGTGAAGATAAACTAGACGGTGTCATAGTTTGGCGCTTTCGTTCTGGCCAAATTAAGGATGTCCCTAAGGTCAAGCGAGCGATAAACGAAACGCTACTTTCCCATAGTGCTTGGAGTGCAATTCAATGTAAAGTCGATAAGAACTCATTTGATGGGGTTGTTTACTATTCTCCATCAATTTTCTTCGGCTCACTGGTCTCAAAAATAAAAAAACGCTGCCAGTGTAAAAGCTATCTCGTTCTGCGCGACTTTTTTCCTCAGTGGGCTATTGACTCGGGCCTGATGAAAGAGGGCTCTTTAATTGAACGTTATTTTAGGTTTTTTGAATCGGCCTCTTACCGCCAGGCAGATACTATTGGCGTTATGTCTGAGAAAAACCTCGAGATATTTAACACCAATACTGATTCGCAATATCCAACCACCATACTGCGAAACTGGGCCAATTTATCGCCTCATTACCTATCAGATAAAGATTCTAGCTTGAGAGAACGATTGGGAATAAACGACGAAGTCATTTATTTCTACGGTGGTAATATCGGCCACGCTCAGGATATGGCTAACCTGATGCGTTTAGCCAGAGCTATGAAGAGTTTTGATGACGCACACTTCCTGTTTGTAGGACAAGGTGATGAAGTTAAGTTAGTGAATGACTTAATTAAGGAGTGGGACCTAACCAATTGCTCTTACTTACCTTCTGTTTGTCAAGCTGAATTTAAAGATATTCTGGGTCAAGTTGATGTCGGACTGTTTTCATTATCAGCCCAACACACGGCTCACAACTTCCCAGGTAAGCTTTTAGGCTATATGGTTCAGTCGCTGCCAATCTTAGGTAGTGTGAATAAAGGAAATGATCTACTTGAGTTGGTGAATAACAATCAGGCTGGGTTGATTAGTGTTAATGGCGAAGATGAAGTATTTTTTGAGAATGCGAGCAAATTGCAAAGTGATGTAAAGTTGCGCAGAAGTATTGGAACCTCAGGTTATAAGTTATTAGAAAAAGAATTTGCTGTAGGGAATATAGCGTCATCTATCGTTGATTCTTTAAAGGGTGAGTAATTTAGACCTACTTTAATGGTTAATATAGTGGTATTGCGGTGGAGCAATTGGTTTTTAGTATCAGAAGACAAATAGCTTGCCCATGCAATCTGGTTTAGGGAAATTAAATGAAGTATTTAGTTACTGGTGCTGCAGGATTTATCGGCAGTGCAGTTGTGGAACAGTTAACAGCAAAAAATCATCAGGTTGTCGGTGTTGATAATCTGAATGATTACTACGATGTAGCTTTAAAAGAAGCGCGTTTGGCCCGTATCCAACATAGCAACTTCAAATTAGTTGAGCTCGACATTGCTGATCGCGATGGTGTAGCTAGCTTGTTTGAAGCTGAGCAATTTGACCAAGTCATCCACTTAGCGGCACAAGCCGGTGTTCGCTATTCAATTGAAAATCCGCATGCGTATGCGGATTCAAACCTTGTTGGTCACTTAAACATTCTAGAAGGGTGTCGTCACTGTAAAGTGAAACACTTGGTGTATGCTTCTTCTAGTTCAGTCTACGGGCTAAACGCGAAAACACCATTTGCAACATCAGATTCGGTTGACCACCCAGTGTCACTGTACGCTGCGACCAAGAAATCAAATGAGCTAATGGCGCACAGCTACTCTCATCTATACGATATTCCAACCACAGGTTTACGATTCTTTACTGTATATGGTTCGTGGGGCCGCCCCGATATGGCACCGTTTATCTTCACCAAGAAGATTCTCGATGGCGATACCATTGATATCAATAACAATGGTGATATGTGGCGTGATTTTACCCATGTAAAAGACATCGTTGAAGGCGTGGTACGTATTGCTGAGGTAATACCAACACGTGATAACGATTGGTCGGTTGAAGCGGGTTCTCCAGCAGCCAGTTCTGCTCCTTATGCCGTGTATAACATTGGTCACGGTTCTCCAATCAATCTTATGGATTTTGTAAAAGCCATTGAAGACGAACTGGGTATTGAAGCGAAGAAAAACTTCAGAGAAATGCAACCAGGCGATGTTTATCAAACCTACGCAGACACTAAAGACTTGTTCGCTGCCACGGGTTACACGCCAAAAGTAACGGTTAAAGAAGGCGTGGCTGAGTTTATTAAGTGGTACCGCGAATTTTACAACAAGTAGAGTTCCAGTAGGGTGCGCGAAAGGGTGTGCTTTAAAAGGCTTAAAGAAAACAATCGGTTGGTGTTTTGCTTTTCTTGATTGAGACGCGGATGAGACGCAAAACGGTCGTCAACAGGGCGCCCAATAGTGTCTCAGGTCGCGCGCAGTGTGAGGCACTCATTTGAGAAGCGTCCGTCTCAATATTGTTAAGGCACCGTTGTATCGATGCGCTCTATGCGCACGAAAACATCGAGCTAGGATAATCGACTCACCCGTTATTTTGGGCCATTTGGTGTGTATTGTTAGCCGCATTCATTTCGGCCGAATTCGCCATTTAATTGTCAGAGTTTCGAGTGGGTGAAGCTAAGCACCTAAGTGAAAAGCTTCGTGATTACAATCACATTAAGATTGGATAAATTTCAAATCTGTTTTACGTTTGTTCTTGAGCTTCTGGTAAAAGTTTTCGTGAGAGTCTAAGTGAAGAAGATAGATCTCAAGTTTATTCTCGACCCATGAATAACCCAGTAGCGCGAGTTGATCGTTAAGCTGAAATTTGTGGACGCGCATATGAGAAAGATCACCTTTCTTTTGTTCGCCTATTTCTGGATGCTCAACAATTTTTTCTATTTCATCTTCCACGATGGTTAATAGAGTATCGGGAAGTTTCGCTAGTGCTTTCTCAAAGCGACGTGATTCGTAAATATCAATGTTTTTTTGTTCTTCGCACATAACGTTGAGTCAGACCTTGTTTCACTTCTTGATTTGCCAATAGAGATTCTTTTACAAATTCATAGGGTAAATCTGGATTATCAATCATGATTTGTCCGATTTTGGCCCAATACTCAATCTGTTTTGGTACAGAGCGGTTTTCTGCTTCTGCATGTACCTTAGCTTGGTTCACGAAGTTTTCATCGAGTCTTACACTAGTCGCCATAATGAGTTCCTTGCTTGCTTATATTTAGGTTAAGTATGCGACAATTTGTTGCGTTGGTCAATCAGGTACGGCGACAAGGGAAAAAAGGCGAGAGCTGGTCTTTCGTTTTGAACATCAAGTTTCTATCTCTAAAATATATTATTACCAAGGTAAACTATGAAAATTGCCATTGCTGGTACAGGCTATGTAGGCCTGTCTAATGCGATGCTGCTTGCTCAGCATCATGTCGTTGTCGCGGTTGATATCGTGGCTGAAAAAGTTGAGATGCTTAATAACAAGCAGTCTCCAATTGTTGATACGGAAATCACCGATTTTCTTACCAACAAACCACTCAATTTCACCGCAACCTTAGATAAAGTAGTAGCGTACCAAGACGCGGAATACGTCATCATTGCTACACCAACGGATTATGATGTTGAAACCAATTACTTTAATACCTCTTCAGTGGAAGCGGTGATTAAAGATGTCATGGCGATTAACCCAAATGCAGTGATGGTCATCAAGTCTACCGTACCTGTAGGTTATACGGCTCGCATTAAAGAAGAGTTTGGTTGTGAGAACCTGTTGTTCTCACCTGAATTCTTGCGTGAAGGCCGCGCTCTTTACGACAATTTGCACCCCTCTCGTATTATCGTTGGTGAGCGTAGTCAACGTGCAGAAGTGTTTGCTAATCTTCTTGTTGAAGGTGCAATAAAAGACAATATTGAAGTGTTGTTTACAGATTCTACAGAGGCGGAAGCCGTTAAACTGTTCTCTAATACTTACCTCGCTTTACGTGTTGCTTACTTTAACGAACTAGATTCCTACGCAGAAGCACATGGGCTAGATGCACGTCAAATTATTGAAGGCGTAAGTTTAGATCCTCGTATTGGCAGTCATTATAATAATCCGTCGTTTGGCTATGGTGGCTATTGTTTACCAAAAGATACTAAGCAACTTCGTGCAAACTATGCCGATGTACCAAATAACATCATTGGTGCGATCGTTGATGCCAATACCACTCGTAAAGACTTCATTGCTGACTCTATTTTGAAGCGAAAACCAGAGCGTGTAGGTATTTATCGTCTAATTATGAAATCTGGTTCTGATAATTTCCGTGCATCTTCCATCCAAGGCATCATGAAGCGACTCAAAGCCAAGGGCATTGAAGTGATCGTGTATGAACCTGTATTAAAAGAAAAAGAGTTCTTCCATTCAGCAGTGATTGACGATCTTGGTGAGTTTAAAGCAATGTCGGATGTGATTGTATCTAACCGTATGGTGGAAGAACTGCAAGATGTGGCGGATAAGGTGTACACCCGAGATTTATTCGGCAGCGATTGATTCTGCTATTTCAATAAACCTAAAACTCTAATTATTTAGTGCCTCACTGCAGTTGGGAGAGGCACTCATTGGGGTGCAAATGCTTCAATTTAATACCTCAATCATTTTATATAACAAGTCAGTACAAAAACTAAAAACACTAAATATGATTAAACACTGTTTATTCCCAGCAGCAGGCTATGGGACGCGCTTTTTACCTGCTACTAAATCCATGCCAAAAGAAATGATGCCGATTGTTAACAAGCCTCTCATTGAATATGGCGTTGACGAAGCTATCCAAGCCGGTATGACAAGCATGGCCGTAGTTACCGGTCGTGGCAAAAGCTCATTGATGGATCACTTCGATAAGAACTACGAGCTTGAGCATCAGATTCAAGGCACGAATAAAGAGCCTTTGCTTAATGACATTCGTTCTCTTATCGACTCGGCGCAATATACTTTTATTCGCCAGCGTGAAATGAAAGGGCTAGGGCACGCAATATTGACAGGTAAAGAGTTAGTGGGTGATAACCCGTTTGCTGTGGTGCTTGCTGATGACCTTTGTATTAATGATGACAAGGGTGTGCTTGCTCAAATGGCTGCGCTTTATCGTCAGTTTCGCTGTTCTATTGTTGCAGTGGAAGAAGTGCCTGAATCTGAAACGCATAAATATGGCGTAATAGCAGGTGAGCACTTAAGTGATGATTTGATCCGCATTACCGATATGGTGGAAAAACCGGAACAAGGCACTGCGCCAAGCAATCTTGCTATTATTGGTCGTTATATTCTTACGCCTGATATCTTTGATATTTTGGAAGAGACTGAGCCTGGTAAAGGTGGTGAAATTCAGATTACGGATGCACTGCTTAAACAGGCGAAAAGTGGATGTGTGATTGCGTATAAGTTTAAGGGTAAGCGTTTTGATTGCGGTAGTGTGGATGGTTACATCGAAGCGACGAACTACTGCTATAAGAATGTTTACTTGAAAGGTAGCAAGGCTGAGATTGATAAGGACTCTACTGAGAAGTTGTAGTTGGTTTCGTTTTGGTTGTGTTAGATCCCCGATAAGAGACCTCGGGGATGACGGGGTTCGGACTTCGGGGACTATGGGGTTTGGACTTCGAGTATGGCGGTGCCTGGGCTCTGGGTGACTGGTTCCTGGGTTATCGGCTTGCTGGTTTTTGGACTCGGGGATGGCAGTTTCGGACTTCTGGGATAACCTGTTGCAGAAACCGGCAATGAACAATTTTAAGGGTTTCGCTGAGAGTATGCGAAGCCTTTCTGGGCAGTATGGGATGGGATACCTGTGCTCCCTAAGATTCTGGCGTTCGCCAGAATGACTCATTATTTTAATTACGTCATTTTTCGAAGTTACGTTTGGTTGGCTAGACCGATAAATTAGATTCCTAGATTCCTAGATTCCTAGATTCCTAGATTCCTAGATTCCTATTTCATAGCTTCACGATTTTATATTTACATTACTAATAGGCTTAACGTCATGTCATTTTTCGACTATCTGATCGAGCTATCGATGTTCTTCTTCCTCTCGCTTGCTGTGTTGTACTGCATGCGTAAAGTGGGGTACGCGGTAGGGCTCGTGGATAAACCCAATGCTCGTAAACTCCACCAAGGCAGTGTGCCGTTGGTGGGCGGCATCTCTATCTGTATTACCGTACTGTACTTTTTGTACGTGAATGCAGATGACTTGGAGTATCCGGGATTATTTGCATCGTGCTTAACTATACTGGTATTGATTGGTGTAGCTGACGACCGCTTTGATATCAGTTATAAACTGCGTATGGGCATACAAGCAGTTTTGACGTTGGTAATGATTCATTACACTGGGTTGACGTTGACACATATTGGTAATGCCTTAGGGTTCGGTGCTTGGCACTTCCCTCCGGTTGTCGATACCATTGTTACGTTATTTGCCGTCATTGGCGCAATTAATGCGTTCAACATGGTTGATGGTATTGATGGCCTACTAGGCGGTTTAACCATTGTGGTTTTTGCTTCACTAGGGCTTGTCTTTTATGCGCACGGTTTAGAAGAGCCAACGTACTTTGCGATGGTATTCATCACTATAACCATACCCTTTGTGCTCTTTAACCTTGGCTATTTTGGCAAGGTCAGAAAAGTGTTCATGGGTGATGCCGGTAGTATGATGATCGGTTTTACCGTTATTTGGATTCTGATTGGCGGAACCCAAATGGCCGATGACACTTACGTTATCAGACCCGTAACGGCTCTATGGCTTATTGCAGTGCCGCTTATCGACATGATGGCGATTATGATCCGTCGTATTCGTAAGGGTCATTCACCATTCCATCCAGATCGTGAACACTTCCACCACATCATGCAACGCATTGGCTTTACGCCGCGTGAAGCCTTGGTTGTGATTTGTTCAGTACAAATCTTGTACTCAACGATTGGTCTATTAGGCGAATACTTCCAAGTACCTGAATACATCATGTTCTACACCATTGTAGGGTGTTTCCTATTCCACACTTACTGGATGACGCACTCGTTTCAGATGGCGAAGATCGTGAGAAAGTGGAAGAGGTTGGAAGATGTGCCGGTGGAGGAGCGGGTGTAGAGCGGTTTTGTGGGGTTTTGGTTCTGGGTTCTTTGATGCCGAACTCAATGTACGGACTAAGCACCTGAATCAGGAATTAGGTAATGATGTTTGAGTTCCTGGTGATTTAGCGACTGACTTAAATGCATGACGTGATGATGAAAACCCTAGAAGGCTTATGGCTTTCTAGGGTTTTGTTGGTTTTGGGCCTAATGGTCTTTCTTAGGCTAATACGATGCGAAGCCAATACGCCGATGTACCAAGGTGTGCAAGGCACTATTGCAGAATTAGTATGATAACAAATTAATAAAGTTTCTCTCGTATAAGTGTTGGTTAGTTAGCCCGTTTTTTTAGAAGCTTAAAAACAGAACGGATACCAGTGTGTGGTTATCGAAGTGTAATTGAAACTTAACAGAGTGTTTAAGAATACACCATAAGACACTGCAGTCGAACGAGACCTAGAGGGTTTGACTGATGAGAAGGAAAGTCTCGATTGGCCACCTAAGTACTACATTCTTTAGTTCAGACCGACTCACATCGTAGTTACATACATTTTTACCTTTGCTAGCAGCTTTGTTGATTGCTCGCCTACTAGAAAGCCTTGGGAAAAAAGATTATGATTGTCTTAAAATCTAGAAGGAACGAGAAAATGAGAAAAATAATATTAGCAAGCTTTAATGAAGCACTAGAGCAGACGAATGCAAGTGAGCGTTACGAGCAGATTGATGATGATCAAATTTTGCTCGAAAGTGGCTTAGATTCGCTAGGTTTTGCAATATTGGTTGCGCTTTTGGAAGAGGAGTTGGATTTTGACCCGTTTCAAGAATTGGAAGATGCAATTTATCCTACGACCTTTGGAGAATTCGTAGCGATCTATGAGAGGGCGGTTAATTGAGTAATCTTTTAGATTATGTCAGACAAGTTCCTCCTGAAAGAACGTTTCTCATATCTAAGCAATCTGTATATACATTCGCTAGTATCATCGAATTGAGCGTTGACTTTGCGTCAAGATACTCTTTTTTAGAAAATAAAAGTTGCGCCATTATTTCAAACGATAGATTATCGTTAGCTTTGTATCTTCCAGCAATTGACAACTTGTGTAACCGAGTATTTTTGCAACCAAGCGACATCGGAGGGAATGAAGACTTTTTTTATTCTTCTGCAAATATAGAGTATGTGGTTGAATTAGACTCTTGTATGGTAGTGTCTGTAACGCATCTTCAAGAATATAATGGTAAGGCTGATACTCAATCTAGGGATTACTTATTAGCGACATCAGGCACAACTGGAACCCCTAAAATTGCAAGTTATAGTTTAGCCTCATTGACGTCTACCGCTAAGAAAGACGTTAGTCGTGGTTGCGAGTTTGTTTGGGGGTTAACTTATGACATCAACAGATTCGCTGGCTTGCAAGTATATCTGCAAGCAATTGCTAGTGGTTCAACATTAGTAATACCAACTGAATCTAGCAATATAAGCACATTGGTGAGTTTGTTTTCTGAGCACTCTGTCAATTGTCTATCGGCTACTCCGTCTTTTTGGAAAAAAGTTTTAATGGTACCGAACCATAAAAATTTAGCATTAAAAAGAATTACGTTAGGCGGAGAAATTAGCACTCAAAGTGTATTAAATAACTTGGTTAAAAGTTTCTCAGAAGCTTTAATAGTGCACATTTACGCTTCTACAGAGGCGGGTGTTGGATTTGTAGTCAAAGATAAGCTAGAGGGATTCCCCTCAAGTTACTTGAACCACGGTGGTTATGACGGAACTGACCTGAAGATTATCAATGGTATACTTTGGATTAAAAGCTCCAAGGGGTGTTCTGGATTTATAAAAAGTACTCTTGAATATGACGATGAAGGATATATTTGTACCGGTGATATTGTTGAAGAAGTAGGCAAACGAATAATCTTTTTGGGCAGAGATAGCGGTTCGATCAATATAGGTGGTAATAAAGTAATGCCTGAAAAGATTGAAGCTGTTTTGGAGCAACACCCAATGGTGGAATTAGCTAGAGTATATTCGAAGAAGAATCCATTATTGGGTGCTTTAGTCGCCTGTGAACTATCGATTCATCACGATGCAGAGCAATTAACAGCTAAAGACCTTAAACGAAATATAGTTTCATTTTGTAGGGATAAACTTAATACTTGGGAAATACCTGCATTTGTCAAAAAAGTTGATGCTATTGATATAAATACTACTGGTAAGAAAGCACGGAAGAACAAATGAAAAATATTATTGTTACAGGTTGTGCAAAAGGCTTGGGCCTTGAAATAAGTAGGCTACTCGCGAAGTCTGGTTACAACGTCATTGGTGTAAGTCGAACAGCCACACAAGAGTATGATGCGCTTATTAATGAATATAAAGATAACGTATCTTTTGTCCAATTTGATTTTGTGAACACTGAGGATATCTCCAGTTTGGTAAAAAGTATTACCAAGGAATATGGTAGAATTTTTGGTCTAATTAATAATGCTGCCTTAGGGCATGATGGTGTGCTCGCTACAATGCACGAGAGTGATATATCACTTTTATTGAAAGTGAATGTAGAAGCACCATTATTATTAACAAAGTATGTTTCTAGATCGATGCTCTTGAACAAAGAGGGCAGAATTATAAATGTTGGTTCTATAATAGGATCTACCGGATACAATGGACTAAGTGTATACGGAGCTACAAAGTCTGCTATGGGTGGTTTTACCAAGTCTCTAGCTCGCGAGCTTGGAAGAGCTAAAATTACTGTCAATACTTTAGCTCCGGGTTATATGGAGACGAGTATGACGGGAGATTTGGTAGGTGATAAACTAGATAAAATCAAAAGACGAAGTTGTTTGGGCAGATTGGCTAACGTACATGATGCGTCTAATGCGGTTTTATTTTTAGTGTCTGATGCAGCTAATGGTATTACTGGCACTACTTTGACGGTTGATGCTGGTAGTACAGCGTGACCGCTTTTAGTTAGTTGTTACTTTTATGAATGTGAAGTTTAAAATATATTATTTTAAATGGCTTATTACTTAGAATAGGTATTTGGTTACTTTATCAATTACAACTTTCTAATTATTGATAGATATATATTTAACACGAAATATTAATTTTCAGTGTTAAATATACTATAATCACTTTTAGAGTTTTTAAATTGATTTGCGCCTATTAAAGTATTTGTAAAATAGCTTTCACAGTTTTTGTAAGATCTTGTCGCAGGTTTTGGAGATTATATAATGAAGTTTTGGAATATATTATGCTGATGAAGAACATTAGATTAGCCATCATAGGCCAAGGATATGTAGGATTACCTTTGGCGGTAGAATTTGGCAAGAAATATTCTACTATTGGATTTGACATCAATGAGGAACGAGTCGCCGAATTAAAGAGAGGTATCGACCGCACCTTGGAAGTAGAGAAAGAACAACTACTTGAGGCCAACTATCTTACATACACGTCTAAGTTAGAAGATATTCGAGATGCGAATATCTATATAGTAACTGTTCCTACTCCAATTGATGATAACAAGACTCCTGATTTGATGCCTTTGCAGAAGGCATCAGAAGCCTTAGCTAAGGTAATAGCTAAAGGTGATATTGTTATTTTCGAATCAACTGTATACCCTGGTGCAACGGAAGAAGTATGCTTACCCATTATCGAAAAAATGTCAGGCCTTTTGTTTAATCGAGATTTTTTCGCTGGTTATAGTCCAGAGCGTATTAACCCGGGTGATAAGATAAATACACTGACAAAAATTCTGAAAATAACATCTGGCTCTACACCTGAAATAGCAAAAAAGGTCGATGCACTATACGCCTCAATTATTACAGCCGGTACACATATGGCGTCTTCTATTAAGGTTGCCGAAGCTGCAAAAGTAATAGAAAATACCCAAAGGGATTTAAATATAGCTATCATTAATGAATTTGCTAAAATATTTAACAAATTAGGGATAGATACAGAAGAAGTATTGGAGGCTGCGGGCACTAAATGGAATTTTTTGAAATTTAAACCAGGGTTAGTAGGAGGTCACTGTATAAGTGTCGACCCATATTATTTAACTCATAAAGCCCAAGAAGTAGGTTATCGCCCAGAAGTAATTCTCGCAGGGCGCAGAATTAATGATGGCATGGGGGAATACACTGCTACTCAGTTTGTTAAAAAACTAGCTAGTAAAAAAATTCACATCGACGAAGCAAAAATTTTAGTCATGGGCTTTACTTTTAAAGGTGACTGTCCTGATGTACGTAATACTAAGATTATTGACATTATCAATGAGCTTAAAGACTTTAATATGAAGGTGGATGTGTATGACTCTTGGGCGGATAAAGAAGAAGTCCGTGATGAGTATGATTTGTCATTATTAAGTAAGATTGATGACTGTGACTATGATGGTGTTATTTTGGCTGTCGACCATTCTGAAATAAAGGCATTGGGCATTGATAAAATAAGAGCATTATGTAAAGAAAAACATGTGGTTTATGATGTGAAACACATTCTTGGTGTACACGATTCTGATTTAAGGTTGTAGTAATGAAAAAGTTTGGTTTAATCGGAGCTTCGGGATATATCGCTCCTCGTCATTTAAAGGCGATTAAAGATACAGGGAACGAATTAGTCGTTGCAATGGATATCAATGATTCTGTTGGGATTATGGACAGCCATTTCCCAGAGGCTGAGTTTTTTACAGAATTTGAAGATTTTTCTGCTTTTGTAGAAGATCAGCAACTCAAAGGCGAAAAACTGGATTACATTGCTATTTGCAGCCCAAATTACTTACACGTCGCTCACATGAAATATGCCTTAAAAAATGGTATAGATGTTATTTGTGAAAAACCGTTAGTGCTGAATTCAAAAGATTTAAGTACGTTGAAACAATACGAAGAATTGTACGGTTCTAGAGTGAATTCAATTCTCCAACTCCGGTTACACCCATCAATTATTGACTTGAAAAATAGAGTTGCGGAAGCACCAGAAAATAAAGTGTTTGATGTTGACCTTACTTACATGACTTCTCGCGGTAAGTGGTATTTGAAATCTTGGAAGGGATTTGATCATAAATCAGGTGGAGTAGCTACCAATGTCGGCGTGCATTTTTATGACATGCTTCACTTTGTTTTTGGTGACTTAAAATATAATGAAGTGCATTTTAAAGACGAGAAGACAGCTAGTGGCTATCTTGAATTTGAAAAGGCACGTGTTCGTTGGTTCCTCTCTATTGACGCAAAAAACCTGCCGGAAAACGCGATTAAAGGCGAGAAGATGACGTATCGCAGTATAACTATTGGAGATGAGGAATTAGAGTTTTCAGGTGGCTTTACTGATTTACATACCCAAAGTTATCAAAATGTACTTAGTGATAATGGATATGGAATAGATGAAAATCGCATTGCAATTGAAACTGTAGAACACATACGCCAAAGCGATACTGTTGTTGCTGGTGATAAAGCACACCCATTGCTTTATAAGGTTTTGTCGTAACTGTTATGTCTAATTATTTTAAACATGAAAGCGCCATTGTTGATGAAGGCGCCGCTATTGGCTTGGATACACGTATTTGGCATTTTACACATGTTTGCAGTGGTGCGGAGATTGGTTCGGGTGTGTCTCTTGGACAGAACGTTTTTGTTGGTAGTAAAGTCACGATTGGTGACAAGTGCAAAATTCAAAATAATGTCTCCGTATATGACGACGTGCATTTAGAATCTGAGGTATTCTGCGGGCCAAGTATGGTGTTTACCAATGTGTATAACCCTCGTTCTGGCATTGAAAGAAAAAGCGAGTATAGGAGCACTTTAGTCAAAAAAGGAGCAACGCTAGGAGCTAACTGCACGATAGTATGTGGAGTGATAATAGGAGAATATGCGTTTATTGGTGCGGGCGCTGTAGTTAACGCGAATGTTAAGCCCTATGCTCTGATGGTTGGTGTGCCGGCGAAGCAAATTGGTTGGATGAGTGAGTATGGTGAGCAACTTGATTTGCCATTGACTGGTGAGGTTAAAGTAACTTGCCCTTATACCAATGAGATTTATCAATTAAAGGGTTCTATCTTGAGTAAGGTTGGGAAATAATATGCAGTTTATCGATTTACAGGCACAATATAAACACCTCAAATTAAGGATCGATAAACGAATCCATAAAGTATTAGACCATGGTCAGTACATTATGGGGCCTGAAGTATTTGAACTTGAAGAAAAACTTGCTGAATATGTAGGTGTAAAACATGCTATTACATGTGCAAATGGCACCGATGCATTGACTCTATGCATGATGTTACTAGGAGTGAAGCCTGGTGATGCAGTTTTTTGCCCAACCTTTACATTTTTCGCTACAGCAGAAGTCGTTGCATTCGCCGGTGCTACTCCAGTATTTGTAGACTCAGATCAAGAAACATTCAATATGTGTCCGAAGGATCTAGAAAAGCAGATAAAGCAAACCATCTCTGAAGGCAACCTGAATTTGAAAGCTATCATAGCAGTGGATTTATTTGGTTTACCAGCAAACTATCCTGAATTGCAGCGAGTTGCTGATAAATATGGCTTGAAGCTTATCGAAGATGCTGCGCAAGGATTTGGTGGTTCAATAAACAATCAAATGGCTGGTAGCTTTGGTGATGTTGCGACTACTAGTTTTTTCCCAGCGAAACCACTTGGTTGCTACGGCGATGGCGGGGCTATTTTTACCAACAATGATATGTACGCAGACTTATTGAGATCGTATAGAGTACACGGAAAAGGTTCTGATAAGTATGACAATATTCGTATAGGTGTAAATAGCCGACTTGATACAATTCAAGCGGCAATATTACTTGAGAAACTAGCTATATTTCCTGCCGAATTGGAAGCAAGAAACATAGTAGCGAAGCGATACGAAGAGTTATATAAGGATACTTATATAACACCGCAGGTGCCCAATGGTTATACTAGTTCTTGGGCTCAATATACACTACGAAACAAAAATCGAAATGCGGCTATGAAAAAATTCAAGCTTAGAGGTATACCTACAATGGTTTACTATGCAAAGTGTATGCATCAACAAACAGCTTTTAAGGCATATAACCAAGTAGATAATAATTTCTTAGTTGCTGAGAAATTAGCGAGTACTGTATTTAGTCTGCCTATGCATCCTTACCTTAAAGATATAAACTAGTAAATTAAGGCTATTAGAATATGCATGTTTGTATAATTCCCTCATGGTACCCATCGGGTAAGAATGACGTTGGCGGTAGTTTTTTCCGAGAACAGGCCATAGCGTTGAAAAGGTATGGTCACAAAGTAGGTGTTATATCACATACACAGATACCCATAACGCAAGCTAACATCGGTACATACAGAATAAATAAGACTAGTTATGAAATAGATGAGGGAGTTTTTACTTATCGAAATAGTGGATGGGGTTGGTTGCCAAAAGTACCTTATGGTAATAGTTGGCTCTCAGTTGAGAACGCAATAAAATTATTCGAGAGTTATATCAAGGATAATGGCATGCCCGATATTTTACATGCTCACTCATTGTTCAATGGTGGTATTCAAGCGTTTGAAATTAATAAACGATTTGGAGTCCCTTATGTAATAACAGAGCATAGCACCGCCTTTTCTCGAGGGACAGTCAAACCATGGCAAGAAAAGTATGCAACAAAAGTGCTTAGAAGTGCCAGTCGGGCAATAGCTGTGAGTGAACCCTTTTCTGCATTACTCAACAATTACTTCGATGAAACCATTGACTGGATCTATGTACCCAATTTACTTTCTAAAAACTTTGAATATCAAAAGATAAGTTCTAGAAAAAAAGTCGATAAATATCAGCTTTGTAACGTTTCGATGCTCGAAGACAAAAAAGGCCTAGACATTTTGCTGAGGTCATTTTCTAAAGCTTTTTATGGGAACAAGAATGTTATTTTGAAAATTGCTGGTGATGGCTCTAAAAAAACAGAGCTTATTACATTAGCGAAAGATCTTGGAATATCTGATCAAGTTGAGTTTTTGGGCATGAAAAGTCGAAATGACGTAGTTGAATTAATGCAACAAAGCCATACATACGTTTTAACTAGTAGAATAGAGACTTTTGGAGTTGTTCTAATCGAGGCTTTGTCTTTAGGTGTTCCTATCATAGCGACAGCGTGCGGTGGTCCCGAATCGATTGTCAATAAAGATAATGGTCTACTTGTTGATGTGAACGATATAGATGGCGTTGCAAATGCTATGTTGGAAATTCTAGAAAACTACGAAGGATTCGTTCCAAAAGAAATTAGAGAAGACTGCTTGACTAGATTTAGTGAGAAAGCCGTAGTGGCTAGGTTGACAGACCTATACTCAGATGTACTCTTTGAAAAGAAATGAAGTTGAAATGGTTAACTGTTTATGAATAAGATCTTATCTTTCGCAGTAGGACCTATAGCTGCTGCACTATTAGGTTTTATATCACTACCAGTTTTAACGTGGTATTTTTCGCCTGAAGACATAGGCAGAATATCGTTATTTCAAGTCGTTATCAGTTTTTCAGTGTTACTATTCAGCTTGGGTTTAGATCAGTCATACGTCAGGGAATACCACGATAGTGCTGATAAACCCGCTCTACTTGCTTTGTCGTTCTTTCCTGGTTTTGTTCTACTTACTACTATCTTGTTAGTGGTTTTTTGGGTCTCTCCTACTTATTTGTCTAATATCTTCTTTGATATAAAGAGCATATCTTTAACTATTATGGCTAGTTTAATTTTGCTTCTTTATTTCTGCTCTCGATATTTGACTTTAATTTTCAGAATGCAAGATCGTGGTTTAGCATTCTCTATGACGAAGGTATTACCGAAAATATTGTTTTTGTCTATTATATTCTTTTATATAGTATACAGTCGTTCTTTTGATTTCGAACATTTACTTTTTGCTTATTTTGGTTCCATATCCTTAGTGGTTTTATTAGGAGCTATATATACTTATAAAGAATGGTTTTCCATTTCGACTAAGAACATAAAGTATCAACAATTAAGAAGTATGTTAAATTATGGGATTCCTTTAATATTTAGTGGCATCGCTACATGGGTATTAATGGGTACAGATAAGATAATTTTGAAAAAAATATCATCATTTGAACAATTGGGAGTTTATTCAGTATCCTTAAGTATAGCATCAGCAGTAGCAATATTAGGTACAGTATTTAATACATTGTGGGCACCCTCTGTATTCAAATGGGTTTCAGAAGGTAATAATTTAGATAAAGTCAAAAATATATCCGAATACGTACAGATAGGCGTTGCTTCTATATTTGTGATTGTTGGGTCTATGTCGTGGTTAATATCTTTCGTATTGCCAGATGATTATATTGATGTGCAGTATATATTACCGCTTGCTATTTCAACACCATTGCTATACACCCTATCTGAAACTACAAGTATGGGCATTTCAGTAAAGAGAAAAACTAATTATGCTATGTATATCGCTATAGTAGCAGGTGTGTTGAACGTTATTGGTAATTTAGTTCTTGTTCCTGAACTTGGAGCCAAGGGTGCTGCTATTTCCACCGCAGTAGCAATGTGGTTGTTTATGGTTTTTAGAAGTGAGTTTTCTAATAATATTTGGTTTAAGATTAGTGATCGTCGAACATATATATCATCCGCTTTATGCCTGATTGCATCTATACTTTTATGTATATCAGAATATGATGCCTATGTTCGAATGATAGTTTGGTTTGGAGTAGGAACGATTGTGATTTTCTCTTATCGAAATATTTTTATTAAGTTGGTTTATGCATATAAAAACTAGAAATGTAATAAAAATTAGTTTTATATTATTATTTACCAAAACACCTTTAAGTTTTTTGGTATTTACCATGGCAACTATTTTTAACTCTATATTTTTTCGTAAAGTTAAAATATCTGTAAAATATTGGTTTTCGACTTTTTTACTATTTATATGTTGTTTGTTAAGTTCTATCGTAAATTATTTAACTAATAGTTTAAGTGTGTATTCTTTGATTATTCCTTCGGTCTTCATGTTACTTTTTATTTCATCAAGTAAGATAAGGTTTGACTCTATTTTTATATCTTCAATAGTTTTTTCCGGCACCATATTATTAACTATTTCAATGTCCGAAATCATATTTAATTATAGTATTGCAGGTTATTTGTATGAAGAATCACCAATGATAGACGCAATGTCTAATAATAGATACTTAGTCTCTTCTATGTTCGCAAATTACAATGATTTTAGTTTTGCAATGTATTTTTATATATCAATTCTTTGGTTTGAAATTTTTAACTCAAAGAAGAAACAATCACTGATCAAAGCAATAGTTATGTTTAGCGCTATAGTTATTTGTATTATGATTGGTTCGCGTGGTTTTATACTTTCATTCATAATGACTATTTGGTTCAGTTTTCTTCTATCATTTAATACTATGAAAGGAAAACAATGGTGTATATCGTTAAGCTTTATTGTTTTAATTGCTGTAATACCAATATTAGCATTGATATTTTCGGATAACAGTACTTCAATAAGAAGTAGAATAATATTTGACTATTTTGATTATATAATTGAATCCCCTTATTACTTAATATTTGGATTCGGTGAATTGAATAACTATGTCACAACTTTCACAAGTTTGTATGGAGAAAAGCTTTATGATCCTCATAATATCTTCTTAGAGCTAATATTAACTTATGGTTTGTTACCGTTTGTATTATTATTAATAATATACTTTAAAGCAGCATATCGTATTTTATTTATCCGAAACAACGCATTGATGCAAACTAGTGAATGGTATTTAGCTCCAATATTACTAACTCTGCCAGTGATTGGTGCAGTGCCTAGTTCATCGTTGTTGTATTATTATTTGCAAGCACTTCTTATTGCACTAGGCACATTAAGATTTAACAAATTTTGTAAAGAGAAAAGACTATGAACATTGGTTACATTATAGATTGTGAATTTGATATCTTAAAGCCAAATTCAGTAGTAAAAAAAGTATTACTTCAAACAAAATATTGGTTGGAATCAGGCCACGATGTAAGCGTCTATTCTGTCCATTCTGGAACAGTAACCAACTTGCGTAATACTAAAACTTCAAAAATATCGGAAGGATATTTAAAAAACGATTCTTCCTTAAAAAAGTTGAGTCGTATATGGGGGTTTTATAGAAACATATCCCATATGAATATGTTTTGTGAACATAATTTAATATATACAAGATATTCTTTTTATACGCCCCATCTTGCTAGATTAATAGCACAAAATCTTGTACTAATGGAAATTAATTCTAATGATGATATCGAATATAGAAAGGCAAGTTTGTTTAGTCGATACTACAATACACTATTTAAAAGAAAAATACTAAAACATATAGATGGTTTTATTTGTGTTACGAATGAGCTTTCAAATTATATAACTGGTTATAGTTCAGCTACAAAAAATGTTATAGGTAACGGTATAGAGTTTAGACGAGAATTGGATGAGGAAATTTTATCAATCCATAATAGTAAGCCTATACTCACATTTGTAGCATCTCCTGGGAACGCAAGTCACGGCTTGGATATAATTTTGGGTCTTGCTTCTGATTTAAAAGACTATCATTTTAACATTGTTGGTTGTGATGGTCACAGTGTAGATAATGTCAAATATTGGGGGTACCTAGACAAGGTCGAACTTGATAATATACTTAAGAACTCTGATTTTGGAATAAGTGGAATGGCAAGTTGGCGACATGGAATGATGGAAGCATGTCCTCTTAAAAGTAGAGAGTATTGTTCTTATGGACTGCCTGTTTTTGGAAATTATAAAGATACTGATCTACAAGACACGTCCGTATATTTGCAAGTAACAGCGCATTCGGCAATCGAAAAGTCAAAACAAGTTTCCGATTTCGTAGAATATTGGTTGGACTGTGATGAACGGAAAAAAGCTGTAATTGATATAGCTAAAGAAGTGTTAGACAGTAGCACTAAAGAAAATGAACGAATTAGCATTTTTGAAAATTATCTGATTAAGCATAAGAGAAATAAATGAAAAAACTGCTATTTATTACTTCTTCATTTCCTTATGGAGAAGGGGAATCCTTTATTAAACCCGAGATTGAATACTTGGGACGGTTTCATGAGTTAACGGTTATTCCTACATACCCGAGAGGTAAGCTCAGAAATGACGTTAATTATGACTCTACTTACAACTCTAAGCTAAGTTTGTTTTCTTTATACTATTGTATAGGATTTATTAGGTTTTGTTTCACAAAACCTCTTAAGTTGTTTAAGTTGTTAAAGCTGTGTAAGGGCAAGCTCTTTATTAAAACTATACGTAACATAATATTGCTCCCCAAGGCAGTATTTATTTCAAAGGTTTTATGTAAAGAAAAGAACTATGACTTTATTTACTGCCATTGGTTGTCAGCACCGAGCCAACTAAGTTTGTTGATTTCAACTTTAACGAATATCCCTTTCGGTATTACAGCCCATAGATGGGATTTAATTGATGATAACAATACCTTACATAAGCTATCTTCATGTTCGTTTTTGAGACTAATTTCTAAAAAATCTTGTGAATTACTAGATAAAGACCTCTACTTAAATAATGTTAATAAGATTTCAGTCATATACATGGGAGTTGATATAAAACGTTTGATAGTCCCTGAGTTCAGATGTAGGCAACAAACATTTCACGGAGTATGTGTCGCATCTTTGATAGATGTGAAAGGGCACAAGGTACTACTTGATTCTATTAGTATTCTTAAGGCAAATGGTTTTCAGTGCAAAATCTCAATTATAGGTGACGGGTATTTAAGAGATGAACTAGTAAAACTGACGAATGATCTAGACATTTGTAATGAAGTAACCTTTCTAGGTTCTTTAAATCATTTAGATGTTTTAGATCTAATCTCGTCAAAACAAGTTAATTTTATGTGTTTACCCAGTCTTGATCTTGGTGAAGGGTTGCATGAGGGCGTTCCAGTATCATTAATGGAAGCAATGGGATCTGGTCTTCCTTGCATTTCTACAAACACGGGTTCTATTGGTGAGTTAATTAAGCATAAAAATAATGGAATACTCGTAGATCAAGAAAATTCAACGCAGTTAGCAGATGCTATTTATGAATTGTATTCTAATCAAGATCTTTATAATTCTATTGCTATAAATTCAGTAGAGACAATCAAGTATAAGTTTAATGCATATAGGAATAATGGAAGTTTAAATGAATTAATTAAAAATAATATTAAATAAGTTTACTTGGATATAAATTAGTTTTCTGCACCTAAATCTTTAAATTCAAGAGTATTTATCAACTTTGATTAAAGGCGTAGAATTATTAACCAAATATAATATGAGGCAATTTTCGTGTTTCATATAAGCAATTTAATCATCAAGTGTAAGCCGCCTTTGTCAAGCTTGTAGAAGAATTTAACTATGTTTCAAATTCTCGTAAGGCATAGTTGTGTCAAGATCTAGTGAAAATTGGTGGTATCATCTGTGCTGATTTACCAAAATCTTAGATCGCCAATCAATAAGCGACGTAAACTTAGTGTACTTATCTATCTGTATGGTTTTCATTCCGGTCTTGGTTTGTAACTAACTAGTAACCTTCAAGTTTGAGAAAAGACCACAGAGATATTATAATTCTGACGTAAGAAGAAATTTTAATTCTTTAAACTAGGAAGTATAGTGAAAATTGTGCGAGTTTAAAATTTCCCATCTATTGGGTATTAAAGAAACTTTCTGGTGTCAGAAGCATTTATAAACAGACCGTCTAACGTTAATTTTGCCAAACTTTACACAATAAAACACGAAATATACGGATGATATTCTACACAACATGTATTCTCGCTCTTTTAATAACTTAGACTGCAAATGCTATGAATTATTAGTTAATGAAATAATGAGTATTCTGGTCGATTCAAACAGCATGTGTATTAACACTATTTAGCTATTGACGATATCAATCATACAAAGATTAGAGTTATGTTACCTTAAACAAATGCTGATTATGAATGCTTACAGTTGCGGTATTGAAAGTATTCTAGCAAGTAATGACGTTCATAAAGAACCTGCTTGGTTCAATGGAAGAGTTACAGTAAGGTTTGGACGAATGGATGTGATATTACAACAATTATAATGCTTATCAAGTGAATACGTGTTGTAGCAGAACACTAATTAATAGTAACAACAGAAGAATTAAAATATATCTGAGCAGAAAGGAAATCTAGCCCAGATATAAACTGACAGGTACTGCATATCAGAGTAGATAACTGGCAGTTTCGGTCTGAATTAACATGGACTTTAGCTGTTTAAAATAATTTATTTAGAAATGGTATCACCTTGACCTGCGCCAGTTAGAGTTAATAAAATATAGTTAAAATAGTTTCTTACACTAGTTTTTTCTATCATTTCTTTATCCAATCTTGCTAGTTCTAGGGGAGTTGACATATCAACATTTTTTACTTGAGCAAGTCCCGTTATGCCAGGCCTCACATCATAAACTTTTAGCTTACTTCGAACTTCTATTAATTCAAACTGATTCTCAAGATTCGGCCTCGGACCAACAATACTCATATCACCTCTGAAAACATTCATTAGTTGCGGCAATTCGTCAAGCTTGGTTTTTCGTAAAAACTTACCAACCTTTGTTATTGAAGCGTCACTAGCTAAGTGACTAGCAACTGATTTAGTTTCCACAGTCATAGTTCTAAACTTTATGAGTTTAAAGGGGCGACGATCTTGACCTAGTCTGATTTGAATAAATACGGGGTGACCAGTATCGAAATATCCAATTAGTAAAACTACTAACATAACAGGCCATAAAAATAATAACCCAAAGAAAGACAGTAAAATATCTAATAATCTAATCATCGTCTACCTCAATTTTTTCATCGCTTGTTGTACAGTATAGGGAGGAACCCAGTTTAACTCTTCTTTCAACTTAGTTTTATCTAAGATCATTTGGCCATAAATCTGATTACTATATGAACTTTTACCTATGAGTTTCAAGATAAAATTGAGTACAAACCTAGGTATTGGAATGTTATAAAGATGTTTATTCAATCCTTTAGCAATCTCAGAAGTAAGTTCATTCATTGATAAAGGATTTAAATCACTAGCCAATATCAAATTTCCGCTAACTGTGTCTGACTTGGCTAATTCTATTAATAAATCGCAAAGATTGTCTACAAATATATAATCTCGTTTACTATTGCATAAACCAAAAGGAAGGATAGGAAAACGCTTAACTAAGCAGCTAAGAAAATTAATACTTGCAGGAGCGTTTTTCCCATAAACTAATGGTGAACGAACAATTAACAACTCTTTTGAAAACTGATTTGCTATTAGTCTTAGCCGATTCTCTGTTTCGAGCTTACACTTTGCAGCCAATGTGATAGGTTGACATAAGTGATGTTCATCAATAATGTTTGATTTAGTATTTATATTCCCATATACGGAAGTACTACTAACATAAATAAATCGCTTAATACCATTTTTAAACGCTAAAGTTGCTACTTTCGAGCTATAAATAATGTTCTGATTATATTCTTCTTCACTAAACTCCCTATGTGCTAATCCTGCGAGATGAATAAGAACATCACAATCATAGAGTATATCATCTAAATCATCTAAAGAGTTAAAGTTCAATTTTTCATTGTTTTTCTTAACATTGATAACATTCCGCGATATCGAATAGTCTATATCTTTGCAAGAAGATAACTCCGAACCAATAAAGCCTGATGCTCCAGTGATAGCAATTTTCAAGAAACCTCCTATTTATTATGGCACTAAAAATGATATTTATGGTAATAGCAAATGTCAAGTTTAAACGGATTAATATGTTTTAAACCTGTGTGGGACTTTCACCATCGATAAGTTTACCTTAACAAGAATTTTATATTAATGAGTTTGGTTAGATTAAGTGGTTTACTGTTTAATCCTGTCCTTTCTAGCTTAAATAATTTTAAATCGTCGATTTCTTTTTACTAAGAGTACGTATAATAATCTTCTTTCAAGGAAAATAAGATCTATCCTTGAAAGAAGAACAACGAAGTTATTTTTCATTTTTTCGCTCTTTCAATTCTATTATATTTGAGTATAGACTAGCTAAGTGTTGGTAATTAAATCGATCTAAAACTACTCTTTTGCTATTAACTTTATATGGTTTTTTTATAAATTTGAGGACTTTATTCACTAAGTCATCTTTTTTCAAAGTATCAAAGAATATTTCACTTTCGGCCACCTGAAGAGGGTTGTTAGGGGCATTAATACCACTGAGAACTACTTTATTGGCCATCATGTAGTCAAATATTTTATTTGGAGAAATCCCATAACCATACAGTATACTCGGCTTTGCGTTTATAAATGCAAGATCAAATAATCTTAGTATGTTACTAATTGAACTTTTAGGAACAGGTTCGTAAAAAAACACATTTTTCAACGACTGTTCCTGGCAAGTAAGTAATAAACGCTCTTTCTCTACACCGGTTCCTACTATAACTATCGCAACTTTTAAACGTCCAAGATCAGTTGCAGCATCTATAAGAGGGTCTAAAAAATTTGGAGTTCCTACAGCACCGGTATAACCAATGCAATAATCGAAGTTAGAGATATCTTTTGATATTCTATCATATGCTTGACATTGATCGAGTTCTCCATCATTTTCAACCTCGATACCATTTGGTATATACGAAAATCCTTGTTTTTTTAGTCCTCTTTGCCTTATATACGTTTCTGAGTTTGCAAGAAGTGAAACACAATGGTCACAATTTCTATATCCAAAATTTTGAAATATTTGAATTAGTAATGCCAATGGGTGAAATTTATTTATTTGCGTAAGTTCGGTTAAACTTAAAGGCCATAAATCTCTAACCTCTAGAATTAGTTTAGCGTTATATTTTCGTGCGTAATATAATGCAATAGGAAGGTAAAATGGATGAGCAGTAGAGGCAATTATTGTATCTGGTTTATTCAATCGCGAGAAACGTCTAAAATGCTTATTCATCATGTTCATTCCGAAGCTAAGCATATTAAGGACCCGATTTAGACCATTACTTTCATATTTCTTTGTTGGAACTAGAAAATACGGTACGCCTTCAACCTCTATAACCTCGTTTTTTGGCTTGTTTTCACCAAAACGACAAAGGTGGTGAAAACCTGAAGAAATAATAGTTACGTTACATTTATGTTGTTCGCTCAAGTTTTTTGCTAAGTAATATGGCCTAAACGACATACCTTCTTGTGGACTACCTGAATAAGGATGTATATACCAAATATTCATATACTAACTTTTCTTGAATTTTTTTAGAGATCTAGATGGGTTGCCAAAGACGCTATCACCATCTAAAATATCTTTTATTACAACAGCTCCAATACCAACTTGTGCATTATTTCCAATCTGTACCTTTTCTTTTATATTTGCTCCTGGCGCTATCCAGCAATTTTCACCAACGATTACTCCGCCACATAATATTGCACTGGCTATGATATAAGTTCCTTTCTTCACATGACAGTTATGAGAGATATGTACGAGATTGTCTATTTTTACATTATCTTCGATTGTAGTATTTCTTAATACACCTTTTGCAATACAAGTTGATGCACCTACTTCGACGTTATTACCGATCGTTACTCCGGCAAGATGCATAAATCTAATTGGAACGCCATCTTCTAGTCGCTCAAAACCAAAACCATCACCACCTATAACTGATCCAGAGCGAATAAAACAATTTTTACCAATTGTAGTTCCTCTCATAATAACTACATTGTGTTCAATAACAGTTCCTTCGCCGATGACGACTCCGTTTTCTATAGTGACATTTTGTCCTACTGTAACAGTATCGTGTATAGACGGCGCACTTGAATCAAGATCAAATTCTGTCGTTTTATTGAGTAAATCAAGAGCCTTGACAAAAGTTAGTCTAGGGTTCTCACTAATGATTACATTCGTACTTTCGCTTATTACACTCGCTATAACTACAGAATTGTTGTTTTTATGATGCACACCACGAGAGAAAGTTAATGAGTTTTGGTTGGCTAATTCTAGATCTGCTATGTTGTCAATAGCGTATTCTGCAGATCCAACGAAGGGGGCGCCTAATTGCTCGGATAGCCACTTCAAAGAAACTGAGTTTTTTAATTTATGCATATTATCTAATTACCATCCTAATTACTTCGAAACATTCTGAATATTTTGTACCAATTTGTGCTCCTCTAACCTTAGCAAGTGAACTTGTATAGTCAGCGGTAGTGTAATATCGTTTAGACTGAGATCTGTAACTAGCAATAGCTGCATCCTTCTTTTTAATATGCTGCTCTTCTAACACCACAAACCCTATATTATTCGTCGTTAACTGATTCCAGTTTAACTCATAGCCCCATATGTTTGTTGTTTTAAAAGCTCTTACACCTTCTTGATATATTGTCGCATGATCTTGATGTATGTCTTGACTGGACGGTAATAGAACCAAGTCGTATTGTTTACTATTCTTTAATTTAACTAGTGTCTCTAATATATCCTGCCTAACGGCACTGAAGTAACGTACCTTGAAATTGAGTACAGTTACGTTTTCGTTTATTATTCCGAGTTGACTAGTAGCATCGAGAACTTCTGTTCTTAATATGTCAGGATCGTAGCATTCTGGCACAGATTCTTCACAGGCCGAAAACGCTACGTAGTCTACATTTGAACCTTGTTCTATAAATTTTGAAATTGTACCACCTGCTCCAATTTCACCATCGTCTGTGTGAGGGGCAAGTACCAAAATATTTTTGAATTCATTTTTCATTTATTTACCCATTTAGTTGTTATTCTGTACTAAATCTGATGGTTCGTCACTTGGATTATATTCCAAAGGAGCTACTTTTAGAAGTTCATTAATTTTTATACTATTCAAACTAATAGATGCTTCCTCAAGTTTAGTATATATAATCTTAAAATCCGCTAACGAAATGGATATTTCGTTGGCAGTTAAAATTCTCTTGTGTGAAGTTTGCTGAACTTTTTCACTGATTAGAAGCTCTTCGAACAATTTTTCGCCGGGCCTCAAACCAGAATATTCGATAGCTATATCCCCTAAAGGATTATTATCATCCTTGATCTCTAATCCTGATAGGTTAACTAGATTTTTGGCTAAGTTTACAATTTTGACTGGTTCCCCCATGTCTAGTACGAATACATCACCACCTGTTGACATCGCTCCAGCTTGTATTACTAATTGCGCTGCTTCTGGTATCGTCATGAAATAACGAACAATCTGTGGATCTGTTACAGTAATTGGACCACCACTTGCTATTTGCTTTTTAAAGAGAGGTATAACTGATCCAGATGAACCTAGAACGTTACCAAACCTCACCATACTAAAGATCGTTTCACAGTCTTTTTGAGTAGCTAAGGCTTGTAAAGATAGTTCGGCTAATCGCTTAGAAGCGCCCATGACATTTGTAGGACGAACCGCTTTATCTGTCGATATCAGAACAAACGAATCTACTTTTGCACTTATTGCTGAACAAGCTGTGATGTAGGTACCAAATACATTGTTCTGAACCCCTTCAACTATATTATATTCAACTAATGGTACGTGTTTGTATGCGGCTGCGTGATAGACAGTTTTAACATTGAATGTTTTCAGCACTGATGTTAAACGCTCTTGATTTTGAACGGAGCCGAGTAAGGGATAAATTTTGGTATTGAATTTTTCTTTTTTTACAATATGTTGAAGTTCCCTGTCAATTTGATACAAAGCAAATTCTGATATTTCGTAAAGTACAATACTTTTCGGTTGTTGTTTTATTATCTGGCGACATAGCTCTGATCCAATTGAGCCTCCTGCACCGGTAACCATAACGTTCTTGTCCTTGATATTTGCTTCCATTAATGATTGTTGTGGTTCGACAGGGTCTCGACCGAGGAGGTCTTCGATAGCAACGTCTTTTAATTCATCAATTTTAGCTTTACCCGAAACTATATCTCCCATATCTGGGATAGTTAATACTTCTGCAGATAGGTGAACGAGTTCGTCTAGGATCTCTTTCCTTCTAGAACGGGATGCACTTGGAATAGCTAGCAATATCTGTTCTACGTTGGCACGGTCGATGGATTTTTCTGTTTGTTCAATTTTTAGAACTTTTAAACCCATCAATACGGTATTTTCGAGGGTTTTATCCTGATCTATAAAACCTATAACTTTATGCGTCTCTGAAGACCGTAATGCGAGGGCTAGTTGCCTGCCTGCGGAGCCTGCACCGTAAATAAGAACGTTTTTACGTCCTTTAGAGTATGATTGGCTGACTAATACCCGAGCTATCAAGCGCACTCCACCACATGATAAAGCTAAGAATGCACCGTAGATAATGGGAACAGAACGTGGAACGTCCGAGTTTAGATAGTATGCAAGTAAGCCAACTGATACTGATGAGATAATAGTACCGATACTGACCACGTATAAAGCATGAAAAGTCAGATATCTTAGTATTGCTCGATATAGGCCAAGTTTTGTGAAGGCAAATAAAGTGATGACTAAGGTACCTAGTAGTACCTGTTCATTATCATATTGTGGAAGCGACATTAGATCGCCAAGGCGTGCCCAATGGGCTGCGTAGTAGGATGCGACGATGAATGTGGAGTCAATGAAAAGACTGATTAGTCTTTTCATTGAGCGAGGAAGGTTCCAAATGTACTTTAATTTGAGCATTGAGACTATTGACTGCTTTAGAGAGAATACAACTGAGTAATTCTATATCCAATCTATATAAATGTCTCGGGTCAATACCCCATTAACCGTAACAAATTCTCAGCAGTCTCAATCGCTTCCTTCCTATTGGCAATATTCAGCTTCTGATACAGGTTACGAATGTGCGTCTTTATCGTAGTTCCCGCCACATCTAATTCTTGCGCAATCTGCTCGTTACTGAAGCCTGAGTAAATTAAGTTCAGTACCTGCCATTCACGTTGGGTGAGGGGACTGGTGCGGATCAGTTCTGGGATGTTTGGGTGGTTGACGAGTTGGTTTACGAACTCTTCGTCGAAGTGTACGGCGCGGCTGCGTTGTTTGTTGCCGATTTCTTTTAGCAATTGCAGTGCGCGATGACGTTCTAGGTCGCCGAGTTGTCCTTTGTTTACAAGCTTTTCAAGAAGTTTGTTGATGGTTGCGCCGTCGACGATGAAGTTGCCTAGCATGCCGGTTTGGTTAGTCATGCTGAGCGCGGTTTTTAGTTTTTCGCTGGCGGTAACTTCGTTGTCGAGCTTGATGTTAAGCACGGTTTCGACAATCAAGTTGCGGTTGATGTCGGTGATCAAGCCATGGGTGTTTGCTTGCTCTTGCAAGAAGGCTATGGTGTCTTCGGCCTCTTGTAGCATGTCGCAGGCGATTTGTGCGCGGGCGATGTTGCGAAGCTGCAACTGGTTAAAGTGGTTGGTGGCGTCCGTTGGCGTTTCTGTTTGAATGAGCCAGTTGTGGATTGCAGTGATGTCTTTGCTGGCTTGCCAGTACAGGATTTGTGAGAATGATGCATTGGCTGACCAATCGATGTGATAGTTTGATTCAGCTAGCAGTGCTTCGATATTTTTTACGAAACGACCGGCTTTATCGAGCTCACCTCGACCCATCGCCACACGCACTAGCATTGAGTAGCTGTGCAGGTGACCACTCGGCTGATTAGCCAGTACATCAATGCCTTTATAAGCTGAAAGCTCGGCGTCATCTAGGCGGTTCCAGCACCATTGGATTTGCGCACGTGTTCTAAGTAAATGCTCGTGGAGCGGTACTTGCTGGAAGTGGTGTTCTTCTATTAGCTTGAAGGCTTGGTCTTGAAGCTCGTAAGCTGCTTGAATATAGCCTTGCGCAATCAATATTTCACTCTGCTGGATAAGCGCCCACAGTACGTGGTGGAACACTTGATACTGACGAGCCAGTTTTTCTGTTTGCTGCATCATAGGCAGTGCGCGGTCTAGTCGACCCAGTACGTGGTTGACCTCGCCGATGACGGATGTTCCAACAATACGGCTTCTAAAGTCGTTGTTGTCTATTTGGCTTAGTGCTAATTCTGCCAATCGAAGGGCTTCTTCCGGTTTACCTTGGTTGATGGCAACCTGCGCTCTTAGTGCTCTTACCTGGCCTTGCTCTTTAATAGACAGGGGAATGTTTCGCTTATCAAGCTCTAGCTTGGCTTCTGCTAGCAGATCACCAACGGTATTAAATCTGTGCTGACTTTGTGCAAGCCAAGCTCTTAGTAGCGGTAGCTTTGCCGTTTTATATAGTTGATCGGTATCGAGCTCTGCGATGGCTTTTTCTAGTGTGGTGAGTTCGCCACTGTTAAACATCTTCCAGCCATGTTCTTGCATGATGCTCGCACACAGCTCTGAGTCCTTTGCACGCTGCGCGTGTACTAGCGCTTGGATAGGGCGGTCGTGTTTAAGCCATGATTGAGCAGCTGCTGTTTGCAGTGCCACTTCTTGTTGGGGTAGGTGAGTATGACGCTGATGGCTCAGGAACTCACTAAATAGGTTGTGGAAGCGATACCAGTTATTCTCACTTGATGCGGTGCTTAGGAATAAACCGTATTTGTTTAGGTTTTCTAGCATGCCAAGGGCGTCTTCGCGACCAGTCACATCAATGATCAATTGATCACTAAAGTTGTCGAGTACCGAACACTGCATTAAGAATTCTTTTGTGTCGGCATCAACGAAGTCAAATACCTCTTCTGCAAGGTAATCCCATAAGTGGGTGTGATTAAATTCACTGATGTTTTGCAAAGACTGTTGAAGAGGCTTGTTTTGTTGCAGCGCTTGTACCGCAATTAACTGCATCGCTGATGGCCAGCCTTCTGCGTAAGTGCGCAGGTCGTCGGCGGTGGTCTCGTCAATCTCTTCTTTCATGCGCATATTAAAGAAGCGAGTGGTTTCTTCTTTATCAAACGCCAGCAAATCATCATCAATTTCGATCATCAGATCGCGTACGCGCAGGTTTGCGGTGCCCAATGGCGGGTTAGAGCGACTAGTCACAACGACGGTTAGGTTATCCGGCATGTGTTTGATGAAGAAGCGCATTGCCTCGTGGATCTCTTCATTATTAATGAAGTGATAATCATCTAACACTAAATAGGTTTCGTGTACGTTGTTGGTTAGCTCGCCGAAGATCTCCCCAAATAGGGAGTGCAGGGAAGAGTATTGTCTCTTCTCTATCAGAGCCTGAGAGTTAGTACACGCATTATCCGTCGCTTTGTTCAGCGCCTGAATAAAGTAGTTTATGAAGCGGTAGCTATCGTTGTCACTCTCGTCTAGGTTATACCAACCTACGTGAGCCTTATCTGACAGCCATTGTGCCGCCATTGTGGTCTTGCCGTAACCCGCTGGAGAGCGAAGTAGCACCAACTTATAGAAAGGAGCTTGCTGGAGTAAATCCAAAACACGAGGACGTACGATAGCGTTGTGAAGGCGTCCAGGGCGAGTCAGTTTTGATGGGATCCACATGGTTACTTACCTATTTGTTACTTTATAGTTATTAGTTCCCCGATAAAATCGCTCGGGGAAGACGTTGTTGGCTAGCCGATATTTTAGTGAGTGCGAAAATCAAACCTTGGCACTTTCTAAGATCCTGAATCGAGTTCAGGATGACGCGTGTGCGTCATTGTTTGCATCTTTACGTCTAAAACGCATTCGTCATGCTGGAAGCCATGTAATGGCTATCCAGTATCTTAGATAGTGCGAAATTCAAACTTTGGCACTTTCTAAGGTCCTGAATCGAGTTCAGGATGACGCGTGTGCGGTGTTGTTTGCGTCATTACGTCTAAAACGCATTCGTCATGCTGGAAGCCATGTAATGGCTATCCAGTATCTTAGAGGGTGCGAAGTTCAAACCTTGGCACTTTCTAAGGTCCTGAATCTAGTTCAGGATGACGTGTGCGCGTCATTGTTTGCATCTTTACGTCTAAAACGCATTCGTCATGCTGGAAGCCATGTAATGGTTATCCAGTATCTTAGTGGGTGCGAAAATCAAACTTTGGCACTTTCTAAGATCCTGAATCAAGTTCAGGATGACGCATGTGCGTTATTTTTGCATCATTACGTCTTTAAACGCATTCGTCATGCTGGAAGCCATGTAATGGCTATCCAGTATTTTAGTGGGTGTGAATATCAAACTTTGGCACTTTCTAAGGTCCTGAATCGAGTTCAGGATGACGTTTGTTCTAATTATTTTAATTCTTAAGTCCGATCCTGCTTTGATTTGGTTTAGGTGTCCTCTATTTCTGCTTTCTACGCCTTAGATTTGTGATGTGGATCGACTATGCCCTAGTTTTCAAGGGGTAGTACGGTCGCACTTGCACAGGATTGTGGGAAAAATCATACAAGGGAGCCGAGTTTTCACGTGACTGATTTCACGTTTTTCATAATACCGAAAATTACTTTGCTCACATTTAAATGTTAAGGATGAATGCCAAATTGCACTTGAGTGTGATCATTGTCTCGCGTTGTATGGGGTCACCCCCTTATTGTGGGATCTGGCTCAACAACTTAATTCTCTCTCCCCCCCTACGCCCCGAATACTCCTCCTAATCATCCCCCTTCGTAGGAGGATGAAGCATTGTCAGGGTTGAAGGATGATGACCACAGATGGAAATTACTAAACGATGAGAGTTCCTTTATGAAACCAGCTCAACAAAAAAAGTTCGACAAAAAACAATTCCAAGCAAGCGTTAAGAAACACCTTACAGCGACTTACGCAACGACTGAAGAGAATGCATCTACACGTCAATGGTATCTAGCAATGGGCCAAGCCCTGGCTGAATTCACTACCCTTGACCTGCTTCAAACTGAATCAGACAAGAAAATCACTAACGCAAAAAGCGTTAACTACCTATCACTAGAATTCCTTATTGGCCGTCTAACGGGCAACAACTTGATCAGCATGGGCCTTTACGAGAACGTGACTGATGCAATGGGTGAACTTGGTTTCAACCTAACTGACCTTCTAGAAGAAGAGCGTGACCCATCACTAGGTAACGGTGGCCTTGGTCGTCTTGCTGCATGTTTCATGGATTCATGTGCTGCTCAAGAATTCCCAACTGTAGGTTACGGTCTGCACTACGAATACGGTCTATTCAAGCAATCGTTTGAAGATGGTCGCCAGAAAGAAGCACCTGATGCATGGCGTGGCATTGAAGGCTACCCATGGGAAGTAGCTCGTCCAGAGCTTGCTCAAGAGATTGGCTTCTACGGTGAAGTTCAATGGACTGTTGAGAACGGTAAAGAAGTTCGCAAATGGGTTCCTGGTATGAGCGTTAGAGCTATGCCATGGGATCTTCCAATCGTAGGCTATGAGTCTTCTACGGTTTACCCTTTGCGTCTTTGGGAATGCCAAGCGATTGCACCTTTCTCTCTAGAGAGCTTCAACAACGGTGACTACTTCGAAGCTCAGCACGCGCTGATCGATGCAGGTAACATCACTAAGGTTCTATACCCGAACGACAACCACGAGAAGGGTAAAACTCTGCGTCTAATGCAGCAGTACTTCCACTCTGCAGCGTCTGTTCGCGATATCCTGCGTCGTCACGAAGCGGCAGGTTACTCTCTAGAGGACCTACCTAAGCAAGAGACTATCCAGCTTAACGATACGCACCCAACTATCGCGATTCCGGAGCTAATGCGCATCCTAATCGATGAACGCGGTTTTGAGTGGGATGCAGCATGGGCAATCAGCTCACAAACGTTCGCGTACACTAACCACACACTACTTCCAGAAGCACTAGAGACTTGGCCTGAGTCGCTAATCCAGCGTCTACTTCCTCGTCACATGGAAATCATCTTCGAAATCAACCACCGCTTCCTACAAGAAGTACGTGCAATGTGGCCTGGTGACGGTGAGAAGCAAGCTAAGCTGTCTATCATCCAAGAAGGCTTCCATCGCATGGTGCGCATGGCGAACCTATGTGTGATCGGTTCTTACGCAGTAAACGGTGTAGCAGCACTTCACTCTGCGCTAGTTAAGACAGACTTGTTCCCAGAGTTCCACGAGATGTTCCCAACTCGTCTGCACAACGTAACGAACGGCATTACGCCTCGTCGTTGGTTGAAGTTCTGTAACCCAGGTCTATCGTCTCTTATCACTGAGAAGATTGGCTCTGAGTGGCCAGCTAAGCTTGAACAGCTAGAAGGCATCTCGAAATTCGCCGATGATGCGAAATTCCAAAAAGAATTCATGGCGGTTAAGAAACAGAACAAAGAGCGTTTGGCTGCTTGGGTTAAAGAAAACATGGGTATCGAGCTAGATACGAATGCTATCTTTGATGTGATGATCAAGCGCCTGCACGAGTACAAGCGCCAGCAGCTTGATTTACTACACGTGTTGTCTCTATACCACCGCCTACTGAATGACCCAGCATTTGATATGGCTCCACGTGTTGTATTCTTCGGCTCTAAAGCGGCACCAGGTTACCACCTAGCGAAAGAGATCATCTTTGCAATCAACAAGGTTGCTGAGAAAGTAAACAACGACCCACGCCTAGGCGGTAAGCTGAAAGTGGTATTCATCCCTGATTACCGTGTAAGCATGGCAGAGATGTTGATCCCAGCCGCTGACGTTTCTCAGCAAATCTCTATGGCAGGTAAAGAAGCATCAGGTACTGGTAACATGAAGATGGCTCTAAACGGCGCACTAACTATCGGTACGATGGACGGTGCAAACGTTGAGATTCGTGAAGAAGTAGGTGATGAAAACATCTATATCTTCGGTCTTGATGTTGATGGTGTGAAAAGCACGCAAGCGCGCGGTTACAACCCGTACGACTACTACAATACTGACCACCTTCTAAAAGCGTCTTTGGACCTTCTACTAGGTGAAGAGTTCACCCCTGGTCAACCTGGTCTTCTACGTGCAACGTACGACAGCCTACTAGACGGCGGTGACCCTTACCTATGTTTGGCTGACTTTGCCTCTTATGTTCAAGCACATGAAGATATGGACGCGCAATACCGTGACCAAGCTGGTTGGGCTAAGAAAGCCATCATGAACACAGCACTAGTTGGTAAGTTCAGCTCAGACCGTTCGATTCGCGACTACGTGAACAACATCTGGAAACTAGAAGCGGTTAGCCGTTAATAAAAACAGCAAGGGTGGGAATCAGTTCTCACCCTTGCAAAATTCGTCATCCTGGAATTTGCAACGCAAATATCCAGGACCTTAGGAAGCACAAGGCTTAGACATGTACTTACTAAGATCTTGCTGGGCTGGCTTCCAGTTTTCATCAGGATGACGATACCTCTGATAGCTTGCAGCTAAAAGCTGACAGCTTTTTTATAAGAATTACATTTTGTTTGAAGGCGTGTTTCGTCTTCGGAGAGAGCGATGAAAGAACAATCCGCACTAAAAAAAGTCGCTGAAATGGCTCGTATTGCCGATAGCTATGTCAGTGCTTGGGGAGACCAAGCTAGCGTTGAAGATGAAACCATTGAACGCTTACTTGCAGCTCTAGGTTACGATACGAGCAGTGACGAAGCACTGCTTAAATCAGCAGAGAAAATGCACAAGAAAGAAGTATTAGCGCCAGTGCTGGTGGTTCGTGATGACGAGCCAGTAGAAGTGGAACTAAACCTAGGCGTAAGCGCTCGTGAAAGCGAGTTTGCATGGCGTTTAGAAACAGAGCAAGGTGAAGTCCTTGAAGGCTACCTGCAGTCTCAAATCGTAAGAGATGAGCGCAAAGAGGGTGGTCCACTAGTCTTTGCATTGCCTGCTGAAATTAAGTGGGGTTACCACAAACTGATCGTGACTCGTAAGCGTCGTAAAGCCCCTTATGAGATGACACTGATCGTTACGCCAAAGGCGTGCTTCAAACAAAGTGATATTGAAAACGGCAAAAAACTGTGGGGCCCAAGCATCCAGCTTTATACCCTACGTACTCCTCACAACTGGGGTATCGGTGACTTTGGCGATCTGAAACAGCTAGTGGGTGATATTGCCGCTCGTGGCGGTGATTTTGTGGGTCTAAACCCAATCCACTCATTGTTCCCAGCAAACCCAGAAGGCGCTAGCCCGTATAGCCCATCTTCTCGTCGCTGGTTGAACATCATGTACATTGATGTGAGTTCAGTACCTGAGTTTGCGCTAAGTGTGGAAGCGCAGCAGAAGGTAGGTAGCGCTGAGTTCCAACAGCGTCTGCAAAAAGCACGTGAGATTCAGCACGTAAACTACAGCGAAGTATCCGATCTTAAGATGGCGGTATTGCCTCTTCTATTTGCTGAGTTTAAATCTCGTCACCTAGACAAAAATACTGAACGTGCACAAGCGTTCCTGAGCTTTGTTGAGGAAGGCGGAGAAAGCCTGCTTCATCAAGCCGCGTTTGATGCAATGCACAAAACACTGCGTGATGCCGATGAGCACATGTGGGGTTGGCCTGTATTCCCTGAGAAGTACCGTCGCTTTGATAGCGCTGGCTCTCAAAAGTTTATTAAAGATCACAAAGACTTGGTTGAGCTGTACATGTACCTGCAGTGGATTGCAGATACACAGATCAACGAAGCTCAAGCGCTAGCAGAAGAGAAGGGTATGACCCTTGGTCTGTATCGCGACCTTGCAGTAGGTGTTGCGGATTCTGGCTCTGAAACATGGGCTGATGACGGCAACCTGATTCTAGATGCAAGCATCGGTGCTCCGCCAGATGTATTAGGTCCTCTAGGTCAAAACTGGGGTCTGCCACCGCTGAACCCACAAGTGCTGCAAGAAACAGGCTACGATGCATACGTTAAGCTATTGCGCGCTAACATGAAGCACTGCGGTGCACTGCGTATTGACCACGTATTAGGCCTTCTACGCCTTTGGTGGATTCCGAAGGGTGAGAACGCGACTAAGGGTGCGTACATGTACTACCCAGTGGAAGATATGCTAGCCATCCTTGCGCTAGAATCTCACCGCTTCCAGTGTTCAGTTATCGGTGAAGATTTAGGCACTGTGCCTGATGAAATCGTTGATATCTTGCGTGACGCAGGTGTGCACTCGTACAAGATCTTCTTCTTCGAAAACCACGAAGATGGCAGCTTCATCAAGCCAACTGAATACGCAGAGCAATCTATGTCAGCGCTATGTACTCACGATATGCCAACGCTACGCGGTTTCTGGCACTGTGATGATCTGAAACTGGGTGCTGAGCTAGGTTTGTATCCAAATGAAGAGCAACTTGCTGGTCTATTTGACGATCGCTTAGAGTGCAAGCAGGGTATTTTGAACACAATTCGTGAAAATAACCCACAGTTCTTGTCGACAGGCATTGGTGAAAACGCAGAGTGGGTTCCTATGGATCGCTACCTTGCTGAAGGTCTACAACTGCACGTTGCTGCCGGCTCTTCTGCTCTACTAAGCGTACAGCTAGAAGATTGGCTAGAAATGGAAAAACCAGTGAACATCCCAGGTACTGTTGAAGAGTATCCGAACTGGCGTCGTAAACTGTCTGTGAACCTTGAAGATATGTTTGGCCGTGAAGCAGTTAACCACATAGCAAAACGTTTAACAGAAGTTCGTGATCAAGCTTCCAAAAAATGATAATTGACTGTTTGATGCCTAAAAGTTCGGCACGGCTCAAACTTTCATTTTCGTAATTTTGTTACAGTTCACAGCGAACTGAAATGCCCGCGCTTCAGCGGGCATTTTTGTATGTGGTGATTGCACATTTTAGATAATGTGAACGGCCTCGTCATACTGGAAAGCGAAGCTTATCCAGTATCTTAGGGTGCACAATTCCAAGTTTTGGCACTTACCAAGATACTGGATAAACACTAAGTGTTTTCCAGTATGACGGTTTTTTTGCCGTACTTTGAAGTGTCATCCCGGCCGAAGAGCCGGGATCTTAGAGAGCACATAGTGGGCTATACCACTAATCTCACGACATTCAACATACCTTCAAATAAGTATGTTAATCTGAACAATTAGCTTAGCGGCAACATGATCGCTGACAAAAATAAAACGGCTAGGGTGGGGGCAGGGTGCTCTCACTGATAAAAATTATAAATAAGAACTAATTATCGAAGGAGATTGGGCGTGGAGAAGCCTCAGGACAAATTTAAAACTGCTTATCACAAGTTGAGTCAAGCAGCACTTACTGACCCATTTTCAGTATTAGGCCCATTTGTTAGAGAGAAAGGTCGTTACCTTACTGTTTGGATGCCGGGCGCAAGCCGTGTAGAGGTTATCCTTGGTGATAAGCGCATCGAATTAGTGCGTGACGAGATGGATGCGTTTGTTCTTACTGAAGAGCGTGACCTGACTTTTACTCACTATAAGTTAGCGGTTCATTGGGGTGACGTCGAGCAGATCATCGACGACCCATACCAGTACCACTCTCTATACGAAGAGTTCGATAACTTGCACACTCCTAAAGAGATGTACAAGCATATGGGCTCTCAGTTCGTTACGCTAGAGCGTGATGGTAAGACGATTTCGGGTACTCGTTTCCTTGTTTATGCACCGCATGCGCAAGCAGTAAGCATCATTGGTAACTTCAATGATTGGGACGGCCGTCGCCACCCAATGCAGCGCCTTGATTACGGAATTTGGGGTCTATTCATCCCTGAGTTAGCCGAAGGCTCTCAATACAAGTACGAATTAAAAGGACCACATGGCGAAAGCTTGCCGCATAAGCAAGACCCATGGGGCTTCCAGCACGAGCAATACCCTTCTTTTGCTTCTGTGACTTACGATCAGACCAAATACCAATGGCAAGATAGTGCATGGCAAACGCGTTCGTTGACGGAAAAGCGAAAAGAAGCACTGTCTTTCTATGAGCTGCATGCCGGTTCTTGGAAGCGTAATGCCGAAGGTGAGTTCTTAAACTACCGTGAACTGGCGGCAGAGTTGATCCCGTACCTTGTGGATCTTGGCTACTCTCACGTAGAGCTGATGCCGATTTCTGAGCACCCGTTCTACGGTTCTTGGGGCTATCAGCCGATTGGTCTATTTGCACCAACCAGCCGTTTCGGTTCGCCTGATGACTTCAAATTCTTTGTCGATCAGTGTCACCAAGCCGGTCTAGGCGTTGTGCTTGACTGGGTTCCAGCGCACTTCCCATCTGATGATCATGGCTTAGCGAACTTTGACGGTACGCCTCTGTATCACGATCCAGATCCACGTCGCGGCTGGCACCAAGATTGGAACTCGTTCATCTATGACCTAGGTCGTGAGCATGTTCGTCGTTTCATGGTGTCTAACGCACTGTTCTGGTTTGAGCATTACCACATTGATGGTATCCGTGTGGATGCGGTTGCTTCAATGTTGTACTTGGATTACTCGCGCAGCCACGATCAGTGGATTCCGAACCAAGACGGTGGCAACGAGAACTACGATGCGATCGCTACCTTGAAGTGGATGAACGAAGAAGTGTACAAGCACTTCCCGAACGCGATGACCATTGCGGAAGAATCTACGGCATTCCCTGGCGTATCTGCACCAACATTCTTGGGCGGTTTAGGCTTTGGCTTTAAGTGGAACATGGGTTGGATGCATGACAGCTTGTCTTACATTCAGCAAGATCCTATCCACCGTAAGTACCATCACAACACCATCACATTCCCGTTGATGTATGCACACAGTGAAAACTACGTACTCTCTTTATCTCACGATGAAGTGGTATACGGTAAAGGTGCGATCCACGACAAGATGCCTGGTGATGAGTGGCAAAAAACCGCTAACTTGCGCGCTTACATGGGTTACATGTACGCACAACCGGGCAAGAAGCTGAACTTCATGGGTGCTGAGTTTGGCCAAACGGCTGAGTGGAACCATGATGACCAACTTCAATGGTTCTTGTTGGACTACGAGCGTCATGAAGGCGTGCTGAACCTGACTCGTGACTTGAACAAACTGTACAAGCAAGAATCAGCGCTGCATGATCTTGATTACGACCCACGTGGTTTCGAGTGGCGTTTGCAAGACGAAGCAGAAGCGAGCGTTCTAGCGCATGAGCGTATAGATGAGAATGGTGAGCGCGTATTGGTTGTTTCTAACTTCACGCCTGTGCCTCAACATGAGTTCCGTCTAGGCATCCCTGGTGAAGCTCAGTATGAACTGCTGCTTAATACTGATGATGCGAAGTACAACGGCGCAAACGTTGAAGTGCCAGCGACACTAGAAACAGAAAGCGTTGTAAGCCAAGGCTTAGAGCAATCTGTTCACATGGTATTGCCACCGCTATCGACTGTGTTCTATAAGAAAGTAAAGTAACATCGACTTAGCCTATCAAGCATGGGCTGAATTGATGAACGAACTAAACCCCAATCAGATTATTCTGCTTGGGGTTTTTTAATGCCTATAATTTGGAGTCGGTCAGTTATTAATTGAGCTGTTTATACTAACCTTATGTAAATATTTGGTTTTTCTTTGGCAAAGCAGGATGCTTTGTGCGCTTTAAAGGGACGTTATGAAACACAGTTTGTTGGCAATGTTTGCCTTGTTTTCTTCAGTGGTTAGCGCGGAACAGCAAGAGCTGGATGAAAGACTCAAGATCAACTTAGGCATGTTTTGGATATGGCAAACCGACACTATTGTGGCGGCAACGAAAGAAGGCTTGGTAGGATCTAAAATTCATCTTCAGGATGATCTCAATCTCGACACTGAAAACAAGAACTTTAAGATTGATGGCTACTACCGTTTTACTAACTATCACCGAATTGAATTTGCCTATCTCAGTTTACGTAGTGATGGAAGCAACGAGTTAACACGCGATATTACTTGGGATGGGCAAGAGTATAAAGTCGGCGCGTTTGTAGATTCATACTCTGATATTGATATCTACAAAATTAACTATGCCTACTCGTTTTATCACAATGAGGACGTTGAACTTTCGGTATCCCTTGGTGTGCACGCAATGGATTTTGATGTTGGATTGAGTTCGGGAGTGAAGGTCGAGGACGGTTCGAATGGTGGTGTAATGAGAACAGGGTCGAGCGTAGATCTAATTGCGCCACTGCCTGTTATCGGATTTCGTTTAGACTACCAGTTAGCTGAAGATTGGAAGGTGATAGGTTCGGTCGATTACTTTAGTTTGAAAATAGATGACTATAGTGGCTACTTCCTCGATTTCATAATTTCCGCTGAATATAGCATTACCGAGTCGTTTGCGACTGGGGTTGGTTTTACTTCTACCTCACTCAATTTCTCTGTTGATAAAGATGACGATTTTGCCATGCGACAAGATATGTCCGGTGGTTTATTTTATATTAGCTATATCTATTAGCACCAAGCGCACGCTCGGTTAATACTGGGCTTATTGTTATCGGAAGAACCCTCTTTGTTCTTTGATGATTACACTCATTACTAATTTAAGAACGGAGTCTTATGATCACCTCTTTGTACGCGGGCATTTTAGCTGTTTGGATCTGTTACCTGTCTGTTCAAGTGATTAAACAGCGCCGTAAACATCGAGTATCCCACGCTGATGGACAAGTCGACGACTTAGCAGTAGCGCGCGGTGCTCACAGTAATGCCACCGAATATATTCCTATTGGACTATTGTTATTGATGCTTGCCGAGTTCAATGGTGCGCCTGAGTGGGCGATTCATATCTTAGGTACATTGCTGGTGGTAGGGCGTTTATCCCACGGCTTAGCGGTATTGAATCGAAAAATGAAGGGTCGGGTGTTTGGCATGATGAGCACGTTTGGGGTTATCGGACTGCTTGCTGCATTGAACGTAGTACAGGCAATTTTGTAATAACAGACCTTAGTCTTAAGGAGCAGAGAAATGAAAATTGGTTGGCCACCGGCTTGGTTGCTTGTTTTCTTAGGGCTGCTCCTTAATGTGCTCGCCATAGTGATATCTAGCCAAATACTGGATGATCTATCACGGAAAAATGCGGCTCTGTATGAAGGACAAAACAATAATCTACGGTCTATCCAACTGGCGTGGAACCGAGTTGAGAACCTCGAACGAAAAAAGGAAACATTGCTGGTGGTACTTGGCCACGATGACAGCAATCAAGCGGTGAATGCAGAGCTAGCAAAGCAGATCGAGGTCTGGACGGGTAAACCTGTGCCTGAGCTTTCTATCAATAACCTACAAACCCTGTCACTGATGCTAGAGCGAGAGCAAAACCAGCAGCGCGACCTCATTGATAAGTACTATCTCAATAACATTTCATTGCTAGAAATGACCTCAAAAAACGATATGCAAATTAGCCGCTACAAGAACATTGCGTTGTTCTTGCAGATTTTCGGTTTAGCTCTGATATTAGCGCGTGACCTAAGACGGAAAGATTAGCGGCCAAATCAAGTTTTCAGTCATTTGCCTGCCTATGTTAGAGTAACCACTCTATAGTTGCGATTCACGGACGAACATGAGCGATAAGATCTACTTCAACACCTCTAAGAAATTTAACCTACGCCGTTCTTTGGTGAATGTGGGTACTCGTGTACACCATAAGGTTGCACCTAAGCATGCTCGCAAAATTGCCAGACAATTGTTGCTCACTCCGGTTCGCAGTAAACCTAAGAATCCAGAACCTAAGGGTATGATCAAGGGTGTGGTTAAATCAGCGCATGGCGATCTAACCACTTATACCTTAGGGTCAGGGCCACTGTGGGTGCTGAACCATGGGTGGTCAGGGACTGCCAACCAGTTTTTCCCTTTAATGGAATTTATGGCTCAATCTGGCTTTACCGCCTTGGCTTATGATCAGCCAGCGCACGGTACCAGTGGCGGTGCTTATGGCCATATTCCTGCGTTTGTGCAGGGGTTAGAAGCTATCTTGGACAGTGTCGACAAAGTCGATGGGATCATTGCTCACAGTATGGGGACGGCCTCAACGGTGGAGTGTAAACATCACAAGGCCATTGATTGCCCATTATTGTTGATTGCTCCGGTACTTGAATACCTTGAAAACCTGTTTGGTAGCGTTAAGCGCTCTGGTTATTCGATGAAACTGTTTGAAGAAGTCGTCGAAGAGGTGAGCAGTGAGTATCACTATCCAATTCATACCATTGACCCGTATGGCAAACTGAAACTGCGAGAGCATGCAACGGTTATCGTTCACGATGAAGGGGACCGTTTTACCAGCTTTGAGGTGTCAAAGCGCGCCGCAGATGAGATGGATAAAGTCACCCTGATTGCGACCAAAGGCCTTGGTCATGGTCGAATTATGAAGAGTGATCCGGTAAAGCAAAACTTTATTGAACTCGCCGGCAACTAGTCGTTTCTCCATTTTATACAAGTGCCTCTGTTAATGGTGGCACTTGTTTCTATTCCCTAGTGTCTTACTGGCATATCCAGTATTCCTCGTTATGCCTAAACGTTCTTAATTAGACCTTTGCGAAATAAGAGTCCCACTCCTAGTCTTTAATTAGCATTTGTTAATATAAAGGCGAGCGCAATGAATCCAGTTTCAATCAAAAGCTTTTTCCACTCCGGTTCAAATACTTATAGCTATCTTGTTACTGATAATGCGACAAAATCGAGCGCAATCATTGATCCTGTGCTTGATTACGATGCTGCAGCGGGGGTGACTTCGACCTGCTCTGCTGATGACATCCTCAGATACGCTGAACAACAACACTTAACGCTTCAGTGGATATTGGAGACACATGTTCATGCCGATCACTTAAGTGCTGCTAGCTATCTTAGAGAGCGCTGCGGAGCAGCAATGGCAACGGGAAGAGAAATCACCACGGTACAGTCAACGTTTAAGCAAATTTTTGGCTTAGAAGAGTTTGTTGCTGATGGTAGTCAGTTTGATCTTTTGTTAGCAGATGGCGAGGCGATTCCGTTGGGAGAATCAAACATTCACGTGATGCATACGCCAGGTCACACACCGTCGTGCGTTACCTTTGTTGTAAACGAAACGGCTGCGTTCGTTGGAGACACGATTTTTATGCCCGATATGGGTACGGCGCGCTGTGATTTTCTGGGAGGAGATGCTGAGCAGTTATATGCCTCGATACAGAAGATACTTGAACTGCCGCCGGAAACCGAGCTGTATATGTGCCATGACTATGGACCAAACGGCCGAGAATGCTTATACAAAACGACGGTAGAAGAGCAAAGGAAGAGTAACATTCATGTACACCAAGGGTGTGCTAAGTCCGAGTTTGTTGCGATGCGAAATGAGCGCGATGCTACGTTGGCCATGCCTGCCTTAATCTTGCCAGCAGTACAGATTAATATTCGCGGTGGGCGTTTTCCTGAGCCAGAAAGCAACGGAGTCTCCTATTTGAAGACTCCGTTAAATGTGTTTAAGAAATGATTGACTAAGCGTTGTAAAAGCTCAGAGTAAAGTGCTTAACCCGGATGACCATCCGCCCTTGGCGTGGCGAGCATTTTGGCAAACTTAAGTAGATACAGACCAAAACTTAGCATCCACAATACGGTCGCCACATCGAGTAGTTGCATTGTGTATTCTGGGTATAGGCCAACACCCACACTTCTGACTAAGGCGGACAATATCAATGCACCAAACGCGACACCCATGTTAGGGCCTTGATAGATATTACGCCCGGTATGCCCCATGGTGACACGCGTTATCATGGCTAATATCAGCCCTGAAAGAGCGCCGATAGCAAACAGGTGCAAAGAGGTGTGTGCAAGCCATGCATTTGTCGTTAGCCCCTTTAGTAATAAATAGGCAGGTATACAGGCGTAGGAAGCGTGTAGCGCCCAAACTAGGGGTTCGCTGATGGTCTTCCATGGCTTCCATCTCATCACCTTCACTAATTGAAATACGCCTGCCCAGATAAACAGCGGTGTTTCCAGCTGGCTTAAGGTCAATGGGAAAAAGCTCAAGATAAACAGCAGAACCAGAGGAAGGTTACCTGCGACTTCTAGCCATAACACAGGCTGCGGCTTATCAAAGTTGAATTTGCGAGAGGTAAAGAATGGGATCACTCGCCCGCCCATAACTGACAGCAACAACATGAACCACCAAAGCATCGCTTGCCACACTGCGCTTGAAGTAAAGGGTGCAACACCTGTGATGGTCGCGTAACTGGCGAAGTTCGCAAAGATGGCGAGAGCAAATAAAGGAACGAAGAATAGGTTTCTCCAGCCTTTGGATTTGAATACGCGAGTACCGACCTCATAAGCTACCGCTAATAAGAACAAGCTTTCTACCACAGAGATAAGCCAAAACGGTGCAGGCGTCCAAAAGAGGATACGTGGGGCTAGCCAAAGCGCCACAATGAGACCGAGTCGAGTACCTTTAGTACCGTTAACCCCAGTCCAGTTTTGAACCGCGGTGAGTACAAACCCTGCAACAATAGCCATAGCAAAACCAAACAACATCTCATGAGCGTGCCACCAAAGGGCAGGAGCACCTAATGCTTCCGGCTGCCCGTTTTGGAACGCGTAGATCCACACTGGAACCGCAATAAACGCATACAGGGCACCAAGTAAGAAAAAGGGACGAAAGCCAAGTCGAAGCAATGGTGTGATCGCTTCTTCTTTTGCTTTATCTGTGATGTTTAGCATAGCCAAAACCTTAAAGTTGCAATTTGAATGCAACTTTAAATTAGAGTGGGGGATATTGCAAGTATAGATAAGGGTATCAGCTGACAGCTTTAAGCCTTCAGCTGTCAGGTTTTGGGCCTAGGACCTAGGACCTAGGTTCTGGGATCTTTCATATGTGTCATTCTGGAAGTTGCAAAGCAACTATCCAGAATCTTAGGGGTTGAAAGGGTTGGCTAGAATATATTTGCCTCGGGGGCGGTGTTAGATGCCCGACCAGAGTGCTGGCCCAGAAAACACTTTGGGCATGACGATTTTCTGGGGTTTTTTAGCATGAGTAATGATAGCTTTGACACGAGCGTAGTGAGAAGCTTGATAGCTGATAGCTGATAGCTGATAGCTGATAGCTTTCAGCTTTCGGCTTCAATTTCTTCTCTACTTGCCTTATTCCCAGACATATAAAGCAACTCAGATACCGCTTCCTTAAGCATCACCGAAGGGACTTTTATGAAGTATCCGGCCATCAACAACATCATCACTGGATCGGCGTATGCGGCGTATGCGCTTAGTGAAGTTTGTAGCATTATCCAAGCCGCAACAAAACCTAAGAGTACCGCCACACTGATTAGGGTGTCCATTTGCCATTGCTTAACTTCTGCGGCGATAAGGCCTGAATCTATATCTTTGTTTTTCTTAGCTAACATTGTCCAACCAATAGCGCAGCCGATCACGTTGATAAGGCCGAATAAGGTTGCAATTGAGGTATCGATTTCACGGCCACCATCAATAACAGAGTGAATAGCCGAGTAGAGTGAGATACAGACTAAACCTAGAATAACCGCCCCTTTAATAGCGATGACGATAGGTTCAAGCACCGCTAATCCATTTGGGAAACGTTTACTGTTTGGGCGCGCCATTAGCGTTGCTGCAAGCAATGACAATAAAGTTAACGCTAAGCTGATAAGAGAGTACGCACCATCAAAGATAATGACCATAGATCCGACCCAATTACCCAAGACAATGCCACTAACGGCAAAGCCAAGCGTTAACAGGGCTGAATAAACTAAAATGCGGCGTTCGGAGGAACGTTCTCTACCACTCATGATGAACCTTTTGAATGAAATTAACTGTGGCTATTGTTTGCGAGTGGCAGGAAGCTTTCAATCAAAGTTTGCTTAGGTTCAAGTTATTACTTGAAAGAATGGGAAATTAGTCTTTAATATCAACTGGTTATGCCAACGCAAAGGTGTCAATAATATTGACACCCACTGGAGCTAGAAATCAAACAAGTAATCACTGAGCTTATCGCAGAGCCAAACCATACCAGGGTGCGCTTCCATACCAGTAGAGGAGAACATACAGAACTCTTCTTGGGTGAGCCCGTAAGTGTGCTTAATGACTGATAACGTTTCATCCCTTAATAGATGACGAATGAGCGGTTCTGGCAGAACCCCCCATGCACCTTCTGTGCGAATGGTGCTGAGAATGTAATCAAAACTTGAAAACCCAATGTGTTTGAGAGAAAAGGGCAATAATTCAGGATTATCTTTATCATTGAGGTATGCCAGTGTTACCTGCATAGCGTTACGCAATTCTTCGTCGGAGACACGTCGTTTTTGACTCAGGGGATGGTCTTTATTACATACCGACATCATTCTGAGTTTACCAATGGGCGTATACTCGATTCTAGGGTCGTCAACTCGTTCATAATCAACGCCGAACGCAAAGTTGACCTGCTTGGTTTCGACTAGGTTGGAGAGATCGCCACTGGACGCCAGAATGATGTTAAAGGTGGTGGCCGGGTATTTGTTATTGAGTCGATGAGAGAGCTCTTGCCATATCTCATCTGGAATCGCATCATCCCGGGCAATTCCCACCTCGGCAGTAAAATCCCCCCGTATATGTTGGCAGGTTTGTTTGATGCGCGATGCCATTACCAGCATGGATTCGCATTTTTTGAAAATGGCTTTACCTGCTTCAGATAATTCAAGGTTATTACCACTGCGAACAAACAATTCCGTGTCTAACTCTTTCTCGAGGGCTTTGATTGCCATAGAGAGCTTGGTACGATTGCAATCGAGTTGCCGAGCGGCTTCTGATACGGAGCCATGTTGGGCAACTTGAACAAAGGCTTCTATATGGGAAAGGTTCATTTGTACTCTTTTCCGAATGTGTAGGCTTTCAAAATTAACTGATTGGGTGCTGAAAAATCAAGCGACACATGATCTAAGCCCAATATCTCTTTGTATTAAATGCAATTTTGTATCTTTTTTTACCAAGATTTGCTTTACTCAGCGTAGGCAACAAACTTTAGGATGGATAGTCAGATGGTGCACAATTGGGATGATTATGCTGCTGAGTGGGAGAAAGACCCAGCAACTGCTCAATTCTCAGATCTAGTTTTCGCAGAGCTTCAAGCGCTTCACTCACTGAAAGGCGCAAATGTATTAGATTTTGGTTGTGGTACTGGCTTGTTGAGCCAAAGAGTAGCGCCGTTTGCGCGCAGTGTGGTTGCTCTAGACGCTTCTGAAGCCATGATAGAAGAGCTGGACAAGAAAACCTTGGCGAATGTAGAACCGGTAGTTGACGAGCTTACTCGTGGATTGGTGGCTCAGCACCCTGCATTTAGAAAACAGTTCGACCTTGTTATTGCCTCATCAGTATGTGGCTTTATTCCGGACTTCAAGGAAGCGGCGACTATCATCTATTCGTTACTTGATGAGCAAGGGATATTTGTTCATTGGGATTGGTTGAGTGAAGATGAGTCAGAGGGGCTTACTCAAGAGTCTGCGCACTCCATACTCCATCAAGCCGGTTTTAGTGATATCGAAATCTCTATTCCTTTTGAGATCGAGATGAAAGATGGCACAACGATGCCTGTTTTAATGGGTGTCGCCTACAAGTAAATATAAAACCCAGTTACGTTGCTCGAGCCTCATAGGATTAAGAGACGAATATTTAGCTGGGTTTAAATGCCTCTCACTTTAGGATTAGATTATTCATCGTGAATAATCATTTCAGCATTGCTCATCGACAGAAGTGAGTCTTCCCGCATCTGTAGTTTTTATTTAACATCTAACTCCACTCATCTACACACTTAACGAATTAGTTCGACATAACTTAGTGTGAAAAATAACTCATTATTTAAAATCTCCTATATATCATTTGAAACCTTCATTGATAAATTTATATATTTCCAATCGAAATAAGCACTCAAATAATGACAACAGAAACTTGTCATAAACCTTCCGAAGACCAGCAATATTCACGTTTTGAGCATTAAATAGCCAGTAAGTTATTTATAATGTGATCTAGGCACGCTTTTTATTTGGTTTATTAAAAAATCATTACTACTCTGTTACAAAAGGTGATTTGTAGGACTAGACCACAAATTAGTGGTTTATGACTAAGCAGGGGGACGAGGATATATACCTTCTCTGTAAGTTGCTTTGGGCAAATGAGCGAATAGCATTTTCGCCAATAATAAAGAATAAGTCGATTAAGTCGTACGACATTTACAGTGTTTTTAGCACAACTTTTATACACATAGGTAAATGGAAAGACATTATGAAAAAGACAGTATTAGCAAGTGTAATTGCGGGTATCGCATTTAGTGGACAAGCTTTTGCGGTGGAATTGTATAACAGTGAAGGCACTACCTTTTCATTCGGTGGTCATATTTCGATGGGTATTGGTAACGATGGAAATGATGACTTAGTGGTACAGTCGATTTCCCCTCGAATTAATATCAGCGGTACTCAAGACATGGGAAATGGCTTCAAGGCTGACTTCAAGGGGGAATGGGGCTTCCGTCCTTTGAAAGATACTGATGCAAATGGTGATGAAAAAGATGCGTTTTTTACTCGTTTGGGTTACATCGGTGTTTCTCATGATACCTGGGGACGAGCATCAGGCGGAACAGAGTGGTCACCATATTATTCTGTAGCTGGCATCGCAGATATGCCAATTGCATTTGCCAATGATTTTTTATACGTACAGGGTGGTGCTTTAGGTAGTTCTCGAGCGGAAAGAATAGTAGCTTATCGTAAAACATTTATGTTTGGAGAAAATTTAGATCTTAACCTAGGTGCAGGTTGGCAGGGACAAAACGGGGCCTACGGCGATCGAGGTCAACTTGCTCTGTCGTTTGATCTAGGAGCTATTAACGTAGGTTACGCATTTAGCACGGGCTCTGTTGCCGGGCAAAACGATGATGCTATGGGTAACACACTCTCCGCTAAATATGGTTCATACGGTGACGGACTATTTGTTGCAGCAGTATATGAAATGGGTAGTGACTTCCGTAATGCTCTTGGTGGTGCGGCTTATGACTCAACCAGTGTAGAAGCGATTGCGGCGTTCGCACTAGCAAATAGCCTCAACTTCTCTTTGAACTACGAGTCTCATGAAGATGATGACAGCAGTATAACTGTCATTAGTCAAATGGCACTGCAAGTTGAGTACAACTTCACTCCTGCATTTATGGGTTATGCTGGTTACCAGCTTGACTTAGGTGATGATGTATCAAGTGATGACGATCTATACGCTCTAGGTGTTCGATACTATCTATAACTCTCTTTTATAGAATACCTAATGAAGGCAGGGCGAAAGCTCTGCCTTTTCTTTTGGATGCAACTTCAGTTTTCGTTGGGGGTTTGGACTAAACTTGCTACAATCCGTGCCTTTCTCTTTTAGGTCTGTTTAGACCCAACGTACAGAAGAACACTATGACTACTGAAATCTACAAAGAGTTTATGTTTGAAGCCGCCCATAAATTACCTCACGTACCTGAGGGACATAAGTGTGGTCGTCTGCATGGACACTCATTCTTGGTTCGCCTTTACCTTAAAGGTGAAGTGGACGCTCATACGGGCTGGATTATCGACTTTAGTGATGTAAAAGAGAAGTTTAAACCAATCTACGATCGTCTTGATCATCATTACCTTAACGATATCGAAGGCCTTGAAAACCCAACCAGTGAAGTGCTGGCTAAATGGGTATTTTCGCAAACTAAGCCGTTACTGCCGCTTTTAAGCAAGGTTGAAATCAAAGAAACTTGCACTGCTGGTTGCATCTACACGGGTGAATAACGTGCTTAAAATCAATGAGATGTTTGAAACCATACAAGGAGAGGGCTTCTTTACTGGAGTGCCTTCTATCTTTATTCGTCTGCAAGGATGTCCTGTGGGCTGCGCTTGGTGTGACACCAAACAAACCTGGGATGTGAACCTAGAAGACGAAACAGATTTTAAAACGGTTTTACTAAAGAAAGGCGATGATGAGCGTTGGTGCAGCACGAGTGAATCCGCGCTGGTGGCCTATTGCCTTGAGCAATACTCGGCCAAACACGTGGTCATTACCGGCGGCGAGCCATGCCAGTATGACTTATTGCCTTTGACGAAAGAACTTGAAGCAAACGGCTACCGTTGCCAAATAGAAACCAGTGGTACTTTTGAAGTGCTGGCGACCCCAAACACTTGGGTAACGGTTTCACCAAAGATTGGCATGAAGGGCAAACTTCCTATTGAGCCAAGCGCAATGTCTCGTGCCAACGAGGTTAAGCACCCAGTAGGTAAAGAGTCAGACATTGACGACCTTAAGGCTTTGCTTGAAGTGAGCATGCTGCAAGATGGGGTAGAGGTTTTGCTACAGCCTATCAGCCAAAAACCACGAGCGACTAAGCTTTGTATTGATACGTGTATTGCTAACAATTGGCGCTTGTCGGTTCAGACGCATAAGTATTTGGATATTGCTTAACAACTTACAGCTGTCAGCTTTATCGAGGTCGTATCAGATAAAAACAAAGTCATCCCCGAGTGTTTTTCTGGGCCAGCACTCTGGTCGGGGATCTATAGGTTGAAGAGATTCCCGCTAAGAGCCCGCGGGAATGACGGTTTTATTAGCTATCAGCTTCAAGCTTTCAGCTGTCAGATAAACACAAAATCATCCTCGAGTGCTTTTCTGGGCCAGCACTCTGGTCGAGGATCTATAGGTTGAAGAGATTCCCGCTAAGAGCCCGCGGGAATGACGGTTTTATTAGCTGTCAGCTTCAAGCTTTCAGCTGTCAGATAAAAACAAAGTCATCCTCGAGTGCTTTTCTGGGCTAGCATTCTGGTCGGGGATCTATAGGTTGAAGAGATTCCCGCTAAGAGCCCCCGGGAATGACGGTTTTATTAGCTATCAGCTTCAAGCTCCAAGTTGTTCAAACGCTGTCATCCTCGAATTCTTTTATCGAGGATCTATAGGCTGAAGAAATTCCCACTAAGAGCCCGCGGGAATGACGGTTTTATTAGCTATCAGCTTCAATCTTTCAGCTGTCAGATAAAAACAAAATCATCCTCGAGTGCTTTTCTGGGCCAGCACTCTGGTCGAGGGTCTTTAGGGTGAAGAGATTCCCGCTAACGACATGCGGGAATGACGGTTTCTCTGTCTGATAGCTGAAAGCTTAAAGCTGACAGCTGGTTTTTCACCAATTCCTATACCCGCACGTATCTATATGAAAACGCACTCCCGAATATAGCCCCATTCCCATTTTATTTTCTTTACCCACAATCTTATAAATACTCCAAAGCTTTTTATGTAGCTCTTCGCGGGTAATATCGTTGATGGGTACTAAATCTAAAGCACAAAAGTTGAGATGTTGGCTCTTGGTTGCGCCACCTGAGGTTTGATTGTAATACTGCGTTCTATCGCCAGAGACAGGAACGAGTGGCCCTAGTACGGGTTCGACATGTTCTTGAATGAATTTAACCGTTCGCACCATATTGGGAACGCGTTTTTGATCAGGCACGGTAAATACAGAGGTTCCATTCATCGCCCAGTTTGTACCTTGTAGAAGAATCAAATGTAAGGGCATGGTTTTTAACGGTTCTTCGGTAATCCCTGCGTCTCGGAGTTGTTGCGCAATCTCTCCCACTCGACCTTCAGCTCTATTCATCAGCATCCATCCACGAAATGCGGCACGGGTGGGGACCTTATAGCCTTTAACTTCAATCACTAAGTCATTGTATTCAAGTTCGTTTTCTGAGTCGTATAGCTTAAGCAGATCATTTGATGATGCGGAAAAACTGATGCTTAGTAGCATTAAACAGGCAAGACGAATCATGATGGCTCTCCTTTGCATTTAGTGCTCCCAGTATAGACGCTAATGAAAAAGTTGATGAAAATCGCAATTTATCGAGCCATTTGAATTTGACCGTTTACCTATCGCTATCTATTTTCTTAACCAAGAGAGTGATTGATGTTTATTTGAACAGCGGTGAGCCACAATGTCGGAACATATTTTTTATCGAGCAGGGTATAAGTATCAGCTAGCTGAAGATTTCATTATCAAAGTGGACATTTTCCCGCAGCAGAATATAGATATGGAGTTTATTGGTCTGAGTCTAGATGGTTGGCTTACGGTGCGCTCTGGTTACGCGTGGGATGGTCCCTCCGGCCCTGTAGTGGATACCTCAAGAAATATGCGGGCATCGCTGGTTCATGATGCGCTTTACCAACTGCTGCGCTGTGAACACATACCCGCGCAGAAAAAGGACGCAGCAGATAAACTGTTTGAAAAGATATGTGTCGCTGATGGGATTGATGAATTCACAGCGCATATGTTTTATCTTGGATTAAAACTTGGGGGCAAACCTGCCACCGAACCACGTAACAAGAAGCCTACCTTAAAAGCGCCTTGGAAATAATTATGCTTTGTTGGAGCCTCCCCATATGAGATCGGGGTCAAAACACCTTAAATGTGAGTGTAATATTAAGTAACGACTCTAATCTACCTTGTCTAATAATTGTCATCTATCTGCAATATCATCATCTACCTTGTAGGCGCTATACTGACTTTTCATGCCTTAGATTAGTTATAAAGTAGATTATTATGCCAACTAAGCCCTTGCCTCAACCTTAGTTAGTCAGCATGAGATTATAGCTCCGCCCTGCTAAATCATTCATTCACCCTATGATTACTCGATTTAGGATGATTCTTGATATGGCATGCATCTTGTAGGGTATGGGTATCGGCTGAAGTAGCAGCCTAAGTTGTAAAAGGTGTTTTATGAAAAACCCCATTATTCAAGATAAAGATTCAACACTCGCCACTGATGTTATGTTGCATGCATTTGACTGGCCGTATCGAGAGATTGCTGAGAAGGCTCAGCAGATAAGCCAATTAGGCTATAAAACAGTTTTAGTTTCACCGCCAATGAAGTCGTTGAAACATGAGAAAGGTACCGCTTGGTGGCAGCGCTATCAGCCACAAGATTATCGAATTATTGACAATGAACTGGGTAATACCCTCGATTTTCAGACGATGATGACCTGCTTAAATGACTATGGTATTCGCGTGTATATTGATGTGGTGTTTAATCACATGGCTAACGAGTCGTACTTGCGCTCAGACCTGCAATACCCTAGCCAGCAAGAGCTAGAGGATTACGCGAAGGATCCTGAACACTATGAGTCTTTGAAACTGTTTGGAGACTTAAGCGAACCACTGTTTACAGAAAACGATTTCGTTGAAGCGTTTGGTATAGAGGATTGGCAGGATCAGTGGCAAGTACAGAATGGTCGCATCACTGGCGGGCCACACGATCCGGGTTTGCCTACACTGCGTGATTGTGAGCATGTAATTGAGCAGCAGCAAGCTTACCTGTTGGCTATGAAGGCGATGGGAGTGAAGGGTTTCCGCATTGACGCTGCAAAACACATCTCTATTGAGCAACTGCGTAAAGTGTGGACAAAAGAGGTCACGGAAGGCGTGCACATTTTTGGTGAGATCATTACTGATGGTGGTGCAACCAAGCAAGAGTATGAGCTTTTCCTAAAGCCGTACCTAAAGAAAACTAAGCTGGGTGCTTACGATTTCCCTTTATTTAACACGGTATTACAAGCGTTTCAGCCAAAGGGGCGTATGTCTGCGCTGATAGACCCTTATAACTTTGGTGAAGCGTTGAAGCGTCAGAGGGCCATCACCTTCGCAATTACCCACGATATTCCAAACAATGATGTGTTCCAGGGTTTGATTATGCCGGAAGAGCATGAATGGTTGGGCTATTGCTACATTCTTTGCCGTGATGGTGGTGTGCCGTTGGTCTATACCGACCTTAATACTAGTGGCATCCTTGATTGTGAGGGTAACCCGCGCTGGATGAATGCGTGGCAAGACCCACGTATGAAGACGCTTATCGAATTCCACAATTACGTCCACAGTGCGCGTATGGTGGTGTTGGAAGCGAGTGATGACCATCTGCTGTTCAGTCGTGGGGAACGAGGCTTAGTCGCCATTAACAAGGCTGATACGGTGAAATCGATCCGTATCCGCTGGGATGATCCCATGTTCGATATCGTTCAAGAGCAGGGGATCTCTCCGGTTGATGGCTATTTAGAGTTGGATATTCCTGCGAAAGGGTATTGCTGTTTGGTAGGGGAATAAGCCCTGTCATCCTGAACTTGATTCAGGATCTTAGAGAGTGGCTATGGCTGGCTTTCGCAGATTCTAAGATACTGGATAAATACTGCGTATTTTCCAGTATGACGGTGTGTTTGGGATTAGCTGGTGGTTAGTTCGAAAGGCGTCATCCTGAACTCGATTCAGGATCTTTGAGAGTGCCTATGGTTGGCTTTCGCAAATTCTAAGATACTGGATAAATACTGCGTATTTTCCAGTATGACGGTATGTTTGGGATTAGCTGGTGGTTAGTTCGAACGGCGTCATCCTGAACTCGATTCAGGATCTTAGAGAGTGCCCTGGGTAGGTTTTCGCAGGCTCCAAGATACTGGATAAATACTTTGTATTTTCCAGTATGACGGTGTGTTTGGGATTAGCTGGTTGTTAGTTCGAACGGCGTCATCCTGAACTTGATTCAGGATCTTGGAAAGTGACTATGGCTGGTTTGCGCAGACTCTAAGATACTGGATAAATACTTCGTATTTTCCAGTATGACGGTGCGTTTGAGCAAGGCTGGTTGTTAGCCGGAACGGCGTCATCCTGAACTTGATTCAGGATCTTAGAGAGTGCCCATGGCAGGTTTTCGCAGATTCCAAGATACTGGATAAATACTCTGTATTTTCCAGTATGACGGTGTGTTTGTGATTAGCTGGTGGTTAGTTCGAAAGCCGTCATCCTGAACTTGATTCAGGATCTTAGAGAGTGCCCATGGCAGGCTTTCGCAGATTCCAAGATACTGGATAAATACTGCGTATTTTCCAGTATGACGGTGTGTTTGAGGACGACTGGTGGTTAAATTCGAAAGCCGTCATCCTGAACTTGATTCAGGATCTTAGAGAGTGCCCATGGCAGGCTTTCGCAGATTCCAAGATACTGGATAAATACTTCGTATTTTCCAGTATGACGGTGTGTTTGAGCAAGGTCGGTTGTTAGTTGGAACGGCGTCATCCTGAACTTGATTCAGGATCTTAGAGAGTGCTTATGGTTGGCTTTCGCAGATTCTAAGATACTGGATAAATACTTTGTATTTTCGAGTATGACGGTGTGTTTGAGGACGACTGGTGGTTAAGTTAGAAAGGCGTCATCCTGAACTTGATTCAGGATCTTGGAGAGTGCCTATGGCTGGCTTTCGCAGGCTCCAAGATACTGGATAAATACTTTGTATTTTCCAGTATGACGGTGTGTTTGAGGACGACTGGTGGTTAAGTTCGAAAGGCGTCATCCTGAACTTGATTCAGGATCTTGGAGAGTGCCCAGGGCTGGCTTTCGCAGATTCTAAGATACTGGATAAATACTGCGTATTTTCCAGTATGACGGTGTGTTTGAGGTCGACTGGTGGTTAAGTTCGAAAGCTGTCATCCTGAACTTGATTCAGGATCTTAGAGAGTGGCTATGGCTGGCTTTCGCAGATTCTAAGATACTGGATAAATACTCTGTATTTTCCAGTATGACGGTGTGTTTGGGATTAGCTAGTGGTTAGTTCGAAAGGCGTCATCCTGAACTTGATTCAGGATCTTAGAGAGTGCCCAGGGCTGGCTTTCGCAGATTCTAAGATACTGGATAAATACTTTGTATTTTCCAGTATGACGGTGCGTTTGAGGTCGACTGGCGGTTAAGTTTGAAAGGCGTCATCCTGAACTCGATTCAGGATCTTGGAGAGTGCCCATGGCAGGTTTTCGCAGATTCTAAGATACTGGATAAATACTTTGTATTTTCCAGTATGACGGTGCGTTTGAGGACGACTGGTGGTTGGTTCGAAAGCCGTCATCCTGAACTTGATTCAGGATCTTAGAGAGTGCCCTAGGTTGGTTTTCACAGACTCCAAGATACTGGATAAATACTGCGTATTTTCCAGTATGACGGTGTGTTTGGGATTAGCTAGTGGTTAGTTCGAAAGGCGTCATCCTGAACTTGATTCAGGATCTTAGAGAGTGCCCAGGGCTGGCTTTCGCAGATTCTAAGATACTGGATAAATACTGCGTATTTTCCAGTATGACGGTGTGTTTGGGATTAGCTGGTGGTTAGTTCGAACGACGTCATCCTGAACTTGATTCAGGACCTTAGAGAGTGCCCTAGGTTGGTTTTCACAGACTCCAAGATACTGGATAAATACTTTGTATTTTCCAGTATGACGATGTGTTTGGGATTAGCTGGTGGTTAGTTCGAATGGCGTCATCCTGAACTTGATTCAGGATCTTGGAGAGTGCTCATGGCAGGTTTCCGTAGACTCTAAGCTACTGGATAAATACTGCGTATTTTCCAGTATGACGCACCTATCATGTCGATCAGTGCTGTCTACTTATTCTTCCTTGCTCGGCTCTCGTTCTGCACTGAGCGATACATCTTACCCAATTGCTTATCATGAGAGCGCAGTTCTGCGAGAGATGCGCTATTACGGGCTTGCTCTCTTTGCAGTTTTAGGTAGTTGTTCAAACGGCGGTCGTCTAACTCACCTGACTGTAGAGCCTTTTGAATCGCACAACCTGGTTCGTTTTGGTGTGAGCAATCTGAGAAGCGGCACTGTGAGGCTATCTCTTCGACATCAGAGAAGGTCTCACTTATTCCTTGCGCCACGTTTGCCAGCTGCAGCTCACGCATTCCAGGAGTGTCTAAGAGTACGCCACCACTCGGCATTGGATGGATGGTACGTCCTGTGGTGGTGTGGCGGCCTTTGCTGTCATCTTCGCGAATGGAGCCTGTTTTCTGCGCTTCCGTTTGCAATAAAGTGTTCACGAGAGTGGACTTACCAACCCCAGAAGAACCAAGGAAGGCGACGGTTTTTCCTGTTTTACACCACGCAGTCAGTGACTGAACGCTATCAAAGTCTAGTGCATTAACGGCTTCTATCATTAGCATAGGGTCTAGAGATTGAACCTGTTGCTTTAGAGCCTCTGCATCCTCACACAGGTCGGCTTTGGTTAATACGATCACCGCCTCAACCTGCGCTTCATTGGTTAACGCGAGATAGCGCTCAACGCGGCTGAGGTTAAAGTCATCGTTCAAAGACATTACGATAAATACAGTGTCTATATTTGCCGCTATGTACTGCTCTGCAACCTTAGAACCGGCAGCCTTTCTCGAAAATACAGAGCTTCTTTCTAAACGTCTCTGAAACTGCTGTTCATGATCGAGTAGCGCCCAATCTCCAACGGTCATGGATGGCAGAGACTCATGCATTGGCAGTGACACTTCACCTTTCTCTGTAATGAGCTGATAGCCAGAGCGATGGTGAGCAGAGATGCGAGCAACAACGGAATCTTCATAATCTTCAAGAGTCAGTTGTTGCTGAAAGAAGGGTTGCCAACCGAGGTTTTGAAGGTTCATTTAGTGCATCATCATTTTTTTGACAGGTACTGATAGGTTTAGCATACGACCTGTATCAAAAGTAAGCGTAAGAGGAATCACCATGCCTTCTTTTAATGGCTCTTTGATGCCAAATAGCATGATATGTAGACCATGTGGCTTAAGCTCAGTATCACTTTTTCCTGGAAGGTCTATCTTGTCTAGTTTGCGCATTTTCATCACGCCATCTTGCATGACATGGGTATGTAGCTCGGTGACTTCTGCGATAGGTGTTTTTGCCGACAGTAGTGCGCGGTCTTCCGCTACAGGGTTGTTTATGGTCAAGAAGATTGCACTGGTGGTTGAAGTTGGCGGTGTTTCCTTAGCGTAGGCACCTGAAACGGTTGCAATATTGTTGGCATACGCAAAAGGGGAAAGTAGCACTAGGATGAAAGTAAGAAGGCGAGTTTTCATGGTTGCATCTCCATTGTGATGTCATTAATAGCTTTAACTAGTGGTGCTGGAGTAAGAGTGTGTTGCACCTTGGTCATTTCCGTACCATCAGGTGCGAGAAAGTAAAAGTATGAGCTATGGTCAACGGTATATTCAAGAGCCGAATCTTCAAGTGTCGTTTTTATGTAGATAACGCCGTATTTTTTTGCCAAAGCTTCTAGTGTTTCAGGATCGGCTCGGTAGCCTTCGAAGTTCTCATGAAAGTATTGCGCGTATTGATGGACATCATCGCCAGAGTCTCGGTCGGGATCTAAGGTGACTAAGATAGGACGTATCTTAGTCAGCGCTTCTTCGGGGACTTGGTGTAATGCAGCGCTGAGCATTGCAAGAGAAGTAGGGCAGACATCTGGACAGCGAGTGAAGCCAAAATAGACCACATTGATACGCGGATCGTCTGGATTAAATAACGGCTTTTGCTCTCCATTAGCTCCTGTCACTAAGGGGTGCTCTGCTCGTTCGCTTTGTTGGTGGACTTGCTTTTGGTCTTGGGCATCTAAATATGATTTAACCCCGAAACCTAAAGCAACTGCGACAATCATGGTGAGTGTCCAGCTTTTACTCATCTTTGCATCCTTACTGAGATGGGAAGTGTTCCGTTTGAAGATTGGATGGAACCGATCCATGTCATAGCATCGCTATGGCAAACTGGCAGTAATAAAGAACCAGAAAACGTGTTATTACCTTGATTGCTGAGTACAAACTTTGCCACACCCATGGACATTTCCTTGCCCTCGAGTTCTATCCATAGTTGCTCATCGTTATTATCTGGCCAGGTTACCTCAATAGAGGTGGGCTGCATCGGTGAAACAACGTCTTGTTCTAGCACTATGCTTGCATCATTTATGGTGCAGACTGTGGTGGATAGTTGGCAATATTCAATATCAGATTTCAGTTCTTTATTGGCTAGAGATATCTGAACCGTTTGATAGATATCTTTAGCAAAAAAGCCTAGCGCCAAAGCAAGTATGAAAGCTAGGCCTTTGAAAATGTTGTTCATTATTTGTCTTCGGCAAATTTCTCTAATGCCAATACTAGACCAATTGCGACCAACATCATTACCACTGCTAACGCAGTTTGTGATGGTGTACGCGTAATCGATTCAAAATTGTGAGGCATGAGGTTTTCTTGCAGTAGTGGTACTTGCTCTCCGCTGGAATTAGTGCGCCATGTAAGCGTCTCTTTCCAAGGCCAAATCTTTGGCAGAGTGCCCACCATTAAGCCCACTAAGAACATTAATGTAATGTCTCGAAAGCGCTTTAGTAGCCAAGACAACACGTGAGAAAAGCTTAATAGGCCGATCAAGCACCCGGTCATGAATAACAGAAGGAAAGAGATATCTAACCCCTTCACAGCGCCGATAACAGGGGTATACATACCAATCAATAGCAGAATGAAGCTTCCTGAAATGCCCGGCAAGATCATGGCGCAGATAGCAATAGCGCCCGACAACACAATATTGATCAAAGTAGGTTCAAGATTTAGAGGATTAAGTACTGTGATGGCAAAGGCAAAGGCGATACCTAAGGCAAAGCCTATCCATTTACTCAGTTCAAAAGATTTTATCTGGCGCATAATATGCCAAACAGACACTAAGATAAGACCGAAGAAAAATGACCATAGTGGAACAGGGTGTGTGACCAATAGCCAAGATATCAGTTTGGCTAGTGTGAGTATGCTGGTGAAAATCCCTGCAAATAGAGAGACTAAAAACAAGCCGTTGATATGATCGAACGCTCCCTTGATGCCTTTTGAGCGCAGCACGCCAATAAGAGAAGGGTTAACGCGGCGAATACTCTCCAACAAGGTATCGTAGATGCCAGTGATAAACGCGATGGTACCGCCAGAAACACCAGGTACAACATCGGCCGCACCCATAGCCATTCCCTTGAGGAAATTGGTGAAGTAATTCATAAAGTTAGTTTTTGAAGCCAAGTCCATTAATGTTTGTCATTGTAAGGGAAATGGCGGGGAGGGGGAATAGGAGAAAGCTGTCAGCTTTAAGCTATCAGCGGTCAGAAAATTTTTTCATCGTCATGGTCGGGCATCTGTTTCTTTAAAAGGTCCCCGATAAAACCCTTCGGGGACGACGATCTTCTAGCGGTCAGCTTTAAGCTATCAGCCGTCAGAAGATTTTTTCATCGTCATGGTCGAATATCTGTTTCTATAAAAGATCCCCCCGATAAAACCCGCGGGAATGACGATTATTAGTTGCACGAACCACTTATAGCTGACGGCTTGCGGCTGACAGCTATAAGTTAGATTTTATCGCGTTATTTCGCTAAGTAACTCATCAAGAACTGAGAAATCTTACGCATATCTTCGATAGCGATGTACTCTTCAGTGGTGTGTACTTTAGCCATACCTGTCGACAGGTTAACGATTGTTAGGCCTTTCTCGGCAAAGATGTTGGCATCACTACCGCCACCTGTAGAGGTTACGATTGGCTCGATGTCTAGCTGTGTGAATACGTCTTTTACCGTTTGGATGTGAGGGTGTGATTCAGGGATCTGGAACGGGTTGTATGCGCGAGTTGAAACGATATCTACTTCGGCGCCATGTTTGGTCGCAGCCGCTTCGAAGGTTTCAACCATATGAGCCACTTGCTTAGCTAGTTTCTCTTCATCAAGAGAACGTGCTTCTGCTTCGATGTATAGGCTTGGCATTACGATGTTGGTCGCTTGGCCACCTTTCACAACACCGATATTGGCTGTGGTTTCTTCATCGATACGAGACAGGTTCATGTTTGCGATGGCATCAGAGGCAACAGTCAGGGCATTGATGCCTTGCTCTGGCGCTAGACCGGCGTGAGCAGGCTTACCTGTGATGTTTACCTTAAGGTTTTGCTGACCCGGAGCTACGGCGATGATGGTGCCGATAGGGCCGCCTGAGTCTAAAACAATGCCCATTTCAGATTCGATCTTGCTGCAGTCGAATTGCTTAGAGCCGTGCAGACCACCTTCTTCAAATACAGTGAACGCGATCTCGATGGTCTTGTGTTCAACGTTGTTTTCTTGAAGGGTTTTGATTGCTTCGATGATTGCGGCAATGCCAGACTTGTCGTCACCACCAAGAATAGTGTCACCTGCAGAGCTAATGATGCCGTCTTTGATTACAGGCTCAATGCCGTTGCCCGGCGTTACCGTATCCATGTGACAGCTTAGTACGATGCTACCGTCTAGTTTGCCTGGTAATTTGGCGTAAATGTTGAAGCCATTTGACAGCGTTTCAGGGACTGCTAAGCGCTCTACGTCAAAGCCAAGTTGCTGAAGCTGAGATTCGATTTCAATGGCGACTTCTTTTTCGTTGCCTGATTCGCTGTCAATTTTTACCAGTTGTAGGAAGTTATCTACTAAACGATTTTGATCTACTTGTGTCATGGAATTACTTCTTTATCTATTCATGAAGCGGATAGTTACACATATTGCGTGCTACACGCCCTTGACGCAGATCAATTTTGCGTCCGATTTCAGAATAGATGACCATTAACCCATAGGTGAGTGGCGATACTTGCAGCATAACCAAGGGCAATGATCGGCATCCATTTTAGGTGACCAAAGAAGGTATATTTACCATGGGCGGCACCCATTAATGCAACGCCTGCCGCAGAGCCTATAGACAACAAACTGCCTCCCACACCTGCGGTTAGGGTAACTAACAACCAGTTGCCCATGGATAGCTCCGGCTGCATGGTCAAAATGGCAAACATAACGGGAATGTTATCGACAATTGCGGACAGTATTCCAACCATGACGTTCGCCCAAATAGGATCCCACTGGGTGTACATGATTTCAGACACTAACCCTAGATAGCCAAGCAAACTTAAACCGCCCACACACATTACGACGCCATAGAAAAACAGTAGGGTGTCCCACTCGGCATGAGAAACTCGTCTAAATACATCAAATGGAACCACAGAGCCAAGACGCTTTAGAGCTGCTTTATCGTGATGTGCTTCTGCTTCTGCTCGCTTTTTAGCAAGAGAGCGCGGCAGTGTCTTGCGCAGGTAGAAACCAAAGAATTGTAGGTACGCCAGTCCCATCATCATGCCAATAACTGGAGGGAAGTGCAGTAAACCGTGGAAAGCAACGGCTGTTGCAATAGTTAAGATGAATAAGGCGACGATGCGTTTGGCACCACGCTTTAACTCAACATACTCATGTACGGCATCTGGACTCGTTTTTGGTACAAAGAATGACATGATCACAGCTGGCACTATGTAGTTGACCACAGAAGGAGCAAATAGAGTCAGGAACTGCATAAATTCAACGTGACCCGCCTGCCACACCATTAGGGTTGTAATATCACCAAAGGGACTGAACGCGCCACCTGCGTTTGCTGCAATGACAATATTGACACAGGCTATGTTGATAAACTTGTAGTTGGTTCCACCGACTTTCATCACCACGGCGCACATCAATAATGCGGTAGTCAGGTTATCGGCGATAGGTGAAATAAAGAATGAAAGGATACCCGTTATCCAGAATAGGGAACGCAGGTTGAAGCCCTTACCTACCATCCAAGCTTGAAGGGCATCAAACAGGCGACGCTCTTCCATGGCACTGATGTAAGTCATGGCAACCAGCAAGAATAGAAGTAGCTCTGAGTATTCTAGTAGGTTGTGATCGAGTGCGGATTTAGCCACATCCATCTGCCCTAAGCGCTGAAAGGTAAATCCGATCAAAATCCAGATAAGCCCTGCAGCAAGCAATACAGGTTTAGATTTTCTCAGCTTTAGGACTTCTTCGCCCATTACGAGGCAATAGGCCAACGCAAAGATAACAAGAGCGGCATACCCAACACCTGATTGGGTTAAGTCGGGCATAGCATGACTAGTGGAAGAAAAGGCAAAAGGGGAGACTAAAAGAGAAATTAGCGCCACGCACAACATAGACGAGAAAGACTTCACTGCGACTCCTTGCAGATGATTAGTTAACTTAAACAGTATTCCTTGTTGATTGACTAGACTTAACTGACTGTTAAACAAAGCCAAGTAACAAAGATAACCAGACCCACCTAGCCTAAACCTGAAATGAAAACAATAGCTTGAATTAGATCACCCTTTAGCAAGGCAGATGAAATAACTTTGTTAATTTGAAGAGTGGTTTGAGTTGCGTAAATGCGGTTAGGGAAGTGGTTTTTGTTTGTTCGAGTCACTTGTGAAACCGATGTTTTACTATTAGTTTTAACAGGCTAACTGCAAGAAATTTAAAGGATTACTAATGAGTGAACAAACGAGCGGTCAAGACTCCCCATTGACTAGCAAAAGGGTATTGTTGTTATTTGCCCATCCTTCTCAGTCTCGTTCAGAGGTGAATATTGCGTTATATAAGGCTGCAAAAAAGGTTCCGGGTATCACCTGCGTTGACCTCTACAGCGAGTACCCTAAATACGACATTGATATAGAGCGGGAACAGCAGCGTTTGTTGGACCATGACGTCATCATTTTTCAGTTTCCTTTGTACTGGTACTCCACACCTTCAATCCTCAAAGAGTGGCAAGATTTAGTCCTTGAATATGGCTTTGCCTACGGTCATGAAGGGACTGCGATACAAGGTAAGCATTTTTTCTGCGCTATTACAGCAGGGGGCAAGGAAGATGCCTACCAAACGGATGGCTACAACCATTACACCATTCGAGAGTTGCTGCACCCGATAGAGCAAACCGCAGCGTTAACGGGCATGCACTATTGGGCTCCGTTTGTTTTATTCGGTTCGCGAACGGCGCTAGAAGAAGGCAGGGTTAAAGAACATGTCAAAAGCTGGAAGCAATTGCTGGAGGCGTTAGTAGAGGGGCGAGTGGATGAGAACCTCGCAACGTCTTTACCTCAAATTAGCGGCAACTTAGAAGCCGTGATTAAAGGAGCGCAGTCATGACAGGTTACTTTTTACAGGCGTTTATCTATCTGATTGCAGCCGTTATTGCCGTTCCTATCGCTAAGCGTCTAGGGTTAGGTTCAGTACTAGGGTACTTAATTGCCGGGGTCGTTATTGGCCCAATTGCTGGGCTTGTCGGTGAAGAAACTACCACCATTCAGCACTTTGCTGAATTTGGCGTGGTGATGATGTTGTTCCTAGTGGGTTTGGAGCTTGAACCTAAGATGCTTTGGAATATGCGAAATCGCCTAATGGGGTTGGGAGGCATTCAAGTCTTCGGAACCGCAGGCATAGTGATGGGTATTGCCCTAGTCCTTGGCATGCAGTGGCAAATAGCCTTAGCCATCGGCCTTATTTTCTCTCTTTCTTCTACTGCTATTGTTTTGCAGACCTTTAATGAGAAGGGACTTACCAAGACTGAAGGCGGTCAAAATGCCTTTTCCGTGCTGTTATTCCAAGATATCGCCGTTATCCCGATGCTGGCCTTTATCCCTCTACTTGCTTTACCCGAACTCGTAGAACTGGCTCAGACAGCGGTCGGTGAGAATGCAGACCACCACCCAGAGCTAAGCTTGGTCGCAGGACTACCGGGTTGGGCTTATGGCTTGGTCATCACTGCGTCCATAGCCATCGTTGTAGTCGGTGGCCATTTTGCCAGTCGTCCATTGTTTCGGTTTGTGGCCGCTTCTGGGCTTCGCGAAATTTTTACCGCTACGGCTTTGATGCTAGTGATTGGTATTGCCGCGTTGATGGGGTTAGTGGGGCTTTCTCCTGCGCTAGGTACCTTCCTTGCGGGCGTTGTATTAGCTAACAGTGAATTTAGACATGAATTAGAGTCCAACATCGAGCCGTTCAAGGGCTTGTTGCTTGGACTGTTCTTTATCACTGTGGGTGCTGGCATCGACTTTACGGTTTTGTTCAGTGATTTCTTTGTCATTATTGGTCTGACTCTGGGACTCATGCTTCTCAAGGGCCTTGTACTTTGGGCGCTGGCCATTGCTTTCAAAATCAAAGGGGTTAATCGCTGGCTGTTCGCCTTAAGCTTGGCACAAGCGGGTGAGTTTGGATTCGTGCTGCTTAGCTTTACTATGCAAAACAATGTGCTACCAAACGATATTGCGACAACCTTGTCGTTGGTGGTTGCGCTCTCAATGTTCCTGACCCCAGCTCTGTTTATTTTTTACGATAAGGTCATTCTTCCTAAGTATGAGAAAGCGAGCAATCAAGATGAAGAAGATGACGTTATTGACGAGCAGGGCACAGTTATTATTGCAGGTGTTGGTCGATTTGGTCAGATAGTCAATCGCTTGCTCGTAAACAATGGCGTTGAAACCGTTGTGCTTGATCACCAAGCTACGCAAGTGGCTAACTTAAGAAAAGTCGGCATCAAAACCTACTTTGGTGATGCCACCAAGCCAGACTTATTACATACCGCTGGTATTGAGCATGCCAAAGCGCTGGTGGTGGCGATCGACAATGAAGAGGCGTCCCTTGAATTGGTCAAGTACGTGAGACACACCTATCCGCATGTGAAGGTAATTGCGCGCGCATTTGACCGTGGGCATTCTTATCAACTTCGTCAAGCGGGTGCGAGTCATATCGAAAGTGAAACCTTCCATTCTGCATTAGAAGTAGGAACGGTGGCGCTTCGTTGTATGGGATTCCATCCCTTCCAAATCGAACAGCAACGTAATTCCTATATCAAGGTAGAGAGGGAAAGCTCAGATAATTTGTATCATGCTTGGCTAGATGATGCCGAAGGGGAGCGTTACGATAACAACTTCATCAAACTTTTTGTTGAGTTGGAAGATAAAATACGTGACGCTATGGGCTCAGATCGCAGTGATAACCATACTCGTTCTGAACGAGGGTGGACACCGCCACCAAAAGGATATGCAGATAAATTTGAGGACTCGTCAGAGTGACACAGCATAAATCGTGGCAAACACCACAAAACTTCTTAATCCTGATTTCAATTGTGGTGCCAGTCGCTTTTTCAAGCTGGATGGCACTACTGAATAACTTTGTTATTGAGCGTGCTAACTTTGATGGTGCAGATATTGGTTTACTGCAAAGCGTTCGTGAGATCCCTGGGTTCTTAGCGTTTACTGTGGTGTTTGTGCTTTTGTTTATTAGAGAACAAAAGTTCATGTTGGTGTCGCTGTTTATGCTGAGTTTAGGCACGTTTCTAACGGGCTTCTTCCCCAGTGTCACTGGCTTGTTGTTGACGACTTTATTGATGTCGACAGGATTCCACTACTTTGAAACTTTAAAACAATCCCTCTCGCTACAATGGCTATCTAAGGATGAAGCGCCAGAGATGCTTGGCAAGATGATCTCCATTGGTGCGCTTGCCTCGCTTATCACCTATGGCGCTTTGTGGATTATGCTAGAGGTGATAAAGCTCGATTACATAGTAGTGTATGCCATAACGGGCGGGGCTGCTTTAGTGCTAGTGGCATTGATGACCATTGGCTTTCCGCAGTTTAAAACAGATACCGTCCAGAACAAGAAACTCGTATTAAGAAAGCGCTACTGGCTTTACTACGCTCTTACCTTCATGAGCGGTGCCCGCAGGCAGATATTCACCGTGTTTGCAGGGTTCTTGATGGTTGAGAAATTTGGCTATTCAGCCGCTGATGTGACTTTGCTGTTTTTGATCAACTATTTGTTCAACTTCCTATTTGCCAAGAAAATTGGTCGTTTTATTGGTGTCGTGGGAGAACGCAAGGCGTTGGTATTCGAGTACGTTGGTTTAATAGGCGTATTCTTGGGTTATGCCTTTGTTCAATCCGCGGAATGGGCGGCCGCACTCTATGTTATCGATCATTTGTTCTTTGCTCTGGCTTTAGCTATAAAAACCTATTTTCAAAAAATTGCAGATCCAGCAGATATGGCCTCTACCGCTGGCGTTAGCTTTACCATCAACCATATCGCCGCTGTAGTCATCCCTGTGACCTTTGGTGTGATTTGGTTAACTTCCCCTGCGCTAGTGTTTGTGATTGGCGCGGTAATGGCTGCTGTATCTCTAATTCTATCTTTGAATATCCCAGCGAGGCCGACTGAAGGGAATGAAGTTAGGTTATTTAGCTGGGGTAGGGTGTAGTAGCTATCCTTTATTGCTGACAATGCGCGCGCAGTAAGTAGATGGGTCTTGCTTGGAAAAGCGTAACACAAACTGTCATCCTAGAATTTACGCAGTAAATATCTAGGATCTTAGTGCGCACAATGCGTATTTGGGCAGACTCTAAAATTCCGCTGAACCAGCACTCTGGCGCTACATATTTCTAAAAAGCAACAAGCACAATCGAATAAGCAAAACAATCCCGGCTAATTAGCCGGGATTTGTGGTTGTTAAGAACCTAGGGCCCAGTATCTAGGACCCCAGACCCGATTCTTAATGATCCAAATACAAATAATTCTGCCAGCTCTTCATACGAATCAGAATCTTACGCATGATGGAAACATGGTGGAAACTGTCAGAATATACGGCGATTTGTACGGACGTTCCCAGCGGTAGGTGGTACTGTGAAATATCGTCAGTGATACGCAACTTCACCAGAGCACGACCAGCAACATCGAGCGATTTTGTTCCTAGCAATTTTCCAGAGGCTTGCACTTCACCTTCTGCCATTGCTGGAATAACGTTGACTACCTCACCTTTGAAAACCTTACCAGGTAGGCTTGGGAATAAGAACTCAGCTTCGAAGCCAGGCTTTAGTCGTTGCAACGAGTTTTGACGGAATGCCCCAATATAGTCGTACTCTTCAGCATGAATAAACACCATTGATGGCGCCAGTGGCAAAGGCACTGCCATCTGACCAGGGCGAAGGATCAGCTGCGTTACATAACCATTTGTTGGCGCTCTCACCACTGTTTCATCGAGATTGAACTGTGCTTGAGCCACTTCAGCTTTTATGCGCGCTACTGTGGTGTTTTCACCATCAACTTCAGACTCGTAGGCGACACGGGCACTGTTCTCCATTGCAATTTCTGCTTCTAGATCCGCTTCTGCACCCTTGAGATTTTGGCGGCGAGTGTCAACTTGTTGAGCTGTGAATGCGCCTTTTTTAAAGCCAGCGTAATAGCGATTAAACTCTCTTTTTACTCTATCGCGTTCAGCTCGTGCTCGGTGAACCTCAGATTGCGCTGCCTTGTATTCTGACTCTAACTGAAATACGGCTTGCTCTGCGGCCGCTAAATCGGCTTTTTTACCCAAAAGCTTGGCTTTATAGGGTTCTGATTCGATAGTGAATAAAGGTTCGTCTTTCACTATAAAGGTATCGGGTTTAACATTCACTTCTACGACGTGACCACGAACTGTGGGTACGATAGGGGTGGTGTTATAAACTTGACGACCAATTTGTGTGAAAGGGTGGTTGTAGTTCATTAATAGAATTAGCGTACCAATCAATATAACCCCACCTAATACGGCCGTCGGGACTGACCATTTATTTAAGGGGATCTTGAATATTTTGAAGATCGCGACACAAATAGCGGTGTAAGTGAGTATCAGTAGTAAATCCATTACGCATCTCCCTCACTTTGAGTCGGCTTAGCACTTGTTTGCGGTTGAGGCTGCGACTGCTTAAGCTGTGCGACTTGCTCTGTTAATTCCTGAACCTTTTGATTTAGTTGAGTAATATCATGATGAAGGTCAGATTGTTCTTGTTTTATTTGAGTCATTCCCCAACCTCTATCTTCACGCCATAACGTGGCCCATATCCACAGAAATGGCCATAAAGCGTGTAAGGTGAAAAGGCTGATCCAGCCAGTGACATGGATGGCATCTTGGTGAGGGTGATTGCGTTTTTTTGCAATTTCATACGGGATATCGTGAATAACGATAATGCCGTAGAAAATGACAAGAGCGACGAAAACCAATAGCCCAAGGGCAACGTAATCGAGAGACATGTTTCATCCTTGTAATGCTTGTTCGAATATTGTTATTTCATTTTCGACGTTAATGTGTGTAAATACAACTAGTTTATTGATTACATGGACTTTTTCCATGTGATGTATTGTAAAATTTGTATAGGTATTGAGCTATTCAGTTATCTAAGCAAGTCATCATCTAAATAGAGGCTAAATATTGAATTTCATAGGAGAGATAGCGGCCATAGGTGCGGCTATTGTCTGGGCAATTGCGACTTGGATTTATGGTCAGTTTAGCCATCGTTTTAGCGCCTTACAGCTCAATATCATTAAGGGCGTAATAGCTTCAGCAATGATGTTGGTGGTTTTGCCATTTTTGCCACAAGCAAGTATAGAGATCTCAAAACAGCACGCTTTAATACTGGGTATCTCAGGGGTTATTGGTATTGCTATCGGTGACAGCGCTTATTTTGCGTCGTTGAAGCGGATTGGGCCGAATAACACGTTGCTTCTGGAGTCATTGGCACCTCCATTGTCAGGATTACTCGCGTTACTGTTCTTAGGTTTAGGCCTTAGTATTTTTAACTGGCTTGGCGTTATTGTTACAACAATAGCGGTGACATCCGTAGTACTTCAGCCTTCCGCCAATAGGGGAAGCGTATCTAAATCTGGCATCGGTTTTGGGCTGTTAGCGAGCGTATGTCAAGCCAGTGGCGTCGTGATCTCGCACTTTGCACTAGTGGCAGGGGATATAGACCCGTTAGTCGGCGCATTACTTCGTTTATCAATCGGCGTGCTAGCCGTAGCAATGATTATTCCGTTTGTAGAACGAAAGCCGTTTTCTAGTCTTTTCAAACTAGGCAAAGGTATGGGAAAAACGGACAAATACTACCTGTTAGCGGCAATTGCAGTAGGCACGTTCTTTGCGCTGTGGCTACAGCAGGTGGCTCTTAAGCATGCGAATCCAGCGATAGCACAAACTCTTATCGCAACGAGCCCGTTGTTTATGTTGGTTATCTACAAGATTAAGGGGTTAGCTATTTCTAGGCGCTCGATCATTGGCACCCTAGTGGCTATTGGTGGTATTGCTTTGCTACTGATGGGGTAGTTGGTCACTGAAGTAGTTGGTCAAGTGACAATGGTTTTTCTGATATGCCAGCATTCACCGCTGGCGTTTCTCCAGGCTTCTCTTGATGACACAGATTATTCCACGCTCGATAGATATCAAGTAACGGTAGCAACCCTTCAGGACGCCTTTTTCTTCTTGGTTCATTAACACTGCTTTTGAACATAGCATGAAAACGATCCATGTAATGGGTAACCGGAGACAATTTAGGGAGTTGATGCGCCTGTTTTTGAGTGAGGTTACTTTCTACTAACTGACAGATAGCACGCTGGTCGGCCTTACCTCTCAAGTGCCACTGTTCTGAGAGTGACCAAGGCACCTCAGAGTCTTTAAACTTGAAGATTTGAGGTTTGCTACCTGCTTTACCTTCTGTCCATTTCTCATCATCCAGTTGATATAGAAGGTCGAGTGATTGCTTTTGGCGCATCGCATTGAAGCTTAGCATGGCTGCATCCGCTAGCATGGGCTCAAAGCTCATACTGATGACCACTTGCTCTTTGTTCCCCAGTGAATGGTTTAGGCGTAGATAATGCGCTGCCGTGCAATAGATAGGGGAGACTAAGCTAGATTTAGCTGGGTAATTGAGCTGAGTTTGGTTATGTAAAGGGTTATTGCGGTGACTGCGCTCTTGGTGCCCGGTGCTCATTGACTCTAGGATATCTCGCAAAGTGCTACTTTTGGGTGGGAGCGGCGCTGTATTGATGCTTGCTAGGAAGTCACTACCAATGAAACGATGACCCGTGATGTTTTCTTGCTCGTTCAGGTTTAAAGACTGCAGGGCAATGTAGTGAGAATCCAGGTCAGCAGTGCATACCCACAGTACACCATTGTGGCTTTTAGGTTGTAAAAAATTCCAATCACTACCCAAGTGAAAGTGTTGCCCCTTATTGTGCCAATGATGATCAAACACCGATGATTTCTGGCGGCAAATAGTCGCCATAGATTTGATGTGATCATTTAACGTTTTGGCCTGAATCTTTAGTTTGGCTGCAATTTCTTTAAGGCTAAATCCGGTTAACAATAACGCTAAAATTGTCACGTGGGTCTTCAAGTTGGGGTTTTTTACTGAAAACCTATCGACGATAGTTTTTTGACAACTCTTACAACGATAACGTTGTTTATCTCCACTAAAACCAAAAGCATAGTAGCGGCTAGGGTGCAGCTGAACGTTTAAGCCTACATTCTCACATTGTTCATTTGTGCATGCGGTTAGCCCCAAATTCATGTGTTCAAGTTGTGCTGTTACTTCTTCGTTTAACTCGGTAGGCGAAATGATTGGTGAAATAGAGTGACAGCTAACGCAGGCAATTTGCGGATTATTGATACTAAGTGACAATGAGTAATTAGCGGCATTTAGAGAGCCAAAATCAGCACATAATGGATTTTTGCAGAAGTTAAGCGCAAGTAATTGTGGAGAAAGGCTATCAGACACGGGCAATACTAGGTTTGGAAGATTAGATTGATTTTACCTAATTTTTTGTTCTGCAGACATTTTTTTAATTAGAAGTGCTCGTTTGTTCTATTTGTTGCGTAACATTTAATGATAAGTTAACACTTCGACTCTCAGTCAGAAATCAAGGAATGAAGATGGCAGATGCATTTATAGAAACACCAGACAATACACATATTCAAATCGGCATAAGTGCTTGTGTTTTAGGTGAAAAAGTCCGCTTCGATAGCGGCCATAAGATCAGCAAGTTTGTTACTAAAGAGCTCGCTCCCTTCTTTGATTTTGTTCCCGTTTGCCCTGAGGTAGGGATGGGGATGAGCGTACCTCGCCCAACCATTCGACTAGTGACTAACGAAGAGCGCATCGCATTGGTCGAAACAAAAGACGCTTCTAAAGACTACACCGATGGGATGCTTACCTACTCAAATAACAAGGTAGAAGAACTCAAGGGTCAAGAGTTGTGCGGTTACATTGTTTGTGCGAAGTCACCAACCTGTGGCATGGAGCGCGTCAAGGTCTATTCCAAAGGGGGCGCCTCGAAAGAAGGCATTGGAATGTACACGGAAATTCTAATGAAGGAAATGCCTTGGTTGCCTGTGGAAGAAGATGGTCGCCTCAACGACCCTGTGCTTAAAGAAAACTTCATCTCAAGAGTATTTGGTTTGAGAGATTTTTATGACTGCATGGGAGGCCAGCCTACTTCAGGTAAAATAGTGGCGTTCCATTCTCGTTATAAGTTAACTCTTATGGCGCATCACCCTGATTCTTACAAAGAGTTGGGTCAGTTAGTGGCGTGTGTCGCTGACTATGATCCGGAGGAGTTCTTTCAACTGTATCGTTTGAAGTTTATGGAAGCGTTAACTAATCGCGCTAGCCGTAAAAACAATTCTAACGTTTTGATGCACATTCAAGGTTACTTTAAAAAATGGCTCTCTTCACAAGAGAAGCAGGAGCTTCGTAAGGTCATTGATGAATATCGTGAAGGATTACTGCCGCTGTTAAGCGTGCTAACGCTCATTAAGCACTACCTTTCGCTCTATCCAGACGAATATTTGCAGAACCAAAAGTTTCTTGACCCACACCCGCAAGAACTGCGCTTACGTTACAGTTTGTGATAAGGGGTGTGTATGAGAGGTTTAGTATGGTTTCGTCGAGACTTACGAACGCTTGATAACACCGCGCTAATTCAAGCAATCCGCACCATTAGCGACTCTCAACGCGATAATCAGGGCCTTATGGCCCTGTTTGTTGTTACACCTGAGCAGTGGAAAAAGCATCACATGTCACCGATGCAGGCGGATCTGATTCGCAGACGTTTGGTGACGCTTTCGGAAGAGCTTAAAGCGCTTAATGTCTCCCTGCACGTCGAGACAGTGGCAAGCTTTAATGAATGCCCCTTGTTACTTGCGCAGCTGTGTACTCGTTTCAACATAGACCAAGTATTTGCTAATGCGGAATATGAAGTCAATGAAGTAATGCGTGATGAGGCTACGCAAAAGACATTGTCTGCTCATCAGGTCGAGCTTTCGTTGCTGGCGGATAAATGTGTTTTCACACCCGGCACTTTGCTTAACAAGCAAGGGAGCTACTTTAAAGTCTTTACTCCCTTTAAAAAAACCTGGTTACAACGCTTTTCCGTCGAACAAAGCTTGGTGCATAAGCCAAAGACCATAGAGCGTAATGCGTTATTGGATGAAAACATGCAGGTCAACTCAGATCTGGATTACCCAACTGCAGACAGCTCCAAGTGGCATAGTGATACCAAGACTGTGATTGCAGAGCTTAGGCGCTTTGCCATCGAAAGGGCCTCGGATTACCAACAAGACAGAGACTTTCCCGCTATTGATGGTACGAGCCAACTTTCCCCGTACTTAGCGCTAGGTATGCTCTCTGTCAGGCAGTGTGTGGCTAGGCTCTTAAACGGTCGCCACCCCGAGCAATTAGATGAAGGGGAACAAACTTGGTTAAGCGAGTTGATTTGGAGGGAGTTTTATCAGCATCTGATCTACTTTGAGCCAAAATTATGCAAGGGTAGGGCATTTGTCCCTTGGAGTGATAATTTACACTGGCAAGGAGAGGGCGCACACCTCACCAAATGGCAACGAGGTGAAACAGGTTACCCGATTGTCGATGCCGCCATGAAGCAACTCAATGAAACCGGTTGGATGCATAACCGTCTTCGCATGGTCGTGGCCAGCTTTCTGACTAAAGATTTGCTACTGGATTGGCATGATGGTGAAGCCTACTTTATGAGCCGATTAGTAGACGGCGACTTTGCGGCAAATAATGGAGGGTGGCAGTGGTCAGCCTCTACCGGTTGTGATGCCCAGCCATACTTTAGGATCTTCAACCCCATCTCTCAGGGGCAAAAATTCGACGCCGATGGCAGCTTTGTTAAAAAGTGGCTACCTGAACTAGAAGACGTTCCCACCAAATACGTGCATTGTCCTTGGTTGTGGGCTGATTTCGGGAGTTTGAACTATCCTCAACCTATAGTTGACCATAAACAGCAAAGAGAAAAAGCTTTGCAGATGTATAAGGATGCTAAGGGCAGTGGTGATTAGATTCGTAGTACAGATAGTTGTCTTGATGGCTTTTTGTTTATCAGGTGCACAAGCGGCGACGTTCAAGTTACCAACCGATGGAAGTCATGTTGTGGGTAAGTTACAGCGTCACCAAGTGGAAAGAGGAGAAACCTTTGCCCGCCTTGCCAACGAATATGATGTAGGCCTATTAAGCCTTATTGCGGCCAACCGAGGTATTGACCCTTTCCTTCCTGAAGGAGGGGAGGTGCTAACAATCCCTAATCGTTTTATCTTGCCGACCGCAAAACGTGAAGGCATTGTTATTAATCTTGCCGAACTTCGTCTTTATTATTACGACCCCGATGGAATACATGTGCATGTTTTTCCAGTAGGCATTGGCCGTATTGGTCGAGAGACACCACAAATGGTGACTTCCATTAGTGCGATGATTGAAAGCCCGACGTGGACGCCTCCTAAATCGATAAGAATGGCTTACGAAGAAGAGGGTATTGAGCTTCCTGAAAAAGTGCCAGCAGGGCCAGACAACCCACTAGGGGAATATGCGATGCGCCTGAGCTATGGCTCAGGACAGTATTTAATCCATGGTACAAATAAAGACTTTGGTATTGGACTCAGGGTAAGTAGTGGCTGTATTCGAATGGAGCCTTCAGACATTGAGTGGCTATTTGCGCAAGTAGAGCGAAGAACTCGTGTAGAGATTGTCAATCAGCCTATTAAGATGGCGGTAGAGCCAGACCACAGCGTCTTTGTCGAATCCCATGAACCTTTAACAGCAAGGAACGGCAGCAAACAGTCATTTGATTGGCCACTGGAATTGCAAATATGGTTGGACACTTACCAAGAAGCTTATTCAAGAGTTAATGGCGTCATTCAAATTCAAACCGGAATGCCGATTATGGTGTATGAGGGCTCATTTGAATAATGATGCAATTTTTTGCTAGGTTCTAAGAACTAAAAGTGACAGACACAAAAAAGCCAGCAATTAAGCTGGCTTTAAAATTTAGTGTGTAGTGAGACTACTTGGTGTAAGACTGAGCGATATTGTCTAGGCGTTCGTTTGCACGAGCTGCTTCGTCTTGAGCGGCCATTGCGGCCTCTTTAGCTTCCATTGCAGATTGGTCATGCATTGCTGCATCTTTTTCGTGCGCTGCTTTCAATGCTGCCACATCTTGTTCAAGCTGAGATACTTTAGCGTCTTGATCTGCCATTTTAGCTGTAGTTTCTTCGTCTGGACCTGAAGCACAACCAGCCAATAATAAAACTGAACTAACCCCTGCTATGAGTAAAAATTTATTATTCATACGAACTCCCTGATTTCTTTTTTAGTAAAGCCATAATTACCTTTGGCTTTCTTAGTGTAGACGTTGAATAAAATATGTTCGAATAATTTATAAAAATTAGGTAATTATCTGCAAAATGTATTTTTTTAGTCTTGTGATAATGAGATATTTTTGTGATCTAAGTCGCCAACTAGGGTATTATTAGCCGGATTTTTTTATAGCATGCTTTCTCTATTACTAACCTAGGGCAGGTGAGAAGCATACTAACCCCGTTTAGGAGAGCACTTTGAAGTTTAGAGAATTAGGTTTAGACAATCGTTTAATGAAGAATTTGGATCATTACTCATTTAAGAGTGCGACCGAAATTCAACAGCAGGCCATCCCTGTTGCGTTGGCAGGCAAAGACCTGTTGGCATCGTCTAAGACCGGTTCTGGTAAAACATTAGCGTTTGTTTTGCCAATGCTACACAAGGCTCTTAAAAGCAAAGCATTCTCAGCAAAAGATCCACGTGGTGTTATCTTAGCGCCAACACGTGAATTGGCGCGACAAGTGTATGGCGAATTGCGCACTATGCTAGGTGGTCTTTCTTATACCGCGACACTTATTGTTGGTGGTGAAAACTTCAATGACCAAGTAAAAGCATTGCGTAAATACCCTCGCTTTATTGTTGCAACCCCTGGACGTCTAGCTGATCACCTTGAGCATCGCTCACTATTCCTTGATGGACTCGATACCTTGGTATTGGATGAAGCCGATAGAATGCTAGACCTTGGCTTTGCGCCAGAGCTGCGTCGTATTCATAATCTTGCAAAGCACCGCCGCCGTCAAACACTGATGTTCTCTGCAACTCTAGATCATGCTGAAGTGCATGATATGGCGATGGAGATGCTAAACAATCCAAAGCGTATTTCTATCGACAGTGCTAACGCGCACCACACCGATATCGAACAGAAATTTTACCTCTGTGACCACCTTGACCATAAAGAAGCCATTCTTCACCGTTTAATAGAAGAAGCCGATTACAATCAGGTGATGATCTTTACGGCCACTCGCTCGGATACAGAGCGTTTAACCGCAGAGCTGAATAAGAACAACCTCAAGGCGGTAGCATTGAGTGGCGGACTCACTCAGACGCAACGTAATACCATCATGAGTCAATTTGAACGTACGGTATTTAAAATATTAGTGACTACCGATATTGCATCTCGCGGCATCGATATTGCGAATGTATCTCACGTTATCAACTTTGATATGCCAAAACACACTGAAGAGTATGTGCACCGTGTTGGCCGTACAGGTCGTGCGGGCAATAAAGGCATGGCGCACTCTCTTGTTGGGCCAAAAGACTGGGACAGCTTCAAGCGTGTTGAAAGCTTCCTTCAGCAAGATCTTTCTTTTGATGTGCTTGAGGGCTTAAAAGGTAAATTCAAAGGTTTGAAACCTAAGAAGCCTGCGTTCAAAGGCAAGGGTGGTAAACCCGTTAAGACAGCGACAACGCAAAAGAAAGTGGCGAAGAAGTCTGTTAAGCGCGATAAAACCTTCCACACTAATGTGGCAGTGGGTGATGCGGTGTTTATTCCTAAGAAAAAGACTCCGCCTAAAGTCGATAGTGACGATTAATCCAGCATAGTGTTTGAAAAGCGAAGCCATAGAGCTTCGCTTTTTTTATGTCTGGAAGTTAGGATCTGTTGACCTTTTGAGGTTATTTTTGTAGCGATTTGTTGGGTATTAATACAAGGCAGTCGCTTTTAGGTGTGGTGGTTCCACATGAAAAGTGACTAACGCGGTAGAAATGCCCAACAAAGCGCTACCCGAAGGGCTCGGCAAGAAGGGCTCGTCCAGAACCCATTTACTCTGCGTTGAGCGACTTTTGCTTAGATGACTAGGCGGCAAGTCCCTCGCCTTGATTAAATGATTTCTGGTCGAGCAAAATTTAATCGCAAAAGGTCAACAGACCCTAGTCAATAGGGCAATAAACACCTAATTGTTCGATTGCCTCAAAAGCTGTACGGTAAATTTCTGCAAATTTGTATTTAATTGTGACAGTTTCATGACGTGTAATTGATGTCTATTCGCTCAATATCTCTAGTGGTTTCCTCTGACTTTGAAGGCTGGAGCTTGCAAAATAGCGAATAATTAGTCGCTAAACCTTAAAGGTTTCACTCCGATTTTACCTTGTAACTCGTTGTTATTAATTGCTTTATCTAATCAATTGTAAGTTGATGGTCACCTGATTTTGGCTGATCAATTTAGTATCCAAACTCTGAACACCGCTCAATCCTACGTATCCGAATCGTTGCATATGCACCTTATAAATAACCGTTAATTGTCATTTACCTTTCAAGGTTCTGAAACATAAGTGTCATAAAAGACGCTTAAAGTGTCCCTCGTCGATTAAACAAACCCACGACAATATGAATGTCGTGAAATTGATTCCCATTAAGGATAAACAGATGAAAAAGACAGTTATCGGTGCAGTAGCACTTCTAGGCGCACTATCTATGAACACTGCAACAGCAAAAGAAACTATTTCTGTTGTTGGTTCTAACAGTGCTGCTCCACTGGTTGAAGTTTTTGCTGAAACCTACATGAACAAGGGTGAACCAGTATTTATCGAAATCCAAGCGCCAGGCTCTTCTGCTGGTGTTCGTGCTGCTAAAGACGGTTCTGCTGATTTAGGTATCTCTTCTCGTGACCTAAAAACTGAAGAAAAATCTGACGACCTGAAAGAGTTGGTTATCGCTCGTGACGGTATCGCAGTTGTAGTTAACCCTAACAACTCTGTTCAAGGGCTTACTGCTGAGCAAATCACTGCAATCTACAAAGGTGAAATCTCAAACTGGAGCCAAGTTGGTGGTGACGACAAGCCTATCGTAGCAATCACTCGTGACACAGCTTCTGGTACTCGTGGTGCATTCGAAGACATCATGAGCCTTAAAATGGAAGTATCTGGTATGAAAGTATCAGCGATTTCTCAACGTGCTCAAGTTGCAAACGGTAACGGTGCTCTTAAAGTATCTGTAGCAAACAACCCATACGCTATCGGTTACATCTCTCTAGGTACTGTTGACGAGACTGTTCAACCTCTAGCTATCGATGGTGCGGCTGCAACTGTAGCGAACGTACAAAACGGTTCTTACAAAGTTGCTCGTCCATTCCTAGTACTTTACAAAGATGGCGCGCCAACAGCTGAAACTCAACAATTCCTAGATTGGATGGTTGGTGACGAAGCTCAAGGCATCGCAGCTAAGAAAGGCTACATCACAGTAAACTAATTCGAACGACTTTAAATTTGCTCAGCCTGTGAAGGCTGAGCTTTTACTTGCACCCCATGTTAATGACTGGGTTTAGTGCACATTAGATTTTACCATCGCAATTAATAGTGAATTTTTCTATGAAAAATCAGAATGTTCAGACTTCTGCTATCGCTGGCGGCCCTTCAATTAGAGAAGATCGCGGCGTAGATTGGAGAGAACGAATCTTCCATGGTCTGTTCTTATCCAGTGCCATTATTGGTATCGTTTCACTTGCCATCATTGCTTACTTTATCTTTAAAGAAAGTATCCCTGCATTTCAACAAGCGGGTATTTCTGGCATCGTTTTAGGGCAAAACTGGTTGCCACCGGCGCTATACGGCGTTGCAACCATGATTGTTGCCTCGTTAGTGTCAACGCTAGGCGCGGTTTTGTTCGGTGTGCCAGTGGGTGTATTAACGGCGATCTTTATTGCTGAGATTGCACCAAAGCGAGTTGCTGACCTTATCCGTCCAGCTATCGAACTGTTAGCCGGTATCCCATCTGTGGTTTATGGCTTCTTTGGCTTGGTTATCATCGTTCCACTTATTCAAGATATCTTTGATGTTCCTGCAGGTAACACAATCCTCGCGGGTATCATTGTTCTGGGCGTGATGATTCTTCCAACGGTAATTACCGTATCGGAGACCTCTATCCGCGCTGTGCCTCGCACGTACAAAGAAGGCTCTCTTGCCTTAGGCGCTTCAAAGATTTACACCATATTCAAGCTTCTCGTGCCAGCAGCTCGCTCAGGTATCATGACGGGTGTCATTCTGGGTATCGGTCGTGCACTTGGTGAGACAATGGCAATCATCATGGTTATGGGTAACGCTCCAGCAATGCCAGAAGGCATTCTTGATGCAGCACGTACTCTAACTGCGAACATCGCTATCGAAATGTCTTATGCAAGTGGTGTTCACGCTAGTGCGCTTTATGCAACTGGTGTGGTGCTTCTGGTCTTCATCATGATGCTAAACGGTGCGCTTTTGTACCTTAACCGTCAAAAAGCGAGATAAGAGAAATGGATACAGTAAAACTAAAACAAGCTCGCCAGCGCAAAGACAACATGCTTAAACTGTTTGTATGGTTGTCAGCGGGTCTAACTGTAGGCTTTTTGTTCTGGGTTATTTGGTACATCCTGTCTAATGGATTGCAGTTTGTAGACTGGGATTTCGTCACGGGTGATTACTCTCGTACCGGTGATTCTCAGGGCATTTTCCCAATGATCGTCTCTACGATCTATATGGTTATCGCTTCAATTTCTATAGCGGCGCCATTGGGCATCATGACGGCTATCTACCTCACTGAATATGCAAAAGTGGGCAGTAAGTTCGTTAAAGTGATTCGTTTTTGTACTGAATCACTGGCGGGTATCCCGTCAATTATCTTTGGTCTATTTGGTATGACCTTCTTTGTGACCATTTTGGGATTGGGCTTCTCAATTCTATCTGGTGCATTAACGCTAAGTATTCTGATTTTGCCGGTGATTATCCGCGCTACTGAAGAAGCATTGATGGCTGTGCCACAAACTTTTCGTGAAGGTTCTTACGCATTAGGTTCGTCAAAAATCTACACTATTTGGCGCTTGATTTTGCCAAGTGCAACACCAGGTATTTTGACGTCTGTTATCTTGAGTATTGGTCGTGTTATCGGTGAATCAGCCCCTGTATTCTTGACAGCAGGTATGGTTGCACGTATTCCTGAGTCACTATTTGATTCAGGCCGTACGCTTACCGTTCACCTATACAAGTTAACAACTGAGCTATTTACTATCGACGAGTGGAACCAAGCCTACGGTACAGCGACTGTACTTATCGTAGTGGTACTACTGATCAACATGTTAACCAAGCTAATCGCTAGCCGCTTCAACAAAGCTACTTACTAATTGTTGCTAGATAGACTTTAAAGAATTTAAGAGATACTGAAAAATGAACAAATTTAATATCGAAAACCTAGATCTTTACTATGGCGACAATAAAGCGCTAAAAAGCATTAACTTACCAATCCCATTGCGCCAAGTAACGGCTCTGATTGGTCCATCAGGCTGCGGTAAATCAACGCTTTTACGTTGTCTAAACCGCATGAACGACCTGATTGAAGGTGTGAAAATCACCGGCCTTGTTGAAATGGACGGTCAAGATATCTACGGCAACATCGACGTAGCAGACCTTCGCATTAAAGTAGGCATGGTATTTCAAAAGGCAAACCCATTCCCAATGAGTATCTACGAGAACGTAGCATACGGGCTTCGCGCCCAAGGTATCAAAGATAAAAAGCACATCGATACGGTGGTGGAAAAGTCACTTCGTGGTGCTGCTTTGTGGGATGAGGTGAAAGATCGCCTAAAATCACACGCATTTGGTTTGTCGGGTGGTCAGCAACAGCGTCTATGTATCGCTCGTACTATTGCAATGGAACCCGATGTCATCCTAATGGATGAGCCAACATCAGCGCTTGACCCAATCGCAACGCATAAAATCGAAGAACTAATGGAAGATCTTAAGAAAGACTACACCATTGTTATCGTAACGCACTCAATGCAACAAGCGCGTCGTATTTCTGACCGTACCGCTTTCTTCCTAATGGGTGAGTTGGTAGAGCACGACGAAACACAAGTAATCTTCAGTAACCCAAGAGATGATCGCACTCAGGGTTACGTAAACGGTGACTTCGGTTAACAGCACTGTTTAGAAACGGAATTAACTATAATAATAAGCGATGGAACTTTGCCCCTCTTTGTTAGAGGGGCCTTTTTACGTTATAAGGGTTTCATCATTGGATTGACCTGACAATCTCAGCTGAGTAAACTCAGGTCAGTCTAGATATGAGGTAATAATTGTGAGTGATTTCGAGAAAGAGCTAGCCGATATGGCGGAGCAAGCCGAACAGCAGCCAGAAGAGCAACTTCCTTCAATTGAAGAGCAAAAGCAAATCGTTGCGGAGCTGAAAAAGCTAGAAGAAGCGGGAGAGCTAACACAAGAAGCTCTTGAGAAGCATTTTGCTAAGTTCTACGCAAAATCAGACGCGCCAATTCATTAGATTCGGTCTGATGAGTGTGTAAAAACCGAGCTATGAAGCTCGGTTTTTTTATGCACGCCATTCCATATCGAGGGTACTGATAAAAATAAGTGTTTATATTCCAAAATCGTCTAAAAATCACATACCGAATACTTTGTGAAGTATCAATAGCTTAGATTAATGGCTTCATAGAGCTGTCGATATCGCCTTCTTTTAGATATTGATTTAGCTCAATAAACTTCTACCTTTAAAATGCCTTCAAACGGAATTGTAAAGGCTTCTATCTACATTCCTAAACGTCAGTTAGGGATGATCAGCCTTTCCTTTATATTGGTATACCTCCGTTTGAGCCAGAGACGTTTAGGGAGGAACCATGTCTCTTTCTTATGCATGTGGTTATGTAGTGACACGCTCAGATGAGTTTGCAAGTGCATCCACAGCGATATTGAAACAACACTTTTCATCGACTCGATTTTCTTCATTCACCTGTGTGAGCGATTGCTTCTGTCCAAACCGCGATAAAATTTCAAGAAGTATCTACCTTATTGACATGCAGACGGTCAGCAGTCCTGTGCGAAACGGCGTAAACCCAGTTCATGAACACGGTGATTGGTTAGCCGTTAACGTTGAAGAACAGGGGTTCCAGCTAGGCGATTGGATTCTTAATGGCTTTTCCGGAGTGATAATGAAACGACGCTGTTTAGAACAGCTCGCTCCTGCTGTTGAAGCCATTAGCCATGGTGAGCTTTGGTATAGCCGCCAAGATCTTAGCAAATTAGCCAAAGCTTACGTGACTAACGAGTTTGATCCACACGTAGCTGCGGATGACTTTGCAGTCATTCATGCGCTGACGCCTAAAGAGAAGCATATCTGTCTCATGATCTTGAAAGGATTGAATAATCCTCAGATAGCAGAGTCAGTTAATGTCAGCATCAATACGGTAAAAACCCATGCTTCCAGTGTCATGAGAAAGGTCAATGTGCACTCAAGAGCGGAACTTATTGCGTTAGCGGTACAACAAAAGACAAATTCACCCAAAAATCACCCTATGAATGGAACCTAACTCACCATATAGGGTGACGTGAAAACCAAATAGCAACACTAAGCTTTTCTCGCAACGTGGTTAAAAGTAAAACTTAGCGAGGGATTGAAGATGAAGAGTTTTTGGTTAGCAGCATTAGTCAGCTTGCTGACGCTAGGCATGAGTGGAAGTGTGCTAGCGACAGGTGAAGGTGATAGACACGATAATGATCAAGGGCGTGGACATGATCAGCATCAAGGGCAAGGGAATGGTCATCACCATGACGATGACGACGATGATGATGACCACAGTAATTATGAGTGTGGTCCAAAATGTACCGAGTCAACTCAAATAGTATTGAAAGGTCGCATACCTTGTATCTGTGACATTTCATTGCCATCAGCAACGGATATTAGACTGTTTAGGTCTCGTCAACTTACCCGTGGTGGCAGCATTGATGATGTTGAAGTAGGTAACTTTTCAGCGAGCTGTAATACTGGATCAGTTTACTTAAAAATTGCTTCTGCTAATGGTGCATTGAAGAACATTGACGTAGAGAATACCTATATCAATTACGATGTAGATGTAGGTGGTCTAGGAGTTTTCAATGCTGACACTGGTGGTTCTGAGAAGTCATTTGTTTGGATGTTTGATGAAGGCGGAGTAGCTGTTAATTCTGCAACGATGTTAAAAGTTAAGAACCTAGGTGCTGTTAATGGTAAAACAGCAGGGCGATATAGAGATGTTTTGACCTTAACCGTGAGTGGTATGCCACTTTAATGGCCTAGCAAAAGCTTTCTAACATTGAGTTCTAAATTTATGTGGGCACGTGTGCCCACTTTTCCGTAGGGATATGGAGGGACGTTTCAATGAAGAGGTTTTGTGTATCAATTCTATTGTTGTTAATGGTTTCATTTAATGTATCGGCGTATCAAGTATCACCAATGTTCCAAACTTTTGAGGTTGCAGGTAAAGCCTCTCAAGGGAGCTATGAAATTCTTAATACTGGCTCGCAAGAAATTGTCCTTGAAGCGGTTGTGTACCAAGTTAATTTCGATAGTTTGGGAAATGAAGTGTTGAATGAAACCGGTGATGATTTCTTGATACTTCCTCCTCAATCTAAGATTGCTGCACAGGCTAGTCAACGGTTTAGGGTGAGATACCTTGGGGATGCGTTAATTCCTCAAACGATTGTTTATAGAGTGATTTTTGAACAAATAAAAACGAGTGATGACTCTGAAGAAGGCAGCGGGTCAGTACAGTTTATGGTTAATTTTTCGACCATGATTTTTGTATCACCTATGAACTGTAAACCGGAAGTAACATCATCTATTTCAAATGGTAGCTTAATACTAAGCAATCCCAGTTCATGCGTGTATGACTTGAATCTTACTCGTTTTGAATTCTCTAGTGGTTTGTTATCAGAGTCATTAGGATGGGCTGATTTGAACGTGGAAACAGCAGGGTATTTACTGCCCAGTCGAACCCAAAAAATAAAACTGCCTAAGCAAGTAGTAGATTCTAAGAAGGTAAAGATTATAGGTCCTTATTAGTTCATTGCTATGAAAGCATATTTGCTACTTATTTGTGTTCTTTTTAGTGAGCTACTTTTTGCAAATCAAGAGTGGTTGTTCCCCATGCCTGTTTACTATGACGATAAGGTTGTAGGAGAGGTTAATGTTTTCACTGATGGTGAGTCACTAAAAGGGGTTCCAGCTAATGAAATTAACAAAGTTTTGAGTCGTGTGGTTTCACCAAATATACGTCAAGAAATAGGGAAGTACGGGTCTCAGAAGATAACTAACAAAGAGTTAAACAAACTCGGGGTATGGCTAAAATTTAATTCGAATGATCTAAGTTTGGATATTCAGTTGCAAGCAGATGCAACGAATAAGAATTTAATAGATTTTGATGGTGCTTATAAAGATAAGGTGTATTCAGAATCGGCATTTTTTGCTTGGCACAATGTGTTTAACTTTACCAATGATTATGTAGTAGATGATGACAGTAATGCAGCCAATCGATGGCTAGGAGAGTGGGTAGCTACAGGAAATCTTGGTGGAGCTTTCGGCATTAATTTCGAAGCGGCTGGATATGTAGAAGGAATAGATTCAGAGTTGTTTGAAAGTGACTCTAGAGCCTACAGAGGGGATGTCAAAATGTTCATTGATAGGCCAAGGTACCCGGTTAGATTCTCGCTTGGAGATGTAAGTACTTTGACATCGGGGCATATCCCATCAGTTAATTTGGGAGGGTTTGCTATAGAACGATTATGGTCCAGTCTTCAGCCAGAAAGAAATATTCAAAACGGAGGCTCTCAATCTATTTATTTGAGAGAGAGCGCAAATGTCTATATCTACATTAATGACATCTACTTTACTGATCTCAGGCTTTCTCCAGGCCGATACCAACTAGAGGATTTGCCTTTAGACCAAGGTAGTAACGATATTAGAATCGAGATTCAGTATCAATCCGGACAACGTGAAGTCATCAATTACAGCCAATTTTTCAATACACGTTTATTGCGAAGAGGTATTAGCGATTTTTCGTTATACGTAGGTGCTATATCTAATATTATCGATACTGAATATGAATACGATGAAGAACAGTATGTTGCACAAGGGTTCTATGAATATGGACTAACTGATCACTTAACTATTGGTCTTAATTCAGCGTACCATCCAGACGGTCAAATAATTGGTGGTGTTATTAATTTGGGCGCGCCATTCGGTAATATTGGTAGTCGTTTCAGTGGATTGGCATACCAGGATCAAGACGAGTTCGGAACTATAGCGAGCATTGACTACGAGCACAGCATATTTGGAAACTACGGTTACTCGAGCCCTAACCTACGATTGTCATATGAGGCATTTTCTGATTATAGAGCAACACCATGGATAGTTGGTGGAGATTTAATATCTGGTATGCGGTTGCTAGGGAACTATAGATATTACGTAACTTCAAGTATTGATTACACACTTCGCGGTAGTTGGTTTTTGGATCAAGACTCAGAAGAAAGCTCTTATTTCGGAGCCTTGGACATAACTTGGGCACCATTAGATTTTACTTTTACGAGCAGTATTGAGTATGAGTATGATGAAAGTACATCTGTTGGTGAAACGTCTTATTACTTTGTCGCACGATGGGATTGGTATTCTTCGTTAGATTTTTATTCGGCAAGTGCTGAGTACCAAACACGGACAAACAGGGTTCGCGGTACATTTTCTAAATTTTCCCAGTCAACACCTGGGGGGTATGGTTATGAATTAATTGCAGATGCAGGTGAGGATGACCAGAACTATTCCGTTCGCGGTGATTATGTTGCGAACCGTTTCACGACAGAACTTGAATATCAAGCCGAGCTCGATGATTTAAACGATGAAAAAAATCAGGCCGTATCAGCTAGGTTCAGTACCGCAGTTTCGGTTATGGACACAGATGTTGCCTGGGGAAGAAGCTATCGTGGTCCAGCAGTAATTGTAAAAGTTGATGATACCTTGGAAGCACCTGTCTTAATTAACGGAGTGTCGGAAGATGAACCAGAGTCAATCGCTTCACAAAGCCTATCTGGTTTAGTTCCTATTTACGGTGCACACGGAACATCAACGTTGTATATAGATGTTCCTGACGCTCCACTGGGCTACGATTACGGTCCAGATAGCTATGAGTTTACAGCCGGTACTTATACTGGACATACAATTAGAGTGGGTTCAGAAGCATCCAAAACTGTAATAGGACAAATGTGGGATGAGAACGGTAAACCTATTTCATTAAGAAATGGAGTTATTATTTTAGAAACAGAAGAAAAAGCATTTTTTACTAATAAAGCGGGGCGCTTTGCGTTAGATGGAATGCAGGCGGGACGTTACCGTGTTGAGATGCGAGGACGTCCTTATTTTGTTGGTGAATTGATAATTGAGGATGCTGAGAGCAATCTGGTTTATCTAGAACCAATTAAGTTGACTGTAAAAGGGAGGCAACCATGATTAGGTTTGTAGCTCTTGTACTGACTCTACTAGTAAGTAATTTAGTAATAGCGAAGACTTGTAATGGACGCTGGGATGTTAAGGTTGAGAATTCAAGCATTTCTTTTGTGGGGGAGAAGGCACGCATACCGATATTTATTCAAGCATCAAAAACCTTGAGGGAATGCAACCCACAAGGTGTGTACATCCGCTCCACAGTCCATCAGGGTGTACAGCTACAGAGTAATAATGCCTTATTAAAAGGATGGATTTCAGATGCTTCAGGCTCTAATACCGGATTTATAACTAATAAAGGGGTGATTTACCCTCTCTCTTTAGGAGAGCAGACGAAGTTATGGTTGGAAGTTCCGAATACATTAAGTAGCAACCCGGGTACGTACACCTCACAGCTTAACTTTTCTATAGTTGGGGTTGATGGCATTAAAGCTATTTCTGAAAGAGCACAGATACGGGTTGCTCCTTTTGTAGAACTCAAGGTTAATGGTAAAGGCACGAAGCGTACGATCGTTAACTTTGGCACTCTTAAAACGAATCAAGTGAAAACACTGAATCTGTATTTTCGTGCCAACACAAATGTAGGATTACTCTTTGATGCCGACTATGAAAAATTGAAGCATAAAAAGCTGCAAAATAGTTACGTGCCTTACAGTCTCTACCTTAACAATAAGAAAGTTGAATTTAACAACGCCGTGATATTGCCAAGGGTTGGCTATGGCAAATCTACGAGCAAACAGTTGAAGGTTAGGATTGGCGATACTAGTCAAGCTAGAGCGGGTTCTTATAGCGACACCATCACCATCACCGCCACCGCCCGCCCATAAAAAAATCCCTCGATATTATCGAGGGATTTTCAATTCTAAACACCTAAAAGCAATTACGCCTCAGGAATATCAGCGCCTACTTCTTGATGTAGACGGCGACATGCGCGGCCATCATCGTGGAATAGATGACAGCGTTTAGGGTCGATACCGATAGCGTACTTGTCGCCTGGTTCAACTTGTAGTGTGTCTGGTTGACGGAAGTTGATGTCAGTATCAGCACTCTCTACCGATAGGTAAACTTGAGTTTCTTGACCCAGTTTTTCAACGATAGTCACTTCACCTTCGATGGTTGCTTCTGAAGAATCAGACATCAGTAGATGCTCAGGACGAATACCAAGAGACATACGGTCGCCAACATTAACGGTTGTGCCGTCTACAGGGATATTGAAGGCTACTTTGTTTTCTAGCTCAACTTTCACATATTCTGCTGTAGCTTCAAGTGCGTGAACACTGATGAAGTTCATCTTAGGAGAGCCGATGAAGCCTGCTACAAAGCGGTTGTGCGGGTAGTGGTATAGATCTAGAGGTTTACCTACCTGAGATACGTAACCGCCGTCTAGAACCACAATCTTGTCGGCCATCGTCATTGCTTCAACCTGATCGTGTGTTACGTAGATCATGGTGCAGCCAAGTTGACGCTGAAGTTTAGTGATTTCACTACGCATTTGTACGCGAAGTGCGGCATCAAGGTTAGAAAGAGGCTCATCAAGAAGGAAAACTTGAGGCTGAGAAACTAGTGTACGGCCGATTGCAACACGCTGACGCTGACCACCAGAAAGTGCCTTAGGTTGGCGATCCAGTAGGTGAGTTAGCTGAAGGATGTCTGCAGCATGCTCAACGCGCTTTTTGGTTTCATCTTTGTCTGCTTTAGCCAGTTTCATACCAAATGACATGTTGTCATATAGGTTAAGGTGAGGATAAAGAGCGTATGATTGGAATACCATGCCCACACCGCGCTTCGAAGGCTCGATGTCGTTCATGCGCTGCTCACCAATGTAAAGATCACCAGAAGTAATGTCTTCTAGACCCGCAATACAGCGTAGAAGGGTGGATTTACCACAACCCGACGGCCCTACGAATACTACAAATTCGCCTTCTTTAATGTCTAGATCGACGTTCTTTGAGATTTTTACGTCACCATAGGATTTACAAACATTTTTTAACGTGACACTAGTCATTTGAGTTGATCCTCAATTTTAATTTTTACAACTTAGCACTCATTTATGGTTATCGATTATTCCATGAGCACTAAAAATAGGAAACAGAAGTAATTTTGCAAAATTTTCTATTAGAGAAAAGGAAAGAAAAAAGGTGGTGAACACAAAACTCTAATATCAGAAGCTCCCCCCAGAGCTAGTAGACATTAGACTATTTTGGTAACACCACCTGCCCATTTCGAAATTCCGCTAATATCCCCCGTACTTTGGGTGTGTTCCCCGTCATGAACTTCATCACGCACATCACCAAAGTAACTATTAGCTTATCCTGAAATGTAAATCTAACAAATCTCGTTAGAAAAGGGTTCTTACCATCCATATCTCGGATGTTGCTAGTTTGTGCAATTTTATACCTAGCGACATCCTCCTGATGAGATTTTTTGTAGGGGGAGTAGCGGGGGAGGAGGGGGAGGGGTGGAGTAGAGCGGCAAACTGATCAATATCACTTTTATTGTCCTCATTCTGGTGACCTAAATCACAGGAAATTAGGTTCTGTGATTTAGGTCACTACTGATGAGCGAGCGAGATCACGAAAATGCGCTAGGTTGTATAGGGCGTAGTACTCAGGATGATGATGAGTGAAGGGTACTAGCGGATGATAGATGATGAAATTTGGCTCTCAGGAATAATAATTGATAGCCCTACGTCAATAATAAAAAAGGATTAAACTCATGAAAAAAGCCCTAAGCACAGTGGCACTTGGCACACTAGTTGCTCTTGGTTCGTTTGGTGCAAACGCAGCAATCGAAGAAGGTCAACTTACTATCTGGATCAATGGTGATAAAGGTTACAACGGTCTTGCAGAAGTAGGTAAACGCTTCGAAGAAGACACAGGCATTAAAGTAACTGTTGCTCACCCAGATGGCTTAGAGTCTCGTTTCCCACAAGTAGCTGCTACAGGTGACGGTCCAGATATCATCTTCTGGGCACACGACCGTTTTGGTGGTTACGCTGAAGCAGGTCTTCTTGCTGAAATCAAACCTTCAAAAGAAGTAAAAGAAGGCATTGTTGATTTCGCATGGGACGCAGTGAACTTTGAAGGCAAAACTATCGGTTATCCTGTAGCTATCGAAGCACTTGCTCTTATCTACAACAAAGACCTAGTACCTAACCCACCAAAAACGTGGGAAGAAATCGCAGCTCTTGACGCTGAACTTGCTAAAGACGGCAAGAAAGCAATCATGTGGAACCTGAAAGAACCGTACTTCACATGGCCACTAATGGCAGCTAACGGTGGTTATGCATTCAAACACACTGATGCTGGTTACGACGTGAAAGATGTGGGTATCGACAAGCAAGGCGTGAAAGATGCAATGAACTTCATCAAGTCTCTAGTAGATACGAAAGTAATCTCTGCAGACATGGATTACTCAATTGCTGATTCTTCTTTTGCTAAAGGCGAAGTTGCTCTAACTATCAACGGCCCATGGTCATGGGGTGGTTACGACAACAAAGTGAACTACGGCGTAACAACAATTCCAACGTTCGAAGGTCAAGCATCTTCTCCGTTTGTTGGTGTTCTAACGGCTGGTATCAGCACAGCTTCACCAAACAAAGACCTAGCAGTTGAGTTCCTAGAGAACTACCTACTGACTAACGATGGTCTACGTCAAGTAAACGATGACAAACCACTTGGCGCAGTTGCTCTTAAATCTTTCCAAAAAGAACTAGAGTCTGATCCTCGTATTGCAGCAACAATGGCAAGTGCTGAAAATGGTGAAATCATGCCAAACATCCCTCAGATGAACGCATACTGGGGTTCAACTAAGAACGCTATCATCAACGTAGTTGATGGTCGTCAAACAGTTGACGCTGCTCTAGCTGACGCTAAAGCGCAAATGGTTAAGTAACACCCTTTTAGGAGGGGGTAACCCCTCCTTATTTTTTTGTATTTTATTTATTCGCTAGTAGGTTCTTTTTATGCAGACAGTTCAATCTTCTGGTTCTGTTGAGACGCCTTCCGTTGCCAACAATACTAAGTCAGTATTGAAGTGGGCAACTCTTGGCTTAGTCGGAATTGTAAACGGTTATGCAACCGTTCTAATGTATGCTCGTGGAGAAACGGCCTTTGCCCTTCTTACACTGATTTTAACCGCGTTAGCGCTATACATCTTTGGTAGCAAAAAAACGTACGCACACCGTTATATCTACCCAGGTGTTGCGGGGATGATTTTGTTCATTCTTTTCCCATTGGCGTACACAGTTAACTTAGCTTTCACTAACTACAGTGCGAAGAATCAGCTCACTTTAGAACGTGCTCAGTCAGTTTTAGAAAACCGCACTTTCCAAAGCGGTGATAGCTACCCATTCAAACTTATTAAAACCGCTGGTGGACACATTGTTACCGTCACCGATGGTGAATCAACCTTAGCAACGCGAGAATTTACTCTAACAAAAGACGTTGAAGGTAAAGAACTTGAGCTTGTAGCGGTCGGTGAGAACTCTATCTCTGGTGATGTAGAACCGATTAAGAGCATCATTAAAGCTCGCCCAATGTTAAGCAAGATCGACTTCATCAAACCTGATGGCGAAGAAGTTCGCATGAGCGGTTTGCGTAAATTTGCTGGTGTTCAACCACTATTTGAAAAACATACGGTTGATGGCACTTGGGACAAAGAAACCCTTAAGAATAATGAAACAGGCGAGCTATTTAAGCCGAATATGGAAGTGGGCTTCTATCAACCCGTTGACTCTGACGGTCAATTCGTTGGCAGCACAGTTTCTCCTGGTTTTGTGGTAGGTATTGGTACACACAACTTTGAGCGTGTTTGGAAAGACGATGGCATCAAAGAACCGTTTATCTCCATCTTTATCTGGACGGTCGTATTTGCTGTTCTTACGGTTATCTTTACTCTCGTTATTGGTCTTGTGCTTGCAAGTGTTGTGCAATGGGAAGAGCTGAAAGGCCGTGGGCTTTATCGCGTACTCTTGATACTTCCGTATGCGGTTCCAGCGTTTATCTCAATCCTGATCTTTAAGGGTTTGTTTAACCAAAGCTTTGGTGAAATAAACTTAGTGCTCAACCAAATCTTCGGCATCTCTCCAAACTGGTTCTCAGACCCATTCTTGGCGAAGAGCATGGTGATGATAGTAAACACCTGGCTTGGCTTCCCTTACATGATGATCCTATGTATGGGCCTACTTAAAGCGATTCCAGAAGATCTCTATGAAGCATCAGCAATTGACGGAGCAGGTCCATTAAAGAACTTCTTCCACATTACTGTGCCGCTAATGATTAAACCAATGACACCGCTACTTATCGCGAGCTTTGCGTTTAACTTCAACAACTTTGTAATGATTCAGCTATTGACCAATGGTGGTCCAAACATGATTGGCACATCTGAGCCAGCAGGTTATACCGACCTACTCGTAAGCTACACCTACCGCATCGCGTTTGAAGGTAGTGGCGGTCAAGACTTCGGTCTAGCAAGTGCAATCGCAACGCTTATCTTCCTATTGGTAGGTGGTATGGCACTACTAAACCTTCGTTTCACTAAGCTGTCTCAAGATTAAGGAGCAATACAATGGCAATGGTACAAGGTCAAAACCTTAAATACCGTGTTTGGGCAACACATATTGCTCTATGGGCATTCTTGTCCCTAATTATCTTCCCACTGTTGATGATCATTGCGATCTCATTCCGTGAGGGTAACTTTGCAACGGGTAGTCTTATTCCTGATAACCCATCACTTGAGCACTGGAAGCTGGCATTAGGCTTCTCTGTAACGAACGCAGACGGCACAGTAACACCGCCTCCATTCCCAGTATTAACTTGGTTGTGGAACTCGGTAAAAGTAGCGGGTATTTCTTCGATTCTTATCGTGGTCTTATCAACTACATCAGCTTACGCGTTTGCTCGTATGCGCTTTAAAGGTAAGAGCACCATCCTGAAAGCGATGATGATCTTCCAGATGTTCCCTGCGGTACTTGCGCTTGTGGCTATCTACGCACTGTTCGACAAACTAGGTCAGTACATTCCGTTCCTAGGCTTGAATACACACGGTGGTTTGATCTTCTCTTACCTAGGTGGTATCGCACTGCACGTATGGACTATCAAGGGTTATTTTGAAACCATTGATAACTCGCTTGAAGAAGCAGCAGCGCTTGATGGCGCAACACCTTGGCAGGCATTCCGTCTGGTTCTGTTGCCACTATCAGTGCCAATCTTAGCGGTAGTATTTATTCTGTCGTTCATCGCAGTAGTGGGTGAAGTACCGGTAGCGTCTCTACTACTATCAGATGTTGACTCGTACACCCTAGCGGTAGGTATGCAGCAATACCTATACCCTCAGAACTATCTATGGGGTGATTTCGCGGCGGCAGCTGTACTATCTGCATTGCCAATCACTATCGTATTCCTACTCGCTCAGCGCTGGTTGGTTGGTGGTCTAACCTCTGGTGGTGTGAAGGGTTAAACTCTTCAATTCAGATAAAAGACTAGGGGAGCCTTTGGCTCCCCTTTTTTATGATTTAAAGTGAAATTAGAGGGAGCTGAACATCATAATGATCGTTCGAAGTAGACGGTTTTATGACTCCGACTTCTCCACCATATGTAAATGCACATCTTGCTGTGGAAAAGGAATGGAAATCCCTTCTCGGTCAAAGGTCAGTTTTACTTCTTTAGTTATATCCCAATACACATCCCAGTAATCATCTGTTTTTACCCAAGGACGTACGATGAAGTCCACAGATGACGTGTTGAGGGTATGAACACGAATGTTTGGTTCTGGATTTTTTAGAGTTGCTGGGTGGGCGGTCACTATCTCGGTTAGGATTTTCTCAGCCTTGAGTAAATCATCAGCGTAACCAATACCAAACACCATATCGACCCTACGTAAGCGCTCGTGAGTGACATTTTTGATTACGTCTCCCCAAATTTTACCATTAGGGATAATGATGATTTGGTTGTCGAAAGTTTTGATAGTGGTGTTAACTAAGCTCATGTGACTCACTTTGCCATCTACACTTCCTGCAAATACAAAATCACCTACATCAAAAGGGCGGTAGATAAGCAGCATCATACCGGCTGCAAAATTTGATAGCGTATCTTGAAGAGCAAAGCCAATAATGACCCCAGCGATACCAAAACCCGTTAACACTGGCGCCAGATTAAGGCCCAGCTGTGCTAGGGCAATCATAATGCCTATTATCCACACTATATTGCCGGATATGCCGATAAAGAAGTTCTGCATAAGCTGAGAGAGATTGAGGTTTTTGGACGACACTGTTTTCTTTATGACCTGTCTAACCAGTTTAACCACTACTCTTGTGCTGAGTATGAGTAAAGCAAAGATAAGCAGTTGGAATAGATAGTGCGGTGCGGTAGTGCCTAGCCACTCTAAGGTTGAGTTAGACCAGTGGGAAAGAATCGTTAGTACAACCTTTCCATCAAGTAGATCTTGAGTGATGCTACCAGTGATTTCAAACATTAAACGTTTGTAGTCTGAGGTATCGATGGCAAGTTGATCTGCAACAGATATTAGAGTGCTTAAACTCTTTATTGCAATACTCATGCGTTGTTTTATCACAAGTTGACTGAGCTGCAGACCGGATTTTTCTGACTCAGGACTGACGGAAAGTTGCTTGCCAATGACTCCAATTTGCTGATTTAAGTACTCAACGGTAGCTGAAGTTAAGCGCAAACGCTGCAGTATAACGACTCTAAGCTGCTTTTCTCCTATGCTTTCATCCAACCCTAAGGTTTGAAGCCATTTAATATTTTGCCAACTGGATTGAGTGACGGTATTGAGATAATGCTGTAATTCCTGATAATCATTGATAAGACTTAATCGTTCTTCGTTCTTTGCTGAGTCTATCTTGACGTTAAGCTCTTTAATTTGCTGTTCTAGGTAATCTGTTGCGCTTTTAGAATAGTCTTTTTGTAATTCTATCTGGGTTATTAGCTCTTTCTCGGGTAGGGAGCCTCGGTTTACTGCAGTTGCTAATACCGCTCGTAATTCTTCATTCTTTTGAAATAGCTTAAGTTGCAATGCATCTGTTGTTTCCCCACTAGATATTGCCAACGTATCAGAGAGTTCTTTTAGCTCTTTATTTATCTTTTTTAACTCTTGTTCTGTTCGTGATGTTGGTATTGTTTTAGATTCATCTTGAGCAAAGCTAAATGTGCTGAAGGTGAAAGTAATTGCAAGCAATACTAGGGTGAACAAGGTGTGATATCGAGAAGAAAATATGTCCATATGTATCTCTTAAAGACGTAATTAAGTCTTTGTTTAATATGTTGTTACATATGAGTGTACTACATAATGAGATATCAAATAGGCTGAATAACAGTCCACCCATATCTTTGCTAAGAACATATAGGCTTTATCTCTGAGCGCTGTTATGGACTCATCTTGATGAACAATGGTCCATTAAGTGATCATGTTTGCCATGAAGCGGAACTGATTTTCTCGACGTCATTGCTTTTTGAATGACTGCTGATGATACAAGTGCTATCGATTTAACATGAGCCTAAACACGAGGCTAATAAACACGAAGTTCATAAACCTGGTGAGATCGAAGTCGTTTGTCAAAACATCAATGTATAACTTTTTCTGTCGTTACCAAAAATCACGTAGGAATGTTAGATACTGGCAGCTACAGTACTGATTTAGTTAGATATTTTCGAGGTTTGACGGTGCATGACCTAAGTGTTGCATCAATACATACACACTTTCTTGATGTAACGCGACTTTTCTGAATAGGTGCGCAAATACAGAATCACCACCAAAACATTGGTTAATATAGTGATCGATCTCTTGTTCAGAATACCCTTCCACATACATTGTTCTAACCCAGTGATACTCGACCGATTTTTGGTCTCTGATGACATCAATTCCTAGCTTTAGATCTTCCATTTTTTCTCTTAGTTTTGCATTGAATTGCAAGAAGCTCTCGCAATCACTGCTTTGAAGTAGCGATTTCGCTGATGAATTTAACCAGAAGTAAATGAATAAATGATTACAGTAAGGTTTCAGAAATATTTAAATTATTTCAAATGATGAACAAAGAGGGACGTTTGAAAAGAAGTAACTGATGAGGTGAGACTAGCACGCAAAAAAGCAGTATTTCACTGTGTGACAATAACTTACAGAGACTAGGCCTGCCAAGCGTTAAGGCTTGAATTGTTATGCAATCAAAGATTGACAAAAGTCAGTTATAAAAGCCCGTATAGCCTGTTAGAATACGCGGCTCACAGTAATGTGCACATACGAATAGCTCAGGACAGGGATTAGTTTAGTTATATGTTGAACATTATAAAGTTTGTTACGGTTTGCTCGGTGCTAGCAGCGAGTTTATCAGTAGGAATAACAAACGCTCACGCCAAGCGTCATCATAGAGATGTGATTGATTTTGGCCAACCAGAATATGTGGTTTTGGAAAGTCAGTGTGAGAAAACGGGTTTTAATCTACCTAGAACCATAATGGTCAAGCCTGGGGCAATGGTGGATGTGAGCATTCGTTCTAGCCTGTTATTTCGCCGTGGTTCTCCGGATCCTTACTTGTATGAGTCTGATTACTCTTACAATCAAGTTTATGGGAAGTTGTTACTTGATACGCACTGGATATGCCAGGTGAAGCAAGATGGATTGCATCCAACGCTTTGGCTCGTACCATCCATCGTAACAACTTCTGGTAGTGGCGCGTTTTATTACCTTGGTGTTTATCAAAAAGAGGGTGAACATTTCTCCGTGATACAAGAGCTGTTCCTTGGCGATCGAATTGAGATTGAATCCTTATCCCTTGAAGGGGGTGTGGTCAATCTTAGCTTCAAGCAACATGCACTGGAGCAAGCCATGTCAGATGAGCCTAATGAGTTGATAAGTAAAAAGTTCTCCATCATTGGAACGCAACTGTTCGAACAACGAGATTGAACTTTTGTTGGTATGTGTTGTTTAACTATCTACGGAATGGATTCATCAAAACACGATTACCAAGGCCGTGCTACTTGCCCATTTAGGAAGATAGACGTTTAGTTTGAGCTTTAAAGCTCGTCATTTATAGATAGTGAACATGAGAACATTCTAAATGTTGTCGTTTTCATGCAGATTATTTTAGTAGGTAACTTGGTGTTCAAGCTTAATCAACTTAGTCAACAATCTCGGTCAAGACTCAAAAAGGCCCTGTTGATTTTGCCATTAATTTTTGGCGTTAGTGCAGTATGGTCACAGTCTCAAGGTGAGCGTAAATTTGTCGATCTCAATATAGAAAGCATAGCAATGCCTGCTGTCGCATCTGCTGAAAATAGCAGTGCAATAGAGGCTAGACCTACCTACAGTTACACCATTAAAAAAGGCGATAACCTAAGTGTTATCTTCGCCAAATTGGGCGTTTCTTATAAAAGTCTTCTTAGCATTATGGAAGAGGATTTAAACCACCTATCTCTTGATACCTTACGCCCTGGCGATAAATTGACGTTTTGGATAGACGAAGCATCGGGTTCGCTAGACAAGATGGAACTGGAATTTAACCCAGCCGATAAGGTGCAGTTTACTCGTGTTGATGATGATGCCTACACCTTTAAAGATGTGTCAATTGAAGGTGAATGGAGAACCGCGGCTTTAGTTGGTAATGTTCATGGCAGTTTTTCTCAATCAGCAAATAAATTGGGAATGAACATCAATGAAATACGTGAAATTACAGATCTGTTGAAGGACAAGATGAGCTTTACTCGCGACCTGCGCGCGGGTGACAAATTCTCTGTCGTTCATAAAGTGCAAACGGTAGACGGTAAAGAAACAGGTAGCCGTGAGATAGAGGCGATCAATATCTTTAACCAAGGCCGAGTCATCAGTGCGTATTTGCACACCGATGGGCAGTATTACGACGAAAATGGTGAGAGCCTGCAACGTGCGTTTATGCGCTATCCAGTTAAGAATCACAGAATTACTTCTCCTTTTAACCCTCATCGACTCCACCCTGTGACCGGTAGAGTATCGCCACACAACGGTACTGATTTTGGTGTGGGGGTCGGCACGCCGGTAATGGCGGCGGGTGATGGTAAAGTGATTATGGTACGTAACCACCCTTATGCAGGTAAATACGTTGTACTTGAGCATGGCTCGACGTATAAAACGCGTTACCTCCACTTGAGCCGTATTCAAGTGAAGAAAGGGCAACAGGTGAAAAGAGGGCAGCAGATCGGTTTATCTGGCGCCACTGGTCGAGTGACAGGACCACACCTTCATTACGAATTGCTGATTCGAAATCGCCCTGTGAATGCAATGACCGCGAATATCCCGATGGCGGAATCTGTACCAAAGGCGGAAATGGCTAAATTTGCCGCAAATCGCGATGCTTTGCTGCAAATGATGAAGGAACAAGAAGTATTGCTTGCGAGTCAAAATGATCCGCAGAATAATAAGCAACAAGAATCACTTTAATCTAGGTAAATTTGAATGAACCAGAATGAGTTTGAGCAACTCGTAAAATCAGCCAGCGAATGTGCTGATCTTCCTTCTGCGCTATTGCTATTGCAAGAGTGTGAGTATGAAGAAGTCTCTGAGGTTGCACTATCACTTAAGGGGCAGTTTGCAGTTGCTGAGGTTGATGGTGAGCAGCGTGTATATCATGTCACTACGCAACAAGAAGGCGATGACCTGCAAGAGTTCGTAGAGCACATCATGAATACGGATGAGCACGTTATTCGTTTTGTCGCTTGGTTCTTTGATGCTTATTTTGATGTTAAGCAACGCGACGCTTATAAGCTAGCTGGCAAGACTTACCAGCAGCCAAAACGAAGCTAAGCAATGACCGTGTGAATAATAGATAAATGAATCCGCCATCTGGCGGATTTTTTTTGATTGCAGCTTAGAGATTAGTGTAATTTTTATACATTTGAGTGAATAGAGGTATTCTGTCTTCAAGCTTATGATTTTGTTTGATTTAGTTGTTCAATGATAGTGTTAGGTAACTTTCATTTGCTCATAAATTAAGCTGCCGCGTAATTTGTTTTCATATAAGTGTGATCTATATCTTGTTTTTCTTTCATTCAGCGCTACAATTACTCCATCAAATGAAATTAAATTACAAAATAGAAATTGGAGTACATCATGGGCAACGATTTAGGTGCATTGGTTATTGGTCAACAATCAGCAATCAAAATGATGGAGCAAAAGTTCGATGGCAAAATCGAGCGTCGTAAGCCTTCAATGTTTAAGAAGCTGATGAAGAAGCTAACGAAGTAAGCGTTATCGAAAACGCAAACGGAATTGAAAAAAGGCGCTGATAGTTATCTATCAGCGCCTTTTTGTATTAGGGTTTGTTGACCCTAGTCACTACCTGTACGTGCAGGTATATCCACAACATTGTTCGGGATGACGGTATTGTCTTTGCTGGTAAGCCATTTGTCTAGATTATCCGCACCACCGATATACTCACTGTTCATCCAGATTTGAGGCACAGTAACGGGTGTCTTCTGACCAATATGAGCTTTAACCTCAGGAATCATTCGGTAGAGTGCTGCACTGTCTTTGACAACATCGTAATAGGTATAGGCGATCCCTGCTTGGTCTAGCGCTTTCTTTGCTTTTACACAGTAGGGGCAGGTCGCTTTACCAAACACAATATTGCCTTGTAAATCGTCGCGCTTTGTCCACTCAGCAATAACAGATTGTACTAAAACACCTCGGTTTAACGCTTCACCTTGACTGACTACCTTGCCCTCGACGACCAAGATCGGGGCGTGCCATGCACCGAGTTTCAACGGTTCCCACCAATGAGATAGCCAATCCTTTACCTCAAGCTCTACGTCTACATCAGCAAGCTCATTCTCAAAGGTATCTTTTAGGATGTCTTTCGTTAATGTGCATTCGCCACACGGGATATTGACCTTGAATGGTCCCCAGCTTCCAGCCCAACGATATAAAGTGATTTTGATTGGCTTGATCATGATGCGTTTCCTTGTGCGATATGCGTCTCTTGTTACAGTAGAACATATTGCTGAGGAAAATCTTTCACAACAACACAATTATTTCGTAGAAACAAAAAGACCGAGCATGAAAGCTCGGCCAAAGGACTTATCAGACTGAACTGATTGTCGGATTAGAAATCGTAACGGATACCCGCTTGGATTTGGTCGTCTTGGTTGTCTACTTGCTCGAACTTGTAACCCGCGTATGTGCGTAGGTTGCCGTTGAACTTGTATACCGCTTCAACAGCGAAGTTATCAACTTCATCTAGACCTGTGATAGCTTGCTTAACTGCTGTATCTACGTCGTTGTAGTTGTATACCGCTACAAATGTCCACTTGTTGAGCTTGTATAGAGCTGTGATTTCGAATGCGTTTACATCTTCATCTGCAACTGAACCTAGAGCGTAGTAACCACCAAGAGTGAAATCAGCGATAGAGTACTGAGCTGCAAGGTTGATCTGGCTGTCATCGTCATCACCGTCTGTTTGACCAACATAACCAAGACCTAGGTCAAGGCCGAAATCAAAGCCGTACATTGCAGCAATACCGTAGCTGTCAGCATCTTTTTCATCGTTTGCTAGGTAGTTAGCTTGAACGTTGAAACCACCGAATTCGCCAGAGTATAGGAAGTTGTTTGAACGCTTGTCTTTGTTTCCGTCAACGATATCTGCAGCGTCTGCACCGAACGTAGCCATGGTATCCGTAATGTCAGTAAGCATTACCTGAGCAGAGTCTTGTTTACCGTAAGAGAATTCACCAAAGTTTGTGCCAACACCTGCAAATGCGTAACGGTTAGTGATTTTAGAACCTGTATCAAATTCAGCTTCGTACTTACCAAAGCCGTATAGGTCGTCATTAATTTGAGATTTACCGACGATGTTCAAACGAGCACGGGACTTGTCGTCAAAAGCGCTATCGTCAGCAGATTTGTTGTTATCAGAGATGTTGAAACGAGCTTCTGCACGACCGCCAATCTTTAGCTCTGAAGTGTCATCTTTGTAAACTGTTGCTGCTGCCGCAGAACCAGAAGCCATTACAGCTAGAATTGCAGTAGTTAGTGCTGCCTTTTTCATCTTCAAATTTCCTATTTTGTAAAATATGAGTTCGCACTCTGGAGTATTTATTTGGGCTGTTGCCCGTTTGATTTGCGACTAATTTAGATTCCAAATATGAATGTCTAATGACTCAAAAATGACGGCTAGGTTACGAATGTATGGCACTTTTATTAATCGACTGGAATTTAACCTATTGTTTTTACATAGAAAATTGTGAACGTAACGATGCATATATGGGATGCTGTAATGTTAAGTCATTGAAACTAAACAACTAGAGGATATTGTGTTGCGATATCAGATTAGAATTTCGAGCATTTTTTGATGTGAAAACGTGCAGATATTTATTCCGCCTAGAAAAAACTGTTTTAGTTCAAGTAATTGAGGGTTTTTGTGATCGCGGTCACGCATTGGTTTTGGTGTATTGAACAGTTCATGAGCGGGGTCAGAGCGTAGCCTGAGAAATTGGTATTTACTTTATCTATCACCAACAAGGACCTTGGGGAAAGAACATGCACATCGGAGACTCTAGTAAAAGAGTTTTGCTACCGCTATTTGGTTTATGGCTGGTACTACTTTTCCCTTACCTTCCTGTCAATGCAAACACGCTGTCTGCCTCTGAGGTGGTTAGATTATCTGATCAACAAATGCGGGGTGAATCGGGATACAGCGAGATGACGATGACCATCACTCGCCCAACCTGGACTCGCAGTATGAGCATGAAATCCTGGAATAAGGGCTTAGATTTATCCTTGGTGCTCGTCACCGCGCCAGCGAAAGATAAAGGCAGTGCCTCACTTAAGCGTCACAATGAAATGTGGAATTGGATTCCCAGCATTGAAAAAGTCATAAAGATAGCGCCATCCATGTTAGGGCAATCTTGGATGGGCTCCGATTTTACTAATGATGACTTAATTAACCAAAGTTCCATCGTGGTGGACTACCAACATACGTTCATCGGTAGTGAAGAGGTTGACGGCGTAGAGTGTTACGTCATTGAGGCTAGTGCAAAACCGGACGCTCCGGTGGTGTGGGATAAAGTGCGTTTGTGGATATCAAAGGACAATCTATTACAGCGTAAGGTAGAGTTCTACGATGAATTTGCAGAACTCGTTAACACGATGCAAACCTTTGATATTAAATCTATGGGAGGCCGCAATGTGGCCACGAGAATGCATATGATACCGGCAGATAAAGAGGGACATCAGACTGAAATAGAGATTCACGCCGCCCAGTTTGATTTTGATATTGATGACGCGTTTTTCTCTCAGAGTCAAATGCGCGCATTGAGAGATTAAACCATGTTATTGCGACTGGCATGGCGAAACATCTGGCGTCAAAAACGTAGGACTGTCCTAACGGCGTCTGCGATTGCGTTGACGTTATTTTTGTCGCTGGTCATGCGAGCCTTCCAAGAAGGGCAGTACACCCACAATATCTTAAATAACGCCAAGATGGGTACGGGTGTTGTTCAGTTGCAGAACCCTGAGTACAAAGAGAACAATAGCATTGATGAGCTGTTGCCTGCTTCAGATGAGTTTATCTCTGATACCCGCCAAATTGACACTATTGATTACCTATTTCCTCGTATAGAGAGCTTTATATTGGCGGCCAGTGACGAGCGTTCAAAGGGCGTAATGCTTTCAGGAATTAACCCAACCTTAGAGGACGCCTATTCCAACCTGAGCGAGCGCATTATCAAGGGCGAGTATTGGTCAGCAGACGAAACTGGCCTGGTTGATGGCGTAGTTGTTGGCGAGGGCGTCGCCCAGTATCTTGGACTCACGGTAGGAGATGAGATTGTCTTTTATGGACAAGGCTATCGCGGACAAATGGCGGCAGGGCTTTTTGAGATCAAAGGCATTGTTCATTATCCCATAAAGGAGATGAACAATCAGTTGGTATACGTTTCGCTGAGTGATGCTCAAAAGCTGTTTAGCACAGGAAATCAGGTAACCTCGTGGGTTATTGGGTTGAGCGACCTTTCTAAACTGCCTGCCGTTATACAGAAGCTCAGCGATGCTTATCCTGAAGGCGTATCCATACGTGATTGGCGAGATCTCTCTCCTGAGCTTGAACAAAGCATTGTCTTAGATAGGGTCGGAGGCCTTGTCATGATGTACTTATTGTACATTGTGGTTGGCTTTGCTCTGTTTGCCACCTTGCTAATGATGACACTTGAGCGTTTGAGAGAATTTTCGGTGATGCTTGCCACCGGAATGGCTCGAACTCAATTGCTGCGACTTATCGCTATTGAATCCAGCTTGATTGGCTTGCTGGGTATTGTGGTAGGGGTAGTCACTGCCTCGCCTTTGCTGTTTTATTTTTACCAGTACCCGATTCGCCTAACGGGTGAGATGGCTCAGGCAATGTTAGACATGGGGTATGAGCCCGTGATGCCAGTTTCACTAGATTCTGCTTTGTTCCTAGAGCAAATCGTCATAGTGGCAGTAATAACCACGATTTGTTTGGTGTATCCAATGTGGAGAGTGATGAGGCTTGATGCGGTTTCTGGACTCAAAGGAGGATTCCATGCTCATTAAGCTAGCTTGGAGAAACCTATGGCGAACCCCGCTTCGTACTTCGACCATATTATTAGCCATTGTCATTGGCGTACTTAGCGTGATTTTAATGATTGGCTTTATGTCGGGTTTGATGACCAATATGTTAGGCAATGCGATTCAATGGCAAACCAATGCGATTCAAATTCACCATCCAGATTACGCCTTAGAGCCTGATGTTAATCTCGTTATAAGCGATACAGAATCCATACAGGCGTTGATACAAGCTGAGAAAGCTATAACGGCCTACAGCGAAAGACATATCGTTACAGGAATGATCGCATCAGCCAGAGCCAATCGAGGAATCAGGATATTAGGTGTATCACCAGAGCAAGAAGCGCAGGTAACGCCCATAAAAGACAAGCTTGTAGCGGGGCAATGGCTTAACGCTGAAGGACGAAACCCTATCGTACTTTCAAACAAACTGGCTGATAGATTGAAACTGAAGCTTGGGTCTAAGGTAGTACTGACCTTTAGCGACACCCATGGTGAGGTGACCGGTGGTGCGTTCCGGGTGAGGGGCATTTTTATTAGCCCTAGCGCCTCGTTTGATGACAATAGCGTGTTCGTAAGAAAGTCAGATCTCACTGAGCTTACCGGTGTTCCTGGTATCCACGAAATAGCAATTGCCATGGATGACTATCAACTAGCCCCTGCATTGGCGAGTAGGCTCTCTAAGCTGCTAAACGCAGAGGTGAGTGTAGAAGACTGGCAGACCCTGCAACCCTACTTAAAGACGCTCATATCGAGCATGCAATCCTTTAACTACCTGCTCCTTGTTATCTTTGTGGCAGCGATGGGGCTTGGGATCATTAATATTATGCTGATGTCGGTATTTGAGCGCACACAGGAGTTTGGTGTGCTGATGGCTGTGGGGATGACGCCAGAGAAAGTAAGAGGATTGATTGTATTGGAGGCTAGCTTTTTAGGGCTCACTGGTGCAGGTGTTGGCGTACTTCTAGCGCTGGGTATCACCGCTATTTTACAAACCACAGGCATTGATCTCAGCATTGCATCTGAAGGGCTTGCTGAGTTTGGTATCGATACGTTGTTCTATCCACAAGTGACCTCGTCCCAATACCTTATTTTGGCATTTGCTGTTTTGTTGGTGAGCGTGCTATCAGCCTTGTATCCAGCCAGACAAATTATTAAGCAAAGTCCAATCCAAGCAATGAATGATAAACATTGAGTGAGCGAATCATGACCATCAAAGTGCGTGAGTTAACCAAAACCTACAATCCGAACACTGACTTTCCAGTGGATGCTCTTAAGCAGGTGGACTTATCTATCGAGCAAGGAGAGTTTGTTGCAGTGATGGGGCCTTCGGGATCGGGCAAGACAACCTTGCTCAACATGTTAGGGGGATTGGATACGCCAACAAAAGGGGAAGTAAAGATAGATGATCTCGTCATTACCCGTTTGAGTGAGAAAGAGAAGATTCAATTTCGCCGTGATCAAGTAGGATTCATCTTTCAGGACTACAGCTTACTGCCTGTACTGACTGCACTGGAGAACGTCGAGTTCATTATGCAGCTGCAAGGGGCGACAGAGTCAGAGAGTAGAGATCGTGCCAGCAAGTTACTACAGAGAGTGGGTTTGGGCAGTCATTTGCACAAGAGACCCCCTCAGTTATCTGGCGGGCAACAACAGAGAGTCGCAGTGGCAAGGGCATTGGCACCTAATCCTAAATTCGTAATGGCAGATGAGCCCACAGCCAACCTTGATGCGAAAAGCACCGCCGATCTATTGGATATCATGCAGCAACTCAATGAATCTGAGGGCACCACCTTTATCTTCTCAACGCACGATCCAAGGGTTATCTCGCGAGCCGCTAGGGTGATAGTGATTGATGACGGCGCGGTTACTGAAGATAAATTAAACCCCGATTATCGACCCCATTTGAGTCCAGTGGCTGAGTGAGCAAAGCCATGCGTGCCTTCATCGCCTCCTTACTCTTGGTACCACTGGTTTTGCAGGCGCAAATTCCAGGGCTAGAACCAGAGAAAGACTGGGAGTTGTCCGGTTATGTCAACTATATGATGACAGGCACACTTGTTGATGGTGGGGAGGACCTCTTTGATAACCAAGTTCATAATCGGTTGGACTTTGAGTATCGTTTTAGTAGTCAATTACGCTTTAATGCTAGCGTTCGAAATCGTTTGTTTTGGGGAGACTCAGCGCAAAGTGAGTTATATCGTGAAGTCATTGGGTTTGATCCAGGCTATCTAGACCTCACGTTTAATTGGGGCGAAGGTAGCGACTTTTTCGCCAACACACAATTTGATCGGTTTTATTTTGATTGGCATAGCGACAATTATCAGGGGAGAGTGGGGCGGTTTCGTATCAATTGGGGTATGAATACCATCTGGAATCCCAACGATATCTTTAATTCCTACTCTATTTACGATGTGGACTATCCCGAACGACCCGGTACAGATGCACTCTATTTCACAAGAAAACTAGGCTATGCCAGTGAGCTCAACCTCGCATTTAGTCCCTCAGAAGATAGTGAGTTACACAGCTACTCTGCACGCTATCTATTTAATGTGTCGAACTGGGATGCCCAGGTCATTATTGGAAAGTCTAACCTTGATTTTGTCATAGGCGCAGGGCTTGCTACTGATTTTGCGGGTGCTTCGCTGAAGGCAGAAAGTACCCTATTTAGCCCCACTAAGGATGAATGGCAAACAGCGGATGGCAATGTTCAGTCGTTAACGACATCGGTGGTTTCTAGCGTGGAGCTTGGATATAACTTCTCAGGTGCCAGAAACTGGATGAGCACGGTGGCGCTGTTACATATCACTGAGCCTCAAGACGTGCAAAACGCTATCGTCTTTCTTAACCTACCCTTAACGGCACGAACGCTGAGCTTTACCGAATTCACTGCTTATGCAGACCTAGGGTTTGATATTACGCCGCTGAACCGCATTGTGTTCTCGGGTTCTTACTACGATGACGACTCTTTTTATCTGGGTGTTTCTAGTACCTCTTCGCTATCGAATGATTGGCAATTAGTGGTAGTAGCGCAACGTTTTGATGGTGCCAGTGACAGCTTATTTGGCCAAACACCGAATACCCTGATCTTTGCTAATCTTGGGTGGAACTTTTAACTTGCATTTAGTGTGTCTACCCTTTAGGGTCGTCACCCTTGAAACAGCGCTACTTACCTAATCCATAAAAGGAATCTCCCTTGAGCGACAATAAATTTTCTAAGTTACCTTTATCTCAGTCATTGCTTGATAATTTGACGTCGATGGAGTATTCCGAGATGACGCCTATACAGGCGCAAAGCTTGCCGTTGATGCTAAATGGCAAAGACGTCATTGGTCAGGGCAAAACCGGATCAGGTAAAACAGCAGCGTTTGGTCTAAGCCTTTTAACTAACCTGAACGTGAAGCGATTTCGCGTGCAGTCATTGGTATTGTGCCCAACTCGTGAGTTGGCTGACCAAGTAGCCAAAGAAATCCGCAAGCTGGCACGTACGATTCACAACATTAAGGTGCTCACCTTGTGTGGTGGTATGCCTATGGGGTCGCAAATTGGTTCTCTGGAGCACGGTGCACACATTTTGGTAGGTACACCTGGTCGTATTCTTGATCACTTGGAAAGAGGTCGTATCAATCTAGCAGAGCTGAATACACTAGTGCTGGATGAAGCTGACAGAATGTTAGACATGGGCTTTCAGGATGCTTTAGATGCGATTGTGGCTGAAGCGCCGAAACAGCGTCAAACCTTGCTATTTAGTGCCACATTCCCTGAAAAAATTCAGCAGGTTGCGGCTCGCATTATGCAAGAGCCACAACTTGTGAAGGTTGAGTCTACTCATGAGCAAAGCACTATTTCTCAACACTTCTACAAAGTAGGTGATGACAAGCAGCGTATGCAGGCATTGGAGACATTGTTGCTGACGCACCAACCTGAATCTGCGGTGATCTTCTGTAACACTAAGCGAGAAGTTCAAGAAGTCGCAGATGAGCTTCATTACAAAGGCTTTAGCGTTATTGACCTGCACGGTGACTTGGAGCAACGTGAGCGTAACCAAACGCTGGTTCAGTTCTCAAATAAGAGTATCTCCATTCTTGTTGCCACTGATGTTGCAGCGCGTGGACTCGATGTCGAAAACCTAGATGCCGTAATCAACTACCAACTGTCCCGCGATCCAGAGGTGCACGTTCACCGTATCGGTCGTACTGGCCGTGCAGGCAGTAAAGGTGTAGCGTGCAGTCTGTTCAACGACAAAGAGCATCACCGCGTTGCCATGATCGATGAATACATGGACATTGCCATCGAACCAGAAGCACTACCACAGACCTCGAACAACAAACCGCTTCAGCCAACCATGGTGACCATCGAAATCTCTGGTGGTAAGAAGCAAAAAGTGAGAGCAGGGGACATTCTTGGTGCCTTAACGGGTCAAAATGGCATTGACGGTAAAATGGTAGGTAAAATCAACCTATTTGATATGCGTGCTTACGTAGCTGTCGATAAGTCATTGGCTAAGGTGGCACACAAGAAGATCGAGAACGGCAAAATGAAAGGCCGTAAGTTTAGAGCTCGTATTCTTTCTTAATCGTTACATTTAGCCCCATTGGTTTGCATTGAACTGATGGGGCTTTTTACTATTCCTTATATCTCTTCTACTAGCATTTTATAACCTTCTAGATTTAATCTTCTCCTAACTTATCCTTACTTAGTACGAATAACGTTTTTTTTCACAATAGCTTACTGTATATTTAATGCGTACTAGGAACCTATTGATTAATTGGCTACTTTAATCAATTATCTTGGAATTTAATTCAGTGCAAGATAGTTAAAGGAATGCTTTTGTAGACAAGTTATACGACTGCCTGATGATTAATCAATTGCTTGTTTTTTTATCGAATATCGTACTAAAAATAGTAAAGGTATGATTTTATTCATATTCTATTACTTATTTTTATAATGAATGTCGTCCTGTAAACTGTATTTACATAGACTTTTAATATAAATTATTTATCGTTTTATTCATGGGATCTATAGAAAGGTTATTCAAATGGTACACCGTTGCAGGAATTGTGATACTCAACTGCCATACTTCAGGGAAAGAAGAAGTCTTTTAGAGAGATTACTCTTAAAAAGAAACAAGCGAAAATACATATGCTCTGAATGCGGCCAGACGAACTTTATCTCATAGTCGTTTGTTTGTTGAAGCAATACACTTCTCACCTCTTACTATTCGGACTCAATAGGTAGTAGGAGGTGAGGAGTTGTGAGCAACTCTCTTTCCGAAAAAGCCAACTCTCACCGCAAGCTGTCTGTCAGTTTCTTCGTTATAGTAATTAAAGCAATCACCAGATCTCCGATAGAAGCATTCGGAGATGACAGGGTCCGGATTCGTCATACTCGAAGTGTTTTATTGAGCATCTGTTTTGCTGTCTACCGCGCAATGCAATCACCAGATCTCCGATAGGAGCACTCGGAGATGACAGGGTCGAACTCGTCATGCTCGAAGTGTTTTATCGAGCACCTGACCGTGCTGCCCGCCTTGTAAAGTAATCGCCAGATCTCCGATAGGAGCGCTCGGAGATGACAGAGTCGAACTCGTCATGCTCGAGGTGTTTTATCGAGCATCTAACCGTGCTGCCTGCCTTGTAAAGTCATCACCAGATCTCCGATAGGAGCGCACGGAGATGACAGGGTCCGGATTCGTCATGCTCGAAGTATTTTATCGAGCATCTGACCGTGCTGTCCGTCTCGTAAAGTCATCACCAGATCTCCGATAGGAGCGCTCGGAGATGACTGAGTCGAACTCGTCATGCTCGAGGTGTTTTATCGAGCATCTGGCCGTGCTGTCCGTCTCGTAAAGTCAGCACCAGATCTCCGATAGGAGCATTCGGAGATGACAGGGCCAGATTCGTCATGCCCGAAGTTTTTTATCGGAGATCTGTTACGTGTATGACTCTGCGTAGATGATCAACGTAGAGGCTAGGTGTATGGAACCAATGATATAACCCCAGAGAATAACAGATACAAATCAAAATCATTTCTGTCTATTTATTAAACAGGTTATTTTGGAAGAGTCCAAGGCCTTCCCTTGGAGCAGCTACAATGGCTGATAGATTTCCACAGGACAAAATAAGCATGGATGTTTTTTCTAGGAGCACCTATGTCTACACATAATAACTTGACGACCAATATTGAAACCAATGCGATGCATGCCTACACAAAGGCAAGTGCTGCTGTTGCAGTGCGCTCAGAGCAAAATCAATCTCTGAAGCTAATGCCATATAGAAAGACTCATACCTATTGCCAAGGGTTATTTGATCGCAACGGAAAAGTGTATAAGTTCTTATCTACAAAAGGGAGCAGACATGCTCCAGCGGAAGTGACGGTAAAGTGCGTGTTGAATAATACGCCCTTTAACTTGCCTGAAGGTGAGGTCGCGCAGCTGAGAAGCTTGTTGAATCAGTAAATATATTGGGTATGGAATTCACTATATTGGTGAATCCATACCTCATTGTTACCGCTATCTTTCTGAATACCTAATTTAACGAATCAAGTATGGGAACAGCTTCGATTTTTCTTCAGCAGTCAAACCTTCCACTCTCGCAATGTTGTTGTCTGGAATCGCTTCAGGATCAGGATAGTGCTTCAAAACCCTTTCCATAGACTCTTCACGGATCAAGTGGATAGTGGGGTAAGGCGAACGGTTGGTGAGGTTTTCCGCATCTTCTGGCTCTGTGCCACCGAAACAGTAATCAGGATGAAAACTGGCTACTTGATAGATCCCTTCATAGTCTTCTTGCTTCAACAAAGCATCTACCCAATCTAAGAAGAAGTTATAATCCATAAAGTCTTCAAGCATTGCCGGCGAAACCACCAATGTGGTCTCAAGCTCTTTGGGCTCTTTGCTGTCTAACCCTCGTAATTCCAACAAGATAAACTCTAGTAGCGCCTCTTCGGATGTCGCTTCTGTTACCGCTATCTTTATTTGTTTATTCTTATTTGGCTTATGAGCAAAAGGGCACAAGTTCAGGCCTATGACCACTTGCTCAAGCCAATCCTGAGTTGCTTTCTCAACCTGCTGTATATTCATACTCATATTATTTGGTGTTGAATCCCTGTTTCTGCAGAAAGTCATGCATAAATGGACGTGCTTCCTTGCTGAGTGTCTGGGTGATTTGAGTTGACCATGAAACCGCTTTTTTGTTGTCTGTACGCGTCGCGTAATAGTCTTGAATGTGAGCATCATACTGCGCCAATTCATCCAAGCTTATTGGCTGGTATTGCTCCTGATGCACAACGATAGACTTAGGCAAGCGAGGCTTGGTTTCTGGGTTTTGATTTGGATAGCCTAAACAAAGCCCAAACAGAGGGATGACATGCTTTGGAAGGGCTAGAAGCTCCGTTACTTTTTGTGGATTATTTCGCAGGCCACCAATGTAAACCCCGCCAAGGCCAACAGATTCTGCGGCTGTTAAGCAGTTTTGCGCCATCATTGCTGCGTCGATCGAACCAATCAGTGTTTGTTCGGTAAACCCTAACTGGGCTTCAGGGTGAATTTGCTGGTGGCGATTGTAATCTGCGCAAAATACTAGAAATTCCGCACAGCTTTCCACATAGGGTTGCCCCCCAGCATATTCAGCGAGCTTTATTCTTTTTTCAGCAGTTGAGACACGCACTACGGATACGCACTGAATGAAACTAGAACTGGACGCAGCTAGGCCACAGTCAAGAATAGTGTCGAGAAGGCTAGAGTCGATAGGTTGCTCGGTAAAAGAGCGGATTGAACGGTGGCTGAGTAGGGTGTTGATGGTGCTATTCATCTTGCTTTCCATGCGAAATCATTGGATTTCAGAGTAACAATAATGAGTAACAGAGAAAAGTAACTTATTGAGGAGTTGGTACAAAATAGAATGGATAAAAAGAAGCCCCACACAGCTAAGCTGGTGGGGCAAATTTTAAAACGCAGCAATCCCGCTACAAACACATTCCCTAATACTATCCTTGCTCTGGCTAAGTCCGTTAACCCAATCCTCTGACGGTGTCCTTGAACTCAACGTCCAGTGTTGAATCTTTCGCCTCTCCTGAGGCTCTACTTCCGTGTTGACTACTTCCTAGTAATCGAATCTTCGTCCTGAAGATACCCAGTCCTTTAGGTTTTCCTTTCCTGCCAACTCCCTGTCGACAAGAAACATATTACTGTACTGGTGATTCTTATCAACGGTGTACGAGATTATACGATAAAAAACAGGTGAACGATCATTAATCAATACAATTTATTTCTATTAAATACAATGGGTTATATTGTTAGGTGGGAAGGCGTCTATATCAAAAAACACTTTATTCCCACACCGTTGTGAGAGATCTCTTACAGAGTGTAGAGACATTAGGGAACATCTCTATTTTTGCGGTAAATTGATTGATAATGCAGGCTTTATTACCTACAACTTGTATCCATATCTTTTCTATATGGTTACACTATTTTCTATAGAACTTCCCTTTAATGATCACTCAAAGGAATGAGAAAACCCATGCATCCACATCAATATCTAGACTCGTTGAACAAAGAGTATTTGGCGGTTCATCGCCAAAAAGAGGATCTATTCTGGGAAACCTATATGGGAATCTCAAACGATCAAGCGGGTTCGGCTCAAGCTGAAACCCATTGGAACCAATTTTTAAGCAATGCCGATAGACTCTCAGAAATAGAATTGCAGTTAGAGAAGCTTCAATCGACCCCATCAAATGATGAGTCTGATGCGGTTAAGGCTGGACTTGAGGGGTGGCTTGCTACGTTCAAAGCGCATGCTTTGCCTACTCGTGAAGCGCGAGAGTTGAAGGCTGATTTAATTCAATTTGAGTCTGAGCTATTTGAAAAGAAGCAGCAGCACACTCAAGTCTTTATGGATGCACAGGGCATTAAGCAAGAAGGGTCACTTCCTGTGCTTGCCGCCAATATCCGTACTAGCGATAACGAGTCGGTTAGACAGTCATCGCATCAGGCTATGCTAGATCTTGAGCAATGGTTGCTAGTGAATGGACTTTTAGATCTAGTTAAACTGCGCAATCAATTCGCTCGCTCACTGGGATATGACAATTTCTTTGACTATTCGATTGTGAAAACAGAGCAAATGACCACAACAGAATTGTTCACCATACTGGATGATTTTGAACAGCGAACTCGTGAGAGTAACTTGAACAGTCTTAGGCAGCTGGCAAGTGATAAAGGTGAGCAAGCCCTTAAAGGGCACAATTTTGTGTTCTCTTTTTCGGGTGACGCAATGCGCGATCTTGACCCGTATGTACCATTTTCACAATCGTTACGCCGATGGATTGAGTCGTTTGGTCGATTGAATATCAACTATTCGAATGCGGAGCTGACCCTAGATTTACTCGATCGCAAAGGCAAGTACCCTAATGGGTTTTGCCATGGACCTATCCCATCGTTTTACGACAACTCACAATGGGCGCCCGCTAAGGTTAACTTCACCAGCAACGCTAAACCCGATCAGGTAGGCAGTGGCTACGATGGCATTAACACCTTGTTCCATGAGGGAGGACACGCCGCACACTTTGCCAACGTGAAGATGAATGCTCCATGCTTTTCTCAAGAATTTGCTCCGACATCAATGGCTTATGCTGAAACACAGTCGATGTTTTGTGACAGTCTTTTAGAAGATAGTGACTGGCTAAAGCTCTATGCGTTGGACGAAAATGGCGTGGCCATTCCCGATTCAGTGATAAAAGCGATGATAGAGAGTAAACAGCCTTTCAAAGCCTATACTGAGCGCAGCATTCTAGTGGTACCGTACTTTGAGCGAGCCTTGTACCAATTAGCGGATGAAGAACTCACGCCTGAAAACATCACTCGATTAGCGCGTGAGATGGAGAAAAGCATCCTAGGTCTCGAATGTAGCCCAAGACCGCTAATGGCAATACCTCACTTACTATCAGATGAATCAGCCTGTGCCTATCAAGGTTACCTGTTGGCCCACATGGCGGTCTATCAAACCAGAGCCTACTTCACCAAAAAGTTTGGGTACCTAACGGATAATCCAGAGATAGGTCCTTTGCTAGAAGAGCACTACTGGCATCAAGGCAATGCGGTCAATCACAACCAAACCATCATTCAGCTCACGGGCGAAGGATTTAATGCCAAATACCTTGCTGACGAATGTAATTTGACGTCTGAACAAGCATGGCAGATAGAGCAGGATAAAATCTCTGCGCTTGCAAGCAGGCCTCGAGCTTGCGTTCACTCTCTCAATGCAAAAATCAGCATTGTCGATGGGGATAAAGAGCTTGCGAACAACGAGTTAAGTGACGAGCAAATGTGCCACGATTTTGAGCAGTATATTGTTGAACACTATGGACGTTAATTAGGCTACCTCTTGATGGTAAGGCTAAAAATTGGACATTGCTATATTCCAGTTTAAAAGCAGGGTCATTCTGGAATCTGGGTTAGTCGCTATGCCGGCCCAGCAGACTCTTAGCGTGCACATGGTTAGCTTTAGCACTCCCTAAGATCCTAGATAACAGCGATGCTGTTTCTAGGATGACAGCCTGAGGGGGGTGAAGTTTGTCGGTTGTCTCTCGTTCACAATCCGAGCTCAAGGGCGCTAGGGCTTTATCGCGACCTCTATGAGCCGAGTTAATACTTCTGTTTACCTTATACTTAAAGCTAACGGGTAAACAGGAGCCTAGCATGATTCAAGATTGCAGAGTAAATGGACGGTTATCCCTTTTAATGGTGACTGCTATCGTTTGGGCCGTGATGGCTTTTGAGGTAGTAGCTAGCGAAAAGCGAACACTTAGTTGTAAATTAGATGCTACTCCAGATTACTTCATCTACTACCCAAGCCAACTAGTATTCGAAAGTCAGGACTTTGCAATACTGCACAATTTCCAGGGTAGGGTAAGCACTCATATTGAACTGGCAACAGGGAAAATGATTCGCACAACGTTTATCGGCCAGCCTTTTGACGCTCATACACAAACACTGCAGGGAGAGTGTTTTGAGGCTAGACAGGTCATCAAGAGCTGGCCTGAAAGTGAGCAGTAGACCTCCAATAGTAGAAAATAAAAAAGGCCAGACTCGTTTCAGTGAATCTGGCCTTTTTACCTTTAGATGAGTTTACGCTGATGCTAAAACTTGCTCGTCGCGTTTTTTCAAGAATGCATAGCTAAATCCGGTAACGGCGGTACCCGCGGCAATCGCAACCAAGTACATCAGTACAGGAGAGATGGCATTTGGAATCAGCAGTACAAACAATCCACCGTGTGGTGCTAACAACTCTGCACCGAACAGCATAGAAAGCGCACCCGTTAAAGCGCCGCCAGCCATACAAGAAGGGATCACGCGCATTGGGTCTTTGGCTGCAAATGGAATTGCGCCTTCAGAAATAAAGCACAAGCCTAATACGAATGATGCCTTGCCTGCTTCACGCGCACTGGCTTCAAATTTGCTCTTGGCTAAAAAGGTTGCCAGTCCCATACCGAGTGCCGGTACCATACCCGCCGCCATGATAGCAGCCATAGGCGCATATTGTTGTGAAGCGAGTAGGCCAACACCAAAGGCATAGGCTGCTTTGTTTACCGGGCCGCCTAGGTCAAAGCACATCATTGCGCCTAGCAGAATACCTAGCATAACGGCGTTACCCGCACCCATGGTATTTAGGAAGTTCTCAAGGCCGCTCATCGTCGCTGCTACTGGGCTACCCACCACATAGATCATGACTAGGCCAGTGAAAAGAGTGGCAACAAATGGAATGATCAGGATTGGCTTGAGTGCCTCCATTGATTGCGGCAGTGACAGTTTTTCGGCAATAAACTTGGCACTGTAACCTGCGATAAAACCTGCCGCGATACCCCCAAGGAAACCGGCACCCAGCGTGCTGGCTAGCATACCTCCAACAAGACCAGGAGCCAGTCCAGGGCGATCGGCAATTGAGAAGGCAATATAGCCAGCAAGAACAGGGATCATCAGTGCAAATGCAGAGCCGCCACCGATACTCATTAAGGCTGCCGCTAATGTACCTTCTTGCTTAAACGCCTCGATACCAAATACGAAACTCAGCGCTATGATAAGACCGCCTGCTACCACTACAGGTAACATGTGCGATACGCCAGTCATAAGGTGCTGATAGACGCCTTTGCTTTCTGTAGAGACCTCGGCAGAAGCGCCCCCTTTAGCTTGATAAGGCGTTGCTTCTAAGAAGGCTTTTTCTATTTCTTGCTTGGTTTTCTTAAGGGCTGGCCCTGTCTTGGTACGGTAAAGCAGCTTACCGTTAAAGCGATCCAGTGGCACATCAATGTCCGCCGCTATGATAACAAGATCCGCTTGTTCAATATCTTGCTCTGTAAGCTGGTTTTTGGCACCAACAGAACCTCGGGTTTCAACCTTGATTTGGTGGCCCTGACGAACAGCTTCGTCTTCGAGGGCTTCAGCGGCCATAAAGGTATGTGCGACACCGGTAGGACAGGCGGTGATCGCGACAATCTTCTTACTATCAGAAGGCTCAGTACTGCTAGTGGATACGGTATCACTGGTTAGTGTTACGGCATATTGTTGAGCGTTCTCGATAAATGCGCTGGCATTTTTAACCGCATCTTTGATGCTACCTTGATAGACTTTTTTGTTCACAAGGCGTGATGTATCGATCGCAGTGTCTGAAGCGATAATGACAATTTCAGCGTCATCGATATCTTTCTTGCTAAGGACATAGCCTTCAATGACGTTGGATTGGCATTCAATTTTTGCATCAAGGTTAAGCTCTTTAGCCGCTTTTTCTAAAAGGCCTGCAGCAATGATGCTGTTCGCGACACCACTTGGGCAGGCTGTGATAATTGCAATGTTCATAGGGCAGTCCTTTATTTTGATATTATTGTTTGTTGTACATTGACCTGACTAATGGCCTGTTCAAGCAGTGTTTGGCTTGGGATACCGACTCCGATTTGCGATACCGCTAAGGCAGATAAGGCGGTAGCAAAGCGCAGTAGCGCTTCTTTTTCCATATCTTGCATATGCCCCCAGCACAGACCTGCGACTAAGGTATCGCCGGCGCCAACGGTGCTAACGACTTCCATTTTTGGTGGCTTTGAGAATAACCACTGACCTTGGTTAAGCCACATCACGCCTTGTGCGCCCATCGAAACAACTATGTTTTCGATGCCTTTATTAGCCAGCTCAAGGGCGGCTTGTTGACACTCGTTTGCGTTATTCAATGGCCTTCCAACAAACTCCGCTAGCTCTTCATCGTTGGGCTTGATCAGCCAAGGCTGTGCTTCTAGACCTGCAGACAATGCGGCGCGGCTGCTGTCGAACAGCACCTTCTTGTCCATGGCATGAAGTTTTTTGACCCAAGATGCGCACAGTTCAGGGCTAACACCTTGAGGAAGGCTACCCGCTATCACAAAATAATCGTGGTCTTTAGCAAGCTCAAAGAGGGTTTCTTCAAAGTGCTCAATATCGCCTTGTGTGACTTGTACGCCAGGAAAGTTAATATCACTGACCTTGCCACTATCCTCAACAAGCTTAACGTTGATGCGGGTTGCCCCTTCTACTTGAACGAAAGCATCGCGCGCTTTGATATCATTGAAAAGCTGGCTGAAAAGCTCGGGGTTATCCTTTCCTAGAAAGCCTGTGACGGTGACTTCAGCACCAAGCTCGCTGAGTACCTTTGCTACGTTTACACCCTTACCAGCCGCATGTAACGTGCCTGATTTCACTAAGCTTATAGAGCCCTGATTAAGACTATCTAAGCTTCCCGTGAGATCTAATGCCGGGTTGAGAGTTACGGTTACAACTTTTATGGTCTTCATGCTTGCCTCCTTACCCTTCACCTAGACCAGACTCAATGGCTTTACCTATACCTTCAAGAGCCTGTTTGGCATCACTGCCGTCAGCACTGAACTGCAATTGATGACCGTGTTTTACGCCCATGGCAATTACCTTCATTAGGCTTTTCGCATTAACAGGCTTTGCCTCGCCATCTAGGTTACAAACAGTGATCTTAGATTCAAACTTTTTGGCTTCAGCCACTAACATAGCGCCTGGACGAGCATGCAAACCATGAGCATTTTTGATGGTGAACACAGCGCTATTGTCAGATGATTCTGTGTTCGAAGAAGCTGGCGATTCTTCACCGGTAAACAAAGTAATCAGGCGTTCTGCAGATGCTTGTAATAATTCATTTTGTTTACCTGATGCGACAGTGTCCACAAGGATGTTGAGCATGGATTGATGCACATCGCTGTTGGCAGAAAACGCCACCAAACCTTTAACTAATTCTCCCTCAAACTCACATTGGTTTGATGTGGTAACAAACGACATTGCTGTGCGTTTAGCGCCGTTATCACTTGCCACTAACCATAAACCTTGACCTAGGTGGGTAGGGGACTTGGTTACGAGGTCTGCAACAAATTCGTTTTCAACACATCCGGTATTTTTTAGTAAGCCACCTGCAACTGCTGCCATTTGCAACATATCGCTTGCAGGGAAGTTCAACTGAATAAGTGAGGCATCAAAGTCGGCTTTGAGCTGAACTTCGCCATTAAGTAGGGCAATGATCTGCTGCGCGTTCTCTGCTTGTTTGAGTTTATCTTCAACGCTGTCTGCGGAGAGAACCTTAGTGAGTTGCTTTAGGATACCAAGGTGCTCATCAGATTTAGCCGCAATACCAATGGCTAGGTAAACGGTGTTGCCGTCGCCCCAATCAACACCCTCTGGGAAATGATGCACAGCGACACCGGTATTGTGAACCAGTGAGCGAGTGTCAACGGTGCCGTGAGGAATGGCGATGCCGTTGCCTAAAAATGTAGAGTTCTGTGACTCACGGTTAAGCATCCCTTCCACATAGCCCGCATCGACAAGGTTTTTGCTTGTTAGGGTTTTTGCAATGTCTTGAATCGCTGCCGCTTTATCCGCTGCACTTTGCTGCAACCTAATATCGTTTTCATTTATTGTGAGCATATCCGCCTCAGTGTTATCTAAAATCGCACTCTCTAAGTCGTGCTTTATATTGATGCTAAATCGGTTCAGCAAGTCAGCAAATAAAAATTTCAATCGATTGTACAACCGATGAAATCCTTGGTTGAGCTCTATATATCGATACGAATGTGTCAAAATAGTGATAGTCATCAGCAATTTTGATCATGCTTAACCGTTTCAGCTTTTATAGTTAACCGATTCAGCTTATAGTTCAATAAAAAGAAAGTATTGATCTGGATAACTATGATCAAGTGCACAAATCATTAGGATCATGAATGACTTTAGAAGAGATAGCTAAACTGGCCGGTGTATCAAAAACGACAGCGAGCTATGTGATCAATGGCAAGGCCAAAAAGTATCGCATTAGTGAGAAAACACAGCAGAAAGTAATGGCTGTGGTTGATGAGCACAAGTTCCGTCCCGATCATGCCGCTTCTTCCTTGAGAGCTGGCAGCAGTCGTTCTTTTGGCTTGATCATTCCTGATCTAGAGAACGCCAGTTATGCACGACTTGCCAAATTATTAGAGCAAAACTCGCGACAAGCGGGTTACCAGATCCTCATTGGTTGCTCCGATGATGACCCTAAAACTGAACAGGCTTTGGCTGAAGCGCTAGTGAGCCGCAGGATAGATGCCTTGTTTGTGGCAACATCCATGCCTGATGCCAATGAGTATTATCAATTATTACTGCAAAAAGGTACGCCTGTGATTGCGCTCGATCGTCCGTTAGATGATGAGGTGTTCAGTTGTGTGGTGAGTGAAGACTTTGAGGCCGCCTTGCAACTGACAAAGTCTATCTTAAGCAGTGACGTGAAGAGTGTCGGCTTAATTGGCGCTTTGCCCAACTTGCCAGTATCTAGAGATCGTCAATTGGGTTTAGAAGCAGCGATCAAGAATAAAGGCATCGATTTGAAATTGGCCTATGGCGACCATTTCTCGGCAGATGAAGGACGACGTCTTGTGCAAGAGTGGGTCGCTTTCGATTGCCTGCCTGATGCGATTGTGTGCACGTCATATACTTTACTTGAGGGCGTATTAGATGTTGTGTTACCGGATGCAGAGCTTGTTCAGCGCATACATATAGGGACCTTTGGTGATAACCGTCTATTGGATTTTATCCCATTAAAAGTGAACACCATGGCGCAACGTTTCGAAGAGATCGCAGATAGTGCGTTAGCACTGGCATTGAATGCGAGTGCTAAACGCTATGAACCTGGAGTGGAGTTTATTGAGAGAGCGTTGAAGGTTCGTGCTAAACGCCTCTAACAACAGTTATCAATTCTGAGCTGCGAATGCCTTATCTCGCAAGGTATCTAAGATCAATTGCTTGAGCCATTGATGCGCGGCACTGTTTAATGTGCGCTTATGCTCAACCAAGTACACCTTGATATCCAATTTGGGATCTCCCTGGATTTCAAATACTGGGTCGAGTCTATGTTCGAAGTCATCAATACTTATCAACGAATGTGTTGAGGTGAGCAATTTATCTGAGTCTTGCATCGCATCGATGAGTGTATTGATCTGACCACTCTTAAACACAATATCTCGTTTTAGACCTTTGTTTTCAAGGTAGGTATCAATTGGGTTATGAGTCTCTGATACTGACCTTAGATCTAGGTTAAGATCGACAAATTGATACTCAAGGCAGTCCTTCAGTGTAGTGTCACTTTTTTTCGTAAGCGGGTGGCCTGCAATCCCATAAAATACTGCATAGGTACTACCAATGAGTTCGCTAGGAAACTCTTGGGCATTTGCTGGCTTTTCTATATGTATCGAGAAATCAACAGCACGATCTTTGAGTAAGGTAGTAGGGTCTAGTGAAGCTGGATATTCTACTAAGCTAGCGTTGGGTGCCGCACGCATTATTTCTTTGATCAGTGGCACAGACAGCTGGCGACTCATCAAAGGGGGTAGTGAAATGCGAAAGGTTTGGTCGCAGCTTTGCGGTGAAAATTGAGTACTATCAATTAGTTTACTTACTGATAGCAATATTTCGCTTAGCGGCTCTTGCAGGGTGAGTGCTTTCTCTGTTGGCTGTAGGCCTGCAGATTCTCTATAAAAAAGAGGATCATCAAACACATCCCTAAGTCTTTTTAGGGTGCGACTCATGGCCGGCTGCGACAGATAAAGCGTTTCTGCAGCTCTGGAAACATTCTTTTCTTTTAATAAAACACTTAATGAGACCAGTAGGTTCAAGTCCAGTCGAGACAACTGCTGTTCGAGAGATTTCATGTTATACACTCAAGTTATATTAGTTTAAGAGTAAAAACTTTTAGACGAATATTACTATAGATGGAAATCTCACAAAAAGCAGTCCAGATGCGAACTTTTATAACTAAAACTTTAAATTAATCATTAAGTTAGTTTTTCTTCTAACATGGCACGAATTAGACGCTCTTTGCTTTCGCAGGGTAGGCGGCTGAAAAGTCGTTCTAGAGAATAGATAGGTAGAGTGAGCAGGGTTTGTATATCTTGAGGGTTAGGAGCTTTGATGAAGTACAAATTTGTTACCTTCTGTTAGTCGTTGCTCCATCCGTGGGGTTGTTTTAGTCCGTCGATTTATTAATTTTGAAGAGCGGCTCATTGAGCCACTCATTTTATAAATGCTTAAAAGGTGTAGCCGAGTCCAACGAAGTGGACTTTACCGGTAAAGTGCCCGTTGAGGTCTTTAACTAGACCTGATTGAGCGATATCCATGTCGCCAAAATCTGCGAATTCGTAGTAGATATCGAGTGTGTTTTTGTCCCACGTTTTCGAAACGCCTAATGAGTATCTATGCTGCTCACCAACGGGTAAGTCTGGAGACTGATTGGCTTTATCATCCAGCGGTGATGTCTCATAAGAGTAGCCCGCTTTTAGTGCCCAGTTATTGCGAAGTTTGTACTCGCCACCAAAGCCAAAGTGCCAAACATCCTCGAACTCTCTATTAATGAGATAAGGTAGGTCACTGTTTGGGTAATCAAGTTCAACCAGTGTTTTTTGCCACTTACTCCAATCATGCCATTGGATAGAGGTCATTAGTGTCACGTTACTGTTAATTTTATAGCTTGCACTAATGTCTACCATTGCGGGAGTTACTAAAGGTGCACCATATCGCCCGCTAGCGAGCAATTGGTCATTGTCCGTGTACAAATTAGAAGTGCCAGAAAACTCATGCTCTAACTGAGATCGATAGGAAATACCGACTTTTGTTTGTTCTGAAACATCAAACATCAGTCCTAGGTTGTAACCAAAAGCAAGACTGTCTTCGGTCTCTAGCTCAATGTTATTGGTATTCGCATTGATCAATGCATAGTCAACTTGCAATCCAGCAGCAAAAGCAACGTTATCATCAATTCGATAGGCTACAGATGGGTTAAATTGGTAGGTCACTAGAGCAACATCGGTTAATTGGTTCGCACCTTCCCACTCATATCCATAGTCTAGTGCCGCTCCACCACGCGATGAAAAAGCGATACCGAAAGCCCATTTATCGTTGATGTGGTGGTTGCTGAAATAGCTGATAAGCGGCATGGTTTTATTAGAATCCGCGCCAACGCCACCATTCGCGTCTGTGTACTCCATATCTAGATTCAACACCGTCGCATTGATAGTGTGACGCTCTTCGTCCATAAAGCTCAGTGTTGCTGGATTGGTCCATATCGCAGCTGCATTACCAGTATAAACGCCATCGCCAGCACCACCGGTGCCCATATTAGCGTAGCTTGCTTCAGCCAGAAAAATACCACTGGCACTGGCGGTAGAAGATGCAACAGAAATACCTATTGCGATAGAAATATGATTGCAACGAGAACGAGCAAACGACATAACACCAACCCTAAAATATGAAACTTCTAATAGGATAAAGGGGCAGTGCTATGTTGAGTAATGATAAAAGTTGATTTCAGATATTACTCAAGTGGATTTCGGTTCGTTAATCGAGTCTTGGATCAGGGCAACAAACTGATGGTATCGGCTCGGTAGCGGTCGATCTTTCTTTGAAATCAGGTACAGCTCATCTTCGACATTCGTATTTGGTTCGTGGATATAGAGGTCTGGGTAAAAGGGAGAGGAAAGCACAGCACTCAAGGGCAAAACGGTGAAGCCTATGCCTTGTGCCACAGGGTATAAGATCTGACTCAGCTGGTTGATGTAGGTAATGCGCTTCAGCTCGCGAATTGAAATGTCAGCGAGTTCCTTGTTCCCGCACTCTTCTAAATACTTGGCGAGATACTGCTGACCGTCTGGATGATCAACCAATCCAAGTTGCTGTAACACTTCGCCATTGAGGCTGGTTTTAGAATGCTTCTTTGGTAATACCAAGCATAGTGACTCTGTACCTATTCGAGTAACCTCAAACTCAGCTTGATTGGGCACTTGCGTGACCAGACCGAATAGTGAGTGGCCTTGTTGCACGTATTCACAAATGCGTTTGTTAGGTGCTGCCTCAAATTTTATCTTTAGGTTTTGATGCTCTGACTGTAGTGCAATAAATTTAGGAAATAACCATTGGGCCAGTGCACCAGAGCACGCAAGTTTGATGCTACCGCTATAGGGATCATCAGTTTGTAGGGTATTGAGCAGGTTCTGTTGCTGCTCCATGAGATCGCAGGCGTATTTATAAACAATATGGCCTTGCTCTGTAAGCTCAAAGCTTTTGCCTTTTTTGATCAGTAGAGGGGTACCGCAGGCTTGTTCTAGTTTTTGTATATGTTGAGTAACCCCAGGTTGAGTCATGAAGAGTGCTTCCGCAGTGCGAGTGAAATGGTTGACTTCGACTAAGGTTTTGAAGGTTTTAAGCCAGGTAGGGTTCAACATATTGTTATAAATATTCTTTATTGAGTTATTTATAAATCATAATTTTACATGCAGTTAATGCAAGATAAACTTAGTGCTAGATAGACAATTTAAAAGGAAACTTGAATGAAAGCGCTCACATACAATGCTAGCAGCGACCAATTTGTCCTCAAGCAACTCTCTATGCCTCAGATAGAGACGGGGTGGGATGTTGTAGTAAAGGTCGATGCTGTTGCTCTTAATCCTGTGGATTCTAAAGTACACTTATGGAAAGGCATGGTTGAAAACATGGACGACAATTTTGTAGGTGGCTTGGATGTAGCCGGAGAGATTGTCGAGGTTGGAGATAAAGTCATTGAGTGGAGCGTAGGCGACAGAGTGCTGTACCACGGCAATATGCGCCGAACTCAAGGCGGGTTTGCTGAATATGCCGTGCAAGACTCTCGCACTCTGATTGAGCATCCCGATACTGATTCTGCAGTCGCTGCAGCAACACCCTGTGCAGGCTGGACAGCATGGTGCGCGTTGGTAGATAAGCTGGATATTGCTAAACGAGATTCTATTTTCATCGCTGGTGGTTCAGGCGGTGTAGGGAGTTTCGCGATCCAACTGGCGAAACATTATAAAGTGCCGACGATTATCACTACCTGCTCAGCCAAGAATCATAAATTTGTCGAAGAGTTAGGTGCCACACATTGCATCGACTACCTTGAGTCGGATGTTGTCGCTAAGGTAGATGAAATTATGCAAGGCAAAGGCGTCGAAGTCGCCCTTGATTGTGTGGGTGGAGACAATGATATTTTGTGCAGCAAAGTCTTAGGCTACCAAGGTCAAATGGTAGAACTTGTTCAGGTTGTTCGTCCAGAAGCGTACGACAATGCCTTTCTTCGAGGGTTGAGCTTTCACCAGCTTAGTTTAGGGTCTGGGCATGTAAATCATCGCCGAGGTCGCAACGCCATTGTCAGCGCAGGAAATGCGTTTAACCTGCTATTAGAACAAGGCGAAATTACGATGCCTCAGTTGCAGATCATCTCTCTAGATGAAGCAGGCGATGCTCTGACAAAAATCAGAGAACAGAGAACGGTTGGGAAGGTTGTGGTTACGTTTTGAGTTACCTCAGATGCCCGATAAGAGACTTCGGGCATGACAAAAGTTCGTCACCTTCGAGTGCTTTTATCGGAGGTCTAGGTACTTCCTTTGCTAGTTACTCGGTATAGCAGATGCCCGATAAGAGACTTCGGGCATGACCAAAGTTCGTCACCTCCGAGCGCTTTTATCGGAGGTCTAAGTACTTCTTTACGAGTTACTTGGCATAACAGATGCCCGATAAAAGACTTCGGGCATGACAAAATCTCGTCACCTCCGAGTGCTTCTATCGGAGGTCTAAGTACTTCCTTTACGAGTTACTTGGTATAGCAGATGCCCGATAAGAGACTTCGGGCATGACAAAAACTCGTCACCTCCGAGCGCTTTTATCGGAGGTCTGGGTATTTTCTTTGTGAGTTACTTGGTATAGCAGATGCCCGATAAGAGACTTCGGGCATGACAAAAGTTCGTCACCTTCGATCGCTTTTATCGAAGGTCTGGGTGCTTTCTTTGTAAGTTATTCGTTATAGTAGATGCCCGATAAAAGACTTCGGGCATGACGTAATGATGGCTTTGACACGAGCGTAGTGAGAAGTTTGACGACTGATAGCTGATAGCTGATAGCTGATAGCTGATAGCTGATAGCATTCAGCGGTCAGTTTTTTAGGACCTAGGTTCTTCCATATTTGTCATTCTGGAAGTTGCATAGCAACTATCCGGTATGCCGGCTCAGCAGAATCTTAGGTAGTGACCAACTCACCCATAACATCCCTTACTCTTCATCACTAATATTCAAACCCAGCACTACCTAAGATCCTCGATTAAAGACTTCGAGGATGACATCATTTTTAGCATAATCAGAATTCATGGCGGTTTAGACGTCTAGACGTTGACAATATAGCGGTATGCCACTAGTCTACGCGCTCTTTTGTTTTTGTGATCTTGGTAACATGTCTAACGCTACTCCCCCTACTTCTATATCGCCTTCTTTTAAGGCGTTATTACCCCTGTTTTTATTCCTCGCACTTTTCATTGGTACAGGTGTGTATATGACGCTTCAAGAAGTGGAGATGGCGTTCTATCAATTGCCAGCGCCGGTAGCAGCATTACCTGCTGTTGTGTTGGGTATTGTGTTAAGCAAAGACAAGCTGAATACCGCTATCGAACAGTTTCTGCGAGGTGTTGGGCATACTGACATTATCGCTATGTGTGTCATCTACTTGCTAGCCGGTGCATTTGCCGCTGTAGCGAGTGCGACTGGCGGTGTAGAAGCGACGGTAAATCTGGGACTGACGATGATCCCAACAGCGCTTATCTTGCCTGGCATATTCATAATCTCTGCATTCATTGCTACATCGATGGGTACCTCCATGGGCACCATTGCCGCTGTTGCGCCTGTGGCTCTTGGAATTGCCAACGCCGCTGATATGGACGTAGCACTGACTGCGGGTGTTGTATTGAGCGGGGCTATGTTTGGTGACAACCTATCGATTATTTCTGATACCACCATAGCGGCGACTCGCTCGCAAGGCTGTCAGATGCGCGATAAGTTCAAAGAGAACATCCGTATTGCTTTGCCGGCGGCGCTTTTGGCATTGGTGCTGTTTGGTATTAATAGTAAGGCATCACAAGTGCCGAGTGTTGAAGCGGTAGATTGGATTAAGGTCATACCTTATCTGACCATCTTGGTATTGGCAGTATCGGGCGTGAATGTGTTCGTGGTACTGAGTTTAGGTATAGTGCTAGCAGGAGCAATTGGATTTGTATCTACGACTGACTATACCGTGAGCGGCTTTGCAAATGATATCTACACAGGCTTTGGCAATATGCAGGAGATATTCCTATTGTCGATGCTGATTGGCGGTATCAGTGCCCTAATGAAGCAGCAAGGCGGCTTGGCGTACATTACCGACCGAGTGAGTCGAATGATTCGTGGCCATAAGAACAGCCAACGCGGGGCGGAGATGGGTATTGCTTCGGTGGTGAGTCTAACCAACCTTTGTACTGCTAATAATACGGTATCCATTATCGTTGCGGGTGGCGTAGCTAAAGAATTAGCACAAGAGAACCAGGTATCCGCGAAACGAAGCGCTAGCTTATTAGATATCTATTCTTGCGTTATTCAAGGCGTATTACCGTACGGCGCTCAGATTTTATTATTAGGCTCTATCTTTGGTTTATCACCACTGGCAGTGGTGGCTAATTCATATTATTGTTTCTTCTTGGCTATTGCAGCGGCATTGACCATTATCATAGGTAAGCGTTAATCTAATAAAGCCGTCAACAGGCCCTAAGAAATTCAGCGACATCAGAGCCATGCAGATAAAGTGGCTCTTGTCGTACTCGAGCAGTGGAGAAAGGAATGCCTCAATTAACAACTCTAGAAAAAACGCTGATAGTGAGTAGCACATTTGTCCTTATTGGCACGTTTTTCACAGAGGATATGATTGGTTTCTTTGACTTTATGATTGATGTGTTGTCTTTCTAAATTATTCCAATCAAAACCACTAGAATCGAAGAAGTTTGTTCACAGATAAGCGTCCTTTAATGGGCGTTTTTTTATAACTATTTTTTAGGATTGTGACGCTCTAAACCCTTTCAATTCTTACTTGTAGAGCAAACGTGGCATGCTTCACAACATCATGTTTTCTTTCATAAAAACAACATCTTCGAATATTTAAACACGATAAACTGCGGTCACTCCCTGAATTAAATACAGTTACTGAGGACCCAGAATGTCAACGATTAGCTTAGATGGAGCTTGGTCTCTTACTTCCCCCCAACGCCCTGAAATTTCAGTTCCAATCACAATGCCGGGTGATAATTATCACGCCCTGATGAATGCTGAGATTATCGAGAATCCTTATGACGGGGTAAATGAAAAGGACGTGCAGTGGGTGGCTGAGTGTGAATGGCTAATCGAGCGCACTTTTGACGTTTCAGCACAGCAATTAGCTTGCCAGTCTTTAGATTTGCATGTGAGTAGAGTCGATACCTTAGCGACATTTGTGGTCAATGGTGAAACCGTCTTCACTACTAGTAACATGTTTCGAATTCATCGAATTGACCTGAAGCCGTTTCTAATTGAAGGTGAAAATCGAATGCAGGTCCATTTTGCAAGGGTGGATACAGAAGCCAAACGCAGAGCAGAGCAGCTACCTTTTCCTATTCCTTCCTCAATGGGCGCAAATAATCAGCTGCCCCACATGAATCTTATACGAAAGACTCAGTGCCATTCTGGCTGGGATTGGGGTATCTGTTTGGTGGTATCAGGCATTTATGACGCCATACAGATTCAACCAATTAACAAACTTCGTTTACAGCAGGTTCAGACAGAGCAAAACTGGCTACCTGATGGCAGCGTTGAAGTATTGGTAACCGTTACTCATCAAGCGGTCGCGGGAGTACCGATTGAGATTAGTTTTGGCTCTCAAAGCACGACCATACTATCTTCGGCAGAAGGTGAAACGACTGCGCGATTTTATGAAGCGTCCCCCGAGTTGTGGTGGCCTGTAGGTTATGGTGAGCAACCTCTGTATCAACTTCGCGTGAGCGTGGATGAACAGGAGATTGTTAAGCGGGTTGGACTGCGTCGCTTAGAACTCAATAACGAAACGGATAGCGTTGGCTCTGCGATGGAGTTTAGGGTTAATGGCTTTCCTATTATGGCTAAAGGGGCGAACTGGATCCCAGTGGATGCGATGCCGTCCAAGCAGACTACAGAGCGTTATGAAACGCTACTGCGCAGCGCAGTTGATGCCAATATGAACATGATTCGAGTTTGGGGTGGTGGCCAGTATGAGTCTGATTATTTTTATGATTTGTGCGATGAGCTAGGTCTTTTAGTATGGCAGGATATGATGTTTGCCTGCTCGTTGTACCCGTCAACGCCTGAGTTTATCGCTGACGTAGAGCCTGAATTACGCGATCAGATTCAAAGGCTTCGAGACCATGCCTGCATTGCTCTGTGGTGCGGCGACAACGAGGTAATCGGTGCTTTAAACTGGTACGAAGAATCACGAAACAATCGCGATAAATACGCGGTTAACTATGATCGCTTGAACCGTAAGCTACATGAGATCATTGCAAAAGAAGACCCATCTCGCTGTTTCTGGCCAAGTTCGCCCTGCAATGGTGGGCTCGACTTTGGCGATGCGTGGCATGAAGACAATCGAGGTGATATGCATTTTTGGGATGTGTGGCACTCAGGGGGCTCTTTTGATGCTTACCTTGGCATCAAGCCACGATTTTGCTCTGAGTTTGGATTCCAGTCATGGCCGTCGTTTGCCGAGGTGAAAACCTTTGTGCCTGAGAGCGATTGGAATGTGACTTCACCAACATTTGAAAGCCATCAAAAAAACGACAGTGGCAATAGCATTATCACAGAGATGTTTACTCGCTATTTTCGCTTCCCTAAGGGGTTTGAGCAGATGTTGTATCTTAGTCAAGTGCAGCAGGCGATAGCCATCAAGACGGGTTGTGAGTATTGGCGCGCACAAAGTCCAATTTGTCGTGGAATGCTGTACTGGCAATTGAATGATAATTGGCCAGTAAGTTCTTGGTCTAGTATTGAGTATTCGGGGCGCTGGAAGCAACTGCACTATCATGCCAAGCGCTTTTATTCCCCGGTGTATTGTCCTTTTGTGGAGACCGACGAGGCGATTACTTTGCATTTAAGTAATAACAGTCGTGAGAATAAACAAGTCACAGGACGTGTTGTTCGAGTTGATTGGCATGGTGAGGTTCTCGGCGAATGGCCTCTCGATCTCAACCTTCAGGCCGATCAAAATATGGTTGCGTGGCAACTGCCAAAGGCTGAGTGGGAAAACGACCAACACAACAGCTTTTTCCATGTGAGCATAGAGACAGAGAGTGGAGTAAACCAGAACACTTGGTTTACGTCCCCTAAATTCAAATCTCTAGATCTGCAGCGTGCCAATATACAGGTTGAAGCGGATGGTGATTCAATTTTGCTATCAACAGATAAGCCGGCCTTTTTCGTGCATTTAGAGCATGATGGAGCAGGGCGCTTCTCTGACTCTAGCTTTACCTTGCTACCGTATGAAAACAAGAAGGTACGCTATCTTGGAGAAGACCAGGCATTGATGCTGGAGACTCTGCGAGTGTACGACCTATCGAACAGCTATTAAAGTATGTAACCATTGCCTAAGGGATGTTAAGTGGGAATATTAGAGTTGGTTTTATTGTTTATCGCAGGCGTGATTGGCGGCGTGATGAACTCCATCGCGGGAGGAGGCAGCTTTGTCACCTTTCCTGCGCTAATGCTAAGTGGTGTCCCTCCGGTAATGGCCAATGCCAGCAATACCCTCGCATCTACCGCTGGATACCTAAGTGGTGCGTACGCGTTCAAAGACGATATAGCCAAAGACAAGCAAAACCTGCCTAAGATCATACTGTTTAGCGTGTTAGGAGGAGGGCTCGGGGCTTGGTCATTGATGACCGTCGAGGAGAATACATTTTTAAAGGTGGTTCCTTGGCTTTTGCTGTTTGCGACTGTGCTCTTTATTGTCGGACCTAAATTCAATCAACTGTTGCAGGCCACAGCGAATCGTTACAAACATGCCTCTCAGGTAGGGCAGATCTTGATATGGGTTGGTTTGCTGGTGGTGGCCACTTATGGTGGCTTCTTTAATGCTGGTCTTGGGATCATATCACTCAGCTTTCTGGTCATCGCTGGCTATCGTGACATCAACGTTATGAATGGCGTTAAGCTGCTAATCTCATGTGGTGTGTCGCTAACGGCTATTGTTATTTTTATTGTTCAAGGGGCTATTGATTGGCACGCAACGTTAGTGGTGTTGGTTGGCACATTGGTCGGTGGATACTATGCGGCGCATATTTCCCGTAGGCTTCCACAGATATGGGTAAAGAACATTGTCATAGTGATCAGCGTTTCAATAACGGTCTATTTCTTCTATAGCACTTATCTATAGACTGTTTTATGTCGCACACGAAAAAGGCTCGGTCAACTGACCGAGCCTTTGTGTATTGCCTTACGATGCCAACAATTAAGCTTCTGCTGTAGAAACTAAGCTGTTATCTGTACCACAATCGTTTGGTACATAATCATCTGCTTTAGGATCGTTTTCCCATACTTCGCCATCGATTAGGTAACGAAATTGAAATTGTTCATTCTTAGGGAAGCGAGTCTTAAAGTTGAATGCTTTCTTGGTTTTGTTGTACTTCATCGCAACAGGTTGCCAATCAGTGAAGTCACCAGCAACAGAGATTGATTGCTCTTCTGTCTTTGGCCATTCAAAAGTCACTTCAACTTCGTTTTTGGTTTTGAAAAATCGTTTTTTAAGCACGGCTATATTCCTTATATATGTAATCCAACGCTATTTTAATTTTCAGCGATTAAAATATGAACTGCAAGTAATTTTGTAATTTTATAACTAAATTTTAAGAAGCTTATCAATAAGTTGCTCTGTTCTAACAAAAATGTATGAATTTGTAATAGGGAAAGAGACTATTTCGTTGATAAGTTACAAACTAAGCCATCACTGAGAAAAATAGTTGATATGTTCAAGCCTTTTAAACAAGGGGGGATGTTTCGTATCAATTGTCCTAGATCTGTTCAGCTTTAATTGAACAATAAAAAGCCCGCGAACAATGGATAATGTTGGCGGGCTTTTCTCATTTTTACTATGACAAATGAAGCGAACTTGTTTACTCGTATTCTGCGGTACATTGATATGTAGCGCGCCATATTAAGTCTCTCGAATGCTGAATGGTATTTAAAAGATCTTTCCCTGTGATCTGTGGGATAGCAAGTAACACTCTTAAGTCCAACTCAGACTCGGTAGCTTGATATGCTCGAACATGGGTGAACGTTGTTCGCTCATTTTTCTTTAACATCGCACTATTTATGCAAATGCCGAATGAGTCTTTATTCATGTCTAAACCTCCCATTGTCAAGACAGAGATAGTGTAACCTCTACCACTTTCGTAGTATATAATGATCTGTTCAATTTTTGAGCTCGATCAAGAGAAGGGTTCAAGATATTTCACTCCATATAAGACATGGTATGTTACAGAATGGGTGGTGGTTTTGTTTATTATCAAACAATCAGAATATTACTCTGTTGCGGGCGTATGAATAGTGAGCTGTTCGTATTGTAAACGTTTACTCTTGTATAAAATAATTTGACCCACTTTGAGTGACTTTTTATGCATCAAGACTTTTGGTCTTCATACTAAAGATAAGATGGCCCTTTTGTTTTTCTGGTAACAATTGAACGACAACTTGTGTGGATGGGGGGTGGTTAGAGGTAAAACATCCTCAATAATCCTAAAGGAACAGTGCCTAAAACTTAAGCGGCTTTGCTCGTTGTTCATCATAAAAGGTGGGTAATGAGCTATGGATTTGTTAATAAGTTACTGTGCAGCGGCTTGCGATCCAAATCCTAAATTAGAGCGCATCTAAAACTAAATTCCCTTTTGATAAAAGTGTAGATTCTGAGAACGTTGCCTTTTTTATTCGATAGGCATCTGGCACTTTCAGGTGTATTCAACTGCTGTTATGTCATTGCTTTTCATCAAGTTAACTCGTTATCGTGCATAACCCGTCAGCCAGCGATATTGACGAATTCAACCTATTTTTGTGATCAAACCGACAATAACTTCCTGGTCTACCAATAATGACTTTGTCAGCATAATATTTTGTTTACCTGTGTATGCATGGTGATTCTTTGAAGGGAAACATTAGAGTCATATAAGTCAGTGTTTCGATACAACAAAACGGATTAAGGAGAGGTAAAGGAGAAAACTCACCGATTATTGGCCAATGGGTAAACCGAAGTGATTGAAATACTTCAAGCCGCTATTGATTTTCTAACCCCTAATATAGTGCGCTCTTTCGTGTTGATTAAGGCTCTTTTATTGTCACTTCCTTACTTTTTACCAGAGACATAACTCATTAATTTAAAAGCTGTTTGATGAATACTGACCAAGATGTAACTGTTTTTCGTAGAATTACAGTTGGAACACAATTTTTACCTTCTAACATAGGGGAAAAAGGTTCCAAATTGACGGTAAGTTGCTAGAATGTTATGAAGGTGAAAAAGGAACGTGTTTGCAATGTTCCAATGTTAGCTGTACTGCCTTGATTAAGGATCGTCGAGGCGGAAACAAGGATGTAGGCTATGGAAGAGCAAGTACTGATCACAGATGTGTCTGTTGTAGAGACTCACGGCAAGGCTGTTGTCATAAATGCGTCAAGCGCGGCAAGAGCGGTCAAGAAAGGCGACACCTTGCAAAAGGGTGACGTACTTTTAATTGGTGAAAATGCCAAAGTCATGGTTCAGTATGGCGATAAGGCTGAGATTTTTGACCAAAATTGCGCAGTGTGTGTCGCTAGTGTTAGCCCTGATGAAGCGAGTCAGTTAGCTTCATCTCAAACAGATGTCGCATTACAACTTGAGCAAGAACAAGCGCAGTACACCGAGCAAGACATCGCGCTAGTGCAACAAGCCATCTTGAACGGTGAGGACCCCTCTGATGCGTTAGAAGCCGCCGCTGCCGGAAAAAACGTTAACGCCGAACATGCTGCCAACGACGGATTTGTTACCGTCGAAATGAACTACATAGAAACCCATCCAGAGACTCAATTTCAAACTGATGCCTTCATTCAAGAGCTACTACCGCTAGACGACGATGGTTTAACCATTAGCTTTGCCGAAGGTGGGGGAAGTATCGCTACCGCACTTGTCGAGGGCTCTCTTTCTCAAAGTACCTACCCACAAACGACTGTCGGCTCTTTCTTTATAGAGCAAGCGACATTTGAACTAGACGTAGCAAGTTTTGAAGTGGCTCCGTTGGATATTGATCAAGTGCTCGCCGAGCTTAATGCCAATATTACCTCTGCGGGCGAAGCGGTTTCCTTTATCTATGACGCTAGCGTAAATGCTATCGTTGGCTCTGTAGATGGTGAGGAAGTCCTTTCTATTACCATCACCCCAAATCCAATAGAAAACGGCATCGACCTAGTGGTCACTACGGTGATTTCAGGACCTATTGATCATATCGACTTTAGCGGCGACTACATTTCAGTCTCTGATGATAAGCTGAATATCGGGTTCGACATTACGGGTAAGGACTCCAGTGGATTTGAGTTAGTTGATCCTATTTCGTTTAGAACCGTTATCGCAGACGGAAACAACCCTGGTTTTGATTCAGTTGTCGCCACGGATACGACCATTATCAGTGAAGGGGAAGAGGTTAGTGCTAATTCTGCTGATGGTGATACAGGACTCTCTTTAGGAAGTGATACCGCAGCATATTTAACCATTAATGACGCCCTATTGAGCGATCCTATCTGGTCTTCTCTTACCTCTAATGGCTTGCAAACCAGTGTGACGTTAACGTCAGATTCCCAAGTTGATGTGGATTCCAACCCTATCGTCGACAAGATAGTAGTAACGCTGGCCGATGCACCGAGCGTCGTCGTTCTAGAAATTGTTGTCAATATTGACGGTACCTACATCGCCACATTAAAACAGCCACTAGATCAGGACTCTACGAATCTAACTGAACTTGATATACCTGTGCATGTAGTGGATTTCGATGGTGATGCGACACCTTCTACCATAAAGGTGGTTATCGAGGATGGAGCAGATCCAACGGGTGAACCAAGCCTGCTTGATTACACCGAGATTGTAGGAGAACAAAGCCAAACTCGAACCATAGAGTTCACTAAAGGCAGTGATAATCTTGCTGACATTTCTTTCGAATCGACTGTAGAGACAGACCCTAACTGGACTAGCATTCTAAGTAACGGGGAAGCAACCAACGTAAGCGTTTCTGAAGATGGGAAAACCCTTACCGTAACCACCGTAGGTGGTGACCCAGTTCTAGAAGTGGTTATCGACAATAGTGGCGAATACACCCTGACACAATACCGCGCTATTGAGCAGGATAATAACGTTTTAAGACTGGTTTTACCGACGACAGCTACAGATACTGATGGTGATTCAGTCACTGAAAATATCAATATAGTAATCCGCGATAACACTAGCCCAGAGGGCGCACCGAGTGAAGTTGATTATGTTGAGACGGGGGACGCAGGACAGACTATCGTTGGCCAGATAGACTTCACTGTCTTTAGTGATGCTATTGAAACCGTGCAATTTGCTGCATCCACAGAGACCGATCCAATTTGGAGCGGCTTGACCTCGAATGATACGCCGGTAGATGTTTCTCTTTCAGAAAATAATACGGTATTGACTCTAACAACCATTAGTAACCCAAGCGAAGTGGTGATGACTATTACGGTCAACACCGATGGCTCATATACAGTGGTACAAAATGCCGCTCTAGATCACCCGTTAGATAACCTGTTAGAGCTGCCCATCACGGTTATAGCTACAGATTATGATGGTGATACTGGCAATGAAGTCATTACTATCAAAGTGAACGATGGCTTAGACCCAAGTGCTCAAGACTCCAGTGTCGAATTTACCGAGCTTGAAGATGGGCTGCGCAATGCCGCAGGAACGATAAGAATTGATAAAGGTTCAGACGATATTGCCACTGTTGTATTTGCCCCTGCCGTCCTCAACGATCCGGTTTGGACCGGTATTACCTCAGATGGGATTAATACAGAGCTTAGGTTAGAAGATAACGTTCTTACCGTTTACTACATTGTTTCAGACCCCTTACCAGCACAAGAGGTGCCAGTTCTTGAGGTGACTATAGGTCTTGGAGGGCGTTACTTAATCCAGCAGTTTGAATCTATTGATCAAGACGATGACTCGCTGGATATTGAATTAATCCTTCCTGTAGTGGTAACAGATACCGATGATGACGTTGCTACAGCAAATATTTCCATCACCATTCTTGATGGTGCAAATCCAAGCGCAGGTGATGCGACGGTTGAGTTTGTAGAGAAATCCACAGAGCAAACCTTTATCGATCATTTTGAAATTGATCAAGGTGCAGATGCGATTGATAGCATTGTATTCAATGAGGCTGTGCTCAGTGACTCTGATTGGACTGGACTTGTCAGCAACGATCAAGGCCTAGAACTATCGTTAAGCGCAGATGGCACCTTGCTTTCTGTGTTCGTCGTAGGAGATTCTGCGAATGTTGTGTTGGAGGTTGAGCTTCTAGACCTAGCTGGCAATTTCCGCGTGACTCAATTTCAAGCCCTTGATCACTCCGTAGTGGAGCAGCTAATGCTGACACTGCAGGTGGATTTGACGGATACCGATGATGACGTCATTTCAACCAATATTAACGTCAATATCACCGATGGTTTGGATCCAAGCCTAACTCCAAGTGTTGCTCCGAATATCAATGAAGCGGGAAGTGAGATTTCTGTTAGCGGAACGGTTGCTGTGACGATGGGTAGCGACAATGTCGATACGGTGGTATTTGATAAGACGGCAGTAGAGGCAAACGCGCAGTGGACCGGTTTGCTCAGTAATAATTTGAATACGGAGACTCTAGTTACTGACAATGTGCTTGTTGTTTATATCGCAGGCGATCCAAGCAATGTAGTCCTTCAGGCTGAAGTTAATGCAGACGGCACTTATACGGTTACACAATTTCAGGCACTTGAGCACAATACCAATGACACCCTTACGCTAACCCTTCCGGTTGTAGTAACAGATACGGATAACGACTCCGTAACAGAGTCGATCACTATCAGTATTCTAGATGGTGATGATCCGGTTATTTCAGACAGTGTGGTAGAGCTGTTTGATGATAGTACTAACACTGAGCAAACCGGCTCTCTTAGCTTGAATGTTGGCAGTGATATCGTCGAATCTATAAGTGTGACTCTTACCTCGGCAGAGCTAGCCGCCTGGGACGCGTTAACGAGTAATGGCCAAGCCACCAACCTAAGTGTTGTTGATGGGAGTTTAGTCCTAACGCTGACAGATAACGTTACAGAGGTATTGCGCCTAGATGTTGGACTTGATGGTAACTATTCCATCACCCAATTCCTCTCTCTTGACCAACCTGTAGACGATCAAAATCTGCTTTCAGTAACAATGACTGCGACCGATGCCGACGGCGATTCGGATATTGCCGTTATTGATATCACCATCAATGATGGTATGGATCCAAGCAGGCCAGGTAACGTCTCAACACCATTGAATGAAAATGACATCCCGTCATCTGAAGCTGGCGATATTCTATTGAGTCAGGGTGTGGATGCCATCGCCAGTGTCGAGTTTAACGACAGTGTGCTAAGTGATGCCACTTGGCTGGCTCTCACCTCAGATAATCGCGATACCGAGCTTTCCTTAAGCGAAGATGGCACAACATTGGTTGTTCATGTTGCAGGCGACTTAAATGATGTGGTTCTTAACGCGACAGTCTCTTTTGACGGCACGTACATAATCGAACAGCTGCAAGCTCTAGAACAAGATGTGAATAGTAATATCAATGATCTCACCTTGATTGTCGATGTTACCGATACTGATGGTGACGTGAGTTCCACCACTATATCTATGCCTGTCACTGACGGTGATGATCCTGCAATCTCAGACGATGGCGTAACGATGGAAGAGGATCAAATTGGTGATCCTAACTTCCAGCCACAAGATGGCGATTTAGGTCTATTGAAGGGATCGGATCTGATAGAGTCCGTTGTTATTGATGACTCTATTTTATCTAATTTAGATTGGACTTCAGTGACGAGTAATGGCGTCGCGGTGAGCCTTGATCTCTCTTCGACAAATCAAGTCGGTATTGACGATACCTTGCTGCTAAGTCGCGTGGACAATGGCGCTCCAGTACTGAGAATTATCGTTAATCTTGATGGAACATACACTGTTGAACAGATTGCTCCGATAGACCAACGCAATGGCGATTCAGTAACACTGATTCTTCCTGTATCGGCAAATGATGCTGATGGAGACAGTTCCCAAGCGAACATCAGCATTATCATTAACGATGGTGCAGATCCAGCGGGGGAAGATAGCACTATTAATTTGACTGAGACGACCGGTGTCGTTACCGGGGGAGACCAGATCGTCTTCACTCCAGGTAGTGAGGACATCGCTGATATTTCATTTGATCCAAACGTTGTCAACGACCTTGTGTGGACAGGCTTGCAAACCAACGGAGAAGGGGTTGAGGTTGAGCTAACCGATAGTAAGACTCTGGTGGTCACTTCGCTTTCGGGTGAGGAAGTATTGCGGGTCACTATCGACAACGATGGTAATTACCTTGTTACTCAGTCTAAGCCTATCGAGCAAGATCCAACTACAGACCTAACAAAACTAGTGCTACCTGTCATTGCCAGTGACTCCGAGGGTGATAGTGGCAGTGCAAATATCAATATCAATATTTCAGACAATGTCGCTCCGACGGCTCCACCAAGCGCAGTTGCCTATGTAGAAACGGGTGAAATTGGACAAACAAATACAGGGAGTATTAGCTTTACCCCAGGTAGTGACGTAGTTGAGACCCTTGTTATCGAAGCGGCTATCGAATCTGACCCAACATGGGGTGCCCTGACCAGTAATGGTGAGGCAACCGATGTTAGCCTTGATACCTCTGGTAAGACGCTGACCGTTACGACTGACGGTGGTGTTGAGGTACTTGTCGTCACTATCGACGATGCGGGTAATTACAGCGTGGTACAAAATGCGGCTTTAGACCAGTTGTCTGATGACGATATCAGCGATCTATTAATCCCCGTTATTGGTACAGATTACGATGGTGATTCTAGCGCTGCGAATATTAGTCTTAAGATAACTGACGGAGACAATCCAACAGTTGCCGCTGGCTCAATCAGCCTCGATGAAGATGATGTCTCGACCGATACAGCAACGGACACGGGTAGCATTAATCTGAACAAGGGTAGCGATGCCATTGATTCTGTTGTCTTTACCTTATCCGATGAACAAAAAGCCGAATGGGAAGCGTTAACCAGTAATGGTCAATCAACGCAACTGGTGGTGACTGACACCGGTTTAACAGTGCAACTTTTAGATGGCACACCGGTACTGACGCTGAGCATTGATATCAGTGGCTCGTACACTTTGACCCAGCTAGAGGCAATCGACCAAGTTGATGATTTGACCTCATTACAAGTTGGCGTTGATGTGACTGACACAGATAAAGATACCGTGTCTACGATCATCGATATTAGCATTGCTGACGGTGATCAATTTGCGATTGCCCCTGTTGAGGCAAGCTGGAACGAAGACAGTATAGGCGATGCAGGTGCTCTGCCAATTACTGGTACTTTAGGTTATAAAGGCAGTGACGCAATCGCTGAGGTGGCTATTGAACTGTCTGATGAGCAGCGAGCTGCTTGGGAAGACATTACTAGCAATGGTGAAGAAACCACACTAACGGAAACGGCCAATGGGCTTGTTGTGACTGCGCTCAATGGCGATGCAGTCCTTGAAATTACCGTGAATCTTGATGGCACCTATACCGTTAATCAGTTCTTGCCAGTAGATCAGGACGAAAACGATTCAGAGAACCCAGATCAAATCGCGTTAGAGATTGGCGTTGCTGTCACCGATACGGATGACGATGTGACTCGTGCGCCTGTTTCTATCAAGATTACCGATGGCACAGACCCAGCATTGACCAATGATGTGGCCGACCTCTTCGAGAATGATATTGGTGATGTCACGGCGCAGCCGTTTGAAGGGGATCTTTCTCTTGTTGCAGGCAGTGACCTAGTCACTAGCGTTGCCATTAATAGCTCGCTAGAAGACGACAGTGCATGGCTTGCGCTCACCAGTAATGGTCTACCTACTGAGGTTACGCTCTCCTCTACCAATCAAACGGGTGTCAGCGATACCCTAACGGTAACGCTAGAAGACGGCACTGTGGTGATGCAGGTTATCGTTAACCTTGATGGCACCTACAGCATAGATCTGCGTGAACCGTTAGACCAAGATATTGATAACCTGACTAATTTAAGCATTCCTGTTGATGTGACTGACAGTGATCTTGATACCACTTCAGCCACAATCTCAGTCAATGTGACCGATGGTAATGACCCAAGTGGCATCGATAGTGATGTTGAATGGACAGAAACTACCGGTGAACAATCCGCTGACGGTACCATTTCATTTACTGCTGGCAGTGAAGATATTCAAAGCATTGAGTTCGATCCTGCGGTTCTAGACTCTATTACCTGGAAAGGATTGATGAGTGAGGGGGAGGGCGTCACACTCAGCCTTTCTAACGATGGTAAAACCCTGACGGTGGTCGGCATTGACTCAGCGGAGCCTGTCCTGACAGTGACTATCGACAACGGCGGCAACTATGATATCACTCAACACAGACCCATAGAACAAGACAGCGCCACAGACATCAATGATTTGGTGCTTCCTGTATTGGCTAAAGACTCCGATGGCGACTCGGGCTCTGCAAACATCAATATCACTATTAACGATGCGATAGCGCCAACAAGTGCTGATGCCAATATCAATGTTAAAGAGGAAGGTCTGCCAACGGTTACTAATGGCGAAATCATCTTTACACCGAGCAGTGATTCCATAGAAACCTACGAATTCGATTCAAGTATTGCCAGTGACGGAATATGGACTGCGCTGACGAGTAATGATGAAGCAACAACGATAACAGTGACTGCAAACTCGATTATTGTCTCTTTAGACAGTGATCCCGATGCCATTGTTCTCGAACTGACGCTAAACTCGACGGGCGGTTTTACCCTCACTCAAAACCTTCCTTTGGACCAAGATTTAGCGACCAATATCAATGAACTGATAGCGGGGGTAATCGCAACAGATTTTGATGGCGATACCTCTACAGCGAATATCGTACTCAAGATAACGGATGGTGCAGATCCTCTAATTACCGACGGTACATTGAGCTTTATCGAGCGAAACGATGGTATGCCGATGAATGGCTCATTGAACATAACCAAAGGTATCGATGATATTGTCAGCGTTCAGTTTGATGAGGCTGTGCTTACCGACCCTGCATGGACTGGCATAACCAGTGATAGTCAGCCGACGCAGCTGCAACTCAATAGCGAAAAAACTGAGCTTATTGTGTACAAAGGCGGAGATGTCAGCAACGAGGTGTTGAAGATCACTCTGAACCCTGATGGTAGCTACACTCTTATTGAAAGCGATGCCGTTGATCAGCCTAGTGATACTGAGCCTGTGGCTTTGCAAATTGACGTTATTGTAACCGATACTGATGATGATAGTGATTCGGGAACTATTAGCATCAATATATACGATGGTGAGGACCCTATCGTTAACGACGCTGCGGTAGATTTTGTCGAAATAGAAGGCCAGCAAAGCTTTAATGAAGTGATAGAGGTGATTGCCGGAGTCGATGCACTTGAAACGTTTAGAATCGATACCAGTGTAACTTCGGACCTCGATTGGCTTGGGCTAATCTCCAATGATCAAAGCACCGAGGTTTCATTGTCTGCTGATGGAACCTTGTTGACCGTATTTATTGCTGGTGATTCATCTAACAAGGTTCTTGAGATCCAAATTAATGATTTGCTCGGCAACTATACAGTCACTCAATTTCAAGCCCTTGACCATACCGCTGCAGAAGCACTGCTTCTCAATATTCCAGTGACAGCCACTGACTCTGATGGTACGCAAGCAAGCGCGAATATTGCTCTGACTATTCGTGACGGCGATGATCCTGTGATCAGTGACGATAGTCAGAGTTGGAGTGAGGATGATATTTCAGTCATTTTCCCTATCTTCACTGATGTGGATCTTGTCTCTGGTAGCGATGATATCGCCCAGATGCGCTTCACGTTAACCCAAGCCCAAACCGCTGCTTGGGAAGCACTCATGAGCGATGAACAACAAACGGTGTTTACTGCTACAGATACAGAGATCCGTGTTACCTTGCTTGATGGCACTGAGGTATTGGTGGTCAGCTTAAATATCGATGGTAGCTATAGCATTGAGCAATTCCTAGGACTGGATCAGGACGATTCAGGTATTACTCAGCTTACGCTAGGCGTTGAGGTAGAGGATACGGATGGTGACACAGACACTGCTACCTTAGATTTTACTATTGGTGACGGTGAGATTATCACCACAGACCCAGCCGATGTACGCTGGAATGAAGACCAGATAGGAGACACCGGCTATCTGTTTGAGGGTGATCTGAACTATCAAGGCAGTGATGGCATAGACACTGCCGTTCTTGAGTTAACGGCAGAACAATTGGCCGCATGGCAAGCAATAACGGTGAACGGAGAGGCGACAGCACTTGAGCAGAACGCACAAAGCTTAATCGTGAGCGTAAATAACGTTGTTGCTTTGAAACTGACCTTGAATACCGATGGCACCTTCAAACTTGAGCAGTTCTTAGCGGTCGATCAAGACAATAATGGAACCGATCAAACCCTGCTAAGTGCGGGAGTTGTATTCACCGATACTGATGGGGATGTGACAAATTCCAGTATTACGGTCACTATCGATGACGGTAGTAATGTTATTTCAAGCGATCAAACGGAAAGCTGGAATGAGGATGAAGTCGGTAGCAGTACTCAGCCAATAACCGGTGATATCGGTCTTATCTTGGGGCCTGATGACCTTGCAAGTTTAGATTTTGAGTTAACAACAGACCAGCGCACAGCTTGGGAAGCTATCACTAGCAATGGGCAGGATACCAACTTAGTAGAAGGTGAGCGCTCTTTGGAGCTGCAGCTTGCAGATGGCACAGTCATACTGTCTATCTCCATGGACATCGACGGCAACTATGTTATTGAGCAATTCGACTCGATAGATCAGCCCGCCTCTGATCTAACAGAGCTCTCAGTAGGCACAGTGGCTATTGATGGAGACCTTGATGAAACAAGAAGTACCATCAACATCAACATCGAGGATGGCACTAATATTGGTCTCAGAAGTCGTCGCGTTACCTTTAGTGATGATGATATAGGGACAGACGCATTACCCGTTACGGGTGATTTGGAATTGACGCTAGGCAGTGATGCCTTAGTGCGCCTAGAGTATAACCCTACCAATAATCAACAGAACAACCTAAGCGCCGTGACCAGTAATGGTAAAGCCACCGATTGGACCCTTACTGAAAATAATTCCTTAATTACCGTCTTTTTAGAAGAGGACCCAACGTCCATTGTTCTAACTATGAAACTGAACATGGATGGCACTTACACCGTTGAGCAACTACAAGCGATTGATCAATCGGGAAATCAAGACAGATCCAACCTTAATATTCGAGTGAGTGCTGAAGATTCTGATGGTGATGTTACCAATGCCGTTGCTCGAGTTCGTATCAACGATGGTGCGGATCTGACTTTTAACGAAGACCCCATTGTACTTGAGTGGAACGAAGATAATATCGTCGGTGTGGTTGATTTTCCGGTCACAGGCGATGTAGGCCTTACTAAAGGCGCTGATGATATTGCCTCAGTGATCTTCTCTCTTTCGGCGAGTCAGCAAGCTGCCTGGGACTCTTTGACCTCAAATGGAATGGCGACAAAAGTGGTTATCGGTGTCGATGGGCAAAGCTTTAGTTTAGTGACCGATGATGCCAATGAAACACCGGTATTTGTGGGTAGTATAGACATCAATGGTAACTACAGCTTTGAACAACTAGAAGCCTTGGACCAGTTAGCCTCTGACGATCTTAACCGTCTGGGTATCACTGTAGAAGCGACAGATACGGATAACGATACGGTCACTAAAGAGATCTCGATTAACATCGAAGATGGAACGGACCCAAGGTCTACTGATCAAGCCGAATCAGTGGATGAGAACGTTATCTTAGATGCGGATGCAGACCCAGTCAGTGGCGCTATCGCTTTAGTGCAAGGAATTGATGCCGTCGCCTCTGTTAAGTTCAACGCAGATGTATTAACTGATAGCGCCTGGACAAGCCTTGTGAGTAACAACCAAGGAGTAGAGCTTGTACTTAATGCTGATGGAACCATGCTCACGGTTCATGTCGCTGGAGATAGTGCCGATGTAGTGTTAACGGCCACGGTCAATCTTGATGGCTCCTATACGATTGAACAGTTGCAGGCGCTCGAGCAAGACAACAACAATTCAGATATTAACGAATTAACCTTGGTGGTAGATGCGACCGATACTGATGGCGATGTCAGTTCTGCGAATGTTAACATCCAAATCTCTGATGGTAATGATCCTCTCGTTGACCTTACTCCTTCACTGACATTGCAAGAAAGTAATATTGACCAAGGAGATACTGGCGCGCCTCCAATTCAAGGTGGTAATGATCCTGATGGAAACCTAGAGAATGGCAACACTACAGTGACCTTCCTTAAAGGCACTGATGATGTAGAAGCTTTTTATATAGATACTGCCAGTGTCACTGCAAGTTATGTGGACAATGGCGGCCAGACTCAGTTGTTCCCTCTCACTTATCAGGGTGTTGCTATCTCTTTTATTGCTGTCACTGGCGGTTATATGGGAGTTGCAACAATCAACGGGCAAACGCTCGATATCCTTTCACTACAGATTAATAATGATCTGAGCAGCCCTGACTTTGGTCGATTTGATTTTGAACTCATTCGAGCGATTGATCATCCCATTGCAAATGAGTCCGATACCTTAAGTATTAACCTTCCTGTCTATGTGCAGGATATGGATGGAGATAATTCACTTCCTAAGCCTTTGGTGGTTAATGTTGTGGATGACGTACCTGAGGTAGTGAGCAAGTCAATATCAGTTGTGGAAGGGGATGATGCGAGCACAGTCAATGTGCTGAAACAAAGCGGGCTTGACACTGATGGCGCTGATGACGGTTCGCTAACTCAAATTACGATTGGTAACACGACCTTAAATATTGACCCCTCTGGTGGCTTCCAGAGCTTCGATCTTTATAGCGATGGTAGTGACCCTGCAAATCCTAGCGATACCACTCTGCTTATGGGTGTCATTGAGGTCCACCCTGATGGTCGTATTCGCTTTACAGCAGCTGATGATGTGCAACAGGGGGGAGATTCAGTCAGTATCGATGTGAATGTTACTGCGACTGATAGTGACGGTGATACCGACACTAATCCTGTGACTATCACAGTGGATGACATTACTTCTGAGATCACCTTATCTGAAGCAAGTGGTACAGAGGATGCGGGGCGTAACGTCACACAAGGTGATACCAACGCACAGGATAACCTGCCAGCAGGTGATGCACCGATCAAGGTCAACATTGCGGTCAATACCGGAGATTTTGATAACAACGAACAACTCGGCGCTATTACTATCACAGGCGCAGATGCTGCTGAGGGTGATTTTTATTACTTCGACGGTGCGAACTACATCGCTCTACCGGTTGTGAGCGGTGAGGTGATTCTCAGTAAAGCTCTATTAGAAACATCGACCGTCGACAACGAAAACTGGCTAGTTGAGAATTTGTTCTTCGTTCCTGCGCGTCACCAAGGCTCGGAAGGAACAGATTACACTTATGACTTTAGTGTAGAGGTATATCGAAACAACGCTGTTAGTGAAACGCTGGATGGCAGTCTTACCGTAGAGGTCAAAGCCATCGCGGATACTGCGACTTGGGAGCCGTCTGCGGGCAACTTTGAAGTGACTGTAGATGAAGATGGTGATGATGCTGTCTTGCAAATTCTAGCGCAAACCCAAGACCAAGATAGCTCTGAAACCATTACCTATGAAGTGAGCTTTGTGGATGATTTTGGGCAGGAGTTACTTATTGATGGAGTCGTGCAAACCCCTGATGAGAATGGTCTGTTCATTATATCTGCGGATGATATAGGTAAAGTGACTGTTAATCCAGCGGACGACTGGAGTGGTACCATTCAGCTTCAGGTTGTTGCTATTACGACCGAGAGCGATCCAAATGCAGAAGTGCCGCAAGCTCGCTCGGAAGAACGCTATTTCACTATCAATGTGAACCCTATAGCGGATGAGGGTACGCTTAACGTCACTCGTATTGAGATCGACGAAGATACAACGACTACCTTAGGTCAACACATCTCAATGAACCCATCATTAGATACAGATGGGTCAGAAGCACTGTTTGTTCAAATATCCAACCTAGCAGACAGCAATGGAAACTTAGCGACATTAAATTGGATTGGCAGTGGTGTCAGTCAAATTGTTGAGGTTGCCGATGGTGTTTATGAGATTCCTTACGACCAACTGGAGTTTGTTGAATTCATTCCATTTACTCAAAGTAACGTAGATTTTGAGCTAACCGTTACCGGCATTGTTCGCGATTATACACAGCAATTAGAATCGATAGATGAAGTCACAGGCAATGGAACGTTTGTAACCATAACTGATGACAGAGTACTCGATGCTCGTCAGCTTATTGTCGATCTCAAAGGTGTGGCGGATTTCCCTGCCATCAGTGTTGATGGATTAGGTGATACTTGGCAACCAATCATCAATGCAAGTGGCCAAGCATCGGGTGTCGAAACTTTGGTTGATGAGGACACTGATATACCGCTGAGCTTTAAAGTCATAAGCGGAGAGCTTGCTGACTCTCCTGATGATGATTCCGAATCATTATCGGTTTTAATCTCTAATATCCCAAATGGCGTGATGGTGCTTGATGAAGACGGGGAGGCAGTTGACCTTGTGTTCGTTGGTTACGATGATGCTGGTGGTCCGATCTATCAAGCAAACCTAACTGAGGCTGGTGTTGATACAGGAATAATTTTAAGACCTATTCCTTCATTTACTGGCAATATCGATCTTAAAGCGACCTTGGTCGTCACTGAAAATGATGGTGATGTGCGGGTTATCGAAGGCGATATTGTTATAAAAGTACAACCAGTCATTGATGCTAAAGATGGCTATGAGCGCACTTCTACTGGTAACGAAGACACCTTTATTGAGATTGACTGGCGACCAACAGGAGATGATTACCCTGACTCTGACGAGGTGATTAAACTAGTGACCATTACAGGCTTCCCAGAAGGATCAGAGGTTCGTGTTAATGGCACAGTGCTAAGTGTGGGTGCAGACGGAAAAATTACTATTTCAGAAACAAACGGACTTCGTGATCTACTTAATGGCTCTGGCAAAGTAGAAGTGAAACCTCCACAAGATGACAGCCGGGATTTCACCTTAGATGTACAGGTAGAAGTCACTGAGGACGATTTTGAATTTACCGACGGTCAAAGTGAATTTGAGGATTCCGCTACGACCATTATTAATGGCACGATAGACGTTGTGGTGCGTCCGGTTGTTGAGTCTGATGCCATATTGTTTGTTACAGACTTAGACGACAAGGTTACAGGTGACATTAATAACCCAATTGTTGCTAATGCTAATGGTGCGGTTAATTTTACTATCAATGAAGCAAAAGACGATGCTTACAGTGTTAACTTCGAAGACCTCGATATCACACAAGCAGAGCAAGATGCGCTAGATAAGTTAGCCGATGATCCAAATGCAACCCTGACCCCTGAAGAGCAAGCAGAACTGGATGAAAATCCGGACGAAATTAGTGAACAGTTGGTGGTTGACTTCAATACTCTGGATCAAGAGATTCTAGACCAGTTAGTTATTGTTGGTGCTGTGAATAACGGCGATGGTAAGTGGGTCGTAACCAATGAAGAAGACTTCACTATCGTAGCGCCAAGCGGTCTTAAGATCCCTGATGATGGAGATAGCGCTTTTTCTGAAATAACCATCACTTTCACCGCGCTAGTCTATGACAAAGGCGAGGATGGAGAAGAAAGCGCTCGCGTTCAAAAATCAACAGATGTCACGTTAAGTTTCCCAGAAAATGTCACTGCCGCCGACTCGATAGCTGCGGTTATTATTGAGAACAGAGACCCTGATGACATTGTCTTAGGTACTGAAGATACTAACGTTGACTTGGGTCAGCAAATTATGGACAAGGCGATACTAGCCACTACAGTCATCAAAGATGATGTAGCTGACATCTTTACGTTGGTGTTTGCACAATCAGAACTTGAAGGCTTTAGTATTGGTGGTGCTGAGTTTGATTACACCAACGGACAATACGTATTCCAAGGCCGAGTCGATGAATCTGGAAATATTATTGGGTTAGAAAACCTCATTCTTATTCCACCAGAAGATTATGCCGGTGACATTGCTCTCAAATTTACTGCTATTACCACAGATACAGAATCTGGTGATGAAAAATATCATGACTTGACTATCCCTGTCGCAATATCACCTGTGGTGGAAGATTCTCAAGTGGTGTCTGCGGTTGTAAAAGGCACAAGTGGGCTTAATCAAGACCTCCAACCGCTTGACCCTAATAGCGCCACTGATACCGAAATTTATCAAGACGATATTGCATATGAGGATGGCGTTATTCACCTAGAGGTTGGGGTAGAGTCAACAGATCTTGATACGGCCTCTGGTCGTGGTGTTGAAAGCTTCCAAACGGTCACTATTGCGTTGAAAGATGTGACAGAGGGTGTACTGATAGACCCTGATGGCAACGAGGTAAGTTCTTATACATTGACTTACGATCCGGCGAATCCAACGGCTATCGATGACTTCTTAAAGGATGTTCAGTTCATTCCTGCGGAGAACTTCCCTACAGGTGATAACGATAATATCGTTGAACTGACCATTTCTGGAACCATCAATGACACCACTGTTTTTGATGAGACAGCAGGATACGATCACCCGTCCAACGTGGATTCTGGAAAACCATTTAACGGTGAGGTTTCGTTTGAGGTGGTACCTGTTGTTGATAACATCCTTGTTGAAGGTGGTGATAGATCAAACAAAATTGTCATTACGGGCGCAGAAGATACACCTATATTTCTTGACCAGGTTCAAGGTACACCTTTTAAAATCAAGCTAAAGGATAATGATGAGTCAGAAGAATTCGTTTCTATAAGACTCTCAGGGGTTCCAATTGGTTTCTTGGTGGGCTCTACTAATGAAAATGATCCTGATGGGTTTGTGGTTAAAAATAACGGTGACGGCTTCTGGACAATACAGCTAAATAACCCATCGGTTACTGAGGTTTCATTTGCTGATCTCGAAATCACCCCAGCTGAACAATTCAGTGGAACTGTTGATATTGACATTATTGTCTTTACCCAAGAAAAACTATTGGGGGTTCCGGTTGAGCATACGGCTAACTTCACTCTCGTGGTTAACCCTGAGGCAGACGAGGTGGATACTGATATTGCCACAGCGGTAACTGGGCTTGAAAACGAAGATATTGAGATCCCAATTAATGCGTATATCGTCGATGATGAATATTCGTTATCCGGCAATGGTAGTGGCTCTGATTATGAAGAGAATGCTCCGGAAACTCTACGTATCACCGTGCTCGATGTACCTGATGGTGCAAGTATTAGTTTGTCTGATGGTACTTTATTTACCGACAATGGTGATGGCAGCTGGACAATTGATGTAGATGCACAAGAGCTAGAAAATATTGTCTTTAATCCAGGGGATAATAACTCTGTCAGCTGGGACCCATCGCAGATTAGGGTGCAGGTTCAGTCTGTTGAGTACGATATTAACAATATTGAGTATACAGGCCCAATATCGGAGCAAGTGGTTGATATCAGCATAGATGCGGTCAATGACCAACCACTCTTTGGCGGCATTGAACAGATTGATGCTATTGAGGATAACGAATACGTCATTGATAATTTAAGTATCTCTGATGTGGATGAAGCCGATGATCCGACGGCGGAATACACCTTTACCATTACAGTGGAAAGTGGGTTGATTAACTTCCAAGACGGAGCTGAGGGGCTATTTGGTATCACTCTAAATCCAGCCTCAAATGTACCGTCTACTACCATCGAAGTGAAGGGAACCATTGCCGATATTAATGCCGCGCTAGCGGATGGTGTTCGCTTCAATCCGGATGCAAACTTTAATGGCGATGTGAAAGCAACGATTACCGTTAATGATGGTGGCAACTCCGGAATTGTGGGTGAACCAAATGATAACAGTGCAGAGTTTGTCATTAACGTTCAACCTGAAAACGATCAGCCAGTGTTCGCAGCGCCTATAGATGACACGTCTGTGGATGAAGAAGGTACAGTGCTGATTGATACAATTCAGATTACTGATATTGATGAGTCAGAGGCGCCTTCTGCGGAGTTTAGTGTCACGTTATCAGTAGATGATGGACAGGGTAACTTTGGTTTTGCTTCTACGCCAACTGGAGTCACGGTAACGCCAGCAACAGGTGCAACCGTAGTACTGACCGGAACCTTGGCAGACATCAACGCTGCCTTAGCAAGTGGCATAGAGTTCACCGCAGGGGACGATGTTATCGGAACCGTACCTGTCACTGTGACTGTAGACGATGGTTCAAACGGTGGCATTGTTGATGCTGGGGATTCAACAACCTCAAATATTAATCAAACCAGTTTTGATATCGAGGTAAATCCAGTCAATGACGAGCCTGTTGTTACTGGCACTGCAGATGTGAATACTGATGAAGACATCGCTACAACAATTACTGGCATCCAGATTGATGACCCTGATTTGTTAGGTGATGCTTCAACAGACTATGTCGTTACCATCGATGTTACTGATGGTGATCTTGATTTTGCTCAGGCGGCAAAAGATGTCTTCACAGGCCAGATTGATATCACCAACGGCAAGGTCGTGATTACCGGCTTAGCGGCTGATATTAATACACTGCTAGATAGCGGAGTGATCTTTACTCCATCACAAGATTTTGTTGGAACCGTGTCTGCAACAGTGACCGTTAATGATGGCGGAAACCAAGGCAGTGGTGGACCACTGTCTGGTAATGCCTCATTCGACATTGTGGTAGATCCTGTCAATGATGAACCAGAAATCAGCGATATTTCTACTCAAGCCGGGTTAGAAGATACCGATACTCTAATCACTGATATCCAAATCTCCGATGTTGATGAGGCTGACGATCCGTCCGCTTCTTATAATGTCACTATCACCGTGGATTCTGGTGTGCTGAGTTTTCTTACCGACATTGAAACCGATTTTGGTGTGACGATTGAGACAATAGTACTGCCTGCCGCAAGCGTAGAGCTGTCGGGCACCATTACCAATATCAATGCAGCTCTTGCAAATGGTGTTAATTTCACACCTGATGCGGATTTTTACGGCACGGTATCGACAACAGTGCTGGTGGAAGACAATGGTAACTTCGCCACGCCTAGTGACCCTAAATCTGCACAAACAACCTTTGATATAGAGGTTGCTGCCGCCAATGATGCGCCTGTAAATACTTTGCCTACCGACGTCACTGTAGATGAAGGGGCAGAGGTTAAGGTGACAGGTATCCAGGTCAGCGATGTGGATTACTCTGGCATGTTCTCCAGTAGTGCCATTGAAGTGACCCTGAGTGTTGATGTGGGTAGCATCAACATCGTCACAAGCAATGGCAGTGTCACTATCACAGATAACAATTCTAGTAGCGTATTGATAAGTGGGCCTATTGATGATGTCAATGCAGTGCTGGCAGAATCAGCGGCTACTGATGGTGTTTTCTATGCTAACCCTCAGGGGAGCGACAGTGCTCAATTAACCGTAACGACCTCTGATGCTGGCGTGTTTGGTGATGACAGTTCCATTGAGTCAGACAGTGACAGCATCACTATCACGATTAACCCCGTGGCTAACGCCCCAACCTTAACCCTAGATAGTGCCAACCAAAGAAGCCTGAACACCATTATTTCTGAGTCTGCGTTGATCTCTCGAGGGATCCCGCTGTTGGGCTTGATGGCAGCGCTATCCGATGCTAACGAAACTCTTACCGTCGAAGTTCGTGGCTTAGATGCTGCCTTGTCCGTTCAATCCAGTGCAGGTAATGCTGTGCCTGGAAGTGAAGCGGGGACTTGGGTGCTAGATATTGCCGCTCTTGCGGATGCGACCGTTATCGTGACTGATCCTAATACATTACCTGCTTCTGATGTAACCTTTGATGTAGTCGCCGTATCTAAAGAGTTTGATGGAGTAACAGAATTGGATTCTGCTGATTCATCGGTCATTTCATATGCTGCAAATGTGGTGGCGGACGGTGATCCTCTAGATGCTTCCGCCGAGTCTGTGCCAACCACTATTGTTGATGGAGATGAAAACACAGTGCTGACGGGCACTAGCGGTGACGATGAGCTTATTGGTGGAGATGGTGCTGATACGCTGATTGGCGGTTTAGGCTCAGATATCCTCACTGGTGGTTTGGGCGGCGATCTATTTGTTTGGACTGATGTAGATGATGGCGCGCAAGATGTGATCACTGACTTCAATCTAATCGAAGGGGACAGCATTGACCTAACGGGTGTGCTTGATGAGCTTGTGACGAATACCGATCTAGACTCCTTGTTGCAAGACTTCTCAGTCAATCAAGAGCTCACGGCGACGCTTCTTAGCAACAACGAAGATGTGCAAATTGATTTCTCATCGACGCCAGATACAGAGACACAGTCCATTGTCGTGAAGGGCTTGAATAGTCAGTTAGATTACGGTGCTGATCCGAGTAAAGATCTGTTAACGGCCATGTTCGAGAATCAGGTATTTAAATATGACGGTAGCTGATGCTGTCGTGACACGCAGATATTCAACTAATTTGTCGTAAATTGATTAACTATTGGCCGCTTGTCGGCCAATAGCTTTATTTGTCACACTAACTCTTTCAAAACAGTATTACACTGAAAGTACTGATTGCATCACAAGGGATTGGATATCCAGTCTGTAGGTCCCAGCAATATCACGCTCCAGAGATTCGATTACTTGTAAATCCATCTCTCTATTCACCATTTTTCACATTGAGGTGACTATGGCTACATCTTCTCTATCGTCTAAAGCGCTTTATCGAGAGGCTAATCTCGACGCATTCGCATGTAAATCCACCAAAGATATCCCACCTATTGATGAGATAGTGGGCCAAGAGCGAGCACAATCTGCGGTTGAGTTTGCTATGTCTATAAGAGAAAAGGGTTACAACATTTACGCCATTGGTCGTAATGGGCTGGGTAAGCGCACCATGATTCTGCGCTATCTAAAACGCCATCCCTTTGATCTACATGAGCTTTATGATTGGTGCTACGTTGCCAACTTTGACGATATTCGTGTGCCTAAGGTATTGAAACTACCGCGTGGAGTAGGGCTAAGCCTTCGCGCGGATATTGAGAAGTTGATGACCAAACTGCTCAAGGCAATCCCATTAGCGTTTGATAACGAGATGTATTTTTCCCGAGCTGATCGTCTAAAGAATCAGTTAACCAATAAACAAAATAGCGCCTTGGAGCATCTAACCAAAGAAGCAAAAGAGAAGAGTATTAGCCTCTCTATTACCACTCAAGGTGATTACCAGTTCGTTGCTCTCGATGGTGAAGAGCCGTATACAGAAGAAGCATTTGAACAGCTAGATAAGAAAACCCAGGCAGATTTTGAGAAGACCATTGATACCCTTGAGATCTCACTGCGTCACATCATCCGTGACCTTACTGAGTGGGAAGAGCAATACTCAGACAAAATTCAAAAGTTAAACTCTGATGTGACACTGGATGTTATTGGTCACTTTATCAAAGAGTTAAAGGCAAAATATAAGAAACACCCTGAAGTAAAACAGCACCTTGCAGAGCTGCAAGCAGACATTGTTGAAAACGTAGAAATCTTTCTTGAAGAGAGTAACGAGCAAGGCGAAATCGCGACCGCATCGCTAGATAAGAAGCTACCACGTCGCTATAAGGTCAATGTCTTGGTCTCTCAACCCAAGGATGACTTGCCTATCATTGTTGAAGAAAGTCCTAACTATCACTCGTTATTTGGCTATGTGGAAACGGCCACCTTTAAAGGCACGGTATTTACGGACTTCTCACTTATTCGTCCTGGAGCCTTACACAAAGCCAACGGCGGCGTCCTGCTTATGGATGCGGTTAAGGTGTTAGAGCAACCTTATGTATGGGATGGTCTGAAGCGAGCACTTCGTTCTCGCGAGCTGAGCTTAACGGCGCTTGAGAAACAAGTGACCATGACCGGCGCAGTGTCTCTTGACCCTGAGCCGATCCCACTCGACGTGAAAATAATCCTGTTTGGGGATTATCGAACCTATCAACTATTGCAGCATTACGATCCAGAGTTTGCGGAGCTATTTAGAGTCACCGCAGATTTTGAAGATGAAATGAAGCGTGATACCGACTCTGAGCTTCATTACACCCGCTTTATTTCGAGCATTGTTCACGATAACAAGCTGCTACATTGTGATAAAAAAGCCATAGCGCGAATTATTGAACACAGCTCAAGACGAGCAGGTGATCAGAATAAAATCTCATTGCACTCAGCCAATATTGCCAATCTTCTTCGCGAAGCTAATTACATAGCAAGATCCGCAAGAGCCAATATTATTCGAGCCACCCACGTAGAAAAAGCCTTGTTAAATCAACTGTCTAGGGTAAGCCGATTGCAAGAAAGCGTAATGGAAACCTTCGTAAACGGCACGACACTAATTCATACACATGGTGAAGCGGTAGGGCAGGTGAATGCTTTATCTGTGCTAAGCACTAGCGATCATATGTTTGGTGCGCCAAACCGAATTACTGCGACGACCTCATACGGTAGTGGTGAGGTCATCGACATCGAGCGTAATGTCGACCTTGGAGGAAGTATTCACTCCAAGGGTGTGATGATTTTGACGGCGTACCTGTCTTCCGTATTTGGTAAGACGGCCAAGATCCCACTGACCACCAATATCACCTTTGAACAATCTTATGGTGGCGTTGATGGTGATAGCGCCAGTATGGCCGAGTTCTGTGCTGTCGTCTCGGCGTTCTCCAAGCAAGCGAATCGTCAAGATATCGCAATTACGGGTTCGATGAATCAGTTTGGAGAGGCACAACCTATCGGCGGGGTTAATGAGAAGATCGAAGGCTTCTTTGATGTGTGTAAAATAAAGGGAAGAAGCTCAGCCCAAGGGGTGATTATTCCTAAATCGAATGTTCAGAACCTTATGTTGCGTTTTGATATTGTCGAAGCAGTAGAAAAAGGGGAGTTTCATATTTGGGCGATAGAGCACGTCTCTGAAGCCATCAAATTATTTACTGGCAAGGATGCGGGTATTCCTACGGATGAAGGGAGTTATCCTATCGATACCATTTATGGTATTGCGCAGGCCAAGTTAAATTCTTTGAGGAAGTAAAACCGTGAGCAACCCTATGTATACCAAGTTCGCAGACCAATATGCGAGCGTTGTACAGAACAATATCTATAACGCCTTATTGGAAAGACCTTCTATTTTGGCGTTAATGGAGGTTAAGCCACAGCAAAAGATACTCGATCTAGGCTGTGGCTCGGGAGAGCACGCAAAAGAGATTCAGGCCCGAGGTGGCATTGTCACCTGTGTGGATTTGTCTGAAGAGATGGTTGAACTAGCGAAGGCGAACGCAACGCCGTTTCATGCCTACGCCCAAGATCTTCGTGAGGGGTTACCCAGCGAAGACGACAGCATTTACGATTGGGTGATTGCGCCACTGGTCATTCACTACCTAGAAGATCTCACCTCATTGTTCAAAGAAGTGAAGCGCGTGTTGAAGCCCGGTGGCCGCTTCCTCTTTTCTACGCATCATCCAATGAATGATTCTGAGTCTTCTCCAAGTGGTAACTATTTTGCTATTGAGCGTATAACCGAGGAGTGGGACACCATAGGCGAACCAGTAAAGGTGAGTTTTTATCGCAGAAGCCTGCAAGACCTATTTGGATCTATATTTGCCGCTGGCTTTTTAGTCTCAACGGTTTCTGAGGGAACGCCTTCACCTGCAATCGCCGATATAAGCCCGGAAACCTATGAAAGATTAAGTAAAACTCCTAGTTTCATTTACATCAGTTGTGTTTCATAATTATTTCAATACTGGGTGAAAGGTGTGCATATTTAGGGGTAAATTGCAGTTTTTATTGGTATTTTACTGCTGAGTGGACAATCACATGTTGAGTTAAAGTGTGATTTAGTTCAAACTTGGCGCGTTATGGCTATTTAAAGCTTCACTGGAGCATGCATGAAAGTTGTTGATATTCTTAAACACAAACGTGGCAATCTTACGAGACACCATATGGAGTTTATGGATAGGATGTCCCCATCACTTAGAGAATATTGGAGTGAGTTGGTGAACCGTGCGCACGCACAGCACCTTTTCCGCTCTTGGGGTAGAGACTTTCATAAGCCTGCGGTCAATGAAGAAGTAGAAAACCCAGTTAAAGATACCATTGAGATGAAGCCGGAAGCGGAGGCTTTGTACATTGAGCTTTCTGCAAAAATTGGTGAAGAGCTCCATATTGGCGAGTGGTTTAGCATTGACCAAGAGCGTGTTGATGCGTTTGGTAAAGTGACTGAAGACATGCAATGGATTCACACTGATCCTGATAGAGCAGAGCAAGAGTCACCATTTAAGACGACTATTGCCCATGGTTTTTTAACCTTAGCGCTATTACCGCGTTTATCTGATGCTGTCGATCCAGACAAGCCGTTGTTCCCTACAGCGAAAGTGACGGTCAATATGGGGATGAACAGCGTTCGCTTCCCTTACCCAGTTCGAGTCGGTAGCAATATTCGCGCTCGCAGTAGTTTGGTAAAAGTGGTTCCTATTCAGAAGGGTTTGGAAATCACTCGTGAACTGAAGGTTGAGATCGAAGGGGTTCGCAGGCCCGCTTGTGTCGCCGAGTCTGTGATTCGATTGTACTTCTAGTTATTTAGTACGATTGATATTACTATTCTAATGAAAGAGGCCAAGCTATAAGCTTGGCCTCTTTCGTTTATATACGTTGTTAATCTTGGTCTTGATAAGGAGTGTAGCCTTGATTCTCAATGATTGAACGCGCTTCTTTTGAAGTAACATACTGAGCGAACTTCAGTGCCGCTTTGTCTTCAAGATCTTGATGGTAGAAGATCAGGAATGGACGGGCTAGGTCGTATTCTTTGTTCAGTAGGTTTACTGAGTTTGGAACGACGCCATCAAAATTGAGAGGCTTAACAGAGGCATCGATAGACCCCATGCTAATAAAGCCAATGGCTTGCTGATTGTCACTGATAAGTGTCTTCATCATGCTATTGGTACTAACCACAAGTGCAGAAGGGCTAATCGTTGAGACTCGGCGGTCATTTAGAACTCGAGACAAACCAATTTGGTCTTCAAATGCATAGCGAGAACCAGAAGATACCTCACGAGTCACCACTGCAATTGCTCTGTCGTCGCCACCTAACTCTTTCCAGTTGGTGATTTTCCCGGTGTAGATCTTGTATAGTTGATCGCGAGTGATGTTTTGCACCGCATTTTGGTGATTAACCACCACTGCAAGTCCATCGTACGCAAACTGCTTAACAATAAGATTATCTTTATACTCACGTTCAGTTAGCATGCGTGAACTCATGCCGATTTCTGCTACGTCGTTTCTCACTAACGCAACACCTGCCGTAGAACCCACACCTTGAACCGCAATATACGTTTCACTATGAGTCTTATTAAAATTCTCAGCTAAGATATCCATTACACGCGCAACGGAAGTTGAACCGCTAACGTTGATTTGTGCTGCATTTGCTTTAACTGTACCAAGTGTCAGACACATCAGTGCCGTGAGAATCACTCTAAACATAAGTTTCCTTCTTCAAACTATAATTGTATCTATCGCAACAGAGTAAGACGGTTGTGTTACAGAACTGTGACACGAATGGAGAATCTGCATCTCTTCATGCCGTATTATCTATTTTAGAAGATCAGGATAAAAAAAGATGAGGTATTAGATGGAGTTATCTGAATTAGAGCAGCACCAATTAGTGAAATTTGCCTCTGATGCATGCCATTCACGCAACCATAGTGTGAGTGTCGATTTAGGTAAGGCGGAATTTGAATTGGTTGAAAACGGAATTCAGTTTTATCACTCTCAGTTTAAACTCGACTCTAAACATGCTGATTATCGATATCTAGTGGCGAAAATACTTCTGCGTGATGAGAAATGGACGCTTTTGGTGGCACATAGAGACCAATATGAAATGTTTGAAGGGTGGCATACCCACCCATCAATTGAACGTCTTGGGAATCAACTGCATCCGTTATTTGAAGAAGTAGAGCAAGATCCCCAAGGGCTGATTTGGTAATCGTTATTCGAAGATATAGCCCTCGGGTACGACGACAATACCTTGCTCTGAAATAGTGAATCGCTCACTATCAAGCTCTGCGTCATAACCAATCCTTGTTCCATCAGGCACAACAACGTGCTTGTCTATAATGCAGTTTTGCAACTCACAGTGCTCGCCGATTCTTACTTCATCAAACAAAATACTGTTAATTATGGTCGCACCGTCACCCACTTTGACATTAGACGACAGAATAGAACGCTGAACGGAACCACCGCTAATCACAACCCCATTGGCCACAATTGAGTTAATGGAGATGCCTTGATTCCCGGTTACTGAAGGCACGGTTCTTGATGGCGGACGTTGACGCTCGTAGGAACGAATACCCCAGTCGTCTTGATACAAATCGATAGGCGGAACCGGATCCAGTAAATCCATATTGGCTTGATAGAAAGAGTCGATAGTACCCACATCTCTCCAGTATGCATCTTGAGAGACGCGGCCCTCTTCGCAGCCAAAGCGATGTGCATAAACGCCCTCAGTATCAATCAACTTTGGAATGATATCGTGGCCAAAATCATGACTAGAAGTGTCAATTGCGGCGTCTTCTTCTAGCGCTTCCACGAGTGCATCCATACTAAAAATATAGATACCCATCGAAGCCAAACTTTTAGTAGGGTCATCAGCCAGAGTAGGGGGATCGGATGGCTTTTCTAAAAAGGAGATAATTTGATTGTTGGGAGCTGTGTCCATTACACCAAATGCACTGGCTTCTTCAACAGGCACCTCCATACACGCGATAGTCAGTGCTGCGCCCGTTTCTTTATGTTGTTTAAGCATGGGTTTGTAGTCCATACGATAGATGTGGTCGCCGGACAGCACGACAACATGCTTTGCTTCACTGCGCGAGAGCAGCCATAGATTTTGATAGATAGCATCAGCGGTGCCTTCGTACCAAGTCTCTCCCTTACGCATTTGTGGGGGAACAGCGGTGATGTATTCACCTAGCTCAGGGTTAAAGATCGACCATCCATCACGCAAGTGTTTTTGTAGTGAATGAGATTTGTATTGGGTGAGAACGAGAAGGCGACGGAGTCCAGAGTGCAGACAGTTACTCAGGGTGAAATCGATGATTCGATATTTTCCACCAAAGGGCACAGCAGGCTTTGCCCTATCTTGAGTCAACGGTGCGAGGCGGGAGCCCATTCCACCAGCCAAAATGACGGTTAATGTATCTTGCATTGCGACACTTCCTTGTTATTTTTATGGGGGTACTAGTAATGTGCAATAACTAAGCCATATTACAAGTCCTTGTTTGTTATAGCTTTTGACTGGTGAAATTCAAGTAATGCACCAATATGAATAGCTATTTAGTGCATGCGATCAATTTTGGTGCAATTAACGGTCGGTTTGGGTTTATGAAGTTCTAATATGAATCACACAAACAATTCTCTTTTTGTGCCAACCTATCTATACACAATCTATAGTTAATCTATTTGGTATTGATAGGAAACCCCATGGCCTCAGGCTCTTACATTGTTGCCCTAGACCAAGGAACTACTAGCTCAAGAGCGGTAGTCTTTGATGCTCAAGCAAATATCATTGCAACCTCACAGCGTGAATTCACTCAGTATTACCCGGAAGCGGGTTGGGTTGAACATGATCCGCTGGAAATCTATTCATCACAACGATCTACCCTCATCGATGTACTCGACAAGCTCTCTATTAAAGCGGAGCAAGTAGCAGCGATTGGCATTACTAACCAGCGCGAAACCACTGTAGTGTGGAATAAAGAGACGGGTAAGCCTGTCTATAATGCGATAGTGTGGCAGTGCCGTCGTACAAGCCAAATGTGTGAAACGTATAAAGAACAAGGTTGGGAGGAGTACATACAGCAAGCCACAGGCTTGGTATTAGACCCTTACTTCTCGGCGACCAAAATAAAGTGGATTCTGGATAATGTTCCCGGAGCAAGAGCCCTTGCTGACAAGGGGAAACTGCTGTTTGGAACCGTCGATACTTGGCTATTGTGGAAGCTAACACACGGCAAGGTGCATGCCACAGATCATACCAACGCCTCTCGCACCATGATGTTCAACATCAACAACCTTGAATGGGATGACAAGATTTTAGACTTGCTGGATATTCCTAGGTCCATGCTACCCGAGGTTAAACCCTCTTCCGGTCTATTTGGGGAGACCTGCATTGGTGAAGACGGAGGATTGAAGATCCCGGTTGCAGGTATAGCGGGTGATCAGCAAGCGGCGCTCTTTGGTCATTGCAGCGTAGAACCAGGGCAAGCCAAGAACACCTACGGCACAGGCTGTTTCCTATTGATGAATACAGGGCAAACCAAGGTAAACTCAAAACATGGATTGCTTACTACGCTCGCATGCAATGCGCAGGGAGAACCTTGTTATGCGTTGGAAGGGGCTGTGTTCATGGCGGGCGCTTCGGTGCAGTGGCTTAGAGATGAGCTAAGGCTGCTCAACGAGTCTAAGGATTCAGAGTATTTTGCCAACAAGGTGGACTCGTCTGAAGGAGTCTATGTGGTGCCTGCGTTTACCGGCCTTGGTGCACCCTATTGGGACCCTTATGCCCGAGGGACTATGGTTGGCTTAACGCGCGGCACCAGCGCAGAGCATATCGTTAGGGCTACGCTAGAGAGCATTGCCTATCAAGCCTGTGATGTCATTCAGGCGATGCAAGCGGACGCAAATATTAAGATGCATGAACTTCGTGTTGATGGCGGGGCCTCAAAGAACAACTTCTTAATGCAGTTCCAATCAGATATCTTGGATTGCGAGGTACAAAGACCACAAATTACAGAGGTAACGGCGTTAGGTGCCGCCTTCTTAGCGGGGCTTGCAGTAGGGTATTGGAAAGACCTATCTGAGCTTGAGGCGAGATCTAAGATTGAAACTCGTTATAACCCTGTGTGTGACGATGAAAAAAGAACCAAGCGATATGCCGGCTGGAAACGGGCAATTAAGTGTGCACAAATGTGGAGCGATCTGCACAACGAAGATGATTGACGCTAGCTTTTTGGATTAAAAAATAGGGTTGCTTTAATCTCGTTAAAGCAACCCTATTTCATATCTGTAGAAATGGAGGAGATTAAGCCTCTACCTTCCAAGTCATCATTTCGCCGCCTTTGATTGGCACAACGATGTCATCACCAAACGGCATGCTTTCAGCTACAGGCCACTCAGTTTTAGTTAGAGTTACCGTATCGCTATTGCGCGGCAGGTTGTAGAAGTCTGGGCCATTGTGGCTAGCAAATGCTTCTAGGTGCTCAAGCTTACCTTCAGCTTCAAATACTTCAGCGTAAAGCTCTAGTGCTGCGTGCGCAGTGTAAGAGCCTGCACAGCCACACGCTGTTTCTTTACGACCTTTAGCGTGAGGTGCAGAATCAGTACCGATAAAGAACTTCTTGTTGCCGCTTGTTGCTGCTTCAACCAGTGCTTTTTGGTGTGTATTGCGCTTTAGGATTGGCAGGCAATAAAAGTGAGGACGAATACCGCCAACTAACATGTGATTACGGTTGTACATCAAGTGATGCGCGGTAATCGTTGCTGCTACGTTGTCGTTCGCGTTCTTCACAAACTCTACTGCATCTGCGGTAGTGATGTGCTCTAGAACAATCTTCAGGGTAGGGAAGTCATTAACGATAGGCGCGAGTACCGTATCTAGGAACTCTTTTTCACGGTCGAAGATATCAACATCATGAGCCGTTACCTCACCATGGATAAGAAGCAAGAGGCCTTGCTTCTCCAATTCTTCTAGAACCGGGTAAATCTTCTTAGCGTCGGTTACGCCAGAGTCTGAGTTTGTTGTTGCGCCTGCAGGGTAGAGCTTACAGGCAACCACTTGACCCGATGCTTTTGCTTCTTGGATGTCTTCTTTGCTGGTGTTGTCCGTTAGGTAAAGAGACATCAAAGGTTGGAAGGTATCGCTATGGTTGTGCTCGTTGATACGGGCTTGGTAAGCGATAGCTTGCTCTGTATTGGTGGTTGGTGGAATGGTATTTGGCATAACCAAGGCACGACCATTGTAGCGGCTAATATCGCGCACGGTATCTTTTAGTACATCGCCATCACGAAGGTGAACATGCCAGTCATCAGGACGTGTAATAGTTAAGTTGGTCATCGTTTTGCTCCCGCCAAAATATTCCTAAAGGTGTAAGAAGAAACCGTGGTTGTGGTAAGGTGACTATGCCACGCAAACGGTTACTTGAATGCGGGCGCATAATAGCGAAAATGCAACCAGATTGCATTAACAAAGAGACAGTTAGGGGTATAAAGTGAAGGATAAAGCGCAATTATCGGGCATTAATATATTTCCGGTGAAATCGACATCGGGTATCGAGCAGTCTAGAGCGTGGGTTGGCTTAGAGGGGATCAGTTTTGACCGACGCTTTGTGGTCACCGATCGTGCAGGAAGAATGATGACAGCTCGTAAGTTCCCAAAGATGGTCACCATTAAAAGTACTCTACTCGCCGACGGTATTGTTTTAAGTGCCCCTGGCGCGAACAACCTTCACCTATCCACGAGCGATTTTGATCGTGATGAATTCGAGTGCAAGATTTGGAACGACCGCTTCTTCGCTTATACCACAACAGAAAAAGCCAATGCTTGGTTTACCAAGGTTATTGGCTCGGATGCTCAGTTGCTGTTTTGCGGTGAAGAGTCTAATCGTTTCCGAGAAAAACTAGGGACAAGAGTGAGCTTTGCTGATGCTTATCCGCTACTGGTGATTTCTCAGGGTTCTTTGGATGAGCTTAATCGCCGCGCCTCGCATCCGCAGACTATGTCCCAGTTTAGAACCAATATAGTCGTCGATGGCGTAGAGCCCTTTGCTGAAGATGGTTGGGAGCGAATTGCGATTGGTGAGGTTGAATTTCAGGTTGGCTCAACCTGTCAGCGATGCGTCCTCACCTCTGTCGACCCTTTAACGGGCGATAAAATGGCAGATAAGGAACCTACGGCTACCTTGTCTCGATTCCGCGCTGATGAAAAAGGTGCAATCTACTTTGGTATGAACCTCGTCGCTTTGAACGAGGGCATTATTGAGGTAGGGGATGAGATACGTATATTAGAGACTCGCAGTGCGGTGCTCTATCCCGACGCCGATGCATGATTGGTACAATAAAGGCACCTTGCGGTGCCTTTGTCTTTAATTGCGTTTGCTATTAATCGTAGATGGTCGGGATCGGCTCACGCTTGTGCTGAGTGCGCTTATAGATATCAATCAGCGTTTGTTTTGCGTCTTCGGCTAGAGGCTTGCCTTCCAAAAAGTTATCGATGTCATCGTAGCTTACGCTTAGCGCATCTTCGTCCGCTTTTTGTGGGTCTAGCTCTTCTAAGTCCGCGGTTGGCGTTTTAGCCACAAGCAATTCAGGTGCGCCCAGCGTATTGGCCAATTGACGCACTTGACGTTTGCTTAAACCAAACAGAGGCGCCAAGTCACACGCACCATCACCGAATTTAGTGTAGAAACCGGTAATGTTTTCAGCAGAGTGGTCGGTGCCTAATACTAGGCCGCCAATATACCCTGCGATTTGGTATTGAGCGATCATTCGAGCACGCGCTTTCACGTTACCCTTAACGAAATCGATCTTCTCAGCCGATTCAGGCATTAGGCCGGTCCCTTGCAGTGCTGCGCCAGTGGCTGCGTGCAACCCATCAACACCATCAGCGATGTTCACCGATACTGAATGTGTCGGCTTGATGAAAGAAAGTGCTAGCTGAGCTTCGTCTTCATCTCTTTGTGTGCCGTAAGGTAGACGAACGGCGATAAATTGATAGTTGTCATCAGTTTCTTGGTTGAGCTGGTCTACCGCAAGTTGAGCTAGGCGACCACAGGTAGTGGAGTCAACTCCGCCACTGATGCCAAGGACTACAGACTTGCATCCTGATTCCAGCAATTTACGTTTGATAAAGTTAACGCGTCGTTCAATCTCAAAGTCAACGTCGATGCTCGGTAGTACGCGCATCTCTTGGCGAATTTCTTGTTCCATGAGTTAAATGTCCTAAATATCGAAAGGCAACTTTTGGTATCATATTGCAAATTCAACTTTGTCTCAATTTCCAAACCCTTAGAGAAAACGCAATCATGAAAAAAATAGCGGTATTTGGTAGTGCCTTTAATCCACCAAGCTTTGGTCATTTGAGTGTCATAGAGCGTTTAGCACATTTTGATCAAGTGTTATTGGTGCCGAGTATTGCCCATGCATGGGGCAAGCAAATGCTCGACTATTCAGTACGATGTTCCATGATTGAAGAATTCATTGGAGATATTCCCTGTGACAATGTCGCCCTGTCACGTATAGAAGAAGGGCTAGATAGAGAGCAGGGTGGAGTCACCACTTTTCAGGTGTTAAGCGCGATACAGCAACAGAATCAACAAGCAGAATTAACCTTTGTGATGGGCCCAGACAATTTGTTCAGTTTCGCAAAATTCTATAAAGCGGACGAAATAATGAAGCGTTGGAATGTGCTTGCTTGTCCGGAAACAGTGGCTATTCGTAGTACAGAAATACGTGAAAAGCTTGCACAAGGTCAAGAAATCAAACACTTAACAAGTAAAAATGTTGTCAAAATATTGCAAAATCAGGAGTTATACCGCAATATTTAACGTTGCGATGACAGAAACTATTTTTTACAAGGATTAATGACGCAGTGACGCGGATACATACAACACTAGCACTAGTATGTGGCACTTTTATGGCAGGAACTTCTGAGGCCTGTGTGTCTGATCGCGATCCTACTCGTTCTATCGTCCTTGTCGACTCTACGCTTACCCTTTGCGAAAACTTAATCGAAACCGTTGACGAGCTGGTGGATGATTTGTTGGTTTCTACGAATATTAAAGAAGAACCATCAACCTTAGGTTACTGGTCTGATTGGATGATGGACAATGTCGATGATCCTCTTTTAACTCAACAAGTAGACCAAAGCTTCTTCGGATTAGGGGTATTTCGTCCTCACGAAATGACCACCAACGATGACGAGCTGTCTTATGAAGAGTGGATCAAAACTCACGGCCTTCAATTGAGTGTGGGTATTGGAGAGAAAGATCAACCACGTGTTAGGCTTGATTATCAATGGCATGAGCGTCATGAGGACGTCTTCCATGTACAAGTGGAAGTACCATTCTAAGATACATTGTTAAAGCGCCTTATGAAGGCGCTTTTTAGTTGCGCTAGAGGGTGTCGCCCAGCACAGCCATTCGAGCCATTTTGTAGCCTTGTTCGTTACCTGCAAACAAAGCCTCAGCAATAGCAGCGTCTTTTTTACCTGATAGACGCAACTTCTCTGCTTCCTTTATTCTCATAACCATCTGGTATTCAGCGGATAGATCTTTACCTGCGCTGTCCCACTGGCTGAGCTTGTGGCTTAGTGCGGTGGTTTGTAGGTTAGGGTGCATTTCTAGCAGTTCGTACTGCAAGGCGGTCAGCAGAACCTGCTGATGCTCTGAAAGGCTAGATACCTCAGACAGTTTGTCGAGTAGCGATAATACTAGCGTGTTAGGTTTGACATAGCCTGCTTGATGCGGAAAGGGTTTGCTTAAACGTTGTGACGCTTCGACCACCTTGCATCGACTATTAGGAAAGTAGCTCAAAGCAGACAAGCAGTTTGCAGGAAGCCAAAAGGTATCACCGGCTGCGATAGCGTATTCAATTTTACCCAATCTTACGCTGACTAAGCCCTCAACAACATGTATGAGCTGGTGCTTTAGGGTGGGTTTTCTTGAGGTAAGAGACAAGTATTCGAACTGTTTATCTTCAAATTGTATAGCGTAATGCATGTCGTTCAGCATCTGTTGAGCAGGGATTTCATAAGGTTAGCGCTTTCTGGTGCCCTAATAAAGTAATAAAACAGAACTGATGGTATGGTTATACCAATCACACTAAATAAGTGTTCAGAAATAGCACAGGAAAAATGCTCGAGAGCAAGGCAGAATTTTTCGATAAGTAGCTATTCTACAATCAAAAATTCTAACGTAGTTATCGAGCATTTTAACCAGCTAGAATGATCAGTTAGTTAGTACGATTGGTATTATATGGTCTGACCTTACAAAATCATCAACGATCTAGCTGTAAATTGTCGCGTAAGTGCGTAAAATCGGCGTGATTTTTAGAGAATGAAGAAGAATATGTCTACCGAGAACGATATTTACCAAGAGATTCGCCCTTATAACGATGAAGAGATTGCTCCAGCAATCCAGCGACTAATTAATGACGAAGAATTTATCTCAGCAATACTGAACCAAAAGTTCAGCAATCATGCGAAATGGTTTCAGGCGCTTATGTCTCCTTTGGTTAAACTGTATCTAAAGAATCGTTGGGGAAAACTCAACTCTATCGACGCAGTGCAAGTTGAAGTAGAAAAATACCTTCAGAAAGCACTTGATAGCACGACTGATGACGTCTCCTTTGATGGGCTTGATAAGCTAGACCAAAATACTCCGTATCTGTTTATCTCAAATCACCGTGATATTGCGATGGACCCAGCGTTGGTGAACTACGGGTTACACCACACAAACCATCAGACAATGCGCATTGCGATTGGTGATAACCTGTTAAGTAAGCCGTGCTCTACAGAGTTAATGAAGATCAACAAAAGCTTCATTGTTAAGCGCTCTGCTAAAGGGCCGCGCGAAATGATGAAGACTCTAGGGCTTTTGTCTTCTTACATTAAGCACTCATTAGAAACAGGAAACTCCATCTGGATCGCGCAAAAAGAAGGGCGCGCTAAAGATGGCAACGATTTCACTGATCCGGCAATTATTAAGATGATTCAACTAGAAGGACGCAAGCGTAAGCTGTCGTTCTCTGAATACGTTAAATCTCTTAAAATTGTTCCTGTGGCGATCTCTTATGAGATTGACCCGTGTGATATTGCGAAAGCCAACGAGTTGCATCAAAAAGCAACCCTAGGTGAATACAAAAAATCAGAGTTTGAAGACATCGATAGTATTGTTAAAGGCATTACTGGATACAAAGGTCGAATTAATGTGAGTTTTGGCGATGTGATCGATAGCGACATTGATAATGCTGATGCTTTGGCTGATGAAATAGATCGTCAAATTCATGACAACTACAAACTTTTCCCAATCAACTTGCTTGCCGCAGGTGTAGAAGACTGCAGCATAGACCAAGCAACGAGAGACAAGCTTGAAGCGAAACTGGCTCAACTGGAAGAGGGGGCTAAAGCGTACCTTCTTGATGGTTATGCAAACCCGGTAAGAAACTTATCTAAAGATAAGTCTGAGCAAGTCGCTTAAGCCGAGTTTGAAAAGGTGAAAATAAAAAAGGTCGAACTGAGTTCGACCTTTTTTATTATTTTTGAACGCTCTTAGCGAGAAATAGAGCGGCTCTTAAGATCAAAGATCAGTTTTTCAGCACTGACTTCAAATTTTAGCTTAGCGTGAAGTTCAAATTGTTCTTTTTCTTCGATTTCAACTTCATGCTCAACAGCAGCGTTTACGTTCTTAGCAAGCTCAAGGTATTTAGTGAATTCAGCTTCTACCGCTTCTTTGCTTGCAGCAAACAAAGAGACTTCTGAAACTTCATCACCTTCGTTGATAATAAAACCCATCTCGCCTGCAACGCCACATGCTTCACATACTTCAGGCTCTTTAATTAGTTTTGACATAGTTTATCTCCTATAACGGTTTGCCTCAGTTTACATAGCTATGTGAGCTACATCTACAAAAATCCATTGAGGTGTAACGAATAATTACAGGAACTGAAACCGGTTACTGAGTTATGTCATTAGATTGTCAGAATAAGGTTCCGTATATTGAATCTACGCTATAACTATATGAGTATTAACTAAATCAAGATAAGTCAATTCACAAAGGTCGGTGTAATGCCAAAGCGCAGTAAAGAAGATACAGAAATCACCATTAACAAAATCATGGATGCAGTCGTTGAGCAATTATTGACTATTGGCTATGACAAGATGTCATACACTACTTTAAGTCATGCGACTGGTGTATCTCGAACTGGCATTAGCCATCACTTTCCAAAGAAAACAGACTTTACAACGGCTCTAGATGGCCGAATCTATAAGTTATTCTTAGCGCACCTAGATTTAGAATCAGGCTTGCAAGGATTCTCACAAAGTTGGATGGATTCTCTTGAAAAGCCGCAGTTCTTGGCAATTCTACGCTTGATGTTTCACCACATTGTTACCTCTGATTGTGCTCATGAGTTTGCAAGGCAGGGCATTGATAGACTATTTGTTATGCTAAAAGAGTTGTATGGCGAAGAGAGTGAGAAAGAGCTTGAATGGCTGTTTGGTCGCACCATTATACAGCTCGCCAAATAAACACGATTCATTAAAACGCTGAGCTAACTGCTCAGCGTTTTTGTTCTAGGGCCTTCAACTTCAATGCTCCCTTCAACAAACGATGTCATTGGCAAACTTGGGGCTAACAAGTGTCTCGATATTTTGTATAATGCGTCCAAATTGAACATATCGAGACACCACCATGGCACGCACCGCGCACGCACTACATATCCTGGTTAAGCACAAAGACCAAGCTGAAGACATCATCAAACAGTTAAAGAAGGGCGCTAAGTTTCAAACTCTCGCGCGCAAATACTCTAGCTGCCCATCAGGTAAGAAAGGCGGTGACCTTGGTGAGTTTAAAAAAGGTCAAATGGTGCCACAGTTTGATAAGATCTGTTTTACCGGTGAAACCTTAGTACCACATCTAGTTAAGACTAAATTCGGTTGGCACGTGGTCAAGGTGCTATGGCGAACTTAGGATAATTTTTAAGTAGTTGAATTTAAAGGAATAGGCACTCTCAGGAGTGCTTTTTTGTATCTGGTAGATTATATCGGAATATCAAAAACCCTCTTAAACCATCACTCTCGTTTATATATCAAACCAATTTGACCGTCTTTTTGCTTCTGTAAAAAAGGTTCAAAATACCCTCAATTTCCAAATGTCCATCCTCGTAGGGGCTGGAGACATCTTGTTCGACATCACCGACGTTGTTGTAGAAAAAATACACGTAGTCGCAATTAGTACACTCCAGAGCGGCTTGTTAATGGCGCCCTGGTTGCCACTCGTAGCATTTCTTCTAACGGCACTCATTACACTTTTTATTAGGAATTATTATGAAAAACAAATTTGAAGAGTTCGACACGAGCACAAAAGTCATGCTATCCGCTGTAGCGTTTTTTACATGTGCACTTATCGTAATGATGATTAGATTCTCGTAAGTCATGAAAATACGATGAGTATGCTGAACTTCCTCCAGTAAAATACCAAATTGATAATGTTGTTGAAGCAATGTTCTTTGCTGAGAGTTTTTGCTGAACAGCTTTACTTGACCCGTCCTGATAAGCGCTGGCACATTTAAGTATTAAACCCCTTTTAGTTGTGTGAAACACTGAGCTTGGTTTGGTTCATCATTTTTAATGAATTATGCCAAGCAGTGTTATCGCCTTTATCCCCATTCCCTAAGTTCCTTTCATTTATTCAAACAATCATTTCATCATACAATATGACCAGTAGTTCACTAGACTGAATGTTCCACAAGCTTTTACTCGTTTTTAAAAGCACAGAGCAGACAGGAATGGAACATGACCCATATCAGTACCGAGCATTATGTTTATGCGATGAGCAAGGACAACACCTCAGTAGCTCATATCGAACCGAACCAACGCTTTACAGTCGACACCTTTGATTGCTTTCGAAATCAAATGGAAGGAGCAGGCTATGTGTTGGAAGAAATCGATTTTGCGAAAGTAAACCCAGCGACAGGACCTGTATTTGTACAAGGGGCAGAAGTGGGGGATGTGTTAGCTGTCACCATCCATGAAATTGAATTAGCCGATAAAGGCTCAATGGTGTCCTCTGAACTGTTTGGTAGCCTTTCTCATAAACTCTCAGGTTCAGTTGTCCACCCCGTAACCATCAATGGAAACAGCGCAGAAATAGCGCCCAATCTAAATGTTCCGCTATCTCCAATGGTAGGTGTTATCGGTACTGCGCCTGCTGAGGGCACTATTGCATGTGGCAGTCCTGGTGAGCACGGTGGGAACATGGATACCAAGGAAATCAAGCAAGGCTCTGTCGTTTACCTTCCTGTGAACCATCCTGGTGGTTTGCTCTCATTGGGCGATCTTCATGCCGCTATGGGCGATGGGGAATTGTCAGGTACGGGCATAGAGATCCCAGGAAAGGTAACCCTATCTGTCGAAGTGCTTAAGCAATCAAATTTACCTACACCAGCGGTGCTAAACGCCGACTTGCTCACGTTCATTGCCTCTGACCCTGATCTAGATGCAGCGGCAACACAAGCTGTAGAGAAAGCCCATCAGCACCTTATGACAGAATATGAAATGACCGATCATGTGGCTTCTCGATGGATGAGTGTCGGCGCAGACTTGGGCGTTTCACAGATTGTTAACCCGCTAAAAACAGCAAAAGTCACCCTCAAACTTAGCTGGTTAAAATAAATTAAAGGAGATACGGATATGCCTCAATTAAAGAAGAACATGAGTTTTGGTGGACTGTTGATCTATGCTCTTATCTTCATGGTTCCCATCGCCCCATTTGGTATCTATGGTGATGTATTCAATGTCAGTCATGGCATGGTGGGGATGGTTTATCTAACTGGTTTTGTTGGAATGCTATTTACTGCCTTGTCCTACGGCCGAATGATGAAAGAGTTTCGAAAAGCAGGCTCTGTGTATGAATATGCCAAACGTGGACTCGGTGCCAACATTGGCTTTATTGGCGGTTGGTGTATGTTGCTCGATTACATCATTATTCCTGCGTTGCTTTACATAGTTGCGACTATCGCTATGCATGAGATTGTCCCTTCAGTGCCTGCGTTGGTTTGGGCTGCTGTGTTTATCGGTTTTAATACCGTTGCCGCATTTGTGGGGCTCAATTTTACCGATAAGGTTAATAAAGTCTTCCTTGCCTTTATGCTGCTTTTGATTGGTATTTTTGTTGTCATGGCTTATCGCGGATTATCGACAGGTGAGTTTCCTGAAAGCCAAGGTTTCACTATGGCGCCTTTCTTCCAGAAAGAGCATTTTACAGTGGGTATGGTGTTCAGCGCAGTATCAATTGCAGTGATGTCTTTCTTAGGCTTTGATGGAGTTTCTACGCTCACTGAAGAGGCGAAAGATGGCGTAAAAACTCATTATGTTCCCTTTGTTTCTCTTTGCATTGCTGTGGTGTTGTTCTTAGCACAAGTGGTTTTTGCCGCTTGGGTTTTGCCTAACGCTGATGCCTTTCAAGCCAATAGCGGTAATGCATGGTATGTGATTGCAAAAATTGTGGGGGGCGGTTATCTCTCTACAGCGTGTGCGTTATTAACGGCTCTATCTTGGGGTATCACCAATGCACTGGCCTCACAAACTGCGGTATCACGAGTGATATTTGGTATGGCTAATGACGGCGTTTTGCCTCGCTCACTTGCAACACTGAATGAAAGGTTTAAGACACCCCACGTTGCGATTGCCTTGTCGGGTTTGCTATCAGCGGTATTGGTGTTCTTATTTGAGGACCACTTGGACGTATTTGTTTCCTTTGTAAACTTTGGAGCTTTAACAGGCTTTATCTTGCTTCACCTTGCGGTTTTATCTTGGTGCAACATCAAAAATAAATGCCAAAATGTATTTATCGAACGTATCTCGCCCCTTTGTGGCATCGCGATTCTCTCTTATGTTTGGATTGCTCTAGATCAAAGTGCAAAAATGCTAGGGTTGGCGTGGTTAGTTGTGGGCGTTATTGTTATCGCTATTAATAAGTATCGCGGTGTTTCGATCAATATCGAAGCTCTAGATTAGAGATTAATTCTTAAAAAAAAGCCGCTCACATTCAGTTTGTGAGCGGCTTTTTTATTTGTAGGGCCTTAATTTATTGCTGAGCCTTATCTTTTGTGTTGCATTTATTTGTTGTGTGTATGTTGCGAGTGTTTTTCTTGTTTGATGCAAAAAAAGATGAGGGGTTATGTCTATATAAGCTGTAGAATCATCTAAACTACCTTTAGTAGATTGTATTACAAGGACTTTTCATGAACTCTTCGCAAGATTTTTCCCGACAAGCTATCGATGCCTTTATTAAGATAATTATTATCGGCGTGCTTCTCTTTTGGTGTTTCCAAATATTAAAGCCCTTTGCTTTGCTGGTTATCTGGGGCGCAATTATCGCAACGGCACTATTTCCTGTGGTTAAGGGAATTCAAAATAAAACGGGGTTATCTCAAGGCAAGGCCAGTTGGCTATTATCACTCACGGGTGTCATCTTATTGGTCGTCCCCGCTTATCTGATTGGTGATAGTTTATTTAGTACCGCTGGCGATGTGTATCAGCAGATTCAAGAGGGTACCTTAGCGCTTAAGCCACCATCGGAGAGTATTCAGTCATGGCCATTGGTTGGTGAGAAGCTTTACGCGACCTTACTCAGTTTTTCATCAAACTTAACCAACGCATTGCTTGAGCATTCAGATCAGGTTAAAAGTGTTTTGGGTAGCGTAGCTTCTGCGATTGGTAGTGTTGGCGGCAGTGTATTACAGTTTGTGATTTCACTATTAATTGCCGGTATCTTCATGACTAACGCGCAGGCTTGTGAAAAATCATTTCAACAAATTTCAGTGCGCCTAGCAGGCGAATATGGCGCCCAATTTACTAAGCTCTCGGTTGCGACCGTGCGTAGCGTTGTGCAAGGCGTGATAGGGGTAGCGGTTATTCAGTCTGTTATGGCGGGTATCGGTCTTTACTTTGCTGACATTCCTTTTGCAGGTCTATGGATGCTAGCTGTGCTTATTGTTGCCATTATTCAACTTCCACCAATTCTGGCATTGATTCCTGCATTGATCTTCGCTTGGACTACCGATTCTACCTTAGTAGCAGGTGTGTTCACCGTTTGGTGTGTGCTGGTCAGTGCCAGTGATGCCGTTCTTAAACCTATGCTAATGGGGCGTGGTACAGATATCCCTATGCTGGTAATCCTACTGGGTGCTATCGGTGGTATGGCTATGTCTGGTATCGTCGGCTTGTTTGTGGGTTCAGTGGTGCTTGCGGTAACTCATAGACTGTTTGTGGCTTGGTTAGCTCAATCTGAGGTCGATGTAGAGCAGTTGGAAGTAGAACCTGTGGAAGAAGAGAGTAAGTAATGGCAAAGATGTCCGAGCGCGATAACTTTTTACATCTGTTTGTCGCTTTGATTGTACTGTTATTCGGATGTGCAATTCTCGAACAATTTTTTGAGACAGGGCAGGGGATCGTGTTACTCGGCCTGTTGTTTTGTATGTCGGCATCGACTCTCGGTATCGAAAAGAAGAAGGCAGGGGTTCGGGGCTGGTTAGGCTTTTTGATCGTCCTCGTGTTGCTGTCTTCGGTGGCCTCTATTTTAGAAGCGGCGAACCTTGCTATTGTTTCGCTGGTTGCTTTGATTTTGTTTATTGGACAGTATTTAAGACATGCAACGAAATTGGTATTAACCGCGCCGAAAATAGATAAAAATCAGATAGTGGGTTCAATCTGTATCTATTTGATGATGGGGCTATGGTTTGCGTTTGTACAACTGCTGCTGTTAGAGGTCCTGAAGGGGGGCTTTAATGGAATCGAACATGGACCATGGTTAGACAACCTTTCTAGAATGATCTACTTCAGCTTTATCACTATGACCTCTGTGGGCTACGGCGTGATAGCACCAACCGAACCTTTAACTCGCTTTGTTGCGTATTTTGAGGCGATTGCGGGGGTGTTTTACCTCGCAATCTTAGTATCGAGCTTAGTGAGTGCGGGTTTAACTCAAGTGAACGAAAAGAAATAGCGACCAATAGCTGGAAAATACAAGGGCCTGCGAACGCTTTTGCGAGAGCAGGCCCTTTTAATTTGTACTGAGCAGATTTGAGTTAGGACTTAACTTGCAACTCTGTAATGGTGATTTCAGTGTTCACATCGCCCAGTGTGGCAAACATACTGTCGCCAGAGATCATTAGGCTTAAATCGTTGGTGCGCTCAAGTCCTGAAACGAGCTCTTCAATAGGAGCGAAGTCAAACTGTGTAATGCTCGCATCATACTCGCGAAGCACAGACTGGTTTTTGTTAAACCAAACATCTGATTTGTTTTCATTGAACGTATAGAAGTGAGTCTGCTTTGACTTGCGCGCTGCTTTCTTAACTCTGTCCGTTGACGGCTCGCCAACTTCTATCCAAGTGACAATATCGCCAATATCAGAAAGCTCCCAAATATCAGGCTCTTCTTGCTCAGACAACCCCTTAGTAAAGGTTAGGTTTGGGGTGTTATTTAGACAAAACGCAAAGATGCGGACCAGCATGCGTACTTCATTTTCAGAAGGGTGCTTGGCTACAGTAAGGTTAATGTCATCAAATTGATTGCGATTAGTGTCGGCAAGGTTTACGCGAAATTTATAAATAGTGGGTTTGAGCGCCAAAGTGGGAGTTCCAGAAAATAGGATTTAGGCGTTTGATTATATAGGGTTGAGAGGAGAAAAGTAAGCCAGTGAAGCACTGGCTTACTTGGCGCAATTAAACAGCGCGAATTTGTTCTGCTTGCGGGCCTTTTTGACCTGTAGTAACAACAAATTCTACTTTTTGGCCTTCAGCAAGAGTGCGGAAACCGTCGCCTTGGATAGCAGAGAAGTGAGCGAATACGTCTGGACCGTTTTCTTGTTGAATAAACCCGAAACCTTTAGTTTCGTTGAACCATTTTACGGTACCAGTAACTGTGTTTGACATTGTCAATTTTCCTTTGCGATATAACTAAACTCGGTCAGATACGACCATACTAAGTGCTTGAAAACAGATTGCATTGACCGATGGTGAATACAACGGCGACTAGTCTCCAACTGTACTGCACAACTTCAAAAACAAAACTTTCTCTTGCCTGATTCAGTGTATCGACGGAAGTCTATAAGTCAATGATATCACTGGCATAGTCAGGGATACATTGTTCAAAATTGTTAGGTGTATTCAAGTTTTTCATCCTGAAACTTAAACTTGCACGACATGTCATGACACCGTCATCATTTCGATTGTTGAGTTCGCACTATGAGTGTGTAAAATGAGGCGAAATTAAAAGAGGATTTGATTATGCAAGCAACCGTATCTTGGGTAGATGATTTTAAGTTTATCGGTGAATCTCAATCTGGCCATTCAGTGGTTTTAGATGGCAGCGGTGGCAAGACAGCGCCAAGCCCAATGGAAATGGTATTGATCGCAGTGGGCGGTTGTAGCTCTGTAGACGTGGTAGACGGCCTAAAAAGTGCAGAGCAAAAAGTAACGGGCTGCGTAGCGAAACTGAGCAGCACTCGTCGTGACCAAGCGCCTAAGTTTTTCACCAGCATCAACATTCACTTTGAAGTGTCGGGTGTTGACCTTGATCCTGAGGTTGTCGCTAAAGTAGCGAAAGACTCTTTAGTAAAATACTGCTCGGTATGCCTAATGCTAGATAAGGGCGTGGAAATGACGCACTCTTGGGAAATTGTTTAAGCAGATAAAATAGAAAATGCCCCGCTAATGAACGTTAGCGGGGCATTTTTATAACTGACGTTAGAGAAATTAGTTTGAGGCTTTTCTCATTTCATCGTCACTCTGCTTTTGATTCTCGGGACGTTCATCTTCATGATTCATGTAGTAGTACTCCCAGATCTCATGCTTCTCATCATCAGAGATCTCACAGTAGGTGACTCGTTTACCTTCCTCTGAGGCACGCACGATTTCATGGTCTTGCTGTACACAGTACATAGATGCTTTACTTGTAATTGGATCCCAGTCCTCTACTGTGTACTCGTCTGGTTCGCTTGCACAACCTGCTAGCAACACAGCGCCACTCATTGCAGATAAAAGAAGGATTTTCTTCATTATTGGCTCCAAAGAACTATTTGTTTTGACTTATCTTTTTCAGTGTACGAGATATCTTAATTAATTCAATAGTTAACCTCTGGTTACATGTTAAAATATCGGGAAATTCAATTTAGCCGTTATTCTCATGCGCCATTTAAAAACTAACATCCATCCTGATTTAAGCGAACTTGATCAAAAGACCATCATACAGCGCCGTGCAACGCGAGCCATCGCATTGATGGGCGATCAAATACTGTTGCTATACACCGAACGCTATCACGACTATTCACTGCCAGGTGGCGGTATTGATGAGGGTGAAGATGTGATTGCGGGTTTAGTACGTGAGTTAGAAGAAGAAACCGGCGCGCAAAACATTCGAAATATCAAACCGTTTGGGGTGTTTGAAGAGTTTCGCCCTTGGTATAAGGACGATGCGGATGTGATGCACATGCATTCCTACTGCTATACCTGCCATGTGGACTTAGAACTCGGTACACCTAACTTTGAAGACTATGAGATCAAAAATGGTATGCAGGCAAAGTGGGTCAATATCCATGACGCTATCGCTCATAACGAACATACGATAGCCAATAGTGCGAAGAAGGGTTTAAGCATTGAACGTGAAACCTTCTTGCTGCACCTTATCGCGAAAGAACTAGTTTGATTTTTGCTCTTTGATGAGCTCTTTTAGCTCATCAATCTTCGTGTGAAGGGCTTTGATCTCTGCTTTCACAGCCGTACGCTCTGTATTCTCAGCCTGTTCCGTCTCGGTCATAAACCAATTGGCCACTAAACCGGTAAAGGTACCAAAAAGACCTACACCCGCGGTCATTAAGATAGCCGCTACCAATCTACCTTGTGTCGTCACAGGGTAGAAATCACCATAGCCTACGGTAGTAATGGTCACAAAAGACCACCAAAGTGCGTCTCCTGCTGAGTGAATGTTGGAGTCTGATAGCCCTTTTTCAAACTGCAGAATCCCAATAGCGCCAAAGATCACCACCAATACCGAGACGCTTGCGACGATGGAGAAGGTGCCAGAGCGTCGGTTTCGAAACAGGTAGTACAAGATGAGCTTGGTAGAGCGAACTGCTTTTAGAATGCGTAAGAAGCGCACCAAATGAACAAAGCGTCCATAACGTAGGGCATCGACTAACGGAATGCTCGATAGCAGGTCAATCCACCCCCATTTCATGTACTGCAGTTTATTGGGCGCACGGTAGAAGCGTTGAAAAAAGTCCACCAAGAAAACCATGCACACCATGGTATCTATCATAGCCAATAACTCAGAGGTATCTGAATCTAGGGTGAAGGCATTCTCCACAAATAGGGCAATGAGTACATACACCGAAAGGATTAAGGTGACGAACTGCAGTGGCCCTAATTCGTGCTTGGCCTCGTGTCGTTCTGACTTTGGCATAATGAGTTAGCCGATGGTGACTGCGGTGCCACTTGCGCTCACCATCAACATGCCGTTGTCTTTGCCTAGTACTTCGTAGTCAATGTCGATGCCAATAACCGCATTCGCGCCGATTTCACGCGCTTTATCTTCCAACTCTTGCATCGCAATAGTGCGGGCACGCTCCAACTCTTTTTCATAGGTCCCTGAACGACCACCGACCATGTCGCGAATACCGGCAAACATGTCCTTGAACAAGTTAGCGCCCAAGATGGCTTCACCCGCAATTACGCCGTGGTAGCTGAGAACACGTTTGCCTTCAACGGATTGTGTAGTGGTCATTAGCATGTTTTATTCCTCGTAGGTATTAAATCTCTTAAATGTACATAAACAGCGAATAAATTTAAGAAATTATAAGCATATCAGCGTTTTATTGTTCTACTCTTTAACAGAAATATATATTAAATAGTGTGCTAATCATAGGCTATCCAAGGTTCCACGTTAACGGATAAAGATTTTGATTTTCAAGGAGTGAAGAGTGTCTGATGAAAATAAGACTCTAGTGATATTCGGCGAGGCTTTAGCTGTGACTCCTCCTATGGGTTGGGATGTCGAGTATGAAACCAATGAAGACCAATTATTGTCAAGGCGGGGGATTATCTGTCTTATTAATGTCCCTTCTTTGGAGCAAGACTCCCTCCTTAAAAAAATACACGGGTCGGAGTTTGGATGGAGTTGGCGTTTATATGTAGTACAAGCAAGCACATTAAGCCCTTACTTGAGCGATGGAGTGTATGAATCTGACCAGATCCGAGGTGTTCCAGAGAAGCTTAACTACTTAAGTGAGCAGCCTAGCGATACATTACTGGCATATTTGTGGCTAGATGAGAGGCGGGCACTTAAACCCATCAGAGATGCTGGCACTACAGCAATCTATCGTTATCCCTTAATAGATGCTTACTATCAATTAGAACGCACCCCATTTCGATATATTCTCAAGCAGGTAGAGCAAGAGTTACTAGAAAAGGGAGAGTGTATTGATAGGGTTCGCTATTGCCAGAAGTGTCATTCTGGCCACTTGAATTATGTCGATGCGTGCCCTTCGTGTAGCTCTGTCGATACTGTTTCAAATGATGCGCTTCACTGTTTTACTTGTGGTCATGTAGATGACGCGAAAAATTTTGCTAAGCACAACGCACTCCAGTGTCCTAACTGCAGTACTTTATTAAAACATATAGGCGTTGATTACGATCGTCCACTAGAGCTAATGCAGTGTAATAGTTGCCAGAATGAGTTTGCGGAAGCTCGAGTGATAGCGCGCTGTTTAAGTTGTGGTCATAAAAACAATGTAGAGTCTCTTATAACGCAAACTTACTTCAATTATTTGAGTGGTGATAGAGCACACCTTTTTCTGCTTAACCAGGCCTCATCAAAAGTCTCCTTCCGTTTATCAGGGACAGTTGACCCCGTTCTTTTTGAATCGGTTGTGTCTTGGAAGAACCAGCTATCCATTCGTCACAGTCACACTGATCTTCTCATAGGTTTGAAGATTATTAATATCGAAGAATTTATCCAAAAATTTGGAGAGGTGGCTTATGTTGAGTTTTTGGCTCAGTTATCCGAACAGTTAGAGTCACTATTCAGAACCACAGACCTGAGCTGTCAATATAGTGAAGAAGTATTGTTTGTATTCCTACCTATCTGCGATACAAACTCCATAGAAATCCTTCGCGAACGGTTGTCAGAGTTTGCTACCAAGATCGAATCAAATGAAATAGGGCTTCGGGTAAGGCATTGGTATCTGCCTGACCAAGAGTTCGATGACTCAAACACTTGGTTTAAAGCCAAAGCGAGTGAGTTGGATGCTTGATTCTGTAGTCTATGTTTTAAGGAGTATGTGGGGGAGCATCTGGACTCATACAGAGGTGCTCATTACTTACTTCCCTCTTATTATCATGGTTGAGTTACCTTTGATATTAATGATGCTTGTTGGAGTGTTTAAATGGTATTGGAGAAACCAACATAGTGATCTAGATCGAGCGCCAAGTTTAAGCATTGTTATCACTTGTTATGGTGAAGGTGATGCAATCAAAAAAACCATCGATACGTTGGTGGAACAAATTTACCCAGGAAACATAGAAATCCTAGCCGTAGTTGATGGAGCGGTGCAAAATCAACATACCTATGCTTCCGCAGTGGAATCACAGCAACAACATCAGCACAGAAAAGATCGTTTAGTGAGAGTCGTGCCTAAATGGCAGCGCGGAGGCAGGGTGTCTACGCTGAACACAGGCTTATACAAAGCTAAGAATGAAATTGTTATCAACGTCGATGGCGATACCTCATTTGATAACGACATGGCTTTTAATATCGCAAAGCAGTTTAATAACGCAAATGTTGTCGCTAGCGGAGGCGCTCTGAGGGTTCGCAATTGGCAAGATAACGTATTAACCCGTATGCAAGCATTGGAATACATGATGTCTATGCAGGCGGGAAAAACGGGAACTCGAGAGTTTGGGCTTTTAAACAATATTTCTGGAGCCTTTGGAGCATTTCGTAAAACTGTATTGAAGCGAGTTGGAGGCTGGGATACTCATACAGCTGAAGACCTAGATCTTACTTTTAGATTCAAACAGTACCATGCTCGTTATCCCAATATTCGATTGGCGTTCACCCCACACGCAATAGGCCATACAGATGCACCTAGCTCCATAAGAGACTTTACGTTGCAACGACTTCGCTGGGATGGCGATTTGTTGTTTTTGTACTTCAGAAAACATATGAAAGGCATGACACCGAAGCTACTTACCTGGCCGGTATTTCTTTACACGCTAGTGTATGGAGTGCTGCAAAATGTGCTGATACCTGTGCTGGTAGTGATGTATTGCATGTATGTATTAGTAGTGTACCCAGTTGTCTTCACCATATCCGCTTTCATACTGATTTATCTTGTTTACCTAGCCATAGTTCTTATTAAATTCTCTATTTATTGGGTATTGATTTCAGAGAGGAAATCTCTAGATATCAAGCTGATAGGTTGGTTACTCGCTTACCCATCCTATGCATTGTTTGCTCGGTCGATCACCGCCTTTTCTATATTTAATGAGTTAATAAGGCGCTCTCATGAAGAATCGAGTATGGCACCTTGGTGGGTGCTGAAAAGGGGGAAAAGATTTTGAAAATTGAATTCATGCTCGATAAGAAAAAGAATCCAGCCACAGAAAAAGGACTTAAGGTTCTTTATGGTGGTACCAAACGCACAGGCTACCGAATTAGGTGGTTTGTGTTGGTGGCTATTGTGTTATTACCGGCTTTGTTTGGTTTAGGGTGGATTGTTAAGCAACAAGTGTTTGTTGTGGCGCCTGCTATCGTCAGCTACAACTCTGTGGATCTCAACGTTAAGACGTCTGGACTTATCAAAATGGTTAACTTCAAAACAGGGGACACAGTATCTGCAGGAAGTGTTTTATTCGAATTGAATGACCCTGTATTGGATTCCGAAATCCAATTTCTAGAAAGTGAGATCCAAGTACTGAGACGAATTCTAAAGCAGGAAGACGATTCAACACTAAGGCTTTATCGTGGAGCCGTTACTCAGTCACGTAATACTCTAAAAGAGATGGAAGCCATTAAGAGAAAGTTTGATACGTATTTTAGTAAGGGCCAGGTGAGCACATCCGACTACTCAGCGGTACTGAGTAATTACGCTGCGGCTGAAAGTAAACTAACCAATACCACCATAGAATTGCGTTTGGCTGAATTGAACTTGGCTAAGGAAAAATACTCAGGCGATGTAGCAAATGTCATTAGAAATCTGGAGAAAGAACTAAATCTAAAGATAAAGCTTAGAGAGTCTCTTCAAGTGAAAGCACCATTTGATTCCACAATACTCGATGTTGCTGGGAAAGTAGGGATGCAGGTAGGTGAGCTTGATACGGTTATGACCATCGCAGGGAAAGACACAACCCCACATGTCATTGCATATTTAGATCCAAAATATGTATCCAGCGCCAAGATGGGCCAAACGGTTGAGGTTAAGCTTCCTAATGGAGAAAACCACAAGGCTGAGGTTAGCACGTCCGTTCAACTAGCAACAAAGTTACCCGAACAATTAGCTAAGCCTTTTGAAGGCAAGAAAGCACTTATGCGAGTATCCGTTGAGTTTTCAGGTACGTTACCAGATCGCTATAAATTGGTAGAGGGCATGCCTGTGGAAGTTTACTTTTAGACTTAATAGGTAAATTGATTAAAGCGGAATTTCATCTGTTGCTTGGTAATGTCATGGGACAGATAAAATCACAGGTTGAGGCCCCATAAAAAGGGTAATAGAAAAGAGTAAAGCAGGGTATCTTTAACTGAGAACTAACCATTAAAGATATCCTTGCCTACTTTTACAGGGTCATATCAACCTAGAACCTAGAACCTAGAACCTAGAACCTAGAACCTAGAACCTAGAACCTAGAACCTAGAACCTAGAACCTTAAGCCGTTTACAATTTTAGCGTCGCCCCGCGGCTAGCAATTACGTCTTTATACCAATAGAAGCTTTTCTTTTTGGTGCGTACCAGAGTCCCTTCACCATTATTGTCTCTATCTACATGAATATAGCCATAGCGCTTACTCATCTCTGCTGTTGAGTTCGCGACCAAGTCGATAGGGCCCCAAGAGGTAAATCCCATCAACTCAACGCCATCCAATATCGCTTCATGGGCTTGCACTAAATGATCGTTCAGATACGAGATTCGGTAGTCATCGTTGATTTCGCCTTCTGGCGTCACAGTATCGATAGCGCCTAAGCCATTTTCCACAATAAACAGCGGTTTTTGATATCTGTCATGCAGCATATTTAGCAGAATACGTAACCCCTTAGGGTCGATGAGCCAGCCCCATTCACTCTTTTTCAGGTGAGGGTTTGGCACGCTATCGACGATGTTACCGACCTCTTTTTGCATAGGGTCTGCTGAGGCGCAACCACTGGCGTAATAGCTAAAGGAAATGAAGTCGACGCTAGCAGAGGCAATGATATCGAGATCGTCCGCCTGCATCTTTATCTCAATGCTGTTTTCTCTGAAGTAGCGAAGCATGTAGCCCGGGTATTTACCGCGAGTCTGTACGTCGCCAAAGAACAGCCACTGATTATTTTCCTGCATGGCAGCAATCACATCATCTGGATTACAAGTGAAGGGGTAATTAATCGCCCCTAAAAGCATGTTACCTATCTGAGCGTCAGGAATGATTTCATGACACAGGTTCACGGCTTTTGCGTTCGCAACCAGTTGATGGTGTATGGCTTGAAAAATCTCTTGTTTAGAGGCTTGTTCTTGAAGACCGACGCCAGTAAATGGCGCATGCAGCGACATATTGATCTCATTGAAGGTCAGCCATAGCTTTACTTTAGAGCCGAAGCGTTCGAATACAGTGCGAGCGTATCTTTCAAAGAAGGTAATGACACGTCGATCGCCCCAACCGTTATACTTTTCCACCAAGTGGTAGGGCATTTCATAGTGTGACAGCGTCACGAAAGGTGTCATGTTATGTTTGGCTAACTCGTCAAAAATACGATCGTAGTAGGCGAGGCCAGCTTCGTTGGGCTCTGCTTCGTCACCGTTTGGATAGATACGCGTCCAAGCAATGGATAAGCGCAAACAGGTAAAGCCCAATTCTTTAAATAGGGCAATGTCTTCTGGGTAACGGTTGTAAAAGTCGATTGCCAAGTCTTTGATGCCAGGCTCTCGCTCATCTCTTGTTTGGTGAGGACTAAGGATGCCATTGGGCAGCATGTCTGATGTCGATAGGCCTTTGCCATCTTCTAGGAACGACCCTTCAACTTGGTTGGCAGCGATTGCGCCGCCCCACAGAAAGTGCTCGGGAAACTGAATCATGGTGTGCTCCAATGAGTATGGTTATTGTAATTTTAGTTGTAGATAGTGAATCTTAGGCGAATATAGTCTCTTTCTGCTCAATTCATATCAAAATATTTTTGTCGTTGGATCGCTTTAAAAGTTAGCGAATTAGGGTTATTGAGTACCATTGCACTTATTGGAAAGTGCCTGACTAATAAAGTCGATAAACAAGCGAAGGCGCTCTGGCATATATTTGGTTTGCGCGTATTGCATGAGCACATTGCCATGATAATTACTGGTGAGTGTCCAATCCTCAAGCACTTGCACTACTTCTCCAGTTGCTACGGCATTCGCGACAACAAAATCGTGGAACAGCCCAATACCTAGGTGGCTTTTTACGCCGTCAAATCTTAGATTTGCTTGGTTCACGGCATAGCGACCCGATACGGTAACTGACTGAGATTTATCGTCTTTATGAAAGGTCCATACGTTGTCGTGTTCAGTTTCCGCCAGATACAAACAGTTGTGCTCTAACAGGTCACTGGGCTGCTGTGGGGTGCCATGCTTCATTAAATAAGGTTTAGAGGCGCACAAGATCAAATGAGTCTCACCCAGCTCTTTAAGCACTAAGTGTTCATCCGGTTGTTCTGACAGCCTAAAGGCAACATCAATACCTTGTTTTTGAATATCGACCGCACCGTCAATAGCGCGCGCCTTTATCTGAATATCTGGATACTTCTTTAAAAAGTCGATGATTAAGGGCTGCAAGACAACACTGAGAAAGGCCTCTGGCGCAGAGACTAAGAGGCTTCCCTGAGCTTGGGAGTGGCTATTTGTGGACAGCTCTACGGCTTGCTCGGCAGCGCTAAGCATTTGTATTGCTTGTTCATAGACCTTTTGACCTTCTTCTGTAATGCGAAGAGTACGAGTAGTTCGTTCAATAAGCTTCACCGCCAATGCGCTTTCGAGACGAGTGATTGTCTTAGATACAGCGGAAGGGGTCATCGCTAAGCTATTGGCTGCATTGGTAAAGTTACCTTGTTGAACCACTAGGGTATAGGTAGCAAGGTCGGGCAAAAGGGCAACAAGTTGAGTGGTTTTCATTATATGTGCCTACAGTTCACAAATGATTTTCCGTAGAAGGCATTATACTCGCAACATCTTTGAACTAGAATCTCTTTACACTGTAAATCAGGAAAAGATTTTGCTCCGAGCAAGCTAGATATCTTGCTTGGCATTCCCCCTTACTGAAAGGATCAAAGAATCATGTCTTCTGCGTTTTATAACCAAATTCAACAACAAATCGACGAAGTAAAAACTGAAGGTTTGTACAAGTCAGAGCGCGTTATCACTTCTCAACAAAAAGCGTCTGTGTCTATCTCTACGGGTGAAGATGTACTTAACTTCTGTGCAAACAACTACTTAGGTTTGGCTAACCATCCTGAGCTTATCAAAGCAGCTCAGCAAGGTATGGATAAATACGGTTTTGGTATGGCGTCTGTGCGCTTTATTTGTGGTACTCAAGACATCCACAAACAACTTGAAGACAAGCTATCTGCATTCCTTGGAATGGAAGATACCATTCTTTATACCTCTTGCTTTGATGCAAACACAGGTCTGTTTGAAACCATTCTAGGTAAAGAAGATGCCATCATTTCTGATGCACTGAACCACGCGTCGATTATTGATGGCGTTCGTTTGTGTAAGGCAATGCGTTTCCGTTACGCAAACAACAACATGCAAGAGCTAGAGCAGCAACTTATCGCTGCAAAAGAAGCGGGTGCGCGTAATACTTTGATTGTTACCGATGGCGTGTTCTCCATGGACGGCGTTGTAGCAAACTTGCCTGCTATCTGTGACCTTGCCGATAAGTACGAAGCGTTAGTCATGGTGGATGACTCTCACGCGGTAGGCTTCATGGGTGAAACTGGCGCAGGTACGCACGACTACCACAATGTGATGGATCGTATTGATATCATTACAGGTACTCTAGGTAAGGCTATGGGCGGCGCATCAGGCGGCTACACTTCTGGTAAGAAAGAAGTAATTGACTGGCTTCGTCAGCGTTCTCGTCCATACCTATTCTCTAACTCTGTAGCGCCAGCGATTGTTTCGGCTTCTCTACGTGTTTTGGATCTTCTTCAAGAAAGTGGCGATCTTCGTACTCACCTTTGGGAAAACGCTGCACACTTCCGTGCTCGTATGGAAGGTGCTGGCTTCACTATGGGTGGTGCTGACCACGCGATCATTCCAATTATGTTGGGTGATGCAAAGGTTGCCGCTGAATTTGCTGAGCGTTCGCTAGCAAAAGGTATTTACGTTGTTGGCTTCTCTTTCCCAGTAGTACCGAAAGGCCAAGCTCGTATTCGTACGCAAATGTCTGCGGCGCATACTCGTGAACAACTAGACCGCGCTATTGATGCATTCATCGAAGTAGGTCGCGACATGGGATTGATCAAATAATGAAGATTAAAGCACTTTCTAAACTTAAGCCTGAAGAAGGCATCTGGATGAATGAAGTCGATATGCCTGAAATGGGGCATAACGACCTGCTTATCAAGATCAAGAAAACCGCTATCTGTGGCACTGACGTACACATCTACAATTGGGACGAATGGTCACAAAACACCATCCCTGTGCCTATGGTTGTTGGACACGAATACGTGGGTGAGGTGGTTGCTATTGGTCAAGAAGTTCGTGGCTTTGAGGTCGGTGACCGCGTTTCTGGCGAAGGCCACATTACTTGTGGCCATTGCCGTAACTGCCGAGGTGGTCGTACGCACCTATGTCGTAATACTATCGGTGTGGGTGTTAACCGCACGGGTTCTTTCTCTGAGTACCTAGTGATCCCTGCGTTTAACGCATTTAAGATCCCTGAAGGCATCTCTGATGACCTAGCGTCAATCTTTGACCCGTTCGGCAATGCGGTTCACACTGCATTATCATTCGATCTTGTGGGCGAAGACGTACTGATCACAGGTGCTGGTCCTATTGGTATCATGGCAGCTGCAGTGGCAAAACACGTTGGCGCACGCCACGTTGTGATTACTGATGTGAACGAATACCGTCTAGACCTTGCTCGTCAAATGGGTGTTACTCGCGCTGTTAACGTTGCGAAAGAAGATCTAAAAGATGTGATGGCTGAGCTCAACATGACTGAGGGCTTCGATGTAGGCCTTGAAATGTCGGGCGTTCAAGCAGCATTCAGCACCATGCTAGAAACCATGAACCACGGCGGTCGCCTTGCACTGCTCGGTATTCCACCATCAGACATGGGTATCGATTGGAACCAAGTGATCTTCAAGGGTCTGGTCATCAAGGGTATCTACGGTCGTGAGATGTTCGAGACATGGTACAAGATGGCGTCATTGATTCAATCTGGCCTAGATCTATCACCAATCATCACTCACCACTACAAAGTTGACGACTTCCAAGAAGGCTTCGACGTTATGCGTAGCGGTCAGTCTGGCAAGGTTATCCTTGATTGGGAATAACCTGTTTTAGCTCTCTAGCTTAAGCTATTCCAGCGTGTCAGTCTTTCTAAAGCCCTAAGGATTCTTAGGGCTTTCTTCGTTCATCCGTATCCATCCTTATTTCCTTATATCTAAAGCCTATCTATATTTGACCTCAATCGAAACTGCCGCGCAAACACTGTAAAGGTAACGTCATTGAAGAGTCACAATCGCTAGTTAGAATCCGTCTTTTCCTAAGTTACCTAGAGTAATGGATCCCACTAGTAAAATAGACAAACTGTCTATTTAGGAAGCGCTTTGAGTATTATCGCGATTGTTTTGGTTGTTTTTTCAGCGCTGCTTCATGCTGGTTGGAACGTATTGGGTAAGTCTGGTTCAGGTTCGGGATATTCTTTTGCGTTGGTTGCATCGCTTACCCCTTTTATTTTGCTCTCACCCTATCTTGTGTGGTGTATCTCTGTAATTGGTCTTACCAATATTACAGCTGACTTTTTTTGGTTACTGGTTTTTAGCTGTATAGGACAGGCTATTTATTTGGTGAGCGTTATTAAAGCTTACGATCATGGCGACGTTGGCATGATGTATCCGATTGTGCGTGCTTTACCTGTTCTTATGGTGGGTATCGGTACGCTCATAGTAGGCCAAGCATTATCAGGTAACGCTTGGCTAGGTTTTAGTATATTGACGATAGGATGCCTATTAGTCCCACTCACAACACTTCGCGAGTTAAAGCTATCAGCGTATGCGAACATTGGCGTACTGTGGGCTGTGATTGCCGCCATGGGCACGACCTTGTATTCCATTTTGGACAAAGAAGCGCTTAATTGGTTAGTGCTGGAAACGTCGGGGTTAAGCTCACAGCAGATCGCCATTTTCTATCTTGGCATGCAGTTTCTTGGCACATCCTCGGTGTTGTTGTGTTGGCTTATTTTGACAAATAACAAGTCGGAAATCGTTAATGCAAAGCGTCATTGGAAGGGGTCATCCATTGCTGGAATTATGATGGGACTGACCTACGGAATCGTATTGTATTCAATGACATTGGTGGAAAACGTCAGCTATATTGTTGCGCTTCGACAAGTGAGTATTGTGTTTGGGCTTGCTCTGGGGATCACTATCCTAAATGAACGTTGGTTTCTCGTTCGAGGGCTAGGGGTTTCACTAGTTGTTACTGGTCTAGTGGTCGCGCTTGTCTAGGGTTGCTTAATTAAACGCATAGTATTTCTAAAAAGCGTGCTAGCGTTTTTCTGGGGCAATATGCTGGTATCTATTGGCAAAATCACTCATTTCTTGTTCTGAATATTTGCTCAGAATTCTCGTTGTTGAAGGTGGTTGGTGAGAGGTACTGAGCTTAGCTCGTCTTTCCTCGGTAGGTCGAATGGGTCTGGAACATAAACCGCCACCGCAGTTAGGGCATACGTTAAACAAAACGTTCTCTACACAATTTCTGCAAAAGGTACATTCGTAGCTACAAATCATCGCCTGCGTCGCATCTGCGGGTAAGTCTTTGTCGCAGCATTCACAATTGGGTCTTATCTCAAGCATCAAGCCTTCCTCATTCTTATCTTTCGCAGTATAGGTGACTCTATCCGTGTTGATTGAAACTGATTATAAACTTGTGAGAGTTTTATGAGATTTCAGAGACATTACTGAAAGATCTGCGGTTCATCCTTATTAGTACCAAAACAAGGTCATTACAGGATGGACTCAAAATGAAAAAACGTACTCAACTTGGATTAGCAATTTCTTCTGTTGTATTCGCACTCGGCTCTGCTGGTGCAAATGCAGCGGAACTTGAAATCACAGTAACGAATGCTACCAAGGGCATCTATTTTACTCCGCTCATAGTGGCAGCGCACAGCTCTGATTTATTCATGTTTAGAACCGGCCAAGCTGCCTCGGCGGAGCTGGAAAGCATGGCTGAAGGCGGAGACATCTCTGGTTTATCTACCGTGATTGGAAATGCGGGTGGTGTGGTGGTGGAAAACCCTGCGGGAGGCATTTTAGACCCAGGCGTAGGCACTAGCTTCACCCTAGACAGTGGCGATCTAGAGTATCTGTCCTTGTCAGCGATGCTTTTACCCACCAATGATGGATTTGTAGGCCTAGACAGCTGGATGATCCCAACTACACCTGGCACTTATAAAGCCACGTTACGCGGATACGACGCTGGCACAGAAGCCAATGATGAGATAGCCAGCAGTATGCCTAATCCTCCTTTTATCACCTTTGGCAGTGGCGCTACAGGAGTTGAGACTGCGGTAACCAATGCGGTTGTTCATGTTCATCCCGGAAATCTGGGAGATGCTGATTCAGCAGGTGGTAAGAGCGACCTTGATAGCAGCTCACACCGTTGGTTAAATCCAGTTGCAACCGTCACTATCGTTGTGAAGTAAGGGGGCTAAAATGAAAAATCGAATCTTATTAGCCGCATTTTCTATGGGCGTATTGGCTGGATGTTCCGACGACGATGATAATGATGTTGCTGCAATCGCCGCGAGCGATGCGTCAACTCAAAACCAGCGCTATACGATCTCTGTGATTAACTTAACCGCCAACCAACCAATGTCACCTTTGGCAGTATTGACCCACAACAGCAACTTTTCACTGTTTGAAGTGGGACAAAGTGCGTCTCTACCTTTGGAACAAATGGCAGAAGCAGGCAGCAACGCGGAGCTTATCGCCCTGATGGACAGCAACGACAATGTTGAACAGGGGTTATCGGGTAATGGCTTAGTCATGCCGGGAATGTCAGATGAGGTGACCATCACCATTGACCCTGAATTCTCGGGGTATGTGTCGGTAGCGTCGATGTTCGTTAATACCAATGACGCGTTTGTGGGCGAAACTGGGCTATCCATACAAACCCTGGCGGTAGGGGATAGCTTTGAGATGAACATGAACGTTTGGGATGCAGGCACAGAGCTTAATGACGAGTTAGCGTCAACCATCCCAGGCCCTGCGGGTGGGGGCGAAGGGTTTAATGCTGCGCGTAATGACGACGATGTGGTGGCATTTCATTCGGGCGTGATCACTAGTGATGATGGTCTAGCAAGTTCCGCTCTTGTAGCGACTCATCGTTTCCTAAACCCAGGAGCCAAAATCACCATCACTCGAATAGAGTGAAAGTAATCCTTCCTTACTACGGTCTAGTGCTCAGGGGTGAAAGAAACGAGTAAGGAAGGCTTTATGGAACCACAAGCGACGAATCTGATGGCCAACATTCTATTAGTTGAAGATGACGATGATCTAGCCGAACTCGTACTGATGCATTTGAAGTTTCAGGGTCACACGGTGACTCGAGTCGCTCGATGTGATGAGGCGCTAAGGCTCAATCAACAGCACACCTTTGATTTGCTGGTTCTTGATAGGGGACTACCTGATGGAGATGGTTTAGATATCTGCCATCAACTGAGGCAAGAGCAAAATTGGACACCAGTGCTTATGCTAACGGCCAGAGACAGTGAAATGGACAAGGTTGATGGGTTAGAGGCCGGTGTCGATGACTACATTACCAAGCCTTTTAGTGTTTTAGAGTTTCAAGCCAGAGTGCGCAATATTTTGCGTCGAGTAAGTCAGGTTTCAGGGAAGCCCACACAAGCCGAGCCTAATGATACTGCGATGAACTTCGGGCTACTCAAAATAACCCCAGAGCTTCACCGAGTCTCATTGGATGATAGGGACATAACACTGACAGCGACTGAATTCACTCTGCTTAAGTTTCTCGCCTCTAGGCCTGGCAGAGTGTACAGCAAGGATGAGCTACTTGGGCATGTGTGGAACACCGAACACTCTGGCTACCATCATACGGTTTGTAGCACCATCAATCGCCTTCGTACAAAGCTGAAACTCTCAAGCTCTGAGCACCGCTTTATTCAAACCGTTTGGGGCGTCGGGTATAAGTTCCAGCCATATCAATAACTAACAGATCTATAAGGTTAGGTGGAGTCGAATGATTAGCTTTAAGTCTCGCTTGATGGTGTTTACCAGTGTTTGGTTTTGTTTGGCTGTTGCCTTGATTGCGTTTACCTACAACTGGCAAAAACAGACCATAGAACTTCGCACTAAGCAGAGCTTGCACAAGCAACTTGCAACTCATATGCGAGAAGACAACCCCCTTATGATTGGCTCTGATTACAATCCAGTGGCCCTAAAATCCATCTTCCATACTCTAATGTTGCTCGGTCCAGATTTTGAGATTTATTTCTTGGACGCCAAAGGGAACATTACCACCCATGCCGCACCTGAAGGTGCACGGTTACAAAGCTCCGTTGACGTCGAGCCTATCACCCAGTTCCTTAATGATGAGCCGTTTCCTATTCTTGGAGAAGACCCTAGAAATCCTAACCAGAACAAGGTGTTTTCAGTGTCCGCACTCAAGGAGGGAGAGACCATCATGGGCTATCTCTACGTAGTCATAGGGAGCACTCAGCACAGTGCTATAGCTGCTTCTCAGGTTGATCCTCCCTATGTTGCTTTGGCCGGTTTAGTACTGGTTTCTATTATTGGTTTTGCATTTGGCGTGTATCTCTTGGTAGAGAAAAACCTGTTATGCCCAATTCAAAGGGTGACTAACCAGCTTCAACATCAGGCAGAGCATGACTTTCAACTGACACCAGACTTTACGCATCAGGTAAAGGAGCTTGCGCCTATTGCGGGCTCATATCACTTGATGGCAAAGCATATTCAGCAGCAATTTTTGCAGTTGGAATATCAATCATCGCATCAAAGGCAACTGCTTTTGCAACTCAGTCATGATCTCAAAACGCCGCTTTCCAGCGTATTGGGCTATCTGGAAACGTGGAAACTGCAGAACAAACAAGATCCCTTGATTGATGTGGCTTACCGCAATTGCGACAAGCTCTCCAATCAGTTGCATTCTATGCTGCAATTGGCAAAGCAAGAAACGCCGTTACTCAGCTACGAATACCACCCGGTAGACATCGCTACCTTGCTTGCTCAAAGTGCGGAGATCATGCAGAGTCAATTTAACCGCAAGCAAGTGATGCTGAAACTGGATGTTGCTCCAGAACTGCAAACCATAGGAGATAAGGTGTTGTTAGAGCGCTTAGTAGCTAACTTGCTTGAAAACGCGCTAAGGCATAGCCCAGCACATTCAACAGTGTGCTGTCAGGCAGAGCTAACGACTAATAAAACCGATATCAGATTTAGATTTACTAACCACGTTGAACCTAATGCTCAAGGGGGCTCGTTAGGCATTGGCATTAAGATAGTGCAGTCAATCTTAATGCTTCACCACAGCTATCTTGAAACGAAGCAAACAGACAATGAATATCAACAGAGCTTCACCTTACCATCAACAGGTTTGGTGCCTTTGGTGTAAGAAAGGCTAAACTTTATACAACGGCGAATCGTATAAATTGGTTTTGGGGTGCAGTTTCAGCGGTACTGCAGCCCGAAATGACCTTGATATGCATTGTAAGGATCAAATGACTCAAGATGCGAAAGTTAAGCCGCTGTACGAAAGTGATCATCGTCGACAGCCCCTATTATTAGGTTTTGCATTACTTCCATTGCTCGTACTGTACGCGGCATTAGTGCTATTCAGCCCAGAGCAAGGGAGGGTCGTGAGTGTTCCTTGGGTTCCTAGTCTTGGAATCAATCTTTCGTTCTATCTCGATGGTTTGTCTTTCCTATTTGGTCTGCTGATCAGTGGGGTCGGGGTACTCATTCAAATATATGCTTGGTCATATATGCGTGGAAAAGCCTCTCGTTTCACCTTCCATCTTTACCTAACGCTGTTCATGCTGGCCATGCTAGGTGTGGTTATCAGTGACAACATCTTGTTGCTGTTCGTGTTCTGGGAATTGACCACGTTAACTTCATACTTGTTGATCGGCTTTAATCATGAGAATCCAAAGTCACGTAAAAATGCGCTGCAGTCTTTATTGGTGACCGGTGCTGGTGGACTAGCGTTGCTGGCGGGTTTGATAATGCTTGGCAAGATGGCAGGCAGTTATGAATTAACCGTTATCATCGCGAAAGCCAGTGACATGCAGAGCCATTCTCTGTTTTTACCTTCGCTAATATTGGTGCTGTTAGGTGCCTTCACAAAATCTGCGCAGTTTCCCTTCCATTTTTGGCTCCCTAACGCAATGGCAGCCCCAACACCGGTGAGCGCGTATCTGCATTCTGCAACTATGGTCAAAGCGGGCATATACCTGCTGGCGCGAGTGTCACCGGTTTATAGCGACAGTGAGTTATGGTTTTATGCCTTAGGCGCTTTTGGCAGTGTGACTGCGATATGGTGCGCACTACTTGCGTTAAAACAAACCGACCTCAAGTTGATGCTGGCCTACAGCACCAATGTCGCTTTGGGCAAGCTCACTTTACTGCTTGCGGTGGGAACAGACCTCGCACTGGCGGCCGCTATCTTGTTTGTGGTTGCCCATTCATTTTATAAAGCGGCGCTGTTTATGGTGGTCGGCAATATCGATAAAGCGACGGGCACAAGGGACATGAGAGTGCTTCGTGGGTTAAAAGCTCTGCTAGGGCTTAGTTTTGTAGTCGCTGGTTTGGCCGCGTTTTCTAAAGCCGGAATGCCGCCATTTATGGGGTTCTTGAGCAAAGAATATATGTACAAAGCGGGCTTAGAGCTTGGCGCACCTATTGTTTTGGTTCTGCTGTTTATCAATGCAATCATGGTGGCATTGGCGCTGGCCTTGCTCCTAAAGCCTTTCTTTGGAACGCCCTCTAGCGAGATAAACGCTAAACCTGTGGAAAAGGACGCTGGGTTATGGATTCCGCCTTTGCTGTTGGCATTAGCCAGTCTTTCCGTTCCAGTATTCGGGCTGGAGTGGTTCAATACTCACCTTATCGTGCCGGGTAGTAATGCAATTGCACTTGGCACACAATTGCAAGGGGTGAAGCTATGGCAGGGCTTCAACCTTCCCTTGTTATTGAGCGCGGTAACCTTAGTGTTGGGTTATCTTGTTTATCGAGGCATTACGCCGATTTCAAACAGATTCAATAGAATCCCATTTCCAGATGCTAACAAGGTCTTTGACAGTTTGGTTGGCGCGATGTTGAGACTTGCGACGCTTCAAACCTCGTGGCTGCAACATAAGCGACTAAGCGGCTACGTTTTGTTGTCTTTTTCCATGTTAGCTCTACTTCTCGTGGTTGATCCATTACCGATGGTGCAAGGTATTAAAACGGGCTTGGTACAAGTTAAATACTACGAGTTTGCACTAGCCATTGCGCTGGTGGTGTCAGCATTGCTATGCGCTATATCAACCTCAAGGCTGCTCTCTGTGGCAGCCTTGGGCATTGTCGGCTTTATGACGACACTGGTGTTTATGCTGTATAGCGCGCCAGATGTGGCCAAAACCTTACTATTAGTCGAAACCCTCATCGTGATATTTGTGGTCTTGCTGATCAAGCATATGCCAACCACAGGTTCGGTAAAGAAACACAGTCATCGTCGCAAGGCATTGCACATGGCGATCGCTACTGTTATTGGCGTGTCTATCACAGCCATATTGGTTGGAATAACCTCGATGCCATTGGATAGTACGGTGTCTGATTTTTATGCAAACAATAGTGTGCCAGAAGGATTTGGGCGCAACGTAGTGAATGTCATTTTGGTTGATTTTCGCGCCATCGATACATTGGGGGAGGTGGTCGTCGTTGTCGTCGCTGGCCTTGCCGCGGTGAGCTTGTTGAAGACGCACAAGTATCACTCTCATCGTATTCAGTCTTTGATTTTTGCGACTACCTCGCACATTGTGGCGGCGCTAATGCTGGTCTTTTCTATCTACTTGCTCCTTCGCGGTCACAATGCGCCCGGGGGCGGCTTTATAGGCGCGCTTATTGCTGTTATTGGTTTTGCATTGCTGATGTTCGCAGAATCCCCCCAATACGTTCTTAATCGCCTGCACTATCCGCCATTTACTATCGCGGTGTTTGGCATCGCCGTCAGCATCGGAGCTGGGACACTGGCCTTGCTGTTTCAACAACCGTTTTTAACTGGTCTGTGGTGGAAAGAGATCATCCCTTTAGGCACCCCTCTTATTTTTGATATCGGCATTTATCTGGCCGTTATAGGCGGGGTAATGGGCATGTTGCTACGCGTAAATGAGGAGCTCGACTAATGGAGGTATTGTGGAGCATTGTCGTTGGGATCTTTGTTGCGATAGGCGTTTACCTAATGCTAGAAAGGCATCTGTTGAGGATTCTCTTTGGGCTGATATTACTCAGTAGTGCCGTCAATCTTGCTATCTTCACTGCCGGCCGACTAACACCGGGGGAGCTTCCTTTAATTGAGCTCGATGCGCTAGTGCCTCCTGATGGATTCGCTAATCCCTTGCCTCAAGCATTGATTCTAACCGCTATTGTGATCGGTTTTGGACTGCTGGTATTTGCGCTTCTACTTTTCTACCGATCCTACCTGGAAACAGGTTCAGCCGATGTTGATGAAATGACCGCCTCGGAGGAAGAGTAGTGACCTCTTTATGGCTGACTCTTCCTGCCGTCGGCTCGTTGCTAGTGGCAGTATTGCTGTTTTTCTTTAGAACCCGAACAAATCTGGTTAACGCAGTCAGTGTTTTAGGGGCATTGGCTCAGCTGATAATTGCTGGTTTGTTGGCGTTAGATATCATTAACCTTGGGCCTACGGCGGTGGCTTTTGGTCAGTGGATGGCACCTTTTGGTATTGTTTTTGTAGCTGACTTGTTGTCCGTTTCCTTGGTGATGATCACCGCCATCATTGGACTCGTGGTTGTTGTCTACGCCATAGGGGATCTGAAGGAGAAGCCATCGTATGGCTCGTACCACGGCTTAATCCATGTGCTCTTAGCCGGGGTCTATGGGGCGTTTCTAACGGGAGATATTTTTAACCTTTATGTTTGGTTTGAGGTGATGTTGATCGCCTCTTTCGGCCTTATGGTGCTCGATGGTTCAAAAGCGCAGATAGACGGCGCGGTAAAATATGTGCTGCTGAATCTGATCTCTACCTTGGTTTTCTTACTCGCAATAGGTCTTATTTATGGGGCGACGGGCACCCTAAATTTAGCGGACCTCCACTTTAAAGTGTCAGAGGTTAAGCCTGATTTGCAACGGGTTCTGGCAGTTTTGTTTCTGTTTTCTTTCGCAATTAAGTCTGCACTCTTCCCACTATTTTCTTGGCTACCTGCGTCATACCAAACCTTACCTAGCGCAGTCGTCGCTCTGTTCGCAGCACTGCTTACTAAGGTAGGCGTCTATGTTTTCTTGCGTATCTATACCTTGATATTTCCTCTAGTCGACAGTGGGTTACAACCTTTGCTGATTTGGGTGGCAGGCTTGACCATGCTGACGGGCGTTTTGGGTGCCGCTAGTCAGTTTGATATAAAGAAAATCCTTTCTTTTCATATTATTAGCCAGATCGGCTACATGCTAATGGGGCTGGCTATTTTTACACCGATAGCCATAGCAGGGGCCATCTTCTATGTCATTCACCACATTCTGGTTAAGGCGAACCTGTTCTTAATTGGTGGGGTCTTAGAGTACAAATACGGCTCTAGCGATTTGAGTAAACTGGGAGGGGCCTATAAAAGCTCACCCTTGCTTTCGTTTTTATTTATTGTTCCGGCGTTTTCATTAGCAGGATTCCCTCCGTTGTCCGGATTTTGGGGGAAATTGTTGGTCATAAAAGCGAGCATTGACGTCGAATTATACCTGCTGGCAAGCATTGCTTTATTAGTAGGATTGCTGACTATTTATTCGATGACCAAGATTTGGAGCGAGGCATTTTGGAAACCTGGTTCATCTTCACCTGAGAATGAACAAAGGCCACTTAAGATCCCCATGCCTTACTTGCTTCCTATAGCAACGCTTACCACCTTGAGCCTTATCATTGGCTTGTTTGCTGAGCCTTTTATTCAGTTTGCGATGCAAGCATCAGAGCAACTATTACAACCCACAGAGTATTTACAAGCGGTACTTGAGGAGGGCGTGTGATTTATTTTTTCCTCAATTTTTTCTTGGCGTTAGCCTGGATGCTATTAAATGGTAGTTACAATGTCACAGACTTTGTGCTGGGTTTTACTGTAGGGTTTCTCGCCTTAGCGCTAAGCCAGCCATTTGGCTTGAAAACAAGTTATTTTAAGCGATTTCGAGTAGGGCTAAACCTATTACTGTTCTTTTTATACGAGATGTTTGTGTCCGTCATTCGGGTAACGTGGGACGTTATCACTCCGACTCACTTGAGTGATCCAGACATAGTCTATGTGCCTCTAGACGTTTCAACGGACTTAGAGATCACTCTGTTAGCCAATATGGTCTCTTTGACTCCAGGTAGCTTAAGCCTTGATGTTTCCTCGGATAGAAAACATCTTATTGTGCATGCGATGTTTGCGCCGGATCACGAAAAGGTTTCACGAGATATTAAGCAGGGATTAGAGAAACGCATATTGGAGATGACACGTGGATAATTGGTTGATGATCAGCATCGTAATATGCAGCTTTTGCCTGTTTTTGAGCTTTGTTATGGCGGTAGTGCGTTTGGCAATAGGCCCCACGTTAGCAGACCGCGTAGTCGCACTGGATCTGATCGCATTCATTACCATTGGCTATATTGCTTTGTACACCTTATATAGCGGTCAGATGGCACTTCTTGATATCGCCATAACACTTGGATTGGTGGCGTTTCTGGGCACGATAGCCTTTGCTCGGCTGATAGCGAAGCAAAGTGGGGAGGGGTAAGGCTATGGGGGCATTAGTATGGAATGGTTGATTGGCGTATTCCTGTGCTTGGGTGGTTTGTTTGTACTCGTCGCAAGTTTAGGGGTACTTAGGCTGCCTGATCTCTTTACAAGAATGCATGCCGCCACTAAGGCTGGAACAGTAGGCCTAGGGTTGCTTTTGCTGGCTGTAGCGTTCGCTATCCCTGATATCACGGTGATATCACGAGTGATTGGTACCATGTTGTTTATCTTTCTAACTGCACCGGTGGCGGCGCATTTACTTGGCAAGGCGATGAAGCAAAGTGGGTACAAGATGTGGCAAAAAAAAGAGTAGCTCGTAGGCTACCCTTTGAAAGTGATGTTAAGGCGGTTAGACAAATGGTGTTACAAAGCCTTTTGGTTTTAATGCGACTAGAGAACACGTGACAGAGCGAACAATATTCTCTGCGGTATTGCCAATAACAAATCCAGGAATCCCGGTACGTGCTAGCGTGCCCATAACAAGAATGTCAATTTCATGCTCGTCTACCCAATGCGGAATAACATCATCTGGAAGGCCGTGTAAGTGATGCACTATAATCTCACCGCTTACGCCAGACTCCTTGATAAGGTGGTCAAGGGCTTCTCTGTGTTCCACTTTGGCTTTGTCTATTTCAGCATTAAGCTCTTTATCTTCAATTTTGATCCAGGCATGGCTGTCCAAATAGCGCTCTAATTGATACTCCCAGCAGGATAAAACGTGCAATCGGCTGTCACAGCTATCCGCAATTGAGCGAGACAACTCCATCAGACGCATACAGAGCCCTCTGTGTTCGTCGCTTGCGATAATCGGGTCAATGGCAACAGCCACTCTTCGTTTGTTTCTAGGTTTGTTGCTAGCACGGTTTAGCCACACGGGAGAAGGACATTTCCTAAGTAGCGTCATGTCTATGGCTTTGAAACCTTCGTCATCGTCATCTAATGGCTCTGCATCTTTAATAAGCAGATCGTGTTCACCCTTATGAACCGCCCGTATGATATTGATAGCGGGCTTATCTCCACTGACGACTTCTAGAGGGAAAGAGACATCGTCTTCGGCGATATTATGGGTATCTCTACTGTCTTTAATGTGCTCGCTGACATTATGAATCAGAGAGTTCTCGTAACTGGACTGATACTGAGCAAGATTAACGGGAAGTGGAGGACAAAAGATCATGCCTTTCAACGGAGCTTTATTATTGTAAGAAAGTCTCAACGCTTGGCCGATAGAGTCACTGTGATTAGATAATCCTTGGCTAACAAATAGAATATTCTTAAACTTTTTCATATATACCTCCGTGGGCATAAGGCATTAGTGTTTAAAGTGCCGAGTCTTGTATTGTCCTAACTGCTTATCGATATGTTGATAGTAAAGTTTAAAGTCGATCCTTGTCCTATTCAAACTTGGTTTTAAGCTCAGATAAACCTATCCCTTTCTGTTTTTTATTACTCATTGATAACAATGGGGTTATCTCTGAATCTCTGTCCGATCTTCTTTTCTTGAAAAACATTTTCATGATCGTGTGGTCTAAATTATTCGTATACCCCGAAAGTGGTAGTTGCTCAAACTAAGTATAGGCAAGTCAAAAGCGCAAAGGACGACAGATTATCATCTTTCGTGAGTTGGAACGGTTTTGGCGACACTGGCAAGGAGGAAGTATGAAAGTATGTCCATCATGTTATAGCGAAATGGTTTCTCGAAGCGGGATCCAAGTATGTCCTAGACACGAAATTGGGGATTGTAGATTCAATGGCTATGATAGTGTGAAACTTGATACGAATGTGAAGCCATCGAGTTTGAACGAATCCAAACAGAGACAATCCCCTCAGTTGCGACAACAATGATTTAGCAAGGTGAGCCAAACAGGCTCACCTAGTTATTTGAAGTTAGAAATTAGAAATTCTCAAAGCGGATTTCTAGCCTTAAACGAATGCTCGCTTCTTCCTCAAACCCCTGATCGTATTCTCTATACCAGTTGTATTCGGGTGTCACTTCGTAATAGAACCATTTAAAGAAAACATTATGGCGATAGGTCATCCCAATCAAGGTATTGTCAATGAAAGAGCGTGGATAGTCTGTACCTGTGGTACTTACGGTGTAGTTGATGGCCTGAGTCTTCGAGAGATATTGATATAACACAAAAGCTGTACCTAAATCCCAGATACTCGTATCGTCGGCATGATCCCGATTGAATTCGGCAAATGAGGTCCAGCGCAGCAAGAAGTTTTTGGATAGGGCTTGGTCAATATCAAACTGAGTAGACTCTCCAGTCAGCTCTGTTTCTTGATAAATTTTTTGTGTAACACGACTAACGGTGTTGATCCCAATCGGGTAAGTGAAACGGTACCGTGCCTCAATCTTAGGCTTAAAGGTCGCTTTAATATTAAAGCTGCTGTAACCCTTGGCATAGATGTCATACCTCAGGCCAATAGTGCTCTCTACTTCTTCCGCGTTGCGAGGGAAAAGATCAAACAAGTCATCCTCACCATCAGATTCGATGATCAATTTAAGGCGGTTTGTCACTTTGGGTAGGTTAAACTTGGCATCGATCCTGGTATTGTATTTGAAGCCGTCATATTCAAACTGAGTAAAATCATTTTTCCAGCGCACAGAGGTGCCCGCTCTAGCATCCTCAGTCACACGCTCATCAGCAAAGAAATCATCAAACCAAACAGCAGGTTGGCAAAACTTGGTGTTCAGATAGTGGTAAGCTCTGGAGATGGCTCTATCGTCCTCGGGTTTGCTCAAGCACTTCTCTTCAGTATCTTCAGCCCAAGAGGGGGCGGATAATCCTGTGAGTAGGAATGTGATGAAAATGGCTCTACGCAAACGGGTTCCTTTAGTTTGTGTCACTGATTTCTATTATCGTAGATGTAACAATAAATGTCATGAAGTGTTTGATTTGGTTTTAAAAAATGTTAGAAAAAGAAAATATAATTAAGCTTGCTCGAATGAAAATGCCGTTTGGGAAATTTGCCGGTAGGGTACTCATAGACTTGCCTGAGGAGTACCTGTTGTGGTTCCAAAATAAGTCGGAATGGCCGTCTGGTGAATTAGGACAGTTACTGCAATTGTGTTTAGCGCTAAAAGTCGAAGGATTGGACTCGGTGGTGAAGCCATTGAAAGAAGAACAGGACAGGTATTAGGCTGTTAAAACACTTGCCTTCGAAAAGGAGTAGGCATAGTATGATTTTAATTGAGCGATCGTTCATTTAAGTGGTTAAGCCAAATTCAAGGAGATGTTATGACTGAACAATATGTACCGCCGAAGATCTGGGTCAATGATGCAGAGGGTGGCAATAAGTGGGCGAACATTAACAGCCCTGAATCGGGTGCACGATTTGAGCGAGAGCTGCCGGTAGGTGAGCACGCATTTCAGTTGTACTCGCTTGGTACGCCTAACGGCCAGAAAGTGACCATATTGTTTGAAGAGCTTTTAGCCGCAGGAATTAAAGATGCAGAATACGATGCCTACCTGATTAACATCGGCGAGCTAGACCAATTCTCATCGGGTTTTGTGGGTGTAAACCCAAACTCTAAAATCCCTGCATTAGTAGACAAAACCGGCAGTGAGCCAGTTAACGTATTTGAATCAGCGTCCATCCTTGTTCATTTGGCAGAGAAGTTTGATCGCTTCCTACCTAAATCCGGTCCAGAGAGAACCCAAACATTCAATTGGCTGTTCTGGGCACAAGGTTCAGCGCCGTTTTTGGGCGGTGGTTTTGGACACTTCTATGCTTACGCCGATGAAAAGCAAGAGTACCCAATTAATCGCTTTGCGATGGAAGCCAAGCGTCAGTTAGACGTGCTCGATAAGCAATTAGCGGCAAATACTTTTGTCGCGGGCGAAGAGATCACCATTGCAGACATGGCGATTTGGCCATGGTATGGCAATTTGGTTCTAGGGAACCTTTACGATGCTGCGGAATTCTTGCAAGTAGAGACCTATACCAATGTGTATCGCTGGGCAAAACAACTTGAGCAGCGCGAAGGCTTTCAGCGTGGGCGTGTTGTAAACCGTTCGTTTGGTGAAGAATGGGAACAAGTACCAGAGCGTCACAATGCAGAAGACATCGATAAGGTGCTAAAACTGCGACCATAGCTTTCATAACTTAATTGCCAATAGAGCAGTGGATTAACACTGGCTCTATCTATCCCAGAGCGGTATATCGCTCTCGGATAGTGTTGCTGTATAGATATTAAACAGGTAGGGCGGGAAACGAAAGTTACGAATGAAAAACGTTTGTATTAAGCTCATATATAGCTAGACTGTAGCACAAGGCAATCTCCGTAAAGTTATCGGAGATTTTTTTTGCCTATTTTTTACAATTTGTCGCCCTATGAAAGTGACAAGTTATTTTAATTCAGCCCATTCGGTGTAGAATTCTTTTCATAGTGCATTTTGACCCATTCGGACGCGGTTTCCCCCGACGACGTGATGGATGTATGCAACCCTTAAAGGTACTTAAGGACACATGATGGTAATACCTGATAAAAGCAGCATAGTAATTTTTGGTGCTTCTGGAGATTTAACTTACCGTAAGCTAATCCCAGCTTTATATCGACTGTACCAAAGCGGTCAACTTCCCCAATCGTTTTACATTCTTGGCGTAAGTCGCACTGAATACAGTGATGAGAGCTACCGCGAGAAGATTAAGAAGTCCCTTCAAGAATTCGAACAAACAGAACAAGTGGTATTAGATGAGTTCATGAACCATCTACACTACCAGGCGATCAATACCTCTGACACAGCTGATTACGCCAAGCTTGTAGCGAGACAAGATGAACTTGCTGCTCACTACCAATTGGAACAACGTAACGTTCTTTACTATTTAGCGACACCACCAAGTCTCTATTCAGTGATCCCTGCGAGCCTTGCGGCGCACGGGTTGAATAAAGAAGATGACGGCTGGAAGCGTTTGATCGTTGAGAAACCATTTGGTTATGACCTCGCTTCTGCAAAAGAGTTGGGTAAGAAAATTCACACTCATTTTGAAGAAACTCAGCTGTATCGAATTGACCACTATCTTGGAAAAGAAACGGTTCAAAACCTGCTGGTGTTCCGCTTCTCAAATATCATGTTTGAGCCTCTTTGGAACCGAAACTTCATCGAGTATGTAGAAATTACCGGTGCTGAGTTTTTAGGTGTTGAAGAGCGTGGTGGATACTACGATGGCTCAGGCGCTGTGCGCGACATGTTCCAAAACCATTTGCTGCAAGTATTAGCAATGGTGGGCATGGAGTCTCCTCCTCGCATAAACGCAGACGCTATTCGTGACGAAGTGGTTAAGGTACTGCGAAGCCTCAAGCCACTTGATGAGAATGACCTGACTAATAACTTAGTATTGGGTCAATACACAGAATCTGAAGTGCGTGGCGAGTTCTTGCCTAGCTACCGTGACGAGAACGGTGTTGCCGATGACTCACGTACAGAGACCTACATAGGCCTGAAGGCTTACATCAACAACAGCCGTTGGAATGGTGTACCATTTTACGTTCGTACCGGTAAGCGACTGCCGACGCGCGTTACCGAGGTGGTTATCCACTTTAAAGACACGCCTCACCCAGTGTTTGGTCAAGATGCTCCCGAGAATAAGCTTATTATCCGTATTCAACCGGATGAAGGTATTCAAATCAGCTTTGGTTTGAAAGAGCCGGGTGCAGGTTTCCATGCCAAAGAAGTGAAGATGAACTTCCACTACAAGACGCTGAATGAAGCCCATATGCTGACGGCTTATGAGCGCTTGTTGCTTGATGCATTAAATGGCGACGCAACCTTGTTTGCACGTTCAGATGCAGTCGAAACATGTTGGGAATATGTTCAGCCGATTCTGGACTTTAAAGAGCGCCCACAAGCATTGTTTGGTTACGCTAGTGGTACATGGGGGCCGAAAGAGTCTCATGATCTGCTAGAGCGTGATGGAAAAATGTGGCGCTTCCCATGCAAAAACTTAACAGACACAGATTATTGCGAGTTATGATGAATACCAAAATTTTTGAAACTCCAGCACAGGTAGTAGAGCAGCTTGCCGAGGAGCTAAAAGCATTTAGCCAACTAGGCAGAGCGGTGCACATCTCTTTGTCTGGTGGCAGCACGCCAAAAATGTTGTTTAAGTTATTAGCAACGCAGCCTTACGCTAGCGATATCCAATGGCAGAACCTTCACTTCTGGTGGGGTGACGAGCGCTGTGTAGCGCCTGACGATGCAGAAAGTAACTTTGGTGAAGCCAACGCATTGCTATTTACGCCTGTAGGCGTCCCTGCGCAGAACATTCACCGTATTCTTGGTGAAAACGACGCTGAGCAAGAAGCGGTTCGTTTTGCCAGTGAAATGCTCGAAGTTATCCCTTCAGAAAATGGTGTTCCAGTGTTTGATTGGATCCTATTGGGTGTGGGCGCGGATGGACATACCGCGTCTCTATTCCCAGGCCAAACTGATTACAGTGAAGAAAAACTGGCTATCGTTGCTGCACACCCAGAATCGGGTCAGCTTCGAATTTCTAAGTCAGCTCAAGTACTTCAAGCGGCAAAACGTATCAGCTACTTGGTGCTTGGCGCAGGTAAAACCGACATCGTAAACGAGATCTACCACACTCCGGCTGAGGAGTTGCCCTATCCAGCGGCAAAGATTCACTCCATTGCGGGTGAAACAGAGTGGTTTTTAGATTCAGATGCAGCAAGCAAGATTGCTTAAGATAAGAATATTAGGAGAGAGTGTATGAAAGGTGATATTGGTGTAGTTGGACTCGCAGTAATGGGTCAAAACCTTATCTTAAACATGAACGACCACGGTTTTAAAGTTGTAGCACACAACCGTACTGCCGCGAAGGTAGATCAGTTCCTTGAAGGCCCAGCGAAGGACACTAACATCGTTGGTGCATACTCGCTGCAAGAGATGGTCGATAAGCTAGAAACGCCTCGTAAGGTGATGCTTATGGTTCGTGCGGGTGATGTTGTAGATAGCTTTATCGAGCAACTTATCCCTCTACTAGACAAGGGTGATATCATCATCGATGGTGGTAACACTAACTACCCAGACACTAACCGCCGTGTTGCTTACCTTCGTGAGAAGGGCATTTACTTCATCGGTACTGGTGTATCTGGTGGTGAAGAGGGCGCTCGTTTTGGTCCTTCTATCATGCCAGGTGGCTCCCCAGAAGCATGGGAAGCGGTAAAACCTATTCTTCAAGGCATCTCTGCGAAAACAGATAAAGGCGAGCCTTGTTGTGATTGGGTAGGTAACGATGGCGCAGGTCACTTCGTTAAAATGGTACACAATGGCATCGAATACGGTGACATGCAGCTTATCTGTGAAGCATACCAGTTCATGCAAGACGGCCTTGGCATGTCTGCTGACGAGATGCAGAAGGTATTTGCTGAGTGGAACACCACTGAGCTAGACAGCTACCTTGTTGAAATCACAGCTGACATCTTAAAGTACCGTGACGAAGATGGCGCACCTCTAGTTGATAAGATCCTAGATACCGCAGGCCAAAAAGGCACAGGTAAATGGACGGGTATCAATGCTTTAGATTTGGGTATTCCGCTAACGCTTATCTCTGAATCAGTATTCTCTCGCTGCCTGTCTTCACTGAAAGATCAGCGCGTAGCGGCAGAGAAGCTATTTGGTAAGACGGTTGAGCCTGTAACAGGTGACAAGCAAGAGTGGGTTGATGCACTTCGTCAAGCGCTTCTAGCATCAAAGATCATCTCTTACGCTCAAGGTTTCATGCTGATGCGTGAAGCGTCAAATGAGAACGGCTGGGACCTAAACTACGGTAACGTAGCACTAATGTGGCGTGGCGGTTGTATCATCCGTTCTGCATTCCTTGGCAACATCCGTGATGCGTTTGATACGGATCCTGAGATTGCATTCCTTGGTTCAGACCCTTACTTCAAAGCCATCCTAGAGAACTGCCTAGGTGCATGGCGTAAGGTTGCGGCTAAGTCTTTAGAAGTGGGTATCCCAATGCCGTGTACGACTTCGGCGCTGTCTTTCCTTGATGGTTACACGACAGCTCGTCTGCCAGCGAACCTCCTGCAAGCTCAACGTGACTACTTCGGTGCTCACACCTATGAGCGTATCGACCGTGAGCGTGGCGAATTCTTCCACACTAACTGGACAGGTACAGGCGGCGACACTGCGTCTACGACATACGACGTATAATACGTAGGGTCTGTTGATCTTTTGAGGTTATTTTTGTAGCGATTTGTTGGGTATTAATACAAGGCAGTCGCTTTTAGGTGTGGTGGTTCCACATGAAAAGTGACTAACGCGGTAGAAATGCCCAACAAAGCGCTATCCGAAGGGCTCGTCCAGAACCCATTTACTCTGTGTTGAGCGACTTTTGCTTAGATGACTAGGCGGCAAGTCCCTCGCCTTGATTAAATGACTTCTGGTCGAGCAAAATTTAATCGCAAAAGGCCAACAGACCCTAGTCTCTAGCGCTCATTTTTTTCAGCGCACAATTTGAGATTGATGTGAGAAGGTGACTTGTTTTCAAGTCACCTTTTTTGTTTCAAGAGGGTTCAACGGCACATGGGTAGTCTATTCAGAGCACTTGATTTCCTATATCATTAATTAAAACAAATAACAGGTAATACAATATGACTAACTTTTTTAATGACGCTGCCTCTGAGCTACTAGGTCGTCGCATTGCGGGTACAAAAGCACCACGTCTAGCGGAAAACATTCGCCCGACCTCTCTAGAAGATGCACTACAAGTTCAAGCAGCAATGATTGAAGCTAAGAGCGGTCAAGTAGGTGGTTGGAAGTGTCTAAACCCTCTATCTGAAGACAAGTACATCGTAGCGCCTATCTTTTCTGATAGCGTACAACAAGGCGACACTTGTGAGCTGTTTGCTGACAATGGCGTAGCGCGTATTGAACCTGAAATTGGCTTTACGCTAGGCAAAAACCTGCCAGCTAACCCAGAAGGTTACACCGAAGAGCAAATCAACGATGCGATCGGTTCTTGCCGCATGGCTCTAGAGCTTATGCAAGCGCGTTTTGCTGCTGATAGCGATGCTGAGTTCTACGAGAAACTAGCAGACTGCATGGTTAACCAAGGTCTATTTGTTGGTCCTGAAATTTCACGTGAAAAAGCATTCGACGCGGCTAAAGTGAACGTTACAGTTATGCAAGGCGACCACGTTCAGACGTTTGACGGTGAGCACCCGAACCAGTCAGCACAAAGCCCAATCTACTGGCTGATTAACTTCATGACTCGTCGTGGCGTTGAGTTCAAAGCTGGCGAAACGATTATCACTGGCTCTTACTGTGGCATCGTAGAAGTTGCATTTGATAAGCCAACGACCATCAAGTACGACGGTATTGGTGAATACGAAGTGGTATTTAGCGCTAAAGCGTAAATTCAGACTTTGTTTGCCTAAATAAAAAGCAGAAGCCCTAGGGCTTCTGCTTTTTTAATGCGTGTTTGTCTAGCTTTTCGTTACAAGGTAACGGCTAGTTCTCTCTTCTGGTGGTCTAGGTACTCATCATAAGTGCCTTGGAAGTTCACCAGCTTCTTATCTTTGATATCGATGATAGAAGTCGCTAGAGAAGAGACGAACTCACGGTCATGACTAACGAAGATCAGCGTACCTTGGTATTCTTTAAGCGCGGAATTTAGCGCTTCGATGGCTTCCATGTCCATGTGGTTCGTTGGCTCATCCATAATCAACACGTTGATGTCTTGCATCATCAACTTGCCAAATAGCAGACGGTTTTTCTCACCACCAGAACAGTTCTTCGCTTTCTTGTTCGCATCGTCAGCGGTAAACAGTAAACGGCCTAGAATGCCACGTACCATAAGGTCATCGTGCTTAACGGTGCGCCACTGAGAGATCCAATCAAAGATAGTTAGGTCATTGTCGAAGTCAGCAGTGCTATCCTGCGGGCAGTAACCGATAGACGCATTCTCTGACCATTTCACTACGCCATGCATTTGCTCTAATTCATTTACTAGGCAACGTAAGAACGTTGTCTTACCAACACCGTTCTCGCCAATAACTGCAAGGCGACTTCCAGCTTCAAGGAGTAGGTTACCCCCTTCAAACAGAAGCTCATCATCGAATGCGTGTCCAATGTCTTTGAGTTCAAGCGCTTGACGGTGCAGTTTTTTGCCTTCGCCGAAGTCAATGGATGGGCTAATACGGCTTGATGACTTAACTTCATCTAGCTTGATCTTGTCCATTTTCTTAGCACGAGAACTTGCCTGTTTTGCTTTAGAGGCATTAGCACCAAAGCGGTTTACGAAGTCTTGCAGTTCGCTGATTTCTGCCGCTTTCTTAGCGTTGCTTGATAAAAGCTGCTCACGGATAAGTCCAGAAGCTTCAAGGAAGTATTCGTAGTTACCTGGGTAGATACGTAGCTCACCATAGTCGATATCAGCCATGTGAGTACATACAGAGTTCAGGAAGTGGCGGTCATGCGAGATGATGATCATGGTGCACTTACGCTGATTTAGCTCTTCACCCAGCCAGTTGATGGTGTGAATGTCCAAGTTGTTGGTAGGCTCATCTAGAAGCAAGATGTCTGGGTTAGCAAACAGTGCCTGCGCCAGTAGTACGCGCAACTTCCAACCTGGAGCAACCTGTTGCATCAAACCGAAGTGAAACTCTTCTTCGATACCGGCTTGAAGAAGAATATCGCCAGCACGGCTTTCTGCTGTGTAGCCGTCCATCTCTGCAAATTCGCTTTCAAGCTCGGCCACTTTCATGCCGTCTTCTTCGCTCATCTCTGGAAGAGAGTATATACGGTCGCGCTCTTGCTTAATTTCCCAAAGCTTGCGGTCACCCATGATAACCACATCAATCACATTGTATTGTTCAAATGCGAACTGGTCTTGGCTTAGAACACCCAGTTTTAATCCAGGAGTAATAGAGACATTGCCTGAGCTTGGTGTTAATGCGCCACTCAAGATCTTCATGAAGGTTGATTTACCACATCCATTAGCACCAATAAGGCCATAACGGTTGCCGTTACCAAATTTAGCAGAGATGTTTTCAAATAACGGCTCTGCGCCAAATTGCATTGTGATGTTTGCGGTAGATATCAAAGAACTATTCCTGAGAACTAAAGTAAGGGTCTGCTTAATCAAAGACAGTGACTAAACAGTGAGATACGAGGCGCGGAATTATACAGACTTATTCGATAAAAGACAGTTATGAGATAGGTGTCACATAAATGATTTCATTGATCAGATGTATAAAATAGCAAGGATAGGGGATTTCTGGGTTCGGCAGAATAAAAAAGCCAGCTTATTAAGCTGGCTTATGATTCAGACTTGATTAATTAGGATTAACCTATAAAGGCGATGTAACCCTGCAGAACAAGTAAGTTAACGATATCGATAAAGAAAGCACCCACGATAGGCACTACCATGAAGGCCTGTGGGGAGGGGCCGTAGTGGTTTACCAGAGAACCCATGTTCATTACCGCTGTTGGCGTCGCGCCCATACCAAAACCACAGTGACCGCCGGTGATTATGGCAGCGTCATAATTACTGCCCATAACCCTAAAGGTTATATTGTATGCAAATACCGCAAGCACACAGGTTTGCACGCCTAGAATGACCAACAGTGGCATAGCGAGATCGAAGATCTCCCACAATTTTAGGCTCATCAGTGCCATCGCTAGGAACAGTGCTAGTGATACGGTACCGATAATATCGACAGTGTCGGTATTGAACTTGTACGCACCAGTAAACTCGTAGATGTTTGTTAGAATAACACCAAGGAACAATGCAAATACAAAGTCAGGGATACCTTTAAGCCAACCGATACCTAAACCTGATGTGTATTCCTTAATGTAAGTCGCACCCACAACGCACACCAAAACCATAAACATGGTTTCAATGACGCGACGAGGAGTCACCTTGTCTTCCTCTGTCTCGTTATAGGTAACGACATCTGGGAATTTCTCATGGTGCTGTGAACCGTCACCGTACTCAGAAATCAAATTGTGCTTATTGATTCTACGCTGAGCAACAGGGCCACCAATAAGACCACCCACAATCAGACCAAAGGTCGCAGAGGCCATCGCAAACTCGAGCGTTTTAAGCCCGTACAGTTCATCGAAGGTTGCAGCCCAAGCCGCACCTGTACCGTGACCACCAGAGAGGGTAATTGACCCAGCTACCAAACCCATCAACGGGTTTAAGTCCATCATGCTAGCAAGGCTCACGCCTATGGCATTCTGGATGATGATATAAACGGAAGCCACCCCTAAAAAGATGAATACTTTTTTACCGCCTTTAAGCAGTTGAGAGTAGCTTGCGGATAGACCCACGGTAGTGAAGAACATCAGCATCAGTATTTTTTCTAGAGGTAGTGTGAAATCTAGGTTGATACCGTTGAAGTGCAAAACCGTGATGACGATGGCAATGATAAGGCCACCAACAATCGGTTCAGGCACTTTGTATTTTTTTAAGAAGGGAACCCTTCTGTTAATGAACTGGCCTAGAAAGAGTACAAAAATCGCGATTAGAAACGACTCTAAGCTGCCAATAGTATAAGTAGTAGTCATAAAGCTCCTTTAATGCACGGCGAAAACCGCTGTGGAGATGAGTATTGGATAACTATAGACGAAAGTTGAAAGGCCATCGTACCTAGTTAGTCCAAATTTAGGAGGGCGGATTATACGCCAGAAACCTCAAATTTCAATTACCACTTTACGCCATGCGAAAATTAAATGATTATGACTGTTTGATTTTTAGACTATTTTTCTCTTCGATCAACGCAGCTTGGTACAATTTTGGAGTTAAACCACTGAAGCGTTTAAAGGCTCTAGAGAAGTGAGAAATGTCCGCATAACCCAGCTGAACAGAGACTTGTGTCAGGCTCAAATTCCGGCTCATAAGCTCACAAGCAGTATCAAACATAAGGCTATTTTTGATCGCTCTAAATGAATTTTTTTCTTGCTGTAAGCGACGCTGAAGCGTACGAGAGCTCATATCAAACAGATGCGCTGCTAAATCAATATCGAGGTGTTGTTCATGCACGTAGGGCTGCAAGGCAGTATATATAGTATCGGTGAAGGTACTGTGCCAAACAATTTCCTTTGGTTCAGGCTCGGGATATGGCGTATAGATAAGGTTATCTAGTAAATCTAACTCTACGCTTATCTTTGTTATTTTTTGCCCAAATAGAAGTTGAACCTTACTGGGTATGTTTTTGGCAAAATCACCGTCTAGGGATTGTTGCAGTGAGACTGACTTTGGACGCCAATTCGTATTGTTAACTAGCACTCTCAATAATTCGGTGCAGTACAAAACAGTAAATATCTCGCGCCAGCCTTCAGGGTGTAAGTTCTTAAGATTGGCGGTGCAAAACCAAGCCGTATCCTCATCCACTTCTAAGTATTGAGAACTGGCTGGTATGGATTCACGAATCAGTAGATTGAACTTCACTAACACATCACGAACTGTAAGCTTTTTAGTGAGTGAACGTACAAACTGAGGTATTAAAACACTCCGTAGCGTTTTTTGTACTATTTCTACGTATGCGAATATTCCGCTCTTATGATAAATATGTTCGGTTAGAATCATTATTGGCTTGGTTGACAACATGTTATCGTCACCCTGCAATAATTCTCGGCTAATGTTGGCAGCTTCCAGCGCATCGCTGGTATCGATGCCATTTCTCTCAAATTCCACAACTAAAGCATTTAACGCATCTGCCCTTACTAGCGGTATAGACCCGTCGTTGGCCTCATCAGGCTGTTTAGGTATTGCGGACTTAAATGCTTTAGGCTTCAATTCGATAGTTCTCATCAAAAGTGATTAAATTATAAGAAGTTATTTGTGCTTCACAGGTTACTTGTGGAGATTCTGCGACTTACTATCTATCAATAATATACTGAATTCACTAACAACTATGAAAATATTCTTAGTTCCTTCGATTTTATCAACTTTTGTAACGGTGATTGTTTGCACAAGAGCGAAAAGGAATAAAGTCACCACGAAATTCAAACAAGAATAGTGACTAGGCTGGGAATAGGCTACACAAACGGCCATTATTAAATGGATGGCGTATTTACTGCGAGTGATTTGCCTATGACTCTGATTCTAAACTAGGTTTTAACTTTAAATACGAATATAAATAATCTCTATTTGTAAAAAAGCCGTACTACACTCTTCTTAACTCATAAGGAAGGAGAGGGTGTCATGCGTCATTTTTTAACTGCAGCGTTAATCTTGGGTTCGGTTAATGCTGTAGCCGGTGAAGATATTGTTTATGAAGTCGACGGTAAAGCTTATCAAGGTTACTGGTCTAAGGTTTCAGATTCAGCACCACTGGTACTGCTGGTTCACGATTGGGATGGTTTAACAGACTACGAGATCAAGCGAGCAGAAATGCTTAACGAGCAAGGCTACAACGTGTTTGCCGCAGATCTTTTCGGACAGGGCGTTCGGCCAACAGAAGTAAAAGATAAGAAGCAACACACAGGCGAGCTTTATAAAGATCGCGCCAAACTACAGAAGTTGATGGCGGAGAGTCAGCGTAAAGGCGAGATGCTCAATGGCGGCGGTGATAACACTGTGGTGATGGGGTATTGCTTCGGTGGCGCTGCGGTACTTGAGGCCGCTCGCGCAGGCGCAGATGCCAAAGCCTTTGTGACCTTCCATGGGGGTTTAACCACACCAAAAGGCCAAAGCTACAAGATGACCAAGGCACCAGTCGTTGTCTTCCATGGCACAGCTGATACGGCTATTACCATGAAAGATTTCGCGATGCTTGCAGATGAGCTAGAGAAAACGGGCATCAAGCATGAAATGGTCTCTTACGGCGGCGCACCTCATGCCTTTACTGTGTTTGGCTCAGAGCGTTACCGCGAAGATGCAGACATGAAATCATGGACACGATTCAATGAAGTGTTAGTAGAAGTGACTAAGTAAATCTCCTATTTACACTCAAATATCGCATAAAGCTGGACGTATCTTTTCACCGAAGATGCGTCCTCTTCTTTTTTAAGGGGGTGGGCGTGGGCTTTATAGCAGGGCTGGAGGTTGAGAGATTGCATCACGTCATCAAGCTTTGGCGCCGAAGATTGAGCCAACAGGATCCCTTGCTGTGCATACTCCGCAAAATCATCAGGTAATTGGTTGTGCCACCAGTCAAGCAGTTGCTGGCTGGTGTTAATGCGATTTAGCCAATGATCACACACCAGTACCACACAATCGTTCGGTTGGATGGCATAGGCATATTCTTCTCTCCACAGATTTAGGGTATTAGAAAGCTGTCCTTTGAAGACTTTATTGGCGGTTTTTATCGAGTACGGGAATAGCCACACACTGCCATAGGGGAGTGTGATGCGGCGGTAGGCAGTGTTTTCACTACCATTAGTTGTTTCTAACTCAATTGAATGACTTGCTAGAGAAGTGCCAAACTGTTTCGCGATTACCTGCAGGCGACGTTCTACCAGAGAGGTTAAGTGATTGTTACTTATTCCTCGGTTGTGCACGGTGGGATAGTGCTGTTTTGACAGGGAAAGACAGTCGTTTTGAACTGCTTTAAGAGCCTGAATAACGATGTCTTTGAGCAAATTCTCGTCCGATTATTAGATATTATGTCAATGATTTTACTATAGTTTAAATTGTAAGCTTAAGTAAATTGCCGAGTTCCTTCAAATTCTTTGAATAAGTCTGTCAAATTCAACCAATCGTAGTTTTATTTAGTTCGCGCATACTAGCTCTATCTTGTAGTCTAGTTGTTAAATAAAGGAAACGGTTAAGTGACTGAGTTACTTATGGAGCAAAGGAGTAGTACGTTGAAAACCTATAATCGCACCGCTCGCATTATTCACTGGATTTCTGCTGTAACCGTCATTGGAATGTTTGCTGTGGGCTGGTGGATGGTCGACCTGAACTACTATAGTGAGTGGTATCAAACCGCGCCGTTCTGGCATAAATCAATAGGGATTATTCTCGCAGGGTTAACCATTTTCCGTGTCGTTTGGAAGGCTATAACAGGCGCACCTAAAGTTGAAGGCAATGCCTTTGAAGTGAAAGCAGCCAAATCAGCGCACCACCTTATGTATCTTTTGCTGTTTGTTTTGTTTGCTTCGGGTTATTTGATATCGACGGAAGATGGCAGAGGAATCTCTGTATTTGACTGGTTCGAAGTACCAGGACTAGGAAAGCTGTTTGAAGGACAAGCCGACCTTGCTGGCACAGTACATTATTATGTGGCATTTGCCCTGATTGGATTGGCAGCTATCCATGCCTTAGCTGCACTTAAACATCACTTTATCGATAAAGACGATACGCTACGCAAAATGATAGGAGGTTCAAAATGAAGAAATTAACGGCTGCTCTAGGATTGGCACTTGCGATGGCTACACCTCTGTACGCTAACGCGGCAGATTATGTAATTGATACCCAAGGTGCGCATGCATCCATTAACTTTAAGGTAAGTCACCTTGGTTATAGCTACATTAAGGGACGCTTTAACCGTTTCTCTGGTGAATTTAGCTATGATCCTGCAAACGTTGAAGCCTCTTCAGTAGAAGTGAAGGTCGATACAACGAGCTTGGACTCTAACCATGCAGAACGTGATAAGCACATTCGAAGCGGCGACTTCATTGATGCTTCTAAGTACAGTGATGCGGTATTTAATAGTACTAAAGTTGTCGACAAGGGTGATGGTAACCTAGAAATCATGGGTGATTTGACACTACATGGCGAAACCAAACCAATCACCATTGAAGCTAACTTTATTGGTCAAGGTAAAGACCCGTGGGGCGGCGAACGCGCTGGCTTTATGGGCACAACCCGCCTAGAACTGGCTGACTTTAATATTCCAGTTATGGGTACTTCGAGCTATGTAGATATGGAACTGCATGTCGAAGGCAAGAAAAAGTAACGTTTAAACTCTGTACCTTTTCTTTTCACCTCGCTTGATTCATTCAAGCGAGGTTTTTTTCATTAATAACAACTCATTTGTTCTGTCTACGAGTCATTATAATTCATGACCTAATGTGCGCTTGTCGCTTAACGCTTTGTGTGTGTCTTTTACATAAAACACGCTACCGACAGTAACCGCTGCACCTGCTACAACTAGCCCCGGATTACCAATGGCTGCGATAGTCGCCACACTCGCAAGAATAAAACCAGCCGATCCGCGCGTAGCTTTCTTCTCTAGTTTTTCATAATCCGTATTTTCTAGGTAGTCTATACGCTGTTCATAATCAGACTTAGCCTTACTGACAGATTCGGAATAGTCAGCTTCAACGTAAGCAGGTTCAGATTGTGTTTCATTGTTGGTTTCTAAGGTCTGAGCTTCGTCTGCTGTGGCATGGGCATAATCAACAAAGCTAGAGTAGTCAGCGAGTGCAGAAGTAGAAACAAACAGAAGTACGATGAATGTAAACAGTTTTTTCATAGTTTAGCTCCAATATCAATGGGTAAATTAGGCATCGTAAACTTGTTTTAAGAGATGTTTTCTCATGGACGGTAATTATGGATAGCGATTATGCTATTTAAGTCTGCCTAAACGTATAAACATTGCTTCGGTTCTCATGGCGAAAGCGCCGTGTAAACACATCGTTCATAATATTTAGGCGTATCTTATATGAAATGAAAATAGGATATATGCGGTTATATTTGGTTGATTCATAAATACCAGTTATGGTTTACGAAGCAGAACCCTGCTGGAGCGTTATCACTTCTTTGTTTATTCAGAAAAGTTAAGTATTCCCATTAGCCATACTGATCACCCGTTTGAGCGTCCAGCGAATGAGCAGTGGCACTACACCGTCTCCGTGAGTTTCACAGTATTCAACAATCGCCAGAGCTACGTCGGGCTTAGCGTGTTTCTTCAATGCCCTTACAATCACTTTTTTCGCTGGGATAGGGTGGTCATAAGGGATCTTCACCATGTCTCTAAAGAACTTCTCAAAGCCATTGTTATAAAGGTAGTGCTCAATATCCTTATCCGGGAGCTCAGTTAGTCGGTGCCGTTCTTGCTCGCCATGGAGCATTGTTCTCACAGAGGCTGCATATTTTTTACCTGCGGCGTCACCATCTGTCACTACATGCCAGTCAATATCAAACGCGCGAGCGACTTTGAGTAACGATTTTAGCCCTGATTGCGCGAACTCAACGATTTGCACACCCTCGGCGGCGAGATCGTAGCCACACAATTTGGCTAATTCGTTAAATAGCCAGACCTCCGTTTCACCTTCAACTAATAGCCAGCACCTTGCAAATAAAGCGCTAGAACGATGAAAGCGTATATGAAACCCGACACGTCTTAGTTCGTCTGACGAGAGCATCTCAGGGCGAATGTATTTGGCTTCTGTGCGATCTGATTTTCGAACCAATCGTTTGATACTTCGCAGAGGCACAGCCCCTAGTAAAACAGCCGAATTGGTGGTGAGTATTTTCTGCATCGGCATCATTTGCAGTAATGCCCAAGCTCGAGCAAGGTGAGTGGGGTGAAGCCGACCCTCAGGATCTTCAACGATCAGTAAGGGTCTTGCACAACGTCGCAGCTCGGTGTTCCCCTTTGCTTGCAGGTAATTGTTCAATAGCCCCATTAGTAGCAAACGAGTCTGTCGGTCTTTGGTTTGGTCAACAAACTGCTTCAGCGACATCTTGCTACCCGCACTTGAGGTAAAAATGCCATCTCGCAGTGCTCTAGGGTCGTGCCTTGAGTGAGTTTTATAGGAAAAGTAGTGATCGACAAGGTCGTGCATGGTCTTAACGCTGCTTTTCATCTCTTCTTTACTGATAAGGCCTGGGTGTGAGATGAGGCGGCGACAGGTGTTCTTGATTCTGCGTTCGATCTTAGAATCCGGTTGAGGAGACTCTTCAAGGCGTTGAAAACGTCTTGAATCACGCAATCGAATGACAGGATGCAGAATCATCAATTCTTGTGCGAGCTTTGCGGTGTGATGCAACTGCTTTGGAATTCCCTCGCGATTTAAAAAGGCGTAGTGTGTTGTGACTTTAGTACCCTCTAGTGTGGCACTGAGTCGATAAATAATTTCAGAGCGACCATTTGAACGCTCATTCCATGCGGGTTTTATTTTGCGGTAGCGACCGGATCTTGGTTCATTGTTGCTGCTAGCGCGCAGCTTAAGCACTATCTGAAGATGCTGGGTTTGAGGGTGTGAGATTGAGTAATCAACATGAAAATCACGCATTTCAAATTGATAGGGTTCTGCATTCGTCGGTAAGGCAACAGATAGGGCATCGAGTAGCGATGATTTACCCCATGTGTTTTCTCCAATCAGGGTTGTCAGTTGTTCAAACGGCAAAGAAAGACGCTTTATGCCCCGAAAGCCAGAGATTTCGATCCGCTCTAATTGCATAATCTACCCCTTTTCCTTTCATTATAGAAAACAGACCGGATTTGCACTGCGAAGCTTCGCATGTTTCTAACTAATTGATATTTTATGTTCTTCTAGGGAAATTAGAACCTAAACAAGCCACGTAGATACTGGGTCAGATAAGGTTTTATACGCTCCAGAAAATAATTCATTGGTTTGTCATATTCGCCCGACTACAATGGCCTTGAAACTAGAGATGAATGAATGAAGAAAAGAATGAAAAAAGTGACAAGGATACGGGTCGCTCACATCAACGATACCCACTCATATTTTGAGCCAACAACACTACAGCTGTCTTTAAATATAGAGAATCAAACGTTAAACCCTTATGTAAGCGTAGGGGGATTCGCACGTATAAAAACACGTTCGCAAGAGCTTAAACAGCAATCCGACCAAGCAGGTCGAGAGTTTCTTTTTTTGCACGCCGGTGATTGCTTTCAAGGGACGCTGTACTTCTCCTTATTCAAGGGCGAAGCGAATTCAAGGCTGCTAAATCAACTCAACCTAACCGCAATGACGCTGGGAAATCATGAACTGGACATGGGCAACGGTCCCCTTGCCACGTTCGCCAATGAAATCAACTTCCCTTTATTGTGTGGCAACTGGGATCTCTCAAATGAACTTCAGAGCAAGCCCTTAAGACTTAGCGAAACCCCAAGCGTACACTCATATCAACCACACTCTAAAAGCGCCAAGTGGCTGACCCATGAAGTGGATGGTGAACAGATTGCGATCTTTGGTTTATCCATAGATAAGATGATGGACATTGCAAACCCTGATCCCGACACTCCGTTCGTCAATGCCACGCAAACGGCCATCAACACGGTTGAACAAATCCATGAATCAGGGATCAACAAAATCATACTGCTTAGCCACCTTGGCTACGATGCTGATCTGAAGCTTGCTGAGAGTGTTAAGGGTATTAGCCTGATTATTGGCGGACATTCTCACGTCCTGCAGGGTGATTTTAGCGAACTGGGCTTGTCGTGCCGAGATGAGTACGGAAAACGCGTTAACGACACTTACGTTGTGCAAGCAGGCCTGCACGCACAAGCCATCGGCCACTGTGATATTGATTTTGATGAATCGGGCAAGGTCGTTGCATTTCTTGGTCGAAATGAGCTTCTGATTGGTCGTCGATTGTGTCTTGATGCGACGATGAGCGATTGCGACTGTGATGGCGAATATAATCAGGTGTTCGACTATTTACAGTCTCATCATAATATCGTGCGCTGTAAAAAAGACCCTGCGATACATCAACTATTAACTGAAACCTATAAACCAGAGGTGCATGCGCTGCAAACGAGTGTTGTAGGCCATCTTAAAACTGGGCTGAGGCACGTAAGGATCCCTGATGAAAAAGGGCCGAGTGAGATTTGCTCGTTAGTTGCTGAGTCTTTCTACCACGCGATGCGCCATCGTGGGCACAGCATAGATTTTGCAATACATAATGCGGGTGGTGTGCGCTGCTCTTTAAATGCGGGGCCAATCAGTAAGGCTGACATTGCCGGTAAATTACTGCCTTTCATCGTACCCATTGGCGTTTATTCCATTGAAGGGCGTCATATTAAGGACGTGTTGGAAGGCGCTATTGATAACGCTGTGGATGAAAGTGGCACAGGCTCAGGAAGCTACCCGTATTCCTATCAGTTGGATTATCAGGTAGTGCTTGATGCGAAAAAAGGTCAGCGCGTAAAAAACCTAAGGATCTATGATGAGGTTCGTGGCTGGACAGACATTCGCGACGATCACGTCTATTGGGGCACGTCTTCAGCTTACACAATGAAGGGTAAGGAAGGGTATTCGGCGATACTGAACTGTCGTGATGATTGGACGGTGACTGAGATGTCGATGGCTGATTGCTTCCTAGAGTTTGTATCAAGAGAAGCATTGCGCTTTGAGACACAAATTAAATTAGGCCTAACCACATAAATTTTCACTTTTTTATTGTGACTGTTTTGTAAACAAAAACTGCCTTTAAATAGCCATAGGAATTTATATTCACAGAATAGTGCGTAAATTGCGGATTTATGCATCTATTCCGTAGGTTGATTTTTGCACTTGTTACTGCGTTGTAAAATTAGAAAAACTAATCCGAAGTCTGAATTTTACTCGTTTTATTCTTACACTGATTTTGCCTATATTTGCGCCATAACTTATTGAAACTTACCAGAAATTAAAGAGGCACTCATGGCGCAAGTAATGAATCTTAACACCGTGGCAGTACCTAGCTCTCAGGAAGCAAAGAGCTATTCTATTGATTTCAAAGGATTGATGATGCACCTTGTTGATATTCTTTTCGGCAAAGGTCAGACTACTACAACTTACTATGCATCTGATCTTTCGGATCACATGCAAAAAGATTTGGGTATGACGCGCTAATAGATTAGCCATACTGCACATTATTCGAAAGCCCTGCTCTCTTTGAGAGCAGGGCTTTTTTGTGGTTGCTCGTAAATGAGTGGCAGCTGAAAACATAAACGGCAGTGAGTGGTATGGTTACATCGCCAAGCGGTGCTTTCACAAAAAACCGGTTTCATGCTAAATCATAACTTCTATTTAAGCTTTCCCTGTGCTTAGCGCAGCCAGTACTGAACTACTAGTTGGTAAATTCAATTGCATAGTTGATGAATTTGGTTTTGTAAATGATTGGGGTGGAATTAATTTTTGATTTTAGTGTATAGTCAGGCTTACAGTTGTTAAGAAGGACTAATTCATGAAAACACTAATCTTAGGTCTCTCTCTGGGCCTGATGACCGTGGGTGTTGCACACGCGGACCGTCTAGACGATATCCAGAAAGAGGGTGTACTAAGAGTAGGTACTACAGGTGACTATCGCCCATTCTCTTACCACGATGGCGAGACACTTAGTGGTTACGATATTGATGTGGCAAAGCATATGGCTGATCAGCTTGGCGTTAAGGTTGAGTTTGTGGAGACCACTTGGAAAGGGCTGTTGGATGGCCTAGCGCAAGATCAGTATGATATTGCTATGGGGGGTATTACTCGTAAGATGCAACGTCAGTTGAACGCTGAGCAGACTCAAGGCTACATGACGTTTGGCAAGTGCTTTTTGGTCGCTAAAGGCAACGCAGAAAAATACGATACCCTAGAAGAAGCAAACCAAGCCAGCACTAAGGTGGGCTATAACATTGGTGGGACAAACGAGTTGTTCGCCAAAGAACACCTGACTAGCGCCAAGTTTACTACTTATGAAAATAATCTAGATGTACCTGAGGCGGTTGCAGAAGGTAAGGTAGATGTGATGGTCACCGAGACGCCAGAAGCTCTGTATTATCAAAGCATTGATAAGCGCTTAGAGGCATCAAGTTGTGCTGACCCATTCACTAAGAGCCAGTTCGGCTACTTGATCCCTAAAGGGGAGCAACGTCTTCTTAATACTGTAAACTTCATTATGGATGAGATGAAACTAAAAGGCGTTGAAGAAGATTTGATGAAAAAGAACGCCCTTAAATAATGTGGTGTCAGATATCAAAAGGTTCCTTCCTTATTAACTGGAACTGAACTAAAAACGGTAGTGGGTGTAAGGTTACATCGACAAACATAGCCTTTATCAAGCTACCGTTTTTATGCTAAATACTGCTTTCTTTCCTCATACAGCGAAAGCTTTTGGTTTGTATACTCCTTGACGGTGTCCAATGTGCTCAGTGGTTAACCATCAAAGAAACCGGATATTGGCATTCCTTTCAAAATGTTGGTTCAGACAAGAGGCATGAAGTGTTCAAATTGTGGTATCGCAACTGAAACTATTTCTCTAAATTAAACCTTATCTCCGTTTCATCATTCGATCCATTGATGCCAATGATAGCAATTGCAAGAAATTCTCTATATTTAAAGCCCTCTTTTTCGTATCGCTCTTTAATTCATCACTAGGCTCAATTGAATACTTAAATAAGAGTGAGGATCGGTATAAGCCTGAGTGATAGGTTGGGGATCTTCATCATGTTAACCTGCGCGCACTTTGTAACCAGTTGGCTTATGGCACTATGCGCACCCCCTTTGTATTTACCAGTTGTATCGCTTTGTTTATGACGGCTTGTAGCTCTTCGATCCCATACGAAGAGAGAGAAGAGATCCGCCAATCAATAGATGATGAAAGTGAGCAGTTAATAGAAGAACTGGCAGAGGTCTACCCAGAAATTCATGCTCAACTAGAAGAAGCAGAAGGGTATGCAACGGGTGTAATGTCGAACATTAAGGTGCCATTGGTGGGCGGAGGCACGGGTATAGGTGCTGTCTATAACAATGTTGATGACTCTACCACCTACATTGACCTTTATCGTTACGATGTAGGCGCTGGCCTTGGCCTGAGTAGCTACAGAATGATATCTGTTCTTGATACCCCTGAGAACCTTGAAAAGTTTAGTGAGGGTTTCAGCGAGTCTTCTTGGGGGACTGACTGGAATATAAGCGCCAGTGGTATAGAGACCGAGCAGGTATATTATCTAGAAGATAGCGAGATTCCTACGTATCTGGTGTTCGAGTCTAGTGCCTCAGCTGTGGGGAGTGCCCGTTTGATGTCGGTATCGGTAAACGAAGAACTGACCGAAACTGGGGTGGGTAATGCGAAATTTGCCAATCATGAGTCAGCTGGTGATGAGTCGAACCCGAAATGGGATAGGCCACTACCATTCTTCGCTCAGGATGTGGTTGACCAAGGATTTAGCCTGCCTTTACCTTTTGGCATTAGCATTCTTTATGCCGAAACCAAGCAGGATATGACGATTACGGGTCTTGAGGCTGGGTTTAGTCAAATGGGTTCAGGCACTGTACCAGTGGAGTTTATGTCCTTTGACAACAACTACTCACACAGCCAATCACCTCAATTGAAGATTGATGCTTGGGTGTTCCCATTTATGAATGTGTTCGCTACTGTGGGTAAAGTTAATGGTATGGCGCATGTTGAGTTTGAGTCTGATGGATCCCTTATCAATGGCTCTGGTATTGGTGGGGGACAGGTATGCACGCCAAATCCTATTACAGGAAATAGACCTGAATTTTGTGATGCATTAGAACAATGGGATGGTTGGAATCACGCTCTCGATGTCGATCTGGATGGGTGGAACTACACTATAGGCGCAACGTTTGCAGCGGGTTGGGAGGATTACTTTTTAGCGATTCCTGTATCAGTTAGCTATATAGACATGAAAAATGCGAAAGCAGAAGAATTGGTGATCAGTGTATCTCCTCGGATTGGTAAGCAGATTCCTCTAAAAGATACCAGCAGTGTTGATGTTTATGTTGGAGTTAGTTATTTGGATAGCTCGTTAACGATACACGGTGAGCACTATTACGGCGACAATGGCGAGTACATTAACTATAAAATTGAGCAAGAAAACATCGACAAATGGATGGGTCTAGTAGGAGCAAGCTACAACTTCAACCGTTCATGGGCAATTCAAGCGGAATATGGACAAAACGGTTCTGACAAACGCCAGTTTGTGTCCTCTCTAACGCGCCGCTTCTAATTGGTTAAGCCAATAAAGAAAGGCCCAGCTTAGTGCTGGGCCATTGTATTTATTGAGTAACCTACTTTTTAGCAAAAGAAACTTTTAGCAAAGCACCTTAATAGCTAAGCCACCTTGAGAGGTCTCACGGTATTTAGCGTTCATGTCTTTACCGGTTTCAAGCATGGTCTCGATAACCTTATCAAGGGATACTCGAGCGGCAGAGGTGCGGCCTAATGCCATACGAGCCGAGTTAACCGCTTTCACTGCAGCAATGCCGTTTCTTTCGATACATGGTACTTGAACTTGTCCTGCAACTGGATCGCACGTTAAGCCAAGGTTGTGTTCCATACCGATTTCCGCCGCCATGCAAACCTGTTCTGGACTGCCGCCCATTAGCTCAGCTAAACCTGCAGCTGCCATAGAACATGCAACGCCCACTTCGCCTTGGCAACCAACTTCTGCACCTGAGATAGAGGCGTTACGCTTGTACAAACTACCGATTGCACCTGACGCTGCAAAGTAACGGGTATATTCTTTTGCTGTTACAGGTTGAATGAATTTATCGTAGTAAGCGAGTACTGCAGGAACGATCCCACACGCGCCATTTGTTGGGGCGGTTACTACTCGGCCACCTGCAGCATTTTCTTCATTTACAGCAAATGCAAATAGGTTAATCCAATCTACTACTGCCATAGGGTCTGCGTTAGTGCCGGCAGACGTGGAAAGCTTTTTGTAAAGACAAGGTGCGCGGCGGTAAACACGAAGTGGTCCAGGTAATACCCCTTCTGTATTCATGCCTCGTTCAATGCCATCAGACATGGTTTGCCAAATAGCAGCAAGATAGCTCGAGATAGCCTCATCTGAATGCAGTGCTTTCTCATTCTTAAGTACTAAGGTGCTAATAGAAAGTCCGCTTTCAACCGCTTGTTCAACAAGCGAAGTTGCCGAATCAAAAGGGTATGGGACTTCAACGGTTAGCGCTTCAGACTGACCAAAAGAGGCTTCATCGACAATAAATCCGCCACCGATAGAGTAGTAGGTTTTGCTATGTACTAGCTCATTGTCAGCCCATGCATGGATTTGCATGCCGTTTTCATGCAGCGCTAGGTTTTCAGAATGGAAGTTCATCCCACCAGAGGTAGGGAAATCAACGATGTGACTGCCAGTATCTAAAGCCAGCTTGCCTGTTTGCTCTACATTTTTGATAAATCCATCTATCGAATCAATATCAACGGTTTGCGGAAGGTTGCCCGCAAGGCCCATGATAATCGCAATGTCGGTATGGTGACCTTTGCCGGTTAATGATAGTGAGCCATAGACATCGACCGTTACCTTGGTGACTGACTGCAAGGTTGCCATGTGCTTGAGTTCTTCAACGAATTCATAGCCAGCCTTCATTGGACCTACAGTATGAGAACTAGAAGGGCCAACGCCAATTTTGTAAATATCAAAAATACTGATCATGATTATTCATGCCTTATTGTGAAATAAAGGGGAGAGCAGAATAAAAAGCCCCTAGCCATAAGCTAAGGGCTATTGAGCATCCAGGTTTATTAGAAGATGCCGTACGTTGCAGAAGTGATCGCTGCGATACCACAGATAAGCGTGAAGATACGAGCTGCTTTAGTGGTTGCTAGCTTCTTCATTGCTGGAACTTTGTACATCGCAAAGACAGGCATAATGAATAGAATTGCAGCAATCATAGGTGCGCCAATTGCTTCAATCATGCCAAGGATACTTGGGTTAACAATGGCTACAATCCAAGTGGTTACGACGATGAAGCCCAAAGCAATCTTATCAATCTTACTTGCAGAAGCGTTTGAGCGTGATTTAGCAAGACCAACCAAACCTTCATGAGCACCTAGGAAGTGACCAAAGTAGCTTGAAGTGATGGCTGCGAACGCGATTACTGGACCCAAAATAGAGATGATTGGTGACGCATGAACATTTGCTAGGTAAGAAAGTACAGAGATGTTTTCAGCTTGTGCTTGCGCTAGTTGCTCAGGAGATAGAGACAACACGACCGAAAATACGAAGAACATAACGAAACCCATAAGCATTGCTGACGCGCCGCCGGTGATCATGTCTGTTTTTTTGTGTGCATCTTCGCCGTAGGTTTTACGCTGTTCTTTAGTGAACTGGCTGATGATCGGGCTGTGGTTAAATGAGAATACGATGATTGGGATAGCCAACCAAATAGTAGAAGGCAGTGTGGTCCATTCAGGAGTCACTGACATCATTGATGTATTCCAGTCTGGAATTAGGTAAACCGATAGCGCAAGCAAGATAAGCACCAATGGATATACCATTGCAGATGTTGCTTTTAGCATCAGTTCCTTACCGAATACTACGCCACCTGTCATTAGGGCAATTAATCCACCAGAAAGTAACCAGCGTGGAACAGATTCCATGCCAAGTTGATTCACCATGAAAGAATCCACGGTGTTAGTGATACCTACACCGTAGATGAGAACGATTGGGTAGATGGCAAAGAAGTAGGCAAAGGTAATAATGGTTGCGCCAGTCTTTCCAAAGTGTTCTTCAACGACGTCGGTAATGTCCGCATTTTCGTTCTTAGATGAAAGAACAAAACGGGCTAAGCTCTTATGAGCAAACCATGTCATAGGTGCTGCAATTAGGGCTAGAATAACTAATGGCCAAAAACCGCCAGCGCCCGCTTTAATTGGAAGGAAAAGTACGCCTGCACCTACAGCTGTACCAAAAAGAGAGAGACACCATGTGATGTCTTGATAAGTCCATTTACGTGTTTTCCCTGATACTTGTTCTGCGATAATCGTTGTTGTCATTATATAATTCTCGTAAAAAAGGGATGTGATTGATTTCGGGGCGCATTGTGTTGCAACGCAGACATTTTTATTGTGATCAAAATCAATCCTTGAGGAAGTACCGTAAGTAGGGGGAAATTATTTGGATTGGATCACGAATTTCGCGTGCTACACGATAGATTATTTTTGTCTTAGCATTAAAAATTCTAATGGAAGTGGCTTTTTAATTTATGCAATCGTTTGCGGAAAAACAGGGTGAATATTGAGAGGATGTACAGTAGAACGAGAAGGGATAGTAAATAAGGTGCATAGAAAAATGGAGCTCTGATTGAGAGCTCCATAAAGATGGCTAAAGTTTAACTAAGCGTCGTTTTTCTTAGAAAGTGACTGTTGCTTAGAAAGTAACTTTTGGTTAGAAAGTAACTTTTGCACCTAACATGCCTTTAAGTTCTTCATCTTGGGTGAACTTCTTGCTCACACCAGCATAAGTTAGGAAGTAGTTAGTGAACTGGTAACCGAGATCTACGGTTGCGCTGTTACGATCATCTTTCTCTGAATCGAAGTTTGCGCTAGTGAACGTAGATGCAAGGGTTAACTTGTCAGTAAAGTCGTAAGAGCCTGCTAGCTCGTAACCTTGGAAATCATCACCCAACTGAGAGCCGTTCACGTAAAGCGCACCAAGGTACAGTGCATCTGTTACATCAGCGCCTAAACCGACTAATACGTTGTCGCTATCTTTAGCATTGCCGTCATAGGTTTCTTTTGCGTAACCGGCACCTGCTTTTAACATGCCGAAGTCATAGCTTGCTGCCGCACCGTAGCCTTTATCGATGGTTGCATCGATCTTTTGAGCTGGAATCTCAACACCATTGTTATCGAAGAATGATTTCGATACTTTCGCGCCGCCGCCATTAACGTTGGCTTTAACTGTTAAGTCACCATAGGTACCAACATAAAGTAGCTGGTTATCTGCACGGTCAGCCGTAGCAGATTTGCTTGATGCTTCTGAGCCGTAGGTATTCAGGATGTCGGTATAGTCAGTGATTAGGCCAAGAGAGCCATCTGTTTTACCGTATTGCAGTTCAGTATTTTCATCACCAACGCCAACGTAAAGGTAGCGAGTATCGTTTGTATTGTCTTTGGTAAATTCTTTTTCTACAAAACCACGCGCATGAACATCTTCAGTGATTTGAGTCTTAGCTTCAAAGTTGAGACGAGCACGAGAAAGCTCTTGTTGCTTTTGGTTTACTTTATTGTCTTTACCTTGGTCAGAGAACTCACTACGAGCCTCAACACGGCCGCCTAGAGAAAGAGCTAAGTTGTCTGCTTTGTATACTTCAGCAGCGTTTGCTGATGCAGCGAATGCTGAGGCAACTGCGATAGCAGTCAGAGTCAATTTTTTCATTTCTATATCCTTTAGTGTCCAGCACAAAAATTCTGAATTGGTGCTGGAACTAAAGCCTATATATTTTGTCTGTGCGGCATAAGATGAATAAATAGAAACTTATTTTGTATAACGAATAGGGGATTGATGGCAGGTGATTAATGTGGCATATCGCTTGTTGTCCAAAAATAAAGCATTGATAAAAAGTAAATATTCTTGATCTGTGAGTAATATTCCGAGCATAAAGTTAATTCCATTCCTGCTTTCAGTGATGCGTTTTTATGCATTTCTGTGACTAGAAATTCATTAGGCATCATTTGGAAATACAGTGACTAATTTAGGGTAAGACAGAGGGCACTAGATGCAACAATGCGTAGGTTAATATCTTGATGCCTAAATGTTACTAATTGTGTATAATTAACTGGACAATGTGAGGAAATCAATGATTTTGTTAAGTATAAAGCTACTTCAGATTGGATTTGTCATTGTCTATAAGGAATATAGAAAACGTAATATTCAAATGCCTCCTGCCTAGGAGGCATTTTTTTGTCTTAGAATTTCAGCTTGCTATTTACAGAGCATTTTTATCTCTGGTCATCTTAGCCGTACACTCTTCATCTATCGCCAGTTTTGCCTCAGAAAAGCCATTGCTTGGGAAGGTGGCGACCATTCCAATATCAGACTTAATAACAACGGGCTTCCCCTTGCCGAATTCGCTTAATACAAACGCAAGTCCTGCAGGGTTCTTTGGGCGGTATAACCGTGCGTTGTCATTGACCTTATCAACGTACTTGAAGTGGACATCTTGGCCGTTCACATTGAAGATGCCGCTGATTCTATTGCTGTAAAATGCGCCAGTGACAAAGAGTTCTCCTGCGCAATTGCTTGGATCAGTGCTGTAACCTGCTGCGTAGTCGAGATCGCCTTTGTGCGTTTGGTCGTTCCAGCCTACATTCTTGGCTAATCCATTGCCGTGATAACTCCACTCTTCACTGGCAAGCCATGCCTGCTTTTCATCAGAGAAGCGATTGAGTTGTGAGTCTGTTTCAATTGATGCTTGCGGTTGTTGAATCTCTGATTGAACAGGTGTTGCGGTATCTGCTTGTGATGTAATTGCAGTGCTTGTGCAACCTTGAGTAATAACTAGCATAGAGCCAAGCAATAGCGTTGCTTTGTGCATAATGTCTTCCTTGAAAGTAAAGGCGATTTGAATAACACCATGATATCTCTGGGCTAATGAGTAAAGGTTAGCGTAGTGTCTGATTTACTCTAGGTCTTTGTTGTTTCTTTGTCAGAAGACGGTTATTTCTCGACAGTAGTTAGGGTAGCGTGTGCAAAAAGGTGAATTTAACGTCGTTATTTCCAATCACATAATTCATATTTTTGATGTTCCAATAGTGCAATTATTTGTGTCAATACTGGCCCCTTTTGGTGACTTCTAGAAACAAAGCAGCCTACGCTATTGAGCCAGCCATCACGTTCGTGAGCCACTGGAAGCGCAACTAATTTTTCTTGTCTTAAAGCCACTTTTAGTGCTGATTCGGGAATGTTCGCCCAACCAATACCTTGGCCTACCATCTCTACTAGTGTCTGATGGTTATTAGTAAACCAAGTGTTTGTACTTATCCCATAAGTAAAAGGGAGCTCTTTCTTCTCCGTATTGCGATAAACGCATTGGCGATACCTTTTTAGATCAGAATCTCTGACTACATTCATCTTCGAGAGTTCATGCTCTTTTGAAGCGACAGTGAGGAACCGAGCATGGCCTAACAAGAAAAAATCCATATCGACTTTTAACTCTCCATCGCCATAAACGATGCCTATCTGAGCACGTCCTTGACGAACGAGTTCTTCGACTTTAAAGCTAGAGGCACTAATGAATTCGAAGTGAGTAATCGGGAATTGCTGGGAAAGGGGAGTAAATAACGCCAACAATTGATCTCCAAGCAAACTTTCATCTACAGCGATAGCAATGTCATGTTCGTAGTCTTTAGTGAGAGCTTCTACCTTTTGGTCAAAATGTTTTTGTTGGTGCATGATCGATTTTGCTATTGGCAGCAAAGCCTTACCACTTTCTGTGAGCTGCGGAGTATTTCTCTCTCGATTGAATAAGTCTTGGTCGATCGAGATTTCTAGATTAGCGATGGATTGACTCACTCCTGATTGCGCCCGTTTTAGAGAGCGAGCTGCGGCTGAGAATGACCCTGTTTCGCACACGGCTATAAACACTTTAAGTTGCTCAAAACTGTACATTTTAAATACCTATAATTTTCAATTACATCAAATGGTATCACTATGTGTGATAGTAGCTAACTTTTCATTAAAAAACACAGTGCCATAATATTGTCCTCTTTAATATAAACCTTAAATATGAGGAAACTGTTATGGGTACGATAGAACGTATCTTTCATTCGATACTATTTGAAGTATTAGCCGTATCATTGTCCATTCTTGGATTGATGATGCTTACTGATCACGAAACTGGGACACTATCAGGTACCATGATAGTTATTGCGACGATTGCGATGGGTTGGAATTATCTATTCAATCTTGGTTTCGATCAGGTAATGAAGGGAGAAAAGACAGATAGAACACTTAAGGACCGTATTATACATGTAATACTATTCGAAGCAGGTCTGTTGATTCTTACCATTCCAGTAATGGCTTACCTATTAGGGTTGTCATTATTAGAAGCGTTTATAATGGATTTGGGGGTGACTCTGTTTGTGACCTTTTATGCGTTCGTGTTTAATTATACCTATGACCATGCTCGCGCATTCATTGTCACGAACAAGGCTTTACATGTCCATTGAGCAGAAGTTGCCCGTATTCTATCTAAGGAACGCTCAACACCTATCCAGTTACAGCTAGTATTAGATAGGATTTCTTGAGCGCAAGGCTCGCTTTGTCTACAATGACGCACACTATTATTTTTTCAGGTCATGAAAATGAGCGACACTAACGAAAAGCCAACTCTTCCGGATCACCTTTCAGGTAACCCTCGCAGCCCTCACTATGTTGAAGAGTGTTTTCACCATCGCATCGGTATTCGCCTTAACGGTAAAGAGCGTAACGATGTAGAAGAATACTGCGTCAGTGAAGGTTGGGTAAAAATCCCTTCTCCTAAAGCGCTAGATCGTCGTGGTCAGCCGATCCTTATCACCCTTAAAGGGACAGTAGAAGCTTACTACGTGTAAAGCTCTACTTTATGAATATAAACGGCTCATGAATTCGTTCATGGGCCGTTTTTTTATGATTCACTTTAACTTGCCCTTAGAACCTTGCCCAACAGCGCATAACTTAATCTAGATTAAGGTTTTGTTTGCGATTCATCAGTAAAGTCAGTCATCCGATCTAGATCACACTTTTCAGCGCTGCCTTTAACGCAGTTTCACATTAGAGGATTCGACTTGAGCATTTTGTTTTCACCAGCCCAGATTGGCAATATGACCCTTAAAAACCGTTTTGTGCGCAGCGCAACATGGGAAAACATGGCGACAGAAGAAGGTTATATGACCGAGAAGCTGTATGACATCTATGAAGAACTGGCTAAGGGTGATGTGGGCCTTATCGTAACGGGTTACGCGAATATCGTAGAAGATGAAAAGCCAAATGCTGGAATGATGGGTATCTACAATGATTCGTTTATTGAGGGCTACAAAAAGCTAACTGATCTTGTACATCAGTACGATGCCAAGATTGTTAAACAGATTGCTTACGGTGGTACTAAGACCACGTACAACCTTGGCGAGCGAGTCATATTCGCCCCAAGTGATATTCCTGAGCGTGGCACCAATACTCAAGGTAAAGCCATGCGCAAAGACGAAATTAACTTCATCGTTGATGCCTTCGCCGAAGCGAGTCTGCGAGCGAAAAAATCCGGCTTTGATGGTGTTGAGATTCATGCTGCTCATACTTACTTGATCAACCAGTTTCTGAGCCCATATTACAACCGCCGTGACGATGAGTATGGCGGTAGCTTAGAAAACCGCATGCGATTCTTGGTTGAGATCTATGAAAAAACTCGCGATCTCGTTGGGGAAGACTTTCCTATTCTCATCAAGCTAACCGCAACCGAATTCTTTGAAGGTGGGCAGAGCTTTGAACAAACGCGCGCTATCTGTAAGAAGCTAGAACAGCTTGGCGTCGATGCCATTATTGTTTCAGGCAATATTCACGGTAAAGCCAGCGAGATGGTCGGTGAGTCGTTCGACGGTTATACCCTACAACAAGAGGGTTACTTTCACGAATACGGTCATGTCATCAGCCAAGACGTCAACGCACCCGTGATTACTGTCGGCGGTCTAAGTGACTTTGATGCAATTGAAAACATAGCCAACAACACTGGCATCGACTTCTTTGCGGTTTCTAGACCTTTACTGGCAGAGCCTCAACTCATCAAGCGCTGGAAAGAGGGTGACCGAGCCCCTGTTGATTGCGAGCGCTGCTCAAAATGCCGCACGAAGCGAGGCAATTTTTGCGTGGTATTTAAACGCCGAAAGAAACAGAGATAACCCCGCAATAAAGACATAAATTAACGGCTTGTAGCTTTTTAACTGCAAGCCGTTTTTTGTGTTTTTGACGAAAAATCTGCTGGACTATTCTGTTGTTTTTATCGTCAAAATGCGTGGTTAGATCAAGGTTTGGTTAGGTAATGAAGTCGATGCCTTTTTTCGACTTTAGTAATGATTTTCCTTTGCTAGATTTAAAGTGAGGGTGCATTAGGGAGTGGTAATATACCAATCGCTTAAATACATTTGTTCACCTAAACTTGACTGTTAACAGAAGCGGAACAATCGCTAGATGCTAAGCAGTAACAGCCCAGTTTGATGTTGTCGTCAATGCATTTAACGCCTGATGGGGTTGCTCCTATCTTGAATAATAAAGAGCCTTTCCTTACGCACTATGGATGATTATCTAGCTAGCGATAGTGGAGATTATTATGAACATGGAAAGGATTAGGCGAAGCACCTACGGTGCAATGGGCTTGACGTTCTTAAGTCTACTCTTCGCTGCAAATGCCTATGCAGCGATTATACAAAACTCTAATGTTGATACATCACCAGATGCCTTTATTGGTGACTGTGGCGTACCTGGCGAACTAACCGCTTGTATTGGTGGTTGGAACCTAGACAACGTTGATGTGGTTTTAAGGTACGAGGATGGTCTGGAGTTTGGGTCATTTGATGAAGACTCTGGTATCTACAGTTTGATGACTTATGGTGATTATTTTGAGAGCTCAGTCAATGGTGATGAAGGGCAGGTTATGGCTCGCATTACTGGTAAAGACTGGCCAGTCGGAGAGCCGAATGCGATAAAAATCGTCACTGGCGACTCTGATGTTTCCCATGGTAAGCCTCAGAATTGCATTATTGGTTCGTCTTTTTTGAGTCCAGATAACTCTGACATCGAAGATGCTAATTTCTTAGATTCAACGCATCCTCAACCTGTTATTTGTTCTAGTCCATTTCAGACTCATAAACGGTTTAAAGTTGCCATGCTTCCGGCCTCAGTGGAAGATATCGACGAAGGTGATGGCCATGGGATAGATCTTGTGTTCAATGTGCAAGATGAAGTGGTTGATACTGAAGCGGAAGCTGAAATAGCACTTCGTTCCTATCAAGTTTTTAGCAAGATTAACAACTACACAGGTAGACGTTTAAGCGGTTACAAAGTCATCGTGGGCACAGGACGTGGTGGCGAATTTAAATCGGCAAGTGAGACTGGTATATCTAATGTACTTCATCTTTCCTTAGGAAAAGGAGAGGGTGCTTCCGGCGGGCACGATAAACTTGTTTATGATGGCTCAGATATCTTTGAAAGCGACAGTTTAGCCACTTTCTCCCATGGTTTATTTGGCGCTCCGGATAAGCATTTTACTAGTAATGGTTTCTTCGATATGCGCACTGCTGGGTATGATGTGGAACAAGGATGCGTATCCAGTGCCGACGGTGCATGTGCTAGCTACAGTAATCCAATGACGGAAGAAGGCCAACCAGAGTTAATGGCGTCGGACATGATTTATTCGACCTCCGCGCTCGCCAGTCACTACCATGAAACCTTGGGCATTATTGAAGGGCTTCCTTTGGGAGAATGGCTTCCATCAAAATGGCAGCCAAAGGCGGTATTCTTTGACGAAGACAACGACCCTGAAACGGACGCTACTCTCATTGCATGGTGGGATGGTAACAACTGGCGTGGGAACTATGATGAGGGATTCCCTGTCATTGACCAAGCTGAAATAGATTGGCTAGCGGCTAACCCTAACGGATTGTACGAAATGGGTGATATAGAGGATGTACTAAATTTGGGTATCAACTACATTATTAAAGTAGGCAATGGTATTCCTGGTGGCACATTCACAGTGAGAGTAATTCCAGTTGTATCGGATAACCAAACGCCTCCAGCGTGGTGCACTGGATTCTTTGGAAGTTGTCATGAGCCGCCTTATGGTGCGGCTACGCAAGCTGAGGAAGCCATTGAAATAGAAGATGATGTGGTTAGCGAGAGCGAGGTTGATGGCTTTGCTGAAGCAATAGGTTTAACCGCTACTGACGGCGGCGGTGGTTGTACTTTAAGTAGGAACGGACGGTTAGATCCAACTTTGTTACTGCTATTTGTCATTGCACTGGTCCAAATTTTCTGGCGTCAGCACTGTTCACGAGCTAGCTAGTTGTTAACTCAACATCGTGGCATGCGATGGATTTTCAGAATCGGTAAATGACCAAGCCGGCATCACTGGAAAATGGTGTCGGCCTTTTTGCAACAACAAGGGAGGTTATGCCCTTATGCACTACCTAAAACCCGGCAGACTTGGCGTGTTTGATGAGCTTGCTTTGCGAGGCGATAGGCGATGGGCTTCTGATCGGCAGTTTAAAGCGGCTTGGCTCTTTGGAATCGCTGTTGGGTTGTTACTATTTTCTGGTCATGTTCCAGATTTAAACGCACAACAATCTTGGCAGACATTATTAGTGGCCGTGCTGGTGTCGCCTATAATTGAAGAGCTGTTGTTTAGAGGTATATTGCAAGGCAGATTATTAAGGTTGGATTGGGGGCGAAAGCAACTGATTGGCTTTACAGGAGCAAACCTATGCTGCTCCTTATTGTTTGCTGCGTTTCATTTATTTAGTCATGCTCCAATCTGGTCTCTAGGTGTATTTTTTCCCTCGTTGTTGTTTGGATATTTTAGAGATAAACACAACAGTGTCTATCCCTCTATTGCTCTGCATATCTTCTACAACGCAGTGTATTTTTTACTGCCAATCGTAATCAGTTACAGCTTTTGAAATTTAAGCCCTCTGCCTGTTTAGAGGAAACTATAAGCCATCCGTATCTCCGTCTTCTTACTTTGCTGTACCTTACCCCGGTTATACCTGCTAGATTATGAATAGTGCTAACTAAGTAGTGGTTAAGATTTTGATTCGATTGATACTTAATGGAAAAAAAGCCGGTCTCGAGAGCGTTAGAGAGGCGGTTTATGCTCTCCGAGAGAAAGGGTATGACCTTCAAGTTCGTCCCACTTGGGAAGAGGGTGATGTTGACCGATTGGTGCAAGAAGCGGCCGAACAAGGGGTAACGCGGCTAGTCGCAGGAGGCGGAGATGGCACAGTCAACGAAGTGGTCAGTGCGATTCTTAAGTATGATCTTAACCATTTAGAATTATCTGTCTTGCCTTTAGGGACGGCTAATGATTTTGCCACGGCGTGTGAGATCCCATCAGAACCTATTGATGCGCTTAAATTAGCGGTATCGGGACAGAGTTATTGGGTTGATGCAGGCTCAGCCAATGAAAAATACTTCATGAACGTCGCAACGGCAGGGTTTGGCGCTCAGGTAACAGCAACGACACCGGTTGTACTTAAGAACTTTCTCGGCGGAGGTGCTTATACGCTGTCTGGGCTAGTTCAGGCGATAAACTTTCAGCCCTTTCCTGGCACTGTCATTCACGATGATAAAGCGACACTCGCAAATGTAGTGGTTGGCGCGGTATGCAACGGCAGAACCGCTGGTGGCGGGCAGCCATTAGCTCCACAGGCGTATATTGATGACGGAGTGTTTGAGCTGTTCTATATCGAGGGTTTCAATGCTAGTGATATTCCCACCGTCCTTGAAGAGCTTCAAGAGTTACATGAAGGCCCTGATACTCAGTTTGTGCATAGACACAGTATTCAAACGATTGAGTGGCACTCCGAGCAGTCTATGCCAGTGAATCTAGATGGCGAGCCAATGTCACCGCAAAATGTGACGATAAAAGTACTCCCCAGTAGTATTAAATTGGTGCTCCCTGGCAATACCCCGATCTTGCTTAACCGAAATAAGGCTTAAAGCTAAGTATCAAGATGACACAACTTTTTCATATTGAAACCGCTAGAGCTTTGTATTCTATCGGACAAGATTACAAGCATTTACCAGGAGTGAGCGATGCTCTTAAGCTGTTCGCTCCTAGGCTAGGGCGTGAAGACTTGATAGTGCATCCTAGGTTTCCCTGCACCCATTTGGTTTTAGTCATAGCAGATAATATTGAGCGCTCAGAAATCACGCACTTTTATGAGAAGGTGGGGATGGAAATCGTGCGATATTTGCCTGCCGAGCTTTCAAGTGCAAATCAGACAATTTTACAGTCCCTCGAGAGGTTCAAAACCTGGTTAAAATCAGGCACGGATAACGCGAAGTTTGAGATAGAAGTTGATGGTGACACCTTTGTAACCTATACGCTCAACGCCATTGAATTTAACCATTTTACCCATAATTCCAGGCACTCATTAGTGACTGAGTTGTTTGTTATTGCTATCACCTGTGCGTTTTTGCGTCATATTTCTCAGCAAAAAGGCTTCGTTAAGGCTCTGTATTTGCAACATGAGTCGCGAGCAAGCCTTCCAAGCTTATTAGCTGCTGGCGATGCTCAGGTGTATATCTCTCAAACCCATACAATGTTGGCACTGGATACTGAGTTCATGCAGCAAAGGGTAAAAAAGACCAGAGGAACCAAAAGTACCGCGCCTAGGCCTCTACAAACCACGACTTTTTCTGAAGAACTGAAACTAGGGATCAGACCTTACATAGGGTTTGGTAATGTCACGACACCCGAGATCGCAGACGTATTTGGGATACCGAAACGAACGATCCAGCACAGGCTAAGCAAGGAAGGAGTCTCACTTAAGGAGATTACTAATTCTATTTGCGTTGAGTTGTTCGATCTTAGATATGAGAAGGGCAGGTTTGAGATAGAAGACTTAGCAGCGCATTTAGGTTACAGCAACGCGTCGTCTTTTATTCGAATCTACAAAAGAGTCACCGGCAGAACACCAGGCCAAACACATTAGAAATAGCTCGAAGAAATGGCTTAGCAGTGATCGAAAAGCCATTTCATCAAAGGCGAGGCTTACGACGATTCAGCCAATTGCACTAAATAGTCAGCAATCGCCTGCATACCAGATTTTGGTACGCCAGCCTTTATCTCAGCTTTAGAGTTATAGTTGGTGTTGGTATTCACATCATAGGAGTACCACTTTCCATTTTCATCGCAGATCACCTCTATTCCCGCGATATCGATGTGGTTATCGGCTAGGAATTGCTCGTGAAGCTTAATGAGCGGTGAATCGTCAAGGATATTGGTGATTTCAAACTTATCTTTCTCTGGCGCTGGTTTATCGTCTTCAAAAGCTGGGCAAAACGCATTTTCAATTGAACATCCATCTGCAGGGCATAGCTCAAAACCACCCTCAGTTGAAACCTTAACCGCATAAAGAAACTTACCGCCGACATACTCACAGCGAACAATGTAAGGTTCTGTGGATTTTACATACTCTTGCAGTAGCCAAATGCCATCAAGCGGGCTATCAGCTTTGAGTCGTCTAAGGCCTAGCTTAACATCGTCTAGTGAATCGAATTTTTCAACGCCCAGTCCTTTACCACCACGGTTTGGCTTAATGATCAGGGGCCAAGTATTAAACTTCTCTGCAGCTGATACAATGAAATCACCTCCGACGACCGCTTGAGTCTTAGGCGTTGCGATCCCAACTTTTTGCAATGCGGCATATTGAGATATCTTGCATACTTCCAGATCGATCACGCCATTTCCGTTCACTACGGTAGCGTTATTAAGGCCAAGCCACTTATCAATAACGCGCGTCAATTCAGGGGCATACCTATGATCACGTGTGTGTGATGATGCACTCATTCGATTGTAATAAACCGCATCTTCTGGAACGGTATCGAACTCAATATGACCCTCGTTCACAAACCATTCCTTGGCAGGTACATTCAACTTATCGAATGCTTCACGAAGAGGCACAATCCATTCCTCATTCTCGTGTAATATATAGATCGATTTCATACCTGTTCCTTGTGTTTACTTGTTTTGTTCCTAATCAAATAACTATTGCCAACTCTGAGATTGAAAGCTAGCGATAAAACGCCGTTGGCTATAAGAAATCGGACTAACTTATAACCGAGATAATTAAGGCGAGAACAAGGGCAAATTGGATGTAATGCACGAGTAGGACCGCTTACCAACAACTATACTTATAGTGTTAGGACAAACTGTAGAGGTGACTATCATGGACTTTACAGAAAAACTACGCTTACACGGTCGCGCCGAGGAAAATAGGTATTTTGCTGAGCTAGACCGTAAATTGATAGATGCGATGCATGAAAAGCAGAAGCATGAAGATGAGATACTGAAGCGTATCGAGGCTGAAAACCTGAATCTGGACAGCATGATGGTTGACGCTAAATAGATTAGGTATTTATCACCAGCAGGCACCCTAAAGTAAACAAGATGCCTGTAGGCAACGCTTACACAATTACAAAGTTAGTAAGCGCACTTATCCCTTATCCTTATCTCCACTCTCTTTGTTTATTGCCTTAGCGATGTCATTTACGGCTTCAACTAGGTTGATAGGCATTGGAAACACAATCGTCGATGTTTTATCCGTAGTGATCTCTGTGAGCGTCTGCATATAGCGAAGCTGTAAGGCATTTGGAGCTTGATTAAGCATCTCGGCGGCCTCTTTAAGCTTAGTAGATGCCTCTAACTCACCGGTAGCATGAATGACTTTTGCACGGCGGTTTCGCTCTGCCTCTGCCTGACGGGCGAGGGCGCGTACCATGCTTTCATTCAGATCCACATGCTTAACCTCAACGGTCGCGATCTTAATGCCCCAATCATCGGTTTGCTGGTCGAGTATGGCCTGAAGATCTTTATTAAGTCTTTCTCTTTCAGACAGAAGCTCATCCAACTCATGCTGACCGAGAACCGAGCGAAGCGTGGTTTGTGAAAGCTGGCTGGTGGCATCGCTGTAGCTTTCGATGTTGTTGATGGCCATCTGTGGGTCAACGACACGGAAATAGACCACGGCATTGACTCGTACTGAGACGTTATCTTTGGTAATAAGATCCTGCGTTGGGACATCTAAAACGATGGTTCGCAGGTCGACGCGTACCATTTGCTGAACGATGGGAATTAAAATGATTAGCCCAGGGCCTTTAACCTCTTGGAATCGACCAAGAAAAAAGACCACCCCTCTCTCGTACTCCCTTAACACCTTGAAGATCTGTGTTGCTAAGGCGATAACGAGAACGACAATGACTGCTGTTGTGTAAAGCATACGCGCCTCCTATTTTTTGGCACTTGGGCTCACCGTTAGGGTCAGTCCCTTGATCGATTCGATGGTGACTTTATCTCCATGTTTGAGATCTGTATTGCCTAGCGCATGCCAGAGCGCGCCATCTAATTGGACTCTGCCTTTGCCGTTGATAAAATCTTCACTGACGATGGCTGTTTTTCCTGGATAGGTCTCAAGACCTGTGGTCACGCGTCTATTTCTGACCTTCATTAGCATGCCAAGCGTGATGATGATCAGAGCTGCTGAAAATATGGCGACACCGAGGATCAAGGGTATGGCTATCTGGAAGCTAGGTAGGTCACTGTCCATAAGAAATATCGACCCAAGCACGAATGCAACCACACCACCGAGCCCCAATACTCCAAAGCTTGGGTTAAAGGCTTCTGCAATCATCAGGGCTATGCCTAGTAGCAGTAGTGCGAGCCCAGCATAGTTGACCGGCATCATCTGCAGTGAATACATCGCCAAAAGCAGACAAATACCCCCTAGAACCCCGGGTAAACCAATGCCAGGGTTATAGAATTCCAATAACAAACCGTAGATACCAATGAGCATCAAGATGTAGGCGACATTGGGATTGGTGATAACCGCTAACATTTCGGCGCGCCAATCAGGAATTCGCTGTTCAAAGTTCGCAGGTGATAGTGACAATGTCACTTGTTGATTGTTCACAGTAACAGTAATGCCTTCAATTGCAGCGACAAGTTCTTCGGGCGTGTTCACCACATAGTCAATAACATTGAGTTCCAATGCCTCAATTGCATCAAGACTGGCGGCTTCACTGACGGCCTTTTCGGCCCATTCGGCATTCCGATCATGGAGCTTAGCAAGACCCTTGATATAGGCCTTGGCATCATTAATGACTTTCTTTTCCATAGCCGTCTTGGCAGGAACTTGCTGATTGCTATCGTTGGAGTCATCTTCTGTTTTGTCAGAGCTTGAATTGTCAGCCTCATCGCTGGTGCTTGGCGGTTTGGGCGAACCACCTAAGGCGACGGGAGTGGCGGCGCCGAGATTCGTGGCCTCAGCCATAGCTGCGACATGGCTCGCTAACAAGATATAGGTTCCAGCGCTGGCTGCTCTCGCGCCAGAAGGCCCCACCCAAGTTGCAATGGGTATTGTAGAGGTGGTGATTGAATGAATGATATCGCGCATAGCGCTATCTAAACCGCCAGGGGTATCCATTTTTAGTATCACTAGGCTAACGTCGTTGACTTGTGCTTGTTGGATTTCTCGAGACAGGTAGTCACTAACAGCAGGGCCGATAGGACCTTTGACTGGAATGACCCAAATAGTGCTTGCAAGAGTTTGACCGGCAAACAGCAGCAATGACATAAGCCATAATAGAAGTAATCTCATGCAGTCCTCCTTTTACAAGGATCTGATGAACATCTAGAGTAAGTATAGACTGGGTGGGGTAAGCCTTGATATTAATGCTGTAGAGTTTGATTTTTTACATAGTTTGCGTCGTTAATCTGGCAAAGCTTTTCATAGAACTGTTGCAAGATATTTCATATCGAAATATAGCAAAGAGCTATAAGAATTACTTTGTTATAATTTTTACTCAATGAACTGTAACGAAAAGTGAGGAACAATTGGACGTAAATATGATCGATAGCCTGTTCTTAACAGGAGCGGTTCTTATCGTACTCAGTGTTCTTTTGACCAGAGCATCCTCTAAGCTAGGTGTGCCGATTCTACTTATATTTTTGGTTGTCGGTATGCTTGCGGGCGAAGATGGACCAGGTCAGATTGATTTCAATGATCACTCATTAACTTATCTCATCAGCAATCTTGCATTGGCGGTTATTCTTCTTGATGGTGGCATGCGAACCAAGGTATCCAGTTTCAAGGTGGCCTTCTGGCCTTCATTGTCACTCGCAACCATAGGCGTAGCGCTGACTTCAACCTTTACGGGTTTAATGGCGGCGTGGTTGTTCGATCTGACCTTACTGCAAGGTATTTTAGTCGGAGCAATTGTCGGCTCAACGGATGCCGCTGCTGTTTTCTCAATGCTGAAGGGACAAAGTCTAAATGAGCGAGTAGGCTCAACCCTAGAAATTGAATCTGGTACCAATGACCCGATGGCGGTCTTTCTAACGGTCACCTTGATCGCTGTACTTGGCAATCCTGAAGCTGATCTTGGCTTGTCATTCTTAGCCACTAGTTTTGGTATGCAGTTTGGCATAGGGGCTTTAGTCGGTCTTGGCGGTGGATGGTTACTTTGGGCTTTGATCAACAGAGTGGATTTGCACGAAGGCTTATATTCCGTCTTAGTGATAGCTGGTGGTATTGCTCTGTTTGCCCTTTCTAACAAGCTCGGTGGCAGTGGTATTCTTTCTATATATCTGGCGGGTTTGTTGATTGGCAACAAGCCTACAAGCTATCGTCATTCGATATTGAATGTACTTGATGGCATGACTTGGATGAGTCAGATAGTGATGTTTTTAGTGTTGGGTTTACTTGTTAAACCAGCAACACTTATTGAGATTATGATCCCTGCACTCATATTAGCCTTTGGCATGATCTTAGTGGCGAGACCTTTGGCTGTGTGGATTGGGTTGATGCCATTTAAGAGCTTTACGAACAAAGAGCGTAAGTTCATTTCTTGGGTCGGGTTGAGAGGCGCGGTGCCTATCATCTTAGCGGTGTTCCCTATGGTTGCAGGCCTTCCCAATGCGGAGCTGTACTTCAATATTGCCTTTTTCGTGGTGATGGTATCTCTGCTCGTACAGGGTGGGACTTTGATGAAAGCGGCACGAATGGCAGACGTTACCTTGCCACCAAAGCCGACTCCTATATCCAGAAGCGGAATGGAGATTTTCCGTGCAAGTGAGTGGGAAACGTTCGTCTACCGATTAAAAGAAGAAAAATGGTGTGTGGGTGAGCCTTTAAAACGCCTCACCATGCCAGAAGGGACACGCATTACAGCGGTGTTCCGAGGTGAGGAATTGCTACATCCAACGGGCAGTACCGTGTTACAAGCCAATGATACCCTATGTGTAATGGGGCAAGACAAAGATCTCGATGCCTTGAGCTTGCTGTTTAGTGAAGCCCCAGAAGATGAAGTGACTCCGCGTTTCTTTGGTGACTTCTTTTTAGACATCAATTGTAGCGTGAGCGATGTGACGGGTTACTACGGCATTACTGTATTGGAAGAAGAGGCTGATATGCCCCTCAAGGAACTGGTCGAACTTAAGCTAGGGTCATACCCGGTATTAGGTGATAGCTTTGATTGGTATGGATTGCATTGGGTGGTTGCTGATGTAAAAGACCACAAGGTGACGAAAATCGGCTTAGGTTTGCCAGATAACGAAAAAGCCGACGCGGAATAGTTTTCTAGCCAAGCAATAAAAAAGCGCTAACCGTTAGGCTAGCGCTTTTTACTTGAATCTACTTCAGTGCTTACTTCTTACGGCAGAATTCGCAACGAAGCCACATAGACTGACCTTCAACTTTACCAGAAAAGAGTTCTGGATCGTCTTGTGCAAGGCTGATGTTTCTTACCATGGTGCCAATTTTGACAACCATTGAAGACCCCTTAACAGGTAGGTCTTTGATGATGGTGACCGTGTCACCTTTTGCTAGTGGTGCGCCGTGACAATCAACGTGTTTCTTACCGTCGTTTTCCATGCCAGTTTCAGCCCAAGTCTTGGTCTCTTCTTCCATGTACATCATGTCTAACAGGTCTTGAGCCCAACCTTCGGTGCGTGCAAGACGAGTCAATTGACGCCATGCTAGAACTTGTACAGGTGGCTCTTGGCTCCACATGCTGTCGTTTAGACAACGCCAGTGGTTTACGTCCATCTGATCTGCGTCTTCAACTTGAGTACGGCATGTGTCACATAGCAGTGCGCCGTGGTCTACGGTTGCATGAGAGTGAGGAGCAACAGCAAAAGGTTGTAGATCATTAGTTGCGCCACAAAGCTCGCATTTGTCGCCGCAGCGTTGACGTAGTGTTGATTCAATAGACATGTATTAACCTTGTTATCTCTTGTAATTTGGCGACATTATCCATATTTAGCCATGGTAATGAAAGCAGTTCACGATCAATGTTGATTTAGAATAAGTTTTCTATGTCATCGTGCTCATATGTGATTACTTTAGAGCAATAAACTCAATTTGGCTTTGAGCAATTGGGCTTTTGTCCGGAGAATTTTGGCTCGGTTTCCGCTTTTGCCGTTAGGTCTTTAATCCTCGTATCGTGAGAAGGGTGTGTCGAAAGCAATTCTGGCGGTTGATTGCCCCCTGAAGCCTTAGCCATGTTCTTCCATAAATCGACACTTTGGTAGGGGTCAAACCCCGCTTTAGCCATTAACTCCAATCCAACGATGTCCGCTTCGCTTTCTTGCGTTCTGCCGTAGGGCAACAAAACCCCGTATTGAACGCCAACGCCCATGGCTGCCATTATTTCATTTCGGTATTCCTGATTACTGAGTGCCACATTGCTGATTTGCAACCCTGTATTGGCAAGTTGGGCGTGAGACATTCGCTCATTACTGTGATCGGCGAGTACGTGCGCAATTTCGTGGCCGATGACGGTGGCCAGTTGATCCTGATTAACTGCGACGTTTAATAGACCGGTATAAACGCCAATTTTCCCCCCTGGAAGGGCAAAGGCATTCACCTGATCACTATCAAATACGACCACTTCCCATTGGCTAAAACTGCCTTGAATAGGAACATACTCTAAAATGGCATTGGTCACACACTGAACGTAAGCATTCGTTTTAGCGTCTTTACTAATGGTGAGTTCCGATTTCATTTGTTCAAACGATTGACTACCAAGATCAGACATTTGGTTATCTGAAAACAAAATCACTTGATTACGTCCCGTTGGAGAGGTGGCGCAAGCGGTCATCATGGCTGCTGATGCCAATGAGAGCATGAGTGTTTTTAGTCGCATAGAAGGGTTCCTTTTCTATCTTTGCGCTAATCCTAAATGTTGGTTTAGTACAAGTGTGGTCGATGGAGTAAGATTTTCCCACAAATCAGGAAAATTTAGACACTAAAGTGTTTAAAAAGAATAAGATAACAGAACCTAGCAAAAACAAAGGAAAAGACATCGATGACGATATGGAAACGCGACATCAGTCTAGAATCTCTTAATACCAACTCAAAAAATACCTTGATTGAGCACTTAGGCATTGTTTATACAGAGATTTCTGATAATTCGTTAACCGCGACCATGCCTGTTGGACCGAACACACATCAGCCATTTGGACTATTGCACGGCGGTGCCTCTGTCGTCCTAGCGGAATCGCTAGGTTCTTATGCAGCGTATTACTGTTGTGAGGGTGACAGCCATTGTGTAGGTCTTGAAGTTAATGCCAATCATCTCAAGGCGGTACGTAGTGGCACTGTTACTGGAGTAGCAACGCCTATCCATTTGGGTCGCACGACACATATCTGGTCCATTGAGATTCGAGATGAGCAGGGTAATCTGGTGTGTATCTCTCGTCATACAGTGATGGTTAGGAACCCGAAGAAGAAGGCAAAGGTATGACTTTAGACTTTGAATTGGGGAAAATCATCGTTAACGCCCACGAGATCATGATTCGACTCGATGGAGAGCAACGTTTGACCTTCCAAGCGCAAACTGACGCAATTCAACTGATGGGGCAAGTATTGGTGATATTAGATGCCCAAAGCCGATTTTCTATTAAGCTTCCCACTGAAATCATTGAAGAAATTTCGCAAGTTACCGGCATCGCGATAACATAAAATCTCTCCACTTCGTGCTAAAATGAGGAAATCGATAATTTTCTAATTGACTGGAATTTCCTCTTTATGAGTAGCCCGCGACTTCGAACTCAGTTTGAAACCCTATTTGAGCACTTTAATGGTGAAGACAGCGATACGCGTATAGAAGACATCACAGAGATTTTGTTTTGTACCAGACGAAACGCGCGTATCGTACTGAACAAGCTCAGTGAAGAGGGATGGATCGAGTGGCACCCTTCTGCTGGGCGAGGCAAGCAATCAAAGCTTATCTTCAAGCAGAACCGACAAGATGTAGGAGAGGGACTAGCTAAACGTTATCTTGAAGAAGGCCGTATAGGGCAGGCATTGCAAGTTCTTAATCAAGACGCAAACCGTCTAACTCAAGTGATTCAGGATTATCTAGGCGTTCAGCACAGACAAGGACAGCAGGTTCTCAGTCTTCCTTATTATCGTCAGCTTTCAATGCTAAACCCGAGAAAGCCTCATCGACGCTCAGAGCAAAACATCATTCATCAAGTCTTTAGTGGTCTTACACAACTGGATGAAAACGATAAGCTGACTCAAGATCTCGCCCATTCTTGGGACAATGTTGAAGGCAGTCATTGGCGCTTTTATCTTAGGGCCAAAGTTCGCTTCCACAATGGTCAGTTGCTTGAAACCGAGCATGTGGTTGAGCACTTAAAGTCATTAGCAAACTTGCCCTTGTTTGCTCATATTCAAAACGTCACCACGCCTTCTCCATTGGTCATTGATGTAGAGCTTAGTCGAGCGGATTATCATTTTGATGTATTGCTTGCTGAAACGGTGGCCAAGGTGCTTCCGTATAACAGCACAGAGATTGAAGATTTCGACCGCTTGCCTAGCGGAACGGGGCCTTACCGAGTGTCTGTCAATGATGACAAGAGGTTGATTCTTGAGGCCTTTGATAGCTATTTTGGCTTTAGACCGTTGGTTGATAGGGTTGAGGTTTGGGTTATTGACGAGATTCACTCAAGTATTGTCTATCCAAGCTTGTCTCAACCAAATATGCCGACACAGCGCACCGACGACGACGTAGCCTTAGATCCAGGATGCACTTATATTTCAGTAAACCAACGCAGTGGACTTGGCCGGGATAAGCAGTGGCAAGAGTATTTCGCCTCTAAGCTCACCACGTTTAATCTGTTTGCACAGCTTTCTCAAGAGTCTATTGTTGAGCTTGGATTATTGCCAGCCCATGGTCTTAAACCCGGTTGGTACCATAGCCAGCCGCTCAGACAACTATCACCGCCTCAAATTGAGACGGTCAGTATTGCATACCATAGCGAACATCCAGTTTTCCCAACCCTATCCAAGGCCATAGCGTCGCTACTCAAGCAAGATGGGTTGGCGGTACAGTTTATACGCTATGACCATGTTCCTGATGACATTGATTCAGTTGATCTGTGGATTAAACCTATGGGGCTTGGGACTCATCGAGACGACACCTTGCTGGGTTGGCTTCTTGACTACAGCAATCTCGATCACTTAAGTACCGATAATCAATTTGAACACATTCATCAAGTCGTTCAGGAGTGGCAGGGGCAACCTAATGCTGGATTCCCAGCAAGGGAGTTAGGTCGCTATTTGGTGGAGAATCAATTGATTATACCTATGTTTCACTGCTGGCTTGGGGTGAGTAAGGACCATTGCGGCGCGCTGCAAAATGCGAAGTGTAATGCGCTAGGTTGGTTCGACTTTTCTAAGGTTTGGGTAAAGTTAAACCAACCTAATGAGATACAGCGAGTTTAGGTGTTTGATGCAGAAAACAGAGCTAATTATTACCCTATATAACCTAGTGTCCTGATGTACTCTTGGTTGAGCTCGATTATGTGGCTCTCGTTTTCTTCTTCGATTGTGTGGCAATAGAGATCCTCGCCGGTAAAGTACAGCCAAGTCCACACCGTGTTTAGCGGTACGGGCAGAGTAGCGGTCCAAACTGCTACTCTTTTTACTGTGCTGGTTCGGCATTCCTCAGCGGCGACTGTACCCGTTAGCAAAACTAGTACTGCAAATATCATCAATTTTATTTTCATAAGAGCACCTTCAAGTCATTGAAGTCGTATCTCGCAGATACTCTGCTGTTATTTACTGTGCAACTCTACCATAGGGTTGATTAGCTTATCGACGAGCAAAGCGTATGCTTTTTCCATTCCCATAATGAGGAAGATAATGCCGAAGAAAGCGATAACACCGCCAACCCAGCCCGTAAATGCTACAGACTCAAACAGTACGGCGATGATGCCCATGGTGACAAATTTCCCGCCAACTAAAGAAATATAAGACGTAATTCCGCGACCAATTTTGTATTTCTTAGCGTCGCCTTTTTGTTTCCACTTGTTGGCACTCCATGCTTCAAGGCCGATGAAAAAGCTGAGGCACAGTTGCATCAATAGCCCCACAAAGATGATTTCTTTTACACTTGGAATGTGTACCCAAGCCCACTGGCTTGCGATAGCAACAGACAAAATACCGATTAGACTTTTTTCAATAGCATTAACTTTCATTTTGATTCCTATTACGATGATTAATGTGCAGTGATTTATTTTTCAAATCAGTGCAGGTCGTTTAATTCATGGTGTTGTTCATCAAATGAGACTTATGCAGTTTCATCATCCTGGATTGACTGTGCAGTTTGCTCACCTCTAGTTAGCTCGGTTTGAGCTCATCACCACTGGGTAGATGCGATGAATTATAGAGATTGGAGTAGGGTCGCAATGCACATTTTACGCAATGATGTTTAATTTGTTTAAAGGTGGGGTTAAGAATGAGATGTCTTGTTGAGTGGGTTCATTTCTTAAGTAACGTGACTTAGAAAGGTACGCACTACGAATAGAGGCCATGGACCGCACTGCTATGATGACCCCAACCTTTTATCATTGTGAGCCTGGTAATATCTAAGGGGGGTGACCCCTCGGTACTTTTTAAACTGTCTCGAAAAACTCCCTTCGTGGGTGAAGCCGAGCTTTTTGGAGACCTCTTTAGGGGGAATGCCCCTAATTAACAAGTTAACGGCGGCGCTAGTGGTGATATAGGCACTGAGATCAGTAAAGTTGAAATGCACCTTTTGTTGAAGTTTACGGCGCAGTGTTTGAGTAGAGATATTGAGCATATCAGCGACTCTCTTGGCACAGGGAAGACCGAAGTGCAGGGTATAATTGGCAAGCTCATACAATTCTTTTACCTCATCATTGGCCTGAGGCATGTTAAGCAGTTTATCAATTTTATCGCTGAGATTATGGCTTAGATAAAATGAAGAATCGGCACTGAGAAAGTCGAGGTCATTGGCCTTGGTTAGAAGGTCGTTGGTTTTAAACCATACCTCTGTTGTTGGGCTATTCCATTCAATATCACATCCAAACGCATCTTTGTATTTCTCCATAGCGTCAGTAGAACCTGAGATTTTGATAAGCTGCAGTTCGAAATTGTCGTGGGAGGCTTTTTTTAAAAAATCTAGCATTAACAATACGTTGTATACGGACTCGTGAAAGCGTGCGCGCTTTTCCGGGGAGTAACTCTTGTGTACCCACTTGATGATATTTTTGTTCCCGGTTTGCATGGCGTAAAAGCTACCGCCAGATTGCATATGAGACATACCATAGTTAAACCGACGAAAAGCCAATATGTTGTCAGGTGCTGACAGTAACCATTCACCAAACCACCCAATATTGTCCATACGGATCAGGTGTTTGAATTCAAGCATGTAGTCAGGGTTTCCCGATAAGCGCTCAACCTCCTTGTACCAACGGGTGATTTCGGAGTACGGAATTAGGGTATTAGCGTCTTCAAAGACGGTTGCGGGTATAGGGCAAAGCGCTGAGTCGACATTGAGCACAGACTGCAGGCTATTATGTAGTCTAATGAAAAAGGCACTGCGAATGAAATACACGGACATAAATTTCAGCAAATATCATCAATAAGTGGTGTTTTATGATTTTATCTGTTGAATCTGTTGGGGTAAACCGTAGAAATACTCAAACTACTAAAAATTTAATTTTACGAGTATTTTCATGAGTTTATTTGCTGTCCCGTTTGTTGAAACCACTGCTGATACGGTGCTCCATGTTGTTGCCTTCGTTGTTCTTGTTGGCACTGTCGCAGCAGGTCTGTATGGCTTTTGGCGCTTTCACGAATTACCTATCTCCAAGGCTCATAAACGAGATCATAATCAGGTCGCGCTGATAACCGTTCTCACTTGGATAGGCTTTCTCTGGCATTGGGTGTGGGTAATCGCAGTATTTATCGCATTTGTTGACCTCGAAACGTCCTTAACGAGAATTCGTGATATCTGGAATGCGCCAGTTGGCACACCAGCACCAAGCAAATCGACAAAAGCAGAGGAGAGCGAAGCATGTTAGAGGGCTTAGCAGTATGGGCACTGTTTATTTATCTTCTTCGTCTAATAGGCATGCCATGGAATAAAGGGACGAAAGGCTTTGCTTATATTGGGGGAAGTGGATGGTTAGTCTTTGTTTGGATTGGCTTAATTAACTATACGCCAATGGACCTCTCTGGAGGCTCTGTTGTGCAAGCGCCTCACGTTCAACTCAGACCGGGTAGCACCCAAATTAAGGGTAAGGTAACCAAGATACACGTTAGCCCCAACCAAGAGGTATCCAAGGGCGATCTAATCTATGAGATTGACCCTGAGCCTTATCAAATTGCGCTTAATCAAGCACAAGTAGAACTTGATAGTAGCAAAGTGTCTTATGAGCAGGCTAAAGAAGACATTGCTATGGCTAAGTCAGATCTCAAAGCGTCGAACAAGATCACCGCAATTGAGCAGAGTAAGCTGAAAGCGGCGTATGCGGATCTGAAGCTAAAACGAAGCACTTTAGAGCGTTACGTTGAGCAAGAGGCGGTAGTCAAACACTCAGTGACAGAAGCTCAATTGGAAGAGCAACAAACGCTAGTGACGCTGGCTCGACTAGAGATTGAAACGATCAAGGCTGAAATTTCAAAATACGAAGTGGACGCTGAAAAGTCGGCACTTGAGATTGAAAAGTCACAGCTGATCCTTACCAATAAGAAAAACGACATCCATCAAGCTATGGAAAGTTTGCATAAGGCACAGTGGGACCTAAAGCAAACAAAGGTGTACGCACCGTTAGATGGTTATCTCACTAACTTTATTTTGCGCGAAGGGCAACTCGTTAGCACCATGCCGCGTCTTCATATGTATACCAATGAGAAATACGTGTTAATGCGCGTGAATCATCAGGCAATACGTAATGTCGAAGCGGGGCAGTTTGCAGAGTTCTCATCACCGGTGTTCCCAGGCAAGGTATTTGCAGCAGAAGTCGAAGGCATTGTTGAGGCGACGGGTGAGTCGCAAGGGAGTTTGCTGTCGTTTGATCCCAACGTTCGCACCACAACGGGTAAAAACGTAAATAACAAGCATCACTTTGTGCGCTTAAAGATCCACGAGAGTGAAAGGTATGACATTCCTGTGGGCTCTGTGGGCTTGGCATGGATCAGTGGCGACAAACCCGCGTCTTTCATGAACTTTCTGGATGCGATTCGAGGCATCATCATTCGAATGAAGTCACAGATTTACTTCTTGTATTCAATGTAAGGCTCTATTCATAAGCTGAATGAATAGATCAACCAAAGCTCGCTTTATATATACAAGACGGAGTTTGCCACACAATACGTTCCATCTTTTGTGTGGCAAATTGAGTAGCATTTGATATGAAAAAACTTCGAGCAACCCTGTTAGTTGGTGTACTTAGTACAGCGTTTACTCTTCCTGTTAGTGCCCATGGATTGGTTTATGATCAAGGACAATATGATTCTGATCTGTTCAGCGAAGACATGGTGTACTGTGAAGGACTGGGGCTTCAAGCGCCTCAAGAAGAGGCGGATAACGTTGCGCAAGAAACGGCTAAGCGTGGTGCTAGAGGTGCAACTGCGGGTGCGGTAGCGGGAAGTGTATCAGGCAACTCAGGCTCAAGTGCGGCTAAAACCGGTGCTGCGGTAGGCATGACCCTTGGTATTCTTGGAAACCGAGGCAAGCGCAATGCGGTAGAGGCGAGCAACCAAGAGGCTTACTCTGAAGTGGTCCGTAACTGTATGTCAGGGCGTGGCTATACCGCTCTGAACTAAACGTTTCTTTTGATTATCGTTTGATTAACCTGATAAGTCGTTTATCTAGGTTCATTTCGTTACAAGCTAACTAGGACCACTTAACCATGAAAAAATTTATCTATTTGAGCTGTGTCAGTTCTATTTTGGCTTTATTTACCGCAACCAAGGCGATGGCGCTTACGGTGAATCCCCCTCCCACGCAACAGACATTTGTCGAACAAGTCCGATGCGGAGGCTACGCCGCTTTTTTAGCAAAAGAAGCCAATATTAGTCACTATGAAGACAGGATGTTCAGACATATCGAACAAGCGACTGTGACAACTTTGGCTCTGAATCCCGGCATTAGTGATGGCGAGGCGCTAATCTCCTCTACGTCAGAAGTTGCACGACAGCTGGGTTGGGAGCAAGCGAATGCGTATCACTCGGGCGATATGGGTAAGTACCAAAAGCAGGTTATGAATCAATATATAGACCAGTGCAGTTAAGTAATCGCAGTTAAATAACTGCGATTTCAGCAAGGTTTAAGAAGAACAACTTAGACAAATGCCTTTTTGGTCGTTGCTTGGTGGCAGTGACCAATGAGAAGGGCAGGCGTGATCAATAAAGGGATTTGCTAACACAGTAAGCCAAGTCTCTAAGATTTCAAATTCTCCATTTTCCACCTTCTCGATGGCTTCTTGCGCCAGATGAGTACGTAAAATGTATTTAGGGTTGACCCCTTGCATCGCATTTTGTCGCTCTTGATCGTTACTATAATCCAAGGCAATACGTTGTTGGTATTCTCTAAGCCAAGCAATGAACTCCGGTTTATTTAATGTGCTATTAAGCTCAGTGTCTGTCCAATTATCAGGGCCTGTCTCTGACAAGACCCTCAGTGTAAAATGAAAATCTAGTCCTAGCTTTTCCATCAATTCTAAACACGAGTTGATAAGCTCAGGGTCGTTTTCATGTTCACTGTCTAATCCAAAACGTGCTCGCATTAAACGTCGGTATTCGGCTTGAATGTGTGAAGCATATTCCTGCAAGGAGGCTTCTATCTGTTTGCTATCGATTAGCGATGACAGGGCGTAACCGAGCGCGGATAGATTCCACTGACCAATCCCAGGCTGCTGGTGAAAGGCGTAGCGTCCACTGTAATCACTGTGGTTGCAGATGTGCTTGGACAAATAGGTATCAAGAAAGGCAAAGGGACCATAGTCGAAGGTGAGGCCTAGTATCGACATGTTATCTGTGTTCATTACGCCATGACAAAAGCCATAGGCTTGCCAATGCGCGATCATGCTTGCCGTGCGTTTGGTGACCTGTTGGAAAAACGCCGCGTATTTATCTTCAGAATCCTTTAATTCAGGCATGTGCCAGAGGATAATGTAATCCGCTAACGCCTTTATCTCGCTGTGCTGTCCGCTATAAAAGAGATATTCAAAGTGACCAAATCGAACATGGCTTGGGGCTATCCGTAATAGAGTAGCCGCTGATTCGATCTCTTCTCTTCGTACGGGTGTGCTTGCGCCAGAGATAGCCAGGGCTTGAGTGGTAGGAATGCTCAGTCCATCCATGGCCGCACTGATCAGGTATTCTCTTACACTTGAACGAATCACTGCTCGCCCATCTGCACCGCGAGAATAGGGAGTCTGGCCACTTCCTTTAAGATGAAAATCCCACTTTTCACCATCATCGTTTATGAACTCTGTAAGCAAGAGCCCTCTACCGTCTCCAAGATCTGGATTGTATTGACCAAATTGATGACCAGTGTACTTCATCGCTATGGGTGACCAAGACTCAAGGATGCCTTGCCCCGACATAAGCTGTGTAAGTATCTCATCGCCAACAGACTCAATATCAATGCCAAGTTGCTTTGCGAGGCGCTGATTGGTATGGATGAGATACGGGTCGCTGAGCGGTGTCGGGTTGACTCGGCTTGATAGTGAAGAGCCAAGATCGGCGTAGGTGTGGCAGTAATCGAGCTGATCTAAGCTTTTCATAAATAACGTTTTACCTTAGGTTTTGATGTGACAGATTACATCTGTGACAATGTCACCAATTGTTGTGTGTAATCGTGCTTAGGTGCATTAAATACTTGCTCTGTTTCACCGTATTCCACCACTTGTCCCGCTTTTAGCACCATAGTGTCGTGACACAGAGAACGCACAACGTTGAGGTCATGACTGATAAACAGATAAGTTAAACCATACTTTTGTTGCAGCTGCTTGAGCAGATCTAACACCTGTGCTTGTACAGTACGATCTAAAGAGGACGTTGGTTCATCCAGTAGGATAAACTCAGGCTTAAGGATTAATGCTCTAGCAATGGCTATACGCTGTCTCTGCCCACCAGAAAACTCATTAGGATATCGGTGGCGCGTTTCTTGGTCGAGGTCTACCTCTTGCATTACGCGACAAATTTCAGCGTCTATCTCACTATCCGTTAGGTCTTGATGGACTCGCAACCCCTCACCAATGATCTGCGCAACCGACATTCGTGGATTGAGAGCAGAGAAGGGGTCTTGAAAGACGACCTGCATCCGACTTCTCAGTGGCAACATCTGTTTTCTATCTAGCGATGAAAGCTCTTTGCTATCAAATACGATGCCGCCATTACTATTGACCAAGCGAAGTATCGCCATACCCGTTGTAGATTTACCTGAGCCGCTCTCACCAACCAAGCCCAGGGTGTGACCCTTCTTAAGGGTGAAGTTAACCCCAGTGACCGCTTTGGTATGGTCGATGACACGCTTAAATATCCCGCCAGTAATCGGGAACCACACTTTAAGATCGTGTGCCTCAACTAGATTGGCGTTGGTGTCGGGGACTTCTACAGGAGAGCCAGAAGGGTCGGCATCAATAAGCATCTTAGTGTAGGGATGCTTTGGGTCACTAAACAAAGATTGGCATTCGCCCGTTTCTACGAGCTTTCCTTCTTTCATGACACAAACGCGATTAGCAATACGTCTAACAATACTTAAATCATGAGTAATAAAGAGCATAGCCATACCAAGCTCTTGCTGAAGATCTTTTAACAGATCCAGTATTTGAGCTTGTACGGACACGTCCAGCGCTGTGGTGGGCTCATCGGCAATCAATAATTCTGGTTCGTTTATCAGCGCGAGGGCAATCATTACACGCTGCCTTTCTCCGCCACTCAGTTCGTGGGGATAAGCGTTAATCTTTTGTTCTGGGTTTCGAATACCGACCTTGTTTAGCCAGGTTAGCGCGAGCGTCTTGGCTTTATTGGCACGAAGGCCACGATGTATCTCAACGGTTTCCACTAGTTGACGACCAATCTTATGAAGAGGGTTGAGTGATACCATAGGTTCTTGGAATATCATGCCAATACGGCCACCGCGCACGCCACGCATACGACGCTCTGAGAGAGTGAGCAGCTCTTCCTTGTCAAAATGGATAGTACCTGTTTGATAGACGGTACTGGCTTTTGGCAGTAGGCGCAGAATCGCATTGGCAGTAACGGATTTACCTGAACCACTTTCACCCACTAAGGCGAGCGTTTCGCCTTTGTTAACAGACAAACTCACGTTTTGCGTTACTGTCCTTGGGTTATTTTTCCCACCAAAGGCAACCGAAAGATTATCAATGTGTAGTAGCGCCTGCGTCATATCATTCCTTGTTGTGGTGTTGTTGGCTCAACCAATAAAATAGTTGGATTGGTCTTAGTTAAGCGAAAAATTCTTGCAAATAGATGTACAGATACTAATCAAAAGTTGTGCCAAGGCTCTCATTTTCTCAAATAAAATGTAGCTCATTCAAATAAATTAATATATCTTATTTGTAGTATTTAAATACAATACGCTTTCGAAAACTCTGTCTTGTAACCCCCCTAAACTGACTCAGGAGGCTAATATGCCAAAAGAAATCTACAAATCAGCTTACAGCCTCGCAAAAGAAGCGGAACTGCACCTTCAATTGGCGCAAAAATGTCTACGCTCTCTAGATGCGACCGTTAATGAGGCACTACAGCAAGCAACCTCAGTGGTTGACGCTATCGCGGGCCAAAACGAATCTAGCCTATCGGCTACAACGGACCTTGCTAACGAGCTGAAACAATCTATCGAACGTCTTAAGCTTTCAGAGCAAACAAGCTAATAAGTAAATTTGCCAAAAAGCCCCCCAGTTTTTATATTCAGTTTTTTGAAAGAGGCGTTTAACGCCTCTTTTTTTGTCTCTTATGCTTGGGCGTGAGGGTCAAACGCGTCTCTTACCGCTTCTCCAATAAACACCAGTAGACTTAGCATTATCGACAACACGATAAAGGCCGAAAAGCCCAGCCATGGAGCTTGCAGGTTAGCCTTACCTTGAGCGAGCAGTTCGCCAAGCGAAGGGGAACCACTAGGCAAGCCAAACCCTAAGAAATCTAAAGAGGTTAGGGTAGTGACCGACCCCGAAAGAATAAATGGAATCATAGTCAGTGTTGCTACCATAGCGTTTGGCAACATGTGTCTGCTGATGATTCGTTTATCACTAACCCCTAATGCGTGAGCGGCTTTCACATAGTCAAAGTTACGGCAGCGCAAGAACTCTGCACGCACCACACCCACTAAACTCATCCAGCTAAACAGCACCATTATGCCAAGTAGCCACCAAAAGCTCGGCTCTACGAAACTCGACAAGATAATCAGCAAAAATAGGGTAGGCATGCCTGACCAAACCTCAATAAAGCGCTGACCAATGAGATCCAGCTTTCCGCCGTAATAGCCCTGAGTTGCCCCTACAACAACACCAATAATGCTGCTGACAATGGTCAACACAAAGCCAAATAAAACGGATATACGGAACCCATAAATGATTCGGGCTAATACATCTCGTCCTCTATCATCAGTGCCTAACCAGTTAATAGAATCTGGGGCAGAAGGCGCAGGACCAGGTAAGTTGTAGTTAATGGTGTCGTAGCTAAAGCGAATGATTGGCCAAACCATATAGCCTTTTTCATTGATGAGGTCTTGTACATAGGGGTCGGTATAATCCGCTTCAGCTGCAAACTCGCCGCCAAATTCAATCTCGGAGTACTGCTTTGCAATAGGGAAATACCAGCCGTCGTCAAAGCTGACAAACAGAGGTTTATCATTGGCAACGAGTTCAGCAAATAAGGTTACCGTAAACAACAGTGTGAAAATCCATAATGACCAGAAGCCACGTTTATTGGCTTTGAAGCGATCGATGCGAAGTTTAAGTAATGGATTCATTTATCTGGCCTCGAAGTCAATGCGCGGGTCTACCCACGAATAGGTGAGATCAGAGATAATGCTGAGTAATAAGCCAAGTAAGGTCATGATATATAAAGAGCTAAATACCACAGGGTAGTCTCGTTGAATAGTGGATTCAAAGCCAAGAAGACCGATACCCTCAAGAGAGAACATCACCTCAATCAGCATTGAACCGGTGAAGAAGATACTGATAAAGGCGCTAGGGAAGCCAGCAATGATAATCAACATAGCGTTGCGGAACACATGCTTGTAGAGAATACTTTTCTCATCCAGACCTTTGGCTCTCGCTGTAACCACATATTGCTTGTTGATTTCATCAAGAAACGAGTTTTTGGTCAGCATCGTTAGGGTCGCAAAACCACCAATCACCATAGCAAGAGTCGGCAGGGTTAAATGCCAGAAGTAATCAATGACCTTTTGATACCAGTTAAGTTGGTCAAAGTCGGAGGAGACTAAGCCTCGTAGAGGGAACCAATCGAGGTAGTTGCCGCTAGCAAAGACGATGATAAGCAATATGGCAAACAAAAAGCCCGGAATCGCGTAGCCGACAATGACCAATGCGCTGGTCCAAATATCAAAGCGAGATCCGTGATGAATGGCCTTTACTATCCCGAGTGGAATAGAGATCAGATATATGATCAAGGTACTCCAGAGCCCCAGAGATATAGAAACCGGTAATCGCTCGACAATGAGGTCGATGACATCGCCTCCTTTGAATAAGCTTTGGCCAAAATCAAAGGTGATGTAGTTCTTGAGCATTTCAAAATAACGCACGTGAATCGGTTTATCGAAGCCAAATTGCTTTTTGATCTCTTCAATAACCTCAGGGTCCATTCCTCTAGAACCGCGATAGCCGGTGGTTTGTGCATCGGCGTTGCTAGCGCTAAGTTCAACCTCTTGGCCACCCCCAGTAAAGCGCTCCATTACCCCTGAGTCTAACCCTTCCATCTGAGCAATAGCTTGCTCAACAGGGCCACCAGGTGCGATCTGAATGACAAAGAAGTTTATGGTTATGATTGCCCATAAGGTGGGAATGACGAGCAACAGGCGTCTTATTATATAAGCTGACATAACTCTCTATGATTGAATGTGAAAAAACAAAATGATAGTTCCAAGCTGCAAGCTGCAAGCTACTAGAAGCTAGAAGCTAGAAGCTAGAAGCTAGAAGCTAGAAGCTAGAACCTAGAACCTAGAACCTAGAACCTAGAACCTAGAACCTAGCTAGAACCTAGAACCTAGAACCTAGCAGCTAGAACCTAGCAGCTAGCAGCTAGAAGCTTGCAGCTAGTAACTTGGACTAGTCGCTACCGTCTTTTAGCCGGTAGCTTCTGCGCTTTCTCAGTATCGACCCACCAAGTATCTAAACCTAGGTCATACTCTGGTCGAATGTCTGGCCTAGCGAATTTGTCCCAACTTGCTACCCTAAATGCGCCTGTATGCCATGCTGGAATAGCGTAGAAGTTCCAGGTCAGTACGCGGTCGAGGGCTGGGCCTAAGGCTTTGAGTCTTTCTGGGTCTTGCTGATGGGTGTCGATCTCTTCTGTTAGATAGTCGATAGCCTTGTTTCGAACACCCGCTTGGTTATAGGTGCTATCGATAAAGTTACTGTTCCATGCAATCTTCAGGTTAGTGCTTGGGTAGGCATTGGCGGAATACGATGAAAAGATCATGTCGTAATCGCGCTCATGCCAGCGCTTAAGGTATTGAGTCGTATCCACCGTGCGAATCTTCATGTTGATACCAATATTGCTGAGGTTCTTTTTCAACGGATCAGCAATACGTTCGGTTGTTGGGCTGTAAACCAGCAACTCAAACTCGAATGGTTTACCGGTTTTGCTGTTGGTCAGTACACCGTTCTTGGTCTCCCATCCGGCTTCTTTGAGGAGTTTAATTGCGGTACGCATCTGCGTACGAATTCGCCCAGAAGCGTCACTTTTTGGTGGCGCGTATGACTCGCCGAACACACGCTCTGGTACTTGGTCCTTAATAGGTTCAAGAATTTCAAGTTCTTTTGCGCTTGGCTTACCCTTTGCTTGGTACTCGGTATTCTGGAAGTAGCTGCTGGTGCGAGCGTATTGGTGGTAGAACATGTTCTTGTTCATCCACTCGAAATCCAATGCATAGGTTAGGGCTTCGCGTACCTTAGGGTCTTTGAAAATGTCGCTTTCGGTATTATAGATAAAACCTTGCATGCTCTGAGGGATCTGATGAGCGATCTCTTCTTTGATTATGTAGCCCTTATCGAAGTTAGAGCCTGTGTAGGAGGTGGCCCAAAATTTCGCAGTACCTTCTTGTCTTAAGTCGTATTCCCCTGCTTTAAAAGCTTCAAGCATCACTGTGTCATCGCGATAATAATCGTACTGTATGGTATCGAAGTTATTTCTGCCGATGTTTACTGGCAAGGTTTCAGCCCAATAATCGGTCACGCGAGCATAGGTAATACTTTGACCAGATTTAAAGGAATCAATTTTATAGGGCCCGCTTCCTACTGGAGGTTGGGATAGAGGCTGACTAAGGTCTTTGTCTTTCCAGAAATGCTCTGGAAGCACCGCCATTCCTTGCACTAAAGCGAATAGCACGTCTCTGTCTGGCTCTGCCATCTCGATTCGCGCTGTTTTATCGTTTATTGCTTTAACGGACTTTATCTTCTTAAAGTAGGTTTTGTATTGAGGCACACCTTGATCTAGAAACTTTTGAAAAGTGAACTCAACGTCTTTGGCGGTAATTGCCACGCCATCTTGAAATTTAGCTTTTGGGTTGATATCAACTTCCATCCAAGAGAAATCGTCTTCATAACGCACTTTCTCAGCAATCAGCGGGTAGGAGGTATTGATTTCATCGGTAGGAGAAAACATCAAGGTATCGTAGATTTCTCCTGTCATAGCGCCAGGCTTACCGCGAGAACCGTAACGGTTAAAGCTATCGTAGGTGCCGATCGCTCCATAAGTGACGTGACCACCTTTGGGTGCAGAAGGATTAACGTAGTCTAGATGTTCAAAACCAGAAGGGTGCTTGGCCTCGCCAAAACCGGATAAATAGGTCGATTCGATCACCTCTGCGTGAAGCCATGGTGAGCAAAGAATAGCGCCTGTGAGCAGCGTCCTTTTAAGCATGTAACTCTCCGTTTCCCTGTCTATATATTGCCCGCATGTCTCGTAAAGTGGGGCAATGTGCTCTTACTAGTCATTCTATTATCTTAGCCAAAACAAAGCTAAGTATTTCAATAATAGTGATAAATCTTGGTTTTATTTTGAGTGTCGGCTCAGAAGTTAGTTCCATTTAGGAAATTGAATGGTGGTGTTTTGTACGCATTGAAGTAGAAAAAGAGACTTAGAGCTAAATCAAGAGAGTTGGTATGGCGATATAGGCTTTTTAAGTTATATACTAAATGTATGTTACGGGTTGTGAGAAATAGTTTTGCAAAGGCAGCAACAACTAGACGAAATATTAAGCGGTGAATTGCTTAAAGAATATAAGACTGTGCACGCAATGATCGAGATCTATTGCGCGAAGCATCATGGGGTTATACATGGTTTATGTGAAGAGTGTACCGAGCTAAGTCAATACGCTAAGACTAAGCTGGATCGCTGTGTATTTGGTCAGAACAAGCCAACCTGTAATCGTTGTCCTGTACACTGCTATCGACCGGAACCCAAAGAGAATATGCGTGCTGTGATGCGATTTTCCGGTCCAAGAATGTTGCTCAAACACCCACTACTTGCCATTCGTCATCTGCGTCACGAAAAGAAAGCGGTGCCTGAGGTGCCGAAAAAGAACACCTCTAATCGGCACCTAAGGAAAAGCAGCGGTAAGCTTTAAGCTGATAGCTGATAGCTGATAGCCTGACTTTCATACACAAGTCTTGTTATCTAATCTCAGTGTGATCTAATACTTCTTTTAGCTTATTAGGTCACACTTTCTATGTTTACTTCCAACTCTGAGCACTGGGCTGAATTTATTTTTGGTCGTGCACAGCTTGGCGATCCTCGTCGCACTAACCGCCTGGTTAAAGTAGCCAGTGATCTAGCTAAAAACGCTGGTAAATCGGTGAGTCGTTCTTGTGATGACCCTGCCAGTATCGAAGGTGCTTACCGCTTCATTCGTAACGATAGTATCAGCCCCGAAGCCATTGCTGAGGCTGGGTACACTCAAACTGACGAGTTAGTTCGTCAGCGCCCTTTAGTCTTAGCACTCCAAGATACTACTGGTCTGAGCTACCGCCATTCTGTTTGTGAAGAACTCGGCGAAGTCAATTCAGGGAGCGACACCCGCCACAGTAATAAAGGACGAACACTCTATGCTCATTCCACATTGATGTTGGATGCTCAGAGTGAACAAGTGCTTGGGTTGGCTTATCAACATTATTGGTACCGACAAAGTAAGCAAGTACAACAAACCCATCAATTACAATGCAGAGAGCGTAGCGAAAAAGAGAGTTATAAATGGCAACATAATGTTGAACAACTCTCATCACGACTTGAAACACTCGACAATGTCATTGATGTTTGTGATCGCGAAGCGGATATGTACGAATACCTAGACTATCAAATCAGTCAAGGTCACCGTTTTGTCGTACGAGCAAGCGACAATCGACGCTTAGTCGGCTTTGATGAAAAGCTTTTTACAGTACTCGATGCCCTTGAACCAAGCGCTCACTACACCATAGATATTCAACAGAAAGGTGGACGTCGAGCGCGAACCGCAACGATAGCATTGAGTCATACATCGGTGACGTTGCAAAAGCCTCAACGCGCTAAAGCAGAAGCCACTATTACTGTAAATGCCGTGGTCTGCCAAGAAGTCGAACCCAACGGCGAAAAAGGTAAATTACGCTGGGTACTTTATACGACCGAACCAGTGACAACTCCCGAAGAAGCTCGTCAAATAGCTCGCTACTACGAACTAAGGTGGCGCATAGAGGAGTTTCATAAAATCTGGAAATCAGAAGGTACACAAGTAGAAAGATTGCGTATGCAAAGTCGTGATAATTTACGTCGTGTAGCCGTTATTCAAGCCTTTATCGCAGTACGTTTATTTCAGTTACGGGAACTGACGCAAAACAAGGAAGAGGCGAAGAATATTCCATGCACGGTTTATTTCAGTAACGTCAGTTGGAAAATACTATGGAAAGCGGCGCACAAAACTAAGCCAATACCAACAGAGCCCCCTTCACTGCATTGGGGATATTACGCCCTCGCCAAGTTAGGTCGCTGGCATGATAGTAAACGGAATGGTCGTGTGGGAGTTGTAGCATTATGGGATGGCTGGTTACAGCTAATGCAACTAGTCGAATCCTATGAAATGCTCAAAGGACTCGACTTGTGATCAAGAGACAGGCTGATAGCTGATAGCTGATAGCTGATAGCTGATAGCTATCAGCTATTAGTATTACGCTGCGGGCGACGTCTTGGCGTTGGTTTAGCACCATCGCGAGAAGCTGTTGCAGGTTTGTTTTGTTGGTTGCCCTTGGACTCACTGCCTTGGCCTGAACCGCGTCGTGTAGAATGACGCTTGTTCTTGTTGGCGGGTTTATGCCCTTGAGCGTTTTCAGCTGAGCGTTGACCATCTTTGTGTTCAACTCTTGGCTTTTTAGGTTTCTTAGGCTTGATAGCGCGTGTATCAAGCTTTGATTCAGGAATAGGGTTAACAGGCTTGAAGCCTTCCATTTCATGGCGCTCTAGTACCTTGCCAATCAGCCTTTCAATGGCAAACAACTCTTTCGTCTCGTCAACGCATACCAAAGAGTACGCCTTGCCTGTTTCACCAGCACGACCGGTACGACCAATGCGGTGTACATAGTCTTCAGATACATGGGGAAGATCAAAGTTAACCACTTGAGGAAGCTGAGGGATATCGAGACCACGTGCGGCAATATCGGTTGCAACTAAAACGCGAATCTTACCTGTTTTGAACTCTTCTAACGCTTTAGTACGCGCGCCTTGGCTCTTGTTACCGTGAATCGGTAGCGCTGAGATTTTTTCTGCTTCAAGGAAACGAGCGAGGCGGTTTGCACCATGCTTGGTCTTACTGAACACTAGAACTTGCTGCCAATTACCCTCTTTAATGAGCTTGGCAAGAATGGAAGATTTTTGGCGCTTATCAGATACGTAAACGCTCTGCTCAACCAGTTGAGTGGTTGAGTTTGGCGGGTTTACTGAAACCTCTACTGGATTGTTAACTAGGCCACGAGCAAGGTCTCTGATCTCTGGAGAGAAGGTCGCAGAGAACAATAGGTTCTGACGCTGTTTAGGCAGTAGGTTCAGGATACGTTTGATATCACGGAAAAAGCCCATGTCTAGCATGCGGTCGGCTTCGTCTAACACCAATACTTCTAGCTCAGAGAACTTCACCGCATTTTGGCTGTGCAGATCTAGTAAGCGACCAGGCGTTGCTACTAATACATCACAACCCTTGCGAAGATTAAGCATCTGAGGATTGATCTTAACGCCACCAAACACAACGGTAGAGGTTGTTTCTAGGTGTGCGCCGTATTTTACTACGCTGTCATGTACTTGAGCAGCAAGCTCACGAGTTGGTGTTAGAACAAGAGCGCGAACGTGATTTCCTTTTGGTCTTGGCCCAGTACTCAATCGCTCAAGCAGAGGTAGAGTAAAACCAGCGGTCTTACCTGTACCCGTTTGAGCTGCGGCCATAACGTCCTTGCCTTCAATAATGGCAGGGATGGCTTTTTCTTGGATAGGAGAAGCCTTTGTATAGCCTAATTCGTCAATAGCACGAAGGATCGGGGCTGATAGACCAAGGGAGTCAAAACTCATAGATGTTCTCGATGTGAAGTAGTGAAGGCGGATTTGCCTGCAAATAATACCAATCACACTAAGTAAGCGTTCAGAAATAGCGAAGAATAAAATACTAGAGAACAAGGAAGAATTTTTCGATAAGTAGTTATTCTACAATCAAAAATTCTAACGCAACTGTCGAGTATTTTAACCAGCTAGAATGACCGATTATTTAGTACGATTGGTATGAACTAGTGAGAGCGTAGTTGAATAATGTGAAAAACGCTCACCTTCTTAGGAAGGGGCGCCATTTTGCTTTCTTTTGTGAGAGACATCAATAAGAATATACAGACCTAGGTAAAACAAAGTCTTACATGCTTCCATTAATTTATCATCCTATCTATTCAGATCTGCCTCTTCCTGATGGGCACCGTTATCCGATCATGAAGTATAAACTGCTGTATGACGCCGTTGATTTAGAGTTGCGACAACGGGGAATGGGCGCAGAGCGTGTGTGCTTTTACCAACCTAAGCCTTTATCAATAGACACTGTCTCACAGAGTCATGACTTAGGTTATATCAATCAGCTCGTTTCTGGAGATTTACCTGCGCCTAAAATGCGTCGTATAGGCTTTCCCTGGAGTGAGCAGCTGATCAAAAGAACCCTTACCTCGACTGCTGGCACTGTAATGACGGCGCAAAAAGCCATTGAAGAGGGTGTAGCGATACACCTTAGTGGTGGCTACCACCACGCGCATGCGGATTATGGTAGTGGGTTTTGCCTGTTCAATGACTTAGTAGTTGCAGCCAATGAAGCACTAAAGCATCCAGACGTCGACTCAGTCATGATCATAGATAGCGATGTGCATCATGGCGATGGTACCGCCACCTTGTGTGCTGATAACCCAGATATTACGACAGTCTCATTTCATTGTGAGAAGAACTTCCCAGCGCGAAAACCCAGCTCTGATATTGATGTTCCTTTGGCAAGGGGAACCACAGACAGGGAATTTCTCGCCTCATTTACGTCAGTGGTTGAAATGGCGGTGAACCTTTATCGGCCTGATCTCATTTTATATGACGCAGGTGTGGATATTCACGAGGGGGATGAGCTCGGTTTTCTTGAAGTCAGCACTGAGGCTATTTACCAAAGAGATCGATTTATGCTTGAGGTTGCAACCGAGCGCAATATTCCCATTGCTGCGGTAGTCGGTGGGGGCTACCGCAGTGATCATTGCGACCTTGTGCCTATCCATATGCAGCTTTTTAAGGCTGCATTGGATCTCATCTAGATAAAATGTGATGACTCTAGTTTGAGTGAGAAGGTGCCGCTTGATTAGGCGCAGGTATCAATGCGGCGATAACAGCAACGACTACGCTAGAGCCGATCAGGTCTTCTGGACGATGCATGCCAAGCCACAATCGGCTATAGGCGACCGCTAGACCCCAAGCGAAAACAATGCCTAGCATTAGGTACTGTTTTCGTTTTACGAATAAACCGCCAAAGAAGAACACACACAGAGCCACGAATACAGTGTGACCCGATGGAAACGAATAATCCGTTTCTCCCTGCCAGTGAATGGTTCGCCAGTGAGATACCTTTTCGGATGCGACTTCTATGATGCTATTTTGGGTAGCAAAATCGAGCGTGTAAAAGCGACTTGGAGAATCAACCAGGTCCAACTGCATCAATGCTTCGGTATACGGGCGAGGGCTTTGTGTGATCTCTTTCATTGCCGATTTTGCTGCAAAAGAGAGCACCAGTAGAACACCTAGTTGGATCAACAGTAGTAAGAGTTGCTTCTTGTTAGCGGTGCCGAGCGCAGTTATGGCAACAAAGAACGCCAAAGTAATAAGAAACCCTTGTGAGCCGGCAGAGTAGGTGAGATAGGTAAGGATAGCGCCAACGTAGTTTGATTCAGGGGTGAGTAAGTCGATGTTAGGGATTACGCTTGATAGCAGTCCAACCGCGAGCAAAAAACCGCCTAAAATGAGCAGCCCAGTTCTATTATTTTTCCAGTATTGCAATTGCATCGTCTAGCTTCGCTCCTTATCAATGGGTCGGTATTGTAGCGCGCTTAACCTAGACGTCATAAAACTGAAACTTATATTGCGCTTACTTGCTTGATACTTGAACAAAACTATGTGCAAACGTTAAATTTAACTCGCTAAATCAACACTTTGGCGACTAATTGCGACGAGTCGATTGTCTTCACTCCAGATATTCGCCTCAACGTGTGCATAACCTCCTGCCATCTTTCTTATGTCTGATTGGTAGGCAAACCACTGCGTTCCTAAATCTTCATGATTGGCTGCAGGAAATTCTAAATTCCACATCATGATAGTCCCGGATTTTTGGTCCTTCATTTCTGAGCACGAGTACGTCGGCCATGCGTCAATGAGGCAGATAAGATGAGCCCCAGTAGTTCGTATTGGCGAGGTTTTTAGCTTCATCCACCCATGATTATGAGAGACATCTTGTGTGGCATCGGGTTGAGGTGATTTTGCTATAGCGAAGTCAACTTGCTCCGTGTATGTAAGAAGGTTACTTGCAGTTAGTTCTGTCGCTTGACCATTAGGGAGTTGTTCCACACGCGGTAGCGCTGGTGTTTGCTGAGGGGGATTCGATAAAGAAGTATTTGCCATTGCTTCTTGACCAAAACAAGAGTGTTGAACCACGACTACCTCATCATTTTGCACTATACGCCCTGTCACTTTAGAGTGCCTGCTGTCTTCATTTAACAACTCTATTTCAAAGGTAAAGGGCTGGTCGATAAGCAGTGAGCTAATAAAATTGGTTTTAACTGAATAAAGGGGTCTACCCAGAGTGGCAAGGGGCGAGGTTACGTGAAACAACAGCGCGGCGGTTAGTCCGCCAAATACACTATCTCCCTGAGACCAATGCTGTGACACGACCATGCTCGTGTTGCCGGAAACGCACCGCTCGGCCATTTTTAAAAGCTTGTCTATGTGCATACATAACACCTATATGTTGCATGGTTGTAACGAACAATATACTGGTCTAATCAGGTGGATCAATACATACTCTTGTGGAGTGTGACTCAGGTTACGCAAATGTTAACGGTTTGTCCTATTTCCTAATCGTCAAAGGGTGAGGGTTTAGGACGTTGCAAAATTGAGAAGTGAAAGAAAACTTGACTCAAATGAGGTTTCACTCTTAGCTCTAGTTAGGTTTAATTACTCAATGAGAGCTCAAGTTCATGATCAAAAAATGGCTACAAGGATGTGTTGTTTGTTTAGGGCTGCTTGTGAGTGGTTGTGCTAGTTACAGCATTACCGAAAAAGAAATGACCAACTATTTGCAGGACAACGTGAGTTTCGAGCAGTCAGTGGGCGTTGAGAATCTGCTTTATGCCCAAGTGTCGGTGGATGATCTCGAGGTAAGAATCGGGCGTGCAGATGTAGATCGTGTGTCTGTATTTGCCAGTACACTGGCAAAAATTCAAATGTGGGGAAATCAAAACCAAACCCTAGACCTGGATTTAGAATTTAGCGCTGTCCCTGAGTATGACGCGCAGAGCGGTGAGGTATTTTTAAAGTCGATACGATTAGAGCAGTTTAACGAGAAGGGCGATCAGCGCTTAGCCCCAGAGATCAAGCAGCTGTTAAAACCTGCGGTGTCGATGATTGGCTATGGTTTATCACAGCAACCCGTTTACAAGCTTGATAGTAATGTCGTTCAAGAGGCTCTAATTAAATCTGCTGAGCCCAGTATGGCTATCAAGGACAACAAGTTGGTGATTGAACTGTTTAACTAGCGGTCTCTTGTTACTACGAGTCTATGCTAAATGGCTTAATACAACGCCCATCGTAAAGATGGGCGTTAGTATTTCTAAAGCTAGGCTGGTGACAGTGTCAGATTCTTAATCCATATGCGTTTCAAGAATCGGTGGAAACACAGGGCAAGCTTGACGATTTCTTCAGTGAGCATTAATGCGTAAACGTATTCAAAGCTCCATCCTGCGATGAATGCTCCCCATGCAAGGCATGGAATACCCACCATCCACATTGCAATAAAGTCCATCCTCAAACAGAACGAGTTCTCTCCGCCAGCTTTCAAGATACCGACAATGATCACCATGTTAAGCATGCGAATACCGAGCAATACGGTGAATACCATGATAGCTGGGGATGCCAGTTCATAAAGCTCTGGTTGGTTTAGGTTAAGGCCGACCAAAATAGACTCTCTGAACAAAAAGACCATTAACGCAAGCACGACTGAACAACCAAAAATCGTTTTGATAAACCAATTTGCCATGTTTCGAGCTTCATCGAATTCGTCATTGCCTAAAGACTGACCAATGAGAACCGCACACGCAATTGCTACTCCAAAGAACGCTGAATAACATAAGCCTTCAAAGGGGCCGAGCATACTGAATACAGCGAGCTCTGTAGTGCCCATATGCCCAAATATCACCTGATAGGATAGGGTACCCATACCCCAAATGATGGTGTTAGCGGTTGATGGAATCGCCAATTTACGAAATGACGTTGCTAACCTTTGTGGGTTTGGCAGTACCTCTGATTTTATTAACCAGTGGTTTATCTTGAACAGGGCATAAAGGATAGCGACGACTTGGAAGACCCGTGCAATCGAGGTCGCTAATGCCGCGCCTGCAACGCCCATAGGTTCTAAACCCATTCCGCCTTTAATTAGCCAAAAATTCAGGCCAATATTCAAGAAGACCGTAGCTCCGCCCAAATACAGAGGCAGCATTGCATTACCTGAACTGCGAAGGCTAGACTCAGCAACAATGATCCAGTGTGTTAGCACTAGAACAGGTATGCTGTACCACAAATAGGTTGAACCTAGGCTTATCACATCAGGATCACTGGTTTGCAGTAGCATGATGTAACCAGAGAAAACCGTAATAATAAAGGTGAGCGGAACCATCAGCCAGGTGCCATACTTCAGCGCCAGCATGTTGACCGTTTTGGCAGAGCTCGCGTCTCGGCGTCCCCAATATTGCGCAACAAGGATGCCGTTGGCAGTGGCGATACCGGCAGAGACCATAATTATGACAAAGTGCCATTTAGTGGCGATCCCTACAGCGGCGGGTGCTTCTTTACCTAAATCACTCACCATCAGAACGTCTGCAAGCTGCAACATAGCCACTAGAGCACTTTGCAAAGCGACAGGTACGGCGAGGCGTGCAACCTTAGAGAAAAAACCATTTGGCATGGAATTCACACTTGCAACATTTTGCTTTTGACTTGACATAATAACCTCCCCGAAAATCAGGGTAACTATAGCCACACTGAATGGATAAAGGCATGTTCAAAGAAAGCCAAAACCTGTGCAAATCTGTCATGCAACTATTTTCACCTAAAAGTGAGTGGTCAGACAAAGTCTATTTAAGCGATGAGTGTAAAGAACGGTTTCTAACCAACACAGATATTCCCGAACTCGGCGAAAGTGGTTACTTTATGGCTGGTTTAGCTGAGCTAGAGGCAGGCTATGAAATCGAGCGTGAAGGTATTGGCATTCATACCCTGCTAGTGACCTTAGAAGGCAGTGGCGTGCTAATCACGCCGGAGTTTGTCAAAGAACTCAAACCGTACAGTTTAACCGTGTTACCTGCAGGCTTACCTTATCGTTTTGAACTGCACCCAGATTTCACGCACTGGAAGATGGTTTGGATATTACTAGAGAAGCTCCCTAAATGGGATGACCTGATCTCTGGGGGGCAAGCAGTGATGCCGTTTGAATCTAGCGAGCAGGTATGGTCGCTAATGAACCTACTTCACTTGGAGATCAATGGCAGACCTGCATATCGACGCTTGCTAATTAGCGAGGTAAGCCGAATCTTGGCTCGGTTTGAAGCAAAGCCGTATAGCTCTGCGATTCGAGTGCAAACCACATTTAACGATATAGAAGCCCAGTTGCACCATGATTGGACGGTTAAGTCGATTGCGGAGAGGTGCTTTATTAGTCAGGAACAGCTCAATCGTGTGTGCAAATCCCTATATGGGATGTCCCCAAGAAGTAAGCTTATTCAGCTACGTATGGATAAAGCGACGGATCTTCTGCGCTATGAAGATTGGGCAATCGCCCTGATAGCTCAGCGACTGGGCTACAATGATCCCTATAATTTTACACATAGGTTTAGAAAATATTTTGGATGCTCACCACGAGAATATCGGAAACGCTTTAGAGAGTCAGACCCAAAGACTTCTGCGGGTTAATGAATGAATTTCTTAGGCCACCTGCATCTTGCTGATGCGAGTAATAGCAGTCTTCTAGGCAATCTCCTTGGAGATTTTGTACGTGGAAACCCAGAAGGGCGTTACCCTCAAGAGATAACGCGAGGCATTCGCATGCACCGATTTGTTGATAGCTTTACTGACAGTCACCCTTTAATTGCTGAGATAAAGCCATTATTTGGGGCAACGAGACGTTTTTCGCCCATAGCTTTGGATGTGTTCTGGGATCATTGTCTAGCCAATCATTGGGACAAGTTTCATCCCATCTCCCTAGAAAGCTTTTGCGATCAAGCCAAGCAAGCTACTCATCCTCAGTGTGTCGAAGCGTCTTTGCCTGAACAATACCAACGCGTCATAAGCTCAATGTGGGATAACCGCTGGATAGACTCCTACCGAGATCTGGATAACATCGGTTATGCATTGGCACGGATGTCAAACCGAAGCCCGCGCATGGGGCCGCTAGCCGATTGCTTTGAAACGTTAGAGAAACACTATAAAGAGTTAGATCAGGTGTTTATGGATTTCTATCCAGACGTAATAGAGGCTGTAACTGAGACTAAATTCGAGTAGACTCACGCCCTAAAATGACCAAACAGTACGGAATTACCTATGTCTTCATCACAATTTGCTGCACTTGGCCTTGATGCTATTCTCGTTGAGCAGCTGGATAAGCTGAACTTTGTCACTCCTACACCCGTTCAACTTGACGGAATTCCTCATGTTCTTGAGGGGAGAGACGTACTCGCAGCAGCGCAGACAGGCACAGGTAAAACCGCGGCATTTGGTCTACCTATTATTCAAAGTTTGATGGGGCAAGTGAGCGTTCATAACACTCAATCGCCCTGCAAGGTAAAGGCATTGGTTCTCGTGCCAACACGAGAGCTAGCTCAACAGGTGTTTGACGCTATTACGCAATACGCTGAGCCAACCGAAGTGAAGACGGTGGTTGTGTATGGCGGTACAAGTTTTAACGTACAGGCGAGTAACCTAAACAAGGGATGTGACATATTAATCGCCACGCCCGGCCGTTTACTGGATCATCTGTTTAATAAGACACTCACTCTACAACATACGAAATATCTAGTGCTTGATGAAGCTGATCGCATGCTAGACATGGGCTTTATGCCAGATATTAAGCGTATCTTGCAAAAACTTAGCCCTGATCGCCAAACGCTATTCTTCTCCGCGACGTTCAAAAAAGGCGTAAAAAATCTAGCCTATAAGATCCTTGATAACCCTGTTGAAGTGGAAGTCAGTCCAGCAAACTCAACTGCTGATGCGGTGGAACAAATTGTTTACCCTGTCGATAAGAAGCGTAAACGAGAGCTGCTTTCGTACCTGATAGGCTCAAGAAACTGGCAACAGGTGCTAGTTTTTACGCGCACTAAAGAAGGCGCAGAGTCTGTTGCAAAAGAGCTTAAATTGGACGGAATCCGAGCGGCGTCTTTGCATGGGGATAAAAGCCAAGGAGCAAGGCAGCGCGCACTCGATGACTTTAAAATAGGTAAGGTGAGGGCGCTGGTGGCAACAGACGTAGCGGCACGTGGCATTGACGTGAAAGAGCTTGAGCATGTGATTAACTTTGACATGCCGTATAAAGCCGAAGACTACATACATCGAATTGGCCGTAGTGGACGCGCTGGAAACAAAGGTCACGCCGTATCATTAATGAGCCACAACGAGCAGTACTTACTTGAAGCGATTGAAAGATTGCTTGATGCCAAGTTACCTCAAGAGTGGCTAGAAGGCTTTGAACCAAGCCCAGAGTCTGAGATCCTTGAAGAAACAGGCGGTCACCGCCGCAGTCGCAGCGCCGAAAAGCGCAAAATGAAAGCGAAAATGGGCGTACATAAGAACCGAGGTAAGAGCCGCGGAAGGTAAGTTGATTTGATAGGAGTTCGGTAGTTTCTAAGATACTGGATAGCCACGGTGTGGCTTCCAGTATGACTAGGTTTGCTGACCTATCGGCACCATCACGTCATACTGGCGAAGGCCAGTATCTTAGAGCGCACAAATCGAACTAATTAGGTAATTAGCTTTCAAAACGATGAGTTGGGTTGTACCTAAGATACTGGATAGCCACGGTGTGGCTTCCAGTATGACGAATGTCTGCGAATTATCGACTGATACGTCATACTGGCGAAGGCTAGTATCTTAGAGCGCACACATCAGGTTAATTTCGCAATTAGCTTTCAAAACGATGAGTTGGGCTGTACCTAAGATACTGGATAGCCACGGTGTGGCTTCCAGTATGACGAGGTTTACTGAGATATCGCCAACATCACGTCATACTGGCGAAGGCCAGTATCTTAGAGCGCACAAATCAGGCTAATTTCGCAATTAGCTTTTAAAACGATGGGCTGGGTTGTACCTAAGATACTGGATAGCCACGGTGTGGCTTCGAGTATGACGAGGTTTACTGAGCTATCGCCACCCTCACGTCATACTGGCGAAGGCCAGTATCTTAGAACGCACAAATCGAACTAATTAGGTAATTAGTTTTTAAAACGATGAGTTGGGTTGTACCTAAGATACTGGATAACCACGTTGTGGCTTCCAGTATGACGAGGTGCACTGAGCTATCGCCACCCTCACGTCATACTGGCGAAGGCCAGTATCTTAGAACGCACAAATCAGGCTAATTTCGTAATTAGTTTTTAAACGGTGAGTTGGGTTGTGCCTAAGATACTGGATAACCACGGTGTGGCTTCCAGTATGACGAGGTTTACTGAGCTATCGCCACCCTCACGTCATACTGGCGAAGGCCAGTATCTTAGGGCGCACAAATCAGATTAAGTTCGCGATTAGCTTTCAAACGATAGGTTAGGTTGTACCTAAGATACTGGATAGCCACGGTGTGGCTTCCAGTATGACGAATGTCTGCGAATTATCGACTGATACGTCATACTGGCGAAGGCCAGTATCTTAGAGCGCACAGACTAACTTAGCTTTTCAGCCAACTTCTCTAGCAACACATCAATATCATCCGTACTCACATCCTTATGCGTTACAAAACGAATAGGGTTGCTAGGGGTGATAGTGATGCCTTCTTTTTCTAGCTCCGCAGCGATCTTGTCGATATCAACACTTTGGCCGAGCTTAGCAAACACAACATTGGTTTGTACTAGCTCAGGTTTTACTGAGAAACCAGGCAGTTTAGCTAAACCGTGAACTAGTTTCTGCGCGTTGTCATGATCCACTTTTAGCTGCGCTACCTGCTCTGTTAGGGCGAGCTTACCAGCAGCGGCAAGTAAACCCACTTGGCGCATACCACCGCCGAGCATCTTACGAATGCGGCGTGCCTTATTAATCGTGACAGCGTCACCTAATAGTAGTGAGCCGATAGGCGCTGATAGGCCCTTTGATAAGCAAATGGTCATGGTATCAAAGTGCTGAGCAATTTCGTTAATATCAACATCTAACGCAACGGCTGCGTTGTAGACTCTCGCGCCATCTAAGTGAAGTTTAAGGCCGTGCTTATTGACGAACTCTCGTGCTTCCGCGAGATAAGATAAAGGCAGAACCTTACCATTGATGGTATTTTCTAGGCTCAGCAGTTTGGTGCGTGCAAAGTGGAAATCTTCTGGCTTAATGACCGCTTCTAGCTTCTTGAAGCAAAGCGTGCCGTCCGGTTCATTCATTACCGGTTGTGGCTGAATCGACCCTAGTACTGCCGCGCCACCCGCTTCATATTTGTAGTTGTGAGCTTGTTGACCACATAGATATTCATCACCCCGCTCACAGTGCGCCATAAGCCCTAACAGGTTCGCTTGTGTGCCAGATGAGGTGAATAGGGCAGCTTCAAAGCCATGGGTATCAGCGGCCCATGCTTCTAACTCGTTGACTGTAGGATCATCTCCGTAGACATCATCTCCAACTGGAGCGTTTGCTATTGCGTCTCGCATAGCCTGAGTCGGGCGTGTAACTGTATCGGATCGAAAATCCATAATTATTCCTTTTTAACTTAATGTTCCGCTAAGTAGCGCTTTAGATACCGCAGCTATCGTTTTAGCATCGCTGATCTTGTCTTGTTGTACCCACTGAAGCAATTCATCGATTGAGACTTCAAGTACTTCAATGACTTCGTCCGTATCGGCCTGGAGCCTTTGAGTGAGCGTTAATTCCTCTGCAAAGTAGAGGTATTGGATTTCGTTACAAAACCCTGCCATTGGAGTGAGTTTTCCAAGGCTTTGCCATTTTTTCGCGCTATAGCCGGTTTCTTCTTCCAGTTCGCGTTTTGCTGCCGCAAAAGGGTCTTCATTAGGCTCTAGTGTCCCCGCTGGGATTTCAAGCAGCCATTCCTTTAAAGAAGGGCGGTACTGATTGAGCAACAGCAGCTTACCCGATGGCGTTTTAGCCAAGACTACAACAGCACCTGGGTGATTAATCGACGTATGGTTGGTAACGACTCCATTTGGCAAAGTGAGTGTTTCTTCAACTAATGACAGATTTTTCCAGCTATGGAGTGTTTTTTGCATTCTTTGTTACTCTTTTTGCCTTTATTTTTAGGCCGTTTATGTACAAGATCACACTTTTCGCGTTGACCTTTATTCACATCTCAAAACTCAAATTAACGTATTGATTGGAATGGTTAAATACCATATTTGCAATCTTAGTTTGCAGTGTGAGTAAGATCTCGTTAAGTTGTTATAACAGCTAGAGTTAATTTGCGTTTGTAACATATAATTAACCTGACTATAAAAATAATTAACAGCCGCTGTTTTATGGAGCATTTTAATAATGGAAACGACTCGTGTTTCTCACGCGCAACGTGCATTGCGTTCTGAACGTATCAATAAACTTGTAAAGGTGCTTTCGGAAGGCGTTTATGAACGCGAACACACCATTAAACTCTGCCTACTAGCCGCATTATCTGGAGAAAGTGTTTTCCTTTTAGGACCCCCAGGTATTGCAAAAAGTCTTATCGCCAAGCGCCTAATTTCTGCGTTTGAAAGCAGCAGCTATTTTGAATACCTAATGACACGCTTTTCTACACCTGAAGAAGTCTTCGGTCCCCTTAGCATCCAAGAGTTGAAAGACCATGGTCGTTATGTTCGATTAACTAAGGGCTACTTGCCTACGGCGAACGTCGTATTCTTAGATGAAATCTGGAAAGCGGGTCCCGCTATATTGAATACGCTTCTTACTGTAGTCAACGAGAAAACTTTCAAGAATGGCAGTGAGATCGAGAAGGTGCCTATGCGCCTGCTTATTTCCGCTTCAAACGAACTACCAGACAAAGATAGTGGCCTAGAAGCTCTTTATGATCGTATGTTAGTTCGCATCTTCGTTAACCGAATCCAAGACAAACAAAATTTCCATAGCATGCTGACCGTGGGCACACCGCAAGAAGCGCAAGTACCAGAAGAGCTCACTATCTCTAATGAAGAGTATGCTCAATGGCTCAATGAGCTCGACAGTATGCCATTATCCGATGAAGTGTTTGATAAGTTGTATCAACTTAAAACAATGCTTGAAGCACGCCATAAAGATGCCGAAGAAACCCTGAGTGCCGATGAGTTGTATGTGTCAGACCGCCGCTGGAAGAAAGCGGTGAAATTGCTCAAGGCGAGTGCGTTCTTCAACGGTCGTCAAAAGATCAACGCCCTTGATCTTATTTTGATTCAAGACTGCTTATGGAATAGTCCCGAGTCTCGTTTGATAGTGCGCGACGTGATGCGAGAGTTTGCTCTTAAGCGTGCGTTTAATCAAAGTGAAATACTGCAGACGATTGAAGACAGCAGTCAGATCCTAGAAGATATTCAGGCAGAGATAGAATTCAGTCATACCATGAAAGTAGAATCAGAGCCTGGCACTGGTTTACTGCGCAAGGGCAAGGAAGACTTTAAGGCTAACTTTGATGACTGGCGTCCTCATAGTGTTGGCAATGCACGTAACCTAGTTAAACTTGTGCTGTTGCAAAGCAATCAGTCTGTTTCTGAGCATGATAAAGGGGATACCCGCTATGTGTTCGTGCCACAAACGGATCTTGTGAATGCTATTAGTCATGGTGGTGGCGATGTCTATGGTTACGTCAATCAAAACCCAAATCTCATGTCACTGAAGTTTGCACTTGATGCCGATAATAACCTTGTTATTAAAGACATAGCTAATCGTTCTGTTTTGTTGAGCTTAGTGACCAACGAAGGCCTTGATCCTGAGAAGCATCAGTTATGGCATGCACAAGCGAACGAGGCGGTGAATAACCTAATGAATGCTGAGCTACTTTTAACAAAGGTGCGTTCTGATTTCCACGGCGCATTGCCGCATAATTTCATTGAACCGGAACTTCCAACGGCAATGGAGTCGAGCCTACAGCAGCTCTCAGAAGCGCTTAGCTCTGCTCAAGCCACCTCAAAGAAAACAGCACAAAGAATCGGTTTTTTGGCCGGCTTCTTTGCGGAATAGGAGAGCGGGATGCTAGGTGCTGACGCATTAAATCTCGCAATGTCCGTTGCAGACTCTGGAATGGTAGAAACCGCGGTCAATGATCTTATCGGCCGCAGTCAGGTTCTTTTGTCTTCTGAAAAGCCAGGAGTGCAGACCTCGGTTAAAAACCACTTGAGAAAGTGGAAAGGGTCAGTCAAAAAACGCATCAGTAAGGTCTCTGAGTCTGAGCAAATCCAAGCTGAGCTTGCTCTTTATCAAAAGGTCATTCACTGGGATGAAGAGCAGTTTGATAAAGATATAAAATCTGTGGTGAGTGAGCTCAAAGGAAAGAGCCCATTTTGTGGTTCGGCGAAGAAACTCCTTGAGCGTCAAAAACACACACCTAATCCAATGTTTGCGCACTACTTTTGTGATCAGTGGTATCAATCCATATACAACACGATCAAACAGTTGCAATTGGATGAACTCGAGCAAGATAAGCAGAAGTTCTTAGAAGATCTATACAATCGCATGGAAAACATGAAGAACATGCGTCAAATTGGTGAGGCCGGAGACGAAGCACAACTAGGTCGTTTATGGGATATGGCTGCGGCTCGATTGAGCCGAACCGATGTCAGTACCATGGCCAAGTACGCGAGCTTTTTGCGTAAGCATAGTGGCTTAAAAGAGATTGCGAGTGAATTAGGTCGTATGGCCAGCCAGGTAGATGATCCTTCTTTAAGGAAAGCCCCTGTTGCTGAACTGCAGTATGTAGAAGAGCAATCTAATGAAGCCACCGATGATATCGTGGGAATTCACGAGAGCGACGATCTAAGTAAGATGTTGCCGAACGAAACCATGTTTTTGGCATACCCTGAACTTGAAACCATTTTTTATAAGCACTTAGTGGATAAGCGCTTGATGAGTTACCGTACCGAGGGGAAATCCCGCAAACTTCGTAAGATAAATGCGCAACTGCCTAACTCGAGCGAACTTGAGTTAGAAAAAGGGCCTTTTATTGTCTGTGTAGATGCCTCAGGTTCCATGAGCGGCTTCCCTGAACAGTGTGCGAAAGCCATCGCTTTTGCTCTTATGCAGATAGCCCTTGCCGAGCAACGAGACTGCTTCGTGATCATGTTTTCTACCGAGCAGATTACCTACGAGCTTACAAAAAAAGATGGCCTCAGAGAGGCAAGCGACTTCTTGTCCTATACCTTCCATGGTGGTACAGACTTTGAACCGGTACTGCAAAAGTGTATTGACCTTATGCACACGGACAAATTCTTGAATGCGGATATGGTGGTTCTATCAGATTTCATCGCACCGAGACAATCTGAGGATATGGTCAACAAGGTCGAAGAGCTTAAAGCAAGACACAATCGATTCCATGCGGTGAGCTTATCTAAATATGGCAACCCGGAACTGCTAGATATCTTCAGCCACAACTGGAGTTATCATCCAGGGTTGGTAGGACGATTCGTCAAAAAATTCTAATTTAGATTTAAACACTTAGCCTCGCTTATGCGGGGCTTTTTTATTTGGACTTGCTTTAACGATTAAGTTTTTTAGTGCCTTTTACGAATACAGTTTGTGGTGTGTAAAAATGATAGGTTTTAAAGGTGCTCTTATCACTTTACATGGGCTAGGCTTACTTTTCTTGGAGTAATATCGGCGACGTTCGATGCCAACATGATGCTGTTTGGGGGAGCAACCGGTTGTAGTGACTTACCTTTCTTTTGCGCCTAGCTACGCTAAGGTCGCGAATAATGTCAAAGTAGGAAATGTTGCCTATTTGCCAATTGGCTTCGCCTGCTTAGCAATGCTATTTGGTTTTGGGCTAGGGCACAAAGAGCGGCCTAAAGCATGATAAGAGCGCCATCAGCGGTAAACTAAATGGCGCTTTGGGATGATGAGGCTACTTCGCGGGTTTAAACTGAGCTTTGCGCAGACGGTTTAGAGTCGCTAGTAAGTCCAATATTCTCGGCTTCGCAATATCACCATTGTTTGGCATTAGTGCATGCCAATCATCGCTGTTGACAAGATTCTCGAATTCAACTTGCAGGTCTTGGCTCCAGCCAGGCACTTGCGCCACCTGAAACCATGTCCATCCTATTGCGTTTACTTCATTTGACGTTTGAAGCTGCTCTAGCGCAGTGATATCGATAAACTCTTTACCAAAACGCAGAGAGGTTGTGCCTTTAGCTCCTACACGGAACTTGCCTTCTGCGAGTAATGTTTGCAAACATGCTCGATTGAATGAGCGTGGTTTGCTTTCTTGCAATGGCTGCTCGCGCTCATGCGTTCGTTCTGTTGGATGTTGTTGTATTACCTGTTTGGCTTTCTCAGTGACATCGACAGGTTGATACTCGTGCATTTGAATGACGCAGTCAGCTTCATCAAGGTAGTCACCAGAGCCACCCATTACGATAATTGAGCTAATGCCCTCACTGTCACGAAGCTCAGCGATGCGGTCTACCAGCGGCGTAATAGGCTCGGCCTCTTTTGCTACCAAGGCTTGCATGCGCTCATCGCGAATCATAAAGTTGGTCGCAGAGGTATCTTCATCAATTAAAAGACTCTTAGCGCCAGATTCGATGGACTCTTGAAGCCAAGCGGCTTGCGAGGTTGAGCCAGAGGCATCTTGCGTAGAAAAATCGGTAGTGGATTTGCCCATTGGCAGATGATTGATGAAGTTGGCAATATTAAGGTTATGAACACAGCGGCCATCTTCAGCGCGGATCTTCATGCTTAGTGGGTCTGTGACACAATACTCACGTCCATCTCCAGGGATATGGTCATAAATGGATTTCTCTATAGCATTGAGCAGCGTAGATTTACCATGAAAACCACCGCCGACGATCAGCGTGATGCCTTTTTTGATGCCTAAACCTGTGATATCACCGTGGTTTGGCGTAGAAAGAGTGATTGCAAGCTCAGCAGGTGACTGCATTGCCAGTGCATCCTTCATCGGCATATCGCTCTCACCCGATAGGCGAGGCAGAATACTGTCATTGGCGATAAAGCTGACTAAATCATGTTTTTGTAACTGCTCACGAAGCGCAAACTGATCTTCTATAACTTCACAATGCTGAGTAAAGCGCTCTTGTGGTAGTTCTCTCCACAATGTGGCCTTACGCAGGTACTTTGGCAGGTAGAAGGTAATGATATTGAGTGCTTTCTTAGCCAATATGGAGCGACCATCAGCCGGAAGGTTGATGCGAAAACGCAGCTCAATGCCTTCGTCGGTAAACAATACCGCTGTGTTATCTAAAACAACTTGTCCTGTTGTCGCCACCGAAATTGCGTTGTCTTGTTTCGCGTATTCAGCAAGATTACGAGCGATGAAATCACGCGCGGCTAGTTGATAAGCAGGTGACTTCTCTTTAATGAAATCTAAGCCAGTCACAGACCACGGTCTTACTGCTCTAAAGCGCGATGCAGAGGCGTATGGGTCGCCTTGAACCTGGTCGATGTGCAAGGCAAAGTCCGTAAAGTCGTAGCTTCCCTTTATCTGTTGGTAGGCGCGATAGTTTTGTTTTTCGAGTTTTTTCAGTTTTGCGGTGAGCAGATCCATTTTGGAACCCTAGATTTCAAGCATTTAGCGATTATAACAATCCTACGCTGTAGATGTTCAGAAAAATGCATCGCTTGCGCATCTAATGAAGACTAATCTCACTTTGCCTGCATAAAGATTGCTCGAAGTCTTTGCGAGTCATAGGACCGTAGTACATTTTACCCTCAGCATAAGGGGTATCAAACTGCAGTAGCCATTGCTCTTGCTCTTTGGTTTCAACACCGGTGAGGACAGTATCAAGGCCCAGTTTAGTGGTGATTTGCATCAGTGAATGTAAAAAGTCTCTGTCTTCGGAGCTATGCTGCAGATTATCTGTGAACGACTTATCGATTTTTATGCGCTTAAAAGGACTGTGCTTTAGATAACTAAAGGAAGCATGGCCATGTCCAAAATCACACAGAGTGAGATGCACACCTAAGGCTGAAAGCTGTTCTAGTGTAGGTTGTAAGGAGCCTTCATTAGCAAACAGTTGCTTTTCTGAGACCTCAACCTCCAGGCAGTCGCCCGATAACTGTGCCAATTTAAGCCAGTTGGCTAGGAGATTGGGTAAATCGTGCGATGCTAACTGACATGCGTTCAGTTTCACTGCAATTCGAAAAGACGGTTTAATCGCTCGCCATTGCTGCGCAATATGTATCGATTTCTTGATGATGAAATGACACATGGCGTCTGCGATTTCGGGTTGGTCACACAGTTGATTGATAGACAGTTCAGACACATTGCCAAGGATAGGGTGATCCCAGCGAATGGAAGTGCTGGCACTACTCCATTGACGATTATCGAGTGCTATCTGGGGTTGGTAAAACAACTTGATAGCATCATCACGGATGGACTCCATAAAATAACTTTCCAAGCGATTTAAGCGAGTGCCTCTGTCTATTTGGTTATCATCATAAAACAGAATCCGTTTACCCGATTCTCTTGCATTTTGCATCGCTTGAAATGCTTGAACGGTTAGGGCAAGGTTTTGCTGCCCATGTTGTGGATGGCTCAATGACACCCCAACATAGATTTGCAAGCGAACCTTTCCTGATGGGACGTCGAAATCTTGTGACGTAATGTCCATGATTCTCTGAATAATGGTGTCGTAGTTTTTGCTACTGCTATTTGAGAGTAGGGTAAAAGCAATATCATTTGATCGAGGTCTAGCACACAGTTGTTTATGAGGACTTAGCTGGCTTAACTTATCTTTCAGTTGTTTGATGATTTGATCTAGGGTCTCAGCACCCATATCGATTTGTATGCGATGTCCGTTGCTGATACCTAAGTAGAAGACGGCTATTTCTTGATTATAGAGATCGGCATGATTAACGATACGATTGGTTTCTAACTCCCAGGCTTTTGCATTTAAAAGCCCACTGCCCACATCATGGTGTTGCTGATAATGGACTTCACGCTCCAGCTGTTTTCTTTTTGTGGCTTCTTTATCGAGTTGGTAGCTAAGATTTGCAAGTTCTACGGTGCGGTTTTGGATTCTCGATTGTAGATCTCGGTTAATGAGTTGGAGCTTTTGGTTTTGGTAGATAACAGTGAGCTGGGCTTCCACTGAGTCTTTGAATACAGACAGTAACTCTCGAACGGAAATCTTAAAGTCGTTGGGTTTACTGTCTAAGATGGATAGGGTTCCAAAGGGTGTGCCATTTGGCCAATGCAGCGGAATGCCTAAGTATGACACCATGTTGTCGTCTAATGGTTCGGTGATGTTTTTCCATGTAGGGTCTTTATGTCTGTCGTTTACCACCAAAATGGAGTCTGTCTTCAGTGTAGTTTCGCAAAAGTGATGTCCGCCTAGGGCAAATGAATCGCCCATTTTGAAAGGGTTATCGGTATGGTGATTACTACAGAAGATGTCTAAGTGACTTTGATTGAGTCGATTGAGCATGGCAACGGGAACGTGAGCATATTGGGCAAGGATCTCAAGCATGTCTTGCCAAGATCCATAGATCTTGTCGGGCACCTCTAGCTTTTGCGTGTTGACTCTGGCCATGACGTAATCCGTTACCTTTACAATGAATACCAAGCGAGTGCATTAAAACTCCATCTCTTTAAGACGCGCTTTCTCTTGTATAAGGATAGTCTGAATTACTCAGTTCGTTTGAAACAAAAACGGCTATCAAGTTAGATAGCCGTAAGTGGTTGAACTGTGGTCAAAGTGCGGTTACGGAGTCAGAGATTTTAGTGCTTCAAGGGCGTATTCTTGATCATAATCCACCCCGTCTATATTAAAACCATTGAGTTGCATAAACTCAGTTTTAACCCCTTGGTAGTCTCCCAATTGCTTAAAGTTAGCCTCAGTAAGCTTTGGTAGTATCTCGGCGACTTGTTGCTGAACGGAATCTTTTAACTCCCAATCATCCACTCGAATCAGTCGTTCGCTATCGACGATAGGCGTAGGGTAGAGCTTAGAGTTAAATAAGCGCTGCATCTGCTCAATACAGGTTTCGTGAAGCCCTTGTTCTTTCATCGACGTGTAGAGCGCTAGTACGTAGGGAGAAAACGTCGGAATGAAGACACTTGCCTTGGTGACCAGCGCCTTGCACACGCTGGCGTAAGCGCCACCATTAAAGGCTGCAAGCTTAAGATTCAATGCGTGACTCGTTTGATGAAGATCGACCTTAGCTCTGCCTAGTGTGCCTTGATGATAGATAGCATGAGTGCATTCAGGCCCAATATAAGAGAAGGCGATAGTCTGGCACTGCGGTGCGATAGCATCATGGTTGATAAGGAAATCGACCCAACTCTCCCAATCTTCGCCGCCCATGACCTTCTGGGTGTCTATTATCTCTTGCTCAGTGGCCGGTGACAGTTCAGATTCAATCCATGAATCATGTTCAAAGTTTATGCTGGCGCCTTTGAGCGGCTCGCCAATAGGTTTGATGGCTGAGTGCCACATTTCATCGGAATTGGGCTTTGGTCGAACGCCTGTTGCCAAGCTATACACAATCAGATCCACCTTACCATCAAACTCTTGTCGTATAGTGTCGATAACCTGCTGCCTAACTTTATCAGAGAAAGCATCGCCGATAATGTTCACCGCCTTAGAGCCTGCCTTCTCAGCCTGCTGTTTGAAGTAGATATTGTTGTACCAGCCAGCACTGCCAACGCCTTTTTCTGAAGGACCTCGCTCAAAGGATACCGCGATGGTATCTGCCTTTGCTCCGCCAAAGGTAAGAGCAATACGCGAGGCCAGCCCAAAGCCTGATGAGCCGCCCAGAATTAGCACTCTTTTAGGACCGCGAGTGATCGCTTTTGAGCTCGAAACATACTCTATCTGATTCTTGATAGCTTGCTCGCAACCTGCGGGGTGCGCAGAGCGAGCAACGACGCCTTTGATGATGGGTTCAATCTTCATCTAATCAATTCTCTTTGTGTTAGGTGTTGAGTGTCAGGTGTTCTAAGAAAGTCTCGAATTACAGTAGTGGCGACAGCTGCAGTGCGACAAATTCCGCGATCCATGGCTGAGCATTCGCCTTAGGGTGCAGACCATCTTGCATCATCAAGTCAGGGTCAGTGATGATCTCAGCCAGAAAAAATGGAATTAAATCAACGCCCTTGTCTTCAGTTACGCTAGGATAGACTTGTTCAAAGGATTGCGTATAGCGCTTGCCATAATTAGGTGGGACTTGGATTTGCATCACAATGACTTTAGCACCACTTTCTTCACTGAGATCAATCAGTTTGGTTAGGTTATCTTTGATCAGTTTAGGGGGGAAACCTCGTAAACCATCATTAGCACCGAGTTCAATTAGCACGTAATCCGGGCGATGCTTGTCTAATAGGGCAGGCAGCCTTGTTAAACCATTACCTGTGGTATCTCCAGATATGCTACCGTTAATGATTCTCATTTGATGACCGCGATCTGAAAGTTCATCAGGCAATAGAGTAGGCCATGCCTTTTCGATAGGCATTTGATAGCCTGCACTGAGGCTATCGCCAAGCACTAGTAAACTCGCGGCGTTGGCGTTTATGGATAAAAATAGAAAAACAAAGGAAAGCACACGTATCATGACCACATCCGTAATTAAGGCTCAATCGGTAACTAAAACAGTCTCTACCAAACAAGAGCATTTAACAATCCTGCAGAATGTAAATTTGGATATTCATTCTGGAGAAAGTGTGGCAATTGTAGGAGCGTCCGGCGCAGGTAAATCTACGCTAATGACGCTTCTGGCAGGGCTAGATGTCCCTAGCGAGGGTGAAGTCGAGCTGTTGGGTCATGCGTTATCTGAGCTTGATGATGAACAGCGTGCCGATTTGCGCAGTCAGTATATCGGATTTGTATTCCAGAGCTTTCTTTTGATCCCAAGTCTCAGCGCCTTAGAAAACGTAACTCTGCCTTGCCTGTTAAGAGGCGAAGCCGAAGATGAGCAGCGAGCCAAAGAGCTCCTTGCCTCTGTGGGCCTAGAAAACCGTTTAGACCACCTTCCATCGCAACTCTCAGGTGGAGAGCAGCAACGAGTGGCTTTGGCGAGAGCCTTCATGTTGCGTCCTCAGATCCTGTTTGCGGATGAACCTACTGGCAATCTCGACCAACACACGGCGCAGAATATTATTGAGCAGTTATTCGCATTAAACAAGCAGCATGGGACGACCTTGATCATGGTCACCCACGACAATACGCTAGCCTCGCGCTGTGACAGAGTCTTTAGCATGCAATCGGGACATCTAGAAGGTGGCACCGTGCACAGTGAAGATACAGATTCTGCGCAACTGGCATAGGGGGCACTATGGAACAATCACAGGTTGCTACAATTCCCCAAGCCAATACAAAGCTAAACAGACGTCTGCTTGCTTGGAGTTTTAAAGAGATTCGTCATGGTCAGTTATGGCCTATATCGGTGGCGCTGACCCTTATTATTGCGTGTGTGTTCGCATTATCAGCCTTAGCTGAGAGGATGGAGCAGGTCATCGTTAAGCAGGGTAGAGATGCCCTAACAGCAGATTTAGTCTATCGTTCTGCAAACCCTGTTCCCGAAGCGCTAAATACGCAGTCATTGTCACCGGACATTGATGTCGCTTCTATGGTCAGCTTTGCGACTATGGCATTTGGCGAAGAAGAGATGTTGCTGGTTTCCGTTAAGGCCGTTGATGACGCTTACCCATTGCGTGGCGATCTAGTCTTGGCATCTAACGAACGTAGTGCATCCCATCTCAATAAGGGAGAGCTATGGCTCGAAGAGCGGGCAATGCTGGCGTTAGACGTTAAGCAGGGTGACACTGTCACTATTGGTGATGCTGACTTTACGTTAAACGGCATGATAGAGCAGCAACCAGGGCTCAGTTTTAATCCATTCCAACAAATGCCCACAGCGCTTATACACTCTAGTGATATAGAAAGTACCGGAGCACTGCAACTGGGCTCAAGAGTGCGCTATCAGCAATTTTTTACCGGGCCAGACGCACAGTTACAAGCCTTGAAAGATAAGGTAGAACTCTCTCCTAGTGATCGCTGGCGAGACCAAAACAGCCGCAGTCGTACCAACGATATGTTCACGCGTACCACTCAGTATCTCTCTTTGACTGTGGCGATTGTGGTGATCATGGCAGCGACCACCTTAGTATTGACCTGTCAGCATTATGTGGCAGGGCGCCGTCAAACCATTGCAATGTTAAAGAGCATAGGGGCAAGCAAGAAGTGGATAGGCCGCTGGCTTATGATTCAGGTGCTTCTTTTGTTTGTCACTGGCGTGGTGTTTGGCGTGGCTATTGGGTATGTGCTCGAGGTATTGCTGCGTGTACCGCTAGCGGATTTGCTCCCTGATCCACTTCCAAGTTACGGCGTCACTCCAATGTTGGTCGCCATCTCCAGCTGTTTCTTAATTGGTGTACCTGCTTTGGGCATCCCAATGATAAATCTGTTGAACACCTCGGCAACCAACGTGTTGCAACCTGTTGAGCAGCGTAACGGAAAAAGCTGGTGGCTAGTATTGGTGCCTATCATTCCAATGCTTGTGGTGTATGCGTCTAACACCTTAGTTTGGATAGTGCTAGCCGGCATGGCCGTGCTGTTTGTGGTGCTAGCGGGTGTGGCCATGATGATTTCAAAGCTTATTGGAAAGCTGAAATTAAGCCCAGCGATGGCACTTGCGGTAAGTCGCCTTAACCGTTCATCATTGGCCAGTGGTCTGCAATTTGGCGCTTTGGCACTGTCTTTGATGCTACTCGCGATTGTATGGTTGGTTCGCACTGATCTTTTGCAAGATTGGCGAAGTACACTTCCAGAGAATGCGCCGAATGCATTTGCCATAAACATTGCTCCTTATGAGGTAGATGGATACCTGCGTCAATTAGATGCCGAAAATATCGAGCGCTCCCAAGCCTTTCCTATTATTCGTGGTCGTTTAGCCAAGATTAATGATGTGGACGCTAAGCAGGTCTCCGAAGACAATCAAGACACGGATGCGGTGCGTCGAGAGCTTAATCTCACTTGGGCTAACCAACTCCCCGATTACAATGAGCTGTTAGAAGGTACATGGGGAAGCGAAAACGGCGTCTCAGTGGAATCGGAGGTAGCTGAGGCTCTTAATCTCAAAATTGGTGATGAACTTGGGTTTGTGATCAGTGGTCAAGAGGTCAAGGCTGTGGTCAATAGTATTCGTAAGGTGGAATGGCGTGAAATGAAGCCCAATTTCTATTTTATTTTTGCGCCCCAATACGCGCCGCAAATGCCGGGTGCGTTTATGGTGTCTTACCGAATAGAGCCAGAGCATGACGCTATGATACAAGCCCTATCATCTCAGCATCCAACGGTGAGCTTGCTCGATATCAGAAAGATGGGAGACAAGATCCAGTCGCTGCTTTCTCAGATTATCTGGTCTATTACCGTTTTGGCAGCCCTGGGTGTCGTGGCAGGGTTACTGTTGATATTCACGCTATTGCGTCTGAGCATTTCACAAAGACAGTTAGAAATACGTTTGTATCGTACGCTGGGTGCCAGCAAAAAGCGCATTTCAACCACGTTATGGTGCGAATATGGATTAATGGCGCTTATCGCAGGCTTAGTGGCGAGTTTGGGCGCTGAAGCGAGCGTTAGTGGGTTACTTTATTGGGGCTTTGATCTTTCTGTGCGTATGCACCCACAGCTATGGTTTGCACTTCCTGTGCTGACATTTGTGATTTTAGCCTTGGTGGTCAACAGTTTGATTAAGCAGTTATTGCTACCAGTAAAAAATGGTTCACTGTAGGCCGCAGGGCACAGCTTTATGAGCTGTGCCTGAACCGTTGTAAAACAACATTAAGCCCTCAACCCTTTACCTAGTTGGGCTATGAGAAATTGTTTTGTAAAAAAGTTAACAAAATTAGGTAATATTTATCCACTAATGTTATTGCAAATCACTAGCATTCTAAGCGTATCAAGCATTTGCACCAAAATGGTTATCCACACGAATTGTGGATAACTAGTTGGATAACTCTTCTCAATAAATCCCCTAACTACGGCTTAACCTTTAGCAATTCAAGGCTTCACAAACTTCGTTATTCACAATGTCCTTAGATCGGTTTTTTCGCGGAAATAGGTCAAGCATTTTTTTAAATATTTTGTGCTTTTTTATGGTGCTACTTTTTGGAAAAATTTTAACCAGCTTTTGTATTCTGAAAGACAAGTGCTTACATCTGATTGAATGAACTGAACTCTTGTTCCCGGTTTAGCTTGCGCGAGTTTAGCAAGGTCAAGCCTAGCGACAGTGCCTAGCTTATGGTATCCACCGATTGTTTGTCGTTCGCACAGCATAATAATAGGCTGGCCACTTGGTGGTACCTGCACAGCTCCAAGAGCTATGGGTTCAGATATAAGGTGTTGATGGGGTGCGGTCAAAGGGCTTCCTGTTAGTTGATAACCCATTTTATTGCTTTGACTGCCAACACTATAGGTTGATTCAAACAGAGTTTGTGTTGCATTTTGATCAAAAAGGGCGTGTTGAGAACCGGGCAAAAGTCGAAGCGGCATGATCGATGTTGGTGCAAAGTCTGGGATGAACTTCGGTGCAACAGAGATTGGCTTACAGTGTTCTAGTAAAGGGGCAAGGCAATACACTTCGTCACCTGTTTTTAGCCCTTGCCCGTCACTGTGTAATCCACCTAAACGGTCTTTGGGTACAGTAGAAGTGCTTCCATGATGTAAAGGCGCTTTGATACCGGTAGGAAGGGCGATGTAGTTCCTCAAGCCGGTACGTGGCATCCTAACGCTAAGGCGCTGACCTCGCTTAGCCCATACTCGGCTCCAGTTTGGCACCATAACGTCATCTAAGTAGACGTTGTCAAGGGCTCCGGTGACGGAAAACCAAGAGTCTTGTTCAAATTCTGCTTCTAGACCGCCAAGGCTGGTTTCGATAACTGAACTCGCAAATGGGTTGTCCAGTAGCTTGTTCGCCCAATGAAAAGAGTACTCATCAGCGACTCCACCTTGGGTAATTCCTAGATGAGCGTAACCAAAGCGTCCATTGTCTTGAATGCTTGTTAGCGCATTGGTTTTAAGCAGGGTGAGTACCTTATTCACAAAATGCCTCCAAGCTCAATAAACTGGCGTTTAGAGATAGCGATGAAGCGAACCTTGGCACCAGGTGACAATACAGTCATTGGCTCATGTTGTGGGTTGTAGAGCTCTATGGGGGTTCTGCCAATGATATTCCAGCCACCAGGGCTTTCTTCTGGATACACAGCCGTTTGCGGGCCTGCAATAGCGACACTGCCTTTTGGGACTTTTGGCCTTGGCGCATCAAGGCGGGGCAGTTGCAGTAATTCTGGTACTTGCGCCATAAACGCAAACCCGGGGGCAAACCCTAAGGCGTGAACTTGATATTCAGTCGAGGTGTGGATTTCTTGTAACTGCTGTAGCGACAATTCCTTCTCTTTAGAATAACGAGACGCATCTAGCGCGACTTCTTCGCCATAATAAACCGGAATTTCAATGGTGCGTGTTGAGTCAGGCGCATGATTACTACTTGGATCCAGTAATAGTGACATCAGTTGCTCTTGGATGAGCTTGTCATCAAACGTCAGTGCAGAAAACTCGAGCAACAAAGTAGTATAAGAAGGTACACAGTTAACGGGCTTAGGCGTTAGTTTATAACGAACAATAGAAGCAAAATGGGCGATATAAGAGGGCAGAGACTCATCTATCTCATCTGAGAATCGAAGCAGGATGGCGCATTCACCTACCTGTTCAATGTGTGGCTTACGGCTATGGATAAGGGTCACTTTGCTTGCTCACCAATTAAATCACGCAGATGTTGAGCAAAGATTAGGGCGTTGCTACCGTCACCGTGAACACACAAGGTATCGGCAACGACTTGAATCGGCGCATTATCAATACTGCTGAATGTACTTCCTTTAATCAAAGCCTGTGCTTGCTGTTTTACTCCATCAAGGTCATTCAAGACAGCACCTTGCAGACCGCGCGGAGCAAGTTGTTTGTCTTGGGTGTAGCGTCTATCCACAAAGCCTTCGTGAATGAGAGCCACATTCGCCCGTTGTGCGATGTGTAAATAGTCTGCGTTGTCGGTTGCGAGCACCATTAACGGCAACTGCAATTGCTTAGCGGCCTCAATAACGGCTGTGAATAGCGCGATGTCTTTCATCATGTCGTTATAGAGGGCGCCATGGGGCTTTATATAGTCGACATTGACTTGATGCAATCGGCATATCCCTTGCAGAGCGCCTACTTGATAGAGGATAAGATGAGTAATTTGATCGCTAGTGTGGGGTATAGAGCGTCTGCCAAAGCCTTGTAAATCTGCATATCCGGGATGGGCACCAATAGACACGCCATGCTCTTTAGCAAGTGCAATAGTAGCCGACATCGTATCGGGATCTGAGGCATGAAAGCCGCAGGCAATATTGGCCATATCGATATAGGGCATGATCTGGGCATCGTTACCCATTGTCCATGCGCCTAAGCTTTCACCCATATCACAATTTAGTTTCATCCCTTCCTCTCTTGCATACGGATATCAATCCACTGACAGCAACTCTATGATGTTGTTGCGATTTATCACCTTTCACATGTGTATTGTAAAGAATAACAATAAACAAGAGTATTTGACCAATTAAGGATTTGAACGCCGCACTTTCAAGCAGTAAAAGCACAATGGCAAATTCAAAACTTAACAAAAATGAGGTACTCTTATTTATAAATCAATCAGTTGGTAAAACTCATGAATGTACTTGTAACTGGTGGTATGGGCTATATTGGCAGCCATACCTGTATACAGCTTCTAGAAGCAGGGATGACACCTGTAATTTTTGACAACTTATATAACAGCAAGGCGAGCGTAAATCAGCGCATTAGCCTAGTTTCTGGCCAAAATGTTGAGTTCGTTGAAGGCGACATTCGAGATAAAGCGTTACTCGTTAAAACAATGCAACAATACAATATCGATGCGGTTATTCACTTTGCAGGCTTGAAAGCTGTCGGTGAGTCGGTGGCTAAACCCCTCGAGTATTATGACAACAACGTCAACGGCACTCTTGTGCTGGTGGATGCGATGCGGGAGGCGGGTGTTAAGAGATTAGTGTTCTCTTCTTCTGCAACGGTTTATGGGGATCCTGCATCAGTACCTATTACCGAAGACTTCCCAACAAGCGCGACTAACCCTTATGGGCGTAGCAAGCTAATGGTAGAAGAGTGTCTTACTGATTTTCAGGCGGCGAACCCTGATTGGAGCATCACCTTACTACGCTACTTCAACCCTGTAGGCTCACACCCAACCGGGCATTTAGGCGAAGATCCTCAAGGGATCCCGAACAACCTTATGCCATTCGTCTCTCAGGTTGCTGTGGGCCGTCGTGAATATCTGTCTGTTTTTGGTGATGACTACCCAACGCCGGATGGCACGGGCGTTCGTGACTACATTCATGTGATGGATCTCTCTGATGGGCACATTGCAGCGCTGCAGAAGGTAGGGCATGAATCAGGTTTGCACATCTTTAATCTAGGCACAGGTAATGGTTCGAGTGTTTTGGATATGGTAAAAGCCTTTGAACAAGCAAGCGGTACGACTATTGCGTACAAGATTGCACCTCGTAGACCCGGTGATATTGCCGAGTGCTGGGCGGATCCTGCCAAGGCTGAAGCGGTTCTAGGTTGGAAAGCAACGCGTACTTTGCAAGAAATGAGCGAAGATACGTGGCGCTGGCAATCGGAAAATCCGAAGGGTTACCCCGAATAATTCCGAATAACTAGATTTTTTTTTCGCCACAGGGTGTTACAATTGTTTTTAGAATTTAACGAATCTTAATAACTCTTTGATATCAGGTGGTGAAATATTATGGAACTAGCGCTAATCGTGACATTTATCGCAGCTTCAGTAGTAATGGTTACTAAAGAAATAAAAGCTAACAAGTAAGCTCGGTTTATTTTGCAATAATCCAACTTTTTGTTTTTCTTTTATTGATTGCAAAATTCCAAAGCCAACTCCATGTGAGTTGGCTTTTTCGTTTCTGTATCCCTCACATTCTGCGTAAAATCAATGGTTTATAGCGCCTATCATTTTCTAACCCATCTTTACTTTCTTTGCCTTGCTTCAATATATTTGATGAAATTCAGTGACTTTATGCTTGATAGTGATTAAATAACACGAAATAAGCCTTGATAAGGAAGTCAATGATCACGCCAATCACTCTTGAAGCCATGCACATCCTCGATGCTATCGATCGTCGTGGCAGTTTTTCAGCAGCAGCAGAGGAATTAAATCGAGCGCCATCGTCTCTTAGCTACCAGATACAAAAGCTTGAACAAGAGCTGGATCTGTTTATCTTCGATCGCTCAGGACACAGGGCAGAACTCACCCCTGCAGGCAAAATATTGTTGGAGCAGGGCAGAGTCATTCTCGCAGCCACAGCGGATATGATTAATGATGCCACCAGTCTTGCCAATGGTTGGGAGCTAGACCTGACCATTGCTTTTGATGGTGTGATTCCCGTGGGGCATTTTTTCCCTTTAGTAGAAAAACTGGCGAAACAAAGCAAAACACGCCTGAAACTCCAAGAAGAGATACTTGCAGGGGGGTGGGAGGCATTAGCCTACGATCGCGCTGATATTCTTGTAGCTCCCATGACGGACATCTCTATTCCCGAGGCAAAAATCGAAACAATAGGCAGCATAGGGCTAACCTGGGTGGCTGCGCCTGAACATTTTGTGCATAAGCGCGCTGGTGAATTTGATCAAGAAGCGCAATCGAACTATCGCGTCATCGCTATCGCTGACTCAGCAAGAACTAAACCTACACGCAGTATCAATGTGTTTGAAAAGCAGCAGCGCCTCACGGTAACTAACTTCGCCTCCAAGATAGAAGCTTTAGAGAGTGGTTTGGGCATAGGCACAATCCCTACGCATATTGCCAAAGCAAAAATAGAGGCAGGGCTTCTTAAGCAGATCAGTGGCAGTGAAGAGTCTGAGTTGCCGGTAATCATGGCGTGGAAGCGAAATCAGATGGGCAAGGCCAAAAGCTGGATGATTCGCAACCTGCCAAAGCAATGGAGCCTTAAGTGATGGCAACCTCATTTAAGGCGTCGCTTAAGGCTCAGCGGGTGGTTTGCCTTTAAAGGGGTAGCGCCATCTCTACAACGCCTTCTTCAAAGTCTACATGGGCAGAAAACCCTAGTTTTTGTGCAAGAGTGACCATGCCCTTATTTGATGGCATGGTCATTCCTTCGATGCGAGCAATGCCCTTATCTCGACAATAATCGATGATGGCCTGCATCAGTATCCGGCCCAGTCCTTGTCCTTTCATGTCTGAACGGATCAGCACAGCAAACTCTGCGCTGTTACTTCTAATATCGGTTATGGCGCGCACTACGCCGATTATTTGCGACTCTTTTTCAAGAACTAATGCCATCTCTCTGTCGTAATCAATCTGTGTCAGGTTGGCGAGGGCTTGATGATCAAACTCACCAACATCACTAAAGAATCGCTTATATAAATCCTCTTTGCTGACGTTGTTGATGAACTGGGCGTGCAGGGGTTCATCTTCTGGTCTTATTGGGCGAAGCAGAGCCTCACTAGCGTCTTTTAGGCTAACTATTGATTCAAGCTCTATAGGATAAGGTCGAATGGCTAAAACGCGGTTGAGGGTCTCTCCAAGCTCAATGGATTGCGGCTCAAGTTTAAGGTGCTCAGAATCATCAAACGCTCCACTCAGGTGTATCGATTGGATCTCGGTGAGATCCACTATAAGCTGAGAAAATCTTACTAGCGTCTGTGTTAAAGACTCAAACTGCCCAGTGCTGACCGGAGGTAACTTCCCTCGTCTCAATGCCTTTTTAATAAGTGTCTCTGCTAATTTCTGGTTGAGTGGCGGAAATCCTGCGACAAACTGATTGTCACAGACCTCACCCTTATGGCCTAGCAGTATGACGGGACCAAAGGTGGCATCACATTGTAGGTGCAAAGTAACATCTGTGTTTAGGCCCTGATTGGTTTCAATTTGATAGCAGTTCAGCAGCTGCGTGGTCTTATCTGTGGTAAGCGTATCGGTAGGGCTTTGAGACAAAATTTGCTTAGCCTTTAATACCGCTTCAGCCTCATGCTCGATAGAGAGCGGAGTTTCCATTAACTGAACTTGGCTTGCTCGGTAACGCACAAGATGCATAAACGCCATCACACTGCTTTCTGGAGTGCGATAGGTCGGTACGCCATGCTTTGAAAATAGGCTTCTTGCTTCTTTAGCTGAGGTTTCACCTAACCAGTTGGTGAGGAGGTTCACACGTCTTCGATGTGGGTGCTTTTGATAGATGTCGAGTAACTTAGTTGCGGTAGCGAGTGGATCAGCAATTGCTGAAGGGCTGAACATGATGAGTATTGCATCCATGTCCTTGCTGTCTAACAGCTGACTAAATGCGCGTAGCAATTTTGTGCTTTGCATATCGCCCGAGAGATCTAAGGGGTTGATGGTGCACTCGCTTGAAATCTTACCAAGTGCCGTTAATGTTTCCTCTGAGAACTCAGCCAGTTTCCCTCCTAAGTGATTGAGCACGTCGCTGGCAATGACGGCAGGGCCTGAACCATTGCTAATCATCGCTAGCCGTTTCCCCTTAAGTGGAATGGAGTGGGTAAGCGTTTCCGCAGCGGCAAACAACTCATGGGTGGAGTGCACGCGCAACAAACCACAGCGGTCAAAGGCTGAGTCATACACAATGTTGAGGGACTTGCTTCCACCATGGTGCAACATAGAAAGCTCTTTTCCTACTTGCGAGCGGGCTCCCTTAAGGACTAACACTCTCTTATTACGAGCGGCCGCACGAGCGGCTGACATAAAACGCCTAGCATCTTGAATATGCTCCACATACAAAAGAATCGCTTCTGTCTTACTGTGCATGGATAGGTAATCTATGACTTCAGAGACATTTACATCCGCCATACTGCCAATAGATACAAATGCCGAGAAGCCTATTTGCTTGTCATTGGCCCAATCGAGAACCGTGGTTGCGATTGCACCAGACTGCGAGATGAAGGCGATTTTACCCGGCTGTACGCTTACTGGGGAAAGAGAGGCATTTAGGTTAGTCCAAGGCATACAGATACCGAGACTATTAGGCCCAATCATTCGAATATTGTGCTGTTTAGAGAGGTGCTTGATCTCGTTGGCGTGAGCTTCATCAAACAGCGAATTGGCTATCAAAATAGCGGCGCGAATTCCTTTGCTATCAAGATCGTCAAACAAGGTGGTGAGTTCTTGATGGTCGATGCAGATTATGGCCAATTCTGGGATCAACGGCAGTGATTCAAGGCTTGGGTAGCACAGCACACCGGAGACTGAGGTGTGGTTCGGATTCACCGGTAAAACGGTGCCATTGAAGCCTGAGTGGAGGAGGTTATCAACTATGACCTTTCCAGGAGACATCGGTCGATTTGACGCACCGATCACGGCAATTGCATTTGGGTTAAACAGCGAATCCATCGGGCTCATACTTGTCATTCCTCTGTATGGTATCTGTTTAATTTTAAAGCTGTTTCAGGAACTAGTGTGACATTTTTAGCCACTTCAGTGGTTAAAGGCTGAAAACTGAGCCGTTGATCACGTCAAATTGCATTTAGACACCCGCTTACCCTTGATTATGCAACCGATGATGGGCATGATTTTCAGAACTAAGTGCGTAAGAGAATTAAAAATGAAAAAAACCGCAATTGTGTCATTGGCTTTATTATTGGCTGCATGTAGTTCAAGCGACTACGAATCTGACGTTCAATCAGAAAGCTATCAAGAGAACTATCAGACCAATCAAACTGAGGTTGACGCGAGCAAAGCTGAGATTGTAGAAGAAGATGTTGCTATTGTTGAAGAAGATGCAGCTGAAATTAAACAGCAAGATGCTGCAGAAGTGGCTGAAGTATCAGAAGCGCCTGCAGAGACACCGGCAGTAGCACCAACGGAAGGCTTCTCAATTCAGCTTGCGACTATCTCAGATGAAGAAAAAGCCAAAGCCTTTGCTAAAGCGCTGAATACAGAGTCTGCTTTGTGGCTACAAGCTAAAGAGATCAACGATAAGCCAGTTTACTCTGTGTTGATGGGTGATTTCGGTGATTACGATGAAGCTAAAGCCGCGGTTGCCGCACTTCCTGAAGGATTGCAGAAGCTTAAGCCATTCGTTAAAAACTTTACTGACAAAGAATTAGCAGCAACAGACAGCTTCCAGCTGTTAAAATAACTATTACTAAGATTGATTGGGTTTATCTAGATGTCGAACATTAATATTCTTTTGCTTTGTGGCGGCGGTTCCTCAGAGCATGAGGTGTCTTTGATTTCAGCTGACTATGTACAACAGCAACTGGAAACTACTACAGGTTTTAACGTTATTCGCGTTGAGATCACTAGCGAAAACTGGCGCAATCAACAAGCCCAAGATTGCTATCTAGACATACATTCGGCTGAGCTAGTGGAAGGAAACGATCGCTGTAAGATTGACTACATTGTGCCTTGTATTCATGGCTACCCTGGAGAAACGGGCGACATACAGTCACTGTTTGAACTATCAGGGATCCCATACTTTGGTTGCGGGCCAGAAGCGAGCAGCAACAGCTTTAATAAAATCACTTCTAAGCTTTGGTACGACGCGATAGGAGTTAAGAACACACCTTATCTGTTCCTAACTGAGAACAATCAAAGCAGTGTACAGAAGACAGAAGATGCCTTTAACGACTGGGGTGGTCTATTTGTTAAGGCGGCTCGTCAAGGTTCATCGGTTGGCTGTTACAAGGTCACGGATGTTCAAGGCGTTGAGCGTGCGGTTAGCGATGCATTTAACTATTCAGAGCAAGTTTTGGTGGAAAAAGCCGTAAAGCCAAGAGAGCTTGAGGTTGCCGCCTACGAATACCAAGGAGAGTTGTTCATCACGCCACCGGGAGAGGTGATTGCACCTTCAGATACCTTCTATTCTTATGAAGAGAAGTACAGCTCAGACAGTCACTCAATTACTGAGATTGTTGCAAAGGGTTTAACCCAAGAGCAGCTTGAACAGATAGCGGAATACTCTCGTAAAGTCTTCGTTCAGATGGGCCTTAAAGACCTGTCTCGAATCGACTTCTTCCTAACTGAAGAGGGAGAGATATACCTCAATGAGGTGAATACCTTCCCTGGAATGACACCCATCTCTATGTTCCCTAAAATGCTGAGCAATAACGGTCATGTGTTTTCTGACTACCTAGCTCAAGCGGTGAAAACGGCTCTTTAGAGAGCATGAGTTCGAAAATCAATCCCAAGGTTTTATGACCTTGAATTTTAGCCTTTCACTGTCTGCCAATACCTGTTTACCCAAGTATTGCGCAGGCATTGCTGGGCTTATCCAACGCCCAAAATCCGTAATATCCTTAACCCCATAGCCTTGTTTAGCCAATTCTTTGGCAGCGCCCACGCGGGCCGATTGACCGGATAACTTAAGAGACAACCCCAGTTGTGTTTCTGTGGCTCGAAATACTCGATAGATCGACGATGCATCCAGCGCGTCATCGCCTATATTGCCATGACGGTCGATACGTCTGAAAACGGGACCTAGGTGGTCTGGAATCATTAGTAACCAGCGCTTAACGATTTCACTACTGGCCGACGAGAGTTGATAAGTGTTGTCGTTGATGGCGATATTAATGGGACTGTCGTCCAGTAATTCATACTGTACTTGATGAAACAGTAGGGCTCGTAGCTCACTTCGTTTCATGGCACATTCAAACATAACAGAGAGAATGGCTGTATCTCTTAATTGCTTGAGGCTACTTTCAGAGTCGAGCTGCTGATGGATCTCTTTTAGGTGTTGAGAATTGAAAGCCTCCGCTTGCTTAGCGTCGCCTCTTTTGTCTAAGCGAAGTTGAGCCAGCAACATCTTTACTTGTCGGTGGTTACAAGGGTCGGGGAACTCGTGAAAACGGTGCACAAGACCTAGAGTTATGGCCATTCGTTTTAAGGTGGCGTATTTTCGGGTTTCACTTTGTTTTTCAAGAAATAGGCGCACCGCGGTAGTGGAGGCGGGAAGCGCTGCTACCTTGCGTTGTCCACAAAATTCAACAAAGTGATTCCAGTCGTTAAACATAGACAGCAGAGAGTTACGGCTGTACTGCTGCTGAGTGAGGGTGTCTAAGTCATCTAGCAATATACGCTTATTGAATAAGGCACAGCTTTGCTGCTTCAACTGTGGATCAGTAATTGGAATACATTTTTTTCTCATTATGATGCACTATAACTAAGTGAGCTGTAGTGTTTATAATAGCGGTTAAGATGCTGATTGGAAACACTATTTAACGAGAATTCTTCTAAGGATAAATATAACGGTATTTAACCTTCTGACAGATCAGTGGTAAAATTGCTGCATAACTTCACAGATAAGGCACGTTATGTCTCTTGTATATTCAACGGAAGTCGGGCGTATCAAGCCTGAAGAAGAAAAAGTAGAACGTCCAAAGGGCGATGGTGTTGTGCGTATTCAACGTCAAACCAAGGGCAGAAAAGGCAAGGGCGTTTGTCTTGTCACTGGCCTAGATATGGACGACGTGGGTCTCAAGCTAATGGCTGCAGAACTTAAAAAAGTGTGTGGCTGTGGCGGTTCGGTAAAAGACGGTGTTATCGAGATCCAAGGTGACAGTCGAGACAAAATCAAAGCGCACCTAGAGAAGAAAGGTCATACCGTTAAGCTGGCTGGTGGCTGAATTCATTAGTTAGAATCAAAAAGGGCGATACTATTTACTAGTATCGCCCTTTTTATTTATATATCAGATGGTTACGTAAGTGATGGCGTCACTTAAAGTTACATTAATACTAAGTAAGTAACGAAGATTGCTGATAAACCGTAGATGATTGGGTGTACTTCTTTACCCTTACCAGCAACAACCATAGAGAAAGAGTAGCTGATAAAGCCCATCGCCATGCCGTTCGCAGGGGAGAAGCTAAGAATGGTAAACATGATGGTAAAGAAGGCGGCAATGCGCGACTCTTTCTTTTCCCATTGAATGCTACCTAGTCTTCCAACCATATAGATACCCACAACCACCATTGCTGGCGCAACGATTGCGGTTGAGAAAATCGAAAATAGAGGGAACAAGAATAGAGACACAAGGAAAAAACCAGACACCACCACTGCAGCGAGGCCCGTTCGTGCACCTTGAGAAGACGCAATACCTGACTCAGAGAAAGCGGTAATCGAGGTTGTACCCAATACAGTTCCAATAACCGTACCGCCAGCATCGGCAACGAGTGCAGACTTCGCGTTTGGTACCTTGCCGTCTTTATCAATGATGCCAGCATCGCGACCTACACCAACGATGGTGCTTAACCCATCAAAGAAGTCGACAATAAAGAAGATGATGACGATAAATAACAGGTCAAATAGCTTTTCGGGTGTAAAGGCTGAAAAGTTAAAGATTGCACCAAAGCTTGGGGCTAAGCTTGGTGGCATAGATACCAGTGAATCAGGGATTGGTGCGTTAGCCGTACCCATAAAGGTATCGGCCGCAATAGTAAGTACAATAGAGGTAACAAATGAGATAAAGGTTGCTAGCTTAATGTCTCGTATCATACAACCAAGCGCCACGAAGATACTGATGTAAGCTATCAGGACCTGAGGCTCTTTAATATCGCCCATGCTTACAAGAATGAACGGGTTTGCAACGATAATGCCTGCATTTTTAAGACCAAGAAAGGCAATAAATAGGCCGAGAGATACGGTAATTGCCAGCTTGAGATCTTCAGGAATAGACTCAATCATGGTCTTTCTTATCTTAGTTAAAGAAAAGATAAGGTAGATGATTCCTGATAGGAAGATACCAAATAAGGCCTCATGCCATAGAAGAGCCACAGAGCCGCTAAACAATACGCCCTTGAAGAAGCCATTCATGCTCATGCCAGGAGCCAACATAACAGGGTAGTTACCAAACACGCCCATAATCAAGGTAGCAATGGCCGCCGCAATGGCAGTTGCGGTAAACACTGCGCCGCGATCCATACCTGGGATGTCACCCAAAATGGCAGGGTTAACCGCTAGGATGTAGCTCATCGCCAAGAAGGTTATGAAACCTGCGTACAATTCTGTACCAATGCTAGATTTACGTTCGCTGATCTTGAACTGACGGTCGATAACCGAAGTGCTACTCGGGCTTGGCTGTATAAGGGTTTCTTGACTCACAATGTGACCTTAATTAACTAAAACAATTAGGTAGTTGATCCATTTAATAAAAATGGAACAAGACATCGAAGCCCATGTGAGTGGTGGGTGCGCATAACAACAATGAGCACCGGAAAACTGTAGTCCCAGAGTTAGGTTCCGGGGTAGAAACGATTGGTCCAAATCACCAAACATATACAGCTTCGATATATTAAATTTGGCGCGTATAGTAAACGTTTGCGTGAGTAATTCAACCTATATTTTGGACAGTTTATGCTCTTATTGATCTGACTGTTCTATAATAGGATTTTTTCGTGTTTCTAAAGCAGTAAATAGAGCGAAGTAGCGGCGGCGGGAAATTAAAGGACTTCACGATCGGAAAGCCCTAACTGTGGGATTATACGGTTAAAGCCTTAAGAGCGGCGCTACGACTCTCATCTGCCATATCGTCACCCATGTTCAAACCCTCGGCGTATACGAACCTTACGTTTGTGATACCAAAGAATTCTAGAATGGAAGTTAAGTAAGGGGCGATAGTGTCCGAGGTCTGGTCTTTGTGAATGCCTCCGCGAGTGGTAAAGACTACAACTTCTCGATCTCCAATCAGACCTTTTGGCCCTTGTTCAGTGTATTGAAAGGTCACTCCAGCGCGCGCCATAATATCAAAGTAGTTTTTAAGCTGAGTAGGGACGCTAAAGTTGTACATAGGTGCACCGATGATCACGCTTTCAGCGGACTTAAGCTCAGCAATCAGCTCATCGGATAGCAGCTGTATCGGTTTTAACTCCTCGGTCAAGGTATCAACCGGTGAGTTGATAGCGGTCATTACATTTAGGTCAAGTAGAGGCACAGGATTGGCAGCAAGATCGCGAATGATGACCTCTTTTCCTTCAATCACTTTATTGATGAGTTGATTTGATTGAGAGTTGTCGCCAAGAAGGCTTGATTTTAATACTAGGATTTTAGACATGATTCACTTCCTTCATACAGTCATTTGTGAGTAGCTTGTTGAGCTTGTAATTCAGTCTAAGATAACGTCCTATGCTAAAAAATCGGAATATTTTAACAATGCACTTCAAATTATTTGAACTAACGCAATCGGGACTTTTAAAGGTCCCAATCAAGATTACATAGATGTTCTATGAACCATTCAAACGCTTTTCCTGTTTGGTCTTTATGCCAAGCTAGATAGATCTCATGGCTGGGTCTTGGGATAGCACATTCCTTTTCGACTAACTGACCCGACTCTAGAAAGGGCTTAGCAAGATGGGTAGGAATAAAGCCCACACCCAGTCCTTCAATCTGGGCCGCAATTTTGGACTCCATCGAGTTAACCCTTATCAATTGTCGGCTTTTAAACAACCCACTATCGCGAACGGGCAGTACTTGAGAGGTATCCGATACCACGATGGAAGTATAGTCTTGCAGTTGCTCATTACTAATTGTGTTGGGGGAATTGGCCAGAGGGTGTTTAGGGCTCAACGCAAACACAAAAGAGATCTCTCCCATTTTATGAGTAGAAAATAGTCCTTTAGGAAGTTCGCCATTGGCTCCTATAACAATATCGGCACGGCGGCTATGCAGTGCATCCCAACCGCCACCAAGTACCTCTACTCCAAGGTTAACATCCACCTTTTGTTGAAGATTGTTGAACTTTGAAATCAATGGAAAAATCTTCTGCTCAGGAACTATGGTATCGCGTGCTAGACGAATTTGACTCTCCCAACCTGACTCCAACTCTTGCACCGAATCATAAAGCCGGTTGGTTGCCAATAAAATCTCTCGACCATGCTCCAATACTAGTCTACCTGCTGCCGTTAGCTGGGCTCGTTGCTTAGAGCGGTCAAACAGGGGGGTACCGACTTCATCTTCTAGTTTTTTTATTGTGTAAGTTAGGGCGGAAGGCACTTTATACAAAGATTCTGCAGCAGCTGCAAAACTGCCTTTTCTCTCTATTGCATCCAAGGCCCTAAGTGCATCAATGGAGATATTATTGTACATAATCACCTTCATTCAAAATAATTGAATTAAAACATCAGAACTTTCCGATTTTCTAATAAACCTAGCACACCTAGACTTAGATTAAACCAGACAAGAATGTTATTGGTCTTAAATATAGTAAGTTGAAAATATTTGAGGTTAGTTTTGAGAATAGCCTTAAACGAGGAGAGATTATGATTACTTTACGTCGTTCGAATGAAAGAGGCAGCGCAGATCATGGCTGGCTGCACAGTAAACACACATTTTCGTTTGCTAACTATTACGACCCACAACATATGGGCTTTTCTGCGCTTCGGGTTATCAATGACGACCTTGTCCATCCGGAAGCGGGTTTTGATACTCATGGCCACAAGGATATGGAGATCATTAGTTTTGTTTTAGAAGGAACTATTGCTCATAAAGACAGTGAGGGAAATGTCCAAGAGTTGCCGGCTGGTGAGTTTCAATTAATGTCAGCAGGTAAGGGCATTTATCACAGCGAATACAATCCTTCGAGTACTGAGCCTTTGAAGTTCTTGCAGATTTGGATCGAACCTAATGAGATTGGCGGCAAGCCAGGTTATCAACAGAAAGACTTTGGCAAAAAACCTGGAATTACGACAATTGCATCACCTGATGGAAAAGACGATTCATTAGCGATTAAGCAAGATATGAGTCTTCATCAATTGGTATTAGAAGCTAATAGCGAATTAGAGTTAGATATCGAGCAAGGCCGGAGCCTGTATTTGCACCAAGTACAAGGCTCAATGGAAACGAATGACCTAATTGTGTCTGAGGGTGATGGAATTAAGGTGCGCGATGAATCTAACATTAAAATAGCCAATCATAGTGATGATAGAATCGTGGCATTGATATTTGATCTGCCTTAAATGAGCTCAGGTAACTAAAACTAGGGGTACTGTGTTTAAATAACAGTACCCTTTTGAGATTAGGCCCTAACGCTCTTTGATAGTTGTAACGTGACCGCATCAACAGCAGTTGGATAGAAATGTAGTGGCTGACAAAACTAGCCTCTCAACTTAAGGGTTTGTCGAACACACATGACAATGCAAAGCGATTGGATTTATCAAAGTACTGTGGGAGGATGAGCTCTAAGAGCGCAGTTATTTGATGTAAGGATCATGACAGTTAATAACTGGTATGGCTAAAAACAATAGTAAGGGAAAGTATGACTTGGGCTAATTTTATCTTCGCACATGGCGCTGGCGCCGGTATGGAGAGTGAATTTATGCAGACGATGACCGAAAAGTTAACGCAGCGTGGTGTGTCGGTACATTTATTTGATTTTCCTTATATGCAAAAGGCGAAGGAGCTTGGTAAGCGCCACCCGCCAGATAAAATGGACAAGTTAGAGCAAGCCTTCTTAACAAAGGTAAGCCTCATAGATAGCTCTATGCCATTGTTTATTGGTGGAAAGTCCATGGGGGGACGGGTTGCTTCAATGATAGTGGAGCAAACTAAGGCGCAAGGCTGTATGTGCCTCGGCTATCCATTTCATCCCCCTGGAAAACCAGAAAAGTTGCGCACGGAGCACTTACTCGAACTGAAAAAACCGTTGCTAGTTGTGCAAGGTGAAAAGGACACCTTTGGCAAGAGATATGAAGTGGAGGGCTATCCATTATCTGACAGCATCAAGGTAGTATATCTTCTGGATGGAGATCATAGTTTTAAACCACCAAAAAGATCGGACGCTACACTTGAAGGCAATATCGATAATGCAGTTGACGCCATGGTGGAATTTATGAAACGTCATATGTAAATCATCTCAGAGGTGATTTATTTTAGGGCAAGTAATTCGTGCTAGGATTCGCTCATTTTCTAGAACCAGCGAACCATTACTCACTGAGCCGAGTCTAACTAGCGGACTTGGCTTTAATGGTATTTGACCATTAGGCTAATAGAAGTGGACCAATATAAAGCGAGGGGATTGAACTATATGAGATTTTTCCTGATCGGATTTGTATTTAGACATAGGCGTGATGAAGTTCATGTGAGACCAATCTTAACAACAGACATGGAAGAGAGAAGTTGTATTAGGTGGCTGGGTATTTATGAACTCCATTTAACATAACATTGATTATGCGCACTTTAATGTAATCCGTTAACATAGTGCTGTACTGGCTCATTATTACTAGCTGACACCCGTTCTTGCGTGTTGTTATGCAAAAAAACAGCGACAGATTGACCTTATGCATCTCGTAGGTAAAATCTGGCGAGTTTCCGTGATGCAATACCTTAAGAATTTAATCTACCACGTCTTCGCAAAACCTAAACAGATAACCGTCAGGTGTCTGGACGATAAATTGCTTCTGCACTGCGTTATGGTCACCACAGAGATATGACTTCGTTTCTAGATCTAGGTATATAGCATCTTTTGCAACCTTAGATACGTGCCAATATAGCGAATCTATATCCTTCACATCCCACTGAAAATTCACTCCTCGGCCAAATGGAAATTCTGCGGCTGCTACTAGCCATTTGCGACTTTTCCCATCAATGCCTTCCAGCATCAAGTCGACGCCATCTTTGGTTAGATACAAAAACTGTTCGTCCAATCGCTGGTACTTAACGGAGAAATTTAACACCTCAACGAAGAACTTCTTGTTAACCTCTATGTTTTGACAGTAAAGCTCAGGTACAACTCTTAGCGACATCAAATACTCCAGTCATGACTTTCTGCTATCTCACCATCATTACACCATTTTCCCTCTGATTAAAGCACAACAACTTTTGTGGAAGCTTAGCAATTAAAGAGTTTTGTTACAGTGTAATTTTAAAGAATTCAATAGACAGAACAGGCGCAGACTCTGAAGGACTCGTAGTTCATGCGTTTTAAGGCTCGCTGTTGCTGAACGCCACATCATAGCCAATCGATGTTAATGAATATTGGCTATCAAAGCCGAACTGTCCAATTCATAACCTGTATTAATAGTAGCCAAAGCCATAGTAAGTACAAACTCATGTAACGTTTAAAATGTGCACAGAAGAAAATGCTGGGTATATTCTCATTTTTGTAAGTGACTTACATATAGCACACCATTTAGCGCAGAGTGACTATCTAAGTGACTGTTATATATAAAGTTATAGCAGTAAACGCAAACTATTAGCCCATAAAGAATACTGTTTAATTTGAAGTTTTGGGGTGAGTATTTGTAGATAATATTAAGAAAGATATTTAGTTATAGTGCGCTAAAGGTGCATAGGAAAAACCAAGAGCATTACTGCTCTTGGTCCTTTTTAAACTCAGCTCGAATGTCTTCAGCTACTTGCTTAATTGCTTGTGCTGTACTCATTCCACTTGCCATTAACTCTTGAATACGTTCAACAGCTTTCTGCTGTTCTTCATGACTTAGTGGTGGTAAATCATCTAACATAAATACTCCGAATTGCTCTACCCTACTCTTCTGTGTAGTCGATAGTCTTACTGATGGTTCGTTTATCTTTAAACAGTATCGGCCCTTGCCATTGTGACTGCGTCATAGATACGCTCACAACATATCGCTCAGGCTCTACAGCGTTGCGAGGCAGTTTAACAGGATAGTTAGACTCATACGACTTATTCCATACTGATGAATACTGGCCGTCTTTATAATCATACACAGTCACCTCTTGCACTGGCAACGGACAGTAGCGATTGAGTAAACGCTTCTTGTCTACCACCCAACTGTCTTGCGAGTCCCAACGTACGACATGCACAGGGTCGGCTTCTGTAATAACAATCCAATGTGACCATTTATTCTGCGCTTTATCTTCGATAGACAACTGATACAAACCAGACTTAAGTTGTTTATTTAAACTGTAAGTCGCTTCTGTTTGCTGCAAGGTACGCTTTTCGTCAGTAATAGTTTCAAACGCATCTTGGTCTACAACCTCTTTAGAGATACTGGTATCAGGCCACAAGGTTAACCTCACCTGAGATAGTGACTCTTCAGAGATGATTTGCAGTCTTAGTTTATGAGACAAACGTCCTGGACGCTGCACCGATACCTTTTCAATGGTGATAGAGTCTAGCCAAGTAGGCAAACCTTCAGAGATCAGGCTTTTACCACAATCCTTTTCGGTCGCCTGCTTAAGAAGCGACTCTAGGTGTGGTTCAAGGTTATCCGTAGATTCCTGTTGCCATACCTGCACCATGAGATCGAACATGCCACTCAAATCATCTTCGAGTAGCTTCTTGTGCATTCGAGTGACGGCGTTGTTTTCTTCAAACCATTGCGCATTCGTAGTTACAGGAACTACCGCAGGTAAAAGTAACAACGCAGTTAACAGCGGTTTCATTAGCTTTTCATCTTGTAACCAACGCCACGCAATGTCTCGATATCGATACCTGGCAATTTTTGACGAAGCTGAAGTACATGAGTATCAACGGTACGCGTCGTCGGGAAGTGGTTGTAGCCCCATACATGGTCCAGTAATTCGTCACGAGTAAACACGCGGCCTAGGTTACTCGCCAAGAACATAAGCAGATCAAACTCTGTACGCGTCAGTGAAATGCTCACGCCATTGTAATCAACTTCGCGTGTCGCCTTATCGATAATTAGGTTGTCAGTGATGACTTTAGAATCATCGGATCCCGCTTCACTGCCTGGGCTTCGTAGATTAGCGCGAATACGCGCAAACAGTTCAGCTTCAGCAAAGGGCTTAGTGAGATAGTCATCAGCACCAGCATCCAGACCTGACACTTTATCCTTAACCGTTACTAATGCCGTTAAAAGGATAACCGGCACAGATTTAATTTCTTTCCACTCTGCGAGCTTAGAAATTGAATCACCATCAGGCAGTTGTCTATCAAGAATAACGAGGTCCGCTTTTTCCCACAGAGCTGCTGTGTCTGCGATAGTTTCAGAGTGTAAACAGGTGTAGCCTGCTTGTTCAAGGCTCACTAGTAAGCCATCTGCCAAGTTTTTATCATCTTCAACGAGTAGTAGTGTCTGTTCCACAAGGGATCTCCATTACAAATTTAGTTGGGGGACCAACAAGTTTCATGCTTCCCCCCATTCGTCCCACCATTGATTCAACAATAGTCAGTCCAAGTCCAAGACCCGCTTCACTTACAAACGGCTTTCTCAATTGCTTCCAATCTTTGGCACTCAGATTGCCTTCATCTTGCACTTCAATGATGAGCGTGTTGTCGTTTCGATGTACGCAAAGTTCAACCTTGCCCACACCATACTTAATTGCATTATTAACCAAATTATCAATACAGGTTCCAAGCCAATAGATGTTGACCCGCACCTCAATATCTTTTTCAATATTCAGAGAGACATCCCCTGAATAGTTTTCAACTTTATAATCGAGCCACTCTTGCATTGATGGCAGGTGTTCAGTCGCTAAAGGCCGGTTATCTGATTGCAGATAATCTTTGCTGGCCTCAGCAAGTTGTCGAAGACGTCGCGAATCTTCACATAAACGCCTAAATTCATCGTAAACCGTTTCCGGTAAGTGCTCGAATTCTCTCCTGAATCCCTCAACTGTCATAGACAAACTTGCGATAGGAGTACGTAATTCATGGGTGAGTATCTGAAGAATGAGCATACGACTGCGCATCTCTTCTCGCTTACTGTTCCAGCGATAAACAGACCAACCAATAATTAAGGCCAAGTTCAAAAGGACTAAGGCATAAAGAAGATTCTTTATTAGGTGACTGTTGTCGTGTTGCTGCCAGCAAATATTGCCACGTTCAAAGAAACACTCATTCACTTGCGATACAGGGTTGAAACTTAACTCAGCCTCTTTGGCATTATGCTCTAGTGTTTCCACGTCAAACACAAAGTAACTGTCGCCCTTTCTAAGCCAAAATTCGTTACCTTGTAACATCATAGGTGCGCCTGATAGCAAGGCAGAGATCGAGTCACTGTGCATCAGTTGCAACCTGCCTAGCAGACTGTCAGGCTCTGCCAATTGTCTCTCATTGATGTGCATGTACTGCTGCAGTTCATCAAAACGGTCTGGATGGGCTTTCACGTACCGAGCCGCATAGGTGCCGCCACCCGGATGAATATGATTTGAACGAGCAAACCATTTTAGAGGTAGTTTGGTGCCTCGACACATTGCCCTTGTAAACACTAAGGGTTCGGTAACCGTTGGGCTAAGTGGTAGCTTGCCTTTACAGGTTTGCTCTAGTCGATACAGCAACTGAATATCTTTTAAAGGATATTTACTGGTCTGTGGCAACATGGAATTTGGATTGATCAACGCCGTCGGAAAATCGGCTTGAATCACTTGCATGTCATACGAATCTTTAGCATCTTCAAACACAAATAAGCTCACCAAAGTATCTAACCTTTGGGGTAGTGTTTTCGCCGCAAGCATTGGGCTAACGGTCACTAAGCTTATGAATAGAAGTAAAGTTCTCAAAGAGTACAACATGTTTTAACTTGAATGTGCTAACTATACGCGTAAACAGTCCGGCATTCCAAACCGTACGCCATTATTGACAATGAAATGACACTCTCCTGTAGGAAAGTACACAAATAAAAAAGGGAGCCGAAGCTCCCTTTTACGCTAACTAACAGCCTTAAAGATGCTCAATGATCTTCAAGCAAGAGTCTTTAGCATCACCAAATAGCATTGATGAGTTCTCTTTAAAGAAAAGCGGGTTTTGAACGCCAGCGTAACCGGTATTCATTGATCGCTTAAATACAACGACGTTTTGTGCGTTCCATACCTCAAGTACTGGCATGCCAGCAATTGGGCTTGTTGGATCTTCAAGTGCAGCCGGGTTAACCGTATCGTTCGCACCGATAACAAGAACAGTATCAGTCTCAGTGAAATCATCGTTGATTTCGTCCATTTCCAATACGATGTCATAAGGTACTTTCGCTTCTGCTAGTAGTACGTTCATGTGACCAGGTAGACGGCCCGCTACTGGGTGAATACCAAAGCGCACTTCAATACCTTGAGCACGAAGTTTATCTGTAATCTCATGCACTGGGTACTGAGCTTGAGCTACTGCCATGCCGTATCCTGGAGTGATGATCACTGACTTAGAGTTCTTCAGCATTTCAGCCACTTCTTCAGCGGTTGATTCGCGATGCTCACCCTGCTCTTCATCACCCGTAGATACTGCGACTTCTTGACCAAAGCCACCTGCGATAACACTGATAAACGAGCGGTTCATTGCCTTACACATAATGTAAGACAGGATTGCACCTGACGAACCTACTAGTGCACCGGTCACGATCAGAAGATCGTTCGCTAGCATGAAACCTGCCGCAGCTGCTGCCCAACCAGAGTATGAGTTAAGCATTGAAACCACTACTGGCATATCCGCACCGCCGATTGAAGCCACCAAATGGTAACCAAACGCGAACGCTATCAGAGTCATTAGGAACAATGGGAATAGAGCGCCATCGCCACCTAGGTACCATTTCAACAATAGTGCTGAAACCACGATAGCCGCAAGGTTTAGCTTGTGCTTGTGCGGAAGGTTCAATGGAGACGAAGAAATGATGCCACGCAATTTACCAAAGGCTACTATAGAACCGGTAAAGGTTACTGCACCAATGAATACGCCAAGGTAAACTTCAACAAGGTGAATCACGTGCTCAGCATGAGTTGCTGCTTCTGGTGCATCTAATAGGCTGTTGTAACCTACTAGTACTGCTGCCATACCTACAAAACTGTGTAGGATTGCAACCAACTCTGGCATTTCGGTCATTTCAACTTTCTTGGCATAATGAATACCAATACCGCCACCAACAACCATAGCCAATAGAATCCAAGCAATACCGCTTGAATGTGGGCCAAAGATAGTCGCAAGCAAGGCGATAGCCATACCTGCAATACCGTAATAGTTACCTGAACGAGCCGTTTCTTGTTTAGAAAGACCCGCCAAGCTCATAATAAAGAACACAGCAGCAATAATATATGCGGCTTGAACTAATCCTGCAGACATAGTTTACTCCTTAGTCTTTACGGAACATTTCTAGCATGCGCTTCGTGACCGTAAAGCCACCGAAGATGTTGATGCTAGCAATTAACACGGCAATAAATGCAAGGAAGGTGACAACACCGTTACCTTGTCCTATTTGTAGCAATGCACCCACAATGATGATGCCCGAAATGGCATTAGTCACCGACATAAGTGGGGTATGCAAAGCGTGCGTTACGTTCCAAACTACGTAGTAACCTACGATACAAGCCAGTACGAATACAGTGAAGTGAGCGAGGAATGCAGCAGGTGCTACTGAAGCAACCCATGCAAATGCACCAAGACCAATGGCAAGACCTGCAAGCTTTTTGATTGGAGAGACTGGCTCATCTTTCTTAGGCTCAGGTTTTACTGGAGCGGCTTTAGGTGCAGCCTGTGGCTGTGCAGACACCTGAATTGGTGGCGCAGGCCAAGTCACTTCACCTTCTTTCACTACCGTTACACCACGAAGCACTACATCTTCAAAGTCGATATCGATGTTGCCATCTTTCTCTTTGCAAAGCAGTTTCAGCAGGTTGACAATGTTAGTACCGTAAAGTTGAGAAGACTGGGTCGGTAGGCGACCTACCATATCGGTATAACCAATGACTTTAACGCCATTTGCCGTCGTAATGACCTTGTCTGCTTCGGTGTAAGCACAGTTACCGCCGTTAGCAGCTGCAAGGTCAACAATCACACTACCCGACTTCATGCTATCTACCATTTCTTTAGTAATTAGCTTAGGTGCTGGACGACCTGGGATAAGTGCTGTTGTGATGATGATATCAACGTCTTTCGCTTGCTCAGCGTAAAGCTCTTCCGCTTTCTTGTTGAAGTCGTCTGACATTTCTTTTGCATAGCCGTCACCAGCGCCAGTATCTTCTTGGAAATCCACTTCTAAGAACTCAGCACCCATAGATTCAACTTGCTCTTTTACTTCAGGACGAACGTCAAATGAACGAACGATAGCGCCAAGGCTTCCTGCAGCACCGATGGCAGCAAGACCTGCAACACCTGCACCCGCAACCAAAACTTTAGCTGGCGGAACTTTACCCGCAGCGGTAATTTGACCTGTGAAGAAACGACCAAATTCGTGGGCAGCTTCAACCACAGCACGGTAACCTGCGATGTTCGCCATTGAGCTCAATGCATCCAACGCTTGAGCACGAGAAATACGAGGTACCGCATCCATCGCCATCACGTTGATGTTCTTGCTCGAAAGTTTTTCCATCAATTCAGGGTTTTGCGCTGGCCATACAAAGCTAACCAGGCTCGCACCATCCTTGAGAAGCGCAATCTCTTCATCAGAAGGTGCGTTTACTTTCAGAATTAAGTCCGCGTCCCAAACAGTAGCGTGATCAACAATTGTTGCTCCCGCACTTTCAAACGCTTGATTGTCGAAGCTGGCTAACGCCCCGGCTTCCCCTTCTATTGAGACGTCAAATCCCAGTTTTATAAGCTGCTCTACCGTTTTAGGCGTTGCAGCTACGCGTGTTTCACCCGCGAGGCTTTCTCTAGGCACACCAATTTGCATAGCTATTCCCTACTATTGGCACAAAAATAAAAAACAAAATTAAAAAGTCTTCCTTGGCCCACCAATAAAAGCTAACCGCTTTTACCTGCGCCACCAATTCAGAAAAAATATCATTAATATCTGTAAGAAAACAACACATCATTGTCTTACAGAGCACTCATCAGACTAGCTAGCCTGAGCTTAGTGGTTGAAGATGGTTTCACCCATTTGATCGATCAACATTTGTGCTTTTTTGATCATCAATTCATTGGCATCACCTTCATTGCCAAGTAAGTCAGATCGAATAAAGCGGTGAGTCTTAATTGAGTCGCCCTCACCCAGTGTTATGCGTCCAGCAATGCGATACTGGCCACCCTCTGCAATGGGTTCAGCGTAAATTAAATACCCTTTGTACTCTATTGGTTCTACAGCAACCTGTTTAGGTGCTTCAGACGAACCAAAGAGACGACTAAACCATCCCATAAAATCTCCAAAAATCTTAGACTTACTGATACTAAATCTATGTTAAACAAGGTTTAAAGGCGAGGATTAATATCAAGAACTTGAAGCTGATACGGGTAGTTTTTTGTATTAAAACTACATATCGACTTAAAAGAGTGATGGGGACATAATAACGCAACACGCAAGCAACAAAACATTTACTTGGTTATAGCTAATAGCCAAAATTAAATCATTAGTCTTCGTTAATCAGTAGGACCAAGGTTCCACCTTTTAAGCTACTTCCGTAGTTGATGTTGATGCCAAGGCCAACATTATCTAGATAGTCTTTCAAGAACGGAGGAGAAACGAGCCATCCTAAGCTCCATTCATAATAGTGAGCAGTGCCCATAGGTTCGCGCAGATCCTTACCGACATCGATACGACGAATACTGCTATAGAGGGTTTGTCCATATCCCCCCCAATGCGCAATATCATAAAACCCCTTTACGCCGTTGATCCAATACCACCCTTCGGGGTTACCCACGTCACCTTCATTAGCCTCACCCCAGCCAAAGCCATAGAAGTACTTCATTTCCGTGAAGGCTTCCCAATGCCCCCAGTTATGTTCGCGGTCATAATGTAACTCTACGCTAGGTTTGAAGGTTAGAGCCCATGCATCTGTATTAAACGCATAACCATCGAGCGTTTCTCTATATGCTGTGGTTAATGAATTTCGGTAGGTGTAGTCATTGCGAAAGTACATCAGGTTGGTGCCGAGTCCCGTATTCAGGCTCCAACTTTCGGACAATGGATAGTGAACCCAATATTTAGCGGCTAAAGTATATGTCTCGTCCCTTGCAGTATCTTCTGGCTCAGTGGGATCATCCCCAATAGAAAGGTCGCGCTTAGTCTTTAGATAGGAACCGACTACGGTAACGTTTTGCTTCAAACTTTTATCATCCAGAGATAAGTCGTTCAATTTAAACGTGTATGGAATGGTGTAAATAGAAATTTGCTTGCGCAGCTCTAGCGACTCTTCAGACCCTATATTTTCGTTATTGGTAACGAAATCATTCGGGTCAAAGTCTTGAAAACCAAACGAGATAGCATCACTGTCACTGAGCAAAACTGCGGTTGCAAAGTTTTGCTCTAACACTTTTTGCAAGGTTTCGTCGGCTTGAGCATAAGCACTAGCAAGCAATACTAGCGGTATGAGGGCGTACTGTTTCAAATCAACTCCATTTGAACAACTTTTTCCGTTTACCTATCTGAGATTGAGAATTAAACGTTATTGTTAACCATTACAGTCAGTTACTTCTCAAGGTTAGTATATTACGCCTCGAGTTCAATCAAGATAAAGGTATTAAATATCATTTTGCACAAATACCCACCCTATAGTACAAATAACCACCACCCTATAAGGTCGATGCCTTATTTATTGAGCACCCATCACCCAATACGCGTTTATAGTTTGACTTTTTTAGGTAACTTTTTACGATAAGGTGACCATCAATACAAGGTATGCCCTTATGTCAGAAATAATTGAAGATCAAACCATCGATCTAAGTGAAGTATCAGCGGAATTGCGTCAGGTCATCGAGTTTGATGAAGTACCTGAGCAGATGTTCCAAATGGTTGTTTCTATACATGAGGCCGGTGAAGCAGAAGTACGCAAAGCGTGGGACGAACTGCCAGCCAGTGCACAGAATGTAGTAGACAACTTCGAGCAATTTCACGCTCTTACCTCAGTAAGCCAAGCCTTTGCAGGTGTTGGACTACTAGAAGAGTTCCCAACGCTTAACATTCCTGAAAACATGACGGAAGAACAAACTAACGCTTACAAAGCACAATTGTTAGACCAAGTTCTTTTCAACTGTATCAAGGACATGGTCAAGCAAATGAAGAAAGCTCGTCGTGACCCTATCCTTAAGCGCGATTTCAATAGTGTCTTTCTAAAAGACTAAGATCCTATCGCCTAAAGTGAACTCGAGTTGTTAGATCAGCTCGAGTTTTTTATTGCTGAAAGAAAAAGCGGGTACATTCTCTTTTTAAGAGTTAGTGTGTAGCCAGGTTTTGCTGTGTAAAACTCACCCCTTTAATCTGGGCAAAAACTTGACTGCCTTTCTGAAGGTTCAATTCTGCCGTAGCCCACTGAGTCAGTATCGATTTTAACGCTAGCTCTTCATTCAAGGCTAAAGTTAATAGGCAAGAGTGATCGTTTAGTTCTTCCATATCAGTTACTTGCACGGGGATGATATTCCGAATTGAACTGCCAACCACAGGTGACAGTGTCACTGAGACATCTCTAGCATCAATCCTAATGCGCATACATTCGCCCTTCTTGTCCTCAAACGCTTGGTCAGGAACCCAGAGTGCATGCCCCGCTACCTTCATTTTTCGCATAGCATAATTGGGATGTCGATCAGAAACCTTGGCGGTCAGTAGCGCACTGTGCTGCTCACTCTCTTGCCATAACGCGAGCGAGTCTCCATTCCACACTTGTTCTACCGTACCGAAATCAGCAACCTTCCCCGACTCTAGAACCAGCAGGTTGTCAGCCAAGTGCATTACCTCTTCAAGGCTATGCGTCACGTAGACGATGGGAATGTCTATTTTGTGTGGCAGTTGACTGAGATAATGCATGACCTCCCTTTTTCTAGGTAAATCAAGACTAGCCAGAGGCTCATCCATCAACAGCAACTCAGGCTCACTCAACAGCGCCCTAGCAATGGCAACTCGCTGCCTTTCACCACCACTGAGCTTGTTTGGTTTAGAATCTAACAGGTGCTCAATACCAAGTAACGACGTTAGCTCCTTAAATCGTCCACTTTGTAACTTGTTTGGCGAACCAAAAAGAAGGTTCTCTAAAATAGAGAGATGAGAGAACAAACGGGCATCTTGAAAGACGACCGCTATTTTTCGTTTCCATACAGGCACATTGATACTGTGCTTGGTATCAAGTAGACAGGTTTCTTTAAATGTCACCTCACCTTGATCAGGGGACAATAACCCACACAATACGTTTAGAAGCGTGGATTTACCGCTACCGGAGCGGCCAAACACCGCAGTAACACCGGTCGAGGGGATAGTTCCTCTTATATCAAAGGATTGGTTATCGAATTGGTGCGTAAATGAGAACATTAGTGTCATTAAACAAGCCCCAATTTCTGTTGAGACCGGCGCGACATCCATTCACTGATAAATAGCGAAACCAGTGCTATTACAATGGCTAAAATACACAACCTCATCGCTTCAAACTCTGCGCCGGGCGTTTCTAGAAAGCTAAACATAGCAAGGGGGATGGTTTGAGTTTCACCAGGGATATTAGAGACAAAGGTAATGGTGGCACCAAACTCACCTAAGCTGCGCGCAAAGGCCAACACAAATCCAGAAATAACCCCAGGCATAATCAATGGAAGCGTTACCCGCTGGAACACTCTCCATGGGTTAGCACCCAGTGTCATTGCGGCGTCTTCAAGCTTGCTGTCCACAGATAAAATACTAAGGCGAATGGCCCTCACCATTAAAGGCAACGCAACCACTGCCGATGCTAAGGCCGCACCTCTCCAACTGAACGAGAAGTCGAGTCCGAGATACTGCTCTAGCCATTTGCCAAGCGGGCCTTGTTTTCCAAACAAGATCAGCAATACATATCCGATGACCACAGGAGGCAGAACTAACGGCAAGTGAATAAGTCCGTCGAGCAGACTTTTGCCATAGAACTCTTTTTTAGCCAAAAGCCAAGCCAGTGCAATTCCGATAGGTAAAATACAAATACTCGCAACAAAGGCTACTTTTAGGCTCAGTGCTAGGGCTGTAATTTCTAACTCGGTGAGCATCACACCTTCCCTATTGGGTTAATGGGGTAAATCCTAACTCTAGCAAATATTGACTCATCTCTTTGCTATAAAGGGCTTTGTATACCTGATTTGCGCTGCTTTTATCTGAAAGTAGCAACGCTGGGTACTTAATAGGCTCGTAAAGATCCATTGGGATAGCCGAAACTAGATGAGCCTGTTTAGACTGTTTTGCATCGGTAACATACACAATACCCATTGGCACCTGCTGCCTTTCCACCATAGCAAGCACAGCACGAGTATTTTTCATTGGAGCCGTGTGTTTTGACAGTGACTGCCACACGCCTAGATTCTGTAAGGCTTGTTTCGCATAGATACCAACAGGAACGGTGTTTGATTCACCAATGGCTAAACGCTGACCGTCTAACATTTTGTTCCAGTTAGAGAGATCATCTAGTCTATCGAACCTTACGTCTTTATTTCCTGACACTACAACAAGCTGATTTCCCGCAATGTTAATCGAGGGTTTAACGCCTTTACCCTGTTGTTCTAGATAATCCATCCACTGTGTGTTCGCGGATATAAAGATATCGGCAGGCGCACCTTGGGAAATCTGCCTTGCTAGAGAAGACGATGAGCCATAGACCCCTTTTACTTCTATTCCCTGCCCTTGAGCTTTTTCAATTAACCTTTCAACAACCTGCGTCATAGATGATGCAGCATAGACGTAGACGGTTTGGTTTGAATTGGCGAATGAGAATGAAGAGAAGAGTAATAAAAGCGGAATTAGAATACGCGGCATAAGGTTCTTAATAAGTAGGTGCCCAATAAAGGGCACCTAGTTGTTCGTTATTATTTAGTGATTTTTGGTTGTACGTATTTACGACTGACATCAACAATCGCCACATCTCGTACGAAACTACGTCCAAGCAACACTGGGAAGTCTAAGTGCGAGCGATCGACTAGAGTAAACTCTGTCTTCTCTTTCAGTTCAGAAAGCTGGATCCAAATCGCTACCACAGGACGTTTATCCGATTCTTCTGAGCTTGACTGCTTCACTTTTGCAAAGCGCTCGATTGGCAAGCTGATCTCTTTGCCAACTTTCCCGGCGTAGGCTGGTTTGAACTTCACCCACTTCTTGCCATCACGCTCAAACTGCTTAACTTCGATAGCGGATAGAGAAGACGTTGTAGCGCCTGAGTCAACGCGTGCTTTCACTGTCGCTTTGAATTCAGGGAAGAACAACCATTCTTGTTCACCAAGAATAAGTTTGCCATCTTCTGTTTTCGTCGGAGCAGGCGCTGGTTCAGCTTCCTTCTCTTCTTCAACAGCCACTGGCTCTTCTTTTTCTACCACTTCTTCAACTGCTTCTTCAGTTTCTTGCTCCATGACCGGCTTTTCAAACTTTATTTCTTCCTCACCACTTTTTTGTGGTGTGCTTGAACATGCGACCAAAGAGCCTGCAAACAAAGCAATACTTAAAATTTTCCAATGTTTCATCCAATCCACCCTGTTAATCTAAGTTATTTATTATTATCGAACCGCTGCTATAGCTGACGCTACGTAAGTTAAATCTTGTTCCCTTAGGCCTGCAATGTTGATACGGCCATCGTTAACACCGTACACAGCAAACTCTTCACGAAGCCTGGTCATCTGCTGTGCTGAGAAACCGAGTACGCTAAACATACCTTTGTGTTGTTTAATAAACTCAAAGTCCTCAGAATTTGTATTCTGAGCCAACTCTAAACACAGTTGGTCTCTTAAGCTAACCAGTCTTAAGCGCATCTGCTCTAACTCAGTCATCCAAGAAGACTTTAACTCATTGTCTAACAACACAGTTTTAACTATAGACGCGCCATGCGCAGGAGGCATAGTATAAGTTGATCTTGCCATCTGTAATAGCTTACCACGCGCATTCATTGCATGGTTTTGCTGATCTGCTACCACGATCGCACTACCCGTACGCTCTCGGTACAAACCAAAGTTTTTAGAGCAAGAACTGGTCACCAACAACTCAGGTAGGTTTGCCGCCATGTGTTGCACGCCGAACGCATCTTGCGCTAATCCATCACCAAAACCTTGGTAAGCAATATCAATGAACGGCAAGAAACCATTTTTTTGAGCAAGTAACGTTACTTGCTTCCATGCTTCTTGAGTAAGGTCCGCACCCGTTGGGTTATGGCAACAGCCATGCAGTAGTACTACGTCTCTTGCGCCTGCTTTGCTTAAATCTTCTAGCATTGCACTCACATCAACTTGCTTGCTGCTTGGTTCAAAGTAGCGGTAATGCTTAACCTTAAGGCCGGCGGCTTCCATCACTGGTTGATGATTTACATAGCTTGGATTGCTCAGCCACACCGTAGCCCCTGGATTTGAGAAGGCAATGAGTTCGGCCAACATTCGCAGTCCACCACTGGCACCGGGCGTTTGCACGGATATGGCGCGCTCCGCGATAGCTGAGTCAGGTAAAACAAGATTTAGCGCTGCAGCATTAAATTCTTCATCACCCGCCATACCCACGTATGCCTTGGTTTCTTGGCTGTTTAGAACGACTTGCTCAGCTTTTTGTATAGACTGCATGATCGGTGTTACACCGTCACTATTTCGATAAACGCCGATACCAAGATCGATCTTTTTATCGCGCTGGTCTTGTCTGTAAGCTAAAGATAAAGACAGGATTGGATCCTGTTGAGGTGCTGGTAGATTGGAGAACATGAAAGTCACAACCCTTTGAAATTCATTTGGATAGTGTCACGTTATCACTTGCCGAAAAAAATCGAAACAGTTATTAGGGTCTGTTGACCTTTTGCGATTAAATTTTACACAGACAGGTGGTGGGACGTAAATGAAACGCCCTAAAACTGGGATATATTACTTTAGGTCGAAGCGATGAATCACTTGATTAGAACTGCCACGCCACTCTAGACGCACATCCGCAAAGTCTTTCTCATACTTTCCATCGATTAACACATCGACAAAATCCACAACCTGTTGTTGCTCGGAAGAGAGATCGGCTAACAAGTAACCCGTCCAAAGCCAAATGTCCTTTCCTGGGCATTCTTCTTTCACGCGTTTAACCAAATTCAGCACTGACTCTACGTTTCCCGGAAACAAGGGATCGCCTCCAGAAAGAGACAATCCACGGCGTTTAATGCGAGTGTCATTGAGATCAGCAATGATCTGGTCTTCCATCTCTTTAGTGTAGAGATGGCCAGAGCTAGGAGACCAAGTCGATTGGTTGTAGCAACCACGGCACTGATGAATGCAACCAGAAACAAACAAGGTACAACGCGTCCCCGGTCCGTTCACTACATCTACTGGATAATAGTTATGGTAATTCATCAATGCCCTACTCTTGGTTCAACCAATCTTGTAAATTATAGGTGTTTAACGCGTCGCTTAACTTCTTCTTGCTTACCGAAGTTAAACGGACGTGCATCTGGGCTTCCTAAGTAGCCACACACACGGCGTGTCACTGATACCTTAGAGGAATCATGGTTGCCACAAGATGGACAGGTAAAGCCCTTACTCGTACATTCAAACTCGCCCGTATAGCTACACTCATAACACTCATCGATAGGTGTATTAGTGCCGTAATAGGGAACTCGGCTGTATGAATAATCCCAGACATTTTCTAGCGCTTCAATATTGCGCTGCATGTTCGGGAATTCACCGTAACAGATGAAGCCACCCGTTGAGATAAGCGGATACGGCATCTCAAAGTCAATCTTATCGTACGGGTTTACTTTCTTTTCAACATCTAGGTGGAAGCTGTTGGTGTAGTAACCCTTATCTGTAACGCCTTTGATGACACCAAATTCTTTAGTGTCTACGCGGCAGAAACGGCTGCATAGGTTTTCACTTGGTGTACCGTACAAGCTAAATCCATAGCCCGTTTCTTCAGTCCAGCGCTCAACGTTTTCTTTTAGGTAAGCAACGATGTCTAGTGCTTTCTCACGCAAACGAGACTCATCAAATACGTGCTCTTCATTACCAAACAGCGCATTAATGGTTTCGTGAATACCGATGTAACCTAGTGAAATTGATGCACGGCCATTTTTAAAGATTTCAGCCACTGAATCATCAGGGTTTAGGCGAACACCACACGCGCCTTCCATATACAAAATAGGAGCAACGCGAGCTTTAACGTTTTCAAGTCGAGTGATACGAGTCTCTAGGGCGCGACGCGCTGTCACTAGTTTTTCGTCTAGTAACTCATAGAAACGTTCTTCACTGCCACCAGCTTGCAGTGCAATACGTGGCAAGTTAAGGCTAACAACACCAAGGTTGTTGCGTCCTTCATGGATCATCTCGCCGTTTTCTTCATAGACGTTGAGGAAGCTACGACAACCCATAGGCGTTTTGAATGAACCCGTTACTTCTACTACCTTGTCGTAGTTTAAGATATCTGGGTACATACGCTTAGACGCACATTCAAGAGCCAACTGTTTAATATCGTAGTTAGGATCCGTTGGCTTATGGTTCAAGCCATCTTGGATTGCAAACACCAACTTAGGGAAGACCGCTGTCTTCTTGTTCTTACCAAGGCCAGCAATACGGTTCTTTAAAATAGACGTTTGAATCAGCTTTGAAGCCCATGTAGAGCCAAGACCAAAACCAAAAGTAACAAAAGGAGTTTGACCGTTTGCTGTGTGCAGAGTATTGACCTCATACTCTAGAGATTGAAAAGCGTCGTAACACTCTTTCTCTGTACGAGAGCGTGCAAATTCTTCAGGGTTATGAATATCCCATTCTTTAGCTACTTCAAGGTGCTTTTCGTAGCTGCAAGTCACATACGGTTCTAGGACTTCATCAATACGGTTAATGGTTGTACCGCCGTAGATGTGGCTAGCAACCTGAGCAATGATTTGCGCAGTAACCGCGGTCGCTGTCGAGATTGATTTCGGAGTATCAATCTCTGCATTACCCATTTTAAAGCCATGTGTTAGCATGCCCTTAAGGTCGATTAGCATGCAGTTAAACATTGGGAAAAACGGTGCGTAATCAAGGTCGTGGTAATGAATATCGCCGTCTTCGTGTGCTTTAACAATGTCACGAGGCAAAATGTGCGTCTTTGCGTAGTGTTTAGCTACAATACCTGCAAGGAGATCACGCTGAGTTGGGATCACTTTACCGTCTTTGTTGGCGTTTTCGTTAAGAAGGTCAGCATTAGATTGCTCGATTAGACCCTGAATTTCTTGGTTCAGGACACTCTTCTTCTCACGAGCCATATCACGGTCATGACGGTATTCGATGTACGAGCGTGCCAGTCCTTTATAAGGACCTTGCATCAGTTCGTTCTCGACTAGGGTTTGGATTTGCTGGATATCCACTTCTTGGCTATCTACCAGTTGTTGCTCAACAGATAAAGCGACGCCCTCGGCATAGTTCGCTAAGTCTTCATCTGTGTGAGGTGCAGCACTTTTTATTGCTGCAACAATACGATCCTTGGTAAATGGGGCGAGAGATCCGTCTCTTTTTAGAACAACTGGTTTCACATATTCTCCTTACCCACAGCATATACACAGATACACTATATAGGGTATTCATATTTGTTTTACACACTACATATTGTGGGCGTATTAAACGAGAACCGCCACCCAATGTTTTTGATCTAGATCAATATAAAGGTTGAGTAAGCGATTTTGAGACCGATCTTTTTTGAATAAATGATCTCGTCCTCATAACAAAAAAAATCGTATAAATTTTTCAGAAGAACTTGCAATTTTTGAAGCGCTTTTGGAATGGGCAATGAAAAGGAACAAAGGATTTAGATGCTAGAAAAACTAAAAAAATCACTTGCATTTACTTGGGTAATATTGCTGATTTCAGCTCTACCAAGCGGTGCATATGCAACCACTATAAACCTCACCACTTGGAACATAGCCTGGCTATCTACGCAGAGTTATCCACAATATTCTGAAAGTAATAGGAGCATGAATGACTTCTCAAGCTTGTCTGGTTACTTTCATAAGACCCATGCAGACATCCTTGCTTTTCAAGAAGTCGATAGTGCTGATGCCATCAACAAGGTCGTTGGTACTGATTATCACATAATGCTGTCTGATCGTGCGCTGACTACAAATTCCCAACGCCAGTTCAACGATATCAACCAGTACACGGGATTTGCTATACGCAAGATGTTCAAGGTTCATAACCACCCCGATATTGATTTGAACCCCAGCAAAAATGGTAAGCTTCGCTTTGCCAGCTATATAGAGATAGAAAGAAACAACAGTAAGCCAAATATCCATTTGCTTTCTGTTCATCTTAAAGCGGGCTGTCAGGGCGCCAAACGTAACAACCGATCCTGCAAACTCTTGGAGAAACAAGGAACAATGCTCAATCAGTGGATTAAGGATAGGCAGAGCAACAGAGATTCTTTTGTCATCCTGGGCGATTTTAACCATAACCTTGCCTACAGAGGCGACTGGTTATGGGAGCAACTTACACAAGGCACAACGAATGCAGTTCTCGCATCAGCTGACTCTAAGGCGAAGTGTGAAGTGCGCTCTAACAGAAACCCGAAACAAACTCATAGGTTCCGAAATCTTATTGATCATGTCATCGTGAGTTCCGACTTAGCGTTCTCTGAGCCTGCTCAAGACACTTTTTCAAAAAACGATGTAATTAACTATCAGCTCAGTGATCACTGTCCTGTGTCGCTCTCGATCAAGTAGTACACAAAAACGCCCTCATATTTGAGGGCGTTGATTAATCATCGACTCTAGCATTGCTCAAGACTTAGCTGTGACACTCGTTACGCGTCCGCCAATATAAAAACCTGCCAGCATTGCCACTAGGAACATCCATGCTTGTATGTTGCCTGTTCCTAATGACGAAACGACAGGTCCAGGGCAAATACCCACTAAACCCCAACCGATACCAAATAACCCAGCTCCCACTAGCAAACGACTATCGATAAGGCTGCTTTTGGAAACTGAAAATGTCTCTGCTACTAGTGGTTTTGGCTGCTTCTTAATAACCAAAAAGTACACAGGCAAGAACACGCCTAAGCCGCCACCCATCACAAACGCCAGACTTGGGTCCCAGTTGCCCGCAATATCCAAGAATCCAATAACCTTCACCGGGTCGACCATTCCTGAGATAGCCATACCCAGACCAAATAACACACCCGCAATAATTGAGATAAATTTAAACATACCCTTACCCCACTAGATGCAAGCGAACAAACACAGTAATACCAGACACCAGCATAAACACGCAGGTCGCGACGATTGAGCGCTTAGACAAGCGTCCAATTCCACAGATGCCATGACCGGACGTGCATCCATTGCCAATTTTAGTGCCTATACCCACAAATAAACCGCCAAGTAATAGCAGCACTAGGTTGGTGTCGTATTGCATTGGAATGTAAGCACCGAATGCATTTACTCCTAATACACCACCAGCGACCATGCCGATAACAAACAACCAGCGCCAACCTCTATCTCCGGATTCATTTTTCATAAGACCAGAGACAATACCGCTAATGCCAGCAATCTTGCCGTTGAAAAGTAATAACATTGATGCTGAAACGCCTAAAAGCATTCCCCCGAATAGCGAGGACCAAGGAATGGTAAACTCCACAATCTTCTCCTTAATTAACAGTAAATTTGATATAGCGATTGGATAAGCTGTTCTACTTGCTGGTTTTTCAGCGAATAAAACACTTTTTGCGATTCTTTTCTCACTTGCACAAGTTCGTTGTCTCTTAGCACCTTAAGATGCTGAGATAATGCCGATTGATTAAGTAGCGATCCTTTCTGCAGGTCCGACACCCCTTTCTCACCCTCAATTAATTGGCACACCACCATCAAACGCTCTGAGTGAGACAATACCTTCAAAACAGACGCGACATTGTCCGCTTTTGCTTTTATCTCAAGAAGATCGGATGCCTCGGTTTGTGCATCAGTTTTTACATTGATTTGTGCATAGCTTTGGTTATTTTCTATCAAGCCTCATACCTTTCATTTAATTGTATGACTGCGGATAGTGTAAACCACACACTAAATTAGTCAATGCTAATTTAGTGCTTGCAAATTTAGCCCTGTTAATATTAGAATTTACTTATTGAAGTGAAATACTCACAGCCCACAAATATAAAAACAAGTTTGGAGCAACAACAATGACTAAGATCCTTATCGTAGGCGGTGTCGCCGGTGGCGCATCGGCGGCTACCAGAGCACGTCGATTGAGCGAAGATGCAGAAATTATCATGTTTGAACGAGGCGAGTTTGTTTCTTTTGCCAACTGCGGTCTGCCTTATCACATCGGTGGTGACATCACCGACCGAAGCAAGCTTCTGCTACAAACTCCCGAGAGTTTCCTTGCACGATTTAACGTCGATGTACGAGTGATGAACGAGGTTGTTGCTATTCAGCGTCAAGAGAAAACAGTAACCGTAAAGAACCTGCTTGATGGCAACGAATACACAGAAAGCTATGACTTCTTGTTGCTCAGCCCTGGCGCAGGACCGATCGTGCCCCCTATTGACGGATTGGATAATCCACTCACCCACTCGCTGCGAAATATTCCCGATATGGATCGCATCATCAATACCCTAAAAATGAACAAAGCTGAGCATGCGACCGTTGTTGGCGGTGGGTTTATTGGTCTAGAGATGATGGAAGCATTTCATCAGCTGGGCATCAAAACTACCCTGATTGAAATGGCCGATCAGGTTATGACCCCTGTTGACCGTGAAATGGCGGGCTTTGTCCATACAGAAATTCTAGATAAGGGCATAGACCTCAGACTCGGCGTCGCACTTCAGTCTGTGGAGTACAAACCTAATCGACATATCGCAAATACTGAAGCCGGTGAAACAGAGCATCATCAACATCTGCAAGGCTCGTTGAACCTAAAGCTCAACAATGGTGAAGAGCTGGCAACAGATATCCTGATTATGGCTATTGGTGTTAAACCTGAAACTACACTCGCTCAGCAAGCCGGTCTTGAGATAGGCAAGCTAGGCGGTATCTATACCAATGAGTCTATGCAAACCAGCGACCCTTATATTTATGCCGTGGGTGACGCGGTAGAAGAAAAGGATTTCGTAACCGGAAATCAAACCCTTGTGCCTCTGGCAGGACCTGCAAATAGACAAGGTAGAATGGCCGCCGATAACATGCTTGGCCGTCAGGAAACCTATCAAGGCACACAAGGCACCGCCATTTGTAAAGTGTTTGACTTAGCCATTGCGTCTACAGGTAAAAATGAGAAACAGCTTGTGCGCGCAGGCATCAATTTTGAAAAGGTGTATGTTCACACCGCTAGCCACGCAAGCTATTACCCAGGGGCTGAGATAGTTTCGTTCAAAATGCTGTTCGACCCTGTTACAGGCAAGATTTTTGGCGCCCAAGCAACCGGTAAAGATGGCGTTGATAAACGAATCGATGTGATGGCGGTGGCCCAACGTGCTGGCATGACGGTTGATCAGCTTCAACATTTAGAACTGACTTACGCTCCCCCTTACGGTTCGGCGAAAGATGTCATCAACCAAGCGGCGTTCGTTGCCAACAATATTGTTAAGGGTGACTCAACACCCATTCACTTTGATCAGGTTGATAACTTGTCAGATAATCAAGTCTTACTCGATGTACGTAACCCCGGTGAGCGCGAGAATGGCAACCACATTCAAGGCGATATCAATATTCCAGTAGACCAACTTCGTCATAGAATGCATGAACTGCCAAAAGACAAAGAGATAGTGATTTACTGCCAAGTTGGCCTACGCGGTAACGTCGCCTATCGACAATTGGTGAATAATGGCTTCAAAGCAAGAAACCTGATAGGCGGGTTCAAAACCTATAAGATTGCTAATGCTTAAAAGCCGTACTGTGATTGCAAGCAAATGCTTGCGTTTGCTTAACTAGTTCCCAATAACGCTTCGTCTTGTGTAAGTACAAGGTGAAGCGTTTTTTATTGCCCCCTCTCCAACTTTCCCCTTTTCCCTTTCCCACTTTTCCCTGTAATTACGAGAGCAAGATCCCCTTATCAATACACACAATGAGAATGATTTCACACTATTGGTATTTCTTACACACAAGCTCAGTTTTGTTATTTACACTGCCAACAAATCAACAAAACCTTCCAGATATTCATCATGGGGGGGAAATATTAACGTGGAACATTTTCTTTGTACGCAAAAAGAAAGCGCTTTCTTTCTAGGTTGCACCCATTCAAAGTGTTCTTAAATTTAGCCCATTAATAGGTTTATCGGATAACTTTATGCAAACAGAACAAATACGCATTGCACAGAAAAACTTAGTCCCAGTCAGCCGTCAGGCTGCTGGTGAAGGCATTGTATTATTAGAGAATCGTCAAAATACGCTTCCCCTTTCATCGGAAGATACCGTTTCTCTATTTGGCCGTTGTCAAATTGACACCTATAGAAGCGGCACGGGCTCAGGTGGCGCGGTAAACGTACCCTACGCAGTGAATGCTTTAGAAGGTCTGCGCGCAAATAAAGCTGTTGTTATCAATGAAGAACTGGTCAGCGTTTACGAAAATTGGATTACAGACAACCCATTTGACGATGGCGGTGGCGGTTGGGCAGCAGAACCTTGGTTCCAACACGAAATGCCTCTGTCAGATGACATTGTTAAGACTGCTGCAGCTAAATCAAACAAAGCAGTCGTCTTTATTGGCCGTACCGCGGGTGAAGACCAAGATAATGCCAACGAAGCAGGAAGCTACAAGTTAACTGATCTTGAGCTTGCTATGGTAAACAAGGTCAACGCCTTCTTTGATAACGTAATCATCGTCATGAACGTGACCAACATTATGGACATGTCTTGGCTAGAGACTGTTGACCATAAAGAGTCAATCACTGCGGTACTGTACAGCTGGGCTGCAGGTATGGAAGGTGGACACGCGCTTGCTGACGTATTGTCAGGTGATATCGCACCAAGTGGCCGCCTAACAAACACTATCGCCTACAAGTTATCAGACTACCCTTCTGATGCTAACTTCGGTAGCAAGGTATGTAACCAATACCAAGAAGACATCTATGTGGGTTACCGCTACTTTGAAACCTTTAACAAAGAAGCCGTTCAGTACCCATTTGGTCACGGTCTTTCATACACAAGCTTCGAGCGCGAGTGCATTTCATTCAAAGTTGAAGCCGAAGGAAAAGATCAATTCTTTACGTTTGACATAAAGGTCACTAACACAGGCTCACAATACAAAGCTAAAGAAGTGGTTCAGCTCTATGTAGAAGCACCTCAAGGTAAGCTTGGCAAACCTGCTCGTGTGTTGGCGGGTTTCGGAAAAACTTGCGAGTTAGAAGCTGGGCAAAGTGACACTGTGACTATCACTGTAGCATTGAGCGCACTGGCTTCATTTGACGACAACGGCGTTACTGGCAATGCTCACGCGTTCGTAGTTGAAGCTGGCACATACCAGTTCTACTTGGGTGAAAACGTACGTCAAGCAACCGCTATCGACGCTAAGGTTGAGCTAAAAGACCTAGTTGTAGTAGAGCAGCTTCAAGAAGCAATGGCAGCGATACAAGAGTTTGATCGTCTTAAGCCTGGTGCATTAGCAACAAATGGCTTGTACGAAAAAGCATACGAAGCAGTACCGCAACGCACCGTTTCTCTTGAGGAACGCATCACAGCCAACATGCCTACCACTTATGAAATCACTGGTGATAAGGGTATTCGTTTAGCTGATGTTAAGGAAGGCAAAGCAACTCTAGAAGAGTTCATTGCTCAGCTTAGTCTTGAGCAGTTAGCGACTATCGTTCGCGGTGAAGGTATGTGTAGCCCTAAGGTGACTCCAGGTACTGCGGCCGCATTTGGCGGTGTTAGCGATAGCTTGTTTGAGCTAGGTATCCCAACAGCAGCTGCAGCAGATGGCCCTTCTGGTATCCGCATGGATAGCGGACATAAAGCCTCTCAGGTGCCAATCGGTACCCTGCTAGCGTGTACGTGGAACACACCGCTTAACCATGAGCTATTCAAGCTTGTGGGTGAAGAGATGCAAGCAAACCTTATTGATACCTTGCTTGGTCCTGGCATCAACATCCACCGTCACCCATTAAATGGCCGTAACTTCGAGTACTTCTCTGAAGATCCGTTCATGACGGGCATTATGGCAGCAGCGCAAACTCGTGGCCTTAAGGTTGCAGGTGTTTCAGGCACTATTAAGCACTTTGCAGCAAACGACCAAGAAACGGCGCGTGTAGATTCAGATAGCGCTATGTCAGCGCGTGCACTTCGAGAGATCCACCTTAAGCCGTTTGAAATGGCGGTTAAGCTAGGTGATGCAACCACTATCATGACCTCGTACAATCCAATCAACGGTCACTGGGCAGCATCAAACTACGATCTAAACACTACCATTCTTCGTGGTGAGTGGGGTTATTCTGGCATCGTGATGACCGACTGGTGGGCGAAGATGAATGACTGTGTTTTAGCTGGAGAAGAGTCTAAAACCTTTACTTCGTTCATGGTTCGCGCTCAAAACGACTTATACATGGTTGTTGAAAATGACACGGCTGAATCGAACGGTATGGGTGATAACACAATCCAAGCGGTAGAAGACGGCACACTGACTATTGGTGAGTTACAACGTAGCGCAATGAACATCTGTCGCTTCATTATGGATGCGCCAGTGATGTCTCGCCCGCTTAAGAAGTACGAACCGATTAAACCGTTTGCACCGCAAGCACAAATCAGCGAAGACGCTATTTCTGTTGAACAGCCTATTGAGTTGAATACAGCAGCAAATGTGACTAAAACCATCAAGATCGAAACAGCAGGCGAATACCACTGCTCGGCTGTAGCGCATTACGATAGAAACTCACTGGCTCAGTCATCATGTAGCATGCACTTAAATGGCCTGTTCAGCATGTCATTCCCAGTGAACGGTACAGATGGTAAGAGCGTTGATGTTGACGGCTTGACCGTTAAGCTAGAAGCAGGAACTTACGAAGTACATATTAACTTTGTTAAACGTGGACTGGTTCTTGAAACGCTAAGCTTCACCAAACTGTAACTAACAGCCAGTAGCTATCAGCTATCAGCCTGACTTTCATACACAAGTCTTGTTATCTAATCTCAGTGTGATCTAATACTTCTTTTAGCTTATTAGGTCACACTTTCTATGTTTACTTCCAACTCTGAGCACTGGGCTGAATTTATTTTTGGTCGTGCACAGCTTGGCGATCCTCGTCGCACTAACCGCCTGGTTAAAGTAGCCAGTGATCTAGCTAAAAACGCTGGTAAATCGGTGAGTCGTTCTTGTGATGACCCTGCCAGTATCGAAGGTGCTTACCGCTTCATTCGTAACGATAGTATCAGCCCCGAAGCCATTGCTGAGGCTGGGTACACTCAAACTGACGAGTTAGTTCGTCAGCGCCCTTTAGTCTTAGCACTCCAAGATACTACTGGTCTGAGCTACCGCCATTCTGTTTGTGAAGAACTCGGCGAAGTCAATTCAGGGAGCGACACCCGCCACAGTAATAAAGGACGAACACTCTATGCTCATTCCACATTGATGTTGGATGCTCAGAGTGAACAAGTGCTTGGGTTGGCTTATCAACATTATTGGTACCGACAAAGTAAGCAAGTACAACAAACCCATCAATTACAATGCAGAGAGCGTAGCGAAAAAGAGAGTTATAAATGGCAACATAATGTTGAACAACTCTCATCACGACTTGAAACACTCGACAATGTCATTGATGTTTGTGATCGCGAAGCGGATATGTACGAATACCTAGACTATCAAATCAGTCAAGGTCACCGTTTTGTCGTACGAGCAAGCGACAATCGACGCTTAGTCGGCTTTGATGAAAAGCTTTTTACAGTACTCGATGCCCTTGAACCAAGCGCTCACTACACCATAGATATTCAACAGAAAGGTGGACGTCGAGCGCGAACCGCAACGATAGCATTGAGTCATACATCGGTGACGTTGCAAAAGCCTCAACGCGCTAAAGCAGAAGCCACTATTACTGTAAATGCCGTGGTCTGCCAAGAAGTCGAACCCAACGGCGAAAAAGGTAAATTACGCTGGGTACTTTATACGACCGAACCAGTGACAACTCCCGAAGAAGCTCGTCAAATAGCTCGCTACTACGAACTAAGGTGGCGCATAGAGGAGTTTCATAAAATCTGGAAATCAGAAGGTACACAAGTAGAAAGATTGCGTATGCAAAGTCGTGATAATTTACGTCGTGTAGCCGTTATTCAAGCCTTTATCGCAGTACGTTTATTTCAGTTACGGGAACTGACGCAAAACAAGGAAGAGGCGAAGAATATTCCATGCACGGTTTATTTCAGTAACGTCAGTTGGAAAATACTATGGAAAGCGGCGCACAAAACTAAGCCAATACCAACAGAGCCCCCTTCACTGCATTGGGGATATTACGCCCTCGCCAAGTTAGGTCGCTGGCATGATAGTAAACGGAATGGTCGTGTGGGAGTTGTAGCATTATGGGATGGCTGGTTACAGCTAATGCAACTAGTCGAATCCTATGAAATGCTCAAAGGACTCGACTTGTGATCAAGAGACAGGCTATCAGCTATCAGCTATCAGCTATCAGCTATCAGCTATCAGATGATATAGACCGAGCGCTCCCCCGTGTGTCTCGGTCTTTTTTTATCTCGCTACTTGAGCCTGCAGCTATCACATCGTGAAGATCCGGTTAGCCAGCGGGAGATTGAATAGCGATTTCTGGCAAACCATAGATAGATTTTGTCGCACAAAGGGCGAAACAGTTTCCAACGCGTTGGCGCGTACAGCCAACCTTTCCCTACTCTACTCCAAGCCTGGTAGGTGACATCCAAACCCAATAGAAGTTTTCCTTCTTCATTTAACGCGTGCAGCATTACCGATGCTTGTTTGGCATCTATATAGGGGTAATCAGTAAAGTGTTGAGCGTGAATATCGACGAGTAGCAGTTGATTGGATGTGTCATGCTTTTTAAGGGACGCCATTTCCTTAACGCACAATGGGCAGGTGCCATCATAGAACAGGGTGAATTGACCCATATTTTCCTCTATCGCCAGTAAGTGAGAATACTCTTCATACGGAATAGCTAAAAATATAGGTCATGCTGGCCGTTAGCAGTTAACCTTTTGTTGGGTTGTTCTTGCAGTGTTCGATGGCTTGTTCAAGAAGCTCAATAGCCGTTTTATCACTTGCGGGAAGAGCCGCTTCGCTTTCTCTTATTGGCGTCACACGTTGACCCCAACGGATTCTACCTGCGCCCCAAGTCAGGCCCGCGCCAAAGGCTGCGGTTAAGATCTCAGAACCAGGCTTGATTGCGCCCAGCTCTGCGGCTTCGCAGATAGCAATTGGCACAGTGGCTGCCGAAGTATTACCGTAATTTTGGATGTTGATAAAGGCCTTTTCTTGCTCAATACCCGCTAGATCGCACAACGTTTGAATAATTCGCACATTGGCTTGATGGGGAATCACAAGGTCAATCTTAGAGGTTGGCAATTGAGCTTCAGTTAACACGTGCTGAGCCGCACTTCCCATGCCTTTTACTGCGCGCTTAAATATCTCTCGCCCTACAAAGTTAAACTCAAAGTAGCCATTATCTGTAGCAAACCTTTCCATTGAAGTACCAAAGCTTGGTACTGCTAGAATGTCTCTACCCTCAGAGTCACAACCTAACTTACTTTGCAGTAAACCCACTTCCTCTTCTGTCTCTGAAAGTACTACCGCGCCTGCGCCGTCTCCAAATAGAACCGCAGTATCACGCTGCGTCCAATCGATAAAGAAGCTCAGTCTTTCTGCACCAATAACCAACACATGCTTATAGGCACCCGCTTGAATCATGCGTGTCGCAGTTTCCAGACCGTAGACAAATCCTGTACAGGCGGCATTAAGATCAAAAGCAGCTGCTTGAAACGCCTTCAGGTTATTTTGCACTTTGGAGGCAATGTTAGGGATCAAGGTATCAGGAGAACACGTAGCCACGATGATAAGGTCAAGATCACTGGCTTGAATACCCGCACAATCAATTGCTTGCTGAGCAGCTACTGTTGCTAGATCTGAGGTTTGCACATGACTGATGCGCCTTGCGGATATCCCCGTTCTTGGTTTAATCCACTCATCTGACGTATCAAGAAACGTACTAAGATCATCGTTCGTCAATACTGTTGGTGGAAGACACTTTCCCCAACCCGAAATTTCTGCAAACTTCTTCGCCATACTACCTGCTTTGTTTCAAATCATTATTGGTCCAATGAGTATACTGCATTCAAAGGAGACAAATAACGGTTAGCAATACTTAATTCTCCGCTTAACATCACCAAAATTGTTAGAATGTGATAGTCTTAGCCCCGTTAAGCTAAGCAAGGTTAAAAAATGAACCGCAAGAAGAAAATCAATCAGATCTTTAAGAAGAGACTGAAAAAACAAAACTCAAAGCTACATAGCTCGAATAAGCCGAAGTACATTTCAAAGGCAGAGCGCGCAAAAATGGAGCTTGAAGCTGAGCAAGCCGAAGTGTCTGTCGAGCAAGAGCCAACAGAGCAAGAGTCTCCAGCAGGCTAAAAGCCCTCTCCCAAACTCGTTTCGACTCCAGAGGTGTTAGATTTATCTAGCACTTCAATTTGTTGTTTTCCAAAGATATTCAAACAGGAATTTCATTGTGATTTCTCGATTGCCAAAATGGGTGGAAGTGGGTGCTTTCATTCTTGCTTTGGTGGCAGGCTTTGTTAACTCAATCGGTTTGCTTGGTTTTGAGCACCAGTCAGTGTCACACTTATCTGGAACGGCAACACTACTCGGCATCAGCGTTATCGACAGCTCCTTTGCTCATGTATTGCACCTGTTGGGCGTGTTGATTTCCTTTATGCTCGGCTCGTCCGTCGCCGGTTACTTGCTCCATGACTCTACGTTAAAGCTTGGCAGGCACTATGACTCAGTGCTTTTTATTGAGTCTCTGCTGCTGTTCATCGCACTTGCGCTTCTTTCCTCAGACAACGTTTTTGGTTTGTACTTTGCCTCTGCAGCCTGCGGCTTACAAAATGCCATGGCAACGACCTACAGCGGTGCGATCGTCAGAACGACTCATGTTACGGGAATATTTACAGACCTTGGGATCATGCTAGGTAAGCTATTTAGAGGCGAGCCTCTGGATAAACGAAAAGCTAAATTGTTTATCTGCATTATCTTGGGCTTTGTACTGGGCGGAACTGCTGGGGTCCTACTCTATGCAAAGTATCAGTTTATGTCGCTACTACTGCCAGCAACGGCGTGTTTTGTCATTGCGGTCATTTATAAGCTCTATTCAAGACAACACCGACCGTTGAGCTAATCAAAAATTAAAGCCCCATAGCGAGGTCACTATGAGGCTTTAACACTGGTTTACAGTAGATCGAATCTATCGGCATTCATGACTTTCGTCCATGCTGCCACAAAGTCGGATACAAACCTCTCTTTACTGTCGTCTTGGGCATAAACCTCAGCGTAAGATCTCAGTACCGAGTTAGAACCAAACACCAGTTCCACACGTGTTGCCGTCCACTTAATATCGCCAGTCGCTCTATCACGCAGCTCATACAACCCATCTTGCGTCGGCTTCCAAACATTATTCATGTCGGTGAGATTAACGAAGAAGTCGTTGCTCAATGCCCCTACATCGTCAGTGAACACGCCGTGCGAACTGTTAGCGTAGTTGGCACCTATAACGCGCAGACCACCCACTAGCACTGTCATCTCAGGTGCGGTTAGCCCCATTAGTTGCGCTCTATCCAGCAATAGCTCTTCTGACGTCACCACGTACTCTTTCTTTTGCCAGTTTCTAAATCCATCAGCAACAGGCTCAAGTACTGCAAAAGATTCAGCGTCAGTCATTTCACTGGTGGCATCACCACGACCTGGAGTAAATGGCACGCTTATATCAAATCCTGCAGATTTTGCGGCTTGTTCGACGCCTAAATTACCGGCGATGACGATAGTGTCAGCAACACTTGCCCCTGACTCACTCGCTATTGTCTCAAGCTCAGCTAATACCTTAGCCAGTTTACTAGGCTCATTACCCTGCCAATCTTTTTGTGGCGCTAAGCGAATTCGAGCGCCGTTTGCACCGCCTCGCTTATCTGATCCTCTGAAGGTTCTTGCGCTATCCCATGCTGTAGTGACAAGCTCAGAGAGACTCAGCCCACTGTCTTTAATCTTTGATTTTACAGACTCTACATCATAGCCAGTCGCCCCACTTGGAATAGGGTCTTGCCAAATCAAATCATCATTAGGAACATCAGGACCTAGATAGCAACTCTTCGGTCCCATATCTCTATGGGTTAGCTTAAACCAAGCGCGAGCAAATACTTCGTTGAAGTACTCAGGGTTCTTATGGAAACGCTCTGAAATTTTGCGATACTCAGGGTCCACTTTAAGCGCCATATCCGCATCGGTCATTATTGGGTTATAACGAATATTTGAGTCTTCAACATCTACAGGCTTGTCCGCTTCATTGATATTTACGGGCTCCCACTGCCAAGCACCTGCTGGGCTCTTTTTCAGCTCCCACTCATAAGTGAACAATAGATGGAAATATCCGTTATCCCACTGGGTAGGATTCGTTGTCCATGCCCCTTCTAAACCACTGGTGACGGTGTCACGACCAACACTGCGAGTTTGATGGTTCATCCAGCCAAGTCCTTGCTCAGCAACGTCTGCACCCTCAGGTTCAGCGCCGACCAAAGCAGCATCACCATTACCGTGACACTTACCAACGGTATGACCACCAGCAGTTAACGCGACTGTTTCTTCATCATCCATAGCCATACGTGCAAAGGTAACTCGCATATCGTGAGCGGTTTTCAATGGATCAGGATTACCATCAACCCCTTCTGGATTGACGTAGATGAGCCCCATCATAACCGCCGCAAGCGGGTTTTCTAGGTCGCGTTCGCCGGAATAACGGCTGCTTTCTGCGCCACTTGGCGCTAGCCACTCTTTCTCTGCTCCCCAGTAGATGTCTTTTTCGGGATGCCAGATGTCTTCTCGCCCAAACGCAAAACCGTAGGTTTTAAAGCCCATAGATTCATAGGCCATATTACCTGCAAGGATCATCAGATCAGCCCAGCTAATTTTGTTGCCGTATTTTTGTTTAATTGGCCATAACAGGCGACGAGCTTTGTCTAGGTTTGCATTATCAGGCCAAGAGTTAAGAGGCGCAAAGCGCTGATTGCCTGTACTTGCACCGCCTCGTCCATCGGCAATTCGATAGGTTCCCGCTGAGTGCCAAGCCATACGGATCATTAATCCGCCATAATGTCCCCAATCGGCAGGCCACCAGTCTTGGCTCGTGGTCATTAGAGCCTTCAGGTCATTTTTTAAAGCGGTGACATCGAGGGATTTGAGTTGTTGGCGATAATCGAAATCATCACCAAGGGGGCTGGTTTTAGAATCGTGCTGATGAAGAATATCGAGGTTGAGAGCCTTTGGCCACCACTGCTTCTCAGATCTCTGCTGAGAAGTTACCGCGCCATGCATTACCGGACATTTACCTTGTTTACCTGTCATACCTAACTCCTTGATTTTATCTTTGATAATGGCAATAGAGGACAGGTTGACAGTCTAGCTCTCGCTACCTTTTTAACATCAACACTCAGTCTATTGCGCGTTGGTATAAAGGTAGGTTTAAAAGCCGCAATATACTAATACTTAAGGGCTATAACTTTGATAGGTAAAAACGATGACATGTTGAATGCACTGATAGACAACATCTTAGCAATGCATTCAATGAGTAGATTATTGGACTCTAAAGTTATCTCAGTAGAGAATCTTGAATGGCAATGAACTCTGAAGCCACATCTTTCAATGCGTTAGCGGTTAATTGAGGAACGCCCAATACCACAACGTGGCAGTTATAGCGCTCAGCGACATGTTTGACCAACAACTCAAAATCACCGTCTCCAGAAAGCAGAATTATAGTATCCACTTCAGAGGCTTTTTCCATGATGTCAATGGTGATACCCACATCCCAATCGCCTTTGGCGCTGCCATCCGAGCGTTGAATATAAGGCTTGAGCTTAACTTCAAAGCCTATGCCTCGAAGGATATGGTGAAACTGTCGCTGCTTTGGATCATGACTGGCTATGGCATAGGCCTGCGCTGAAGTGATTTCGCCATACTCCATCGCCAAAGCCCAAAAGGCGTTGTAATCAAAGTTACGACGATACGCATCTCGGGTGGTGTAATAGATGTTTTGCACATCCGCGAAGATGGCGACGCGCCTTTTAGACAGAGCTTGATTCATATTTGATTGATATCTCTATAGATTAAGTCTGAGAGTATACGTGACTTAGGCGGATTATCTAAGGCTAAATATGATACTCAAGAGGCGGAACGTCTGCGCAGTACTCAAGGACTTCACTAAGATCGCTGATACTCATTGCCCCTTCTGCGCTCCATTTAGGCGATAAAGGATTTGGACGATAGTGAAGAGTGGTAATGTTCGCTGCTACTCCCGCGCGAATGCCTTGCAGCGTATCGTCGACAAACAGGCACTCTTTAGCACGAAATCCCATTCGCATCGCCGCATACTGGATAAGATCGGGTTCGGGCTTCCAACTATTTGCGTCAAAAGCACTGAACATCGCGCCCTTGAAATAATCAGATAAACCACTGATTTCAAGTGTGTATTCTAGCTTGCTGCGAGGTCCGTTCGACACAACACACACTTCAATACCATGTTGCTTGAGGGTATCTAAAACTTTGACTGCGTTCTTGCACGGTCTAAGTTGGTCTTGAAACAAGACCCTTGTTTTTTCTCTGTATAGAGGCTCGAGTTCGTCTATATCGACTTTAACACCAAGACGTTGGCTGGTTTCCACTAGGATATCTGCGAGCTTGCCACCGTTAAAATGACTGAGTGCTTCGTCCATACTCAGCTGGGCGCCATAGCAGTTAAAGACACTGACCAAGGCTTGGCAGCATAACTTTTCGCTATCAACCAGCGTACCTTCACAGTCAAAAATCACACACTTCATCGGTTCGCTTTCCATAGCATCTAATTGATTCTGTTTACGTTTATAACCAATAAGTGGTAACAAATGGGAAAGCAGTACTACTTACTGTTAACTACGCCCCTGTTTGTTTGCGATAAACCGACCTAGATCACTAAACGTAAGTAAATGTGTGTAAAAATACCGGGCAGCTTTGCGCGCCTTGATTCATTTCTGTATCAAAAAGGTTCAAAATGGCGGCCACCTCAACGTCTTGGGCTAGGTCACTTTTAAGTAAAAGGTCTGAAACCAATACGATCTCTGAGCTATTTGAGACGATGCATGCCCCTACTACCTCTGAGCCTTCAAACCCTAGACACAATGAATGAGCACCTTGGTCATCAAGAATAATCTGAGCTAAAAACTCTTGTAAGAACTCTCTTGATGCTTCAGGTATGTCGCTGTGCGATGCCATAAAGCGCGCAAAAAGTACCGTAAGCTTGTGAAAGTCAGCTCTCAACCACTCAGTAGTACTCACTGCTTGATTTAAGTCGTTAGATGCGGATTCTAGCGAAGTAATCTCACTGAACTTTTCCATAAGGTCCAGGTAACACGCTTTTCCTAAGACACTTTCTCTCGTTGGGTAGGCCACATCTATCTGAGACAAAAGCCACTGAGTCTTTTGCTGCTGTAAATGCTCTACATTAGATGTCGGCGCTGGGTTACTCATAATCATGCTCATTTATTGATTTTGTATAAGGATACACACGGATCTAGGTGTGAACAATTCTTTATCAAACAATCGCTTATTTAAACAAGATTGCCGGTATGTGTTAGACTCTACTCTATTCAATACCCTGTTTAATTTCTCGGAAATCGCAATGAAGAAAATAGCTCTATTGGCTCCACTCCTTGCCCTGACTCTTTCAGGGTGTGGCAAAAATGAAGTTGGTGACGTATCCCTTGGCTTTTTTACACTTAAAGACATAAAAATATCCAATTTGGATGACGAGAAAATTCCAGGGGTAACGTGTCATATTGCCTCAGTTGAAGCGAATTTAAGCTTATCTGACCCTAGTGACAGCTCAATATCTTGTCGTCAAACCGGCGATATAACACCTGAAATGATCGCTTCAATCGACAAAAGTAAATCTGGTGAAGTGGTATTCAAACAATCGAAAAGTGTGTTCTTTAAAACGATGAAGGTCAGACGCATCTATGACGCTGAAAACCAGACCCTTCTCTACTTGTCTTATACGACTAAAGAGACCGACGGCAGTTTCAAGCATAGTCTTTCTACAGTGCCGTTATGGGATACATTAGCCTATCAATCTGCGGACGGCGTTCCAGCTACCTTGCCAGAATCCGACTCAACAACGTCGAATGACGTAACTAAGCCTCAGACGGTAGGCGACGCTGCTTCTAAAAACAGCGAGGTTGTTTTTTAAATCATCAGTTAGGGTTCAAGTGCCTAGAATTTAAGCGCCCTCGCTCATATGCAGAGTAAACCCTGTGGTATACTCTGCTCATCTTCCTTTTACATTACCCCATTATGAAGTTTCCTGGTCAAAGAAAGTCTAAACACTACTTCCCAACCCATTCGCGCGACCCATTGGTCAATCAGATCCGTCAGACACCTAAGCTATCAAGGCCTACTGTTGTTGGCGTGGGACAAACCATTGTTGATATTGAAGCTCGAGTCGATGATGAATTTTTGACAAAATATTCTTTGAGTAAGGGACACTCATTAGTTGTCGAACAGGAAGTAGCAGACGCACTCTACCAAGAGCTTGTTGAGAAGGGCTTGATCACCCACGAACACCCTGGTGATACCATAGGTAACACGCTGCACAACTACTCTGTTCTAGCAGACAGCAAGTCTGTGCTGTTGGGCGTCATGTCCAAGAACATCGATGTGGGAAGCTACGCGTATCGTTACCTTTGCCGCACCTCATCTCGCGTTAACCTGAATCATCTTCAGCGTGTTGATGGCCCTATTGGTCGTTGCTACACATTGATCACCGACGATGGCGAGCGTACCTTTGCTATCAACGAAGGCCACATGAATCAGCTGCTTCCTGAAAGCGTACCTGAAAATGTGTTCGAGAAAGCCAGTGCCCTAGTGGTTTCTTCTTATCTAATGCGCGGTAAGCCAGAAGACCCAATGCCTAAGGCGGTTCAGCGCGCTGTTGAACTGGCAAAAGAAAACAACGTACCTGTAGTGCTAACTCTTGGCACCAAGTACGTTATCGAGGGTAATGAAGACTGGTGGCAAAACTTCATCAAGGCCAACGTAACGATTGTTGCGATGAACGAAGAAGAAGGTGAAGCGCTGACCGGTGAGAAAGATCCCCTGCTTGCGGCTGATCGAGCATTGGAATGGGTAGATCTCGTTCTATGTACCGCTGGCCCTGTCGGCTTATACATGGCGGGTTACACCGAGAACGACAAGAAGCGTGAAACCGAATTTGCCTTGCTACCTGGCAATATTCCAGAGTTCAACAAATATGAGTACAGCCGTGCGATGCGCTTTACTGACTGTAAAGACCCTATCCGCGTCTACTCTCATATCTCGCCTTACCTAGGCGGACCTCTTGAAATCAAGAACACCAATGGTGCAGGTGACGGTGCATTGTCAGCACTGCTTCACGACATTGCCGCCAACGGTTATCACAAGAAGAATGTGCCTGCGTCTGAAAAACACAGCGCCTCATTCCTCACTTATTCGTCACTTTCGCAAATATGCAAATATGCGAACCGAGTAAGTTACGAATTGCTCACTCAGCACTCTCCTCGCCTGTCTCGTTCTCTCCCTGAGCGTGAAGATAGCCTTGAAGAAGCCTACTGGGATAGATAACACAGTTTCAAATGGGTGATATTGTTGATATCACCCTACCTCTGCCTACTAACAAGACTTAATGGACTATGAAAAAAATAACTCAAATAATTAGCCTAGTTTTCGCCTCTTTGCTGTTACTGACTGCATGTAGCGAAAACCCTGAACCTCAACTGAACACGCACTACTCTCAGTTGCCAAACGATATTAGCGATCTTGTGCAGCAACCTGTAGTCGAAGTGTTCTCTCTTACTTGTGGGCACTGCCTGCAGATGGAAAAGTTCATCCCTGAAATTGAAGAAGGCATTGGTCAATCTGTTGGTAAGGTACACGTTACCTTCAATGAGAGTGCCCAAGCTGCCGCTATGTTTTACTACGCTGCAGCAATGCAATCTGAAACGGGTAAGCCTGACGAAGGTATGATGACAGCGCTGTTTAATGCGTACCATGCCAATGCCGAGTTACCTGCAGAAGAGAGAACTCAATTACTGATTAACGCTTATACAGAGCGCGGACTGGTTTCTCCCTACGATCTAGACGAAGGGCAGAAGCAACAATTGCTTGAAGAAGTGACTAAAGCTGTCGATATTACGGGCAAGGGCTTGATCAACTCTGTTCCTACCTTTGTAGTAAACGGCAAGTATATGGTCATCACTTCAGCTCACAACGATCTGCCATCTATTGTTAACACAATCAAATACTTAATTGCGAAAGGATAACGACACTAATGTCTAAGTTTTTATTCCCTGCCATCATAGCGGTTTTGGCTGCATTCATGATCTACAGCATTTGGTCAAAAAATAAAGCGGGCCAAGAAAACTTCGCTCTCGGCCAAGCCTTCTTACAAGATAACGGCCAACGTGACGAAGTCATCACCACTGAAAGCGGTCTTCAGTATGAAGTCCTTGTTAAGGGTGACGGCGAGACTCACCCAGCTTCAACTGACACAGTTAAGGTGCACTATCACGGCACACTTATCGATGGTACCGTGTTTGATAGCTCAGTTGATCGCGGCGAACCGATTGAATTCCCTCTTAACCGTGTCATTCATGGCTGGCAAGAAGGCCTGCAACTGATGGTTGCAGGTGACAAGTTCCGCTTATACATCCCAAGCACGCTTGCTTATGGTAAAGACGGTACGGGTCCAATCCCTGCGTCATCAACATTGATCTTCGATGTCGAGCTCATTGAAGTAAAGTAAGACATTAAAAAGGGCTGTCGATGACAGCCCTTTTACATTCTAATGGTTTTATCTTTCGAGAACTAAACCGCCTACTCTGTAAACGCCGCCTCATTCACTGGTTTAAACACAAAGCCAGAATCTGTCACTAGATAGCAATCCATACCTGCAGCATGTGCTGCCTGTAAGCCTAATAGCGTATCCTCAAACACCACACATTCAGTAGGTTGGCATTGCATGTTTTCAGCCGCCTGCAAAAAGGTATCTGGGAATGGTTTATGATTATTCACCTCTGTAGCGGTCACAACCGTATCAAAATAATCAAATACGCCACGAGCCTTTAACAGATCATGAGCACTGTCACGCTGCGCTCCTGTGCCTATCGCCACTTTCTTAATTTGCATCTGATCTAACAGCACCTGATGGGTTATGCCGATCAATTCACCCTTAGCGTCATTGCTAGCAAACTGAGACATTTTAAAGCTAGAAACCTGCACCGGATCCAACTCTAAGCCAAAGCGACGGTTTACTTCCAAAACAATCTTAGGGCTTGGCATACCCCCTAGGCTGTGAAGCCATTTAGGGTCAAAATCAAATCCAAACTCTCTAGCCGTCTGCTCCCACGCGGCAACGTGCGCTGGCATGGTATCAATCAGGGTGCCATCCATATCAAATATAATACCCTGATATTGTTCAAGTTTTGGCTGCATCCTTGGTCTCTCTTAATCTGTTAACGGTAACTATATTCACACCATAGCAGACTAAAATGACAAAACAATGCCATTTCGTTGACCAAACGACTCTTGCTTCAATTTTTGCCGATTACGGTTTGTCTATCCAACCGGCAACAGTTTGCACAGGCACAAAGTCTTTAGGCTTAGTTAACCACACAGCGACAGCATCTATTTGTGCAACGGGCTGTCGATTGTTTAGTGAGAAGCCCCATTTACCGGCAGCATTCTTCTGCTGTTTCTCGATAACAACAAAGTCGTGCTTGAGAGTTTTACCTCGATTTTCACCTCGCTTAACGGGCGTGATTTCGTTCATAGCTAACCAAGCAATGTGCGCTGTGTATTGCTCATCACCTGAAAAAGTGACAGTGTAATTATATTTATCTCGTTTTAACTGTAGCTGTGTGGCACTCGCCGCTTCAATATCTGGAAGCGTTCTGGTTCGATAACTGAAAAACCCTTTCCACTCTGCACCATTTACCACAAAGCCTGGAGTATAAACGCTGTCAACAACACCATAGCTTCGATACAGCCTCTGCTTTTGACTGTAAGACGGGTGAGCAAAGCGGTCTTTCCAGCCAATATAATCCCAATAATCAACGTGGTAGGCTAAAGGAATATAGTCGTCCCACAATGTGTCGGTTTCGGTATATTGAGAAAGATATTGATCCGCAGGCGGGCAACTAGAGCACCCTTCCGATGTAAAGAGCTCAATGACATAGGCTGGTTTTCCTTCGTGAGTCCAAACCTGAGCTTGCAGTAAGCTAGGCACCATCATGGCGAGTAATAGTGTAAAACGCATCCGTGTACTCCTACTAAAAGGGTTGTTTATACCAATCACACTAAGTAAGTGATCAGAAATAGCGCAGGAAAAATGCTTGAGAACAAGGCAGAACTTTTTGATAAGTAGTTATTCTACAATCAAAAATTCTAACGCCGTTATCGAGCATTTTAACCAGCTAGAATGAACAATTATTTAGTACGATTGGTATTACAGACCTGAGCTATGCCTATTCTCTTTCACTGTTTTAACTGTGCTAACTTATTAACAGGACCTCCAGCAGAGATAGAAGATAGATGTGTGGACGATTAAACATCACAGATGATCCTTTAGCGCAGTGGATATCAGACTCTCTGGGTCTTGAGTTTCATCCCTCGACAAATCACGATGTGCGCCCTACCCAGTCGGTTGGGGTCATTGCATCTACTCAGTCCCATCTTAAGCAGCAACAAATGCATTGGGGTGTTCAACCAAAGTGGTCGAAACAACTCATCATTAATGCTCGCTCAGAAACCATAGAGTCTAAGCCTACCTTTAGAGAAGCGTTTAATCACAATAGAATCATAGTGCCGTGCAGCGGTTGGTATGAATGGGTCACCACAGAATCAGGAAAACAGAAATTTCAGTTCAATCCAGTCAAAAGTTCACAAGGGTTCTTAATGGCAGGGTTAGCTATGGGCAATGGTCACTTTGTTACCCTTACCACAGAACCCAATAACGAGTACGCCTGTTATCACCATCGAATGCCCCTACTGTTTGACGTAAAAGGGGCTTTGCAATGGGCTAGCGATCCTCATCAGGCGAAAAAACTACTCACTATAACCACCCAAATCCCTTTTGTGGCCAAAGCCGAGCCCATTGAACCTATGCAAAACCTTTCCCTTTTCTAGATACAGCATGCACAAAAACGACAGAAGTAATTGTTTTTTAAGTGAGTTTGTACAAGAATCGTTAACAGGTATACACAATTGTTAAGAGAACTCAAATGAAAGGAATCATTTTTACTGAATTTTTAGACTTGGTAGAGAATCACTTTGGACTTGAGGTGTTAGACCAAGTATTAGAAATGTCTGAAGACCAAGGCATCTATACCTCTGTAGGAAGTTACGACCATAAAGACCTAGTTAAACTGATCGTAAACCTCAGTAAAACATCAGATGTACCAGCCGATCAATTGCAGGAAGTGTTTGGGGAATCTGTGTTTAAGAAGCTACTAGCAACCATGCCACCAGCAGCGGCAGTGGCACAAAGCACCAATAGCTTCGAGTTCATTCGACACGTAGAAGATTACATCCACGTTGAGGTTAAGAAACTCTATCCCGATGCAGTCCCGCCCTCATTTGAGTTTATTTCAGAAAGCGAAACAGAGCTTGTATTAAATTATAAGAGTGCTCGTTGTATGTCTCATGTATGTCTTGGGCTAATTAAGGGTTGCGCCAACCACTTTGAGCAAAAGCTAGATATCCACATGAAGCCACTTAATGAAACGGGAAGTGAGGTTCGCTTCAATCTCACTCTTGTTAGCTAACCCCAGTTTGGTGAGTAATTGGCGATGACAGATCAAAGCGTTGATATCAGACTGATTGAACGAAAGCTTGCGCGAGAGATGGCTTCGCGTAGGCAAGCTGAAAACTTGCTCGAACAAAAAAGTCTTGAGCTGTTTGAGGCCAACCAAAAGCTTGAACTTGCCGTAGCGCAATTGGAGAAATCTTCAGCGCAAGACATTTTGAAGCTTGAGTTCCAACAGCAAATCGACTCACTACTCATCTATTTTGGTCGCGCCTTTCTCGACCATCATTTAGATGACGTTTTGCTGTCTAATCTTGTCGGTAAGGTGTGTGATACCACGCTGGTAAGGGCGTGTTACCTTGAACTTAAACCCAATCTCAATCTTGGGTTAAAGAAACCCTTTTATGGATCTGAAATCAAGGTCGAACCGAATAGCCTTAAGCTGCAATGGCGAGGCTCACAGCTGGATATACCGCTTATCGTCAATAGAGAAAAGATTGGTTTGCTGGGTCTCAAGATCCAAGACACTGAGCAAGACAATCAATTTATTGAGCAGCCGCTAAGGCTGATCGCCGACCTGCTTTGCAGAGCGGTAAACCGGCAGCAAATCATCTATCGCAATATCGAATCGCGCAAAAAAGCAGAACAATCAGAGCGCGCCACTCGTGATTTCCTTGCCATGATAAACCATGAACTTCGCACGCCTCTTAACGGACTGCTGGGCAGCTCGGAGCTTCTGCAAGATACTAAATTGGATGAACATCAAAAAGAGTTGGTCGAGAACCTATCTCAATCAGGCGAGTTTTTGAGGGTGATTATTAATGATCTCCTTGATTACAGTAAGATCAATGCGGACATGTTTACCCTACTTCCTCGTAAGTTTGAGATTAAATCCTTACTTAAGACGCTTTCTAGTATTTTCAACTCTAAAGCGCGAGAAAAGTCTCTCAGCTTTATCGTCAATGTCTCCGACAAGGTGCCAAAGGCGGTTGAGGGTGATATGGAGCGCATCACGCAGATCTTCGTCAACCTTATTGGTAACGCCGTTAAGTTTACCGATGAGGGTTCAGTTACTCTAAACCTAGACTGGCACAGTGACAGTTTGCAGTTTGAAGTGATTGATACGGGTATCGGAATCAGCCCCAACGCTCAGAAAAAGCTGTTCCAGCCTTTCACTCAAGTAGACCGTTCCAGTAAACGAAACTTCGAAGGCACAGGTCTTGGACTGGCTATCTGTAACCAACTCATTCAATTGATGGGCGGCTCGATTAAGCTTGAGAGTACTATCAACGTTGGTACCACCTTTACCGGGAATATTCCTCTAAGTAAGGTCGAACAGCTCGCCAGCGCTGCCAAAGACCCAGCTAAACAGCTGAACAAGTTGCTACCTAAGCACCTTTCAGTGTTAGTGGTTGATGATATTCGCATGAACCAAATCATCATCAATGAAATGCTCACTAAGCTCAATATCAAGCCCGATATTGCCAATAATGGTGTCGAAGCTGTGACTGCAGTTCAAAACAAAGCGTACGACATGGTGTTGATGGATTGTCGAATGCCAGAAATGGACGGTTTTGAAGCCACCGGAAAGATTCGCGAATTAGGAATGAAAATGCCTATCATCGCGTTAACCGCCAGCACCACATTAACGGAAAGAGAACAGTGTTTTAAATCCGGTATGGATGACGTTCTAACCAAACCTTATCGGTCAGCAGACATTCAAAACATGCTCGTGAAATGGTGCCATAACTAACGCCTCATAGCATCCTCATACAGGCTCACATTGCGTGGGCCTTTTTTTTGTTATTAGTCCCTACTTTTCTAAGAAATCCCAGTTCTCAATTTAAGAATTCTCATTTCTCATTTTGACATCCCACACTAAGCCATTGTATTTGTTGTTTTTATTTTTTGGCACGGTTCCTGCTATCTACTAAGTACGCTCACTGAAGCGATTCTTAAACGGAGAAAACATCATGGAACTACGCAAAATTGAATCAAGTGAAAACCTACTTACTCTAGCGGTATTTGGCGACTTCAATGCACAAGCAAGTAAAGAAGCTCAGCTTTGTATTGATGATGTACTGACAGACGATGATCACCCTCAGATCGAAATCGATTTGGAGCATGTGGACTTCATGGATACATCAGGCATTGGCGCCATTGTCTACCTCTACAAACGCCTAGTAGAAAGCGATCGCAACATGAGCATCAAGAATGTCCATGGACAGCCTCAAAAAATGATGGAACTACTGCGCATTGGACAAGCGATTCCATTAACCACTCAAACAGCAGAGCTTGAGCACTGATCGCTATTCACATGGAAGTGAACGGCAATTAATAGGGAATCAGGAGAGAAAAGATGAAATGGACTACCCCACTTAAAGCAGGCACTACATTACTAGCAGCATTGGTAATGGCTGGTTGTTCAAGCTACCCAGACGAAGGCCAAGGCGGAATGGGTGAATACACCGCTATGTCTGATTTCTCTCCCGTATTTCCTGAGGAGCCACTAGGCCCAGAACACGGACTACGCTTCGACTTTCATTTAGCTCGCTTGCAACTTGATAGCCTTATTAACCAAGGCGCTGAATGGTGTTTCCCTGCATCGGTCGTGCAAGCAGAAACCAAAGAAAAACGCATTGCACGAGAACTAGAAGGGGGTCTTCTTCTTGATGCTGCCAACGACATCGTCATTTTGAGAAAGAATCTAAACAAACTGGAGCTACAACTAGATTACGTCACTAGCGAAACAGAGTGTGTACCACCGTCGCAAAATGCATCATTTCAAAGTGATAAAGCCGTTATTACGCAGCTCGTTGACCTACTTAACGTAGACAATCAGTTTGCAGTGGGCTCTACCGAGATCAACCCAAAATACATGGGTCACCTTGCAGAGGCAGCTGGCATTTTAAAGCAGCACAAACATCTAAAGCTCAGCGTTACTGGTCATGCTGATATGGCAGGGTCCGTTGAGTACAACGAAAAATTGGCAATGGGACGTGCTAAACAAGTTGAACGTTACCTTGTGATATTTGGTTTAGAAACGGCTCGCATACAAACCCTTTCTGTAGGTGAAACCCTACCCCTTACCGATGGCGATACCCCAGCAATTCGCCTAACCAACCGTCGCGTTAGCATAGATATTGTGTCAACTAATGCGCAAGGAGGCGGCTATGAACATCTTTAAGGCTCTACTTATCCTAATGGTCAGCATCAGCTTTTCTGTATTTGCGAAACCCGTTCAGATTGGTGACCTTGTTCAGGTCAACCTTCCAGGAGAAGCGTCTCTTAACAAAGGCTTTCAGGTGGACAAATCAGGACGTATCTCACTTCCAGAGGTGGGCCCTACTTATGTAGCCGGTTATGAAGAAGACCAGCTGCAAAAAGTGGTTAAAGATGCACTAAGCAAGGTGTTTCGCGACCTGTCCAACGCCAGCATTTATGTTGCAGAGCGCCAAATTCTGCTCTCTATTCAAGGCTATGTTCGCTCACCAGGGGAATATACCCTACCTGAGTCATCAACAGTGCAAATGGCGCTGTATGCGGCAGGCGGTATTCGCCCTGGCGCTCAGCTTAATAAGCTACACATCAAGCGTGGTAGCGAGACCAAAGAATTCAACTACAAAAAATTCCTAGATTCTGGCGATGATTCCACTTTGCCAAAGCTTAAATCTCTAGACACTATCTTTGTGCCAGCCTCTCCTATGGTAGGCAACATTGAGCAAGAGTTTGACGCTGCTAAACTTGCTAATTCGGGAGACAGTGGCGATTCACGCAAAGCAATTAAGGTGTTTGGTGAAGTAAATGCTCCCGGTTCTTTTAGCTTCAAAACAGATACAGACCTTGTTGACATCATCATGCGCTCTGGTGGTGTGACTCGCTACGCAAGTGTTGAACAGATTCGAGTTATCTCGGACAACAGCCCTACTACGTTCAACCTTAAGCGCTACCTAGACAGCGGTGACGACTCAATGTTGCCCAAGCTAAACCCGGGTTCAATTGTGTTTGTTCCTAAGATGGAAGAAGAAATCAAGTCAGGCGCTAACATGGTTTATGTGATGGGCGAAGTTGCAGCTCCAGGCGCATTTGAAAGTAAACCAGGCGCTACCTTTATGGATATCCTTGCCAATGCAGGAGGTCCAACTCGCTTTGCTGAGTCTCGTCAAATTCGTCTAATCAAGGCCAACGGTCGAGTGATCAGATTTGATCTAACCGCATTTACTGAAGGTATTGTCGGCGTACGCCCACCGGCCATTGAAAACGGCGACGCTATCTTTGTTCCAGAAAAAACTGACATGAATGAAAAGTCTTGGCTGAAAGTATCACCAGATCGCGCGGTAAACATCATTGGTGAGGTAGTTCGCCCAGGACGTATCGAATGGTCTGATGAAATGGACTTGATGGACCTGCTTGCTCATGTGGGCGGCCCTACACTGCGCGCTGATACCACTACAATTGAAGTGGTAGACAGTGAACGCAAAGTACAAGTCTTTGATTTGGATGCCTATATCCGCAATGGCGCTAAGAGATCGCAACTTCCAAATATCTCAGCTGGTTCAATTGTGCGAGTTCACGACTTGCCTCAAGACCCATCAGACAATAAATCACAGTGGGTACGTCAAAAATCAGAAGCCTCTATCTACGTGTTTGGCCAAGTCAATGCTCCCGGTCGCTACCGCTTTACCAAAGAGATGCATTTTCTAGATATTCTATCTGCAGCAGATGGTCCTACAGGCGAAGCAGACATTCACAACATTCGCATCACACATCGCGATAAAAGCTACTCTCGCGTAAGCAAGCTAAACCTTTCTCTTTACTTTGAAACAGGCGATGAATCACTGCTTCCTGTAGTAAGAACGGGCGATACTATCTACATTCCAGAGAAAGACAAAAACTGGCTAGACCGCTCTAAAGAATCAACCGTTCGCGTACTTGGTGCGGTAAATAACCCAGGTCGCTACGTGTTTGACGACAACATGACCATCTTAGATTTACTTGCAGAAGCGGGTGGTCCAAGTGAACAAGCCTACCTTGAGAAAATCAGTGTCGTAAACATGTCTTGCTGCCAAAGCCAAGCTCGAGTCTTCGACCTTGTTGATTTCAGCAAAACAGCCAACTTCAGAAAGCTTCCAGTAATTCGCGCGGGAGACACTGTTTACATCCCTCACCAAAGAGAGAGCTTGATGGAAAAAGCGCGAAGTGGACTTGATGATGTGTTGAAGATTGCCACTACCATAGTATTGATAGGAGCGTTGTAATGAGCATTAACCGTCTACACCCAGAGTTAGAGCAGACGTTCCTTAAGCTTGAGTTGGCAAAAACGCGCAGCATCTGTATCACTGGCGACAAGCCGGGTTGTGGTGTCACTCGATTTGCTTCAATACTGGCGGAGCACTACATGCTAGCGGGTTACAGAACCCTGCTGGTGGACCTGAATCTGGATAACCCCGCTTTTGAGCCTGCGTTGTTATCTTGTAAAACCGAAGGAGACTGGATCTCAAACACAACCACAATGCAGTTGTTTACTGGAGTCTCGGTACCTACCACGCAGTCAGAACAAATCGCCTTTCGCGACCCAAGAGCCCTAAGCCAAAAGATGGAGCATTGGCTAGCCGATTATGACCGAATCATAATCGATGTAGGCTCCCTTAATAGTCATCAATCTGAGTTGCCAAGTGCAGTCATAGCTAATGCTTGTGAGGCCACCCTTTTGGCTGTTACAGGTGGCGCAACTAGCAAAGAAGAGTTGTCAAACGCTCTTAGTTACCTGAGTGACGCCAATGCTAACGTATGCGGCATCATCATTAATCAATATTCACAACAGACCTTATCCCAACAGCTATTGAACATCATTGACCAACGAAAATTCATACCATCATTAGTTAAACGAACACTTCAAAACGTCATTAAAAGCGCGCCAATACTGAATCACACCGTGTGATCACGTAAATAGTGTGAAACAAAAACTAGAAATAATGGGCGATAAAAGGAATACTAAATGTTAAGACGCTTTTTACACTCTCTTTACAAAGCCAGCCCTTTGCAACGTACAGAACAGATACAGCAAGAAAAGGAAGTCATTGTCGTGCCAACAGAACAACTTATAGATAACGCAGTTATAGAGCAGATCATTAGCGACACCAGTATCGAAATTCTTCCGTTACTTATAGACAGTTATTTGGAAGAATCGCAAGGACGCTTAGAGATCATCAACAAAGCAATAAGTGAAGAAGACTACCAAACATTAGAGTTTGAAACTCATACCTTAGCAGGTACGTCGCTTGCCATCGGCGTTGCAGCACTGGGCAAGTTGGCAAAATCGGTCGAACAGTCTTGTTTGCAACAAGATCATGCGGAGGCATTAAAAAACGGTGCCTTACTCAAAGATTTGGCAATTCAGTCACAACAAGCATTGCAAAGCCTTAAAGAAAGCCTATAAATTAGTAAGTCATTGGTTTAAAAGGACGTTTCATGGAACCAAAAGTGCTACTAGTCGAGGACTCCAACTCACTAGCCATACTCTATAAGCAGTATGTAAAAGACGAACCCTATGATCTCTTTCATGTAGAGACAGGCAAGGATGCCAAGCGATTCATAGAGCACCATGCTCCGCAATTAGTCATTCTGGATCTCAAACTCCCCGACACTACCGGAGAGGAAATCCTTGATTGGATCAAGGAACACGAAATACCTACCTCAGTGATCATCGCCACTGCCCACGGCTCAGTGAATACTGCCGTGAACCTGATCCAAAAAGGCGCTGACGACTTCCTAGAAAAGCCGATTACCGCTGACAGGTTAAAAACATCGGTTGCCCTGCATCTTAAACGTACCAAATTAGAAAACTTGGTCAATAAGCTAGAGACTAAGTTTGATCGCCCTAACTTCCACGGCTTCATTGGGTCTAGCTTGCCTATGCAGGCGGTCTACAAGATCATTGAATCTGCGGCCCCGACTACTGCCAGCGTATTTATCAACGGCGAGAGCGGTACCGGTAAAGAGGTGTGTGCTGAAGCGTTACACAAACAGAGTAAACGGGCAGACAAACCCTTTGTCGCCCTCAACTGTGGCGCGATTCCAAGAGATCTGATGGAAAGTGAGATTTTCGGTCACGTTAAAGGCGCATTTACCGGCGCTACCACCGACCGCAAAGGCGCGGCGATGCAGGCTCACGGCGGCACATTGTTCCTCGACGAATTGTGCGAGATGGAACTGGAGATGCAGAAAAAACTTCTGCGCTTTTTACAAACCGGCAGTGTCACCCCGCTAGGGGGTAGCAAAGAGTTAAAAGCGGACGTGAGAATCATCTGCGCCACCAATAAAGATCCCTTGAAAGAAATAGAAGCGGGACGCTTTCGTGAGGATCTCTATTATCGCGTACATGTTATCCCTATTGAACTGCCCGCTTTGCGCGAGCGAAACAAAGATATCGTCACGCTCGCTAAGCACTTCGTAAAACTGTACTCAAAGCAAGACGGCAAGGGCTTTACTGGATTGTCTTCAGAGGTAGAGTCTATCCTTAAGGCTTACCCTTGGCCTGGCAATGTTAGACAGCTGCAAAATATTATGCGAAACGTGGTTGTACTCAACGATGGCACTAAGGTTGAAGCAAACCAGCTTCCACCACCACTTAACACTGTCAACCCAGCTAAGCTTGCAGTGCTAGCCACGCCAGCAGCAGTAGCAACACCGACTCCTGTTACTGTGCAAGCCCCACCTGCAGCAAATGTAGAGCCCGCAGTTACCGAGGTCGCCTCGCCTACTGAACCACAACAAGCCCAAACAACTGTGAGTAGCGAATCATCAGCTACATTTGCAGTAAGGCCCATGTGGCAAGTGGAAAAAGAAACCATCCAAAACGCCATTAAGGTGTGCGACGGCAATGTTTTAAATGCCGCTGTCATGCTTGAGCTCAGTCCATCGACTGTTTATCGCAAGAAACAACAGTGGGAAACCGAAGATGACTTGCAAGTCAGCGAGTGATCCCACCAATCCTCAAGAGGTATGGCTGTTATTAGACAGCCTTACCTTTGGGGGCATTGAAACCCATGTATTGGAACTGGCGCGAGGCATCGCGTTTTACAAAGTGCCCTTACGAGTCCTTATACTTACTCGCTTTGATGAACCATCGGCTATCATCGCTAAGCTTGAAAAGCACAACATTCCCTACAGTTACCTACACACACTACTCGATGATGAAAATCATCACTCGTTAGTTAAGCAAACCCTTCAATTGCGAAAGGCCATTGCTCAATTAAAACCCATTACAGTGCACGCTCATGGCTATAAAGCCAGTATTGTCAGTAAGCTCGCGGTAAAAACTACCACAGAACAAACAAAGCAGATCAGCACCTACCACGCAGGTGAAGTGCCCAAAGGAAAGGTTCGCCTATACGACTGGCTTGATCGCTACAGCTCCTTGCTATCCGATCAGAGCCTATGTGTGAGCCCAGAAATACAAGCCCGCCTTCCCGTTAAGAGTTTGTTTCTGAACAACTTCGTTTCTACAGAAGGTTCTAAACAAAGCGAAGGTAAACAGATAGCCTTTGTGGGACGTTTAAGTGTTGAAAAAGGCCCTGACCGCTTCTTAGATCTCGCCGAGCAGCATCCTGATGAATCTTTCTATTTGTATGGGGACGGTCCTTTAAGGGAAGGGCTGCAGGATCGCAAAGTCACTAACGCAGAGTTTTTAGGATTTCAAAAGAACATGAGCCAATGCTGGGAAAATATTGGTTTATTGGTGATATCTTCTCGCTATGAAGGACTGCCTATGACAGCGCTAGAAGCGATGGCGCGAGGTATCCCAGTGCTGACACTCAATATCGGCGCGTTAGAAAGATTAATCGACCACGGCCATAACGGATGGATAGCCGATAGCACAGAAGAGCTGGCGCTGTTACTAGACGAATGGCTTAACAGCACCGAAAGCGAACGAGAAACGCTAGCAGAAAATGCCAAAGAGACCATAGAGTCACAGTTTTCCACCGAAGCCGTAGTGCCTCAGATCCTTCCCCTTTATTCTAAACATCTCATTCTTTCTTCGTTTGCTTCGAGATCGGTCGACGAATAAGTTTGAGAAATTGCGATTAACAAGGGCAAAACCTCTCGCCGTCATTCCCTTGAAAAGGGAATCTGCTTTTCGGTTTAATGGAAAAGAGTTGGCAAGATTAAGCCCGACTATGCATGACACAAGAATAAAAGTAGTTAGCAGCCGTCAGTAACAGAACCATAAAGAGAATCTTCACCCTCAACTTTAGGGTGGTAGTAATACGCGTAGCATCTATCCGCTATTTTGAAGCCTTCTGGCCAAATGAATACCATTTTAGCGTTACTCGGAGCGGGTTTAGTCACAGCGTCAGGTAAGATGCTTTGATTGATATTATTAACGGTTTGGTTACCTACACCACACAGCGAGTAATCAGAACACACTGAATTGAAGTTTGTATAGGGAATCACTTCTCCAATATCAACCAGATAACGCCACGCGTTGTTCCAATGGCTATCAGCAAAACCGTACGCAACCGGAATTCCATTATCCGGCGAACTAAAGCCTTTATCGTATACTTTTCCTGTTTCCCCTGTTTCATTATCAATCACAGCTTTGGCGTTCACTTGAACTCCACTAGTTTCCATAGCTGCGGAAACACCCTGAATAAAAGAAATTCTGGCATCATTTTGCAGATTCAAAAATCTTGGTGCAGCTACAACGGCGAGTACCCCTAGAATAACGAGTACAACCACTAATTCGATTAGCGTGAAGCCTTTTATTTTGACCATTCCTTGTCTCTATTTATTACTAAGCAACTTATTGATTATATTCCAATTGTCTAAGATGCACACTGGTCACTATTGCTTATTCGCTCTGAAGCTTAGTTGCTTAGTTGTTTAGTTGCTAACAACGCTATCAGTACACCCAGAGCACTGAAGTCACACCAACATGAGATATGAGATGCCAAGCGTTGTCAGTCTGCTTAACTTATTTCTAAAGGATATTTCTACGACGTGCTTCTTTTTTAAAGCTAGCTTCGCGATAAAGCCAAAGAACACCGTTGCCTATCAGCATTAGTAGTGTAAACAACGCAAAGTTGGAAGCTTGACTCTGGAAAAATGCAGGAACACCTTGCTCACTAACGGTAGAATATTGGAAAACAATACTAAAAACCAGATAGAAGGCTACAGCCCCAAGAGTGCTTTTAAACAGCCAACTTAAGAAGCCCTGCTCTCGCTTTCTTTGCCAAATTTCAAACACTTTGTCGTTCATATAACTACCTAACTCAATTTTTCTTGTTGTTGATTTTGATACTTTGATTTTGCATGTTATCACTTTTACACGTGCAACGCCTCACATAGACATGTCACTCAACGTTCGCTTTTTTGCATGAAGTCTTTGACTATGATTGCTTTAGTTTAAGTAACAATGGTTAAAGATTTTTAACTATCAAAATACAACCACTTCCAACGGTTTCAAAACAACTCATTCTGATTCTCAATTTGAGAATGAACCTCTTGCCCCATAAATCCCGCGAAAAAACAACCACTTAAAATTGGCATCCTAATTGCAGTATCTCTACCAGTTACCATTTTACTGCTGTTAGGGAGAAAGGAATGCACCCAACAACTAACCTACTTATTGTTCACTATGGCGATGATTGGATCAGAGGCAGTGAAGCGTGTCTTTTGAATCTTCTTGATTCTCTGTCGACTAACTTCAAACCTGTGGTTTGGACTAACAATCAAGTACTGGTGCATGAACTAACAGCAAAGGGAATTGCTGTACATTCTTCTAGCTTTGAGTTGATTAACCTTCAGCAATCAGCCTTTAATGTGAAGGCACCAGTGGCGCTGTATAAAAAGGCGTGCGCAATCATTTCCGAGCACAATGTTAACCTTATCCATGTTAACAGCGGCGCACCTTGTCAGTGGATGACCTTGGTAGCAACAGCAAAGCGCATTCCAATGCTTTGCCAACTTCACAGCCCTTATAACTTACATGACCGCTTCACACTTGCTCTTCATTCAGCACAGCGTTTAGTGGCAGTGAGCCACGCTGTTGCTAAGCCTATGCTCGATGAAGGCTATCCAAAACAACACCTTACCGTTGTTCATAACGGCATCCCAAATATCGATCTAAGCCAACCGCTAGATGTAAGAGAACACCTAAATATTCCGACAAGTGCAAAGGTGCTTGTCAGCGTAGGGTCTCTTATTACACGCAAAGGCTTCGATAAACTCATTCAGGCCCTTGCTCGCTTAAACAGTAGCCAGGATCAGCATCACCTCATCATTATTGGAGAAGGGAGCGAGCGTCTGAATCTAATTAAGCAAATCCAATCACTGGATCTAAGCTCTAGAGTTCATCTCGTCGGAGAACAAACTAACGTTAGCGCATGGCTTGCAGGCGGTTGCGACCTGTTCGTCAGCGGCGCAAGAAGCGAAGCCTTTGGCTTGGTATTAGTAGAAGCATCTTTAGCGGGGCTTGCGGTTGTTGCTCCAAATGTTGGCGGCATAAGCGAGGTCATTGAACACGAATCCACTGGCCTGTTATATGAAAATGGTGATAACGAGATAGATTCCATTGTTGGTGCGGTAAACCAACTCTTACAGTGCCCAGAGACTTACAAAGTGATGGCAAGTCGAGGAAAACAAGTTGCCAAAGAATGCTTCTCTCTAGAAAGAAACACCTCTCAAATGGAGGCCATTTATAAGCAGTTGCTAGAGGATGGCGTAAACCAATCTTGGGGTGCATGGTTTAGCGCCCTACTGCGTCCATTTACCACCTTCTTTAGAACGCGTTTCTTGGCAGAGAACAAAGCAGTAAGGGGCGCACATGAAGCCTAATCATTGCATCATATTTGACCCTATTCCATATCATGGAGGGTCGAAAGTCGCTACTCAGCTAGCTATTCAACAAGTTAACGACGGGACAGTGTTTCATGTGCTTAGCGCCTCACCGATGAGTTGGAATCAAAACCAAAGCAATAAGGTCAGTGTCACTACCTTAGCCATGCCTAAATGCCTTGCGATCCAAACCCAAGGACTTGGCTACTGGGCAAAGCAAGCTTATCTATTGTTTTGTCTAACCATGTTTACAGCGTGGGTGGTGATTACCAAATTCAAAAAACCAAACACTCTAGTTATGGCATCGGGACCAGGCGTGGATTTTGCAGGCTACGCTGTCTCTAAACTAATGCAAATTCCCCTGCTTCAGCTTATTCACGGCCCTGTGGGAAAAAGTAGCGCTGCAAAATGGTGTCTCAACCAAGGGCATCCGACCTTCTATTTGCAATCAGCTGAGCCAAGTTTGCTTTTGTGTATGGATAGCGAATCACTTCCTGCAAACTTTAAGACCTTCACCAATGGTTTGGACGAAAATGATTACCCAACACCCCATTCGTTTTCCATCAATGGAATTACAAGCTTCTACTGGGCAGCCTCGCTTTTAAAATGGAAGGGGCTGGACATCCTTAAACATGCCATCGAACTGACAGAACCCAGTTCACAGCTCACAACCAACATCTGCTACATCAAGCCTCAGAACTCAAATGCGGAGCAGTCATTAGTTGATGCCACTATCCCTAACACTTGCTGGTATCACGAGCCCAACAACCTTGATGAAATCAGAGCTAAATCAGACGTTTATATTTCCACCAGCACTAATGAACCCTTTGGCTTATCTACCCTAGAAGCCCTTGCGGCGGGACTTATTGTGGTCATTCCTAAAGATAATGCATTCTGGGATAAGAAGTTACAACATAACGTAAACTGCATTAAATACGGTGCAAATGACGCGCAAAACCTAAGCCAAACCATGGCGCACATTGCTAAAAACCCAGAACAATACCAAGGCATTGCAAAACAAGGACAAAAGGTCGCAACGCTATACCTAGCAAGTAACACCTACCGCGATATTGCATGGGCAATCGAGGCAAAATGCCCTCAAGAACCGACTTTAGGAAGCGGCTATGAAATCAAATCGGGAGAGCAACAATGAGACTCCCTACTGTATCGGGCGTACAGAAACAGATGCTTGGCTATGCGTTCGCTCTGTTTTTCATGAAGGGGCTGTCCCTTATCATGTTGCCAATCACAACCCGCTTTTTATCGCCTGCTCAAATCGGTGAATTGGAGCTGCTCGCTGTTACAGCGTCCTTCATTGGTATTTTATTGTCCGCTAGTCTGCACGAAGCCTTGTATCGATACTGCGCAGAACAAACCACTAAAAAACAGAAGCTTACAACGGCAAGTAACCTGTTTACCCTAACCTTGTTAATCTCAATGTCATTCGCTTGCATTGGATTTGTAGTGACCCTGTCACTTGAATGGGGCGAAACATGGGCCCTTTCAAGACAAGCAGTGCTCCTGCTTTGGGTGTCACTGACTATTGAAGGCGCTATTGCCATATCCCTAGCTTGGTTAAGAATGCTCGATAAAGTAAAGGCGTTTTGCCGCATCTGCATCATCACCAGTCTGATTCAAGTCGCGCTTGTCTTAACATCGTTGCAATTAGGCTATGGCGTGGTTGGGGTTCTTGTCGCAGGTTTCGTTGCTCATTTCGTCCAGTTCATACTGCTTATTCTTGCTAGCAAGCTCACCGTTACATTTCCTAGCACGCAGTTTATCAACACTAACCTGCGCTATTCATTGCCTCTAATGCTGTCGGGCCTAGTGGCGTTTGGACTTAATGGCGCTGAGCGCTGGTTGATGCTTGAGGGTGAGTCTCTCGCCATGGTGGGACAATATGCGGTGGCCGCTAAGTTTGCTCTGGCTATGTGCGTTCTTGTTCAGCCCTTTGGTATGTGGTGGATGCCTAAGCGCTTTGTCGTTGCAAACAGCAATCCGTTAAAAGCGGCTAAAACTACGGAGCTTGGCATTATGTATGTGTGTCTGTTGGCGCTGTTCATTGCTCTATTTGGACAATGGCTGTTGGCGTTCGCCTTGACTGAAGATTACGCCATTGCGCGGCAGTTACTAGTAGGTGCTCTATTCATGGTATTGGGCAAGGAATTCGCTGAACTTGTTAACCTTGGACTACTTCAAAACAAACAAACGAAGACCATCTTAAACGTTAACCTTTGCACTACTGTATTGACCTTAATCTGGTGCGGCTTTACCTACCATTGGGGTATCTGGTCAATAATGCTGAGTATCGGGATCGCACAGTTAATTCGCGCGCTCACTCTTTATAAGCTTTCACAGCGCCACCATGCTCTGCCATATCGTAGCTTGAGATTGATCTTGTACCCGTTGATTACGCTTGGGGGACTAGCCGTTATTCAGTTGGGCTCAAACATTCAAGGCATTAGCTCGCTCGTTGGTTCGGCCCTGTTATTAATTGCGACCTACACAATTGTGCTACCACAACATACCCAAGCTAGAAAGGTAGGTGCTTAATGACACCTTCAATCAACCATTCCGCTAACTCAATGACTGCGCCTAGTGTTATTGCAACAGTCGCCGTTACCCTGACCATCGCCTTGATTTGGTGGAAGGTTCCCCATCCAGTCGTTGGTCTAGCCCTATGTCTACTGCCCGTTGCCGTGCTAGTGGTGGTGAAACACTTGTTCTGGTTCGTAACCCTGTTTGTTGTGTTTTCTTTTTTCAGAATCCACGAAGTCATCCCAGCGCTCATGCCATTTAAAATCCCTCTATTATTGTCTCTTGGCGCCTTAGCCTCGTTATGCTGGCACTCGTTAATAAGCAGACAACTTAAAGTCTACTGGCACCCTTCTATGAAATGGCTAGTAATATTTTGGGGTTTGGTTGCCATTGGTTTAGCGTTCGCGACCAATCGCGGTGAAGCGTTATCAACCTTTAAAGGGATCTACTGGAAGATCATGTTGATGACCTTGGCCATCATTTGGATTATCAACACTAAAGAACAGTTGTCTAAGATATGTTGGACCATAGTCGCTGCAGGTTGCCTAGTGGCCTGCGTCGCTTTGTTTAATTCAGTTAACGGCATTGGGTTGGTTGAAGGCTCTCGAGTGACGATAGGACGCCAAATTGGGTCTATGCTCGGCGACCCCAACGACTTGGCACTCGTGCTGCTGTTTCCATTGGCGTTTTCCGCGAGTTTTTTCTTTAATAGTCGTCTATCAAGGATCAGTCGCTTAATGGGTTTCACCGTTCTCGCTTTACTCTCGATGGCCATTATTGCAACGCAGAGTCGTGGCGGCCTGCTCGGCATGGTGGCGGTATACGCTGTGTATATAAACCAAGCAGTTCGTTCTAAATTATTACTTGTAAGTCTTGGAACCGTTGGATTAGCCGTACTTTACTTAGCTGCCGGGATCTCGGAACGTGCCTCAGGTGGCGCGGCTGAAGCAGGGATAGATTCTTCCTCTATGGGACGCCTATATGCATGGGAAGCAGCGGCAAAGATGGCAGTTGAGAATCCTTTCACTGGTGTCGGAATCAATAACTTTTACTCCAACTACTACTTTTACAGTTCTCACTGGGATGGGTTAAACCACGCCGTACACAGTACATGGTTTGGCGTTTTGGCTGAAACAGGTTTCTTAGGCCTAATTGTGTTTATCACTTTGATTGTCTCTTTGCTTCGCACAGCTAAGCAGTCGCTTAATTGCATCAAAGCATCAGCAACCTCATCACCCTATCTAGAAAGCTCGGCAAACGCTGTCTACGCTGGACTCATTGGTACTATCGTGTCGGGCACCTTTCTTACCCAGGCCTTCGTTTGGCCAATCTACATACTGGCTGCCCTTATTATCTGTGTCTCGAGTATTGTTCAAAACGATTCTCAAATTGAGAAAGCACAATAGCCATCATCTAACTAATTGTTTTTATTAACTAATATTTTTGGCACGTTCTGTGTATTACCCATATAGGGAAAGTGATATCGGTAATGCACAAAGGAACGTTGCTATGAACGTATTAGATGCCAATCAGCTAAAACAAAAACTAAAAACCAGCCAAAGCCCTCTGGGAAAAAAGCTCTTTTCACTGGCTAAAGCCATACGTGTTTGCGATATCCGATATCCAATGGTGTTAAATAAACTTATCTATACCTCATATGTAGGCTTTAGAAACGGCGTTAACTTCATCCTTCGCGTACTGGTTGAAACACCCGCTTTTCGAGGTCGCTGTCAACGATCAGGTAAAGCACTTTACCTGTATGGAGGCGTTCCTTTTGTGTCAGGGCCGCTTGCTATCACCCTTGGAGACCATTGCCGTATCTCAGGGCAAACCACCTTCAGTGCCAGCGCTCATACGAGCAACCCTTCCCTCACAATCGGCTCCAATGTTGGCATAGGATGGCAAACCACCATCGCCGTTGGCACAAAAGTGGTCATTGAAGATAACGTGCGTATTGCAGGCAAGGCCAACCTGTTTGGTTATTCTGGCCACCCATTAGATTCAAGAAGAAGAGCAAAAGGCGAGCCGGATGATATTAGCCAGATTGGCGACATTGTATTAAAGCGAGACTGCTGGTTAGGCACTAACTGTATTGTAAAAGCAGGCGTTACTATCGGCCAAGGCGCGGTTATCGCTTCGGGTAGTGTCATCACAGAAGACATTCCCCCATTTGTTATCGCCGCAGGCGTTCCGGCGAAGGTGATTAAGTACATATCCCAAGAAACACATTGTGAGCAAGGAGGCGAGCATGCGTGATCTCATTGTTTTTGGTGAAGACTTTGGCGGTCTTCCTTCTAGCACCCAACACATAATTACTCGCTTGAATCCGCAGCGTCGCATTCTTTGGGTTAACTCCATTGGTCTGCGCAGACCTCGCTTATCCGCAAGCGACATGAAGCGCGCATACAACAAACTGTTTTCCAAAAACACTGACAAAGCGTCAATGGCGGCCAAAGTGCAAAGTATCCCGAGTAATATGGAAGTAATAAGCCTAAAAACCTTACCTGCACCTAAGTTTGCGTGGGAACGAAAACTCGCAAAAAGCTGGATGGCGTCTCAATTAGCGCCAACACTAGAGCGCCTCGAGTTTAACAAGCCAATTTTGTGGACCTCATTGCCAACAGCCGCCGACTTATGTGGTCACATCAATGAGTCATCGGTGGTCTACTATTGCGGTGATGACTTTGGCGCACTGGCAGGTGTTGACCATAAAACGGTGATCCAGCATGAGAACAAGCTTACCGACAGGGCAAACCTTATTCTAACGGCAAGCGAAGCAATGCAACAACGCTTCCCTGCCTGTAAAACACAATTACTGCGACACGGTGTTGATTACGAACGTTTTTCTACTCCCGCTCCTCGCGCTGCTGACCTTCCAACAGGAAAACCCATCGCTGGATTTTATGGCAGCCTTTCTAACTGGCTCGACTACGACCTAATTAACCAAACCGCAAAAGCGATGCCTGATTGGAATTTCGTATTTATTGGTCGTAATGAGTTGGCACACAACCCGTTTGCAGATCTGGACAACATTCACCTGCTTGGTCCGCGTCCTCACCATGAGCTTCCGAGTTATAGTCAGCATTGGGACGTTAGCCTTTTGCCTTTTATTCTCAATGAGCAAATCAAGGCCTGCAGTCCGTTAAAGCTGATGGAATACGTGGCATGTGGAACCCCTGTTATCACCACACCTTTCCCTGCTTTAAAACCGTTTGAAGACCAAGTTAATGTGGTCAATGACAGCAAGCAACTCATTGATTGCTTGAGTCGCCATCAGAGACTCACCCGTTGTCAGAGTCATAGCGTTGCGAACGAAAGTTGGCAGCAACGCTCTCAGTTTGTTGACTGGTTATTGGAGTTATTATGATTGAGCTTAAACTGCGCATAGCTGGATTAATAGTGAGTACCTGGCGCCGTCGTTGGGTAATATTACTACCTGCTTTGATCCTCCCTTTAGTGGCTATCGGTGTATCCAAGCTCGCCCCTACAAACTACAAAGCGCATACCAGTATGCTCATTCAAGAAACGGCTAAAATGAATCCATTTCTTCAAGATCTTGCCGTATCTACCATGTTGAACGACCGCTTAAACGCGGTAAAAACATTGCTTAAAAGTCGTCATGTCCTTTCCACCGTAGCACTAGAACTTGGGCTTATTAACGAAAACAGTTCTAACTATGAAAAAGACCAAGTAATGGCAAGAATAGCAGCCAATCTTAACGTGGTTCAGCAAGGGAAAGATCTTCTAAAGATCGAGTACTCAGCCCCTTCTCCATATGGGATGAAAGAGCTGCTGGAGTCTGTGAGTCGTCATTTTATTGAACAATTATTAGCCCCCGAGCGCTCTTCAATTCGCGACTCTAGTACCTTTTTAAACGAACATATTGAAAAGCGCTTTTCCGACTTACAAATGGCAGAGCAAAAGCTTGCTGACTACACCAATGTCCACTCTTCATTAACCCCGGAGATCCGCTCGCAAAGCTACGCTCGTATTGCAGTGTTAAAACAAAGCCTGGCTGAAAAAGAGGCCGAGCTGTTTGGTGTGGAACGAAGCCTTGGCTCTTTGGATCAACAGCTATCTAGCACCAACCCCGTTGTTGGCCGTATTGAAGACAAGATCATTGAGATCCGCAGCGACTTAACCCTTTTACAAGCTCGATACACTGAGAATCACAGCTCAGTACAAGCAAAGAAAAGAGAGCTAAAGCGTTTAGAGCACGAGCGTGAGGTACTTCTCAATTCAAACCAACCCACACTGAATACCGACCAACTTCGCAATATGGCTAGCAGTCAGAACCTAAACAGCCTAACTAGTATTCAACCATTGTTGATGAGCCAGTTACAGAATCTACAACAAGTGCAAAATCGCTTTGAGGCGCTCACCGAAGAGACGGCTCGATTAACCATTATGATTGCGGAGCTAGAACAGAAAACCCAAGGCTATGGTGACAACGTGAAAGAGATCTTTAGCCTGCAACGAGATGTAGAGATGAAACGTCAGTTGTACGAAGAACTTGTGCAGCGTTATGAAATGGCACAGTTAACAGGCGCTTTAGGTGTCTTTGAAGAGAACAAACGAGTGAAGATCATTGATTTGCCATTTACACCAAGCTCTCCCTCAAACTGGCCGACTATATTTTATGTAATATTGGGATTAATTGGAGGATTAGGGTTAGGAGTGGGTCTTGCCGTTCTATTAGAGTTGTTCGACACAACACTGCGCAGTAAAGCCGATGTAGAATCTATGACCTCCATCCCTGTCATTGCTATTGCACCGCAACACGGATAAATACACGTAATCTGACAGACATAAAAAAGGACAAACCGAGGTTTGTCCTTTTAGTTTAAGCCATTGACGTTGTTATTTGTTTATTAGTCTAGTTCACATTGTACATATAGCACTTCTGTTTCTGCTTTATTTAGCTTACTCGCAATAGCCGCACCGGCTTTATTGCATTCTTCTAACGACTTAAATTGAGTATTTACATCAAGCTCTGCCGTGCTTTGTGCACCGCCCATCATCAAGCTAAGAATTAGTGTCAGTTCGTACATAGGTTTACCTCATTGTCAGTGAGCAAAGGCGTCCATTATGAAGAATTAAGACTATTAGATTCAATCCTAAGCACTTTGCTGATATGCGGCCATACTACTCAATCACAGCCAATTATACTTACCATTATGCGACATCAAGAGTAAAAACCACTATCGTGTCAGATGGTATTTTGACTCATCGCTTTACGCGTGGAGGTAATCACTTCATCAAAGAAGTGCACAACTTCCCCTTTGTTTAACCAATCGGGTTTAAAACGAAACTCGCTCCAATTACTCACCTTATGCCAAGTATTATCCAAGGCCGGGCCATGCACATATAACACAGCGATCAGCAGACACTGGCACGCGCTAATAAAAGGATTCTTAGGTGAGAATACTTTAAGGGCAGTGCCAAAAGACATCTTTATGCGCCTATTGGCCAAATCTACGCTATATAACTCATCTAGCACAAGATGGACTACCCCACCAAAGCAGATGAAGGCGCCAGAAAGCCATGCCGTCACATCGCTATAACCGAGCAAAAACACCAACCAGACTATAAGCAGCCCTGACATCGCAATAAATGCCAATGAATGGCAAGAGCCCCGGTGAACAGTGAGCTTCTCTAGCATTGCTTTTAAGTTGTAGCGAATGGATAAATAGCAAAACAGGCTATAAACAATCAGCTCCAGCATGGATACCTTTAAATAGATATGACCCACGAAGCTGAAAGTGGTGAGCGCTCCAAACAAGCGAAAGAGCGTACTCATAGAGGTTGAGTTATCGGAATCGATATCAGGTAACAAGCCACCTATCGTACCTAACAGTATCAACCATAGTGCGGTAATGGGTACAATGTGCCCTGCCGATAGCAGGGCTGTCGCCGCTAAACTACTCGTCAGCGCGGCTGTTCCAAGATGTGTATTGAAATTAGCCACTGTAATCACATTTACAAAGACAGCTATATCATCAAGACCTAAGGGCTCTCCCTATTAATAATGTCTTGTCTAATCGCTATCTTTGCCTTTTAAAACTGGATAAATAAACAGTATACATGCTAAATGAATAATACTGTACTAAATCACAGTATTATAGTCATCAAACCTTTTAACTGCGGTATTTTTGATCAGTTGTCTTTGTAACTAATACTCCTAAACACGTTTTTCACTAGCGGCAGTGAGACCTAAAGTCATTAAATTAAGCTTCTTTCAATTGCAGCAGATCCCATTTGTTCCCATAAAGGTCTTGGAATACCACCACAGTTCCATAGTCTTCTTCTCGCGGCTCTTCATTGAAGGTAACCCCGTTGTCTTTCATTAATTTATAATCACGCCAAAAGTCATTGGTTTGTAAAAACAGGAACACACGACCGCCCGTTTGGTTTCCAACAGCGTGACGTTGTTCGTCAGTAGCAGCTTGAGCAAGAAGCAGGTTTGTACCATTTGAGTTTGGCGGAGAGACTTGCACCCAGCGTTTTCCATCCCCTAGGTCAGTATCTTCAACTAATTTGAATTGAAGCTTTTGGGTATAAAATTCAATCGCATCATCATAGTTTTCCACGACTAATGCGATGTTTCCAATTTGCTGCTGGATTACTTGAGACATTAAAATTTCCACTATAAAGAATATCGATATCGATATCGTCTATCGAGACGCGACGATAGCCAAGCAGGGCGTTTTCGACACTTGACCCCAATAAGCAAGGTGTTTATATTTACGCCGCCTACTGGGCACACCCTAAAATGCACATCGCTATCCTGCCATCACTGGTGCATTTATATTGGTGTTAAGTCATTTCATGTTAACAAAAATTCGTTCTTTTACTCGCGAATCTGGTGCTTTAATGCATCTTTCCATTCCTATAATTCTGACTCAAATTGCAACTCAAGCTATGGGGTTTGTTGATACCACTATGGCTGGTCAAGTCAGTCCCGCTGATCTTGCGGCCATTGCGCTTGGAACGAGTCTCTGGATTCCAGTTTTGTTGCTACTAAGGGGCGTCATAATGGCATTAACCCCTGTCGTGTCCTTTCACCGAGGTGCTAAAGACTTCTCTAAAATCTCTATCGAGTTTTTTCAAATGGTATGGCTCGCACTAATCGCTAGCCTATTGCTTATCCTTTATCTCTTCAGCGCTAAGCCAATATTGGATTGGATAGGCGTAGCTGCTGAGATCATACCAATTGCTAGTGACTATGCCTTTGCACTTGCCTTTGGCGTTCCGGGTATCGCTCTATTTTATACGCTCAACGGATTTTGTGAGGGTATGAACAACACCAAAGTACCCATGATTGTCTCGGTGATAGGATTGTTAGTGAATATTCCCGTTAACTACATACTAATTTACGGCAAGTTCGGATTCCCTGAGCTTGGTGCCGTGGGTTGTGGATGGGCAACGAGTATAGTGTACTGGTTGATGTCTGTTTCGTTGTACTGCTATATCAAACGTCATCAACACTATAAAAACATCTTTTGCTTCACGGACATAACACCTAGATTGAAGGAGATGCTCCATCTTCTGAAGTTGGGTTTGCCTATTGGAATGAACATCGCCGTTTGTGGCAGCATCTTTGCGGTTATTGCATTACTTATTGGTCGCATAGGCGCTGAAAATGTTGCGGCGGCACAAATCGCACTGAATATTTCAAGCATGACCTATGTTATTCCAATGAGCATATCTTTTGGCATCACTATTCGTGTCGGTCATGCATTAGGAGAAAGAAATGAATCCAATGCCATTCAACGCAGCTCAATAGGTATAGTAGTGGCGGGGTTAGTCTCTTCGCTGTCTGTTACAACGCTATTATTGTTTCCTGAGTCCATTATTAGGCTGTATACCTCGGATCCTGTCATTAGCGCAACAGCAGCAACACTGCTCACCTTGACCGCGATGTATCAATTCAGTGACGCGTTGCAAACGTCAGCCAATGGCGCACTGAGAGGATATAAAGATACCAAAGTACCCATGTTTTTAGCCATTGCCTCCTACTGGGGACTCGCCCTACCCTTGGGTGTGATACTTGGCCTAACGGATCATATTGTGCCCGCAATGGGCGAGACCGGCTTTTGGTTTGGAATTGTCACTGGACTCACAGTGGCAGCAGGATTGATGCTTTTACGTCTGCGATATGTTATCAGGTCTAGAAACTCGCAACCGCTGATCGTTGCAACAGCAAACTAGCGTTATAAAGCGCGATATGTCAGCCGATAGATCGCGCTTTTCGTTTTCTTTCAAGACAAAACAGAATCGGCAATCTGCGTGATAATCTGCAAATAAAATATGCTAGTCTTAGCTCACCCCAATCACGAGACATTCACTAGCATGAAAATTTTCAGTAACTTCGAAAGCGGCAACATCAACGTTGTTTCAGCAGATTCTCCACAAGACATTCAACTTACTATACCTGCTGATAACCAAACCGAAATTTCACAATGGTTTCACTTTCGTCTAGAAAGCGAAGCGCAACAAGCACACCATTTTACCATCAGTGAATTAGCGACATCCGCGTATCCTGAAGGTTGGAGTGACTACGATGTGGTTGCCTCTTATGATCGTGAAGAGTGGTTCCGTATTCCTGCTCAGTTTGATGGCAACGCACTAACGTTTGATATCATTCCAGAACACGATTCTATGTACTTTGCGTATTTTGCGCCGTACTCATACGATCGCCACCAAGACCTTTTGCACAGCGCACAAACGCATACGGCGTGCAAGCTAGAGACACTTGGTCATACGCTTGATAACAACGACATCAGCCTACTGACTATCGGCGAGCCAAGCCCTGAGAAGAAAAACGTTTGGGTTATTGGTCGTCAGCACCCTGGTGAAACGATGGCTGAATGGTTCATCGAAGGCTTCTTACAACGCTTACTTGATGAAACCGATACAGTGGGCCGTTCTCTACTAGATAATGTAGTGATTCGTGTTGTTCCCAACATGAACCCAGACGGCAGTATTCGCGGTCACCTTCGTACCAATGGTATAGGCGTTAACCTTAACCGCGAATGGCAAACGCCTTCAATGGAGCGTAGCCCAGAGGTATTCCTAGTTAGAGAGCGCATGCTAGAAACGGGCGTAGACATGTTTTTGGACATTCACGGTGATGAAGCGATTCCCTACAACTTTGTTGCAGGTAGCGAAGGCATCCCTTCTTACGACGAACGTATCGCGCGTTTAGAGAAGCACTTCAAACAGGCACTGCTTACCATCACCCCTGAATTTCAAGATGAAGTAGGTTACGACAAAGACGAGCCGGGTAAAGCTAACCTTACAGTGGGTTCAAACTGGGTAGCAGAGCAGTTTAAATGCCTGTCTTACACCGTCGAAATGCCGTTTAAAGACCATATCAGCCATGCCGATGAGCTGTACGGCTGGTCTCCAGACCGCAGTGTTGCTTTTGGCCACGAGATGCTAGCCGCTGTTTGGGCGACAGTTTCAGAGTTGTAATCTCTTTAGATACAATCAAAAGGGCCTGATAGCAGTATTGCTATCAGGCCTTATTTCTATGTAAGCGTCACTAAGTTCGTTCTATTTAACTTCGTATCTCAACAACACTTCATTATCCAAAACCACATTCGTTGACCAGATAAAGCTAGCGCCCGCTCCGCTGAACTTTTCAATAAAGTTCATATAGGCTTTCTTGTTGTTTACACCAATTTCATCTTCTGTGTAGAGGCTAGCCTCGGGCCAAGAGGCCGAATCGAATCCTTGAACCATCCAATCATTGGGGGTCTGCCAGTGAACAGCGTACGCGTCTTGTCCGTTGTCGGTGCCCTGGGTGCTACACCCCTCTGACAAGCGTTGACCGTCCACTTCTTTTAAGCATGAGAGATCATAAATTGGTGAGGTATAAAAGGTTTGAGCTTGCCAGTCTGCATTGGTCACTATGCCATCACTGAAGCTTGCAATAAAACCCCCATCTCCTGGATGAAAAGCCTTACCTCTATTGTTTTCAGACCCTAATCCAAGGTTTTCTTCCCAATCAATCACCTTGACCGCAATCGTGTAAGGTCTGCTTACCTTGAACTTCACAATGCTAGAGTTAAACGGCGTAAAAGGAACGCTATCAACAGCGATAAGTGTTCCGTTGATATACAGCTCAAAGTAGTTATCGGCAAAGATATAACCTGTGATCTCTTCTCCATCGGGGTCTACAACAACCACTGGCACTGAATCCTGATCAACGTCGGCGATACTCTTCGGGGTAATACCTGCACACTCTTCATATAAATCGACAGCCTTGGGAGCAGAAGCAAAATTGTTTTCTGCTGGAACCGTCCAAACCTTGCCCTCTGAATCAGTGATCTCACCAATACCGGCAACCCGACTGCGTCCATTCTCACACTCAAAAATATTCGCTTCGATGGTCTTAGCTGCGCCTTGGGTAATGCTGCCAGAACCCGAGTAGTTATTTGTGTCATTTGAGCATGCAGAAAAAGACAGCGTCACTAGTATTGCTGACGAAAGAGTGATGCAACGTTTTGATGTTTTTGTCATTTGTCGCCTTTGATTTTGGCTGTCGGAATACTCTTAGCTTAGTTGTGAAGTAGTCTACACACAAAGAGAATAGTAACGGGCTTTCCGTTTATTAATAAAAGAAACGGTATTGTAATTGCCAATATATAAATCGGGGTATATTTTTTTGGATGGAGATAAAGCCCTGTAAATACACACATCATTTAGATGTTAGAAAGTAAAGCCACTTTAAAGTAAATACTTAGCACTTTAGAATTATACAACTCTTTGCAATATCAACGGATCCCCATCTAAGTGTAAGAATCTGCTAAAAAACATTGAATAATAATGAAATTTTTAGATTAATGGACTTAAATTTGAGTGTCGCGATATGGAGGATATTCAATATGGAAAACGAAATTGCAATCTTAACACTTCACGGAATGGGAGATTACAAACCTCATTACTATCATGGATTAGAGAAAAAACTAGTTAAAAAACTCAAAAACGATTGGGCTAAAATTGCGTTTGTTCCAATTCAGTACCAGCCAATTTTACAAAACAATCAAGAAGCTGTTTGGGAACGCATGAATAGATTCCCTCTCGATGGCGGGTTTATCAGGCGTTTTCTCTTATATGGGTTTTCTGATGCAGGCTCTTTAGAATATAGCGCCCGTTCAAACGACAGCGATCAGTACATTCAAGTTCAACGAGAGATAATTCGCGCTATAGATGAAGCGTATCAGAAAGTGGGGCCTAATAAGGCTGTAATTATCGTCGCCCAGTCTCTAGGCTGCCAAGTAATCTCCAATTATATTTGGGATGCACAGAATAACCTAGGCATTTTCAATGGAATGGAGCCTGACGGAAGTGACGAATTGAAAACATTCAGGCGTCTAGGGAGTTGTGTTTACCTTCTAACTACAGGGTGTAATATCCCTATGTTTGTGGGTGGGTTAGATCCTATCGTTCCGTTTGATAAAGCTCTGCTTAGCGAAGACTTTGAGTGGGACAACTATTATGATAAAGATGATGTACTCGGGTGGCCGCTATCTCCTTTGAGCGATGGATATAAAGCTTTAGTAAATGATTATAATATCAACGCAGGTGGGATTTTTACTAGCTGGACACCATGGAGTCATGGTAAATACTGGACAGATAAAAATGTGACGAAACCTTTATTAAGGAAGGTGAATAGTTGTCTATCTCAAACCTAGTTATGTAGGAGAAACCAATAAAATCCCCAATAGGTATTGAAACTATTGGGGCAAATACTAGGTAAGAGTCAGTAAATAGGAAACACGCGCTCACTCTATTTGTATTACCTATATCTCACACATAACTCTGCCAGTTTAGAATTCTGTCTACAGGTTCAAATTCCTATGTTTTTTGAGAGAAATTTAGCTACTTATTTAGGTTAAAACGTGAAGAATTTGAGACGATGAATTTGTCATCCGAGACCGTTGTTGTCTCGACCAACGCAGTTTTGGGAGGCGTTATGAGAAGAAAAAAATTAGGCCATGTAATGTCATTCAGCAGAATGTTTTCATTCATCTCCTTTCTATCAGCTACGCTCGCATGGATCTTAAGCATATATGCGGTGTTCGCTATTTCTGTCGCATCTCTTGTTGTCAGTGCATTTCTCTATTTCCGAGACAAGCAACCTGCCTAACAGTAGATAAAGAGCGCTTTGGCGCTCTTTATCTACTGTTTTTTTAAACTCTCCCAACAACTATGCTCACTTTTGAATCACTAAATTCATAAATGCTCTTCTCCAACCGACCTACTCTATTGCGCCAAAGTAAACGAACAACTAAAAATAGGTGATCAGAATAGAAGTCTTGCTCCATTTGAAAGAGTTACTGAATAAAGAATATGCCCTAAGAGTAACTCACGGTGTAGTAATACCCGTCAAATCGGACTCTTCGTGGATTACAGCACTTCATAAACACTAGTTACAGATACAAAAAAAAGGCGCTAGCGCCCTTTTTTCATCTTTCCTATCTCGCTTAATGACCAGCGCCCTTGTTCCATGATTGTTGTTTAGCGTGATCAAGGTCAGCATTGTATTTCATGATACCCCCTCGTTTAGCAACAGCTTCGTATTGAGTAGAAACCGATTCATGTTTGACAACAACACCGCGCTGAGCGACTGGTCCATCTTGTGTTGGTGTTTCAACCGCAAACACAGAACCGGAAATCATAGAAAAAACCCAAAGTAGATAGAGCAACAAACTTTTTCATAACATAGCCTTAAACAAAATAATTAATAAGATACGGAAGGCAAATACCTAACCGTATTTGTCCTGTATTCCTTGTTTGATTAGACTTAGGTAAGCGTTTATTTATTAGCATTTCCTCTAACAACTGGAATCAGTACTAACAATAAAAATCGCGAATTACACTCACCAACAACTAGCTAATCTTGAATTTAACGATGAACCTTAACTGTTCATGCATTAATAATACCGATAGAGAGGCAAACAAACTAAGTAGGATGTATTAACAAAGCCAATAGGTCAGCTGATCGACCCCGATGGTGGGCAAATCAGTTACAGAATAGAGGTGAGTTGAAGTAGCGATAGTCAATAATGGCATTTATGACATCTTCGATAATTCGATAAAGAACAGAGCCCCTTAAATCAGGCCCTTGCTTTTAGTGTGCAATTCAGTAATTTTTTTCCTTAAACTCAAACCGCTATCTCACAAATCTAAGTTATTGATTTGTGCCTATCCCACGAAGGCGTTACGGTTAATAAAGCCATTGCAGATCAGTCACCAGTGAAAGGCACCATGAAAACAAACCATCCTGTTATCATTTCTATTCTTATCACTTTTCTCAGCGGCTGTAGCAACAGTGAAGATTACTCTGGCGCAGAAGGATATAAGGACGGTAAGTTCTTTAACACTGAGCATCAGAAACAAGATGTAGGCGTCATCGCTGCGATGAAGTCCATTTATTGGGACGCCAGTGACTATCCAACACCTGATCAACCACTTCCTATTCAAAACATAGACCTACAAATGATGGAGGAGAGTCCAGGATTCTCTATGGTCAAGATTGGTCATTCGACCATATTAATCCGACTCAATAATGAGTATTGGATGTTCGACCCTATGTTTTCTGATCGCGCCTCTCCGGTAACCTTTGCTGGACCGAAACGTTATACGCCACCGGCTTTGCCGCTCGAAGATGTTCCAAGTCTAAAAGGCGTGCTCATTTCACACGATCATTTTGACCACCTCGATAAAGAGTCAATTAAAGCCCTAATCGACAAAACGGAGCATTTCTATGTCCCTTTAGGGGTCAAGCAAATACTCATAGACTGGGGAGTACCCGAAAAAAATGTAACCGAACTCGCCTGGTGGGAACAAACGAGCAGCGGCCCGATATCTATCACTGCGACACCTTCACAACACTTTTCCGGTCGCAGTATTGGAGGCGAGAATAAAACGCAATGGGTCTCATACATAATAGCTCACGATGACTTCAAGCTCTACTTCAGTGGCGATTCTGGCTATTTTTCTGGATTTAAAGAAATCGGTAACAGATACGGCCCGTTTGACGTCACCTTGATGGAAAACGGCGCCTACAATACCCTTTGGCAATACATACACCTTTTCCCAAAGCAAACCATTCAAGCCCACAACGACCTAAAAGGTAAGTATCTAGTCCCCATCCATAACGCTACTTTCAACTTAAGTAATCATGCTTGGTTTGAGCCAATGGAAGAGATCCATAAAGAAGCGAAGATCAAAGATACGACCCTGATCACGCCAGAATTCGGTCAAGTGGTACTCTACGAAAACATCGAAAATTTTCAGAAAAGATGGTGGCGCGAGGCAATGATAGATCAGAAAAAGGAATAGCAACTCTTTTGTAAATGACAGCTTTACTTATCATCGCTATTCTTTTCATGTAGGTAAACCCACCCAACCCATTTCATACTCAATGCCACCATACCCTTCTCTCCCAGCGTAAGGCACGATGCCAAATAAGCAAATTAGAATCTGGTTACACTTCACATCCCCCAGTAGAGATGCGTTATCAGTGACCAAGGGGAACGCGAACAGCCTGCACTTCGAATTGTTATCGAATGGCCTTCTCGCCAAGCAGCGATTGATTTTATGAACAACCCAAGGTATGTGCCTCATCTTGAACAACGTACCGCAGGCTCAGTAAGTCATCACGCACTGGTTGAAGCTAAAGACGACCTCGCTTGATCCATTAAGAACTCTGCTCAGCACATACGGAAACGCCCAAGGTTATTAGCCTTGGGCGTTTCTTCTATCAAACTGGTTTACGACACACCGAGCTTTATAATGTCATATGCAAAATTGGAAATGGTTTTCCCATATCATCAAGTGGTGAACGTGAAACGACTTTAAAGCCCATATGCTCATAAAAACCTACGGCCTGTGGATTTTGTTCGTTTACGTCTACTTTGGTCGCGCCTAACTGCTCAATTGCGTACAGCAGTAGCACTTTACCAATACCCTGCCCCCTTACCTCATTTAAGAGAAATAGCATTTCAATCTTCGAATCATGAACACCCACGAAGCCTAGGATTGAACCACCATTATTTTTAATGCATCTCAAAGTGACAGCAGGAAAGGCCTGCTCAATGATGATGGGTTTAAAAAACTCAATATCGTCTTCTGTTATGAAGTCATGAGTAGCTCGGACTGAATTTTCCCAAACATTAAGCATTTCTGCGTAATTTTCAGGAAGCACATTTTCTACAATCATTATGGTATCTCTATCTTTATAGTTGACTGAAATTCATGTGCAGCCGCGAGCCCGCATTCTAGCTGTATGTGTATAAAGTGCCCACAGGTCACATAACAACGGTTATTGAAAAATAACGTTCTTATTTAGACCTGTGAATTGAACGCGACAAGTCATAATGAAAGTCCATCATTTATGTTCCTCTCTCATATCGTAAACACTATTCTATGCAACCCAATAACTGCTCTTCAAAACTGTCATCTATTCTATCGGAGATTATTTCCAATCGGCTTTCTGTACACTCATCTAGCTCGATTTCTGTAAGTCCATCTGCTGTTAGGTTGTACCCGAAGATGCCACTTTCAGTGATGAAAACCGCTTTCATGCGTTCTGCCGTGAGTGTACTCAAAAGCTGCAACAGTTTTTGACGGTTAAATACTCTACCTGCAGACATACGCCATCCAACACTGTGGAACCCCTCACCTTTATTGGTCGCTTTCAAGAACCCGCTTTCGGGTATTGGCTGTTCAGGGATAGGTGCCATTCTAGTCTGCTTCTTCTGCTGAAAAAGATGCGGTGTTTTTTGCTTATGAAATTGAGTCGCGCCTTCAAATTCAGCGAACGGAATCTCGCCATGTTCAGCATAAATCACTTTAGTCTCTGATAAGCCCAAGGCACCAACATAGTCTGCAAGGTTTTCCTCATCACCTTGTTGGTAAAGATCGCGTTTGTTTCCCACCACCGTATCGGCAATCGCTATTTGCTGGTTGAAGGTGTCATGTTCTGTGTAACTTTGGTCAGACAATTTGCGCGCATCGACTAAGGTAATGTTCTTTTGTAAGTCAATGATTTGGCGATAGTAATCGGTCGATAACACTTGGAGCACTTCTCTAGGGTGACCCAAGCCGGTAGGCTCAATTAATAAACGATCTGGCTTTGACTCGGACAGCAGCTGATTGAGGGCGATTTGCATAGGCAAACCTGCCGCACAGCACATACAGCCGCCAGGAATTTCTCGAATATACACTTGGCCGTCTTGATTTTGCGTACCTTGTAGCAGACTGCCATCAATGCCAATCTCACCAAACTCATTCACTAGAACAGCCCAACGCTCATTGCTCGGTTTGTTGCTCATCAAATTCAGTATGGCTGACGTTTTTCCTACTCCAAGAAAGCCGGTAATAATATTGGTCGGCACGCCAGAGATCAGCGTCTTATTAACCTTCATTGGCTATTCTCCGATGACCCTTTATCGAACCAAGATGAAGACTTGCGCTTCTTAATTTACGATCCAATTTAATAACTCTCATGTGTCTAAACAAAATCCAGTGTAAGCAGTAGTCTTCGCTCATTTGTTCCTACGGCGGGAGAGCGATGCACTAACCCGCTATTTTCGTTGCCTTCCCAACCGCTACCTTTGAGCAAAGCCACGTCTCCAGCTTTCATCGTCTGAATTTCGGTTTCTCCGCCGTATAAGCCAGATAAGTTGTCCGGTTTTCCAAGGCTACCAGCCCCAAGCTTGCTGCGATCAATCCCCTTATTCTCAAGCCACTCGGTTGCACTTCCGACATAGGTAGTAACCAGACGACACGGCACGTGATCAACATGAAATTTGGGGCACATAGGGCTATCCAAGCTAGTCAATCTCAGCCCTACCTCTTCTACATCAAACAAACAGCAAAACATATCCACAATCAAGGCGATATCTGTAGCAAGCGCATCGGCGCACGCATATTCATCTAGCTTGTTTCGAATCCAATCTGCAGCATTGTTTGGCGTGACACTTTGCACCAACGCTAGCGGTCTCCCCTCAAATAACATTTGATTTATATCCTGTGTCATCGTTGTTGAGAGTGTGCGTTGCCATATTGCGATATTTCGATCTGATTGGTAGATATTACTGAGTATGCTAGGTTTGCTTTCTCGTAATGGTAGTGGTGCCGAATAAACCGGTTCTGGACTTGCGACTAGATCTAAACTCATTCCCTTGCCTCCAAAGCGTATGTATTTGCATTCAGGTTCAATGTTTGCGGTTATCCTTGTAAAAACCGCTGACGAACGAAGCATCAAAATTTAATGTTATGTTATAACATAACTTAAATATTTCCAATCTAGTCATCCCACTCACCAAGATTAACTGCACCACTCTTATGTTTGAAAATACAACAGCAATTGATTGACAATTACTCGTTCTTTATATAGAACGTTCTATATATGGAACGAACTGGAAAGAGCTATGGATGAACCAAATCTGGTTGTTTTAGGGCATAACCTTCAACAACTGCGTCAAGCAAAGGGAATTTCACTCTCTCAATTGGCCTTGGATGCGGGTATCGCTAAGTCCAACCTATCCCGTCTAGAAAACGGCAGTGGTAACCCTACTCTCGATACTATCTGGCGCTTAGCAGTGCAGTTAGATGTCTCATTTGGCAGTTTGGTTGACTCTATTAACACCCCCATCGAGGATGATGGCGTGTTGGTACAGTTAATTGAGCGAGGCACTGATGATCCGCAAGTGGATGCGTATTGGATGTCATGCGCACCTCATACCAACAAGTTGTCTAAAGCTCACTCTCTTGGCACCTCTGAAACTATCAGTGTCATATCGGGCCAAATTGAAACTGGAGACGAAGAGAATACTAAGCTCCTTAACGCAGGTGACATCCATCGCTTCCCAGCCGACAAGCCACATCTTTATCGAACCACCACCGCCGGCGCAACGCTTTTAGTCACCATCAATTATGCATACAAGGAACAAGCTCATGAGCGCAAATAGTGAAGCATCAACCTGGAAGCCTTGGGTTGCAGGTGCAACCGATGCCTTAGCTCTAATGGGTGGCTATGTCTCTGTCGCGATCTCTTTTGGGGTTATAGCACTGCAGTCTGGGTTCAGTGTTTGGGAAACCATTGCCATCTCTGTGTTCATTTATGCAGGGGCATCGCAGTTTTTGTTTATCGCTATGGTTGCCTCGGGTGCGCCACTATGGCTGGTCTTGGTCATGACATTGCTGATTAATGCCCGACATGTGGTCTATGGACCCAACATTGCGCCTTACCTAACTAAGAGCCCGTGGTGGCTCGCCCTTCTTCATGGTTTGACCGATCAGATCTTTGCTCTAGCACACACCCGCCTGCCCCAGCTTGCCCCGAGCGATCGCCTTGGATGGTTTGCAGGTGCGGCCTTATTGGCGTGGTTTAGTTGGATTGGTGGCACTGCTTTAGGCGCTATTGCGGGTGCAGAGCTTATTGCCAAATGGCCCTTATTGGGTGAGGTATTACCCTTTGCCCTGCCCGCTCTGTTTTTGGTTCTACTAGCGCCAAAGTTCAACACCTTGCTTTGGACTATTTCACTGGCGGGTACCAGCTTAGTCGCACTTCTGTTGAAGCTTTATGGTTATCCCAATGCCGCGATCCCGTTGGCTGCACTGTGCGGCGCTCTGCTGTATTACGCAGTCAGGGGAACATCAATCATTAAGGAGAGTGACCATGGATAAATCATTATGGATGGTCATGCTATTGATCGCAGCGGGAACCTTTGCGATGCGTGTTTTACCAATGCTGTGGATGTCTCGACGTATGAAAGATCGAGACCAAGGCAGTTCATTAAATAACATCCCTACTTGGCTCTCAGTGCTGGGCCCCACAATGATAGCCGCCATGTTTGGCACATCGTTGATCCCCACAACGCCATCGCTTACCTCGTGGTTAGCGACTTTAGTGGGCACACTATTTACCCTACTCATTTGGTATTGGAAACGATCGCTTGGTTTGCCGGTACTTGCTGGCGTCGCCATATACGGCGCTATCATTTATGTGGGTGGGTTAATGTAAATGTCGGATGGCAATATAGGTGATCGATCGCAATAGGGATTGTCCAGTTACAATATAGTTTGTTGTAAACCCCTAAAGGTATAAATAGTCGGTAATGATTCTACCGGCTGCATCTCTAGCACGCTTTTGGACATAAATGCGTTAGGCATTTTCCGAAACCGAAGAATGAAGCATTAGTTCAGATATGGAAAAGATAAGGGCTCCCCTTGTTTTTGTTCCAATTAATCCCCAACTTCACCATTTTTGATCGCAAAGATAGTTATACCTTCATCAAACAAATCTAGTTCTGCGGTATATAAGAGTCCTCGTTTACTCCACGTTTTAAAATGCTCCATGGTGTATGGTTCGTTACGTATTGGGAATTGCTCTAGTGCTGCGGTTAATCTTAGTGCACGAAGAATAGACATTCTAAGGTTTGGTTTCATATCATCAAGAATATTCACCCAACTATCATCATCAAGGCTTTCTCCATAATAGTCATCACATTAAACTAAGAGGGAGGCCATGATGCTCCTACTTCTAATGTAAAGAATGGCTTGGATTAAGATTTCTAGGAGCTCTGTCGCTAAAGCATCTTCCTGTTGGGCATGTTCTAAATAAAAATCTATAGTCTCAATTTGGCTATGGTTCGTTTCCTTCGTTCTTGCCGTAACTCGGTCTGTCAAGTTGCATAGATAGTGAACAAGGCGGCTACGAAAGCAATAACAGCTGCATTGAAGGATTGCCATACCTCCCAAGTGTTTAAGAGGTTTTGCCAGTGACCTATTTCTCCATTGAGTGGAAATAATAATGGCTCATAAATCATGAAATATACGTAGGCTACCAGAATAATATTAGGCGACAATTAACTTGGCCGGCATGATCACACCACCAAATGTTCATCGACATTGGTAATTTTAGCGCAGGTGTGGGGCGTACCATCTAATGACTTTGCTAGCGATGATCGCCGCTGGCAAGCCTTTAGACAAAAGAATGGAAGATGCTGCTCGACAATTTTCTGAAGAGCATGACGATTATTTATAAGTCACTGTTTAGCCCAGCTATTCATACTAACTTTCAAGAATAAAGATATCTCGAATATGACAAACTCTAGCCAATCCCTCCTCCGATTTTCTGCAATACACAACTATTTGAAGAATTAAGATGCCTGTAACCATACCAAAATAAGATATTACCTGTGGGAATATTTGAAATCTCATAGTTCATTTCCGACACAATTACTATTTCCTTATTATCTCTCTCGTCAGCAGCAAAGAGGGTTCAGAAGAAATCACTCGGCTCTGACAATGGAATTAAAAATTTGGCGCATCTCAATAATTTTAGATGCATTTGCTAAGGAGGGCTTAACTAACTAGAGAGTAATTATGACAAACATTAACACAAACAAATCAATCTTAGCGCTTTCACTGGCAACCATTTTTTCATTAAGCATTAGCCCTGTTTCTGCCAATGACTACCAAGATATGTCTGACCCAATGGCAGTGTACTCGCAAGCCGGATTCGGAATTACCGATAAAGGCATAAATTTGAAATTAGGACAATCTTATGACACCAATAATGACGACACCATGGCGATGCATGTCCTTGAAGCTAAGGGGTTCGCAGCGGATACATTTGGACTGAAAGGGGATGACAGTTTTGATTCGCTTCGATATCGCCACTTCAATGTAGATATGACAACTGGGTTGGGCACACAAGCTGATCTAAGTTGGGATTTTGATGCGAAAGTAGGCTCTGTATCTTACTCGCTAATTCAAGCGTTGCCGCAAATGGGACCATTACAACTGTATCCACTTGCTGGCCTTGGTTTAAATGTTGCAGATGTGCACTCAACACTTTTAGACCCTGAGGGCGGATCTATTGGTTACGCAATACCTTCAAGTTTCGCCATAGCCGGAATCTACTCAAAAATAGAAATTACAGACTCTATTTGGTTGAACTACAACCCTATGTATAGCACTCAGTTAGGTGGAGTCAAAGAATTTAGTAGCCTGTATGGCTGGCAACATGAAGTTGTAACAAGCTACCAGCTAAATACCCAAAGTAATATCAGAGCATTCTGGAACTTTGGAGAGGCACTTAATGGTACAGACTTTAGAGTTGAATATAACTACCAATTTTAACTGCTAATTAAGCAAAAAAACTCCCCATTTATTAATTCGGACAAAGCCAGCAATAAAACTTTGTCCTTAAAAGGCACGATTATGAAAAAAGTAGCTCTATCAATACTAATTGCATCTCTTTCTTTTGGCACGTTAGCTGACAATGGAGAAAATATACCAACGGACGCAGAATTGACAGGTCAAAGGGTATACCACCATATGGAAAATATGGTCGGGTTTATGGAGAAGAATGGCATCAACCAGTTTGAGTTACCAGGTTTAGCCGACCACACTTGGGATGTCATCACTCCCGCACTTGATCATATTTATGCGAAAGCCATGCTCGACGTATCTAATGGGCCGGTTGAACTTACCGTACCACCTAGAGAAGCGGGTCGATATGCCTCATTTCACTTGATTGACGCTGAACACTTTGCTGCTTATCACGAAGTGACTCCAGTTGAAGGTGGAACCTATCTTTTAGTTCGTTCAGGGGCAGACTATGAAGTACCAGAAGGGCAATACATCGATCTCATTGAAGTCAACGACGATTTGATCTTCGCATTTATTCGCGTACAAACCTTTGAATACCGCGACAACGGTGTGGCAGATCAGTGGCGTAACCAACTTGTCATTAACAACCACGCAGCGAGTTCAAATGTCACGTTGCCAGATCGTAATAATATTCGAGAAGTTATCCATTTTGCAAGCCAATTGACTGACGGCTGGGAACAAACTAAGAATAATATGGAAACCATTATCGCAGATGAAGACTTCTCTCAAGTACGTCTGGCAGAGGTCCGTAGTTATGTTCACAACTTAGGTTCCTCTGGTTTAGTTGTGAACAACCTATCGGGCTTTGAGCATCCAGGACACGTTGATGATTTGGGTGATGAAAGAAGGCGCTCACTACTTACTCACCTTGGGCATTTAGGTTTTCCTGCGGAACATGCTTATTATGAAATGATTCCTATGACATCTGAAGGTAACAAACTAAACGGTTCTGAGGACTTTATTTTGACCATGCCCCACGACCAAGCAGTTGGTAAGTTTTGGTCTGTAACGCGTTACTCTGACGAGACTCGTTTACCACTTGACCCGGCGACCATCGGAGGATCGGACCGTCAGGTATGGGCTGGTGGGAATACGTCTCCAGATGAGGAAGGTAATATTACCATTACCTTCTCCAGCAATGACCCAGAAAATGATACTTATTGGATGCCGGTCGTAGATGGTGAAGACTACTACTTCATTGTTCGCTATTACTTACCTCAGAAAGGCTTAGCAGGAAACACTGTACAAAGCTTAATTTATCACGGCACACCACTGGAAAGCATAATGGAACCAAAAGCTACGTTTAACTATGGAATCTAAGTCTAAAGCGATCGCCATGGAAGGCGTCCTATCTCTAATTTAAGTGATAACTCGTTCAAAATAGATTTATCGATGCCAGTTTGGTATAAAAAATGACTACTCCATTAGCTATCGATATAAATCTAACTAATTTGCCTACTGTGTGAGAAAACTTTATCGATCTCTTTGTATAACCATGCAACTAGCGGTGTGCTATAGAGTTTAGATGGTATGAAAGCACCAATGTCACTACTTGGCGTTTCCTCTTTGTTTGGTGAAATGAATCTCGTTCCTCTAGGAAGATCTGTACCAAAAATGTCAATGCAAGGCATTAATGCGTTAGATTGAGATACAACGTGCAAACAAATACTTAACTGGTCAGCTCGAAGCACTACGTTTGGAGTGATTCCCAACTCACGTATCTTGGTTTCAATCATGTTCTCCTTTTTATTAAAATCAGGGAGTTGTAGGAGAGCAAGAGGAAATTTTCCGACATCGCTAGCGGTACGTTCAGTATCGATGATTGGGTGGCCTTCTCGGCACACAAGTTTGAAGGTACATCGCGTCACTTTCTTTTGTATGATTTGTTTAGATATATCAAGTGGCAAGTAGTTAATGCCAATATGCACTCGCGCCATGGTTAGGTTGTGCTCAGTATCTTGACCCCAATTGACAATTTTTAAAGTTGCTTTGGGTGCTAAGGCACTAAGGTGAGTAAATAACTCCCGCGAGACAGGACGATACATTGAAGTATTGATGGCAATGCAAATATCGCCGGTATACTCACTAGGTTTAAAATTCTGGCTTCGAGAAAATAAATCTTCTAACAATTGGAATAGAGCCGGCAACTTATCTAGAAGCTCTAGACAATAAGGTGTTGGTTCTAATCCATATTGCCTACGGATAAACAATTCGTCGCCTATGTCATCACGAAGTTTTTTAAGCTGTTTGCTAACTGCTGGTTGCGATAAAAACATTCGTTCCGCAGTACGTTTAGTGTTGCGCTCTTCTCCAAGAATCTTGAGAAGCTTAATAGAGTTAAAATCTAGTTTTCTTAAAAGGGTGTCATCCATAACCGTTGCTAATCTACTCTTTTGTTTTTTATCATAGCACATCGAAATAGCCACCGATTCAGTAGACACTGCGATTCATTACAAAAATTTGGTCAACTTGAAGCTATCAGACCTCACAATGGTAACTCTGATAGCTTGCAAAGGGGCAAAGGTGAGTTTGCCCGGGTAGAAGCACGGAACAGCGAGGGCAGACATTAGCCTTCATGTTTATATCAGAACTCGAAATATGAAGCCTTAGAACAAGTATAAAAGCCCTCATTCAGAGCACTTTTTACGGAACAATTCTTTTGGTGGTCGCTTATCCTGCCAACGCACAGCCTTTATTCCCACTGCCTTAGAACTTTATTTAAAAGCAGCTCCAATTGCTGCTTCTCTTCTGCCGTTAAAACATCCAATTGACGCTGCTCCTGTTGGTGCAATGTAAGCGCTACCTGTTCAATGAGTTTGCGTCCAATATCGGTCAATTTGACCAGTTTGCTGCGTCCATCTTGCGGATTTTCCAGTCGGTCAACTAAACCTGCTTTTTCAACGCGACTGAGGACTTTAGTTAACCCGCCAGAGCTGAATAGCATTGAGCGATACAAGTCAGTAGGTGATAAACAATAGGGTTCATCACTGCGTCTTAAGGTCATTAATATACCGAAGTCTGCTTTTTGCAGGTCATGCCCAGCAATTATGTCTCCTAAGTCATCATCTAAGTGACTGTGTATTCGATGAATCATAAGGATCGTGGGCCTAAAGTTATCGAACGCCTCCGGCCAGTTGGCTCTTCCAAGCTTTAAAATTGTTTCTAGGCTTTCTTGTTTAGACATACTCGCCAACTCATTGTGATTGCTGATGACTGAAATATATCTTGCTAGGAAGATAAAATCCACTTATTATCTTTCTGGAAAGATAAATGAGGTTTTAATGAAGAATTCTATTAGCCGCAGTCTCGTTGTGCTCCTTGCAGCGGTTTTTGCGATGACGCCGTTTGCAATTGATAGCTACCTACCTGCCATCCCAAGTATTGCCAACGAACTGAATGTCGATACAGCGATGATTTCAATTACGGTCAGTATCTATGTTTTCGGTCTCGCCATTGGCCAGTTAATTGGAGGCCCGCTATCAGACAAATTTGGTCGAATGAAGGTAATGGTTGCAGGCTTAACGCTATTTGCATTTTGTAGCCTCATGCTTGCATTATCAGCAAGTGTTCATAGCTTCTGGTTTTGGCGTATATTGCAGTCTTTAGGTGGAGGCATTGCCGTCGTAGGCGTTCCCGCAACGATCCGAGATAACACCGAAGGCAGTGAGTCAGCAAAACTGTTTGCGTTAATTGCGTTGATCAGCATGATCGCCCCTTCAATAGCGCCTTCCGTAGGTACGGCGATTATGAACCTGATGGGGTGGCACTGGATATTTATAATCTCTGGCACTTTGGCTTTAGTGGTCGCCTTTATTGCAACTCGCGTTTTACCTAAAGCCAAAAAGCGTGTATCAACCACCACTCCCGTTCGTTACAAACATGTGTTTACAGAATCAAAAGCACTGGGCTATATGGTTTCACAAAGCTTTAGCTTTTCTGTATTGATGACATTTATTGCAAACGGCGCGTTTGCTTACATGATTCATTTTGGCGTGACACCAGAGATGTTCTCTGCGCTTTTCCTAGTAAACGTCATAGGCGTTGCCATTGTAAATCGAATCAACTCATACCTATTGAGCCATCATTCACCTGAGACGCTATTGGTCAAATTTATTAGTCTTCAGGTACTTGGCACAACACTATTAGTTGCCTCACAGCTCATTGCACCCGATAACTTATGGTTTGCGGTGGTAGGTTTTGTTGTCAGCATTTCTGCCAACGGCGGCATCATGGCAAACTCTAACGCCAGCTTCCTGAAGCATTTTGGACAAGGCGCTGGTGTCGCCTCAGCAGCGCTTGGAGCCACACAGTTTTTTACCGCCGCAAGCATTAGCGCACTCGCAGCCTTGTTAAGTAAAGACTCTTTATGGCCTATTGTGGGTATCATGTTTTGTGCGTCACTCATTTCATTATTTGGCGCGATCAAGGCCAACAATCACAATGGTGTCTATCAGGTGCCGTTAGAAAGTGAAACCTAAGCTGATATCTTGAAAACAAAGGGGTGCACACAGTGCGCCCTTTTTTAATGCATTTTGTTATTTCAAAGATTAAGCCTTTACCATTAGGGTGAAGTAGGTATATACCTAATCTATGTTATTCAAAATAAAGACAATTTAATGACGCTCAAAGAGATCCTGCAAATCCGCAACGTTCGTTACTTCTTAATGTTTCGCTGCAGCTACTTTGCGCGCTTTTACTACCCTATCTTTACTCTACTCTTCCTAGATTACGGCTTAACCCTATCCCAATTTGCAATGCTTAACGTGGTATGGGCCGCGACTATCGTTCTCGCAGAGGTGCCATCAGGAGCGTTTGCCGATATCCTGGGACGCAAAAAGTTAGTCGTACTCTCTTCTGTGATCATGTTTATTGAGATCGCCATGATCGCGGTGGTCCCCACTGACAATGCCAATTTGGTATTCGTTGTGTTTTTGATTAACCGAATTCTAAGTGGTTTGGCTATGGCGCTAGCCAGTGGTGCCGATGAAGCCTTGGCTTATGACACCTTAAAAGAGCAAGGTAAAGAGGAAGCGTGGCCGCAGGTGCTGCAAATACAACTTCGTATTGCTTCTAGTGTCGGCATTTTTGTCACCCTGATCGGTGCAGCTATGTATGATGTGAATTTTATGACTCATATCTATCAGTTCATTGGACTCTCAGCGCCTGAAACCACCCAAGACATCATGCGAATTCCAGTATTTGCGACTCTATTGGTGGCGATAGTTGCCATTTATGCCGCCATAAATATGCAGGAAGACCGCGATACACTGCCCAAACATGACAGTAAACTCGCTACCTCAGTAGCAAGCCTGAGACTGACACTAAACACAGGCAAGTGGGTGCTTTCGACACCTTATGTACTGTTTATATTGCTCTACTACAGCCTGTTTGAGCATACCTCTCGCATGTTTTTGACCATGAATAGCCAGTATTATCGCGCTATTGATATCCCAATTATCTATTTTGGCTTGATTGGTGCTGGAGTCAGCGTACTTAAAATACTATTAGCTGGGCAAAGTCGAAGACTAGCAGAGAGCACAGAACCAAAAATCTTCCTTGCCGTTGCGGGTGTAGCCATCATAGTAACTTACTATTGGATCAGCTTAGGCTGGTCAATTTATGGGGTTATCCCCGTACTACTTTTGATTTTCATCATCATGACGATGAACATTTTCATCAGTTACCACCTCAATAGAAAGACGGAATCCCACAACAGAGCGACAGTACTAAGCTTTAAGGGACTGATGTTTAATCTAGGTTACGGCTCAATAGGTGTTTTATATGCGTACTACTATAAGTTGGTGTCTCAAAGCTACACCGAACAACAAATAGAACAGCACCTAGACTTCCTAGCCTCACTTTCTTCATTTTGTTACTACTTTGCGTTTTTGTTCATTTCAGTCAGCGCCGCTTTTTATGTCAAAAACAAACAGAAAACGATTTTCTAACTAATACTGATTAAGACAATTTATCTGTCTAGCGATAGCGTCCATTAAAGGCCAGTGATCGACATACAAAACCAGGTCGTAAGCTAAGCAATAGAGGCAACGAATTAATGGTAGGAAATGAACATGGATAACCGCCTGAGCGTCATGGACTTTCTTAAGGTGTTTGACTGCATTCGTTCCACTGGAACAAAGCAAGATCATCAATATGTGTTGGCGGAGATGTGCGCATGGCACGATTATGACGGTTACACCTGTTGGTTAGGCTTCAAAGACGTCACTGTGACCCTGATGTTTCATGGATCATTGAAGATCGAATACGACAAACCATCTAGTTATGCAGAGTTTCTTAATCGCTGCTTAGCACTGACCGCCAGCAAGCCATTACAATGATGCAGGTTATCAGCTCGAACACATCCTCCACCAGCGTTGCCTGCCGTTTCACTCAAATGCTTCGCCTATGGACCTTGCTGACTGCTTCTCTTTTGTTTAGTCATTTTGTCGCAGCTTCAGAGGAAACTATGATTGATTTTACCCAACTTAATGAGTATCAACAGTGGCAGGCAGTCAACGACAATGTAATGGGTGGCATCTCACAAGGACGCTTCACCTTTGATGGCAATCATAGCCTTTTTGAGGGAGAACTATCGTTAGCCAACAATGGCGGTTTCAGCTCAATCAACCGCTCTATAGCGCCATTATCGGCGAATAAACCTCAAGTAGAACTCTCCTTCATTGGTGACGGACGAACCTATCAACTCCGACTCTCAACATGGAAAAACGGCGATCGAATTACCTACAAGCATGAATTTTCCACCACAAATGGGACGGAGCAAACTAAGGTATTTCAGTTAGATGATTTCCAAGCAGTATTCAGGGGTAGACTGATACTGGGAGCGCCTACCCTTGTTGCACAAGATATTGAACAGATAGGCTTTTTAATCGCAGACAAGAAAGCGGGGCCTTTCTCTCTAAAGCTCCTGAAAATGCAATTTACATCCAGTGAGGTAATCCATTGATACTCATACATTTACAGGCAAAATAGGCTCTTTATCTATCAATCCAAACTGTTCATTTGCATTAAATAATACTCACCACCATTGTCTGGATGTTTCGCTTTCTTGGTAAAACCTCTTAACTCATAAAACCGAATGGCCTTTTGATTTTCAACCAAGCATTTTAAGCTCAGTTTGCCGTACATAGATTGCGCTTTGGTGAGCAGTAAACTGCCGACCCCTTTTCCAAGATGTTCGCTACTTACATAAAGGTGATGCACAAAATTTTCTGGCTCCCAGATTGAAATGAAGCCAATGGCCTTTTCATCTAACACCGCCAATAAAATTGTTTCACCCTCTGTATCTTTCTCAAAATCCGAAAGCTTAAAATCGCTACTGTTTAGCCAGGTAAATGTTGTCGTTCTTGACTCAAGATAAACCTCACTTAAATCAGATGCGAAACTAGGATGATATTCAGTAATTCGCATGCTCTACTTATATCCCTTCATTAGTGACTACTCCCAACACACGGTGACCTAGCCAATCTCAAAGAATAATTAAAATGACTAACAATTAACTCTGAGGGTTACTTTTATTGGCTTCTTTGTCAAAGAAACTAAATCCTTTAGGAATGAAGAACTCACAGGCCTGTCTCTTGGCTGACGTTGGTTGCTCCCATGCGCCACAAAGGTCTTTGGTATTTTCTCGGGTTCTAGTGAACTGCTTACATTGGCCACAACGTTCCATTGTTTAACGACTCCTTGAAATGAAATAATGGCCCATTCACTTTACCTTAGCCCACTCTAGCCTAATTTGACCTAAGCTAATTTTTCACTGTTGTTAACGCAATTAACACTGCCGTACACCTTCACATCAATACGCCATAAGTCTCACTCTACATTTTTCTTTCCTTTCCGTTCTATCGGTGTATGATTTAATCGTAACGATCGTTCAATTATAAAATCAATCGAGGATGAGTTGATGAGCAGTAAAATAAAATTAGATATTGTTTCAGACGTGGTTTGCCCTTGGTGCATTATTGGTTACAACAACCTACAAGCAGCAATCAACGAGTTAGCGCTTCAAGACAAGATTGATATTGAATGGCAACCGTTTGAGCTGAACCCTGATATGCCCGCTGAGGGTGAAAACCTTCGAGATCATGTTGCCCGAAAATACGGCAGCAGCCCTGAAGATAGTGCTGGTGCGCGAGAAAGAATCGCAACGGCTGGCGCTGAACATGGCTTTCAATTTAACTATTTCGATGACATGAAGATGGTAAATACCCTAGAAGCACACGTGCTTTTGGATTTTGCTAAACAGCATGGCAAACAAACAGAGCTGAAACTGAGGCTATTCAACGCCTTTTTCAGTGAACAGAAAGACGTCTCTGATCGCGCCATCCTAAAACAAGAGCTTACCGCTGTTGGTTTGGATGGTGATCAAGGCTTGCTTTGGTTAGACAAGCCAGAGCTTAAAAGTGAGGTTAGAAGTCAAGAAGCCCAGTGGCAGCAGATGGGCATCACTGGCGTACCCACAGTGATCTTTAATAGAGAGAGCGCGGTGACAGGTGCTCACCCGGTAGAAAACTATAAACAGATCTTACTCGAGCTAAGCAAAGGGCTAGAATGAACCGTTGTTTAGTACGGTTGGTATCGTATTGAACGATCGTTAATTTACTCGCTATAATCCGCGTGTGAGCAACTTTAAAGGCAGTAGGTAATACCATGGGCAAACGTGCACTTTTTGATAGAGACGATGTCATCAATAGAGCCAAAGATCTTTATTGGGAAAAAGGCTATCACGGCACCTCAATGCGCGCACTGCAAGACGCCCTTGATATGCGCCCAGGTAGTATCTACGCCGCTTTTGGTAGCAAAGATAATTTGTTCAAAGAGGCAATCCAACGTTACGCTGAAGAAGGTGGTAAGATCTTAAACCACAGCTTAGAGAACTCCGACTCTAATATTGGCGGCTTAAAGACATTTATTAAAACCATCATAATCGAAGGCAGGGGATCCGCCCCTAGTGGCATGTGCATGGTGGTAAAGTCTGTTGCTGAATTAACGGAAACGGATAACCCAGAATTACTGGCACTGGCTAAGCAATTACTCGGCGATGTAGAAGCAGAGTTGGCATCAATACTCACTAAAGCAATGGAGGCTGGAGAAATACCCTCAGGTAAAGACCCTATTGAGCTAGCCCGTTACGTTCAAGTTCAAATTATCGGCCTCAGAACCTTCGCCCGCGCCACCAATGAAGTCGCTCTAGTAGAGAAGTTTATTGATGGCATTTTTGAAGATGGTCCGTTTCGCTAAAAATTTGTTCATTCTGAATTTTTGCATAATTATATACCCCAATCAGGATCGCTCATAAAAACAGCACTTAAAACCCAAGCATATAAGTATTAGCTCTATGATATGTACACAATGGCATAACGTATGTATATTCACTTTTTATGACTGATTATGTATTACGGTATTTGCTATGGAACAGCCTGAATTTATCTCCCTCCTCCCCATTATTGTCACCCTTGCCTTAGCGCTCTCAACTCGAAACGTTGTTGTTGGTCTCTTCTCAGGGGTAGTTTGTGGCGTCGCCATGCTAGAAGGAACCTTTATAGATAAAGGACCGCTAGACTCAATGAGTGCTCTAATGAAGAGCTATCTTCTGCCTCAATTGACTGACAGTTACAATGCTGGCGTGCTGTTGTTACTGGTTTTCATTGGCGGCTTCGTTGCGTTAATGGAGAAGTCTGGTGGTGGTGTTGCATTCGCAAAGAGAATAACACTGTGGGTCACCAATAAATGCCAAGCGCAACTGGCGACATGGTTTGGCGGTATTGCTATTTTCTTCTCCGATCTTGGTACCCCATTAATCGCGGGTCCAGTATTTAGGCCACTGTTTGATAAGCTCAAGGTCTCTCGTCAAAAGCTTGCGTTCATTATTGACTCTACTGCTTCCCCTGTGGCTATTTTGATTCCCTTTATTGGTTGGGGCGTGTACATCATGAGCCTGATTCAAAAGGAGTTCACGGCGTTAGAGGTAGGTATGAGTGAGTGGGATGCCTTTATTGGCGCGATTCCTTACCAATTCTATGCTTTCCTAGCTATCGCAATCGTTCCTATCTTGTCATTTTTCAAGCTGGATTTTGGTCCAATGGCTCACGCGGAAAGACTGGCTAAACAAGGCTCAGACTTTGGCAAAGTCCAAGACTCACTCAATGTGTTTGAGCACAAAAATGCCAAAACAAGCTTTGTATGGGCGCCACTTCTGGTGATGCTTATCGTGCTGTGCTCGATTCTGATTCCTCATGGTTTCCCGTTCCAACAAGTCTCAGGTTCAACCTTTAGAGCGGCGTTATCTTCTGCCTACTTTTTTGCGGCCATGACACTTATCGGCCTGATGGCGCTGTATGGTGTGAGAAAACTCTCCGATGGTATTCAGGTGTACCTAAAAGGTATGTCTAACATGATGTCTGTGGCGGTGATTCTTATCCTTGCATGGGCACTTAGCTCAGTAGGCAAAGAGCTAGGCGCAGCTGCGTACATTGCGCAGCAGGCACAAGCTGGCTTTCCTTATTGGTTAGTCCCTGCTGTTGCGTTTCTTCTCGCTGGGATTATCTCTTTTGCTACCGGTTCTTCGTGGGGAACCTTTGCCATCTTAATGCCGCTCGTGATTCCAACGGCCTTTGCTATTGATGCACCTATGTTGGTCTGTATTGGCGCGGTTTTATCCGGTGGCTTATTTGGCGATCACTGCTCACCGATTTCAGAAACCACCATTCTGTCTTCAACGGGTGCGGGTTGTGATCAGTACGAACACTTTAGAACGCAGCTGCCTTATGCCCTTGTCAATGGTGGCATTGCGCTCATCAGTTTCGTTGTTTCCGGTGTTCTTGCTTCTCCACTGGTGGTGTTGGTCGCGATCATCGTGCAAATTGCAGTCTATTTAGTGCTCTCTAAACGACAATCCACCAGCGAACCACTCGAAAGCCAACCAGCTTCATAACCTAATTCACCAAGCTAATTCCCATAAAAAAGCCCCGCTCTATAAAGAGCGGGGCTTAACACTGATTAACCCTACGTCAAATCAATCAATTATTTTACTGCCTTAACCGTTGGCAAGATGCGGTAGCCATCGGTTACTTTTTGACTAGGCATGTAATGGCGAATACCTAGATTGAATACACCCGAATCATTCGCTATTTGAATGTTGTTTGGTGCATCTTCACCACAACCAAAGCTGATTGTGTACGAGCCGTCTGCGTTAGGCTTCGCGGTATTAGAGCTTAGGTTTGCCACGTCATTAAACATGAACCCAGCTTTGTCATACACAGTGATAGACCAGAACGCTTGGTTCGCTGGATCTTCAAAGGTTGCTTGGTGACATTGATTTGCAGGGTAGTTTCCAGATACTTCGTAGATGTTGTCTTTCATCTGAGCACCACCCCAACCAATCGCCGCGCCTACCGCGTACTTTTCTTCTGTAAACAGTTCTTTTGACTCATCGTTAGGGTCAGTAAACATGCCAGTTAGTGCTTGGCTGCCATCGCGCTTCAGGATAGTTGGCATTTGCGATTTAAGCTCATTTTCCACCTTTTCAAAAGAGGCTTTATTCACTTGTTCAGCGGTAAACATTTTATTTGATTTGGCATCAATACTCATTTGATCTTGAATTTTACGAGCTTCTGCCTCGGTGAATGTCGCGTCTAAACGAACAACAATATAAACATGGTTACCAGTATGAGTTTCCAGCTCAAATGTACCGCCACCGTAGCCCATAGCCTGAATTCTGTGGTCTTCAGTAATCACCTGATAAGAAAGGTACTTGCCTTCTTGAACTTCAGGCATTGTGATTGATGCTCCCTCAGATACATCGACAACAGCCATCGAATAATAAGTATCTCGGTTCATTCGAACAACGGGTTGTTGGTCGGTCGGAGTTAACTGACGTTTGTGGAGGAATTTGTTAATACCAGCTAGATCTTGGTTTTTAAGAATTTGACGAGAGCTTTCAAACACAGGATAGTTATCTGCTGTAGTGATTACACCCTCGGTATTGAAGAAGTCCGCTTCGCTAGAGACTTCTGTTGCTGCAAAAGTAGGAAGAGCTACGATACCCAAACCAAGTGAAACTGCTAGTGCAAGTTTTTTCATTATGTACTCCGGTAAATCAAAGATTCTGGGCATAAGCCGTTTCTCTATCCCTAAGTGCTCACTGCCTCTCTGAAAAAGAGAATAAACAAATAGCGTTATTTAATCGAATTACAGTTTCCTATATATGATATGCGTAAGAAGTATATCTAGGTGCTAGTTCCTAGGTCCCAGGAACCTAGGAACTAGCACCCCAATTACTCCCTTACTTTACTGCTTTAACGTAAGGTAGCACGCGGAAGCCATCACGGATTTTTTGGCTTGGCATGTAGTGACGGAATGCTAAGTTAAACATACCTGAATCGTTCTTGGTTTCGATGTTGTTTGGTGCATCATCACCACAACCAAAGCTTACTGTGTATGTACCGTCTGCATTCTTAGTCGCTGTGTTAGAGCTTACGTTAGCCACATCAGCAAACATGAAACCTTGCTTGTTGTACACAGTTACCGACCAGAACGCTTGGTTCTCTGGGTCTTCAAATGTTGCTTGGTGACAGGTATCTGCCGGGAAGTTACCTGATACTTCGTAGATGTTGTCTTGCATCTGTGCACCACCCCAACCGATTGCCGCGCCTACTGCATACTTTTCTTTAGTAAACAGTTCTTTAGACTCATCTTCTGGGTCAGTAAACATGCCAAATGTGGCTTGAGCGCCATCACGTTTTAGAATCACTGGCATTTGGGTTTTCAGGTCTTTTTCAACCTTATCAAATGCAACTTCTTGAACTTGAGGAGCGGTAAATTCTGCTGTTGCTTTCGCTTCAATGCTCATTTTGTCTTGAATTTCGCGCACTTCTGCTTCGGTGAACGTCGCATCGGTACGAATAATGATGTAGACATGGTCGCCAGCGTGAGTCGATAGGTCAAAGGTGCCTGAGCCATACTGCATTGCTTGAATACGGTGATCTTCAGTAATTACTTCCATTGACATGTACTTGCCTTCTGGGATTTCTGGAAGCGTTACTGTCGCACCTTCTGAGACATTAATTACCGCCATCGAGTAATAAGTATCACGGTTCATTCGAACCACTGGCTGTTCGTCAGTTGGGGTAAGCACACGTTTGTGATCGAAGTTGTTAACGCCCACCTTTTCTTGAGTTTTCACATACTGACGTGCTGTCTCAAAAACTGCATAGTTATCTGATGTAGTCACTTCACCTTTGTCGCTGAAGAAATCCGTAAGGGTTGAAACCTCTGTAGCTGCTAGCGTTGGTAGAGCAACAATGTTAAGACCTAGAGCGATACTTAGAGCAAGTTTTTTCATGGTGTGTTTCCTATAGTTTCAATTCAAATTAAACACTTCAAACCAACGCATGCTTCCCTTAGAGATTGACTTGATTTGTGCCTTTCACGTTTCACAGTTTACGGATTAGCCGATACAAAGCTATTGACTTAGATTTATACGTGATATTAACCAAAGGCATATTACAATTTTAATGGTAGGCACTATAGTTATATCAAAAGTTGACGGATAGTACTGTTTCTTTAACATTTTCAGCGCAAAACCGGCGAAGAAACTATCTTTAACTATATGTATTTATTAACGTTATAGCAACGTAAACAACAAAGGGTAACAACATGAGCTCAACCTTAGACACGGTAATGCTACTTAAGAAGCAAATGCAGCAGTCTGTAATAGGACAACAACACATGGTCGATACTCTGTTGGTTGCTCTACTGACCAACGGCAATGTTTTGTTAGAGGGTCTACCAGGTACAGCAAAGACTCGCTCAATTAAGGCGCTCGCAGCGGCTTTATCCGTTGATCTTGGCCGTGTGCAGTTCACCCCAGATCTTTTGCCTTCTGATGTAACCGGTACTGAGGTTTATCAAGATGTGGACGGCAAACCCACCCTTACCTTCCAGCCCGGCCCTGTTTTCAACAACCTATTACTCGCCGATGAGATTAACCGCTCTCCCGCTAAAGTGCAGGCCGCTTTGCTAGAAGCGATGGAAGAGCGACAAATTACGGTTGCAGGCAAGACCTACAAACTGCCCGATTTGTTTATGGTACTCGCGACACAAAACCCTGTAGAACAAGAAGGTACTTACCCGCTTCCAGAAGCGCAGATGGACCGATTCATCATGAAGATCAATCTGGACTATCCAGACGCCGATGCGGAAGAACAGATCATAAAAATGGTGCGCGGTGAAGAAAAGCCTTCGTCAGAAAAACCAGAGCCTATCGATCCTGCTTGTATTTTTGCGGCGCGCGAAGAGATCCAAGACATCTATTGCAGTGACGCGGTACTTAAATATTTGGTATCCATTATTGTTGCCACTCGCCAACCAGAGAAATACCCCAACTCTGAGCTTGCAAACTGGATCGCAGTAGGATCAAGCCCAAGGGCGACTATCGCTTTAGATAAGTGCGCCCGCGCAATGGCTTGGTTGAAAGGCAAAGAGTTTGTTGATCCCGATGATGTGAGAGATGTGGTGCATGGCGTGCTTCGTCACCGCCTTATTCTTTCGTACGATGCATTAGCAGAAGGCGTCAGCTCAGATCGCGTTATTGATGAAATCTTGTCTCAAGTCGCAGTAGCGTAAGAGAGAAACCCATGACCAAATCCAATTCCATAGACGCGCAAATCTACACGGATTTAAAGTCGCTTCGTTTAATGAAATACAAGGCGACTGGCTTTGATTTTCTGCCGCCACAGCCCGTGAACAGTCTATTAACGGGACGACACGTATCGAAACTTCGTGGACGAGGCCTGAACTTTGAAGAAATGCGTCACTACCACATTGGTGATGACATTCGCACCATGGATTGGAAAGTCACCATGCGCACAGGTAAGCCGCATGTAAAGATATTCTCTGAAGAACGCGAGCGAAACGTTTACCTGCTCGTTGACCAGAGAACCAACATGTTTTTTGGTAGCACGGGAAAAATGAAATCTGTTGTCGCGGCCGAAATCGCGGCTCTCATTGCTTGGAAGGTCACGGACTCCACAGATCGCGTCGGCGCCATTATCTACAACGATACCGTGGCGGTGCCCATTGCCCCACAGCGCAGTGCAAACCATGTATTAAAGATCTTAAATGAGATTGTGATTAAAAATCAGCAGTTGAAAGTAGGCATCGCCGAAGACTCTCAAGGAAACTCATTTAGCAAACTGTTTCATCAGGCCAAGCGCTTGGTTAAGCATGATGCCTTAGTCATTTTGATCACCGATGGATACGGCTACAACGAGCAAAGTGAAGAGCAAATCAAAACCTTGTGCAAACACAATGATGTGGTGTTATGCCATGTGACCGATCCCCTAGAGCACAACCTAGCGGAATTGGACAAAATGGTACTCAGTGATGGAGAGATGCAGTTAGCAATTACAGGTAAGCAGGCTCAACTAAAAGATCGCTTTGCTAAAGATGTGACTGACACACTCGATAACTTTGCCCGAGTCGCTAAGAAATATCGAATCCCGGTCATCAAAATCAATACCGTTCAACCTGCTGATCAGCAGTTGCGAAAAGCACTTGGAGCTTAATTGAGATGAGTACCACCGCTGAAACACTTAAACCCACGAGTATGAACTCAATGATGTCTGGGTTGGCAGAGCCTTCTCTGCCCGAAGGCATATCATGGATTCCCAATGCTCCTGGTTGGTATCTTGTGATTGGCATCATTGTTTGCTTTGCCTTGTATCGAACTTACCTTGCTTATCGCCAGTATCAGGCCAACGCCTACCGCCGTATGGCTTTGCAAGAACTAGAGAAACTACAAAAAAGCAGCGACGGGATGGAGCGATTGCCTCAGTTGCTTCGTAAAACCGCACTTGATGCCTACCCGCGCAAACAAGTCTCCCCTTTACTTGGAGAGCAATGGGAACAGTGGTTGGATAAACAATGCCAAGGGAGCCAATTTTCAACTCAGTTTAATGGGTTACTAGCGTCACTTTCTTATTCGCCAAATGCGAGTATCGATCAGCAACAGAGTTTAGGTTTGTATACGCAGACCGCTCATTGGATAAAACATCACGAGGTGAGACATGGTTGAGTTTGAATACCCACTCGCCTTTTTGCTGGCGGTATTGCCACTGCTGGTTTATCGCTTTGTTCCTGCCTATAAGGAATCTAAGAGTGCGCTACAGGTACCCTTTTTTGAGCGCCTAGTCTCTGTCTCTGAAGACAAACCGTCGCAAAGTGCGACTTTACTTAAAAGAAGAAAAATCCAATGGGCATTAGTTGTCATTAGCTACCTCTCTTTGGTGGCTGCAATTGCCAAGCCTATGTGGGTAGGTGAGCCTATAGAGCAGAAAAAATCGGCGAGAGAGATCATGGTCGCTCTGGATTTGTCGGGTTCCATGTCTGAAAAAGACTTTACCGATGAGAAAGGCAATAAACACGATCGCCTATACATTGCAAAACAAGTGCTCAGTGATTTCGCTAAGCAACGTGAACACGACCGACTAGGGCTTATTTTGTTTGCAGATGCGGCATACGTTCAAGCGCCGTTTACAGAAGATACCAATACATGGTTGGCACTATTGGAGAATGTCCAGCTAGGCTATGCCGGATTCCAAACTGCCTTCGGTGATGCTATTGGCCTTTCAATTGCCGTATTTGAACAAGAGCAAAGCAAGCAACGAGTTATGATCTTATTGACTGACGGTGACGACACCAGCTCCAAAATGCCTCCCGTTAAGGCGGCCGAGATAGCCGCTAAGTATGGCGTGAAGATTTATACCATAGCCATAGGTGACCCAAGTACCGAAGGGCGATACAAAATGGATCTCCCTACCCTAGAGAAAGTATCTGAGATCACTGGCGGACAGATGTTCCATGCAATGAACCGAGCTGAGCTCGACCAAGCCTACGCCACCATTGATGAACTAGAGCAGCAAGAATTCGAACTACTGACTCATAGACCTCGTCATAGTCTGCATCACTGGGCTTTTGGCATCAGTTTTATGTTCAATTTGCTGGCTGCACTGTTTGTTTTTGCAGGCCAAGCTAGGCGCAATAAGCGTGTAAAAGAGGTGCTAACTCGCACGCAAGAGGTGCCAAATGAATAGTTTACTTGATTGGGGACTGACAGGTGATATCAGCAATTTCCATTTCATGCGTCCATGGTGGTTATTGGCTCTAGTCCCGTTACTCGCGATACAGCGCCTAATGACAAAGCAAGAGGATTTAGTGGCTCAGTGGCAATCCGTAATGTCCAAGAACATCATTGCGCACCTAACGCTAAATCAACAACGCGGCAGTTGGTTAACACCTCTGAAACTATTTCTGGTTTTCTCTCTGGTATCAACGCTCGTAATGGCTGGCCCAACTTGGAAAAAACAAGCGTCACCGTTTTTTGAAGATAACGCTGAGTTAATCGTCGCCCTTGATGTTTCAGGCTCGATGTCGCAAACGGATATTCAGCCCTCTCGTCTTGAGCGCGCTAAGCAGAAGATCTCACAATTGGCTGACCTAAGGGGTGATGCAAAGACTGGGCTGGTCGTCTACGGCGGAAGTTCTCACGTGGCAATGCCAGTAACCAAAGATAGAGAGCTGTTTCGCTACTTCCTAGATGTGCTAGACCCTACTTTGTTACCCGATAACCAAAGCAAGCCAGAATCAGTTATAGACCCAGTGGTAAGCCTGTTAAAGGAATCAAAGGTATCTTCGACGGTGCTTATCGTGACTGATAAAACAGACCAGAAAGCGATTGAGAAAATGCAGCAAGAATTTGCCTCTTTAGAACACCAGGTTTTGGTTTGGGCGATGGGTGAAAACCCTGACAGTGGCCGCGACGGAGCGCAGGGCTTATCAAGTACACAGATTCAAGAACTTGAAGCACTGGCTCAATCGGGTCATGGTTCGATGACGCTATTTACTCATGACTCAACGGATGTAGAGCAGGTGTATCAAGATATTCAAAGCAACCTGTTTGCTGTAAACGACAAGGCACAACCTTGGGTTGATTCTAGCTATCCGTTGCTGTTTTTGCTACTGCCTATTCAACTGATGTGGTTTAGACGAGGGTGGACATTGCAATGGTAACCATCAAACAATCGCGTATGGATTGGTTCAAGGAAAGACCAAGCTGGCAATGGATTCTCTTAATCCTTGTGGTATTGGCGCTATGGGGGGCTTTATCCCCTGCTCGCTTCATGAACTTTTGGCTAACTAAAGACCAACAAGGGCATATATATTTTCAGCAAGGAGACTACGCCAAGGCTCAGTCCTCATTTGATTCACAAGAGTGGAAAGCTCGCAGCGCCTATCTCGCTGGTGACTTTCAAAGCGCAATGACGCTGCTTAAAGGTCGTGAAGATGCTAAATCAAAATATTTGTTGGCGAATGTATTTGCCTATTCTAATCAATTTGAGCAAGCCAAAGCACTCTATGTTGAGCTAAGCCAGGAGCCTGCCTTGCAGCAAGAGATGCAGCAGAATATTGAGGTCATGAATGCTTCTATCGAAAAGCTAAAGAATGCGCCTTTAGAAAAGAAAGAAGGCGAGAAAATGATTGATGATAGAAACATTGCCACCAGCGAAGAAGAAGCTTCGGAAGGTATCGAGGCCGAGCTCTCTGATCAGGTTTGGTTAAAGCAGGTTAGACAAGATCCTTCAAAGTTCTTGCGACAAAAGTTTCAACAGGAATACGCAAATGAACAAGAATAATCCATCGAAGAACTGGCTTTTCAATTGGCTCTCTTCGCTATCTCTGGGTTTGATGTTGATGGCAGTGTCTAACACCACCCTTGCCAATGACCTTCAGCCAATCATTGATGATAAACAATTGGCACTCTCAGTCGATGTGAAAAGCGAAAGCATTGCTCCGAAACAACAGGTTTTGGTTGAAGTAGAGATCAGCAGCACACAACCATTTGAAGATGCGATGGTAATGCCCTATCTGGATCTAAAAAATGCAGTGGTCAAAAAAGACGACCAACAAGTGGCGCGCTCTGCACGCATGCTAGATGGCCAAAAATGGTATACACAAACGGCGAAGCTGTATATCTACCCTCTTACGGCAGGCACCTTTGTAATACCGAGCTTTGACGTTGCGGTTGTGCTTGATAATGATAAAGAAAACCCGCTAAAAGGCACGGTTTCCTCTGAGGAGACGACGTTTAATGTTGAAATGCCTGCGTCGCTTGATACGACTAACGAGTTTGTATCTGGCACAGATGCGACGTTCACGCTTAAAACAGATAAACCTATCAGCGATGCGTTTGAGGTCGGTGAAGCTGTGGTACTCACCTACCAGCTGAAGGTAAAGAACTCACATATGATGCTTCTGCCGGATGTGAACGTACCAGACATTGCCGGTGTTGAGGTTTACCAAAAACCCGTCGCCAAAGAGAATATCTTTGATCGCTTAAGTAAGCGCAATACTGCTGTTTTAAACCAAGCAGTTACTGTGGTATTTCAAGAGTCCGGTAAGCTAGTCATCCCTTCACAATCAATACAGTGGTGGGACACTGAGACTAATGAACTCAAGACGCTGACCACTGACCCTCTTGAGTTTCAAGTTGGGTCTAGTAGTGCACTCTTACAAGCTCATAACTACCTTGAGGATATAACAGGATTGGCGTCTAAATACGGCGTTTACCTGATTGGTCTACTGGTTTTTGTTTGCCTGGTTATTACCGTGGTGATGAAACGTAAAGGCAAGCCAAGCACCCAAGAAAAGACGCCGGCCAAGATCGACGTAGGCGTTAAGATCAAGCAGTATCAATCTGCGGTCGAGGGTCAACGCTTTGCTGAGGCGGTCGACCACCTTTACTTGATAGCAGGAAACCGCACATTTGCTGATAGATTAGATAGCGAATCTGCAACCATCTGGAAGCAATTGCTCAGCTACTCTTTTGCTAATAGTGATAACAAGCAACCACTGACACAACAACAGGCGCAGATCTTACTCAGTGCTGTGACGAGCAAAGAGTTAAGTTCAACGCCTGAGGGTTTTGATTGGCGACTTAATCCATAGAAAGGGTTTGATCTTAGTAGTCACTTGGTAATCGACAAGCTCATGCTTGTCGATTTTGTTTTTATAGTTCATTGCTCGCTGTGATATCCTTGTACCGTTCCAATTACTCAGATAACACAATGAAACTAACCCCTCTCCTCAAGCAACCCCGTATTCACTGACTTCTATAACGTGACACTGTAATTTTTAGCTAATTATTCGTACACTTTTAGAGGTAACACTATGCAAGAAAAACATTGGTCAAAATACCAATTGTTGCATGAGGTCGTCAGCAATCCCAATATCCATATTAAAGGTAAGCACAGTTATTACAGTGACTGTTGGGACAATGGCTTTGAGGAGTCAGTCGTCCGATATCTGCACGGCGATAAGATAAGTCGTGAATGGGAACCCCGATGGGCAATTGATAAGCTCTTTATCGGCGATTATGTCTGTGTTGGGGCTGAAGTCGTCATTCTAATGGGTGGCAATCATACCCACAGGGTGGATTGGTTTTGTCTATATCCATTTATGGATTACATAGATGAAGCGTACATAGGGAAAGGCGACACGCAAATAGGCGATGGCGCTTGGCTTGGTATGCGAGCGATGATCATGCCCGGTATTACTATTGGTGAAGGCGCAGTTGTAGCCGCTAATAGTGTGGTGACTAAAGATGTTGCGCCATACTCGATTGTGGCAGGCTCGCCAGCAAAACTCATCAAAAGTCGCTTTGATCCAAAAATCATTGAAGATCTACTAAGCCTAGACGTCTACAACTGGCCATCAGAGAAATTTGAAGCGTTAAAGCGCTATCTATGTGCCTCTGACATCACAGCACTAAAAAGCGCTTCCGCGGCTTGGGATATCGGAAACGAAATCTAGCTTCCTAGCATTATATCGCCGAGCCATTTAACGCTCGGCTTTTTACTTTCCCTACTTTTTACTTTCCCGCTCTTTATTTTCAAAAAATGCACCCGCAATCACCTGCTATTCCTTTCAAAATGATTCTCAGAGTAAGAAAAAGCATTACTAGCCTGAGAAAACGACCATAAAACAAAGAGTTAAAGTTGGCACGACTCCTGCAATGTACAGTCATAGTGAATTTAGGTTGCCTAGCAACACGCTAAGACTCTACACAAGGAATCGTTATGAAAAAGGATATTAAAACTGTCGTTCACGTAGTGCAGCATCTTGCCCCTGGGGGTATCGAGAGTTTGGCACTGGACTTCGTTTCTTTTAGTAGCGTTGATCACGAGGTGTATATTGTCAGCCTGCAGGGAACCAAACAGCAAGCCTTAGAAAAGTGGCCTCGACTTAAAGATTTTGCGAATCACTTAGTTTTTCTTAACAAACCCGATGCCTTCAGTCTAAAAGCCATCTCTGACCTTAGTGCTTTGTTCCGAGAGCTAGGTGTCGATGTTGTTCACACTCATCACATTGGCCCCCTTCTTTATGCTGGCCTTGCTGCAAAGCAGTGTGGCATCGAGGCTAAGCTTCACACTGAACACGACGTGTGGCATCTAAATAGCTTTAAGCACCGTCAATTGCAGCGTGCATTGCTAATGTGGGTGCAACCTATGGTTGTCGCTGATGCCTTTAAGGTTGAAAAACGATTAGATGAGCTGTTTGCTCATTCAAAGCTTACAACCATCCACAATGGCATTGATACCTTGCGCTTTGTTGAGGGACAAAAACAAGCGTCTAGAGAGGCACTAAACCTACCTAAAGACAAAACCTTAATAGGCACAGCAGGACGATTGGAGTCTGTTAAAGGTCATGACTTGCTGATTCACGCGATAAGCGAACTCCCTCAGCAATACCAATTAGCCATCGCCGGTGACGGTTCTCAATTTGAAGCGCTTAAAACCCTCACTGATCGCTTAGGTCTAGAAAAACGAGTGTTTTTCCTAGGTCGATTGGAAAATATGCCGATGTTTTATCAAAGCTTAGATCTGTTTTGCTTACCCTCTCGCCACGAAGGTTTTCCATTAACCGCTATTGAGGCGCAATCTTGTGGTACGCCTACCCTAGTGACTGATGTCGGTGCATCTGCCGAAACCCTGTGTCCAGATAGCGGACTATTGGTGGAAGCAAACTGTTCCCAAAAACTCGCACAAGCCATCAAAGCTTTTAAGCCATCCAGCACCTCACCAAGAGATCATGTCGTTAACAAACACGATATTCGTGACGTCGTCTCTCGTTATCAACAACTCGCTAATATTGGAGCTTAATCATGTCTACTTACCACGCTCTACTTATTGCATTATTCGTTGTCGCTAGCTTTCTTATTGTCTACCACCACGTAGGGTATCCTCTGCTGCTTAAGTTCATCGCTAAACGCACAGTAAAAGAAGAAAACACGGTTTCGCTGCGTCACTTTCAAAAGACAGCCGAAGACAGCGAACGCCCTACCATTACGGTTATTATCCCAGCCTACAATGAAGAAGAGTGGATTGCTGACAAGATCCGCAACACCGCCTCATTGGATTACCCCACACAAAAACTGTCAGTAAAGATCATCTGTGATGGATGCAGTGACAACACAGCGAATGTCGCCACCGCCACCATTCAAGAAGCCATTTGTGCTGACACTCTGTTTGAGGTTATTGAGCATAAGCAAAACCGCGGTAAAGTCGCCATCATCAACGAAGCCATGGAATCGATTCAGTCTGACTTGACCGTACTCAGTGATGTGACTTCGCTGATTTCTATCGATGCCTTACTGATTGCTGAATCTCACTTTCAAAATGAGCAAGTGGGCGTAGTAAACGGCACCTACTCGTTATTTGATTGCGGCAGCGAGGGGGAAGAAAAATATTGGCAGTATCAAAGTAGCATTAAATCTGCCGAGGCAAATCTCGCGACCTCTATTGGTTCACACGGAGCATTCTACGTGTTTCGTAGTCACCTATTTCAGCCTTTGGCCTCAAACAGCATCAATGATGACTTCATTTTACCAATGCGAATTGTTCAAAAAGGTTATCTAGCAGACTACGACACCAATGTAATTGCCACCGAGATGCAACCTACGCAACTTAGCGATGACTTTGCACGTCGCCTAAGAATCTCAGCCGGAAACATGCAGCAGGCCATTACTCTTTTTGGGTTATTCCATCCAAGGTTTAAGGCGATAGCGTTCGCTTTTTTCTCAGGCAAGGGACTGCGTTTGTTAATGCCCTATCTAATGCTTGCCACACTTGTGAGCAGTGCATTACTGCAACAATACGCTGTTTTCCAAATCGCCTTTTACCTGCAGCTTGCAGTGTACACCACCAGCCTTGTGTGTTGGGTATGTCCCCCGCTGCTGTCATTCAAACCCTTTGGACTCATTCATTACATATTACTAGGACACACCGCCAATCTGATCGGTGGTCTACGCTACCTGGTTATCAAAAATAGCCACTAACTTGTTAGTTTAAAAGGAATTACTTATGTACACGCTTACCAAGAAAAACAATACCATCACCTTAGGTAAACGCTTCTTCGACGTTACCGGGTCACTAATTGGTATCGCCTTATTGCTACCTTTAATGCCATTTATCGCCATTGCCATTCTCGGCACCTCAAAGGGTCCGTTGTTCTATCGTCAATTGCGAGTAGGAAAATCGACACCTAATGAAATGGCTCTGTTTGAGATCATTAAGTTCCGCACTATGTATCAAGATGCAGAAGCAAAAGGTGCAGCGTGGGCAACTAAGCACGACCCGCGAATTACACCTGTAGGGCGCTTTCTAAGAAAAACTCGCTTAGATGAACTGCCACAACTGTTTAACGTGTTGAAAGGAGAAATGTCGCTCATTGGTCCTCGCCCAGAGCGCCCAGTGTTTTACAAAACCTTAGAAAAAGAGATCCCTTTTTTTGCAGACCGTACCTACGGGGTACTGCCAGGTATTACCGGCCTTGCTCAGGTGAATCAAGGCTACGATACCTCCATAGAAGATGTTCGCTCAAAGGTAGGTTATGACCACAGCTATGCCCTATCTCACAACTCAGTTCGAAATTGGTTCGTCACTGATTTTCAGATCACAGTAAAAACATTGCGCATCATGGTCGATGGCAGAGGCCAGTAACTACTGAAAATCACTTCCTTTTAAATGCTAAGAATCTCCATTTGCCCAACCTAGTTGGGCTTTTTTTTATTTCTAGATTGCGGATTTTCGGGGTTTTCTCAAAATGAGAATCAAATCAGCAACAATAGCTCGATTTTCCCCATTAACGGCCCTTTTAAGTTGGCACGCATCTTGGAATACCTCTAGTACGAACAACATTAGCCGGTTATTCACCACTACTGGCGCCATCAACGTAAAGGGAAATTAAGATGTCAAACCACAAAGGATTCAATAAAAGTCTTTTGGGCATTCTAGTCGCTACCGGAGCTAGTTTTATGGCTTCAGAGGCCGAAGCGGCTGCATTTGAGACTTGCCCAAGTAAAGCCTATTTGTTTCAAGCAAACCCAGTACAGGTTTACGGAGTCAATTTGGTGACAGGGCAAACCGCACTGCTACAAGGTGATACCGGGCTTAATACCAATATCAATGCCGTAGGTTTTGATTTCGATAGCCGATATATCTATGGCTATGACACCGGCAACAAACAAATAGTGCGATTGGGTGACAACTTTCAGGCGGAAGTCCTCAACACTGTAGGCCTACCAACCGATCACACCTTTTATGTGGGTGACGTGATTAACAACGTCTACTACCTATACCGTCAAGGTAAAGGCTTATTCAAAATAGACCTTGCACCATTAGACGATGATCCTAGCACTTACCTTGTCGTAGAGCAGATCAGTAACACGGCAAGCGTAAGGCTAACAGACTTTGCATTTCATCCGGGCGACGAAGAGCTGTATGGCATTGATAATGGCAGTGGCATCTTATATCGCTTTAACACCACCACAGGCGCCGCAACCGCTATCGGCGATACAGGCGTAACAGGCACCTTTGGCGCAGGCTACTTTGACGTAAACGGCAACTACTACGTTTCTCGTAATAGTGATGGAGATATCTTTCGTGTAGATCTTTCTGATCCTGAAAAAATCGCAGAGGGTATTGTTCCAGCGGTTAAATTTGCTGACGGACCCAGCTCGTCTCAAAATGATGGCGCTCGCTGCGCCAATGCGCCCATCATAGATGAAGACTCAATGATCGACTTTGGTGATGCGCCTGACAGTTACCTCACCACCCTAATGAACAATGGTCCCCGCCACCAACTTGATGGCATTACTTACTTGGGCAATCAAGCACCAGATGGAGAACAAGACGGTCTTATCGCGCCGCTGAGTGATGATACGACAGGCATTGCAGATGAATCAGGTGTAGGCTTCGTAACCGCCATTGAGCCTGGACTAGACTCAATCGTTAGCATTAATGCCTCTACTCAGGGCTATCTGTCTGCGTGGTTTGATTGGAACCAAGACGGCGACTTTGATGACGAAGGCGAGAAGGTATTTTCAGATGTTCAGCTCTCAGCAGGTCTGAATGCCCTGCCCTTTACCGTAGATTACAACGCGGCCGATGGGCGCACATGGACGCGCTTTAGATTTAGCCAACAACAAGGGCTAGATTATTTCGGAGGCGCTACCTCAGGTGAAGTAGAAGATCACCCTATCAATGTCTCTACCGCTGGCATCACAATCCGACATTTCCCTAGTGAAACGGGCTACGCTACCCTCGCCTATGAGGATAACTGGCCGTACACCGCCGATTACGACATGAACGATGTCGTCATGCACTATCGAGTTACAGAAGTGTTGCGTGACAACCAAGTAGAGAAATCTTTAGTTCAAGGACGATTAGCCGCAGTTGGCGCTGATTATCACAATGGCTTCGCGGTGCGTTTACAAGGTATTCTGCAAACTGATGTCGATGCACTGTTAACTCGTCAATATCACAACGGCGTTTTGCTAGAAGGTAACGGATTAGAGCTGGACAGCAATGAAGCCATCTTCATCATTGATGCCGACTTAACAGACTATAAAACCAATACCTGTTCGTTCTTCAGAACTCAGGCTGGATGTGTCGAGGACGAGAACTTTAGCTTTGAACTGCACATCACACTAGATAGCAATAGCGACCGCAGTAACCTGATTGCCATGCCCTACGACCCCTTCATCTTCGCAACCCCAGGTTACTACCATGGTGAGGGACTGCCATTCCAACCAGGTCGACAATGGGAGGTTCACTTAGCTGACTATGCCCCAACGGAGAAATTTAACGGCGACGCCATGTTTAACCTAGGCGTGGATGCTAGTAATCCTGAGCAAGGCACCTACTTTAAAACCGACAATAACCTGCCATGGGCACTATTGATGACAGAAGAGTGGAGATGGCCTTTAGAGCGCACAGACTTAGTTCATGCCTACCCAGAATTTGCAGAATATGCGGAATCAGGGGGTCAACAAAAAACCACATGGCACAAGCGTAACCGCTCTGACCGTTCAAAAATCTACGACCAATAAAACTAAGCTAGGACTATAGAGGATTTCATTATGAATACATTCACTAAAACAACATCCATTCTAGCGGTTTTGATGCTTACTGCGTGTGGAGGCGGCGGTGGCGGCTCCGACTCTTCATCGGGAGCGGCTCAAGTCGATGAGCCTGTGGCGAGCAGTGACAGCGAAGCAACAGAAGAAGCAAGCGTTCAAGTACCGCTGCGCTCTATGCAAGACTTAGCGGTGCCCGACGACTTTGACTACAACCCCACTCAAACTGTCGATGTACTCGTAGACATCAGTGGTGTTAGTACGCAGCGCGCTTATATTTCTGTTTACAGCGAATTCCAAGAAAGCGCTGACGGCACACTCACCCCAGATTACGCCTATCGCATCGCTAACGGAGCCCTAGATAGCGGAAAAGGAGAGATAAATATCACGTACGCACAAGAATATACGAGCTTACTCGCTGAGATTTGGTTTTATGACGGCACAGAGCCACTACAACGCGTCATATCCAGAGAAAACAGCGAAATAGCTTACTAACCTTGAGTTGAAGTGCTGCCTTACTTAGGCAGCACTTTATATGCCCTCACACCCTATCATTACCTTCCTCAAACATTTGCCAAAAGAATCCCTATGCCACACTGCAGATAACCTATGCTTTACACTCGTTTCTACCTAGATGGCATCATTGTTATAGGGCTTATGTAGAGGGTCTGAGTGTGAAAGAGGATAGAGCAGAAACCGAACACATAGAGCACTATTTAACTCGTATCGGAAAGGCGCTCGATACCTTCTTACACTTTGATCATGAAGATGCACTTTGCCCATCTGCAACATGGCAGAAAGACCTGTCAGAGCAAGTACCGCAGCAAGGTGTCGGCATAGATAATGTAATAGAGATTCTTAACAACACTATTATTCCAAACGGTTCAGCCATCGTTAAGCCAGGTTTTACCGCTTATATCACCACGGGCGCAACAACCGTTGCGGCTCTAGCCAATACTGCAGCCTCTGTCGCTTCTCCTCAAAGATATACGCAAACGGCATTCAATTATCTAGAGGAGCTGTCATTAGATTGGCTCGCTGATATGTTCTATCTCAACAATATGAAGGGTGTATACAGTAGCGGTGGTTCCGTTGCCAATCTTATTGCCCTAGGGGGCGCACGTCAGTTCACTTTTGAGAAACTAGGTATTGATGTAGCAGCGGAAGGTATCACCAAACCAGTGACCGTATATGCGAGCAGTGAATGTCACCACACTATCCAGCGGTCAATGGGAGTGCTCGGTCTTGGTCGCCGGAATGTCGTTTCAATCGATACCGATCCGCAAGGCCGTTTGCTAATGGATGACCTGAAACAAAAGCTAGAAAAAGATCTATCCCAAGGCAAAATACCAATGGCGATTGTTGCCAGTGCAGGAACAACCAACAGGGGTGCAATTGATCCATTGTTTGCGATGGGAACGCTTGCAAGAGAGCACGGTATTTGGTTTCACGTAGATGGCGCTTACGGACTTCCTGGTATTTTAGATGAGCGCGTACAAAGTCATTATAAGGGCCTAGAGTTAGCAGATTCTGTCATTACCGACCCTCATAAATGGCTCGGTGCCTCTGTGGGTATTGCAGCTACTTTCGTCAATGACAGAGAGTTACTAGCCCGTGCATTTACTCAGGAGCCAGCAGATTATTTAGAAGGGTCTGTTGAGTCCGCACCTGACAACCCATTGTCCGAATCACAACAATTACAGCACTCTCTCGATAGCTTTGGTATCCCCTTCTTTGACTACAGCGTGGAGTTAAGTGCTCCGTGCCGAGGAGTAGTCGTATGGTCCATGCTAAAAGAGATAGGTGTCCAAGGGATGCGCGAGCGCATAAAGCGACACAACGACATGGCTACCCAGACCGCGCAACTTATACAGGATCACCCTCAACTAGAATTACTCGGCAGTCCAGAGTTGTCTATTTGCTGTTTTCGTTTTAACGACCTACAAATAGAGGATCTCAATGCCTTTAATCAGCGATTACATAGACAGTTAATACGCGAGAACTGCTATTTGCCCAGTACCACTAAGGTCAATGGAAAACTCGCTATACGCCCATGTTATCTGGGTGCAAGGACTGAATCTAAGCATGTCATTGGGCTAGTCGAAGACGTTGTTCGTATTGGCCGCAGTTTAATGCCTTGAATTAGATTAGGTTAAAAGTAACCCACTGTTGGATTTTGGGTTGCCGTTAATTGCTTACTGGCGATGACACGATTATTCGAATTAATTAAATACAATACGAACGAGCTTTGTACATCGTCGTGCCAGCAAGTATCAGAATCATTAAATAACGCCTCACACGTTTCCAGTGAATCTTCTACTGAGTCTTGAAAAGTAAACGTACCAAAACCATCTTTTTTGTATAAAACTAGCGTGCTGTAAGACATAAATCACCTCAAATCTCAGTGCCTGGTTAGGCTTATTTTTAATACCTTTAAAAGATAGGTCTTCGATGAGATAAATAGCACTAGTGAAACTACTAGCTTTAATAGCAATAAATACTAAAACGCCCCGTCATACTGACGAGGCGAGTTACTTGATTATCTTTAACGCTTTCTTATTCTACCGATTCAGTGAGCTCTCGCTGATGATCCGCTATAACTTGTATCCTAGCGACAATATCCTCAAAACGTTGTTTATCAGCGTTTGAATAGAAAACGATAGCACCATCTTGGATAGTCCAGCCATCACGATTTGCATCTAACATCTCGATAATACTTCTCACCTCTTGAAGCGCGGCCAGTTCCGCCTTCCACATCTCGTTTTGCTGCTGAGAATGTAGGATCTGTGCATCGATGTAATTGTCTTCCATTTGGGCACTGGCTTCATTGTCGTAAAGCTGTTGCTCGAGCTCATGCACTTGTTGCTGTGTTTGTAGCAGATGATTAAGAATTGCCGACTTGGTGTCCTTAATGATGGCGTAGCTTTCCACCAAGTCAGTATCGTTTTGCAAACGAGAGATATCCAAAATCGAATACCAACCTGACTCCATTACGGCCTGTTGGTAACTCTGATTCAAATCGGTAGGTTGTGGCAGAGTTATCGGCTGTTGAGTTTGCTGGGTTTGTGCAGGTACCACAGCCATAGAAACGCTCGGCTCTTGGTATTGAATTTGGTGAACAGAGTGAGAGCCAATAAAGCGCCCTACACCTAATGCGGCAATAATGACCACTAAAGACCATACCGCTCTGACAGTACGACGCGCACTGGTAAAGAAGATCAGCAACAAGCCCCAGCAAAATAAGATGCTAGCCAGCCATTGCCAACTATTGGCAAAAAAGGACGCGTGTGTAATTGGCGCCGAATACCCTTGATAGGTAGACAAAGACGTAACCAGTGCTAATCCGAACAGGAAATACACTAGGCTACCTGAAAGCGATGTCGCCCCCAGAATTCGTTTTTTCATATTTAGCTTTCCTTGCTAAAGCGTAACTGCGCTATTAGAGGCTTCTTCCTGAAACTCTCATTACAGCTTTCAGCTATAACAATAGATCGACTTGGGATCATTTGCACCATTTGGAAGCGAATTTACTACTTTGCTCACAACAACTACCATAAAAAGTGCAACTCTTATAAGCTCCGTCTCATAAGGGCTTGACCCAAAAATAACTCGGTTGAATAACAGCTATTCGAACCAATTAAGTTGTGAATGAAGACTCGTTACACTGCCGACTACAATCAGCGACGGGCTTTCAGCTTTTTGAGCTATCGTTGATAACTGAGAAAGTGTTCCAGTCAATACTCTCTGCTGAGGCGTAGTGCCACGCTCAATGATCGCAATAGAAGTCTCTTCTGATAAACCAGCATTCACTAATTTATCTTGAATGTTACCACTTTCTTTTAGTCCCATATAGAAGACTAAGGTTGTGTTGCCCTTGGATAAGGCGGCCCAATCGATATCCATACCTTCTTTTTTAAGATGGCCAGTAATAAAGTGAACACTTTGCGCATGATCTCTATGGGTCAAAGGAATGCCTGCATAAGCAGTACAACCTGCCGCTGCCGTAATACCCGGCACCACCTCAAAAGGGATCTGTTCTAGCGCAAGTTTTTCGAGTTCCTCACCACCACGGCCAAAGATAAACGGGTCACCACCTTTAAGGCGAACAACGTGTTTATCCTGCTGCGCTTGATCAACCAACACTTGGTTGATTTGATCTTGGGGCACACAATGATGATTTAAACGCTTACCTACGTAGATAAGTTCCGCATTAGGATTAACTAATTCCATGATTTCAGGTGACACTAAACGGTCATACACAATCACTTCTGCTTTCTGTATCAGACGTAATGCCTTTACAGTCAAAAGATCTGGATCACCTGGGCCAGCGCCGACCAAAGAAACAAATCCACCTTGATTTGCAGAGATTGATTTAGAAGTCATAAAAAAGTTCTCTAATGCAAAGGCCTTAAAACTCTCGTTCTAAAGCGACACAATTATTTATAAGAAGTGGCCAACAACTCGGTTCTCGACCACTTGTTATAAACAATTGCCCCACACAAAGGTGAGGCAATGTCAGAATTTAGCGCTGTGTTGCTAGCTCAGCTTCTACTTTCTCTTCAGCGTCGATTGCTGGAGCCGTTTTAGCGTGAGTTAGGTAAAGTGGGATACAAGTAAACAGTAGGCCACCAACGATGTTACCTAGGATTGTTGGAATAAGGTTGAAGTTCAACCAAGTTGCAATACCAAAGTCAGCACCAAGCATCATTCCAAGTGGGAACAAGAACATGTTTACTACTGTGTGTTCAAATACGAGTGCGAAGAAGATGAAAATCGGTAGCCACATTGCTGCAATCTTGCCCGCAACCGTACGTGCTGTCATGTTACCAATAACGCCCAAGCAAACCATAAGGTTACAGAAGATACCGCGCACGAAACACGTAATCCATCCGTCCATACCCATGTTCTCGAAGCCAACAGTACGAGCGGTAGAAACTGCGATGAATTTCTGCGCTACTGCGTTTGGATCAAGAGAGAAGTTACCCGTTAGTGATACTGCGATTAGAAACGCAACAATCAAAGAACCAATCAGGTTACCAAGACCTACAAGGCCCCAACAACGCATGATACGGCCCCAAGTAACGCCTTTGCGGTTTTCGAATTTTGCTAGTGGAGCCAGGCCAAATACACCCGTCACTAGGTCGTAACCCATAAGACTCAAGATGCAGAAGCCCACTGGGAACACAAGTGCGCCCACAATGCCTACGCCAGTTTGAACAATAGCAGTGATTGCCACCACTACCGCTAGAGACAGGATGATACCCGCCATGGTGCCACGGAGAAGAAGATCTCGCGTGCTTGTTTTCACCTTGGCTTCACCAACGTCTATCATCGTTTGCACAAATTCTGCAGGTTTTAGATCATTCATTTTGCTATCCATATAAAAGTTAAAGTTAAAAATTGAAATTGAATAGTCAAAGGCTCCCTGCCCTTGCTCTTTAAAAACAAAAAGCAAGGAACCCTTTCGCTATTAAATCTCTTATGCAGAAACTTCTACAGCACCTTTCACTACGCGCGCTTTGAAAGATTTAACGTTAAAACGTTCGTCTTCCATGCAAGCACCCGTGCTTAGGTTAAAGCGTTGTTTCTTCAATGGACTTGCAACCCATAGCTCGTCTTTATGCTCAACAATCAAGCCACGTGACAACACGTTAGATTGTGCAAATGGGTCTGTGTTTGAGATAGCAAATACCTTCTCTTCAGCAGAAGGACGAAATAGTGCAACCTGCTGACCAGCAACTAACGCACATACGCCTGTGCCCGGTACGATGTCATCGATCTTACAAACTTTTTCAAAACTCATGATTACGTCCTCTTACTCAGTAACGGCTGCGTGGAAGATATCGCCTTTCGCTTCAGGGTGTTTTTCCGTGAAGGTTGCTGGGCGATGTTGGTCACGCTCGCTCACAAACACTACGTTGTCATCACGAAGGTCTGAGTTAATAAAGTGAGAGAAACGAGTCAGTTGTTTTTCATCGTTGATAGTGTCAGTCCACTCACAGCGGAATTCTTCAACTAGCTTAGCCACATCGGCCTCAAGTTGAGCGTTGATGTTCAGTTTGTCTTCAACGATAACATCACGTAGATAATCCACGCCGCCTTCTAGGTTTTCAAGCCATACTGAAGTGCGTTGCAGTGGTGCTGCCGTGCGGATGTAGAACATCATGAAACGGTCGATGTATTTGATCAGAGTTTCTTGGTCTAGGTCTGTTGCAAGTAGATCTGCGTGACGAGGTTTCATACCACCGTTACCACATACATACATGTTCCAGCCTGCATCGGTCGCGATGATACCCAAGTCTTTACCTTGCGCTTCAGCACACTCACGAGTACAACCAGATACGCCAAACTTCATCTTATGAGGAGTACGAATACCCTTATAACGGTTCTCAATCATTGAGCCTAGGCCCACAGAGTCTTGAACGCCGTAACGACACCAAGTAGAACCCACACAGGTCTTAGCCATACGCAATGCTTTTGCATACGCTTGACCCGTTTCAAAGCCAGCATCAATCAGCTTGCCCCAGATAGCAGGAAGGTCGTCTTTTTGAGCACCAAATAGACCGATACGCTGAGCACCAGTGATCTTAGTGTAAAGATTGTATTCTGCAGCAACGTTAGCCAGCGCACCAAGGGCTTGAGGTGTCACTTCACCACCTGCCATACGAGGGATAACAGAGTAAGTACCATCTTTTTGGATGTTACCTAGGAAGTTGTCATTAGTGTCGTGCAGCTTAACCAATTCAGGCTTAAGGATATGCTCACCCCAGCAAGACGCTAAGATAGAACCCGCAAGAGGCTTACACACTTCACAGCCGTAACCCTTACCGTACTTCTCTAGCAACTCGTCAAAGGTTTTGATTTCTTCGATGCGAATAAGGTGGAACAGCTCTTGGCGAGAGTAAGCAAAGTGCTCACACACATCGCTCTTCACTTCCACACCCGCTTTAGCAAGCTCAGCGTTAAGCACTGATGTCACTAGAGGGATACAACCGCCACAACCTGTGCCTGCACCAGTCACCGCTTTCACGTCACCAATAGTGTGGTGGCCATCCGCAACTGCTTGAGCAATTTTGCCTTTAGTTACGTCAAAGCAAGAACAGATAACCGCGCTTTCAGGCAGAGCATCTGCACCTAGGGTTGGTTTTTCTGCGCCAGCGTGTGCCGGAAGGATCAATGCATCTGGGTGCTCTGGTAGATCCATATCGTTCAGCATTAACTGAAGAAGATCGCCATAATCAGAAGTGTCACCCACCATTACTGCACCAAGCAGTTTCTTGTTGTCTTCAGAAACGATGATACGTTTGTAAACTTCTTGCTCTTCGTTTTGGTAAACGTAGCTCTTACAGCCAGGAGTACGGCCGTTCGCGTCACCAATTGAACCCACTTTAACGCCCAGTAGCTTCAACTTAGCGCTCATGTCTGCGCCTTCAAACTGGCTGTCGTTACCCACTACGTGGTCAACAGCAACAGTGGCCATCTTGTAGCCAGGAGCCACTAGACCGAAGAAGGTTTCATTCCATGAAGCACACTCACCGATAGCGTAGATGCTTTCGTCTGAAGTTTGGCAATGGTTGTTGATTGCGATACCGCCACGAGGCGCGATATCTAAACCCATTTGGCGTGCAAGTTTGTCTTGAGGACGGATACCTGCAGAGAATACGATGAAGTCAGTCTCAAGCTCAGTACCGTCAGCAAAACGCATCACGTTACGTAGCTCTTTGCCTTCAGGAGCAATTTCAAGAGTGTTTTTGCTGGTGTGAACTCTAACGCCCATACGCTCAATCTTTTGACGAAGCTGGTTACCACCCGCTTGGTCTAACTGCTCGGCCATTAGCTTTGGAGCAAACTCAACAACGTGAGTTTCTACACCTAGTGCACGCAGCGCGCCAGCAGCTTCAAGGCCTAAAAGACCACCGCCGATAACAACACCTACAGAACTGTTTTTCGCCGTTGCTTCAATAGACTTAAGGTCTTCGATTGTGCGGTATACAAAGCAGTCTTTGCTCTCGTTGCCCTTAATAGGCGGAACGAATGGGAAAGAACCTGTCGCCATTACTAGCTTGTCGTATTCGATTTCACGACCGGTGCTTGAATGAACAATACGGTTTTCACGGTTTACGTTGATAGCACGTTCGCCCAACAGAATGTTGATGCCGTGCTTTTCATAGAAACCTTCTTTAACAAGAGAAAGCTCGTCTGCGGTGTGGTGAGAGAAATAAGAGGATAGGTGAACACGATCGTAGGCGATGCGTGGCTCTTCGCAGAACACTGTAATATCCATGTTGGAAACATCAGTTTTCTCAACAAGGTCTTCAATATAACGGTGTCCCACCATGCCGTTTCCGATGATAACTAGCTTCATCTTGCTCATAGCGGTTCCTTAAAAAATATAAAAACTTGCGCGATTGTATTTGGGAACCACAATTCAAAATTGACCCAGATCAATTTCACAAAAATATACCCCTTTTTGGGTATTTGTCATACAAGACTACAATTAAGTCATTGATTCTTAGTATTTTTGTATCTCATTGACTTGCAACAGGTTGTAACCAACTAGTGACTTCTTTTGAATTTGAACGGAATTATTTTTGTTAAATCAAGGGATATTAGTGGTTATAGAGTGAATTATTTTGAAGTTGTAAATTAATGGCTTTGTTAATAGATAAGAAGGATAAAATGACATGAGTTTATGCTCATTCTTTACTGACGGATAACCGCCTTTTACCTCCTTTTCCGTAATTCTTCATCGAACCACTTATTTGATTTGGCAACGTTGGGGATATACGTCATTCCTTGCACTATTACGCTAGTTGCCTTCAAGGGTGTTAAAGCTGGCTTTGGTAATGATAAAAAGTGAAGTCATGTGCTGGGAGTTACATTTATCGCATTTACCGCTGTGATTTCAAAACGATTCTAAATCACACCCTAACAGGCAAAAGAGACGCCAATAGGCACCTCTTTTGTCTGCAACAGTTTGTAACAGCCACCAGCAGTTGCTAGAATCACGCCACAAATATGCTTCATATAATCCCTCTGATATGGTGTGGGAGTCTCTACCAAAGGCCTATCCTTTGATTATGAAGTCATTGTCTTTATTTGTTCCACTCTCGTGATAAAGGTGACGACTTATGGATTTTTTCTCTCTCCCAAAAATTGACCTGCATTGCCATCTCGATGGCAGTGTTCGACCTGAAACCATTATTGATCTTGCGAACAGTCAGCAGATTGATATTCCAAGCCAAGACGTTGATGTGATTCGCGATCTTATGATTGCTCCAGAAACCTGTGTCGACCTTCAGCAGTACCTTACTCGCTTTGACCTGCCCCTTCAGGTAATGCAAACCCAAGACGCTTTGGAACGAATCTCGTACGAAGTGTTTGAAGACGCGGCTAAAGAAAACGTTAAGTATCTAGAAGTCCGCTTTGCTCCCCTGCTCCATACCAATCAAGGTTTAAGTGTCGAGCAAATCATTACCTCTGTGGTTAAAGGTATGCAGCGTGCTGAACAAGCATTTGATATTCGCGGTAACTACATACTGTGTATCCTGCGCACTATGCCCAAAGATGACATTAACCTAGTGATAGATGCAGGCGCTAAACTGCTAGGAAATGGCGTAGTGGCCTTTGACCTTGCTGGTGCTGAGCTATCGGGTTTCTGCCATGATTTTGTTGAAGAAGCAGAGTATGCGCGCAGCAAAGGCTTTCATGTCACCATACATGCTGGTGAGCAAGGTGATGGTCAGAACGTTCAAGATGCCGTTGAGCTTCTTAAGGCAGAGCGTGTTGGGCACGGCATTCATATCATCAATCATGTTGGTGGTTATGACGCAGTTAATAACAACCATGTTGGACTTGAAACCTGCCCTAGCAGTAATGTTCAAACCAAAGCGGTTGAAAACATCGAGTCACATCCAGCAAAACGCTTTTATGAGCAAGGCCTAGCGGTAACCATCAATACCGATAACAGAACGGTATCCAATACGACCATGACCAAAGAAGTGCAAAAGGTATGTGAGTTATTTGAGCTTACAGACTCAGATTACAAAGCTATCTACCTTAATAGCGTTGAGCAAAGCTTTGCTAGTGATGATATAAAACAAGAGTTGCGTAACTTCATTAAGTAATCGGCGATCTAAAAAGCCTGCATATGCAACAATTTCTGTTGGCGGTGAAGGCTCTTGTCTTTCCTAGGTTCTAGGTTCTAGGTTCTAGGATGATATGACCCCGTAACAGTAGACACGGGGTTTTACGTTATTAGCTCGATATTTTGCTGTTCGTTAGATTGATCACTGTCCCCGAAGTCTTCTATCGGGGACCTTTCGATTGTATGTAGTAACAGATTCCCGATAAAAAACCTCGGGAATGACGGCCCCCTAACGCCCTTGGCATACTCGAAGCAGCACTGCTGTTCCGGCATACTGGATGAACGCCTAGTGTTCTGAAGAATGACGTTTTTGGGATTGGACTAAGCGCGACTTACGATCAAAAGAAAGGCTTCTATCTCGTGGCTTGTGACTTGAGGCTTGTAACTTGAGGCTTGTGGCTAGAAGCTTGTGGCTAGAAGCTTTTAACTAGAAACTTAAAAGGTCACCTATTTGCTAAGGTGACCTTTCACTTCAAAAACTTATTTTTTCATCATCTTAGCAAGATCGGCAAACGGGTTGTGTGTTGCCGATTGGTGCTCGTCAGCTCTTGCCACAGGATCAACGCCATAACGCTCGTGATCTGTGTATTTAGAATGCTCATGATCATGGCAGTACAGGCAAAGTAGTTCCCAGTTACTGCCATCTTCAGGGTTATTAGTATGGTCATGATCTTTGTGGTGAACGGTTAATTCACGCAGGTTTGAATACACAAACTCTCGTGCGCAACTGCCGCACACCCAAGGGTAAAGTTTCAGGGCTTTATCGCGGTAACCCGCTTCTTTGCGAGCGTATGCCGCGCTGCTGCCAGTATAATCTGATGGAGAAGACATCTTTATTTCCACATTCTTTGTTGATTTACGATTAAATTAGCACAAATTTGCTTATGACGCAGTTAGGCTAATGAGATCTATCACTCAACTCATAAACAACCACACGCCAACTCCAATCATCAATGTGCCAGCAATACGGTTCATCAACTTTACATTGCTACTATTAGACAGCAACACCCTAAGTCCCTTGCCTCCTGAGGCATAAATACTCATACAGAGAAATTCAGATAACATGATAATGCTGACTAAGATAAGCAGCTGTGGTGCTACCGCGTGGTTTGCGCTGATGAACGGAGGCAATAATGAAATCATGAAGGCCCACCCTTTTGGATTTGCGATCGCAGTGATGAAGCCCTGTGCCACTAAGCCATAATTTGATGCGTTTGAAGACTCCAGATTTTCATCGGTAATGGCCATCTTACCTTTTGACCGCCACATTTGAATGCCTAGATAGCTAAGATACAATGCCCCTACGGTTTTAAAACCAATAAACAACATTGGCATCTTTATCATGACCGCAGCAATACCCAGTACGGCACTTATGGCTACAACAGCAACGCCAAACACCTCACCCAGCATCATCCATAGGGTTCGCTTGTAGCCAATGCTCATACCTAGACCTAGAGCTAAGGTCATACACATACCCGGTGTGATTGATACAAAAAGAAAAGTGGGGATAAAGACCCATAAGGTTGCTAGTTCCAAATTCAAACGTCCCTATTACGCTAACAAGATGCAACAAATTATCGACTATTAGATAATTATGCAATGAAAAATAAAATCAATTCAGGGACTTACCTTAGTAAGGGTGCTAAAAAATAGAATACCGCTGAAATTTCGCATGCATTAGTATTATTCAGCTCTAATTTAATAGCTTAGATATCTGCTGTGCGAGCAGTTGGCTCATCCATTGATGTGCGGCACTGTTACTTGTTCTCTGATGATGAACTAAGTGCACAGGTACTGAGTAGTCCTTATTGTTCTCGATCTGCCGAGATCTCACGTCTACAAAGTCCTTTCCATAGGTTCTTAGTGCTTTTAGGCAGTTAGTGCCAAACAAGATGGCATCTGAGTCAGAGATAACATCAATCAAAACCTGTGTTTGAGAGCTTCGCAGAATTGGACGCCTGTCGATCATTAAGTCTTTATACACTTGGGTAATTGGGGCGCTAAATGAATGATATTGATCCTCTTCTACCACCATACCTACCATTGAATAATCAAAGGTATCCTCAATAACGATATCTTCTTTCATTAACAGTGGATGGTTAGGTCTGACGAACAACTGAGGCCTAAGAGTGCCGATTTGTTTTGATACATAGCGTTGGTTAGGAGAATCACTATAATGCAGAGCAAAATCAACCTGGCTTTGATCTAACGAAGAATACGGATTGGCTTTGGCCGCATATTCCGACACTCGCATCCGTGGCGCTACTTCTCTTAGTTCTTTCATCAACACAGGCGTTAACGCACTAGACAGTAAAGCAGGAAGCGATATAGCAAACGCATTATCGGCTTTCTTTGGATCAAATGCCTCTTGACTAAAGACCTCGCTAAGCTTTGGCAATAGAACCAACAACTGCTTTTCTATCTCTAGCGCCTTCTCGGTTGGTACAAGCCCTGAAGCCACTCGTGTAAACAATGGATCGTCAAAGGTGTCTCGCAAGCGCGCTAACGAACGACTGACTGCCGACTGAGAAACAAACAAAACCTCAGCCGCTCTAGTAACGTTTTTCTCCTTAAGAAGGACATCCAGTGTCACTAGCAAATTCAAATCTACTCTCGATAGCAATCTATTCATATTTACATTATTCGATTTGATCATAATTAATCATAAATATAAGTCGTTAGATGAATCATGCGCAAGTGCTTATTATCTATTCCAACAAGCAAATGATTAAACCCCAATACACATTAGGAATGACTATGACGAACTTATTTAAACTCACTGCTGTTTCATCTTTGGTTCTAGCGAGTATGACTCTTCCAATGCACGCAGTGGCGACTGACACCATTGCAGTTACCGAACAAAACTACAATCAAGCTGCTGCGGCAAAATATATGGGTAATTGGGATAAGCACGGTGCTGACAAAGGTATCGTTCACCTTCCTGCGCTTGTACCTGCTGGCAACAAAGCGCCTGTTGTTCGAATGAACCAGGACTCACTCTACTCTGCTGCCATTGCTCACGCAGATAAAGATGGCTTTATCCACGTCACTATTGATGAATTTGAAAACGAATCTGGCACCCAAGATGTTTACACGTCCGTCCATATCTTAGATGAGAACTCAGCCTCTCCAATGTACAAGGTTGGCCCGGGCGAGTATTCCGTTAAGATCGATACAGACTTCGCGTTCATCATCTTTAGAGCAGGTGTTGAGGATAAATCTGACGTGACTAATGCATTGGCTGCACAGTCTCGCTTCCATGTTGACTACTCAGGTACCGAAGAGTTTTCGCCACAAGGCTACGTTGCACCAAATTATGATGTTGCCCAGCGTGACGCTATGACCAAAAAGCTGAAGCAAGAGTTTCTAGAGGCCGGAGAAGACTTCTTCTATGTTGAGAGCTCAGATGCTGCTGATGCCAATAACGGCCGTCAAATGCGTTCTAATGCTCAAGGCTGGGGTGGCATGCCAATTGAAGTAGGTGTTTCAAATATCTATCGCAACACTAAACAATTTGAAGGTTCAGTATGTCAAACCACGACGTTCCAAGAACCGGACAACAAATACTTCACCTCGATCACCTTGTACGATGCCGCGGGTTATATGCTTGATACTGAGAGATTCTCAATCAACTCATACGAGTGGGATAAGAACGCCGATGGCAGTGTAACCATCAGTTTTGGCTGTGGTGACGATGCGCCAAATAACCTAGAAACGAATGGCGAAGACTTTAACTATACCGTGCGTAATTACGGAGCTTCACACGATGTTGAATATGACCTGTTTGGCGGTCGCGAACTCAAATACTTAGCGGGTGGAGCTGTAAATCCAGACCATAAGTAGTCGCCTTTGTATTCATAGCTTCACTCTTGAACCGCCTTTTTAGGCGGTTTTTGCGATCTACCTGACCCAACACCCTATAAGGTCTTCTCATAACTATGCAGGCTCTCATCCTACAAAAGGTATTCATTGTGGATTGAATGTGGCGTTAGACTCTCGCCGAATGTAGTAAAACACCGTTAAGAGTTAGTTTTAAAATGACAAATATTATTTCGATACAGCCCCAAGTTGTTTACGGTCATGTAGGCAATAGTTCTGCTGTATTTCCTATGCAACGCATGGGCATTGAGGTTCTACAATTAGATACCTTGCAACTTGCTAAAACCCCTCGCACCGATGACGATTGGTCCGACTATAAAAGCGTAGAGAGTGAAATTGGCGCGCTTATTCAAGGCGTAGACAACATCCATGAGCTTGATCACTGCGGAGCATTGATATCCGGCTATCTGGATAATGTTAAGCAGGTCGACGATCTTTACCTGTCTGTGGCCAAGCTTAAAAATCGTAACCGCTTTGCGTTGTATGTTTGCCATGCTGCCATGTACCTATCCAACAATACTCAAGTCATTTCCCATGAAGTGAAACAGGCCGTGATCAAGGAACTCGTTCCTATCGCCGATGTTGTTGTGGTAAACCAACATGAACTCTCTGCAATTACTGATGTAAAACTTGTGGATCAACAGCAGGTCATTGAAGCGTGCGAGCAAATATTAGACCTAGGCGCTCGTTACGTTATCGTTAAAGATCTAGACATGCTATCTACTGACTTTGAATCCATGCTGATGGTGACACACCGCAATAGCTTCAAAGTAGAATGGCCTAAATTTCACTTTGACGATCCTCTGATTGGGTTGGGGGATCTCATCTCTGCTGTTTTTGCTGCCTCTATGGTCAATGGGGTTAACCCAATCAGCGCGTTCTCTCACACCTGCAATGCTGCTTATGGTATTTTGAAGATCACTGAAGAACACGACTCGTGTGAGTTACAAACCGTCGCTGGTCAGTATGAATTCGTGGAACCAACCTACGAACTCCCTGTTATTAAGATTGAACAAGCAACAGCACACTAACTGGCTATTTCATGGACTCTATCAGTTTCTTTTATTTCATCGCCTACGTGTTTACTGTAGCAACGCTGTTTGTTGTAGGTTCATCAATACTGGGCATGGGCACCATTGTTGGATTTATATTAGCTGGTGTAGCCCTTGGACCTTTTACTCCAGGGTTAGTCGCCGCCACCAACATTGAATTGCTACAACAAGTTGCCGACCTAGGGGTCATTCTTTTTCTATTTACCATAGGATTAGAGATGAAGCCTGTAGATTTGTGGCGAATGAAGAAAAGCCTGATGATACAAGGTGTAGGGCTCGTGGTAGCGACGTCCCTACTCTTTGCCGGATTAGTCACTTTGTTGGGTTTTTCTTGGCAAATAGGCTTAGTTATCGGAGCCATATTTGGGCAGTCCTCTTCTGCGGTCGTCATCACTTTGTTAAATCAAAAGGGTGAATTCAACTCCGAACACGGCAAAAACATATTCTCGAACTTGATGGGACAGGACTTGAGCGTAGTGCCACTAATGGCGTTAATACCGCTGCTCGTTAGCCACCAAAATGAGTCAAGCGCGACCTTTCTACAAGATACCTTTACCGTACTGTTCGTTATTGGGCTGATCCTCGCTATAGGCAAAGTTCTATTGCCATTAGCTCTGAAGTGGAGCGTAAGAAAACACAATAAAGATGCCTTTGCCTTGTGCTTATTTGGGGCTATTTTCGCAACGGTTTGTGTCATTGAGTATGCAGGATTGCCTTCTACTCTTGGAGCATTTTTACTAGGAATGCTTCTGTCCTCTTCAGACTTCCGACATAGCCTAGAAGAAACCGTACTCCCATTTAAGGGGGTGCTCATGGCACTGTTCTTCACATCTGTTGGTATGCAGATTAACCCAACAGTGCTCATTGAGCACCTGAGTTCAATACTGTTCATTCTCGCTGTAGTTCTCGTCGTGAAAACCTTACTTTCGACTGCACTCTCCCTAATCGATGGGAAGTCATTATCTGTAGGGATAAAGACAGGGTTTTGGCTCAATCACGTAGGTGAGTTTGCGTTTGTGATACTGGCGCTTGCAACTTCAATGGGCATCCTCAGTGAGTCACAGTCGAGCATCATAATCGCCATTGTTAGCCTAAGCATGGTCTTGTCCTCTTTTAGCATTAAGCTGGGTGATAAGGTTGTCTCTAGATTTCTTCATAGCGCAGAGTCGTTTGACGATTTTCCCCACAAAGAAAGCAATGCTCTAGTGATTATTGGTGTGGATGAAGTCGGCAGGCTTATTGCTAAAATGGCCCACCGAGCGCAGATCCCATACGTAGCCTTGGATCATAACTACGACCAAGTAAAAACCAGCAAACAACTCGGTCTCAATGCCTATTTTGGCGATATTCTGAGGTCCAGCGTTCGTAAGAAAATTCACTTAGATGATGCTAAGGCTGTGTTTGTTTCTATCCATGAACCAGCCACCCTTAAACGAGTTTGCGTAGCACTGGCTCGATACCCAAATTTAGATATCTATGCGCGTACTAATTCAAAAGAAGATGAGTTGGAGCTAAAACAGCTAGGCATACACTTTGCCGCCTCTACCTACATAGAAAGCACTTTAATTCGTGGAAGGAAGTTACTGCACAATTTTGGTGTTGCAGAAGACACCACTATGACTCTAGTCGATGAGTTAATGACTGAGATGTCAGAGCTTAACTATCAAAAGTACAAACAGTAGTGCGCGTAGGACCAACGGCAACTAAAACTTTGTTGGAACAACCGAACCAATAAAAAAAACAGGTTCGGTTGTTCCTTACCCTATCCTAATTGTAAATAGCAGCTCCTATTAAAGCACTGTCCCTACCCTTGAGCTGAGCCGATAGCGATGGAAAATGAATTGAAATAAGATCTTTCATTGTAGTGTTATGTATCGCACGCAAATCACTTTGTGACCAACCATGGATACTGTTCTCAAACCAAAATCTATCTCCATACTTACTACGATAAAATTGGTCAGCAATTATCTCACCAGCAGTAGGCCCCACTATTCCATTTTTCACCTTAGCTTTATGGTTTAACTCATTACTACCTTCTAAGCTGCCAAATTTGCAGCCTGTACAGACTATTTCAGATTCTATCAACATTCCTACAAAGGGGTCGATTAGATCTAGTCGCTTGAAAGTATCTCTCAACTGCAACGCATAGTTAGAGTCTGTATCTTGAGTCAATGCTTCAAAGCATTGCAAAGGGTCGTACTCTTGGTTTTCCTGAGGTTCAGGGCAACCTTTAGTTCCGTATATGGCGTTTCCTGTCCACTGCTTGGCAAGCTGATGATACGAAGGCAGTCCATGTGTTCGGCCTCTAAATACTGAAAAACCTGGTACGCTGACTGAAATAGCGCCACTAAAACAATTTGATACATCGAGCTTGTTCAAAGATATTTCGACATAGCGATCTACCATTTGAGCTTTAGAGTTGACCAAACCTGCCATGATGGCATCATCGGGTGGCGAAGCACTGGGAACTTGAGCCCCAATAAACGCCATCATTTCATCTACTGGTGCGAAAGCGGTTGATTGCGCTGCAGCTCCTAAGTGTATCCAATTTACTGAAGACTCAGCAGGTGAGTTTTGACCAAAATAGTTAGCCGGTAATTGCTTTTGATTTGTAGGAATTCTCTCCATAGTAACTGGATCAAGAGGAAATACATCATTGGTCACCATGGAATGCCCAAACCGCATAGCAGCAGCGGCAAAACTATTGCCCGTTCGAGGATCAATAGCTCCATCATAATCACTGTCTTTGTACTTAGTGGTTAACTTATATTTCTGAGTTAGCTTCTTCCCTACAATTATCGGCAAGAATTCGTTGTACACTACCTTTTGATAAACTCCGATAGTGCGCGCTCTCGCCACCTGAAAAATTTGTTCATCACTCCAATCAGGATTGTTTTTCGAAAGTAATCTCGCGTTACGGTTGTGCTCTCTGAGCCATAGGTTTTGTATGACCGTGATGCCTAGATTTTCTGTTGCTCTAAGGTCCCCAGCGGCAAAAGCTTTACTCGGATCATTAGTCGATGCAGTAAGTTCATCAAAAGGTACTTGTGGGCTAGTTTCTGAAACAAAGGGCATCCAATCAACGCCTTCAGGAATGCTCCATTCGAAATCTGATCTAGTTGGGTCGTTTAAAGCGGCATAGTTAATACTGCATTTCACGTTTTCCAACAGCATTGGAGGAGTGCCAAGTGCACTATTGGGGCAGCTATAAACGCCTGGCGTTGCGGGTACTTCCCCTACCCCAGGTATAAATGTGTTTCCAAAAGAAGCTGCGGGAGAGACACACATATCGAGGTGTAAAAACGGTTCAGGAATAAACCCTGGAGCACTCTCAACAAATACTTCTTTGATATTTGAAAGATCTTCGTTAAACATGCTCCAAGGTTCGCCAGTATCTGTGTTTACACAATCACAAAGATCCCGAGAGGGAGTATTTCTCCTAGTAAACTTAAAATCCTTTCGTTGTGCAGTTTTTAATAGCCCTCCTTCAAACGTTCTCAACGCATTACTTATTTCATTAGTGGGGCCATAGGTGGAAGACAAGTCTAAGAAAGCAGATGCCCCATTGTATTGCTGTGGAACGCCCTGTTCGTCAAGGAAATCAACCGTTGCGCCACCTAATAAAAAATCGGTACCTTCTGCATCTTTCTCAATGCCTAATCCCGCGTTGAGCGCGAGAGGGTCTGCAGGTGGCGATACTGTGAGTGCCATATCATGGGTAACAAATTGCATCATATAGACAAAGAAAAGGTTGGTGTGAGACCAGTAGCGACCGTCTTCGACATTAATCTGCATTAGGTCTGCACTGGCTACGATAGGATTGGCAACTTCGTCTCTAGGGGATGTTCGTGTGGCTATATCACTGTATTCTGCTTGCTCAAATCGTCTAAAGATTCCTTCTCTAACGGGGCCTTCGCTATCTTCAATATCTATGTCCCAGGCGACCCCAAGATTTGGCTCTGTCCAATTATTACAATACCCAGTAATACTCCTGAATTCTTGGCCAGTACTTTTACACGTTTGCCCTTGGCTTACAGCCGGTAGCAAGGCTAAAACACCCCACAATACGATGATCTTTTTCATGTTATCCCCATCTATTCCATGCAATAACTAAAAGAGAAACAACGTATCAACCAATACTGATGCACTATCGCAACTAGGCTCTGATATTCCCTACAGACAATTGAAACTTAAATTTAAACCCTGTTTTATAAGTGACAATGCTATTCAGCTTAGTAAAAAGGGGCGACATCTGCTCTACTCAATTTCCGCGCATAAAAAAACCGTCCATTGGACGGTTTAATGAGAAGCTTAAATTTTATTCGCTATTAGCGACCGCAGCACTTTTTGTACTTCTTGCCACTGCGGCAGCTACACGGGTCGTTGCGCTCAGGCGTTTTTTCAAAGCGTTGGGTTTTAGGCTTGTTTAGTATGCCTTCCAACTCAGCGATGTTCTCATCTGCTGTGGCGTCGACTTCGATATTAGCAAACAATTTGTTCTGCTCAGCCAAAGCCGCAACCTCAAGCTTGCGCTCTTCGCTAGCAACTGTAAGAGACAGCGGTGCCCCTTCACTACCCAACTTAAGCGTAGGTTCTGGGTTGTAACCACTTTTTCCGTAATTACTCATGATATCTGGTGTACCACGATAGAAAAATTTAGACATGACTTCTCTCACAATTTTCAAAAATGCAGTGTACAGGTAACCGATGAGTTTAGCGACACTGATTAGAATGAAAAAAGGCGACCCGAAGGTCGCCTTTTATAGTTTGTTCTTTATAACTTATAGAAGTTCTACAGATTGCTTAGCAATTACGAACTCTTCGTTAGTTGGTACTACTAGTACCTTAGCGCCTAGAAGCTCAGACTCAGCAATTTGACCTGCTGCACCAAAGCGTGCTGCTTCGTTGCCGGCTCTGTCTTCAACAAAACCAAGTAGGCCTAGGTTAGTCAGGATTTCACTACGGATATCTAGAGCATTTTCACCGATACCGCCAGTGAAGATAATTGCATCCAAAGAGCTTAGTGGAATCATGTAAGAACCGATGTACTTAGCAACACGGTATGTGAATACTTGGAACGCTAGCTTAGCACCTTCGTGACCTTCGTCCATTGCTTCTAGAATGCCACGAGCGTCAGAAGTTACGCCGGATACACCCAAGAAACCTGATTTCTTGTTAAGCGTTTCGAAAACTTGCTCTGGAGTCCAGCCTTTCTTCATCAAGAACTCAATGATACCTGGGTCAAGGTCACCTGAACGAGTACCCATCATTAGGCCAGCAAGCGGTGTGAAGCCCATAGAAGTATCAACACTTTCGCCGTTGGCAATCGCACATACAGATGCACCGTTACCAAGGTGAACAGTAATGAAGTTAGACTCTTCAACTGGCTTGTTCAGCATTTTTGCAGCTTCACGGCTTACGTAGTAGTGGCTAGTGCCGTGGAAACCGTAGCGACGGATGCCGTACTCTTTGTAAAGCTCATGAGAAATCGCACCCGTAAACGCCTTCTGTGGCATTGTTTGGTGGAATGCAGTATCGAATACAGCAAACTGAGGTAGAGATGGGTACGCCGCCATAGCTGCACGGATACCTTTTGCACCGGCAGGGTTGTGTAGAGGAGCTAGATCCGACAGATTTTCAATTTCTGTTAGTACAGCATCGTCAATTCGAACAGTACTAGTGAATTTCTCACCGCCATGAACAATACGGTGACCTACAGCAACAATGGTCTCTTTAAGAGATAGCTCATCCATCAGTTTAACGATGCGGTTGATAGCTTCTTGGTGATGGTTGTCAGGAGCTGTGATTGCTTCTTTACATTTCTCACCGTTAAATTTCCATTCGATGGTCGCTTCTGGAAGACCAAAACACTCACCTAGTCCACTGACTAGCGCTTCACCAGATTCAGAGTCGATAACAGCAAACTTTAGAGAAGAGCTGCCTGAATTGATAACGAGTACGTTCTTGTTTGACATGAGTTAAATCCTAATTAGACGAGGGGGCATTCAATCTGTGTTTATGATTATCAAATAATTTGAAAATTATTCAAATTTTTTTTAGTTAAATAGTATTACAAAATAAGATACTTTGATCTTGATCAACCTGCAAATTTATTTAACGCCCGAAATTTATTCCCGACAAGAGAAATTCAACTATTTTTAAGTGTTCACGGGGCTTTCAGAAGCGCTACGACTCTAGTTTTGCAAGCTAAGACTTCACTTTTGACCCTCAGTAAACCCATAAATAATCATACATATTGTATTAACAATACCCATCGTACTCAATAACTCTTCAAACTCGCGAGTTGAAATACTCTAATCTCAGTTTATTCAGACAAAAAAAAACCGGGACATTATGTCCCGGTTTCAAAATCTAAATTACGCTAGATTACTCTGCTGTAGTGCGACGAGAGTGACCACGCTCACCACGGTGGTTACCACGGTTGTCACCGCCACGGTTGCGATCGAAACGACGCTCACCATCACGGCCGCCTTCACGATTGCCTTCACGGTTGCCACGATAGCCACCGCCTTCACGGTTACCACGGTAGCCGCCACCTTCACGTTGACCACGACCACCGTCACGACGACCACCGCCATCACGACGACCGCCACGAGACTCACGGAAGTCATCAAAATCACAAACTACTGCTGCAGTTTCTTTTTGACGAATACGTAGCTTGCTAAGTTTACCAGCTGTCTCAGAGTTCATCGCTTTTGGTAGCTGAACAAATGTGTGGCCTTGAGCCAATTTGATCGCGCCGATAGAACCTTTAGTTAGGCCTAGTTCGTTTGCTAGAGCGCCAACGATGTCTTTAACCTGAACACCTTGGTCACGACCAACTTGTAATTGGTAAGTATCCCAATCTTTAGTTTCGCCACCGTAGCTACGACCGCCTTCACGACCGCCTTCACGGCCACCGTCACGACCGCCTTCACGACGCTCTGCACGACGTTTTTTGTCACGTGCGATAGCAGAAGTCATTGGGTCTTCGCCAACGTAGAATAATGGACGCTTGCCTTGCTGACGACGAAGTAGAATCGCAGCTAGAGTTGCAGCATCAATTTCTAGGTTAGTCTGTAGCTTTTCAACTAGCTCAGAGAATTTCTCTAGAGAAGCGTGCTCTGTGTCTGCTTGAAGCTCAAGACCTAGCTTCTTCAGACGAGCTTCTGCAACTTGGTCACGTAGAGGAAGTTGGATTTCTTCCATTGCTGACTTAGTTACACGCTCAATAGTACGAAGCATACGCATTTGGTTAGTGCGAACTAGTAGGATCGCTTTACCTTTACGTCCAGCACGGCCAGTACGGCCAATACGGTGGATGTAAGACTCAACATCAAATGGAATGTCGTAGTTGAATACGTGAGTAATACGAGGCACATCAAGACCACGAGCAACAACGTCAGTTGCAACTAGGATATCGATAACACCACGCTTAATGTTGTCTACAGTACGCTCACGTTGTGACTGTGGAATGTCACCGTGAAGTGCCGCTACTTTAAAGCCACGGTCTGCTAGGTAGCCCGCTAGACGCTCAGTGTCTTGGCGTGTACGTACGAATACGATAGAAGCATCAGTTTCTTCAGTTTCAAGAATACGAGTCATTGCCTCGTCTTTCTCAATACCTTTAACTACCCAGAATTGTTGCTCTACTTTGTCGACTGTGTGGTTTTTACCAGCAACATCAACGAAAGCAGGATCACGCAAGAAGCGCTCAACAATTTTCTTAAGCATTGGAGGCATAGTCGCAGAGAACAATACGCGCTGAGCTGACGCTGGAGCGTGCTCAAGGATAGCGGTAACGTCTTCTACGAAGCCCATGTTTAGCATTTCATCTGCTTCATCAAGAACGAAAGTATTTACTTCGTCAAGGTGCAGACGGTCGCGGTTGATCAAGTCTTGTACACGACCAGGAGTACCAACAACGATATGAGTGCCGTTCTTAAGAGCACGCATTTGATCAACGATTGAAGCACCGCCGTAAATTTCAAGAACCTTAAGACCACGAATGTTCTTACCAAGGTTTTTGATCTCTGCTGCAACCTGAATAGCTAGCTCACGCGTTGGTGCAAGGATAATTGCTTGCGGCTTACGCTGGTCTAGATCCAGTTTGTTAAGAAGAGGAAGAGAGAAGGCAGCAGTTTTACCAGTACCTGTTTGCGCTTTACCTAGCGCGTCCTTACCTTCAAGAAGCAGAGGAATAGAAGCTGCTTGGATAGGTGTAGGAGATACAAAACCCATGCCGTCAAGGGCAGAAAGGATTTGTTCGTTTAGTTCTAAATCGCTGAATTTAATTTCAGATTCTTGCATCGGGATCCCACTATAATGTGTTCATAAAAACGGTCCCAGGTGCTCTCTAAATTCATACACCGATCCAGCAATACACACTAAATCCTTTCAGAAGGGATAAGTATATAAAACGCATCAAGCCGCTAGGGACAAAGTCGAAGGAGGCGCATTCTGCACTAAAACCATGTAGAAAGCTAGAAAAAATTGAGTTCCGTCACAAAATTAAAGCATTTTGTCGTCAAACTGTCATTTCTGGCTCGTAAATTGATCTCTCGGTGCCCAATATTCGCCGTTCTTTTTCAATACGCAGTACAGTGTAGTGCCCAACTGGTTAAAATGCGCTCGATTTTAGGGTCTATTGACCTTTTGAAGTTGTTTTTGTAGCGCTTTGTTGGGTATTTATACAAGGCAGGCGCTTTTAGGTGTGGTGGTTCCACATAAAAAGTGACTAACGGGGTAGAAGTGCCCAACAAAGCACTACCCGAAAGGCTCGACCAGAAACCATTTACTCATCGTTGAGCGACTTTTGCTTAGATGACTAGGCGGCAAGTCCCTCGCCTCGATTAAAAGGCTTCTGGCAGAGCAAAAATTAACCACAAAAGGTCAACAGACCCTAACCAAGACTGGCTAAAAAGCCCCGAAATCATTATAGTGTGCCCGTTATTTCATTAAGATAAAGATAGATGTTTGCAGACAATCCGTTGCTTGCTCAACTAAAACAGCAGATCAAAGAAACTATCCCTACAAAAGAAGGGACCATCAAGGCGACTGATAAGAAGTTTGGTTTTCTAGAAGTAGATAACAAGACCAGCTACTTCATCCCGCCCCCGCACATGAAAAAATGCATGCACGGTGACAGAGTGGTTGCTCTGATCCGTTCTGAGAATGACAAAGAATTCGCAGAACCCGATCAGTTGGTAGAACAAGCCGTCACTCGTTTCATTGGTCGCGTTAAGCTGTTTAAAGGACGTCTCAACGTCGTTCCTGATCAACCACAGCTTCGTAATCTATCTCTTAAAGCGAAAACCGCTAAAGGCCTAAAGCATGACATGTTTGCTGAAGGTGACTGGGTTGTCGCTCAAGTCATTCAGCACCCTCTTAAGGGCGCCGATGGCTTCATGGTCGAAATTACCGAAAAGATCACCGATGCTAACGACAAAATAGCGCCTTGGTGGGTAACCTTAGCTGAAAATGACCTTCCTAATTCTGAGCCAGTTGGCATTGACGACTGGAAGCTTCATGATGATGCTGATTTAATCCGTGAAGACCTCACTCATATCCCTTTTGTCACCATCGATGGTGAATCAACAAAGGATATGGATGATGCACTGTATGCTCGTAAAACCGCCGAAGGTCACTTTGAGCTGACTATCGCCATTGCTGATCCAACAGCGTACATCACTCCTGATGACGAAATGGACAAAGTGGCGCGTGAGCGCGGTTTTACCATTTATCTGCCGGGTCGCAATATTCCAATGCTTCCTCGCGATCTTGCTGACAACTTGTGCTCTCTTATTCAAGACCAAGAGCGCCCTGCTCTATGCTGCACAGTGACAGTAAACAGTGATGGCACTATCCAAGACGATATTCGTTTCTTTGCGGCAAATATCAAATCTCACGCTCGTCTCGCGTACGACAATGTTTCTGACTTCCTAGAAACAGGTAGTTGTGAAAAATGGTCACCAAGCGAGGAGATTGCCACCATAGTGACCGATCTCGCCGAGATGGCAAAAGCGCGTAGCGAGTGGCGTGAAAACAACGCCGTTATCTTCCCAGATCGTCCAGACTATCGTTTTGAACTAAGTGAAGATAACGATGTTATCGCGATCCATTCTGATATGCGTCGCTGCGCCAACAAGTTGGTAGAAGAAGCCATGATCACCGCAAATATTTGTGCGGGTCGCGTGCTAAGTGACAAGCTAAATATGGGTATTTTCAATACTCATGCGGGTCTTAAAGAAGATAAAGTTTCTAACGTTATCGACTTAGTGACAGAGCATGGTGCAGAAGGCTTCGACGCTGAGAATGTCATCACTCTTGAAGGCTTTACCGCACTGCGTCGCTGGTTGAACAACCAAGAAACTCAATACCTAGATAACCGCATTCGTAAACATCAAAGCTATGGTGAAATGGGTAACACGCCTGCACCGCACTTTGCAATGGGTTTAGATATCTACGCGACATGGACCTCTCCTATTCGTAAGTACAGCGACATGCTTAACCATCGTCTTCTTAAAGCGGTGATTCTGAACAAAGAACCAGTGCAAACCCCTGATGATGAAGTGGGTGATGAGCTGGCGATTCACCGCAAGCACCACAGAATGGCAGAGCGTAAAGTAAGCGACTGGCTCTATGCCCGCACGCTGAAACAAGACGTAGAAGCTGAAACCACGTTCAAAGGCGAGATCTTTGATATTGGCCGTAGCGGTATGCGCGTTCGCTTGATTGAAAATGGTGCGGCCGCATTTGTTCCTAATTCTCTAATTATGGACAACAAAGAGCGAATCGAATCCAGTGCCGAGCAAGGTACAATTTCAATCGATAAAGAAGTTATCTACAAGCTAAGCGACATCGTAGAGGTTGTTCTTACTGATGTGGATATTGATAAGCGCAACATGGTAGCGAAACCAACTGAGGTTTTTGCTGATCTTCCGAAAGAAGACGCTTAATCTTCTCTCCCATAGAGTAGCCTACGCTACTCTATGGGACATTCGTCTCAATGTATTCATCAAATTCAACAACTTAAGTAAACTCTTTCCTATCAGTAGCAAATCTGAGATAGAATCACTCTATCGTCGCAGTTAGGGATTTGTGCGTGTCACCTTTTGCTTGCCTACATTTTTCAAATCATGACCAACTAGTCTTAAAAGATCACTCAACCAAGCCCGCAGGTTTTGTTGTAGTCAATAGTGGCCGTTTGAAATGGAAGCAGAACGAACAACAGCGCGAGATTGTCCCAAACCAATTTGCATTTCTTACCCAAGAGCTGCTGACCTCCTCTATTGAAGCTGATAGTGATTTTGAAGCCACGCTAATACTTCTCGAGTACGAAGTGCTGCTCGGTTTTGGCTCTGCCCCTGATTCAATTGTAATCCACCAGCCTGTCTGTTCTTTCAAGGCTGAACCATTTGAGCATCAGCTTCTTGCCACGCTCATCACCAGTAGCGAGCTATCAGAATGCAAAGCCGAGGTTCAGCACTCTTTAGTGAGCGCATTGCTCTCACATACCATGGATAAATACCCTTCACTTTTAAACGCAGTGCAGCTCGCAACGCTTGTCAGTTTCTCTGAAAAGGTATCCCTGTTTATGGATGCAAGGCTGGATAAAGAACAAAGCCTACCTATGCTAGCTGAGCACTTACAGGTATCTGTAACTACGGTTAAACGCCGACTGGCAGAAGAAGGCTTATCGTTTACCGAGATGCTTAAGAAAAAAAGAATCTACAAAGGCGCTACAATCTTGCGCGCAGGACGTACAAGTGTCACTGAAGTGGCATCTCTATGCGGCTTTAATAGTGCTACACACTTTAATAATGCCTTTAAAAGTATCTATGGCTGCACGCCTAAGGTGTTCAGGCGAGAACGCAGAACGCCATAAGCGACGCTTAAAATTCATGCATCATGGCGCGGCCAACGTGGCGCGACCAAATGCCAATAACAACACAGGACATGTTCCATGCAATTTAGTTATTCTAATCCAACAAATATCTTCTTTGGCCAAGGCCAAATCGCTGCAATCAATACAGTCATCCCATCAGACAGCAAAGTCTTGGTGGTGTACGGCGGTGGATCGATTAAAAAGAACGGCGTGTATGATCAAGTGGCTAAAGCCCTTGAAGGTTATCAATGGCAGGAGTTTTCTGGTGTTGAGCCCAACCCTACCGTAGAAACACTTAACAAAGCTGTTGAGATCGTTAAAGCGGAAGGCATCTCCTACCTACTTGCTGTGGGTGGCGGTTCAGTAATCGACGGGACCAAATACATTGCCGCAGCCTCTCTCTATGACGGAGATGGCTGGGATATTATGACGGGTGACTATAAAGTTACAGACGCAATTCCAATAGGCGCAATCCTGACTCTTCCAGCAACGGGCTCAGAGTCTAATAAAGGCGCTGTAGTTACTAAAAAAGCAACGCAGCATAAGTCTGGTTTCTTATCTCCACTTGTACAGCCTAAATTTGCTGTGCTAGACCCTGACGCTATGAAAACCCTACCTGAGAGACAGCAACTCAATGGGCTCGTGGATGCTTGGGTACATGTGTGTGAGCAGTACATCACTAAGCCTGCTGGCGGTATGGTACAAGACGGCTTTGCCGAGGCGCTACTGAAAAACCTCAAGGCTTTGGGTGATGATTTTGCCAACCGAGATAGCGACTCTTGGCGTGCAAACCTGATGTGGTCTGCGAACCAAGCACTGAACGGCTTGATTGGTGCTGGTGTTCCGAACGATTGGGCTACTCACATGATGGGGCACGAATTAACTGCACTCTACAATGTTGATCATGCTCGTTCCCTTGCCATCATTCAGCCTTCGCTGTTACGAAATCAAATAGAATTCAAACGCGCTAAATTAGAACAAATGGGTAAAAACGTGTTTGGGCTACAACAAAGTGCAGATCTCGCGGAGCGTACTATTGATGCAATTGAAGGCTTCTACCAAAGCCTAAATGTTCCAACAAAACTAACGGAACATGGCAGTGATAAAGCATCGGCTATCTCTGAAATTCTAGAGCAACTTAAGTCTCATGGAATGACGGTTCTTGGTGAAAACCAGTCGATTAACCTTGATGAAATGAACAAGATCTTAGACAACGCAGTAGCGTAATCTAGGCATAATCAACGTAGTCTAATGGCAAATGTATTAGGCTACGTTACTATTCGCCCCCACCCACACTTCCTTTTATCCTATTGTTTTTATTTAATATAAAGCAAAGGCTCAACACTTTTTAGCCTACAACGAATCTATGTTTTCAGTTTTATGCTTTTTAAATAATCAATCAAAGGCATAAACTCTGCCCCACGAAATCGATTGCTTTACATAACATCCTGTGGGGGAAAATGACTATGTATAAATTTCTATTGTTAGCAGTGGTAGCAGTTGGATTAACCGCTTGTGATGGAGAGTCTAGTTCTAACATCAAGGTGCCAAAGCTAACTCCCGATGAAGTGAAAACATTAAACGCACTTGCCAGTGGCGTAAACAGGGATTACGACTGGAAGGCAACCTCTAGCAGTGAAGACAAAGCTGACCTTGATGATAGTGCTACAGCGGTTCAATTTAGCACGGATAAACCATTCACCATCGACAGAGTTGATTCTGATTTCTCTACAGAAACGCATAAGATATTCACCTACGAGTGGCAAACATTTAGGTTAAACGACGATGGTCATTTTTCAACAGATGGTAAAACTCATAAACTAGAGGTTGGCATTCCTGGTCTAGCCACGACAGAAGATAAGCTTAAAACACTGTTAAAGAGCGACAACCTAAATCAAGAAGATCAAATTAGAAAAGCGGTTTATGCAAACTTTGCACTCCCTATGACTTTAGGGGCATCAGAACTAGGCGCATACAGAAGCTTCGACGCGTTAACGACAGAGCCGGTGGCCAAAAACAATAACAAACCACTCTGTTTATACTATAAACCCAACCAAAGCCCCCGTACGGACTTCAGCATGCTATGCACTATACCAGCGAAGCTTAGCCCGTTTAATAAGTTAACTTCTATATCTCTTGAGCAGCAACCAGGTGGCCCGGTCTACTACAAAACCGATGCTGGTGATACTTATCAAGCTTACAAGTTTTTGCAGGTAATTGACGTGAAAGACTCAACTCCAAATGATGTAGTATTATCTGCAGATGTATTGATCCATCCCGGTATTGGTATCATTTCCATGGAGCTTCCAGTAGTCAATGGTATCAATGAAAATGGCATCAAAACGACCCAAACTAAGTGGGAATGGTTTAACGATAACGCCAACATCCTTGAGCAAGACTATTAAAAACAAAGGGCAGCCAAATGGCTGCCCTTCTGATATCTAACTTATAAAGTTAAAAGAAGTCGATAGACTTGCGTCCCGTCTTAGGGTTCTTTGGTTTATCGTCTTCTTCAACAACAGATTCTTCTACTTGCTCTGGTTCTTCGTCAAAGTAGGCAACCTCGTCATCATAACCTTGGTCACCAGCATCATAGTCAGTGGCAACAACGTCAACTACTTCACTTTCTCGTGCAGCCACTTCTTCTGGGTCAACGTAGATCACTAGATAGAATTCTTCATTAAATTGAACCAAGTCACCATCGACAAGCTTACGGCGTTTACGAGTATCGATCTCACCATTCACTGCAACATAGCCTTGGCTAATCGCTTGCTTAGCCTCACCACCACCGCTAACGGCGTCGGCAATCTTCAGCACTTTATAAAGCTCAACGGGTTGTGTTGTAACTTCAACACCAATCGCTTCAATTTCGATTTCTTCTTCTAAATGATCCACAGTATTTCCAACTTATATGTTCGAGCCAAGCTCGCTATCTGGTCGCCATTCTAACTGCTATTGGAACTCAGGCATAGCGCCAAGTTTTGTATGCCACACATGTATGTGCGAATAACCCTCTTCTATCTCCACTTTAAACGCAGCCTTCATCAAGTTGATAAAGAGAAAACCCGTTATATCCGCCACAGACAAATGATCTCCGGCGATAAAGCTAGAATGACTTAACCTTGCATCTAACTTATCGAGAAATGCGATAGCTCGCCCTTTAGATTCCTCTCCCCACTCGCTCACACAGTTCTCTCTATCGGAGTAAAACCCTGTGATATTTCTAAATGCTTGAAACTCCCTGAAACTCTACAATGCGGTGCCACATTTCAATTTGAGCACTTTCCAGACCTGGTGCCCCAAATAAATTCGCACTATTAGGCACTTGATGATCAAAATAACGACAAATGGCCACTGACTCACTGATATTGGTGCCATCATCCAGCTCTAATAGTGGTACTGTTCCACTAGCACTCTTAGCTTGAAACTCTGGGGTAATGTTCTCTCCCCCTTTCAAATCCACCGAAACTCGTTCGACTTCTGCACCGATTAGCTTAAGAAAAATGGAAACACGTCTACAGCTAGGCGTTACCGCCGATTCATACAACTTCATTGATTACTTCCCTATTAAAAACAATTGCCTAGCATAGTTTAGACAATTTATAAGTATATGCTTGTTGTTTTGCATTCCACTAACAACAAACTGACAGTCAAGGCTATGCAACCACTAGAATTCCCCCCAACGACTACAATTACATACGTTAGGTACAAAAGGACGTGATGATGAAGATTTTAAAATACACTGCAGTGGCTACAGCGCTAACTATTGGCCTTTATGGCTGTGGTGGTGATAGTGATGACGGAAGCACTGCCACTTCTCAGGTTTCATTTTATGTGTCTGATGCTCCAGTAGATAGTGCAGAAGAAGTTGTTATTACTGTCAAGCAAATCGAAGTGGTGAGTGTTGAAGGTGATACCTACACTCAAGACCTAAGTGATGGCAATAACGACTACGTACAATTTGATATATTGGATTACGAAGGAACAGAGAGACTGCTAATCGCAGAAGACTTTACATTGCCAGTCGGTGAATACAAAAGCATGACCCTTCATGTAGTCCCTGACTCTAGTGCAACGATGAATTACGTTCTAGACGAACAAATTCAACACCCCTTGAAGCAACCTAGCAATAAGTTAAAGCTTGGTGGATTTGAAGTAACAGTAGAGGGTACTCAAGGCTTTACTATTGAATTTGACCTTAGGAAATCACTTGCTGAACGAGGTGTAGATGCCAAGAATGGTTACATCCTAAAGCCTCATGGAATCACTATTCATGACAACACAACAGTAGCAAGGCTAAGTGGTATCGTTTCAAGTGAGCTTTATAACGGTGTTAACTGCCCTGTTGATGACGACCTAACACAAAATGGCTTTGTTTATCTGTATCAAGGTCACGGCTTAGTTACAGACAATTTAATCGATAATTTCGACCCAACGGACGAAGAGTTTGATGGCAACATGCCACCAGTAGATTATCAAGTACCTGTAGCATCAGTAGGTGTAGATCCAGTTACTGGCGAGTATGAGTTTGGTTACGTCGCAACGGGTTTATATACTGCGGCCTATACTTGCGATGGTTCTTCTGATTCACCAATTAATTGGGACGACCTCGATATCCCTTATACTCAAACAAGCTTAGCAACGGGTGATGACGGCTTAATTGAAGTGGAACTGACTGATGGAATGGATAAAGACGACGCAGACTTCAACCCTCTATAGAGCTTTAACGTACATCCAAAGCGTAAAGTGAAAGAACCGGCTACTAGCCGGTTCTTTTTATTTAACAAACAGCTTCTTCATCACCGACAGCATCGATTTGCGATACTTCATCAATAGACGAGTTCTCGGCAGCCAACTAGGGGTATGCAGCACTGTGCGAGCGTGACTAAAGGTTCTGAACCCTTCTTCACCATGGTAATGGCCAATACCTGAATGACCTATTCCACCAAACGGTGCGTCTTCGGCAGCCACATGGAAGATGGTGTCGTTAATACACACACCACCAGAGTGCGTGTTGCTGAGTACATAATCAATGCTTTGACTGTCATCACTCATAATGTAGAGCGCTAATGGTCTCTCTCTATCATTAATGTATTCAACCGCTTGCTCGAGTTTTTCATAGGTAATGATCGGCAAAATCGGGCCAAATATTTCCTCTTTCATCATGTCTAAATCATCACTTGGATTAAACACAAGATGAGGCAGTATCTGGTGGCCACTTCCTGCATTATCGTGTTCTGCAACAGGGACGAGTCGAACTGATTCTTTACCGCGAGCTTGCTCAAGATATGACTGCAAACGTTGGTACTGTGATTGGTTGATGATATGGCTGAACTGAGTTAAGTCTTTACCAAAATTATCATTGAAACGCTTAATAAACAGCTCTGCAAACTCGTCTGCTCGATCTTGCTCGATTAAGACATAATCAGGCGCTACGCAGATCTGGCCTGCGTTAACACATTTACCGAACAAAACCGCATCTACAATCTTTTCTAACTGTGCATCAGGAGCGATGACAACAGGTGATTTTCCGCCTAGCTCTAGAGTGACTGGAGTCAGGTTTTTTGCCGCAGCTTGCGCGACCAATCGCCCGACTTGAGTCGAACCAGTAAAAAGCAAATGATCAAAAGGCAACGCACTAAATCGGCTTGCTATCTCTGCTCCGCCTTGCACTACAAACACTTCTTCATCGATAACCGACAGAATGTTCTCAATCACTTCGTTAGTCTTAGGCGTGAACTCGCTAAGCTTAAGCATCACCTTATTACCCGCTGCAATGGCGGTCGCTACCGGCGCTAAGCTCAGAATAATTGGGAAGTTCCACGGAGATATGATCCCCACTACGCCAACCGGTTGATACTCAACTCGTACCTTTGATGGCGTTAGTAGCAAGCCAGCATGACGCTTTGAAGGACGCGCCCATTTATGTAGGTTTTTAACCGTGTACTTGATATGACTGACCGTCGGAATAATATCCGTTAGTATCGAATCAAAATCAGAACGAAAACCAAAATCTTTCGATAGTGCTGCTATCAACTGTTTTTCATTCTCGATGATCGATTGGTTCAGTAGCAAAAGACGTTGCTTTCTCAGTTCAATACTTGGGGAAGGTTCTTGCGAGTAGCTTGATTTAAGCTGTTCCAATTTCAGAGTGAGATCGTCACTTTTTTTAAGGATATCATCCGAAACTAAATTGAGTTTCCCCATATAAGGTGTTCCTATCTCTTGCTATCTGTAAGTAACTATTACGGGGATTGTATGGTATTAATGTCAAAGTCACTAATCTTTGTGATCACAAAATTTTGTCTAGTTTTAAGAACCAAGACTGTGAGATCGGATTATGTGATTAGTATCGTCTTCCTAACATAAAAAAGGTCAGAGGGTTTTCCTCTGACCAAAACTAAAAGAAATAGTGTTGATGTCAAATAGTAGACCTACTTAGAGAACTTCCACACATCTGCATCAACCTTTCCAAAGTTTTCGCTATTATCATATTTTTGATCATCACCAATGTCCCCAAGGGGCAAAAATAACTCTCTATCACCGCCGAAAGTATATATGGCCTGATCGTGGAATAGATATGGATTGCCAGTCTCAGCAATAGCAAAATCATACTTGATTAACGTTGGATTAAATCCAACGTTCCAAGGAGGCATTATCAGTTGTTGCCATACCTTACCATCACTGCTTACCTGGACGTCAGTAGGGTTGATTGGAATACCAAATCCTCCAAAGCAGACAATTCGACCGTACAACACACCACACTGGTGGCCAGGCCTAGCTAACCAACCTGCATCTTCAGTAACTAGATGCCAATGTTTACCATTTTTTGACCGCCATACGTCATTAAAATAGGGCAATTCACACAGCTGAAAATCTGCTGGCGGTCCTTGCTCATCCCCTGTCGGTGGCGCACCACTATCACAGGTAAAACCAGCCTCTCCGCCGATCAAATAGATATACCCATCTTTAACCGTTGTTGCGGCTCCAGCTCGTTTACTCCAAGGTGCATCTGCTGTCTCTAATTTCCAATGAATACCATCCACCGAACTCCAGACATCATTAAAGTACTCACGAACTGGTGGACCGCCCACTATTGCAGAATCATCGTTCTGCGAGCCACCAAACACATAAATACGACTCCCTTTAACTACTGCACTTAAGCCCGCTCTTCCTTGCCAAGGCGCATTGCCAAGAAAGGTCCAATTAATGCCATCCTCACTTCGCCATACATCATTGAAAAAAGTCGAATTCGCCACACATGGCCCATCAGGAATGCAAAGAGGAGTGAAATTTTGTCCCCCAAGCACGTACATATACTTTCCTTTTTTTACCGCTTTAAAGTAGGCCCGTGCAGGCCAATGAGAGTTGTCATCAGTATCAAGTAGTTGGGTCCAGTTGGCTGCATCATCACTGACCCAAACGTCCCCATGCAGAGTACTTTCGCCGGCAAACTGAATACGCTCTAACGGGCTACGTCCGCCCATTAGATAGAACTTATCATCGAGGTGAACAACTTGTAGCCCTGCTCGCTTTTCCCAAGCGGCTTCACTTGTAATCTGATTCCAGCTAAGCGTGTTGAGATCCACGTTGCTTTCAATTTTCTCTACGATTTTGGGTGGAGGTGTTTTCTTCAGCCTCTTAGTGGAGCTAAATGCTTGCGCGTCGGACACAAGCCCTATAGAGAGGATTACCGCTCCCACCACTCCCAGATTACTTATTCTTTTCCAACACATCGTCTATTCCTTCATTAACAAAGCTATAAATGAAAAAACAACTGCCGCTTCTAATTTGAGAACAAATAAGATTTCTCAAGAAGTGTGTTTAGTGGGGTCAGTATAGTCAGTGGTTACTATATTAGCGATTAGTAATAGAAAACGACTATTTTTAGCTCACCTTCTACATGGATCAAAAAAAGGCCAGAGCGTAAACCTCTGACCTTGTTGCGACCTAGAATTTTAGGGGGCTTCTAGTACCGCTAAGCGAATTGATTCATCGTATTATTTTCACCCGATGCTTTAAGCGCTTGGTCTCCAGAGAAGTACTCTTTGTGGTCATCACCGATATTTGAACCAGACATATCTTGGTGTCTAACCGAAGCGAGTCCCTGACGGATCTCCTTACGCTGAACACCCTTAACATAAGCCAGCATACCCAGTTCACCGAAGTAATCTTTAGCAAGGTTATCAGTAGATAGCGCCGCTGTATGGTATGTCGGTAGCGTAATTAAGTGGTGGAAAATACCTGCGTCACGAGCGGCATCTTGCTGGAAGTCTTGGATCTTGATATCCGCTTCTCGTGCCAACTCAGACTCATCGTAAACACTGTTCATTAGCTTCTCACGCTCATAAGCCGATACGTCTTGACCTTGCTCCTTCCACATATCAAATACTTGCTGGCGGAAGTTCAGAGTCCAGTTGAACGATGGACTGTTGTTGTAAACAAGCTTCGCATTTGGCACCACTTCTCGAATACGGTTTACCATGCCTGCAATTTGCTGAACGTGGGGTTTTTCTGTTTCAATCCAAAGAAGGTCAGCACCATTTTGTAGCGAAGTAATACAATCTAACACCACGCGGTCTTCACCGGTATTAGGTTTAAAGCGAACCAGTCCATTAGGTAGTCGCGTTGGCTTGATGTACTTGTCGCCTTGCTTTATCGCCATCTCGCCACTGCCTAAATCTTCTAGCTTAGTGATTTCTTCACCGTCAATGAACGAGTTGTACATATCTGCCAAGTCGCCTTCTGACTGACTGACCGGTATCTTCTGAGTTAAACCAGCACCCAAGGAGTCAGTACGTGCAACGATTACCCCATCATCGACACCCAGCTCTAAGAACGCATAACGAACTGCATTGATTTTCGCCAAGAAGTCTTCGTGTGGAACCGTTACCTTACCGTCTTGGTGACCACACTGTTTTGCATCAGATACTTGATTTTCAATTTGAATACAGCATGCTCCTGCTTCAATCATTTTCTTCGCTAAAAGATAAGTAGCCTCTTCATTACCAAAGCCTGCATCAATATCCGCAATGATAGGAACAACATGGGTTTCAAAGTTATCGATCTGATTTTGTACCGATTGCGTTGTGACAGCGTCACCAGTGTTGCGTGCTTGGTCTAGGGCTTTGTAAAGGTGGTTAAGCTCACGGGCATCCGCTTGCTTCAAAAAGGTATAAAGCTCTTCGATTAGCATAGGTACCGAGGTTTTCTCATGCATCGACTGATCTGGCAGTGGGCCTAGCTCAGAACGCATTGCAGCAACCATCCAACCTGAAAGGTATAAGTATCGACCGCGAGTGGTTTCAAAATGCTTCTTAACCGAAATCATTTTTTGTTGGCCGATAAACCCATGCCAGCAACCCAAAGACTGAGTGTAATTAGCACTGCTTTCATCGTACGACTGCATATCTTCACGCATGATTTTTGCTGTGTAGCGAGCGATATCTAATCCGCAGTTAAATCGGTTCTGTAGCTTCATTCGTGCTACGTATTCCGGATTAATTGCAGCCCACGTTTGACCGTTTTGATCAATAGTGCCCTTTGCTGTTTCGATTACTGATTTGTAGTTATCCATAATGTCCCTCTCTCAGTGATTTTAATAAGCAGTACTTTGGTAGCTAGTAAATGGGGTTATCGTTTTGCCTGTAGTCGATACTCATGAAGTAGTGGTTCTGTATAGCCATTTGGCTGCTCAGTACCTTGGAAAATTAGCGCCTTCGCACATAGGAATGCATGGCTAGTTTCAGTATTTGGAGTCATTGGGTAATAACCTGATGTTCCATCATTTTGCTGGTCTACGGTTTCCGCCATCTGTTCAAGCACGCTATTAACTTGGTCTTCTGTACAGATGCCATGCTTAAGCCAGTTCGCAATATGTTGGCTAGAGATACGCAGGGTTGCGCGGTCTTCCATCAATGCGGTGTTATTGATGTCCGGCACCTTTGAACACCCTACTCCCATCTCAATCCAGCGAACTACATAGCCTAAGATCCCTTGGATGTTGTTCTCTAATTCGCGAATGATCTCATCTTGAGTCAATTCGTTTTCTTGAGCCATCAAAGGAATGGTCAACATACCCTTTTTGTAGTCTTCGTTATTTGCAGACAAACGCTGTTGCTGCTGCTTTACATCGATTTCAAGGTAATGAAGCGCGTGCAAGGTTGCTGCTGTTGGCGAAGGAACCCAGGCCGTGGTTGCGCCAGCTTCTAAATGAGCTGTTTTTTGATCCATCATCTGCGACATCTCATCAGGCATCGCCCACATGCCTTTACCAATCTGAGCTTTACCCGACATTCCCGTATTTAAACCCGTTGAAACGTTGTTCTTCTCGTACGCGTCAATCCATGTTTGGCTTTTTAGCTCCTGCTTAGGTAGGAAAGGACCCGCTTGCATGCTGGTATGAATCTCATCACCAGTGCGGTCTAAGAATCCAGTATTGATAAAGAACACTCTTGATTTAGCAGCACGAATACACTCTTTAAGGTTCAGTGACGTTCGACGCTCTTCATCCATGATGCCAATCTTGATGGTATTCGGCTCAAGGTCGAGCATACGTTCCACTCGGCTAAACAACTCGCAAGAGAACGCCACTTCTTCAGGACCGTGCATCTTTGGTTTCACGATATAGATGCTACCGGTACGGCTATTTTTCATTCGGCATAGGTCTGGGTTTTTAATCTCTACCGCCGCTATTAACGCTGTTACTACCGCATCGATGATGCCTTCTGGTGCTTGCTCTCCATTTGATAATGTCATCAAGTCGCTGGTCATTAGGTGGCCAACGTTACGAATAAGCAGTAGCGAACGCCCATGCAGGTTGTAATCCTCTCCGTTTCGACCTGTGTAGCTTTTGTCACCTTCAAGGCGGCGGATCTGCGTTGCACCATTTTTCTCAAAAGAAGCGTGCAGAGACCCTGTCATTAATCCTAACCAGTTGCGGTACGCATCAATCTTGTCTTCGCTGTCTACCGCAGCGATCGAGTCTTCCAGATCCATAATGGTCGAAACCGCTGACTCAACAATGATGTCGTCAATATGCGATAGGTCAGTCTTACCAATCTTGCCTTGACGATTGATGATGATCTCAACGTGTAGGCCATTGTTTTTCAATAGTATTGAAGTAGGTTCACGCTCAGGGTCGCTGGCACCTACGAACTGCTTTGGTTGTTTTAACCCTGTATGAGTGCCATCAGGGAAATGCGCCATCAAACCATTGAAATAGATGGTGTAGCTCTCTACGTCATGGTGTGAGCCTTGATCCAGAGGGAATACTCTGTCTAGAAAATCCTTAGCGTAAGCAATAACGTGCTTGCCGCGCGCTGGATTGTATTTCTTGCCCGCTTTCATCCCTGGTTCGGTTTGTGGAATGACGTCTGTACCATAAAGAGCGCCATACAAGCTTCCCCAACGCGCATTCGCCGCATTCAAAGCAAAGCGTGCATTCTTAATAGGAACCACTAGCTGTGGGCCAGCAATCATCGCAATCTCTTGGTCAACATTTTCAGTCTCTATTGAAAAGTCTTCCCCTTCGGTTTGCAGATAACCAATCTCTTTCAAAAAGGTTCTGTACTGCTCTGCATTGAATGAACGATGTGTTTCGTGGAACTGATCAATTTGCTTTTGCATCTGAGAGCGCGTCTCAAGCAATGCTTGGTTGATCGGCGTTAGCTCGGTAACCAATTGCGTAAAGTTGTTCCAAAACTCATCGACATCCAAACCGACAAGTGGCAGCACTTCAGTGTTGATAAACTGGCAAAAGCTCTGTTGTATCTGGCATTCCTTAGTCATTGGTAGATTCATGGCATCATTCCTCGTGATTGTCATTGAAGTGCTTTGTCACCTAGCTGCTGTTGCATAAAGAAGAAGTTAATCTGTTACTGCGGTCTAATTTCTTCTGTCTACATTTTTACTTTAACTAAATATTCACTAGAATTTCACAAATAAAATTACACAGTGTAAATTTTACAAATATGAAGACAAAAACTAGCTTATTCAGACAATCGCATTTTCTTGGTACTAAGATCCGAAACCTGCGTAAGAGAAATCACCTCACCCTTGATGATCTCTCGTCTCGCTGTATAAAACTCAACCCAGAATCGGCTCCATCCGTGTCGTATCTCTCCATGATTGAACGCGGTAAAAGAGTGCCAAGTGAAGACATGCTTGAGGTAATTGCGGATGTGTTTCAAAAGCCGGTAAATTGGTTTTTGGACGATGCCAAGGAGCAAAGTGAAATTGTTCCTGAAAAAGGCTCAAGAGGCGGCGTCGTTGGCATGGCCCTAGAGCCTAGCTTTTTGTTTTCAAAGGAAATACTTCAGATAGCTATACCGGAAATGCTGGCACAAACTGGAACCACAGGACGGCAATTTGCCCACTTATTGATTCGTGCCCATCAAGAGCACAATCAAAACCACTTCCCCGACCTTGAGCGTGCTGCTGAAGAAATAGGCCAAAAGAAAATGCCACTCGCCGTCGATGATCTCTTCGAGATCTGCGCAGATATTGGCCTTAAGATAAAGTGGTTCAAGGAGCTTCCAGAAACCGTTACTGAAGCAAGTGGAGATAAGAAGCAACGCGTTGTTCGCTCCTACTTTGAAGCACCTAATATTTTGCATATCAACAACATTCTTAAAGACGACCCTATCCGGCTGAAATATGACATTGCGGTCAATATTGGTCATATGGTCCTGCACCAAGGAGACGGTGAAAAAAGTAAACTCATGTCGGATAGCAAGCCAAGCTACGGCGTTAGGGATGAAAAACAGCAAGGCGGCTCTGTAGAGCTCGACTCCACAAAGATACTGCACGCATGGCGAGATTTTGAATGTTCATTCTTTGCTGGGGCTTTGCTTTGTCCAAAAGTCCCTTTCAGGCAACTTCTCGACCGAAACGGTTACGACATTAGTGTGTGTAAATTGGCAGGGGTATCAGAGTCAATCGCAATGCGCCGCATGACGGCAGTATCTCCCTATCCTCACTGGCACTATTTTGATGCCTACTACCCAGGTACATTAAAAGCAGTGTACAGAGGCAATGGTATTCCTCTGCCGTGGGGAAACATGAAGATGGTTGAAGACCCATGCCAGCACTGGGCGGTTTTTCGCATGACCACCAAGGACACGGACTTTAACGTTAGCATCGCGCAAATATCCATCTTGATGCAAAACGATGTGCCACATATCTATTGCTGTGAATCGGTCAAAGTAAAGGATTTTGCGGGTAATTCACATGTATTGTGTAGCGGTGTCGATCTCAACCATGCTATTCAAGCACAAGGGTTTGATGCGATAGACGTTGCAGAAAGACTGAAGCAGTCTTGTATTGAAAACGGCGGTACCGGCCCGATACCAAGGGATATTAAAGAGCTTCTATTGACCGTAGGAAGGATCTTAAATATAAACTGGATAGAGCGAGGAATGGACAACAGAGCAAGGCTCATCTGCTCTCGCGGTTCGGTCTGTCCGAGACAGCCTCAGTGTAAACGTCGCACCAAGGCTGAATCAATCGAGATCACGCAAGAGTGATGGTTGATGTTCCGTATCATTGCTTAGATAAACTCCGTTTATAGGTTGTTCTTATGTGCATCGCGATTCTTTTGCTTTAAGTGAAATTTCGGCAATGAATCAACGTCGGCTGAGAAGCCAATAGACCCCGCTGGATCGTGATCAGATGCATCGATGTTGTCTTTTTTAGCAGGCTCGCCTTCTACTCTTTCGTCAGCGTTTGCTTTGGTTTTGTGAAAGCTAAAGTTTGGCAGTGAATCTGGCGTAGCAGACAGTCCGATTGAACCTGGTAGTTCATCTTTCGATAAATCGATTACTTGCTGGTCTTGGGTGTTAGCCGCGAAAACAGTTGATGAAACAAAAAGTGAAGCCAATAGTAGAAGGCCAGTGCGTTTGTTGAGGGTCATGTCTTTTCTCCAAGTGGTGTATTACCAATCGGACTAAATAACTGATCATCCTAGCTGGTTAAAATGCTCGATAACGGCGTTAGAATTTTTGATTGTAGAGTAACTACTTATCCAAAATTTCTGCCTTGTTCTCGAACATTTTTCCTGCGCTATTTCTGAGCACTTACTTAGTGTGATTGGTATTAATTAATCAACACGCACATATTAATCGGCTATTGAGAAACAACTAACTCTCACTTGGCGGACCAAGTCCGTCAAAAATTGATAGTGGGTAGAAAAGAAAAATCCGCTGGTCTTCCTAAGAAGATCAGCGGATTTATTTTTAAATGCGGTGTATCTAGCTTGCTTCTAGCTACGCATCTTAATAAGAAGATCTTTACTCGCCTGCGTAGGATCGCTCGCCGCAGAGATTGCCGATACTAAAGCGATACCGTCTACCCCAGTATCAACCACACTCTTAATGTTTGAGTCGTTGATACCGCCAATAGCCACCAATGGAAGTTTTGAAAGCTCTACCGCTTTGGTTAAACCCTCAATTCCCCAATGCTTCACGGTATTGGTTTTGGTAGGAGTAGCAAAAATAGCGCTGACACCTAAATAATCCACAGCAAAAGATTGCGCTTCAAGTAACTGCTCTTCACTCTCCACAGACAAACCTAGCAGTTTGTTGTCACCGAGCAGTCGTCTTGCATCGGCTACTGGCATATCCGATTGACCTAAATGAACCCCGCACGCATCTACAGCTAGGGCAACATCAACACGGTCGTTGATGATCAATGGCACTCCACTTCCCCGCATGACGGATTTTACCGCTCGTGCTCTTTCAATAAACGCACGTACATCACCGTGCTTTTCTCGAATTTGCACCATAGTGACGCCACCAGCAATGGCTTGTTTAACCACCGAGCATAGAGTCTCTATATCTTGTTGGTCATCGGTAACAAAGTAGAGTTCATAAGGGTTCATCGATTTATCCTTATACCTGCTGCAGCTTTAAGCGAGCTAATACGGTTTCAACATCAAGCTGATACAATGTATCTAAAAGGTTCATTTGCAGTGAACCTGGGCCTGCTGATTTTTCAGCAGCAATTTCCCCTGCAACGCCCAAAATAGCCGTAGCGGCAAGACCAGTAACCTCACCAACCGCGGCGAACGCACCAGTAATAGCAGTGTGCGAACATCCCATGCCTGTTACGTAAGGCATCATTTCATGACCATTATCGAGCTTGTAAGTTGCCTCAGCGGTTACAACATAATCACTTGCGCCAGAGATAACCACATTCGCGCCGTATTGCTCTACGCAGAATTTCGCAGCATTCACTGCTGAATCACTGCTATCTAATGCATCCACGCCCTTAGATTGAGCTTGCTCACCCGCCAAAGCGATGATTTCAGAGGCATTACCACGAATGATCAGCTTGTCGGCTTGCTCAGCAATCTGGCGAGAAACCTCTGTACGTAGCGTACTTGCGCCACAGCCAACCGGATCGAGAATCACAGTTTTGCCATTGATGTTAGCCTGCTCAACGGCAAACAACATACGCGGGATCCATACGCTATCCAACGTGCCGATGTTGATGACTAAGCTACCAGCAAAGCTCATCATCTCTGCCATTTCTTGAGCTGAGTGCGCCATGATAGGAGAAGCGCCAATAGCCAACAGTGCGTTAGCCGTGTTGTTCATCACTACGTAGTTAGTTACGTTCACAACCAAAGGTTTGCTATCACGAAGTGTTTGCAGACTTTGGGCAATTTGTTGTTTATCCATTTATATAATCCTATTTAACGGCCTACTATCATCGAATCGAATTGTAGCCTTGTTCCCAAAATGCGATTTCCATGCGTGTCGCAGTTCTAAATACCTCGATTAATTCTTTGCCTCGAGCGCTTTCTAGCGGGATATCAGCAATTAATTGATCAAGATTCTCTATGCACTTCACTACGCCTTGCTGGAACTCTTCGCCCGAATACATTTCAAGCCAACTGCGGTACGGATTCCCTTCCAGTTTGGTTGTATCACGCTTAGCAAGATTATCGCCAATAACACCATAACCGATGGCACAAGGAGCGAGTGCCGCATAGAGATCAACCAGATCACCCGCATTACCCGTATCGAGCACATAGCGCGTGTAGGCCACTGTACCAAAGTCTTCAGTTTCAGCTTCCATCTCTTGTTCACTAATGCCCCACTTCTCACAAAACTCGATGTGATGACCAATCTCAGAATCAAGCAAGTTGTGTAAGCTGGGTAGCGCATTTCGCATCTGAGAAAGACTTTTTGCTTTATAAATCGCTAAGGCATAGGCGCGCGTGTATTGCTTCAAAAACAAGAAGTCTTGTTTTAGATAATGAAGAAATACCTCATGTTGCAAAGTACCATCCGCCAATTGATGGACAAAGTCGTGTTCAATGTAGCTATTCCACTCTTGCTGGCAGGCTTCGATTAGTTGTTGGGTATTCATGGGGTTACCTTAAAACGTTGGCAAATATTTAGCGCTGTTTGGAACGCTATTGATGATCTTATTCTCAAACATAAACTGTGCGTAATTATCATAACGCTGACGGTCAACTGCCGCTGGGCGCAACGCAAAGCGGGTTAATGTGTCTTCCCACGCGCGGCGGTTTAGCTCGTTGTCCAGCGTATCTGGGTTATAAGCCACAAACTCCTTCCACGCTTGCTCTGGGTGATTCACAATATACTGTGTGGCTAACTCAATCGCTGAGTTAAAGCGCTTCAATGCTTCAGCGTCATAGCTGTTCGCATTGGCAACAAAGACCAATTCATCGTAAGCAGGTACGCCGTGCTCTTCTGGGAAGAATGCTTTGGCTTTAAAGCCCTCTAGTGCAAGCTGGTTGGTTTCAAAGTTGCGCAGTCCGCCCCAAATCGCATCTACTTTTCCAGAAGCCACCGACGACGACAGTGCCCAACCAACATTAATGATCTCTACATCAGAGAATTGAAGGCCCGCAGAGCGCAGCATAGTGCCAATGGTCGCTTCTTCATTGCCTGCAATGGCAACGCCGACTTTCTTGCCTTTCAGATCTGCAACAGAGTTGATCTTGCCGTTATCGATAACCATCAGAGTATTGAGTGGTGTAGAAATCAATGTGCCACTGCGAATGAGCGGCAAACCTGCTGCCACATCAATAGTCAATGTCGGTTGGTACGACACAGCTAGGTCGATCTTATTTGCCGCCACCAATTTTGCAGGAACACTTGGGTCTGCAGGCTCTTGGATATTCACCTTTAAACCTTGAGCTTCAAACAAGCCTCGCTCTTGAGCAATAACAATTGGGCCATGGTTTGGGTTAACAAACCAATCCAGCATCAGGGTAAGCTCTGTTTGTTTAGCTTGCGATAATGGGCTGAGCAAAAGAGTAGAACTGGCAAGCAATGCAAACAGTTTTGAGGTAAATCGTTTCATGGGTCTTCCTTGTGACACTGGCTTAAAAATTAATGAGGTAGTTATTGCTATCAGGGATAGTCTTGATGATCTTTAGGTCGTACATAAACTGACTGTAATCATCGTAGCGCTGCTTATTCACCGCCGACGGGCGCAAAGCAAAGCGGGTCAAGGTATCAATCCAAGCTCTATGGTTGAGCTCGTTATCCAAAGTGTCTGGGTTATAGGCGATAAACTCTTTCCACGCCGTTTCTGGATGATTCACTATGTATTGAGTGGCTAACTCCAGAGCCTTATTAAAGCGCTGAATTGCCTCTTTATCGTAGTTTTTTGCATTGGCCACAAACATCAACTCATCATAAGGCGGGATGCCGTGCTCTTCAGGAAAGAAGCTCTTAGATTTGTAGCCTTCAAGATCTAACTGATGAGATTCAAAGTTGCGCATTCCGCCCCAAATCGCATCGACTCTTCCCGATGCTAGTGAGGAAGACAGCGCCCAGCCAACATTCACAATCTTGATATCTGAATAATCGACATTTTCATTACCCAGCATCTTGCCGATAATGGCTTCATCTGTACCCGATACAGATACGCCAACGGTTTTACCCTTTAGATCAGACAAAGAATTGATCTTGCCGTTATCTAATACGGTTAGCGTATTTAACGGCGTTGCCAGCAGAGTACCACTCCACACCAAGGGCAAACCTGCGGCTACATCAATGAGAAATGAAGGTTGATAAGAGATGGCGAGGTCTACCTGATTGGCAGCCACAAGCTTTGAAGGAACACTTGGGTCAGCAGGCTCTTGAATGGTTACCTTTAGGCCTTGCTCGGCAAACATGCCTTTCTCTTGAGCAATCACGATAGGGCCATGATTTGGGTTAACGAACCAATCCAGCATCAAGGTCAGCTCTTTGTCCTTCGCAGAAGCACTCGCGCTCACTAAAAGCGCAATACCGGCCAGTACTGCACTGAATGTATTTTTAAACAAGGTCATGTCTCTTCCTTAACGACATTAAAAGATTGGCAGTTAATCAAACTGCCAAGGGATAAATTTGTTGAGTAGTCTGTCTGTGATGAAATAAAGGGTGACCGAGATAAGTGCCAGAATAAACAGCGCCGCAAACATCTCATCAATCATCATTCGCGCGTTGGCCTGAAGCATCAAATAACCAAGACCAGCGCTAGAGCCAACCCACTCGCCCACTACTGCACCAATTGGCGCAACCACCACAGCCACACGAATACCAGAGGCCAATGCTGGCATGGCTGCAGGTAATCGAACTTGTGTGAGTTGTTGCCAACGCGAGGCTCCCATGGTTTTGCTCAAATCAAGGTAGCCCTTTGGCGTATTACGCAGTCCGTCATAACAACATGTGGTCACGGGGAAAAAGATAATTAGAGCAGCCATCACAACCTTTGAGGCTATGCCATAGCCAAACCAAAGCATGAGTATTGGCGCAATGGCAAAAACGGGAATCGCTTGCGAGGCAATCAATATAGGCAGTAACCAACGGCGCAGAGGTTCGAACAGCAACATCTGTAGGGCAAACATCAGGCCCATGCTAAGGCCTAACAACAGCCCTAGAACAATCTCTTGCGAGGTAACAATCGTATGTTGAAGAAGTACATCACTGCGACTGCCAAGACGATCAAATACCGCAATGGGCTCAGGCAAGATAAAGCTTGGTAAATCAAAGAATGATACCGTTGCCTGCCATAAGCCAAGCACCACCAAGCATGAGATGATCAAGCGCATCACGTGAGAAGTATTTGCTTTTACTCGGCTGGTAAGGCCTTGCTGAATAACGACTTGTTTAGTCATCACGACCTCCCAATTGCTCGATAATGCTTTGTTGAAGCTCGGCCATTTCAGCATTGATCAGGCGCGGTGTATCTCCACTTGGCACAGGCACAGTTTCAATCTCTACTGGCTGAGATTGCATCAGATAGATATGGTCGCTAAGGCGTAAGGCTTCTTGTGGATCGTGGGTAATCAAAACCACCGTTTTACCTTCAAGCATCTCACAAGCAAGATCTTGCAGACGATAGCGCGTGACGGCATCTAACGCAGAAAAGGGTTCATCCATTAACACTACAGGCTTGTCTTGCATCAAGGTTCTTGCAAGAGCGACGCGCTGTTTCATTCCGCCGGAAAGCTGTCTTGGATAAACATCTTCCTGCCCTTCTAAACCTAATTTAGACAGCAATCTACTCGCCTGTTGTTTTCGCTCAGCCTGCTGCTGTTTATTCAGCTTTTTTTGACTAAAGCGGTCACTAAAGCACACATTCTCAAGCACATTCAGCCACGGCATTAACAAATCTTGCTGCGCCATATAGGCGATTGAGTCTGATAGATTATGCTTAAAGCCACTTTGAATAGAGCCACTCCAATGCACATCTTCAGGTAATAACCCAGCCAACAAGCGAAGTAGGCTTGTTTTACCACAGCCACTTTTACCCAGCACACTGCTAAAGCTTCCCTCAGGAAAGCGTAGATTTAGGTCGCTAAACAGGGGGGAACTTGCATCAGAGAACTGCAAGCTTCCGTTTTCAATCACTATGCCCATAGGCGAATGAATCGACATAACCTGTACTATTTGTTTAAGGCGTAGAAATGGTGCACGGGGCCGTGACCACTGCCCACTTCCAATTCATCCGCATGGGCGATGGCATTGGAAATGTAGTTCTTTCCTAAAGCGACGGATTCACTCAGTGAGCCCGTTTGAGCTAAGAAAGAAGCGATCGCTGAAGATAAGGTGCAACCCGTACCATGGGTATTTTGCGTATTCACACGCTCAACGGTAAAGGTTTCAACCTCATTAGGCGTAATAAGAAGATCAGTACTGGTAGATTCACTTTCTAAGTGACCCCCCTTAAGCAGTATCGCTTTACAGTCCAAGCCTCGAAGATCTTCAATCATCGCATTCATTTGTGCCTCGGTCGTTGGCAGAGACTGACCTAACAACGTTGCTGCTTCCGGCAAGTTTGGCGTGATGACATCCGCAAGTGGAAGAAGCTCTATTTTCAGAGTTTCGATAGCCGATTGCTGAAGAAGAAGATCACCGCTTGTTGCCACCATGACAGGGTCTACAACTAGGTATCTTGGTTGGTATTGCTTAAGTTTTCTGACTACCGCTTGAATAAGACCCGCTTCAGCAAGCATGCCGACTTTTACCGCTACAACATCAAGGTCGGTAAATACGGCGTCAAGTTGCTGTTCGATAAACTCAGCCGAAATCGGCAAAATGCCAGTCACACCCTGAGTATTTTGCGCAGTCAATGCTGTGATTACAGAGCAGGCGTAGCTACCGGTTGCTGAGATGGCTTTAATGTCGGCTTGAATACCAGCACCGCCACCACTGTCAGAGCCAGCGATAGTGAGAACAATTGGAGTCTTTTTTGATTGGGACACAGGCATTTCCTTTTCGTCAGACGAACGGAAACCAGGCCTGCTGTGCTATGGACAGTAAGATCTATAGCTAGAATGGCGACTAGTTCCCTACGTCAGCACTAACTGAATCAGGTTCCACGGGTTCGCTACTGCGATCTCAGCCTATTGGCTCCCCGACTAATACGATGGGGCGATACTAACAGAGTCAGTATGGGTAGGAAACTAGAAATAGACAAAACTCAGAGTCTAGACAATAAATGCCCTGTCTTGACATAGATAATGGTGTCTTCTTCGACAAATGGGAAATGTTGACTCTGGTGAGGGCTACGAATCCAAGTGTATTGAGGATATTGACCAAACTCATCTTGGAACTCGCCAGAAAGAACCAAAATCTCCTCTCCACCAAAATGAGAATGAGGTTGAAAGCGTTCGCCTTTCGGCCATTTTACTAAAGCCACGTTCTCAGCCTCAAAAGAATGCAAAGGCATAACCTCCAAGTTACCAATTCCCGCCAGCCAAAGCTGGGTTTGGGTATTGATTCTCACCGTGGTTTTATCTGCCTTATCAAATTGATTGAGCTTCACAAACAAGGTACACCCCTGCTCGCTAAATGGAGAGTGTTTGCTACCAGGAGGATTGCGAATATAAGTGCCCGCAGGATAATCCCCCTCCTCATCTGAGAAGACACCTTCTAGTACGAAGATCTCTTCTCCAAACGGATGACTGTGCTCAGAAAACCGAGAGCCAGCCTCGTATTTAACTATTGAGGTCACAAGTCCTGTTTCGGCCGCTTCACGCTCTAATGGTTTTCGCCATACGCCTTTGGCTGGGCTGGCCAGCCAATCCATATTCAATGCTTGTATCACAACGCCTTGTTTTACATCCATATTCAATGACATTCATTTCCCCTACTTTGTTGAAACATATCAAATTAGCTGTTACAAACACGAATCCTTAATCATTTTAGTCTTTGTTATGTCAGAACATCTTCCCTTTTCAGAATTAATTCACTCTCGCCGATCCGTTCGCAAGTACGATCAAACTGCAGATTTCGACCACGACAAGGTACAACAAGCGCTGGAGTTGACCGTGTTGAGTCCAAACAGCAGTAACATGCAGTTGTGGGAATTCCATCGAGTCATCAGTGAAGAGAAGCGTGCCGAGCTTGCGAAATACTGTATGGGGCAGAATGCAGCTAAGACGGCCAATGAAATGGTGGTTTTTGTTACTACCCCAGACAAATGGCAGCAAAGAGCTAAAATGAATGCAGCGCAGGTACGCGAGAATTTTGCGGGCAGGCCAATGGATGACATCGCAAAGCGTGCGACTAGGTACTACGAAAAACTGATTCCGTTTGTTTATAGTAATGACAGCTTGGGCATCAAAGGTTTTCTTAGAAAGCTCATGATGACCTTTATGGGCATTAAGAAACCTATGTTGAGAGAAGTCACCAAGCAAGACCTACGAGTCTGCCTGCATAAAAGCACATCTTTAGCCGCAATGACTTTTATGACTGCGATACGCGACCAAGGTTATGACACCTGCCCAATGGAAGGCTTTGATTCAGTTCGCGCTAAAAAGCTACTTGGCTTGGGTAAAAATGATGAAATCACTATGATTGTTAGCGTAGGCAAGCGAACGGAAGAAGGCATCTACGGAGAGAGACATCGAGTGCCAAACGAAGAAGTTATTTTCAAGCATTAAGCATCAACAGAGAACAAAGGAAGTCATCATTGCCAACATTTGCTCATTGGAAACTAATACTGGTTTTATTTGTTGGCATCCTTTCAGGGTGTGCTACTCAACAGCAGACTCCTCTTCCAAAGTCAGTCACACATCAACTTGGCTATCAGGCTGACAGTAAGTTAGCTCAATACTTTGACCAATCAGAGTATGACACCTCAATCTATACTGGATTCTACCCCTTAGATAAGGGTCACGATGCGCTACTTGCACGCATTGTGTTGATTGAGTCTGCAGAGCACACCTTAGATCTTCAATATTACATCTACCGTGACGATGCCACTGGCAACTTAATGACTTGGCGGTTATTCGAGGCAGCAGAACGCGGTGTTAGGGTTCGAATATTGCTAGATGACATGCAAAAGCGCAATGACGATAATCTTGCCTACCTTCACTCCCACCCTAATATTGATGTTCGACTATTTAATCCGAACAACTATCGCTCGGCGAGAGGTCTGGGATTTCTAGCCGACTTCGAACGACTAAACAGCCGCATGCACAATAAGTCCCTTACCGCAGATAGTGTCGCTAGTGTTGTAGGTGGTAGAAACATAGGAAATGAATATTTTTCCTATCACTCACCAGTAGAGTTTGGGGATTTTGACTTATTAATTTATGGCAACACGGTAGAACAAACCGGAGAGCAATTCGACAAGTACTGGAACAGTGATTTTGCCGTTCCTATTGATTGGATTACCTCTAGTGCAACAGAATTAAAGAGAGAAGAAGTAGAACAGTTTGTAGTGGATGAGGAACTTGAAGAACAATTTACCTCTGGAGCATATGACATGACCCGCCTGCAATTCTACTCCAAGATGAGAGAGCATAAACTGCAGTTATATTGGGGCGAAGGTAAACTTCTCTATGATAGGCCCAATAAAATCGTTGGCGAAGGAAGCCAATTAATCGATGACCTACAGTTAATTTTGGAAGGTGTTGATTCGGAACTTATCATTATTTCGCCTTATTTCGTACCCACTGCGGATGGTACTGCACTGCTTGTCGATGGCGTCAAATCAGGTAAGAAAGTAGCCATTATTACCAATTCTCTTGCCTCTAACGATGTGTATGCCGTGCATGGTTGGTACTCTAAATATAGAAAAGACCTTCTTAAGGGTGGCGTAGAGCTCTGGGAGGTAAAGGCTTCTGCCAATATAAAAAGTAAGTGGTCAATGACGGGTAGCGGTCACTCTAGTCTGCATGCCAAGATCATGCTTATTGACGACCACATTTTGTTCGTTGGTTCGATGAACTGGGACCCTAGGTCTGCCCATATCAACACTGAAATGGCCGTAATTCTCGATCATAAAGCCTTTGTAACAGAGTCAAAATCAGAAATACAAGCGCAGCTAATAGAGTCAGCCTATAAATTGGAAATAGAAGATGGTGACTTGGTTTGGCGAGATCTCGAAAATGGAGAAACCTTGACTAGCGAGCCCGATGCAAGTGTGTGGAGGCGAATGGGATCATGGATGGCGGGCATTCTGCCTATTGAAGACCAGTTATAAAAATAGCCGACTTTAAGTCGGCTATTTCGTATGTTTTGCTTTTGTTTATCTAGATTAGATAGTTAAGTTCACACCTACGAAGTGGATGCGTCCGTCGAAGGTGCCGTTAACACCTACACTATTGTCCAAAGGTCCACCAAGCGATCGCTGAGCCGATTTAACATCACCAAGATCAGCATACTCATAGAAGAAATCAATACCGACATTATCCCAATTTGTCGAAGCACCTACCGAATAACGATATTGCTCGCCCACTGGTAGATCAGCCCATTGCTTTGAAGGATCGTCTTGCGGTGATGTTTCGTAAGAAAAGCCGGCTTTTAAGCGCCAATCCGAACTAAGTTTGTAATCAGCACCGACAGCGAACTTCCAAACATCATCCCAGTCACGCTTAATAGTCAGACCATCGCCTACAGGAAGTCCAAGATCCAGAACAGAGTCATCCCAACGGCTCCAACGATGATATTGAATGCTTGTTAGTAAATTGAGTTGCTCACTAAAGCCATAGCGAACGCTTAGATCGATAATTTCAGGTACATCAATCTCAGTGCTCAAAGAATTAATAGGTCCCAGAGTTGGCTTAAGGTCCATTTTAAATTCGTGCTCTGATTTGGAGCGATAACTCAACCCAAAGTCTAGATCTTGTGTTGGGCGGTACATAACGCCCACGTTATACCCATAAGCCCAGTCAGAATCTTGCTCTGCTGTCACTAATGCAGTCGATTGTTCAAGTGCTGCCCAACTAAATTGCACACCTCCGCCAAGAGACCACTGGTCATTGATCTTGTAGGACATAGATGGATTAATAACTATTATATTTAGAGTAATTGAATCTAATGCACCGGCACCTGCCCAGTCATCACCATAAGATAAGCTTGAGCCACCAGCTGCACCTAACGCCAATCCTAAGTGCACTTTTTCCGAAACCTGATGAGCATGGAAAATAGAAATAGACGGTAGGTAAGATTGTCCTTCACCATTTCCGGCAGGATCATCATCATCGATATATTTCATTTTCAGATCAAACGCCATTACATTAATAGTCGTTAATGATTCTCCCATGAAAGACATAGTTGCAGGGTTTGTCCACAGAGCAGCCGCGGATTCGGTATACACACCATCACCCGCTCCAGCAACACCTGCATTCGCAGTCACCGCTTCTTGAAGAAATAATCCACTTGCGCTTGCCATTGTTGGCAAAGAAGAAGCAAGAGCTACAGAAGTCATCATGGCTAAGCGAGAAAGTGATAAATTAGAAGATTGCTTAGTTGACACTGCCGATGTGATGGATGGAAGTCTATTGTTTGACATAATTTTCCAAATCTATAATTGAGTAGGCCTAGGGATTTAGCTCATCAATAGCCAAATCCGTATCTCTATGCATTATATTGATAGGCTTATAGCTTGTAGGAATATCGATTATCACTAGACAATTAAAGTGAACTTATTCTCTATAATCTTATTGATTTCATTAGTTTTTTGCTAATCTATACGTAATGTATAATAGTATTGGCGTTAAAATGAGAATTACAGACCTCAACTCATTGAATGTGTTTTTGAATTTGATGCAAACACACTCGACTCAACGAACAGCGAAAAAACTCGGGCGCTCACAGTCATATATTTCTAAGGTATTGGCCCAATTACGAGAAGAACTCGATGATCCTCTATTTACGAGAAGTGCAGAGGGGTTATCGCCAACTTCTTATGCGTTGGGAATACAACCCAAGATCCAAAACGCTATAGAGCAGATTTCTCAGTCTCTAGAACCAGAAGAGTTTTCACCAGAAAATGTGGATCGAGTTACTATTCATATTCTAGATCCTCTTGTAATACAATTCGGTCGCCATATTATTGACAAAATTAGACAAGAAACTGACGCCATCATTGAGATTAGAAATTGGACTAAACTGTCTGAAAATATGATTCTTGACGAAGATGTCGATTTAGGTATTCATATTCTTAGTGATCATCCACAAACAATTTATCAAAAGAAGCTATTTGAGGGCTCAGGTTTTTTTAAAGGTAATCCTAATGGAGAGTATGTAAAGTATATTGCTTCTGGTGTAAACGACTACATAAACCCCTTTCAACGTGCACTACCCGATATAGAAGCTACTATATTTGTTGATAACTATACGTTGGTTACACAATTATTGGATCATGCTCAAACTATGACTTATGACTCATATAGAAAAGATGCAGACATTCCAGACCTAGGAATAGACACAGCTCTACTTCTTAAAGCCTCAAAAAGAAAGTCACCCAAGAATGTTTGGCTAACTTCGCTAGTAGAAAAATGCATAAACGAAGTACTAAATTCTAAAGATACTTTTTAGATTCGACCTATTAGACAAAAGGCAGTATCACTGTAGTGATACTGCCTTTTGTTGTAAGGGCCTAATGTAAATTATAAGGCTGACAAATAGGCTTTATAAGACTTAAGACGAACGGTAGCACCACCAATGATGTCCATAAAGCCAAATATTGAGTGTGGCTTGTCCGCTGAAACCCAGCCGGCACCTGTTGAACCAATTGGGATGTTATAGCCTTCGGGCTCATTAAACTCAATCACGATAGTACGACCATGTGAGTTCATGTTGTTTCCAACGTGCTGTCTCACATGCTGGCTACCTTGACGTACCTGAACCTGCGCTTCACCAGTACCTGCCGTGACACTGTGTACGCGACCACGGAAAATCTCTCCAGGATAAGCGGCTACATAAAACTCAGCAAACTGCCCTTTTTTAATTCCACGATACGTTTGATCAGGAATACGCATCTCAACAAACTTCTTCTCCGTTGAGTACAAGTGCATGTTACCCACTCTTGTACCGCTTGTGATGTTTGTAATAGAAAGCTGTCCGTCAAACGGCGCGCGAACTTCACGGCGCTCATGCTGCCATTTAGCCGTAGCAATTTGTGCGTCAACGTTCATGATTTGTGCATGTGCCGCTGCAATTTTTGCTTCCGCTGTTTCAATCGCTGTGCGCGTTGCGTCACGTTCTGATTCATGGGCAAAGTCTTTTAGCTTCTTAAGACGAGCAAGAGTCCTTTTGTCATTGTTCTGTTGAGTGCGCAATGACAGAATTTCAGCTTCACTCGCTTTCTTTTGTGCGTCTAGGCTTTCTAGCTGTGATTCTGTATCTTCTGAGCGCAAGGTGTAAATAAGATCACCTTCTTTCACCATCTGGTTGTGAGTAACGAACACTTGATCAACCTCTTGACCAATCAACGGACTTAATACCGCGTGCGGCGCTTTAACCGTTGTACTGTCGGTCAAATCAGCAGGAGACCAAAAACGGTGCGCGATAAACAGCATAATCGTTAGGAACATGCCAATGCCGACCATTACGGTACCGCTTCGCAGATTCCATTTAACCACACCTGTCTTAACCAAGATCCAGCAAATCAGGATGTAAGGTAGCATAATCTCTTTCATTGATTATTCCTCAGATGCTTTAGTTTGAGTTTTGCCAGAAATACCGTTTCGAATAATTCTAGAGATCGACTCTCCAATAACATCCCAACGAGCAAATGCGATGATGATGGCTAGTACCCACCAGACCTTATTGATAAACAGACCACACAAAGATAGGGCAAAAACGATTTGGGTGTGGGCGCTCGACATTTCTGAGGCCTTGTGTACCGCGATTTCATGCAGTTGCCAAAACAAATACACCAAATAAACCAGTATTGCGATGGTGACAAAGAATACGAAGCCCATGAAGACTTCAGAGTCGAGTAGTTTGAGGATTGTAGGGTATCCGTCGACGAAATATTCAGCGGGTAGATCCTTTCCATGGATAGAGCCTAATTTGGATAAAGCAATAGATGCTCCGGCGATAACGCCAAAAACAATCACAGCCTTAAGCACATATAAGACAACTGAAATGATGCTCCTTGCTATTTTTCTTCCCAGGCCTTCGTTAGAAGAAGGTAAAGAGGTAGCAGACATTTTGTTTTCGCTTCTTGTTATGAGTTTCGCGCAGATTCTAAGCTATCTGCAGTACGCTGTAGGAATATGCGTTATTCCTTTTCTTACGCGCACACTTAAGCACTGCTTACGTATAAACAGTACCCTCTAAAAACAAAAACTACTTACTTAAAATTGATGCCTATAAAGCGCCAAAGAAGATACACACAAGCAACATACCGATGCCGATGGCAATGTGTCCTATGTCAATAGGCCCTAATCCAAACTCAAGCTTTTTCATGTCTGCTTCTCTTTATTTTTTTACTTGGTTCATTGTAACCAAGCACTTGAAAGAGATAACGGTACTGGGGTTTAGATGGTTCATAAAACTGATTTATGAATAAGAACTGTAACCACTGCTATATCGAACGCTGACTAACTAAGTTATCCTAAAATAAACTTACTAGCACTCACTCAGACAATAGATTTTTCATGAAGACTGAAGACTTGAAACTGTTCCTTCGCGTGGTTGAATTGGGTAGCTTTACCGCTGCCGCAAACGCACTTGACCTGCCTCGTGCTAATGTCAGCAGACGTATCAACGACCTTGAGAAAGAACTGAATACACAGCTATTCCACCGCACTACTCGCTCTTTGTCGCTCACTCACAACGGTGATAGCTACTTCAGCAAGGTACAAAAGGTTGTCGAGTTGTTAGACGATGCCAATCAAGCTGTGACCTACTCTAGCCGAGAAGTATCAGGAAAGGTCAAACTTGGCTTGCTTGCAGAAACCTATGATTTTGTTCAGCCCGCCCTCTTTGATTTTCATGATATGTATCCAAATGTCGAGCTTGATCTTCGAACGGTGAGCAACGGCTTTCAAGAAGTGTATCAATACGGCTTAGACATCTCTTTTCATGGGGGCGATTTAGAAGATTCGGATTTGATCGCTAAGCCTCTTATGCCGCTCAATAACAGCTTGCTCGCCTCACCTGACTACATTAAAAACAATGAACCGATAGAAGAGTTGGCCGATCTGCATAAACACAAAGTAATGTGTTATCGCTGGCCTAGTGGCAACGTAGACAAATTGTGGCATTTTGAGACAGGAAAAATCTCAGTATCCCCATGGCTAGTGTGCAATAGCGTGGGATTTATTCTTAGGGGACTGGTTATGGGAAGAGGGATCGGTTTCTTGCCTGAACTTGCAGCTAAAGAAGAGTTACAACAAGGCACACTGGTTAAGGTATTGCCAAAAACTGCCTCAGTGACATACCAGTCCTATTTACTACACCCAAAGGCACAGACGCTGAACTATGCCAGTCGTTTATTGATAGATTATTTATTACAAAGAATCCCACAGGACACTCAATTGTCACAAAAAATGAGACAGTGATTCTTAACTGAGACAGATTATCTAGTACAAAGAAACACTTACAATCGGGCTATTAGAATATAGGAGCCCGAATATGCAGTATTCAAAAACCATACTAGCAAGCACTGTAGTCCTGCTACTTAGCGCATGCCAACAGATAGAATCCACACCTAAGCTTGCTTCAAAGCCTCAACGCAGCATTCAGGTTGTAGAGCTTGAAGACCCGTCTTTTAAATCCACAAAACAATTTACTGGCGTAGTTCAATCTCAAGAAAAAGCCGGTGTCGCCTTTCGTGTTCCTGGAACCATTAATGAACTTCTCGTCAGCAAAGGCGATTTTGTAAAGAAAGGCCAAACCATTGCTCGCCTAGACCCACATGACTATCAAGTAGCTTTAGAAGAACTAGAAGCTCGAATGCTTGAAGCTCAATCAGCACACAAGCTGGCTAAGGCCGAACTGGCTCGTGTAGAGCAAGCGATCGAAGACGATGCAATAGCGAGTGTCAATCTTGACCGCGCGATTAGTGGTTATGAACGAAGCTTATCTGCGGTAAAAGTAGTACAAAAAAACATTCAACGCGCAGAAGACACCCTAAGATACACCGAATTAAAAGCACCATTTAGTGGGGCCATCGGTAGCGTCAATTACGAACAGCACGAACAAATTCTTCCTGGTATCGCCGTTGTATCATTGCAGAACAACAACAAACTTGAGGTGGATATCGATGTACCTGAAAACCTTATTCATGAATTCAAAGCTGAACAGCAAGTAGAAGTGACTTGGTATCAAGCCAAAGAATCACTTCCAGCAACCGTTAGTGAAATTGCTACAAAGCCTCACCTAATCAAGCAAACCTATACGGTGACTATGACGTTAGACAAACCATCTGATGTTGTCTTTCCAGGAAAATCAGTGACGGTTTTAGCAAATTTGTCACTGGCTGACTCCTCTTATTGTATTCCTTACTCTGCTCTATTGGGTAACAAGCACGATATGCGCGTGCATGTTGTCGAGGAGGGCATCATTGCTCCACGTTCCGTAGACTTAGATTCAATCGATGCCAAAACTGCCTGCATCAAAGGTGAGTTTTCGACAGGAGATCAAGTGGTCATCAGCGGTACACACTACCTTGAAGAAGGCGACAAAGCAGACAAAATCACTGTGCGAGAGTTATAGGAACAAACATGATTAATCTAGCTGAATTTGCTATTAGACAACGTACCTTCGTACTCTTTTTCACCGTGTTGAGTATCATCGCGGGGCTGTACTCATATTTTGATCTTGGAAAATTAGAAGACCCTACCTTTACCGTTAAGACGGCGGTTGTTGTTACTCTTTATCCTGGCGCAAGCGCAGAAGAAGTAGAGCAACAAGTCACAGATACCGTAGAAACCAAGCTACAAGAGATGGCAGAGCTCAATCGCTTACGCTCGTTATCTCGTCCTGGGGTATCTATGGTATTTGTCGACCTCAACGAGAGCTTGAACTCCGATGAGTTACCCCAACAATGGGAACTACTTCGTCGCAAGGTTTCAGATGTAAAATTGCAATTGCCAACCAGTGCTCAAATCTCGATCGTTCAAGATGAGTTCTCTGAGGTATACGGCATGCTGTTCGCCATTCACGGCACTGACGCCGCGCCTGAAGAGCTGCGACAATATGCCGAAGAGTTGCAACGCCGTATCAAAGCCGTAGAAGGCATTAAGAAAATAGAGCTGCACGGCGTTCAGCCACGTGTGGTTTACATTGATATGCCGGATGAGCGCTTGGCGCAATACGGGCTTTCTGTCGCTCAAGTTTGGAGCCAATTAAATACTCAGAACATGACCTTTGAAGCGGGTCAGTTTGCAGCCGGTCAAGAACGAATCAGAGTGGCACAAACCAGTGAGTTTGAATCCTTAGCCGATATTCAGAATTTGATCATTAAGGGCGGTATCAGTGAACTTGGAAGTGGCATGATTCGCTTAGGTGATATTGCAGATGTCACTATGGGCTATCAAACGCCTGCAATGACTGAAAATCGCTTCAACGGCGACCCCTCAGTCACCCTTGCCGTTAGCCCAGTGGATGGCATCAACGTTGTCTCTCTTGGCGATACGATTAATCAGGTTATCAATGACTTTGAAGCAGAACTGCCATTGGGAGTCGATGTTTCAATAGTTGCCTATCAGCCTGAGCAAGTGCAAATTGCTATCGATGACTTTGTTGTAAACCTCATGGAAAGTATCGCGATCGTATTTGTTGTATTGCTTATTTTTATGGGCTTCAAAAGCGCATCTATAGTGAGTGCAAGTTTGCTTATCACTATCCTGCTGACCCTAATATACATGAATGTTGCAGAAATAGACTTGCATCGTGTCTCTCTAGGTACCTTCATCCTTGCCTTAGGGATGTTGGTCGATAACGCTATTGTAATTACCGACATGATGCAATCTAAGATGAACAAGGGCATAGAGAGAACCAAAGCTGCCATTGATTCAGTGAAGGAAACTGCAGTGCCACTGTTAGGCGCAACAGTTATCGCAATCATGGGTTCTAGCCCAGTGCTATTCTCAAAAACCGATGCTGCAGAGTTTGCTGGTTCAGTGTTTAGTATCATGGCCTCTTCGCTTTTATTATCTTGGCTTGTCGCTATGACCCTGACTGCACTGCTGTGTTGGTTATTCTTAAAGCCAAGCAAAAAGGGTGCGAACCAAAAGAATCCTCTACTCTCCAGAATGATCAACGCAATAGTCGACCATCCTATAAAAACACTAAGTACACTTATACCGCTAGTTGTAGCGACAGCAGTATGTGTTCCGTATATAGCCATCAACTTTATTCCGCAATCAGACAGGCCTATTGTATTTCTAGACTATTGGCTTCCAAATGGCGCGAAGATAGAGCAAACCTCTGCCGATATGAAGCAGATTGAACAATGGCTTCTTGCTCAGCCAGAAGTAGAAAGTATTTCTACATCAGTCGGTGCCAGTGCCCCAAGATTTTCAGTAACCGTAGAACCAGAACCACTTGATCCCGCTTATGGTCAAATCTTGATTAATGCCACTGATTACTTCGCTATTGATGATCTTGTATCCCGCGGTGATAAGTGGCTTGCAGAAACGTTCCCAAATGCCGAGCCAAGATTTAGAGCCCTTAAACTGGCTACCGCAGATAAGTACGCCGTAGAGGCACGTTTTTCAGGCCCTGACGAAGAAGTGTTGCACCAACTTGCAGATGAGGCAAAAGCCATATTTGAAAGCCACCCCGACGCAAAATACGTTCGTGACGACTGGCGCCAACAAAGCAAAATGCTGACACCTATCATCAACCAAGACAAAGCCCTTCGCGCTGGTATAAACCGAGCAGACATTGCCTTTGCGATGAAACGAGGAACTAACGGCATGCCGTTAGGTCGCATGAACCTTAACGATGAGCTGATCCCTATTCAGCTGCGTGGTTCAAATCAAGATATGGCATCCCTTGAAACCTTGCCTGTGAAGTCTCTGCTAGGACTGCACTCAGTACCTCTAGGTCAAGTAGTGGATGGTTTTGAGCTGGCAACAGAGGAAAGCATGATTTGGCGTCGCGATCGCGTCAAGACCATTACCGCACAAGCCGCTGTTCAACGCTACACAACTCCGGCCAATGTTCGAAATGCAGTAAAAGACCGAATCGAAGGTATCTACCTTCCACCTGGTTACAGCATGGAATGGGGCGGCGAGTACTATGACGAGCACAAAGCCGTTGCCGATATCGTAAAGCAGTTGCCAAAAGCCCTACTGATCATGACCATCATCATGATTGCTATGTTCAATGGCTTTAAACAGACCGCCATTATCTACACTACCCTGCCACTGGCAGCAACGGGCGCGACGTTCTCACTACTGTTACTGGATAAGCCATTTGGATTTATGGCTCTAATAGGCGCAATTACTTTGACCGGTATGATCATTAAAAACGGCATTGTATTGATGGACCAAATCGAGCTTGAAAGGCGCAACGGCCTTGAACTCTCTGATGCGATAAAAGAAGCTACCATGAACCGTACCATGGCGATTTCTATGGGGGCATTGACCACAGCATTGGGCATGATTCCGCTTCTGGGCGATCTCTTGTTTGACCAGATGGCGGCTACCATCATCGGCGGATTAGCTGCAGCAACGGTTCTTTCATTAATGGTAATGCCCGCGATGTACAAGCTTGTATACAAAGAAAAAGCACCGAAACAAACCATCAGCACAGAAATAGCATAAGGGAATTATCATGAACTTAATAAAAAAACTGACTCCCATTTCACTGGCTTTGTTGATTGCAGGCTGTGCTGTAGGACCGGACTATGAGGAGCCTGAAACAACACTCGCTCAAACCTACCTATATGCGGGTAATGAGGAGAGCGTCAATTCGGAATACTGGTGGAAACAATTCAATGATCCAACCTTGAATCAAATGATCGTCGATGTACAGCAACAAAACATTCCATTGCAGCTGGCAGCTGAGCGCATCAAAATGGCAAATTCATACAAAAAAGCCGTCGAGTCATTCAAAGTGCCAACTGTCAGTATTGGGGGTGGCTATTATAATTACCAACTCAGCTCAAATAGCTCCTTATTGGGGCCTGCATTAAATCCAATTGATACATCAGACGGCGGTACAGTAACCCTACTGGACAACCAACATGATGGTGTTTTTATTGGGGGATCAATAAACTGGGAACTGGACCTTTTCGGAAGAATTGATAGGCAAGCGAACGCTGCCTCTATCAGAGCAGAACAAGCAGAAATTTTTCAAGTAGGACTAACAACGTTAATAACGGCAGATTTAGTACACAACTATGTGCAATACCTAGGTGCAAAAGAGCGTAAAAAACTTGCAATGGAAAATATTGAAGACCAACGCCAAACACTTATCTTAGTAGAGAAAATTGTTAAGTCCGGTTATGGTTCAGATATGGATTACGCCCAAGCAAAGGCTATGCTTGCAGCTACTGAATCCGTTATTCCACAGTTAGAGATCGCTGAACAAGTACATAAACACCGCCTCGCCATTTTACTGGGAGAGCCTCTCACACAAGTTGATGTTCGGCTGACAAACGACAGTGGACTACCAGAGCTATCAGCGCTAATTCCTGTAGGGTTACCCTCTGATTTGGTTAAACGCAGACCCGATATTCGAATGGCGGAGCGGGAAATGGCGGCTGTGAACGAAGAACTTGCAGCAAGCGTTGCTAACCGTTATCCAAAGTTCTTTCTGACAGGTACACCTGGAGTTTCGGCAAGCAGCTTCGATGAACTTTTTAGTAGCGATTCATTTGGCTGGATGGGCGCTGTAGGCGTTAACTGGAACGTCTTTGACGGTGGCCGAGGTAAGGCTATGGTTGAGTTAAACGAGGCTCGCTTTAAGTCAGCTGCGTTGAGCTATCAATATACTGTCGATTCAGCCTTTGCTGAGGTTGACTCTGCTCTCTTCGCTTATGGCCGAAGCCAGCAAAATCAAACCCAGCTTAGCGAAGCGGTAGAAGCGACCGATAAAGCGGTATCAAAGGCGAAATCTCTGTACAAAGCAGGCTTGATTGACCACTTATCGGTGTTAGATGCTCAGCGTCAGCAACGGGTTATTCAAGACCGCCAAGTTGCAGCCAAACTGCAATCGGCTAACAGCACAATAGCTGTGTATAAAGCATTAGGCGGCGACTGGAGCACTACCCCTCAAGCTTAGAAACGAGAGTGCCGTTATAAAGAAAAAAGCCACTTCATTATCTGAAGTGGCTTTCGTTTAAAATGGTTGGATTAGTGAGTAACTTTCAAGTCGTAGAAAGTCGCTTGCACGTAATCATCAGGCTTACCCGATTTGTTTTGGTTGTATACACCAGCTTTGAAGTACATGTACTGACCGCCTTCGTCGTAGCCACTCTTAGACATGTCTACTGTTTTAACGATGTCGTCTTTACCTTCACGCATGATAGTCGCCGTTAGCTCGTTACCTGTTACGTTAATGCGGTAGCTAAACACTTCACCAAGCTTGATACCGTCTTTAGGCTCTGCTGGAGTCGCGTCTTGATTCCAATAGTTTGGTAGTGAGTTACCAATCATGTCGTGCCAAGTTTCATCACCAAAGTCTTCGCGTGGTTCATGTGCAAAGTAGATGGAACCTGTTTCATGCTGAGGAAGCTTTCTGTAGTAAAGACGAATTGGTTCATCGTTGTTTGCATGGATCTGGCCTACGATCACACGACCTACCTGCCAGTTTTCACCGGTAGTGGTGACATGGTCAACTTTCAAAGTTGCTTCTAGAGTGCCGTCAACACCAGCGGCCGCTTTTAGGTCTGCTTCAGGTGCACTAGAAAAGACCCAGTTGTTACCATTAACGCCCTTGGTTTTATGATAAGTGTTACCACGACGCATCATTTCACGCAGTTCCGAGCGAGTATAGGTAGTGTTCTTTGACGTTTTAGCGCCTTTAATAGGAGCCTTAAATACCATACCGCCATCTTCATCTAGGTAAAAGAAGTCAGCGTCTGAATAGCCACCAGCCAGCTCATTCTCTTTGATTTGGTCTGACTTGCCGTCACCGTTTGAGTCAACTGGGACACTAATCGTCCAGCCAAGAAGGTCAAATTTGTCAGAAGGTGCTTTTGTCTCAGCTTGTGCGCCTGCGCTAATGGTTAGAGCAGCAGCGAAAGTAGCAACTGTGCTAAGTGCAAACTTCTTGCTGGTAGCAAGACTAAGGGTCTTAGTATTCATCATGTAGGATTCAACTCTATGTCGTATTGTATGATTTATGAGAATATTAGCACCGAAATATTGGATTATGCACCCCATCAAACATGAAGTTGATCACACATTTTCGGTTCATTTTTCAATTACCTCATCAACCTATTCACATGATGAATCAGTATAAAAGCGATCATTCATACCACAATTGTCACTCTAGAAAATACGCACTATTCATCCAAAACCTTAGAGAGCATTTAAGTCACTAAGAGGTAACTTCCACTCCTTAGCTTAAAGTCCTAAAAGTGTCTTAACGGGTACATGATCTGACCCTTGTACTTCACTAAGAGCTTCTCGAGCACAAATAGAGAAATCAGAATTCACACCACTCGTTAGCCAAAGGTGGTCGATTGAAGCCATAGCAATTGCGGGGATCTGAATATCGGATCGTATGCCCTTCCAGCTTGCTACGGGCAGGGATTGATAACCCACAAATGCATTTTTATAGGTTGGACTTGAAGACGACAGATTAAAATCGCCGATCACCATATTTCGCTCAACTGCAGAGCTATTGGCTAAGTATTCTGCTGTACGAATTAACGCATCTCGTCGATACCACAATGCTTTAGTGCGTGGTGATGGGGGATGCGCTGCGAGCAACCCTATATCGACACCAACTCTTGGTTGCCATATACCTCGAATGATGTTCTGCCCATCTGGTGTGCGAAATACCGACATGCCGTACAGTAGGTGGCGACTCAATATTAATTGGTTTGATGGATAGCCCACCTTAGGTTGTCCGCCATAGCGATGAGGGTAGAGATTCGATAAATGTGCAAAGGCTTGACCGTGTTCAGGTGACACTTCTTGCATCACCACCAAGTCAGGTTGCGTTCTTTCTAAAAAATCCGTGAATTGTTTTAGGTTGGTATTTTCAAAGGCTAAATTGTATTGAACAATTGTGACGGTGTCACCACAAGCATCCTGAGTTACCGCCTTACTGTTTGGTGTGATCGAGTAAAACAGCAGTGCAAAACCAATATTTATCGCTGACAGCACCTTCTCTTTTAAAAACACTGAAAGCAGCGACAGAGTTAGGTAAGCGACAAGCATAACAAAGGGAACAGCGGTGAGGTTTTCAGCCCACCATGCGCCGGACACAAAATAGCACCACCCCCAGACTGCGATAGGAATAGTGCTAAGTAGCGAAAGAATCAATTTCTTAATATCAGCAAGCCTATGAAAAATAGCAATTATTTTACAGTCTAGGCATTATATCTAATTTTAGCCTCACACTTTAAAAATTAATCCCAGTCAGGAGCAAAGGTTGGGCTCGCAAGACGATGATCTCTATCAAGAGTAGCGATCTTCTCCATATCAGACTCAGTCAACGTCACCTTTTCGGACTGCAAGTTGCTCTCAATGTTGGCTTTCTTGGTTGATGAAGGGATCGTCACGAACTCGTTTTGACGCATCCACGCAAGCACAACCTGAGCAGGACTCACATCATGGTCCTTGGCAATGGCTTGAATGGTTTTATCTTGTAGTACGTCACCGTAAGCAAAAGGCATGTATCCCGTTACAATCACGCCGTTCGCTTCACAGAAATCAACCACCTTATGATTTTGCAAATACGGGTGTACTTCGACTTGGTTAGTATAAATCTCGCCGTCACCTAGGATATCAATGGCTTTTTCAAGCTGCGCATTGGTGAAATTAGACACGCCAATATGACGAACCAAACCCGAATCTTTTAGCGCTTTTAGTTCCGGAAGGTACTCTTCCATTGGCACTTCATCATCTTTAAGAGGCCAATGAATCAACAACAGATCGATGTAATCTGTCTTCAGCTTTCCAAGGCTTTCTTGAACGCTAGGTGCAAACTTTTCCTTAGCAAAATTATCTATCCAAACCTTAGTGGTCAGAAAGACATCTTCACGCGGAATGGAAGAATCGGCAATTGCTTGGCCTACTTCTTCTTCATTCCCATAAATCTGAGCCGTATCGATATGACGAAAGCCTGCTTCTAGTGATGTTTTCACCGATTCATAGCCAGCACCGTCTTTGAGTCTGTAGGTGCCCGCGCCCAGAAGGGGTATAGAGTTCATGGTTTTCTCCAGTTAGTAGATACTGGAATGATTCTGGCAGAAAAATAGAAAGGAAAGTGAAAAGGTCGCACATTTTTAGCGCGACCTCTCAGAGTTTTAGTTGTACGCACCACTTCGTTAGGAATCTCAGTTCACCCTCTCAGTGATGCGTTGATATTCATTGATGGCTGAAAAAGTGACTTGCTTCTCGCTCTCGCTATTACACAGGGTTATACTGTGTGGGACACACTTATATATCAAAGGCATGCAATGACTTCTGCTACTACTCCAAATGTCCCAAAGGATCCATCAGAGCGCTTTAATTTATTCTTTAAGGCTGCAGTAAACGATAAGAAAATCTGGCTATTAATTGATGAGCACGGAAGTGTAATGCTAAACACTGAAGACGAAGAATGCGTTCCAGTGTGGCCTTCAGAAGAACATGCATTGCTTTGGGCTACTGGTGAATGGGAAGGCTTTACTGCTGAACCTATTTCAATAGCCAAATGGAAGTCTCGCTGGACTCATGGTCTTGAAGAAGACGAATTATCTCTGGTTGTCTTCCCAGACCACGAAGGTGAAGGCATCGTTCTTTACCCTGACGAGTTCGAGATGGAACTTGTTAAGCGCGAATCAAAATCGCAAAGATAAACCTACGAGTTTATAAGCATCAGGCCTATCGAAAGATGGGCCTTTTTTATGCCAAAACAAAATCTCGTTCACATATCCTTACCACCTCTGTGCATATGCTCACAGTTTCCATGATATCGAATTGACATAAAATAGTACAAATAACATTCTTAATTATTACTTTTTGTTACAGATATTCTCATGGAAATGAATAAATCAATTTTGGCATTGATGCTAGCAACCGCACTGACTGGTTGTGGAGGCAGTGATAGCTCAGGCAATAACAATAATCCCAATGACTCAGACCCCGGCACGAGTGAACCTGTTGAGCCGGGCGATCCAATTGCTCCTTATAGTATTACTAAATATCAAGATATCCTTTCAAATTCAGACTTACAGCAGTCTGACCCTTACGGTAGCGCATCCAATAAAGAGAGCGTTGTGACCAATGGGAACTTTTATGGGTACTATGATGAATACTTTTATGCCCAAGAGAACACGCAGTATCTTGTGTTTAAGATGTCGAACTACTCTATGCGCAATGAAGTTCGCGAAAGAGACAATTTCGATATTAATGTTGAAGATGAAAAACGTACCCTACTCGCTGAGGTGAAACTGCCAGGTATCGAAGATGCCATGAGCGACTCTTCTTCAAGTCGAGACCAGGTTACGTTTTTGCAGATTCACAATAAGGGAACGTCAAGTGATGGTACGGGATACATCCCTCACCCGCTTTTGCGTGTTGTCTACGAACTTGAGCGTGACGGTAAATACGGTCACTACTGGGCGGTTGTAAAAAATAACGCCGTAGATTGTAAGGGTGACGGTTCTGACCCAGATTCTGCAGAGTGTCAGAATGCCTACGACCGATACGATCTTGGCGAAGCCGATACAGATGCATTCACTAAGTTTGAATTAATCGTTCAAGAAAATAACCTATCCATTGAAGTGAATGACATTGTCAAAGCTGATCTGAATATCGCTTACTGGGAACACTTACTGAGCTACTTTAAAGCGGGCGTGTACAACCAATTTGAAAATGGTGAATCAGAAGCTCACTTCCGAGCACTCAAAGTTCTAACGGGCGATTCAAACACTGCTTACGATTGGGATATTGATAGCTGGAAGCTCACTATTCCTGCGAGCAAAGATGATTACTATTTCTCTGGCGGTGATAGTGCAGCTGAGCTTACTCCAGAACGCTGTGGTTATTCAGACAAGGATACACTGGCAAACGATGAAGACGTCATAGATAAAGACCCAGACAACAATACCACCTACTTCAGTGTAGAAGATGGGCGAATGCACTTTAGAGCTGACATGGGTTACGGTTCATCTACCGCCAACTCCAACTACATCCGCTCAGAGCTTAGAGAACTGTTTATTAGTAACAATAACCCTGATTGTAGCACCAGTGATGAAGACACTAGCTGGTATCTAGACGATTCAAGAACGGGTGATTCTACTCATACATTAAACGCAACTCTTAAAGTCGAACAGCACCCAAACATCAGTCAACCAAAAGTGGTTTTAGGTCAGATACATGGTTGGAAGATCAATCAAGCGCTAGTTAAGCTGCTTTGGGAAGGCGATAGCAGACCCGTTCGAGTCATCCTAAATGATGATTACGAAATCAATAACCAAGACTGTGGTCACTGTGAGCCATTTAGCGTTGAATTAGGCATCTATGCTGCTGGTGAGGAATGGAGTTATACCATTCGTGCCGATGAAGATGGTATCTACCTTGCTACCTATGACACTGATGGCAGTAACCGAGTCGCGCACTCAATACCTTGGGGTCAAAACTACACCGATAAAGATGGCGACACTGTGGTTTTATCCTCAGATTGGGCCTCTCCAGATATCGCTTTTTACTTCAAAGCAGGAATCTATCCTCAGTTTAAACCTGAATATCCTGGGCAAATTTTCGACGTTAGCTTCAGTTCTTTGAACATAGATCACTATTAGAGAATCTGAATTAGACCTTGATCGCATTTACAAATATTTATTTACATTTGTATTATTAAAATATGTATTCTTAATTTGTAAATGCATTGAGCAATCAAGTTCTAAAAGGCATCAGGCGATGTAGAAGCAAGGATAGCTAAGCCTTCTTCATCAAAAAAACGATTCAAATTTCTTTTTATATTACAAATTACATTGTTGGTTTTCACAACATTAGGTGAATGGATAAATGAAACATATATATCTAAAAAGCTTATTAGCTACTTCTGTATTACTAGCTGTTGGCTGTACTTCTACTTCAGTTCCACAGTTCGACAACAACAAAGAGACGGGCGAAGCTCTTCTTACACCCGTTGCTATTACAGCAAGCAGCCACGATGGTAATGGCCCTGATCGCCTTTTCGACCAAGATCTAACTACGCGTTGGTCTTCAGCTGGTGACGGCGAGTGGGCAGTGTTGGACTACGGTTCAGTACAAGAATTCGACGCTGTTCAAGCGGCATTTAGCAAAGGTAATGAGCGTCAATCTAAATTTGATATTCAAGTAAGTGAAGATGGTGAAACGTGGACGACTGTACTTGCAGACCAAATGAGCTCAGGTGAAGCCCTCGGCCTTGAGCGTTTCCAGTTTGAGCCTGCAGTTAAAGCTCGTTACGTAAAATACGTTGGTCACGGTAACACGAAAAGCGGTTGGAACAGTGTCACTGAACTAGCAGCTGTTAACTGTAACGTTAACGCTTGTCCTGCTAGCCACATCATCACTTCAGACGTTGTAGCTGCAGAAGCCGTAATGATCGCTGAAATGAAAGCGGCAGAAAAAGCACTTAAAGAGGCGCGCAAAGACCTACGTTCTGGTGACTTCGGTGTAGCCGCAGTTTACCCTTGTGATACTACAGTAAAATGTGACACTCGTAGCCCACTACCAGCAGTAACGGGTCTACCAGCAACTCCACTTGCAGGTAACGCACCAAGCGAAAACTTTGACATGACGCATTGGTACCTATCTCAACCATTCGATCATGACAAAAATGGCAAGCCAGATGACGTTTCTGAGTGGAACCTTGCAAACGGTTACCAACACCCAGAAATCTTCTACACTGCTGACGACGGCGGCCTAGTATTTAAGTCTTATGTGAAAGGTGTTCGTACCTCTAAAAACACTAAGTACGCACGTACAGAGCTTCGTGAAATGATGCGCCGTGGCGACCAGTCTATTAGCACTAAAGGTGTTAACAAGAACAACTGGGTATTCTCAAGCGCTCCTGAATCAGACCTAAAAGCAGCTGCTGGTATTGACGGCGTTCTAGAAGCAACGTTGAAAATCGACCACGCAACAACTACGGGTAACGCGAACGAAGTAGGTCGCTTTATCATCGGTCAGATTCACGACCAAAACGATGAGCCAATTCGTCTGTACTACCGTAAACTGCCTAACCAAGCGACAGGTGCTGTTTACTTTGCACACGAAAGCCAAGACGCAACTAAAGAAGATTTCTATCCTCTAGTGGGCGACTTGACTGCTGAAGTTGGCGAAGATGGTATCGCACTTGGCGAGAAATTTAGCTACCGCATTGAAGTTAAAGGCAACACTATGACTGTGTCTCTAATGCGTGAAGGTCACGACGACGTAGTTCAAGTTGTAGACATGAGCGACAGTGGCTACGACGTTGGCGGCAAGTACATGTACTTCAAAGCGGGTGTTTACAACCAAAACATCTCTGGCGACCTAGACGACTACTCACAAGCAACTTTCTACCAGCTAGACGTATCTCACGATACTTACACAGCTAAGTAACTTGTAAGCAATCTATTGAAAGCCTCACTCTTTGAGTGAGGCTTTTTTCGTTCTAGCAGACTTGAATAATTAAAATGAAAAAGGTCGCTTTCGCGACCTTATCTTTGCCAATAATCAAGCTATTGCTATCTAAAACTCAACCCTTGTTGTGCGGCCAGGCTCAACAATAATGTTATTAATGGACTTGTAAATTTCAAAACCAGATCCATTTGTCGCTTCTGTATCATGTTGCGCAGTACAAGTGTACCCAACTGCATATTCGTCTGCATACACACTCTCAAACGCAAACTGCCCTTTTAGACCAGATGGATCAGCAATCAAAGGAACAGCAATTGGAGCGCCCTCTTTTGGACGACGCTCACCTTCTATTCCTTCGCGAAGGGTATGAAAGCCAAGCATTTGCTGTTGCTCAGTGGCACCGCGATACAAATACACAGAATCTACCGCATCGTAGCTGTTTTCATGACATACGCTTTGAATCGAATCTATGTCAATTGTGCCATTGATATGACCTAAGCGAGGCGGGATGTCATCAATATGAACTATTTCAAAGTTCTTATTGCTTAAGAATCTCCAATCATGATTCTTGTTGTAGCGAAGGGTATCTTCAAGATTGAACCAAACCGCTAGGTTGTTATACCCCTTCTGCACAGTGAATGTCTTACTCACTAGTCGACCTGTTGGACGAGCGTTTTGTGGCGGTTTTGCACCAGCACAAGAACCTTGACTAGGAGTAGAAAGATATAAGTAACTGCCATCGATATCGCGAACGTGCGAATCATAGTCGATATCAACCTGACCACCACCTTGGTGTTGACCGTTGATATACAGGCACATTTGGTAGTCACCCGGAGATAATCTTAGGTCTTGGAACAAAGGTGCCGCATCACTGCCGTTTGCATTCATAACATCAATCATTCGAAGCTCATTTGCCTCATGCTCAAAGGTCACATGATAAGTTTCACACTCACCCGTTTGATCGCAAGTCACATCACCACTGCTGCCATCTACTCGTTTCAGGAACACATAGTTAAACGCGATCACCGCTTCATCAACATCGGTCAAGCATTTGCCGTGGTTACAGGTCGAGTCAGCATTCAAAAGAGATGCATCTTCACTTTCAACTACAGTGGAATCCAGTTGATTGATCACCGCTAAGTTAAGCGTTGTTTGCGTCGGCGTTGGAGAATTGCTTTCGTCACTATCGGAGTTACAACCGACAAGAGCGAATCCCATAAATAGAGGTAAAACTAGCTTTGTTATCTTCATTACGTATCCTGCGTTTTATTTTGAGCAGAAGATATCGCCAGGGCATGCAATCAATGTCATGCACCTGTCAGCCAGAGGCAAGAGTGCTGCTAGTGGGGGTAATGAGGAATTACATACATAAAGTCATTTACAAACAGAAACTTAACCGAGCAAAGAATACTCAATTTGTGTTATTGAAATGGTTTCTAGCTATCGTATTTAAAACTTCAACATAAACGATCGGCAACGTTAAGGCTGAGAATTCAACTCCAGCCAAAGCTCTTTTTTGAATGTTGGAACCGATTTAGGAAGCCTTGTATTCGGTACACTATAAATCGTAGAACTCTCCCATTTAGACAATGGAAAAGCAGATTGAGTAACAGGATGGGTTTTTAACAAAGCCTCCAATTCACCGTTTTCCACCATTTTTTCTAGGCCATATTGCATTTTCGCAGCGAGTTCATAGTTACTGTGGCTAGTATAAAACAGTAATGGAACCTGATAGTGAATCAGTATCGAATCAAATTTAGCCAATGGTTTATCTGGATTATTTTCGTTGTAATACTCTAACTCTCCATAGCCTTCAGTGATCCCTCTTGGGAAGTAATCACATCCGCCATCATGCAGCTTTTCAAACATCTGCTCGAACTTATCCACTCGCAGCACCTTGTAGCCACTATCTTCGAGAATATCAGCATCAGGCCAAGCCGTTCCCTGACAAGCGATTAAGTTTTTTAACTGCTCTTCGGTAGTAATCCCCTCAAACGTTGCCACTTTCTCAGGAGAAATGATCATCATCCGATATCCTAATAAACCCATAAATATCGGTACTTTTACTGAAAGAAATGATGCTTCTCTCTTTGCCGTTGGCGCAGAAGATACTATGTCTAGTACACCACCAATACCCAACAGCTGTAGAACACGATCTTGGCTTAGCATGATAGGCATAAACTCTATTTTGCTAGGTCCAAAGTGCTCTTCGGCCAATTGCGTTGATCTAGCAACAAGCTGAACTAAATAGTCATGAGAAACATCTTCTTCTGACTGCTTTGGTGTCATTTTTATAGTTTGAATGTCATCTGTTGCGGTGCTTACAGGCGCTAGTGACAGACTAGACAGGGCAAAAATGATAGGTAACAGACGAAGTCTTGGCATTTTTCTATTCGATATAGTTTAAAGGTGCTATAACATATTGGTAACCTTTTGTATTTAAGTCAATATCTTATCCGCAATCACTGACGATCGCCTAGTACAAAACATGAAGGATTCAAAACACTGATGAAAGGACTAATCGGTCGGTTTCTTAGTAAAGTATTCACCCATTCTGTACCGCTATTCGGGGGCTTACTCTTGAGTGCATCTGTACACGCGAACTCATTAACTGGGAGTACTATTTCTAACCCCACCATCAATCCTGTCGTTGAAATTGGCTTGGGCATACTGCTCATCACAATGGTGCTACTAGTGCTCTCTATCTTTATTCGCATTTTTCGTAAAAAGTATGAGAGTTTTTTTGGTCAGAGAAAAAGTAAGCGATTTTTTGCTGTATTCGTACTCAGTGTATGTACCACTATGGTTCTTGGCATAGTCGTTGTGTTACAGACCGAAAAAGCGAATACCTTAAATTCATACAACGGACGATTAGACCTTGCACAAAACGGTATCGAGATAATCCTTCAAGAATGGTTAGGAGAAAAGTCGACCAACATAAAGCTCCTTATCGATGAAGACTTTATTGTGTTAGCCCAACTATTGGATGACATTTCCAGCCTCGACTTTCCTGCTGATGAAAAAGCCGAGATCATTCTCAACTCTCCTATCCAAAAGCGCATAAGACGACACGTTAAGAGCCGCATTAGCCTAACCTCCACCGCTGGATTCACCATTATTGGGCAAAACAACCTTAACCTTGCGTCTACAAATGATGAATATGTCGGTCGAAAAAGCGAGTTAGAAACGACGTCGGTTGAGTACTTAAACAGAGCGTGGCAAGGCGAGATTGTTCTGCTGCCACCAATACGAAGTGACGAAGCCTCACAGGATGTGTCTGACAACGACAAAGCCTCGTCTATGTTCTTGCTCTATCCTATCAAAGACGAGAATCAGGGCATTTTCGCTATTTTTTCTCTCAAAATAGACCCTAGTAAAGGGTTTACCCGAAATTTTCGCGCTGCCAAGATAGGTCAAACAGGGCGCGTATTTGGAGTCGATAGTAAGGGCTACATTATATCTAATAGTCGCTCACAATCTTCGACAACAAAGTACGACGAGATATTATCGAAGAAAGTCTCTGCGACACTTCTAAGCACCATCAGCAAGCTAAAATCCAACCCAGAAGTGAATGACGCAAATTTTGAAAACCTGGTCACTCTTCAAAATCAAGAAATGTTAACTTCCGTTCGATGGCTACCACAGTATGGTTTCGCCATAGTGGCTGAAATAACACTAAACGAAGTCTTTAGCGTCTACCGAACCACTCGTTTTGTTTTAATCGCCTTCTTACTCATTTCAATTGGCTTGATCATTTCCGTTTCTGTTTTTCTACTTAAAGTTGGCACCCGTTCTTATGAAATAATGAACAAATCCAATGCTGAACTGGAAGAACAAATCAACCTACGAACGCAAGAGCTCAATAACAAGCAACAAGAGTTAATGCAGATATTGGAGTCTTCCCCCATTGCAGTCGCAATAATTCAAGAGAGCCGTCCTGCTTATACAAACCCAAGAGCACTAGAGCTATTTAAGATTTCAAAACAAGAAATTAATAGCTATGACGTTTCAAAGATATACAGTTCACCCGATGATCGCACCAAAGTATATGAAGAGCTTGTCGCGAAAGGTGCTGTTATTGATAAGGAAATGGAGCTATGTAAGCAAAATGGTGAGCGCTTTACTGGGAGAGTCAGTTACTACCGAACTCATTTTAATGATAAAGAAGCGATTTTATTCTGGGCGTATGATGTCAGTGATATGATCGAGCTGACTACTATGCTAGAACAATCGCGTGAGCAGGAAAAACAAGCTAACCAATCAAAGAGTCAATTCCTTGCCAATATGAGCCATGAGATTCGCACGCCTATGAATGCCATCATAGGCATGACTCATCTGGCGCTGACACGAAATCAAGAGCCAACAGTTGCCAGATACTTGAACAAAGTAGAACAGTCTTCTTCTACCCTTCTCAATCTCATCAACGACATTTTAGACTTATCAAAGATAGAAGCTGGCAAGCTTGAACTCGACCAGCAGTCATTCTCTCTTGAACAATGCATGAGAAGACTCGCTGACATTTGCACCATTAAAGCCACAGAGAAGTCCATTCGATTATACTTCGAGATAGATTTTAACGTAGAACGCCATTTAATCTCAGATGACACCCGTTTGTTTCAAATACTGCTGAACCTCACCGGTAATGCTATTAAGTTTACGCAAGCAGGTTCAGTAGTAGTCAAAGTTCAACTATTAGAGAGTTTCGATAATCAGCAACAGCTCAGGTTCAGCGTCGTCGACTCTGGTATTGGCATCAGTGAAGAACAAAAATCTAGGTTGTTCCAATCATTCCACCAAGCGGATGCATCCACTACCCGTAATTTTGGTGGAACCGGTCTTGGTCTGTCGATATCAAAGCAGCTTGTGGAAAAAATGGGGGGATCACTACAGCTAGAGAGCGAACTCGATGTCGGCAGCACCTTTTACTTTGACGTTGCCCTAGGCATCGACCTAACCCACAAAGGCCAATGGCAAGAGACCATCAAACAACACTCTGACTATCGCCTTTGGATTCAAAGTGAAAACGCCCTATCTAACGAGCTAATACAGTCGGCATTTTCCGCTTTGAGTACCAAGGTATCTTTCTTCGACACTATTCAAGAAATAGAACATGGCATCGATGAAAAAGAACGTAATACGCTACTTACCGTTGATAAAGCCTGTGCGGAAAACGTTCATGATCTTAAGCAGTTCGCTAATCGACTAAACCTCAACGTTGTTGTCTCAACCGATCAAGATACTCGAGTGGAAGAATTCCTCAATGCAGGATGGCGATGTGTCTCTAACCCTTCTTTGCCTCACGAGATCTATGATGCAGTGTTCGAAATATCCGCGTTTCATGAACCAAGACTAGAAAAAGAACGCTCTAAACTTATCTTCCCCAACGCCCGCATACTATTGGTTGAAGATAATGACATTAACCAAGAGCTTGCGGTAGGGATATTAGAGCCATTTGAAGTTTCCATCGATATTGCGGTCAATGGTCAACAGGCCATAGATAAAGCGAAGGATAACGAATACGACCTGGTGTTGATGGATATCCAAATGCCGGTCATGGACGGCTACCAAGCGACCTCTATTCTTAAAAAATCCGGTTATCCAACACCTATTGTCGCCATGACAGCAAACGTCATGGATGAAGATATTCAGCGTGCCAAAGATTCTGGATTTGATGACCATATCGGCAAGCCCATTGATTTAGATAAATTGCAGTCAATGCTAAGCAGATACCTAGATTCACAAACCGTTAAGCATGATGATTCTGCTTTGTCGCTCTCAGTAGCAAATGCCTCAGAGCAGTTCGATGCAAACTTGGGGTTGGGCACAGTCAATGGAAACCAAAAACTGTATACAAAGCTTTTAAGCAAATTTCTCGACTCAGCTCCAGAGCAGTTGTCAACAATGAGCCACAGCATAGACTCAGCTACTTACTCCGCCGTTGAAATCACCGCCCATACATTAAAAGGCCTAGCGGCAAGCCTAGGTATGCCAAGCGTTTCGACAATAGCAGGAGCAATAGAGGCTCATCTGCAGTCACAATCAATAGATACAGATTACCTTAGACAGCAGGCAACATTACTTGAAGCAGAACTAGCCGAAACCACAGAGCTAGCGAGGAGTTATCTCGATAGCACGAAAACAACGACAGAAAACGCCGTTGATATTCCGTCCGGCGATGTCGTTCTTAAAAAGGATATAGAAAATCAGCTGCTTGATTTGCTCAACGCAATTGAAGCCTATGAATTTGAAGCGCAAGGGATACTAGAATCATTACTTGCCATGTCACTAGACAGCACTACGCGTCAGCAACTAGAAGCGGTTAAGCAAGCGATGTCCAACTTCGATTACGAAGATGCGGCGAAGCTATTGAAAGATTTGATAAAGGAATAAAAGCACTATGGCAGACAATAGACAAACGATTTTGATTGTTGACGATACTCCTGCAAATATCGACGTTCTTGCGGGTACCTTTCAAGACAAGTATCGAATCAAAGTAGCGAACAGCGGCAAACTCGCGATCAAAATAGCGCAAATGACTCCCGCTCCAGACATCATTTTACTCGATATTATGATGCCAGAAATGGATGGCTATGAGGTATGCAGTATCTTAAAAAGTCAGCCCAACACTGAGCATATTCCGATCATTTTTGTGACGGCCAAAATCACGGCAGAGGATGAAATCAAAGGCTTTCAACTTGGCGCTGTTGATTACATTACCAAGCCCATTACTCCTTTGATTGCCATACAAAGAGTTAAAACTCACCTAGCGCTTGCCAATCAAAACCGCGAACTTTATCTAAAGGTTAAAGAGCAAACTGATGAGATAAATCAAACCAAACTCGAAGTCATTCAGCGTCTTGGACGCGCTGCAGAATACAAAGACAACGAAACCGGTTTACACGTACAGCGCATGGCACACTATTGCCACCTGTTGGCTATTGCTACAGGAATGAACGAAGCTGACGCCGATCTTCTGCGTGACGCGGCGCCTATGCACGACATAGGTAAGATAGGCATTCCTGATGGCATATTGCTGAAAGACGATAAGCTAACCTCAGAAGAATGGGAGGTCATGAAGACACACGTCAACATCGGCGGTGAAATTCTTTTTGGCTCGAATAATTCTTCGGTATTGCAACTTGCTCACACAGTCGCCATGACCCATCACGAAAAGTTCAACGGCAAAGGATACCCAGCCGGAATTGCTGGTGAAGATATTCCACTGGTAGGCCGAATTTCCGCCATAGCCGATGTGTTCGACGCACTCACCTCCCCTCGCCCTTATAAAAAAGCATGGGATACAGAAGATGCCTTTCAACTACTCATCGATGAAAAAGGCGAGCATTTTGACCCAAAATTGGTCGATATATTCCTAGAACACAAGCAGGAAATACTCGAGATTAAAGAACGTCTTTCGGACCTGTAACTTTATTTTCTCGCTAACATTTTGGTACTGAAAAACAAAACGGCAAACCTCTTTCGAGATCTGCCGTTTTCAGTTTCGTCTAAGCCGTAAAACCAAAATTAGTTTTACTCAGGCATTAGGTATTAGGTATTAGGTATTAGGTACTAGATACCTAGAGCTTGACCACCACCGATTTGTAGCGTTTCAGCAGTGATGAACGAAGCATCTTTGCTTACTAGGAAAGAAATTGCAGATGCAACTTCTTCTGGTTGGCCAAGACGACCAAGCATGATGCTGTTAGCCCAAGAAGCGAATACTTCTGGCTTAGATTCTTTGATTTGTGCGTGGAACGGAGTATCGATAGTACCAGGAGATACAGCGTTAACACGGATGTTGGCTGGAGCTAGTTCTTTAGCTAAAGCACGAGTTAGCGTGTGAACTGCTGCTTTAGAAGTACCGTAGATACCAGCACCTGGGCCGCCTGCGTTCCAAGCTGCATTCGAAGTGAAGTTGATGATTGACGCGTTGTCAGACTTCTTAAGGAATGGGATAGCAGCGCGAGATACGAAGAATGCGCTATCTAGGTTAAGAGCCATTACTTTACGGAAGAAATCAGTTTCCATGCCTTCGATTGGGCTACGACCACCTAGGCCACCAGCGTTGTTCACTACAACGTCGATTTTGCCGTATTTTTCGCCGATAGCAGTGATGTTAGCTGTTACAGCGTGCTCATCAGTTACGTCAAAACCGTAGTATTCTGCTTCGATACCTGCTTCTTTAAGCTCAGCTAGACGCTCAGCGCCTTTAGAATCTTCGATACCGTTAAGAACTACAGTGTAACCATCTTGACCAAGACGTTTAGCAACTTGGAAGCCGATGCCACCAGTTGCGCCAGAGATAAATGCTACTTTGTTAGACATAATGATGTTCTCTTTGAATTAATTGAGTCTTCACTAGAAATGTTGAAATCGGCTTTATTGGCATGTTTCAATACCAAAAAGACGGATATTTCTAGCAACTTTTTTAATTGTAATACAATAAGGCTTTTAATGGAACTGTAAGTTTTAGATACGTCCGTGCGCCAGATCACAATACCTCAGGCATAAGCTCAGTATTGGCATTTATTCGATACGTTTGAGGGAAATAGAAACTGAAACGGATAGGAGGTTAAACGAATAGAAGAGTGAGAAAAAGAGTGGCCAAACTCAGAGCAGAGTTCAGCCACTTTATTAAAGGTGTTAAGCAATCTTCCCCGCAGCTTTGATCTTCACATGCACCATGTTGCCTTGAAGATAACTAAGCGGAATTTCACTTCGCTCAATCACAGCCACACTTTCAGCGCATGCGCCAGCATCGACAGCCGCTTGCTTGGCTTGCTCTTCGAGCTTCTTCATGGTTTCCACGCGTTTTTCTGGAACGATAGGCACTATCTTGTCGAACTGACCTGAGATTTCTCCAAGAGCAACGCCAATTGCATTGGCCACTTCATAATGCTCTGGACGCACAACCTCACTCACACCCTCAAAATGATCAGGCATCAGTGCACTACCGCCACCCACCAAGATGACAGGAACAGAAGCCGATGAGGTTTTCATTTTATCAATGCCCTCTTCTACATCTCGCACCATTTGTGTATAGATAGTGGTTGCGTCAGTCTCACTAAGATCCACAGGCTGAATTTGCTCAGCATTGTGCCAATCCATATGATTCAGCGTTAAAGCAACATCGGTTAGGGTAAGAGTGTCACCCGAGAAGCTTTTCCCTTCAGAAAGCAGCTTATGCCCAACACTATCCGGTCCTAGCTTAAAGCCATTATTCTGTTCTCTTACTATGGTGCCGCCACCAATGGCAAGAGCCAAAATATCCGGCATGCGGAAGTTCGTGCGAACCTCACCCAGTTCCACAGCAATGCTCGACTCACGAGGATATCCGTGAACCAAAGCGCCAATGTCGGACGTGGTACCGCCCACATCAACCACTATGGCGTCTGATAGTTTAGATAAATGACTCGCACCACGAATAGAGTTCGTTGGACCACATGCCACAGTAAGAATCGGATACTTGAGTGCAAACTCTTGCGACATCAAGGTGCCGTCGTTTTGTCCAAAATAAGGCGTGGCTAAGATTCGGTGACTCTCTAGTGCATGGCAAAAGCCTTGCACAAATCGTTGCGCAGTTCCTTGCAGGGCTGCATTCAAAATGGTCGCATTTTCGCGCTCAAGTATGCCTAGGCTACCCACCTGGTGAGATAGAGAGATTTTCACGCCCTCTAACTCTTCAGCAACCCACTGCGCGACTTGTTTCTCTTGATCACCATTGACGGGAGAAAACACGCCACAGATAGCGATAGAGTCCACGTTGCCTTTCATTTTCTGGCAAAGGGAGCGGATCTCTTGCTCTTGAATATCGGCAATCAATTTGCCGTCGTATTCATAACCGCCGTGTGCTTCATAGAAGTGTTCACCTAGCAATTCCTGCCAAGATTGGCTCCAACCACACAAAGGTGGAACACTGCTTCCGCTTGGCAGAGCAAGGCGAATCATACCAACGCGATCAAGCGCCTTTTTCTCTACAATAGCGTTAGTACATTGGGTTGTACCCAACATAGCGTGTTGTACTTGGCTACCTTTGATACCACTTTGATTGAGCAGCGCCGTAATTGCGCCATCGATACCCGTAAAGATATCCTCAGAGGTGGCTACCTTTACCTTTGCAACACAGTTCAAGGCATTGTCGAGTAAGACACCATCGGTGTTGGTTCCGCCAACATCAATACCTAAACGAAAAACTTGATCCTGCATACTAGTTACCACCTGATTCCAGCAAGGTTTCTATTGTTTGATAATCTACCGCGTAGCCAAAGTAATTTGGCCCAGCTACTTCAATGCCTTTGTCTGTGCGCCATTTTGGATCGCAAGGATAAGCAATTAAGTCGACACGTTGCCCGTAGTGCAACTGCTCGGTAGTAATAGGGTGTCCTGTTTCATGATCTAAGATGGAGATCAAATCTGGCGTTGTCGCCAGCAAGTTCTCCTGGCTTAGTTCATCGGCAGAGCTTCCCTTGTGCGCAAGTAGCAATTCATTCTGGAAATGCACAAACACTGACTTCGGCTGATGGTCATTGTCACTGTATTGCAGTTTTTCAATGACCACTCCACCGGTAACAAAACCGCCCGCAGTAGTGCGATGAATATCGAGGATCTTACCGGTGACAATGCGCTGACCACCGACAATATCCAGCACTGCATCTACGGCACTTTCTCCTTCAGCATTAGCTTTGCGGATCGCTTTGCCAATTTGCATCGCCTTTGTCAGTGTTCCTGGCAAAGCGCTTTTCTTTAGGTTAAAGCCGCGCATTGGATAGTCACACATTGCCGCAGAGCCGCCCATTTCTTCAGTAATTGGGCGAGCAAAACGCTCTGACCAAACACCATCTAATGGGTGTATTGTTACTACGTTACCCTTCTCATCGGCTAACGTGTTAGGCGCAGATGGCAAGCCATCAAGATAAAAGGTCACCATCTGTGATTCTGGAAACGCGCGCCCCATGGCATCGCAATCTACCACTGGAATGCCTTTTTGCGCTGCGACCAAAATTGGGATCAGAGAGTTAAAGCCGCCCACTTCAATGGGAAAGGTTACGGCAATCTCTTCATCCAAAGCCTTTTCCATGGCTTCAAACGCCACCAGCATTTGGTCTTTAGAGTTGATCTTCTCTATAGCAACGGTTGGTGCCCCAATCATGGAAGAAGGGACCGTCATGCAGTTGTCGTCCACTTCTTCTAAAGAAATAATCTCGACGGGTTTATCGGACTGCGCAATCGCAGCCTTTGCCATTAATGCACCACTGTAAGGGTCACCGCCCCCACCAGTGCCAAGCACTGTCGCGCCTAGAGCAATATCGTCAATCATTTGCTCATTAATAATCACGAACCGTCTCCTTGTTCTTTCCCATAGACGTTACTTTTACCAACACCATGTAAGCCACAAATGAAGCCAAAATGCCATCAATCGCCGAGATAGTAGTAATAGAGAACAAGTTGAAGAACTCACCAGCGGTACACGCACTAATCGCACTACCAAATGCCCAAGCTAGCAAGCCGTTGATCTTCCATGAAGGCACGTTTTGAATCGCTTCAAAGGTAAAGTCTTGTTTGTTGATGAAGTAATACTGCGCTAGATACACACCAGCAGATGGAGCGATTGTCACGCCTAGTAAGGTCAAGAATGCCGTGAATTTATCTACCATGCCAAATTGAGCAATCGCGAGACCGATAATGGTCATCAAGACAACCCATACTGGGCGCGGTACACGAGGAAGTGCAACCGACATACCCAATGCACCGGAGACTAAGTTACTGCTGTTGGTTGTCCATTGCGCAAATACCAGAATGGTAATCGCGACCATGCCAAGTCCAATGGTAAAGAAGACTTCAACAAGGTTATCGGTACCTGTCATTTGAGTAAGCAGAAGCGCAACCACGATCGTCGCACTGTTACCTAGCAAGAAACCAAAGCCTGCGCCAAGAATGGCATCTTTACGAGTCTTTGCGTAGCGAGCAATATCTGGAGACGCAATAGCCGCCAAGATCCAGATAGACATAACAAAGGAAATTGCCTCGCCCATAGACATAGGTGCGATAAGTTCTCTCTCACCACCAGATTGTGAGCCTGAAGCCATAATAAGACCAAGGGTAATCAAACCAACCATTAGCGGTACAGAGTAAGTTGAAAGCTTACCAAGAGCGCGCACACCATAGATAGCGGTGGCCATCATCAAGGCTCCACCTCCCACTAAGGCGGCGAAATGCGATACGTCTATATTATATTTGGCAAGAGCCTCAACCAGAATTAACGCAAAGAAATCGGCCTGAAAAGCGAACCAGCCAACTAAAGAAACACCTGTTATAAGACCTAATAATTTACCGCCATTGCGGCCGAACACGGCGCTACTCACTAGCGGAGTAGATACACCTGATTGAAAGCCAATGTTTGCACAGAGCATGGCCAACACAGCAAGAATGGTCGAACCAATAAAGGTTGCTAGCAAGGCATCGTTGATGGCCATGCCTTCACTCAAGATCGCGCCTAGGAACAAGCCTGAAATATCAATACCAATAGCCAGCCAAATTAGGCTAATTACCCACCAAGAACGCTTGGCTTTCTCAGGCACTGGCTCTAATTCGAAATCGTCAATCTTTGACTTAGGTTTTGCAGACATCCGTCTCTCCTACATATTTATCCATATTGGTCACATAAAAAAAGTTAGCACCTTGTTACATGTAAATAAATACATATTATTGAATCTAAACATTCGAAAATTATTATGTATTGCTTTTATGTCGATTAATATAGAAAAATTAGACAAGCGAGACCTGCGTCGGTTAGAACTTTTTTCCGAGATCGTTGAGCAGGGTGGGATCAGCAATGCCACCTTAACCACAGGCCTCAGTCAGCCAGTGCTCAGCAAGGAACTCATCACCCTAGAAAAAAGCCTCGGAGTGGTGCTTTGCAACCGCGGAAGAAGTGGATTTGTGTTAACAGACGAGGGATGCAAAGTATATAATTATGCAAATGAGATCAATAGCTTGCTGTCAGACTACGCTGCTAAACTCAAGGGCGTTCAGTCTAAGTTAATCGGCCATGTACGTGTAGGCTGTTTAGACAATACCGTATCTCTTTCTTCCAACCCTTTATCAAAAGCCATCGAAGCCTATTACAAACTCAGTGACGATGTTGAGCTTACCCTCGAGATTGCCGATTTCACCGTTCTCAACGAGAAACTAGCAAAAAATCAGCTGGATATGATGATTGTAGTTCTCGACGATCATCAAACCTATTCTTACCCTCATGTAGAACCGATTTTCACTGAAGAAAGCTGTTTATATGCTCGCAAGGATCTTGCCGAAACCATACGCAACAACAACTATTCTCTAGAATCACAGAGAATCAATGTCGGAGGCTATGCCGCAGATACCATGTATTCCTTACTCGATGTTAGCCAATATCAAAACCTAAAGCTTATTGACGGCTGGCATGTGGAATCAGGCTTAATGCTCACCCTTGCCGGAACGCACATTAGTTTTCTTCCTACTCACCTTATAGAAAACCATGATTATCGAGACCAATTCACAGCATTGAAGCCAGAACAGTGGCACTTTAGTAGTCAGTTCTCCATCGTACTTAGAAATCATCTTAGAGGCCTCTCTCCTGCCGCATCCGCCTTCTATGATTGTTTAATTGAAGCGGCAAAGGAATCAACATGAGTCAATGGCTAGAATGGGCTAAACAATTACAAGCAATAAGCCAAGCAGGAAAGACCTATTCCATCGATAAGTTTGACCTAGAACGCTTCGATCAAGTGGCTGATATCTCACATAAAATGTTTGCTGAACTTAGTGACCAACCAGTAGAGAAAGTGGCGAATCTCTTTATTGCAGAAAGCGGATACCCGACACCGAAGATTGACGTTCGAGCTGGTGTTATTAAGGACGGGAAAATCCTTCTGGTTCGTGAGCGTGAAGACAATTGCTGGACTCTGCCCGGTGGTTGGGGCGATGTGTGTGAAACCCCAACACAAGGGGTTATCCGGGAAGTTTTCGAAGAGTCTGGGTATGTGGTTTCTAACCCTAAGCTCGTCGCAATAAAAGACAGAGCGGTGCATCCCTACACTCCTCCTTATCCGTTCCATATTTACAAAATGTTTTTCTTGTGTGAGTTAGAGTCAGGTGAACCCACCATTAACATCGAAATATCTGAGATTGGTTTCTTTGCTATTGATGAACTGCCAGAGCTTTCTAAGGGACGGACGATGAAGGAAGATATTGAGATTATCTTTGAGTTTGCACGCAATCCGAATATGAAGGTTTATGTTGATTAAGGCCGTTTTCTGCTGGGTTTTAGATGCCCGATAACACACTTCGGGCATGACGCAGTTCGGTAAGGGTATCACTGAGCTCAACACTGTCATCGTCGAGTGCTCCTATCGAAGATCTATTAAGTATTTTGGCAAGTATTCAGCACACTAGATGCCCGATAACACACTTCGGGCATGACGTTGTTCGTTGTGGGTATCGCTGAATTCAACACGGTCATCTTCGAGTGCTCCTATCGAAGATCTATTGAATGCTATGGTAAGTATCAGCACACTAGATGCCCAATAACACACTTCGGGCATGACTGAAGTACACAAGCTCAACATTGGCCTCTAAACCGTCATCTCCGAGTGCTCTTATCGGAGATCTAGGATTACCTATGCTGGCTAAGCAACCAAAACATCGTTATGGAAGTGGTCTAGCGTTAACATCGCTTCAGTATTGAAGGGGAATTTTCAGACTCCGAACTACCCAAGATCCTCGATAAAAGACTTCGAGGATGACGGCGTGGGTGCGACTTGGGAGTAAACGTTGTCAGGAATGTACAGGCTAGTAAACAACCTACAACATCATTATGGAAGTGGCCTAGCGTTAACATCGATTTAGCTTTCTTCGTGAGACTTTTAGCTCTGAACCATCCAAGATCCTCGATAAAAGACCTCGAAGATGACGGTGATGGAAACCTCGACATAACAAAGGTAGCCAACTTGCGGCTTGCGGCTTGCGGCTTGCGGCTTGCGGCTTGCGGCTTGCGGCTAAAAACTAACAGCTGATAACAAAAAAGGCCAGGTTCTCACCCAGCCTTTCTATTCAATTCAATGAGTTAACATTAAACAACAGTAATAACGTCTTCTGTTGCTAGGCGCGCTTTTGGCTTGCCGTAGTTGTAGTCTTCACCTTCTAGGTGGTAACCGATAGCGAGTGCGAAATCACACTGGAAACCGTTTAGCTCTTCTGCAAATGCTTCACCGATAAGGTCAGGGTCAACACCTTCCATCGGAGTCGATGCGATGCCCATGCGAGCTAGAACGTGCAGCGTGTTACCAACAGCAATGTAGGTTTGAGCCTTAGTCCAGTTGCCGTTGAAGCCGCTCTCGTCAGTGTTTAGCTCAGCAAAACCGTAAGCACCGTTTAGCATGTTGTCGTACATGTCGGCTGGTAGGTGGCCAGAGCTAACTTCTACATCGACAACTTTGCGGTAGTCATCTTTTGTGTAGTTCGGGTTGTGAGCGAACAAGATAACGTGCGACGCTTCTTTAGCGTGTGGCTGGTTAAATTGGTGCATGTTGGCAAAAGTGTCATGAAAACGCTGCTTAGCCGCATCACTCTCAATCACAATAAACTTCCAAGGCTGTGAGTTGATAGAAGAAGCTGATAAACGGATTGCTTCTTTGATCACTTCCATATCTTCAGCTGAAATGCGTTTGTTTGTATCGTATTTCTTTGCTGTGTAACGGCTGTTTAGATCTTTGATGATTGGGTGCGACATAATGAAATTCCTCATAAGCGTTGTCGATGGCGAGCATAATAGGAGGTTCATCACACTTTAAAAAGAGCCAATACTTCCAATCATTATGGATAAATATCTCCATAATGATTCCCGTTTGGGATGTAGTGTTTGAGAGGCATAAATAAGATAGGCAATTCAAAGCCTCATGTTAAACGAGGCTTTGAATTGATACGGTTAAAGCTAGGCTCTATCTCCTCGCCTATCTTCACCTACCCATTGCTTTTTAATTAATGAAACCACCGTTTCACCAGATTGTGGGGCAAACTCGCTTTCATCGCCAACCATATGCACTCGTTGCTGAGCTGTGACCACAAACAAAGGTTGGATAAGGCTCTCACTATATTGTTTTAGGTAGTCTTGATAAGTAAAGCTATCACTCAGCTTAGTATGCTTCACTTCCGCTCCTTGGTTGATCAAGCTCGCGAGCTTTTTGAAGCTATGCTGCCCAGCAAATAGCGTTTGTCCAAAGGACTTTTTACCCACAATGTGTTTATCACCATTAGTATTTTTTGTATCCCTTAGACAGAACACTCGATTCACACCAAAGTCTGACAGATACTGCATACACGCCATGATATTAAAATGTTTATCAGGGCTCATAGCCACCACATGCCCAACCCCGATCAGGTCAAGGTATTCATCAGCATGACTCGATGTGGGATTGCCATAGTAATACTCTAAACCTGCCATTTTCGCCTGACTAATGTAATCCCAGTTAGAGTCTGTCACTACAACCCTTAAGTCGTACTTAGACAGGGCCAGTGCGACAGCGCGTGCGACATCATTAGCACCTACGATCAAGAAACCACGTGGAGCCGTCTCTGCTACACCTAATAGTTTCGCCATGGGTTTAGCTGAAAAGCTTTGCAAAACTACGGTGCCAATGATCACCATAAATACCAAAGGAACCAATAATTTAGCTTCTTCCATACCAATATTGTATAGCTTGATCGCAAAAAGAGCGGAAATGGAAGCGGCAACAATACCCCTAGGTGCTACCCAAGCCAGAAAGACCTTCTCTTTGAAGCCTAGACTACTGCGTAATGTAGAAGAAAAGATAGATAAAGGACGAGAAACAAGTTGGATGACGACGAACAAAGCGACAGCGCTCCAACCAAGGGCTTGGAAGTCTTCAAGGTCAATGCGAGCCGCGAGTATGATAAACAAGCCCGTAATAAACATGATCGTTAGGTTTTCTTTAAAGTGCAGAATGCTTTGAATATTCACGTCTCTAGCATTGGCCAGCCACATACCCATGACCGTCACGGTCAAAAGCCCAGATTCAGACTCTAGATGGTTTGAACCGGCAAACACCGCAAGAACAATGGTTAACACGCCAAAAGGTTGTAGATACTCTGGTAACCAACCTCGCCTGAGCACTTCGGCCACACCGGCGCCCGCAGCAACCCCAATACCAAAGCCAATCACTAAGATAAACCCAAACACTTCAAAGCTTTGCGCTGAACTGCTTGAGATGATGAACTCATACACCATGACCACAAACAGCGCGCCAAGGGGATCAATTAAGATGCCCTCCCAGCGAAGAATATTGGATAAGCGCGCGGTAGGTCTGACCGTTCTAAGCAAGGGTACTATCACTGTAGGACCAGTTACCACCGTCAAGCTACCAAACAGCAGTGCCAGTGACCATTCAAAGCCCAATAAATAGTGTGTAGCGATACTCGTGACCGCCCAAGACACCAGAGCTCCAATAGAGACAATGCTCCAAACGGTATTGCTGACGCCCTTTATATCGGAGAACTTTAGGGTCAAACTCCCCTCAAAAAGAATCACCGCAACTGCCAGTGATACCAGGGCAAAGAAATGTTCGCCTAAAACCACTTGAGGCTGTAGCCACCCCATGATGGGACCGGCAATAATACCCGCTACAAGTAAAAACAAAATAGCAGGCAACTTTAGACGCCATGCTAACCATTGGCACCCAAGCCCAACAATACCTACAGTAGCAATACCCAGCGCAGCCCAATCTTCGTGCATAGTGACTCTTCAACTTTGTGATTACCTGTAAACACCTTAGTAGATTCAAGCACTTGTGCCACTTTATTCGCTAAAACAACAAGGCGAATTTTTACTTGTATAAGCCTGTATGCTAGTGCACCTAATTGGTGCTAACTGCACAAGATAAAAGCACAAACATTCAGCACACAAACAAGATATTCCATTAAAATCAATTACTTAGACATTGGCATCATAGTTGCTTGATTAAATACGATTAATGTCTTCATAAATAAGGATGTGATTATGGACATATCAAGCAACATGCTACTGATCAATCGAGCAGGACTCACTAACGCGCTCTCTTCGCCCTTTGAATCCCCTATCACCCAAGGGCAACAAGCCGTTAAGTTTGTGTTTGATGCAATAGATGCGGTGCGACTTCATCGTTCGTTTGTCTACGAGGAAATGACAGGTGAAGAGATAGATCAAGAGGCGTTTGCCGAAGTTAAATCGACGCTGTTTTCCCTGAGTAACAAAGTCAGTAACTACAGCTACCTAGGCAGTCGACCTGAGCGGCACATCTTAAGTATGCGTCTAGAAGCCTTAAGCCAAACCAGTGATGAACAATCACTATCAAAGCGACTCGTCGTTCACGGACAAACGATACGTTTATTGTTCTTTTGTTGTGATTGCGCTGTGCTCAGAAGTCTCAAGGGGCAAGAATTATCAATGACGCGCTACAACGAACAATGGCAAACACTGATGGATACTGTGGATGCGTTAACACAATATCGAATCTGTATCAGTTCGGTGGTTCAAAACGGATTACGAAATCCAAAGTTGTTGGTAGGACGCGCTAGCAATTTATTGAATAAAGCGAAGCGTTTTCAAGATCAGGGTTTTAGTAATCAATATACTCTGGATGAAGCCATCGCTCGTCTAGCAGACTCAATGCACGATCTTACCAAGGGTGAAGCTATCTCTGCACCGTTGCTCTATCTCGACACTAGCTTCATGTCGTTCGAGCTTATCAAGGTATACAAACAAATCGTTAGAGATCAGCTAAATCGATGCAAGAACCAACAAGATAGCGGCAAGATGCCGGCATAAGCAGTCACTAAGTTAACTCCAAAGAAAAAGGCGAGCAATGCTCGCCTTTGTTTTACCTAGCCATCTACGTTGTTATTTTTTATTGGATTACGTAGTCTGGTCCTGCAACCTCAGCGGTGATGATCTTCAGTTTAGAAGCATCAGCACCGACGTTTTCTGCAGATTCAAAGCCATTCACGTTTGTGATTACTGGCAATTCAGTAGAGTAGTTAGAAACTTGCTCCGCTTCTGTCACTTGACCAACGTACACTTCATCGGCATAAGTTGCAGCATCAAGTGGGAAGTCAGCAGTAGCGCGAACAGCAACAAACTCAGGATTAGCAGAGTTGTCTACAAGGTTCTTGCTAAAGTGTACATCTACACCACCAAAGATATTTTCCACTTCTTTGTTGTCGAACAGGCTTACACGGTGAGTCTGGTTGCCATAGACAATGCCCCACTCTGTATCAACTAAAGTGTTGTTTTCAATCGCGATGTTCTTTGGAGTCCACTGCTTATTTAGCTCTTTGCCTTTCACAGATTGGTCAAGCTCTTCGCCATTCGCTACATCAATAATGCCAGTATTGATAACAATACCACCACGAAGATCCGCATTGCCTTCAATCAGGCCATCACGGCCACGAGTGTTAGCAATGTAGTTATTACGGATTACATGGTCTTCATCATAGATACGCATGCCGCCAGTGAGACGCTTGCCATTGCCTAGAATTACGTTGTCTTCAACGACGTTGGCTTTACCGTGGCGAAGAGAAATCAATGCTGTGCTTTCAAAAATAGTGTTGCCGCCAATAATGTTGCCACCTGATTTAATGGAGATAAGCTCACGCTCACCGTCCATGTTAATCATTAGGTTCTCAACAAACTGGCTGTTTGATGGCCATTGTGATGCTTTAGAGTCACCAATTCGAATCGCTTCCCAGCTGTTGCCGTTGTAGCGGATCGCTTCTTTAATGTCGAACTCATTGAATTGGTTTGGTTTTTGGTCCAAGAAAATGTTGTGCTTGATAATGTGGTTATCAGGCGTTTCATTTTTTTGAACACCGATCAAAGTACCGCGTTTTTGCTTGCCTTCAAAACGGTTATTGATCACTTGACCATCTTTACCCCATAGAGAAACCCAAAGGTACTTTGGATACTCTGAGCGGCGCTCGTCTGGTTCATATGGGTAATCATCATTGAAGTAGTAGAATGTTGAATTCTTCAGCGTGATTCGGTCACCCATCATACGTACGCCACCAAAGCGCTCGTTTGGACCGCCTTCAGTAAATACCAATCCATCTAAAGTAATGCCATCACCGTTCAGTTCAAACTGAACAAGGCCAGTGATCCAAGCAGTACCTGCCTTTCTCGCTTTAATCGTTACGTTGTTCGCTTCAATAGTCAGTTGACCAAGGTTGCGATACTTGCCTGGTTCGATTTCAATCACGTCACCGTTTTTGGCGTTGAGGATCTTCTCACGAAGTGCATCAACTTCACCTTTATAGGCATCTTCCATAGACGCTTTTTCAATAACCGTTAAACGATCACTTTCTAAAAGCATGCTGCGGTTTACATCCGCAACGGTCATAGGCTCTTCTGGTTGAGAGTTGTTGAAAAGGCTACATCCAGACAAAGCTAACGTAGCAGCTAAGGCAATGGCAGTTTTTTTCATGTTTTGTCTCTTCTTTTTAGGGATTGCAAAGCAAAAAATGCGGGCTAAAAAGGCCCGCATTAAATAATTATGAAACTCTATTATTCAGCGGTTTGTTCACGCAGTTCTTCGACTGTGTCATCTACGGCTTTAACAAGTAGTAGACCTACACTTAGAACAATCACACCACACAATACGAAGATCATGCGTCCCCATAGTGGGTTAGGCAGCAAGAACATTAGCATTACACCAACACCTGCAACTGCGATAAGTGAACCAAGCATACGACGCTGTTTGTTATCCAGTACTTTCTGTTCGTTAGACTCAGCAACTAGTGGAGTGTCTAGGTTCTCGAAGAACTTATCTACGTCCGCTTGACGCTCAGCTGTAAGTGGCTTGTAGAACAGTGTAGTTAGGCAGAAGAAACCTGCTGTAAACACTAGGTGACCGATAAGACCGATAGCAACCTTAAGATCTGACCACTCACGACCAGTAAGAGGCTCAAGGTTAAACCAGTTAGCAACCATATCAGCTGTAATTACAAAGCCTACGTAGTAAGAAACAATAGCACCTACTACTAGCGTACCCCAACCTGCCCAGTCTGGAGTCTTCTTAATGAAGAAGCCACAGAATGCTGGAATGGTCATTGGGAAACCGATTAGAGCACCTACATACATCATCGTATCGAATAAGCTTAGACCTTTTAGCGAGTTAATGAATAGTGCTACAAGGATAATTGCGATACCGAAGAAGGTAGACGTCAATTTAGATACTACTACTAGCTCTTTTTCAGTTGCGTTTGGACGACAAATCGGCTCGTAGAAGTTCTTAACAAAGATACCTGAGTTACGGTTTAGGCCTGAGTCCATTGAAGACATTGTTGCTGCGAACATTGCTGCAATTAGAAGACCAACCATACCTGCTGGCATGAATTCTTCTACAAAGTATAGGTAAGCGAAGTCACCTGCTTTAGAACCAGCTTCTGGGTAGATAGCTGCTAGATCAACACCTTGACCTGCAATGAACCAAGAAGGCATGAACCAAATCATTGGACCCATAGTCATTAGAACACAAGCAAGAAGTGCTGCTTTCTTAGCATTCTTAGAATCTTTAGCCGCAAGGTAACGGTAAGAGTTAAGCATGTTGTTCGTGATAGAGAACTGCTTCACGAAGATGAAGAATGCCCAGATACCGAAGATGCTTAGGTAGTTAAGGTCGTTACCCGAAACGAAAGAAGCGCCTTCGTCAGTCGGGAAGTTAGCGATTATTTCACCAACACCGCCACCTTGAATGACAGCAACAACCGCACACGTTACTGTTACAGCCATGATGATAACCATCTGCATAAAGTCAGATGCGATTACCGCCCAAGAACCACCCGTTACAGACATTACTAGTACAACAAGACCCGTAAGAACGATAGTCGTTGTCATGTCGAAACCGAAGATGCCTGAAGCAATGATTGCTAGACCGTTTAGCCAGATACCTGCAGAGATAACGCTGTTTGGCATACCAGACCAAGTAAATACTTGCTCGTTGAAAGAACCAAAACGCATACGAATCGCCTGGATTACCGTAACAACACGTAGTTGACGGAACTTAGGAGCGAAGTATAGGTAGTTCATTAGGTAACCAAATGCGTTTGCAAGGAAGATTACCGCTACCGCGAAACCATCTGCGTACGCTTTACCAGCTGCACCGGTAAATGTCCAAGCACTGAACTGAGTCATGAAGGCAGTTGCACCTACCATCCACCACAGCATACTACCGCCCCCGCGGAAGTAATCACTTGTTGTACTTGTAAACGTTCTGAACATCCATCCTATTGCAATCAAGAATAGGAAATAGACACCAACAATAACTGTATTGAGTTCCATTTGTAGACCTTTGTGAGATTGATTTCTTTGTGTAAGTGCGAAAAGTCTAACCAGAACAACCGCTCACTTGTACTACAATAAGGCTTAAATGTGACGAATACCTCGTCAAATACTGATGAATAAATCATACAAGTGATCTGGATCTAACATTAAGTAACGTTTGAAAACTTGCAGAAATGCGCATAGAAACATACTGTTACATACCGTAATGAGCAGTTACAGTCAGCATTAATTCGGTTTGATCACATTAATCATGCAATCGGGTGATTGGTATTCATTATTGAGGTTATGGGGAAATTTAAGAGAAGATTCACCAGAAAGCTCAATGGTATTACTATTGGTAGTTGAGTAGTTCACCTCTAAGCGTTAAGACGTGACTACTTGATTGAGGATAAACACGAGAACGAACTAAAAAGATGCAGGTGTTATCTCCAACCACACCGTCGACTCTGATCCAACGTCGTCTAAAACCCACCGTCGTCTTCGAAGTGTTTTATCGAAGACCTTTTCAACTTCGGAACTATTTAGGTCCTCGATAGAAGCACTCGAGGAGGACGAGCTGATAGCGTAAAATCTCAACTTAACCCACCGTCGTCTCTAACCAACCGTCGTCTTCGAAGTGTTTTATCGAAGACCTCTTCAACTTCGGAACTATTTAGGTCCTCGATAGAAGCACTCGAGGACGACGAGCTGAAAGCATAAAATCTCAACTTAACCTTTCGTCGTACCTAGCACACCATCGTTTCTAACCCACCGTCGTCTTCGAAGTGTTTTATCGAAGACCTTTTCAACTTCGGAACTATTTAGGTCCTCGATAGAAGCACTCGAGGACGACGAGAAGAAAGCATAAAAGCTCAACTTCACCCCACCGTCGTCTCCGAAGTGTTTTATCGGAGACCTCTCCAACTGCTGAGCTATTTAGGTCCTCGATAGAAGCACTCGAGGACGACGGAAATCGACCACAAAACCTCAGAACCATAGCGCCATAGAACCGTAAATCCGCACAGCAAACTCACCACACCCCTCCGTCATCTCCGAATGCTTTTATAGGAGATCTCTTCACCAGCTGAACTCCCCAAAATCCCCAATAAACACACGAGTCAAAATTGAAACTCGCTCTTCTAACTTGCAGCTTGCAGCTAAAATCTGTCAGCTTCCCCTCCCCCAAAAACACAAAAAGCGGGCCCAAAGGCCCGCTTTAATATTCAAGTTGCTTTAATCTAAATGATTATTTAGTAGCAACACTCTCTTGAAGATCTTCAACAGAATCATCAACAGCTTTCACAAGGAGAATACCAACACCACCTACGATAGCACCACAAAGGATGAACACACCGCGGCCCCACATTGGGTTAGGTAGGAATGCCATTAGCATTACACCAAGACCAGCTACTGCGATTAGTTTACCTAGCATTTCACGCTGTTTGTTGTCTAGTTTCTGTTGTGCAACAGACTCTGCAACTAGAGGCGTTGATAGGTTACCGAAGAACTTGTCTACGTCTGCTTGACGCTCTGCAGTTAGAGGCTTGTAGAACAGAGTAGAAGCGATGAAGAAACCACCTGTTAGTGTGATGTGACCGATAAGACCGATAGCAACCTTAACATCAGACCATTCACGTTTAGTTAGCTCTTCTAGACCAAATGCGTGAGATACCATGTCAGCGTTGATAACGAAACCTACGATGTAAGAAACGATAGCACCAACGACTAGTGTACCCCAACCTGCCCAATCTGGAGTCTTCTTGATGAAGAAGCCAAGGAATGCTGGGATAGTCATTGGGAAGCCTATTAGGGCACCAACGTACATCATTGTATCGAACAAGCTCAGACCCTTAAGTGAGTTGATGAACTGTGCGATAAGAATGATCAGGATACCGAATACAGTAGAAGTGATCTTCGATACTGTTACTAGCTCTTTCTCTGAAGCTTTACCTTTACGAACAACTGTTTCGTAGAAGTTCTTAACAAAGATACCTGAGTTACGGTTTAGACCAGAGTCCATTGAAGACATTGTTGCTGCGAACATTGCCGCTACAAGTAGACCAACCATACCTGCTGGCATGTATTCTTGTACGAAGTATAGGTAAGCGAAGTCACCTGCTTTAGAACCTGCATCTGGGTAAGCAGCTGATAGGTCTACACCTTGACCAGCGATGTACCAAGAAGGCATGAACCAGATGAATACACCACCAAGCATAAGTACACATGCAAGAAGTGCAGCTTTCTTAGCGTTCTTAGAATCTTTTGCCGCTAGGTAACGGTAAGAGTTAAGCATGTTGTTTGTAATAGAGAACTGCTTAACAAAGATGAAGAATGCCCAGATGCTGAAGATGCTTAGGTAGTTAAGGTTGTTACCCGCTACGAAAGAACCTGTGTCGCCTACAGGGAAGTTATTGATGATTTCACCAACACCGCCACCTTGAACAACAGCAACTACCGCACAAGTAACCGTTACCGCCATGATGATAACCATCTGCATGAAGTCAGATGCGATTACCGCCCATGAGCCGCCTGTTACAGACATAGCAAGTACAACCAAACCTGTAATCCAGATGGTCATTGTCATGTCGAAACCGAAGATACCAGAAGCGATGATTGCTAGTGCGTTAAGCCAAACACCTGCAGATACAACACTGTTAGGCATTGAAGACCAAGTAAATACTTGCTCGTTCGCTGCACCGAAGCGCATACGAATAGCTTCAATTACAGTTACAACGCGTAGTTGGCGGAACTTAGGCGCAAAGTACGCAAAGTTCATGAAGTAGCCGAAAGCGTTTGCCAGGAAGATGATTGCTACTGCAAAACCATCGTTGTATGCCTTACCAGCAGCACCGGTAAATGTCCAAGCTGAGAACTGAGTCATAAACGCAGTCGCACCAACCATCCACCAAAGCATGTTACCGCCGCCACGGAAGTAGTCACTAGTGGTGCTTGTAAATGTTCTAAACATCCAACCTATCGCAATCAAGAATAGGAAGTAGATGCCAACAATTATAGTATTGAGATCCATTGCATTACCTTAAACTGTAAATAATTATTTCAAATCCAGTTCAGTCTAAACAGATATCCCTATCTTTTGTATTACAATACTTCATAAATGTGACCCATGACTCAAGACTAGCTCTAGATTAAATCATACAAGTGATCAAGAGCAAAAAGGCCCATAAATCGCTACAAAATACCCACAAATGTAACCAAATACTTCTGAGGCACCATTATATAAGGCGTGGCGTATAAGAACATAAGGCTTATGTTCCCAAGCAAAGTAAACGCAGCTAATAAAACTCAAGTCAAACATGTTGCAGATGACACATTTCAAAACAAATAATACTACTTAATTGAACCGCCATTTCATTGAAAATTCGAAGTTATGACATGGCACAGTGACCTTTCTCAGAAGAAAAAGTGAACAATTGAGGGCCAGCAGCTTGGAAGTAGCCTCTTATAGAGAGTCTTAAAAACGCGTTAAAGCAGTGTACTTACCTACTTTCTTTGTCTAAGCGTTATAAATTTAGGTAAGGTTTAGATAGGACTTCGGGATACGATTTGGCCCGCAAACGTAAAGAAGCACCCATAGTGAAAAGCAAAATCTTTGATAAAAGCCCTTTACGAACCGAAGCACTGTATTCAAGGCAAAAAAAAACCCATAGGCAAGTGCAAAGCCTATGGGTAAATCGGTGGTGTACCGAGCCTAAACACTAGAAGGGTATGTTTAGGCTGTTATTAGTAGTTATGGAGCTTCACTATCAAAAGTCGATTCCATCCTCGAACCCACTTTCTTTAGTAATTGTTTACTAAGGCAACACTCGTTGAGTCTTGTCTTCTAGTATTCTATTTCAATAGCGCTTAAAGCCTCTATTGAATTGGTGCAGCAAACAGACTTGATAACCTAGCAAACCCCTAGAGGGTATGCCGTTTTTGCTCTCTGCGACCCCAATAAGTATATTGTATTACAAATAACAAAAGCAAGTTTAAATACACTATTTGAGCAATAAAAATTGCCTAATTTGCTTCCTGTCAATCATCGACCCGACAGAAAAACCAAATATAACAATACGATACCATCAGTTACAATTAGCGGCGAATATCACCAGATGAAAGTTAGACTTTACGGAAATGAGATCAATTTCACAGATGAGGCACAATCTAACCGCAATTATTAGTAAGACATATCACAGAAAATGAAAAATGATTTGTAGGGATTCTAGTAGTGCCCTACTCGCCCACCCAATCCGCACAGCTTTGGGTTACAAAGGAAATAAAAGCCAACTACAAGCAACCCGTCGCAATTGCGCTCAGATAGGGAGGCTTTTTCAAACAACGGCTATTAAAGCAGTGCTCCACTCTAACCTTCCCCCTATAGTTCTTGCTTTAACTCACAGCTGACAACCTGACTTCCATACACAAGTATTGATAGTCGACCTAAATGTGATTTAACAGAGTGTATGCCTTATTCGATCACTACTTTTATATCCATCTGATTAATAAACGTCGTCCCCGGGGGTTTTTATCGGGGACCGTTTATAGAAACAGATGCCCGACCAGAGTGCTGGCCGAGAAAAGCACTCAGGCATAACGGATACCCTAAAGTCCGAGTTGTGATCAAGATACATGCTGACAGCTTGAAGCTGATCGCTACAAAATCCCTATAACCTCACAGAGCTACAGAATTTTTCATAAACTCCCTCAATTTAGATAGTATATTGAGACCTCTAGATGACAACGAATTACTTACCAATGAAGCTAATCTTCAATGCCGACGACTTTGGCTTAACCGAGCAAGTCAATATCGCCATCCAAAAAGCAATGGCATTTGGGATTGTGCGGTCCACGACTATAATGATGAATCAGCCTGGTACTGATCATGCGATACACCTATATAAAGAGGGAACGATCCCAGAGGTAGGATTGCATCTCACTTTGACAAGCGGCAAACCACTCTCAGATCCAAAGCTCATTCCCGATCTCGTAAACGATAGCGGCTATTTCCTAACAAGGAAGGAACTAACAGAAAAGCCGAACATCTCTTCTGAGCAAATAACTCGAGAGTTTGCAGCTCAATATCGGCTAGCTATAGAGTCTGGTCTGCAGATCAATCATATAGATAGTCATCACTTTGCTGCTGTCTACCCAGCCCTTAAAGATGCTTTTATCCATTTCGCTAATAACATTGGGCTACCAGTAAGACGTGCAGATGCGGTATTCGAAGGCCAACACGGTTTAAAAGTTCCTTGCCCCGATGTATTTGATATTGGCTTTTATGATGAAAGTGTAAGCTTGGAATGGCTTAAAAACCGATTATTAGCACACAAAGCGAACTCACAAGTAAGCTGCGTCGAATTCATGTGCCATCCGGGTTATAAACAAGATAGTACTTTGCAAACACTATCTAGCTATGTATCTCTCAGAGAGAAGGAATTAGAGATATTGACGTCTGTTGAGCTAAAAAAATGGTTGGGTGGCAATGATATAGAGTCTGTTGGTTTCAATTTCCTATCTAGATAGCAACGCCTATTGTCTTGAGAAACTCGGATTAATCTTCAATAAACTGCCCCTTTACTACTTCTTGTATTACTACTATGAATCAATTTACCTCATCAATATTCACCAATTGTATTCTTTTATAACTCTTGGCCTAACAAACACCCCCTCCAAAATTCTCAATCAACAATGCCAAATTTCATCTTTTTCAAATGACATTTCGCTCACAAATAGCAACAGACCGTTACAAATAAGAGTTGAAAACCCAGTTTAGATTCGAGTTTTCATCTCAAAAACCCCTCGAAAAGTTCAAAAAAGACAAAAGTTAAGCTGTAAAATTCTAAAACAGCAAATGATTTGCTTGTTTTTTAATCGATCTCGTTCGAATTTTGAGAGATCGCCCTCACTTTTTTTATGCGCTTGAACACTGAGCATCAAATTGTACTTACGTCACAGTTTGTAACCAAGTGTTACCATAAACTAATTGTCATACATTAAGTCAATTACTCAAACGGACAAAAAGGGTAAATCTCCCCATGAAAAACAATAAAATTGCACTGGCAGTGGTAGCCACACTTTTCGCAGGCGCAGCAAGCGCAGGTACTTTAGATTACCGCACAGAATACAAACACGATGATGAGAAATGGGCTCACCGTGCAAAGATTGGTTCAAGTGTAAAAATCTCTGATCCAGCAAAACTTTACTTCAGCATTGAGCAAAAATGGCAAAGTGAATCAAATGATGATGGTTCAGTAGATTTCTGGAACAACACATCACGTGGTGACTCTGAGTTTGATTGGGGTGTTCGTTACGCTCTTGATGGTGGCTGGTGGTTACAACCAGGTATGCCAATTACTTTCGCATCAACTAAAACTACCTACAAACCTCAATTCCGTGTGGGTTACAAGGCAGGCTTTGGTTTAACTACAGCACTTCGTTACCGTCACGAGTTCCAAGATTACACTAGCGATGGCGGCACATTTACTGATACGGACGGCAATAAAGTCGACCGTGCTGATAAAACCTTACAACAAGGTAAGTGGACTCTTACTGGTTCGTACAAATTTTCAAACCCAACTTTTAAGAACCTGAAGCTGAGCTACGAAGCTAACTACGTTAAGAGCTACGAAAACGAACGTAAAGCAAACAATGAAGATTGGGAATGGGATCTAGGCGTAATCGTTGGTTACCAGATCGATAACTTCCGCCCATACATGGAATTCTGGACAGTTGACCAAGGTTCTTCTGCAGAAGACAACCGCCAGCTAAGAACTCGTATCGGTCTAAAATACGCGTTCTAAGAAAAATTTTAACAATGACCACCGCCTGTGAGGCGGTGGCATATAAGTAAAACAAACGTGAGAGAATAATATGGAAGTTTCTAAAACAGCTCTAGCAGTAGCGTTATCTACTGGTTTACTTTTTGGTTGTGATTTTGATGTCGGCCCTGATTCGGGTAGCGATGGTGGTAGCGACGGCGGTTCTACTCCGACTTCAGCACTAGTTGGTCCACTATGGAATTTTGAAGACGCATCAGGCGCTTCAACTCAGGCTATTGGCCTTCCAAATATTTATGTTTTTGATGGTACAAATCTGAAATATTACAATGATGATGCCACTCCGAACACATACGAGATAACATTAACTCCTTATACAGATGACGCTGAAGCTGGTGAAATCATGTTTACCTTCTACGATGATGCTGGTGTTGGTAGCGAAGTATCAGGTACATATACCGTAGATAATGGTGTACTAACAGTGGATACTGCTTCTGAAGGTGTTCTTATAGGTGCCGATGATACAAGTAACGCTGATATCAAAGCAGCTGTAGATGCGGCAAATGCTGATGCGGGCTTTAATAACTATGTACAAATTATCGACACATTGGATACTGATACCGGTGAACTAAGACTCAAACTTTCAGACAATGACTTAGATCCAATTACCTCAGGTAAATTGACTGTAGACCTTACTCACCAAGTAGACGAAGACTCAGTTGGAGACGTAAACAGCAAGAATGCATATATTTCATTTTATGCTTCTGGTACTTCTACGATCAATATGCACGGTGAAATAGCCCTAGAAGCAGGTAAGATCAAGTATCGCGATAACAACAAAGATCTTGTCGAGATAGTAGGGTCTTATACTGAAGGTGAAGAGCTAAAAATCGAAGCTAATTGGGATGATGGTGTATTTAACTTCAAAGTGAATGATGTTGAACATTCATACACATCCAATGAGATTCCTGAAAATGGTCCAGTAGAAATTATTGCTATTAGACTTGGCGACAATGGCAGTACCAACAATTATGAAGTACTAGCAGATAACCTGAAAGTGTACTCAAATGATGGCGGTTCTGAAGCACTAGTGTTTGAAGATAACTTTGACAGCTATGCAGTAGATACTGTTCTTAACAGTAAGCCGTACAACAACAATAGTTCAGAAGCAACAGTGAGAGGTACTACTCCACCACCTGCAGAAGAAGAGCCAGAAGTACCAGTTGATCCTGTTGACCCAGATTTCCCTGTAGCTGATTTCGCATGGGATTTCTCAGCAGTAGATGGTGGTTCAGTTGTTGGTAGCAAAGCGCTTACAATCAGTAAAGATGGCGACAACCCTAAAGTATTGACTGATGGTGCAGTTGATGTAGATGGTGCAGTTCATACTACACAATCAGTTTCTTCTGGTACTTACGGTTACTACTATACCGTGATGGAAGGGACTACTGATCCACTTGCATTTACAGATGGTACTTTTTCAATGGAAATCGTATTCAGTGTTGATGATATAACGTTCAACCCTACTGCAGGCCAAGACTTACAATTGCTAGAAAATACTGATAGCAATACTGGTTATAAGCTAATTATCGATAAGAGCTCACTAAAACCTAAGCTACGTATTTACGATGGTTCCGGTAGTTCATCGGTTGAAGCTGAAACGACAATTGCTAATGGCGAATACATGCATGTTGTCGCAACGTTTGATAACGGTACAGGTAAAGTCTACGTCAATGGCGTCGAAGAAGGCACTGCTAGTGAGTTAACTTTCGTTCCTAACACTAAAGACGGTGACAAGGTATACGTTGGTGGTGGTTCAAACTCATCTCAGAAAAACCTTGAAGGCGCACTTGATAACGCGGCATTCTTCAATGATGTGTTAACTGCAGAAGAAGTTAAACTTCGCGCTGCTGAGTTTGGTTTCACTACTAACTGAGTTTTCAGCCTAAAACGCAAATCAAAGCCATAGCACCCGCTATGGCTTTTCTTTTTATAACGAATAACCCTACTCCACATCATGCTATATTGGATGAAAGTAAGCTCTCCTCTTCTAACGTCTCTACCATAGCTAACTACTAGTCTTGTGCATCTGGTCAGAAACTCCCTTCTGCATTTCCAATTGATTCAATAGCGTTTGACTTACATCAGAAGTGCGAAATAGCGCTAGAGACTTAAGCCTTACAAATCTAGAACATAGTGATTTCTAATTATTATTATGTACCTTCCTCTTATCAAACTCACCAGCTACCATGTTTTTTATAGTAGGCAGCTAACAAAGGTTCTACCTATTAGTTCCCTACATAACTCGTAACGAAGGCTTTAGAGCCAAGTAGCTATAAATAGCTAAATTTACCTATTTTGACAGCTTTAACTTAAAGCTCTCCTAGCTCTATAACCTTTAGAACTTAGCGCGACTCTCTTTCTATAAACTTCAGCTCACCAACCAGAACAGAAACACTTATTAACACTTATCACTTGCAGAATAGATAATTTACCGCACACAGAACGAGAAGCAGACTGAACGTCAAAGTGAGCAATAAAGTTCGTGTAGCACTTCTTCTATTAAGAATCACTTGGTTACTGCCATGATTCTTAAAAGTTAAACAAGTACAAAGCCCTGTAATTACAATCGTTCTTGTAGACAAACAATCGTTATACACTAGCCATCATTCAATGAGTTACCCTCACCAATAAGAAGTGTCTAATCTTCGGAACGGCAAAAATCAGGAACGAAAATCTAATCGAGCATCTTCCAAATTATCATTTGTATGATTTAATGAGATCATAATTGTAAGAAAACATTACAAATTATCATACTTATCTCTAAGTATAGACGACCGTTCTGTCTTCTAGCTTCACTGGTATATCAAAGAAAAGAGCATCTGAAATTTATGTATCAAAGCGCCCAAACAATCGCCCCCAAGAGCAATCAATTGCACATAAAGTGCGCTCATAATAACAGGAACCCTAAGTGCTGGTGTTTACCCCTAAATATGTGAAATATGTCGCATAAAAACCTAAATAAAAACCAAAAACAGAAAATAAACCCACTAAAAAAACATGAAGCTCGGCATCTTTTTCGGCCAAAACAAGGGTATTTTCAGAGATCTCCCTCTCATTTCTTTTTATAAAACGGCCATCTGAATAGTAATCTGTACTTTCGTCACAGTTTCTAGGAATCCATTCCAATAAACTATTTGTCATACATTAAGGCAAGACATCAGACTTACTCAAAGGAAAATGAAATTCCATGAAAAACACTAAAATCGCATTAGTAGTGGCCGCATCTCTTTTCGCAGGCTCAGTTAGCGCCGGTTCTCTTAACTACCGCGCAGAATACAAACACGATGAAAAGACTTACGCGCAGCGTATTAAGATTGGTGAGTCTGTAAACATTGCAGACAAGACAAAACTTTACTTTAGCGTTGAACAGAAGTTCCAAAGTAGTGACAACACAGACTTTTGGAACCAAATGACTCGTGGTGATTCTGAGTTTGATTGGGGTATTCGCTACGACATCAACAAGCAGTGGTACATACAGCCTGGTATGCCAATCACGTTTGGTAATGAAAGAACGACTTATAAACCACAACTACGTGTGGGGTACAAATCAAGCTTTGGCCTAACTACTGCTCTTCGTTACCGCCATGAGTTCAGAGAATATTCAGATAGCGATAGCAACGGCAACCGTACTCTTACAGATGGTACAAGTGTTGCCTCTGCTGGTAAAACTTTCCAAGAAGGGAAATGGACTCTTACTGGTTCATACAAATTCTCAAACCCAGATCTGAAAAACCTTCGCCTAAGCTACGAAGCAAACTACATCCACAACTACGATGATGTTCGCCTCTATAACAACACCAATGAAAACTGGGATATCGGTGGCATCATCGGTTACCAAATTGGCGACATCCGCCCATACATGGAATTCTGGAATGTTAAAGGTGCGGGCTCAACAAGCGATGACCGCCAACTAAGAACACGTATTGGTGTCGCTTACTCATTCTAAGTTACCAAATTCTAATAGATAAAAATGGTCAGACTTTAGGCCCTACAGTTCCAACGTCTGACCTTAGAAACAAATTATAAGAGAGAATAATATGAAAATTACTAAAACAGCTATCGCAGTAGCGATTTCATCAGCTTTTTTGTTCGGCTGTGACTTTGATGTAGGCAGTGAAAATAATGTGACTACCCCTCCTGGTGGCGGTGATGGTGGTGGCGGTTTACCACCGGTAGAAAATGCTCAGAACTATGTTCAGATTCAAGATTCTTCAATAGCTGATACCGGTATACTTCGCATAAAGACGTCTGAAAGTAAATCTGACACTGTAGTAGATAGCATTCCTGTTGGTTACTTGACTGTCGATCTGACTTATCAAGACAATACTGCTATTAACGGTGAAAATGCTGCCGCAAACGCTTACATCCAAATCCACACTACAGCGGGCTCTAGTAACGCGCATCTTCGAGGAGAGATAGCTCTTGGCGAAGGAAAAGTTAAATATCGTGATAACACATCTAGCTTAGTTGAGACTGGTGGCACATACACTGCTGGTGAAGAACTAAAAGTTAAAGTTAGCTGGACTGAAGACGAATTTAGCTTTTCTATCGGTGATGACAACTACGGACCTTACGCCGCTACGAGTACTGCGCCTGTTGAACTAATCTCGCTAAAAGTTGGCGATTCTAAAACAAAAGCAGATCTAGAACTAATTGCTGACAACCTAAAAATCTATAGCTCTGACGCTTCAGGTGACGAACTAATCTTTGAAGATGATTTTGACAACTATGGTGTTGGCGACTCATTATCTGACTCCCGTTATAACCGAGCAATTGACGTTATGGTTTTGGGTACTGGTGAAGACAACGGTGGTGGCGACAACGGCGGTGACGGTGCAGTAGACACACCTTCTGGTAAATATGTAGCTCTGCATGACCATGATGCCCAGGTGAATGATGCTGCTGAAATTCGTTACTCTTTAGGGACAAGTCAGCGTATTCACGAACAAGGTAAAGCATCGGTTTATATTAGAAATGATTCCGACCAAAGTGCGGTATTCACTGTCTTCGGTGTCGATAGCCAATTAAGCGATGTAGGGCAAATTATTTCTGTTCGTTTAAGAGAAGATGGCAGAGTTTATCATCGACCAGAAACAACAGACACATGGACGGAAACCGGGACAACAATCGATACTGACCAATGGAATAAGCTTACTGTAGATTGGAATACTAATTCGGGCGACAATTACAATCTCTACCTAAATGGTAATTTGGTAGGAGAATATGAGCGAAGAATCACGCAGACAAACGTTTCTACACGATATGTTGCGGTTCAAGTTGGTACGGGTAATTCAGATACAGTTAGCAATGGTGGTACTGTTGATGTTGATAATCTAGCTCTATATTCAGATACAGTTGGCACAGCAGAATTGCACAAAGACGATTTTGAAGGCTTTGCAATAGGTACCGACTTAGGTGCAGATCCAAGCACCACTGATTACGATAAAAGCGGTTACAACGCAATTGTTCAAGAATAAGACCCAAGTCATTTTCTAAGCAACGCTTAACACTGCTTTCGGTTAGTTTATTAAATAATTACCGATGAGTTAATCCGAATCAAAGCCATAACACTGTGTTATGGCTTTTTCTACTCTAGCTTTCGCCCCATTTATATTCGAACCGTTAAACTCAATTTAGAATACACATTCAATACAACTCTTATTCAAATCTGGTATCAGCCTCTAGATTCAGACTAGAGCAAAATTTGCACGACAAATATTCACCGTTATCTAGAGTGAATAAAATATGAGAATAATTAATCATGAAGAAAAGTATTATTACTACAGTTTTGCTATCAATCATGCTGACTGGATGCAATTCAGATGGAGATAGTGCAACGACCGCTCCTGATACTACACCTGAAATTACAGAACCGGGCGATGGCTGGAACATCGATCAATGGAAAATCACACTCCCAGTAAGTGAGTCCTATTACAAAGAACACTTTGGCGTCAGTTCCGGTTTAAATGATCGCGACAGCGCTGTCGAATTGCTTCCAAGTAAATGCAGTGGCAAGGATGTATTCTCATTAGAAACATCCCTCCCCTATTTTTATGTTGCTGATAACGAAGATGTTCACTTCATTGTTGATTTAGGTGACGCAGGAATATCCACCACGACCAACACTAAGTATGCACGTTCGGAGTTAAGAGAGCTGTATAACTATAATTCTTCTAGCATCTGCTCATCATCCACGCAAAACTGGACGGTAGACGACGCAAACCACCAACTACAAGCACAGTTGCAGATTGAGGATTACCCGAACATCTCAGGGAAAGACCCAAAGGTCATTGTGGGACAGGTGCACGGCTATAAAATCAAGCAAGCCCTGATTAAGTTACAATGGGAAGGTGGGAATAAACCTATTAGAGCAATCTTAAACAATACTTTCTTACCTGACGATCAATCTTGTAGCTATTGTAAATCGTTCAGTGTGGACTTAGGCACAGCTCAAGCGAACTCAGACTGGAGATACAATATCGAAGTGAATGAAAATGGTGTTGTATTAGAGGCTGCAGGAGTAAGTAAATCGTTCGCTTGGGGCGAAAAGATAGAAAATACCGGTTACGCACTAGACCCAAACTGGGCGCATAGCGATAACAGTTTCTACTTCAAAGCAGGTATCTACCCGCAAATAGAGCCTAGCTCATCGCTTTCTGGTCAAATCTTCGACGTAAGCTTCAGTGAAATAAAAATCACCCACCAATAATTGTTACTGTTACATTTACCTGTAAGCGGCCATGTGCCGCTTTTCTTTTAACTAGATCACACCTACCCGCTAATTGTATTATAAAAATATATAATACCAACTCTAGTCTTGTACATTAAAACAGCGTACGGGTTATTTTAGAAAAATAATTGGAACTTCTCCACCCCTTTCTATACCTGCCTTGCAACTAGTTTCAACACAATTTTCCACGCAAAAAAAACATAAATACGCTCCCCTTAGAGATCTATGTCACATCACTGAATATCGCAAATACTTAAGATGCTTGTCATACATTACGACTTATTAGCAAACGTAAGCAAAGGTTAACAACCAATGAAAACAATGAATAAAGTAACAATCGTACTACTTACTACAGTTGCAGCAGCATCTGTAAACGCTGGTTCTCTTGACTACCGTGGAGAGTACAAACACGAAAGTGAAGAGTTTGCACACCGTGTTAAAATTGGCTCTTCTGTTAAGCTCTCAGATCCAGCAAAACTTTACTTCAGCATTGAACAGAAGTTCAACAGCCACGATAAGTCTGACTTCTTCTACCAAGTAGAGCGCGGCGATTCTGAGTTTGACTGGGGTGTTGCTTATACTCTAAATAAAAACTGGTACGTGCAACCTGGTATGCCAATCACTTTTGGTAATGGTAAAACCACCTATAAACCGCAACTACGTATTGGCTACAAAGCTGATTTCGGTCTGACAACTGCCCTACGCTACCGCCATGAGTTCCAATCTTTTGTAGATGGCACGTCAGATGCAACATCATCTGATGGTAACAGCAAAATTTCCCGTGATGGCAAGACTCTTCAACAGGGCAAAATCACACTAACCGGTTCTTATAAGTTCTCAGATGAAGCATGGAAAAACCTTCAACTTAGCTATGAAGCCAACTACAACCACAACTACGACGACGTTCGCCTGTCTAACAATGAAAATTGGGAGTGGGATCTTGGTGTGAAAGTAGGCTATAAAATTGATAACTTCCGTCCATACGTAGAGCTCTGGAATATCAAAGGTAAAGACGGTTCAAAGACTGATGACCGCCAACTTCGTACACGTGTTGGTATTACCTACAGCTTCTAAATCATAAACATGCTGTATATTTAGGCGGTAGAGTGTCTATCGCCTAGTTTTTCACTAATCGAAAAGTGAAACTAGCTTGTTTACATAAGCTTAAATCTTCTATTCCTCCACCGCACACAACAATTAGGGTTTAACGACTTATTTAAAAGTTCCCTTTCAACACTGCCACCTGTGAAACAGATCACCTTTTGTACACACCTGAATTCAATTGTATTATTAATATATATAAATAAAGCAAGAGATGTAGCACATTTCTAACTCGATTAGCTTTTTTTATGCAACTAAATCAATACACAGCAAAGTCCCTATAAATCAAAGGCTTAAAGTAATTATCGTATTACCCTGAAAAATATAAAAGCTAAAACCGACACTTAAGGTGACGAGCGTCACATGCATCCATTCATCAACACCCTTAATATATTTGTCATACATTAACACCAACAATGACTCATAAGGGTTATCCATGAAAGCTTTAAACAAAGTTACTCTTGCTCTACTTACTACTGTAGCTGCTACTTCAGTAAGCGCTGCTTCTCTTAACGTTCGTCACGAATACAAGAGCCACACTGAACAGCACTCTACTCGCATTAAAATGGGTGATAGCATCGGTAACTTCTACTTTAGTGGTGAACTTAAATTTAAAGGCGCTGACGGCGACTTTATGAAAGACCTTAAGAACAACGGCTGGGAATTAGACCTAGGCTACCGTTATAAAGTTGACGGCACTAACTGGACTATCCAACCAGGTATGCCAATTGAAGGCCGTGAAAGCGGTATGACCTACAAGCCTCAGCTACGTGCTACTTACGCTCTAGAAAGCGTTGACGGCCTTAGCCTAAGTGCTCGTTACCGTTACGACATCAAAACGTACAGCAACGGCGACAGCACAGAAAACCGTCACCGTATTACTGGTAACGTAAACTACTCTGTAGCTGATTGGAAGTTTGGCTTCGAAGCTAACTACTACAACGCTGATGGTTACAACATCTACGACAACACAGAAGAAAACTACGAGCTAAACCTAACGGCTGGCCGTAAGTTTGGTGACTGGTACCCATACGTTGAGTTCGGTGATGTGAGCACAAGTTCTTCTAAAGCGACTCGTGAACTACGTAGCCGTGTAGGTCTAACTTACAGCTTCTAATTACTTGTTTAAGTAACTCCCTTAAAGGCCTCCTATCAACAGGAGGCCTTTTTCCGTTTAGACTCCCTTGTTTCCCCCTACCAGTTACACCTAGCAAGCCTACTGTTTTTGAAAATGCACAAATATGCATCGCCATTAGTGAATGTAACAAAATGCGAACGCAGATCGTTAATCGAAATGACATTTTAATTCTTTTTACAAATCACTAAATCAGATGAAAATCCATTTATTACAATAAGTTAAAGGTATCCAGTGTATTGATAATATTGGCAGTTCTAAAACTACAAACATTAGTGATGGAGATCACATTAAGCACACGTTAAACCCCCTAAGATGCTCGCCCTTATATCAAGACTGTAGATAGTCCCTTTGAGTTACATAATGAAAACCTTTAAGCCTACATCCCTAATACTAACAGCTTGCACAGTAGCAATTTCACTACCTTCATCCGCTGCATCATTTGACGTTCGTCACGAATACAAGAGCCACACTGAACAGCACTCTACCCGTGTTAAAATGGGTGACAGCATCGGTAACTTCTACTTTAGTGGTGAACTTAAATTTAAAGGCGCTGACGGCGACTTTATGAAAGATCTTAAGAATAACGGCTGGGAGCTAGACCTAGGCTACCGTTACAAGGTTGACGGCACTAACTGGACTATCCAGCCAGGTATGCCAATTGAAGGCCGCGAGAGCGGTATGACATACAAACCTCAGCTTCGCGCTACCTATGAGTTTGAATCCGTTGCCGGTTTAAACGTAAGTGCCCGTTACCGTTACGATATCAAAACCTACAGTACCGGAGAAAGCACGGACTTACGTCATAGGCTTACCGCCAACGTAAATTACGCTTATGCCGATTGGCGTTTTGGTTTTGAAGGAAACTATTACAATGCTGACGGGTATGAACTATACAACAATACGGAAGAAGATTACGAACTGAACTTAACGGCGCGTCGCGTAATTGGAAGTTGGGCGCCCTACGTTGAGTTTGGTGATGTAAGCACAAGCCCGGAAAAGTCGACTCGTGAGTTACGCAGCCGTGTTGGCGTAACATATAGCTTCTAGCCAGATTCTCACACACAATTATTAAAGATTTGGCTAAGTTGTCACCCTCGATACAGTAACGCTGTTGACTGGGATCTTGGGGTGCGCTGCAAGTAAACCACGTGCGCTCTAAGAGTCTGCTGACCCGGCATACCGGATGACATTTTTTGCAGTCGGCCGATGTTGAATTGTACGGAGTAGATTCCCGACCAGTGTGCTGGCCCAGAAAAGCATTCGGGAATGACAGGAATTGAGGCTCGAACTCTTACCTTCGTCGTCCTCGAGGGCTCTTATCGAGGACCTGTCTAGCTGAATGTGTAGCATTAGATTCCCGATAAAAACATACGGGAATGACAGGCATTTGACACTCGATCCCTTATCTTCATCGTCCTCGAGGGCTCTTATCGAGGACCTGTTTAACTGAATGTGTAGCCGTAGGTTCCCGACCAGTGTGCAGGCCCAGAAAAGCGCTCGGGAATGACAGGAATTTGAGGCTCGAGTTCTTACCTTCGTCGTCCTCGAGGGCTCTTATCGAGGACCTGCCTAGCTTGATGTGCAGCAGTAGATTCCCGACCAGTGTGCTGGCCCAGAAAAGCATTCGGGAATCACAAGCAATTCAATCTAGGTCCTAGGGCCTAAAACCCTAACACCCCACTCCCCCTCAATTTCCCATCTTATACAAATAGCCAAACTTCAAATCATGATTAGGTTCAAGACGTTTAACTTGTGCCATAAGTAACTCAGCCGTAGCTAGAGCATCGCTCAGTGCATTATGACCGTTGTATTCCGGTAGTTTATAGCGGGCTCGAGTGCCGGACAGCGTTAGATCCACATCTTCAACATCATTACGTGCTTTTGCCATCTTTTTCTCAATACACAAAGTATCCAACCAGATTAGCGGTAAATCCCACACGTGGTAGTTGCTCTTCAAGTATCGGTTGATGAAGTTGGTTTCGACCACACAGCCATGAGCCACAATAACTTTGCCTAAAGCCGCATCGTAAAATGATCGCATTGCGTCGTGTATCGACACACCTTCATCGAGCATCTGTGGAGTGATGTGGTTGATTATCGCCGTCTCTGGCTTAACCTGAGACTCTTGGTTGATATAGAAATGACAGGCACTGGTAAGGTCTACCTTTCTCTTGGATAACACCACCCAGCCTATCGACAAGATCAGATCGTTTTCGCTGTCTAATCCTGTGGTCTCAAGATCCAGAATAATATAATCCAAATCATTGTGTAGAGTCTCTACCTCAGGAGAAGGATTCTCTAGCAATCTCTTGAACAGTCTTGGCGTCGTCTTACTATCTACTAGTGACTTTCTTTTACGCTTAGTGCTTTCTAAAGGATGAAAATATTTAAACATAATCTATCGCGTCCCGAATCTCACTTTTGCGGCCTCTTGCAGATCGGCAATGATCCTAAACGCATCCTTTAGATGCCCGCGCTCAAAACTACCAAAGCTATTTGGATCGATGTGGTTGTTTGGCTCTTCGCCATTCTTCAGCGCAGTCAACTGATGGCTAAATCTAAACGATAGGATAAACTCATACGCCCCTAAAATGTTCTTATATGAATCTTCAGACAGTAAGCCCTTCTCATACGCAATTTGGAAGCGCTTATCTGTTGCTGAGGTATCACTCTCTACCGCTAAGCCGTAAATTCGCGCCAAATCGATAATGAGGTTAATGGCATACTTCTTAACGTTCAGTGTCTTCTTGTTCTCACCCGACTTTTCTAAAACAAGGCTGTTGAAGATACCTAGTGGTGGACTGGTATTCACTGCATCGTTTGTCAATGAAACTAAGAACTCTCGGCTGTTACGAATGTTCATATGCATTTCATCGCGGAGTATTTTTTCAAAGTCATTGTTGCCGTAAACGGAACGAATTTCTAAGAATACACTGATGTTAAGCAGGCGCTCGTATTCTGGATTTGCTACCCACTTTTTGTAGTAGTGCTTCCACATGCTAACCGGTTGCAACCATTTCGGGTTTGCCGCCATGTAGTTACCAGGACATAGCGGATAACTACAGCTTGCAAGGCCATTACACACAAGGCTAGCAAGATGTTTAAAATAAATCTTATCGTTATCGGTCGCATCATCTGTCAGTACGATGGCACTGTCTTGGTCTGACAGCATGTGTACTTCATTTCTCGCATGAGAGCCCGCAACAATCCACGCAAATTCACACGGTGGAGGCCCCAACTTGTCAATAGATATCTGAATAATTCGGCGAGTATACGCATCCATGATCATCGTCATTACCTGCCCAATGACCTCTGGTGCAACCTTCCCTTCCACCAAAGCTTCGAAGATAGCTTGTCTTTCTGGGGTAAAGCTCGACAGAGACTTGATACTGGTTGCGTACTTGATTTTCTCAATCAAGAAAATGGCTTGAACGCGGTGATTCTGTACAAGGTGAGAGGTGGTTAACAAGCCAATCACTTTATTGTTTTCAACAATTGGCAGGTTGCGAATATTGAATTGCATCATTACCGAAGCAGCATGCAACACTAAATCATCGGGTGCGATGGTCAATGGCGAGTATGTCATTACCGAAGAGATAGGCTGGTCGATAGACGCACCTAACGCGATCACTCGCTTGGTCATATCTCTATCAGTAATCAAACCCACGATTTCATCGTTATCATAGATAACAGCACAAGACGTGCGCTTAACTATACGCATCTCATGAGCCACTTCTTGGATTGTGTTGTTCGCCTGCATGACCGCAACTCGGCCACTAGCGACCTCGCTTACTCTTTTTATGAACAAGCCTTTTTCGCGATCTGACCATACGACATCTAAAGCCGATTTGAGGCGGACTTGCGCTTGGGATGCAAAGTGTTCCGCGCTCTCAGGAGATGACTTAAACAGTTGCTGCAGTGCAGAATGAGGAATCAAGTAGAGCAACGTATGCTCAATCGCTACTGCCTTGTAGCCTTTGTCGCTATCGATTTCAGAATCTAGAAACGTAAAACCGAATAGGTCTTCAGGCCCTAGGCGAGCGCGGAGTACACCATCGGATTTTCGCTGCTCCATAGAACCGGTACGCACGATATACAGGTACTTCTCGTCACCCTCAACACAGAGATCAACATCTTCTCCCTTACTGAGATAGGTGATTTTCACCTGAGACGCGAGCTCTCTAAGAGCTGGTTTTGGGATCTTGTCAAAAGGGTCAATCTGACTGATAAACTGAATGATATTGGGTAATAGAGATTGAGGCATAGAAGTTCTCGTAAACTATAGTGAGAGCGCCAAACGGCTAATTAGTCTTATTATATATCTAACATGCGAGTTAGTAACGAAATTGTAACTAATGTGACCGTGATTTATTTCTATAAATCGTTAATTTTTCACATAAAAAAAGCACGCATATGCGTGCTTTTACAATATTAGTAAAGAAACTACTAAATTTCTTCAGGAAGACGGTGATTTGTCGCTTGCAAGTGTTCTGCTGATGCTTGGCGTGCTTTGTCGCTGTTGCCGGCCATGATCGCGTTGTAAATTTCACGGTGTTCGTTGATGCAAGTGCTACCTTCTTCTGACGAATGAACAATAAAGTTCACAAACATAGTCGTCAAAATATTACCAAACGGCAGATAGAAATCGTTACCTGTTGAATTGAAGATCAAGCTATGGAAACGAGTATCTACGTCAGTCCAACGCTCAATATTAAGCTCTGACTCTGACGCAACGTCTACCATCTCTTGAAAGGTTTCAGACAGTTCGATGCGTTGTTCAGCAGTGGCAAATTGTGCAGCAAGTGCACACGCTTCAGGCTCAATGGCACGGCGTAAACCCAAGAATTGCATGCAGAATTGATCAACATCCGCTAGACCATCCATCCACTCTATTAGTTGTGGATCTAAGAAATTCCAGAATGCTCTGTTAACAACTTTAGTGCCAACCTTTGGACGTGACTCCAATAAGCCTTTTGAAGTTAGAAGCTTTACTGCTTCACGAAGTGCTGTACGGCTGATACCGAACTGCTCACACAAGGTCATTTCACCTGGTAGAATTGAGCCTTGAGCTAACTCTCCAGAAAGAATACCGCGCGCAATTTCGCGAGCAACCTGTACGTGCAAACTGCGCTTTGAGCCTGCGATTGAATTAAAGGAACCTGACATAATCTAAACTTACTTATTATTAATGTATTATCTAAGGCCAAATATATCACTCTGATTCAAATGCGCCACAAACCTATACTGTAAACGTGACATGCCCCGTCTAATGGGGGAACCCTAGTGGTAACACAACGCCAACCCAAACCCTCAAACCAACACTTTCCTCATACAACTCATTAACATAAAGCATAGCATTGAATGTGCAACGTCGCCCCTAACGTGACTAAAGTCTGAATTCTTGCCGGTAAATTGATTTATATCTCAGAATTAGTTGATGTTATAAAATGTTATTGTATTATTTTAATTCATGGTGAATGTAGGGGTACGTTGCAATTGCTAACTCGGTAATTGTTAAATTTGACACCCCCTGCTCGTAGTGACTGGGGTTTCACGAGAGAGACTACACTTTAATAAAAACGATGATTACTCTCTCAATGTTAAGTATGCAATGAGTCACTTTATAGACACTTATCGTTTTACTTTGTTACCCGTAACTGCGCATCACTAAACAATGAAAGGCTTCAAAACCTTTCGTCACCGATATCTGGTGACCATTTAAGACCAGTTTAAGCTGGCTTTTGTATATAACTCAGGTGGTAGAAAAATGTCGCTTTTTGCGTTGGTGGAGAATTCAGACCGCCGAATACATGTTCAGGTTGCTAGACAGATTGCACGAAAAATTCTGTCTGGTGAGCTTAAAGAAAATCAAAAAATACCGTGTGAAACGGAGCTTTGTGAAGCGTTTGGCGTTAGCCGTACCGCTTTGCGTGAGTCTACCAAGCTTTTATCCGCTAAAGGCCTTATCGAATCTAAGCCTAAGGTTGGAACTCGTATCTGCCCACGTAGTCAGTGGCACTTCCTAGATCCTCAATTCTTAGATTGGATTCAAGACCTAGAAGACAACAAGCCTTTCCTAGCTCAGTTTCTGGGTTTACGTAAGGCGATTGAACCTGAAGCGTGCGCGCTTGCAGCGACCAATGCTACAGCAGAGCAGCGTAAAGAATTATCAAAGTACTTCCAGCGCATGACCGTTGCAGCTAATGAATTCGACTATGAGAACTGGACGATTAACGATCATCTGTTCCATCAGACAGTGTTCTTAGCCACTGGTAACCAGTTCTACGTGCCTTTCAGCAATATTCTGTCGACTATCTTCAAGCAGTTTATCGACTACTCTGCTGTTGGCGGACGCTTCTGCTTAGAAGAACACAAAGCAATCTACGATGGCATCATGTCTGGTAACGCGAGCCAAGCACGCGATGCGTCTCAAAGCCTACTAGATGATGAGAACCAGACGTTAGCTAAAGCTTCATAAAACTTTTCAGTTAGAAGCTATAAATATCAAACTAACGTTTTGATTATTGATTGTCATCGCAGTCAATGGCACCATTGTAGAAAATAAGTACTATTTTATTACCAGCGAATCAAGTCTTGGCTTGATTCGCTTTTGTTCGTTAATACCAAGGTAATGCTGTGCCAGCTCAATCTTACGTTAGAAAAAACATCTCTATAGCTTGGCCATTGGCGTTGAATGCACTGTTGATGCAGTCAATGTTGATGATCGACACCTTCTTAGTATCGCCCTTAGGTGAGGTCTCCCTTGCCGCTATGGGTATTGCTAGCACCATCGTTGCCTTTATTATTGGCATTCAGATGGCCCTAGCAAATGGTACACAGCTAGTACTAAGCCGCGCCGTTGGCTCTGGTGTTCAGGCATCTTTAGCTAAGGGGTTCTGGTCAGGAATGATCATTAACTTCTCGGTAGCGGCGCTCTTTCTAATTCTACTGCAGTTTTTTGATCACCAGCTTATCGAAGCACTGACCGACGACACCTCTTTGTATGAAGAGATTAACGACTACCTATCGGTTTCCCAATACCTAGTACTGTTCAATGCCATCACTCAAGTGATCATTGCGCTTTTTAATAGCTTAGGTCGAACTAAGATCCCATTTAAAGGCTATCTCATAGAGATGCCCATTAATGCATTTACCTCTTATTTCCTCATCTACGGGTATGCCGGTTTTGAAGGAATGGGCGTAAAAGGAGCTGCGACAGGTACCCTAATCGCCATTATGATTAGAATGGCTTACTTGCTTGCTTGTATGCATCTGTCAAACGAGGTTGACCTGCCATTTAAAAAGCATATTGATGGCATCAGACACAGCATTAAGAACCATTTTATTGAGATATTCCCAGTTGCAGCAAATGTCACCATCTTGTCCATTGGTGCCACTGTTTACCAATTGCTTTACTCTCAGCTCAACATCAATGCGTATGTAGCCATCACACTAGTGATGCCTTGGCTTCGCTCAGGCACTCAATTTATCACCGCATGGGCTCACTCTTCGGCAATATCCATTAGCCAAGCCATCGGGTCTAATAAGATGGACGATCTGGCGAAAAATGTGGATACCAGCATTGATATTGCCGTATGCATCTCGATTATCTGCGCGGTGTTCTTTGGTATTTTGAGCCTGTTCATTGCCGATATATACCCTAATCTCGACCCTGCCACTTACGTAGCTCTAGCCACCATCGCACCGCTGTATATCTTCCTTCCTATCGTTCGAGGCTATAACACAGTACATGGTCATGTATTGCGTGCCCTAGGAAAGACCACCGCAGTCTTTAAGATCAACTTTACTGGCCAATGGGTTATTTCAATCCCATTATGTGCATTAATTATTATGGTGTTTGATGGCTCTATTTTCTGGGCATTTGCTATTCAACCCTTTGAAGAGATTGTTAAAGCATTACCTTTCAGACACTTAGCTAGAAAGTCCCTTAAGGAATTTAACGAAGCTAAAGCCAAAGAGTTGATGTACGACTAAATCTTCATAACAAAAACAGATAGTCTTTATCTTTCTATACGCGTTTATCCCCTATAATCTATACGAAATAGTGATGGGGATAGATAGATGAATACTGAAAAGATCAGAGCGTTTGTTAATGCAGTGGAATGTGGTTCTTTCACCGCTGCTGCCAGAAAACAAAATAAAGCTCAGTCTTGGGTAAGCAATGCAATTGCTGACCTAGAGATCGATCTAAACCTCACCTTGTTTGACAGAAGTGCCTACAAACCTATTCTGACCAGCGAAGGTCAGACACTGCTTCTACATGCCAAAAATCTTCTGTCCGCTGAAACCGCATTTTTAAATCGTGCACATCATCTCTCCGATGGTATCGAAGAGAGAATCGTTGTCGCTGTTGATGATTGGCTAATGAATCAAGACATAAGACTAGCGCTGGTTGAATTTCAAACGACCTTTCCTAGTGTTGAGCTTGTAATTCGACAATTAATGACTCAAGACATCATTCATCTTATTGAAGAAAACGAAGTGGATGTCGCATTAGCAACCGGACGTTGGTTCCTCGATAAAAGCGTGCAGTTTCAAACGTTAGATTACATAGAAACATGCTTGATCTGCTCTAAGAACAACCCTATGGGTCAAAAGAAAGTCGCGCATTCAGATCTTGTCGGTACCAAGCAGATTTCGAGAACAAGCGCTTTTAATCTAGAAAACAAATACCTAGACCTTCCCGATATTGAACACATAAACGTCGATGATATGGAATCAGTCATCACGCTCGTCGAAAATGATATTGGTTGGGCGTTTATCCCCAAAGAAATAGCACTTAATCATCTATCTAGAATCAAGATTGTCGAGACTCTAGTTAGCGAAAAAGGACACCTACTCAGGGTTGAACTCATTACCTCTGAGTTGAGAGCAAATGGCATTGCAACACAATGGCTTAAAAATAAGCTAGCCACACTTTACTAAAATCCATAGGAAAAATTATGTTCAAACAAGTGATTGCTCTAGGGCTATTGCCGCTTCTTGTCGCCTGTAATTCGTCTGATTCTAATACTAACGGCGGAAATGATAATGGTGGGGATGGAGGTTCGATTATCGTACCGGGTGAGCCTGGTATTGATATAGATGGTCCAGATAGCGGTGGTGATGGTGACGGCGGTACTAGTGGTCTCCCATCACAATTACCAGGATTTGAATCAGAAAGCTTCGACCCTGACTACAAAAAAGCATCGATAAACCTTGGATTAGAATATCAAGACATCGAAGCAATCTGCGATACTGATTACTCTGAATTTTTGGACATTAGTACTCAGTACTTCATTAATTGCGATTGGAAAGACCAAAGAGAAAACTTCGTTATTAGCTATACAGAAATTGAGAATAAAGAAAGTGAATTTGATACAAGTGGAGCATCAACGATACAACTGGTTCTAAACAACGACTTTATTAATCGTCAGGAAATAGGAATTAATGCATATCGCATCACAACAAGTAGCGCGGATATTCTAGACATAAATGAATTCAACTTTCTTATCCGTTCCACGGGCATTGCACCCATTGAACCCATTGATCATAAATTCAACTTTGACTACAAGCTTTTAAACAATGGGTTTATTTTGCTCAGCGAGAACGAACCAAACATGGAAACACTGTATATAACTAACCTAAACGATGCGGAAAACAAAAGATTTGAACTACATTTTAACCCCGTACTCGACAGTGGTCAGGTAGACTTAAGCCACACAATTACAAATACAAAGTTATTTGGCTTCGTTTATCAGGCGCTTAGGTACTACTAAACAATACTACTAGGTTCGGGAAATGCAGAGAGCCACAGGCTCTCTGCTATCAGATCAATTTGCTACCAACACCGGCGCCTTACGACTGCGATAAAGATGGCAACCCGCAAGGAATATCAAACAACCAATAATGATAAACACCCCTTTATCAGCCCAAGACTCAAACCAAACACCAATAGCCACTATGAAAATACCGAGTATCTGACTCATGCGCCCTAGGTACTTGCCTTGGCGTCTATCGACCTCAGCTTCCTCTTTGCTGCTGATCGGTGTAGTTAAGTTTGCCATCATGGCATTAAATTCTGTCGCTCGTTGCCCTTCTCGCTCTTTGTAGAACAGTCGAGTGGCAACAAAGAAGCCGCCCGTAATGACAATCTGAGCAACCAGTGCACACACTACCGTTAGGTCAACATACTCTCGATGGGTAAATGCTTCTGCGTTAAACAGTGGCAGTAGCCAGTTCACTTCAAAGATGAAGTGCATAAAGGCAGACACGCATAAGCCAACCACTATGGTTGCCCAACCCGACCAATCCGGCGTTCTCATAACAACAAGTGCAAGTAGCGATGGGATAGACAGTGGCATTTGTAATAGAGCGCCGAACAGCATCATCAAATCAAAGAAGCTGTATTCTCGAATTGAGGCAAACAATAGCGCGGCCCCGACTGACAATAAACCAGAAACCAGTGTGGCGATCTTGCCCATTTTCATCTGCTGACGCTCGGACGCGTTTTGGTTGATCACCGATTGATAGACATTGCGTACAAAGATACCGGCATTTCGATTCAGCGCTGTCGTCATAGGTGCGACTGTTGCCGCTATCATAGCCGCCAGTACCAGCCCTAGTATCCCTTTTGGCATAAAGTAATCGATGTAATAAACGTAAGCGGCATTGTTGGCACTGTCGCCCAAGTTAGGATAGATAGATTGTAGATTCACACCCAGGCCAGCAGTTACCCATGGAGGGATAAACCACATCACAGGCCCCACAACAAACAAAATGCCAGCAACCAAAGCGGCTTTCTTGGCTTCTTTTTCATTGGTGGTCACTAGAAAGCGATAACAAGTCAGCGCGTTGTTGGTGTTGATGGTCTGCTTGCCCATAATAATGAACACCCAAATAGCGCAGATCTGCCAGTATTGGATATCAGATCCCAGCAAGAAGTCACCAGGATAGTTCTCCACCATTTGCGTTGGACCGCCACTGCTATACAGTGCAAACCCGCCCACAGTCATGGTGATGGATACTAGTAGAATCAATTGAATGACGTTGGTTGCCGAAACGGTCCATGAGCCGCCACTTACCGCCACAAAGGTGACTAACGCACCCACAATCATTATGGTTACATAAAGGTCAATACCAAATACGGCAGCGACAAAGATAGCGAGGCCATTCAGCCAAATCGCCGCTGAGAGAATACCAAGAGGGAAACTCAGCCATGTATAGAACTGCTCCGAAACCTTACCAAAGCGCAGCTTGATGACCTCCATTGGAGTGTCCACACGCAACTTTCGATAACGCTCTGCAAAGTACAAGGCAGCCACAAAAAAACCTAGAGCATTACCCCAGAACAAAAATAGTACGGTTAGCCCATCTTCGTATGCTTTGGCTGCGGCTCCGGTAAACGTCCATGCGGAAAACTGCGTCATAAAGGCGGTTGCACCGGCCATCCACCACATCATCGCTCCCCCACCGCGTATAAAACCCGAAGAGGTTTTTGCAAAGCGCTTAAATACTAACGCAGCAAAGATAACGAAAACGAAGTACGCAAGTACTATGGTGAGATCTAGCAGTTCCATAGGGCTCCTGAATTAATAACGACCAATAGCGATTTAACTGGCAAATATTATTGAAATGGCGGTCCATATTTTACCATTCAGCCCACAGGTTTTTTGTCGCATATGACCGGTTTCACAGATTTGCTAAGCGCGGTGTTAAGTTAATATGCAACACGGTATTACATTTACTTCAAGCACTTAGCCATAAAAAAACGGATGTAAGGTTAAACCCTACATCCGTTTATCTTTTATGCTGTGCCAATCTAGACGATTAGCAACTCACTCTTAGATTTGAGCGAAAGAACCAGTCCAAGTGAACTCGCCTACCGTGTGCTCAGATTGTTGAGCGTCTTCTGCACGGTTAGAGATACCGAAGTGATAAGTGTTACCCGTAGTCGTTTGAATACGAATCACTGTACCGTCTACTGTATCAGCCACTACGTTTACAGACTCAACTAGACCACGAGCATTTACAGATTGCTCGAACTCTTCGTTGAAGTAACCGTGAGTTTCAAGAACAGAAGCAAACACATGATCTTTACCCGATTGGCGCATGATCATTGCAGGTTCGCTACGCAGGTTGAAGTCATGGTCGTTCGCACCTAGACGAGCAAAAATTACTTCGCTGTCAGCTGCTTGTGCGCTAGTCACTAGTGAGTAGTAGCTGTTGTTAACAAGCCAGCTAACAAGAGAGCTACCTTCAACCTTGCCAGAGCCTAGGTTCCAAAGGTGTTGGTAACCGTCAGACTCACCGACAGGCTTAAGCGTGCTTTGGGTTTGGTATTCAAAATCAGTACGAATGATCTGGCCAGTGTAGTGTACAGGTAGGTCGTACTGGTGCTCTTCTTCAGACTGGATGCGGTAAACATCAATCACTAGAGGCTTTTCGAACTCTTCAAGGTCAGCAAGGATGATGCTGCGCTGCATATCGATGCCTTCGTAGTAGCCAGAGATGCGACCACTCATGCCTTGTAGCTTGTCATTGTCAATGTTGAAGAAGTGCTTCTCACCAAACTTAGACTCAGCTAGTGCTGTGTTGAAGTTGTTCTGAGTTTTCTGATCAACAGTCACAGTGTTGTGAGCAACAGTTTGCTTACAGTAAGACTTGTTCTCAGGAATGTAGCGACCACCGAACTTAGGCTCAACGTTTACCCAACGGCCGTAACCGTAGTCGTGAAGCACTTCGATACCACGGTTGAATACACTTAGGTGCAGGCCATCGTAGTGACCGTGATCCAGTGCAGAGTGGTACTGGTGATCAGAGCCGTGCTGACCAAACCAGATAAGCGCCATAGTGTCGTCATCTTGCGCGTCACGGTGACGTAGGATGCCTAGACCGCCTTTCTCACCTTGAGGGCCATCTGTGATGTATAGGCTACCCCAGTTAAATGGCTTGATTTCATCAGCAGCTTCAACTGCATTAGATAGAGTCAGACCAGAAGTATGAACCCATACGTTTTGCTGGTGGTTAGCCATTGCTAGTAGTGTTTCAGCTTGCTCGTAACGCTGGAAACATACAGATGTTGCCATCACAACGCCTTCATCATTGATAGAGATAGTCTTAGATGAATCGTTACATGCTGGTAGAGAACCGTCTGGGAACGCTGTTTTGAATACTGCGTAAGAGGTTGTCTTGATCACTGAGTCATTAAACTCGTAGATACCAATTTCAGGCTGGCGACGCTCGATAGATTCTGCAAACAGGTAGATCGGACGTAGAGAGAAACGGTGGTAGTAAGGACCTTCCATGTAGTAGCCATCTGGCGAGAACAGTTGGTCAAGCTGAGCTAGGAAACCGCCGCTTACTTTGTCCATTTTCAGGCCGTAAAGCGCTTTGTCTACTGACTCTTGATCGTTAATCGCGTAACCACAGATACCTACTGCTGCTACAGCCCAAAGCCCGTGGTTATGAACGATGTCGAAATCGTGACCGTAAGTCACCACAAACAGGTCGATCATTTGCTTGAAAAGGTCGTTTTCAATCAGTGCTTTTTGCTCATCAGAAAGCGTGTGGAAGATGCAAGAGTACGCACAAGAAGCGTAAAGCATCCACATGTTTTCGTTAAGTGTTTGGTGGAAGATCTTACCTGGAGGGTTAGTATCTTTACTCACGTTGCTTTCAAGCGTTGGGTATACCTTCGCGTATGCAGTAAGCATATCGGCGATGTAATCACGGTATTTTGTTTCTTCAGTGATCAGGAACAAACGACCCGCTAGATCCATGTGGATGTAGTTTTGCTTGTGACGGTTGTGCTCGTAGCCACCACCTTCACCGTGTCCTGGTACTTCAATGCCTACTTCAGCCATGTACGCATCGGTTTGTTTAATGTCGCGCGCTAATGCTTTACCTAATAGGCTATCCTTGCCAAGTTCTTTACGGAGTTCAGCTGCTTCTTCAAAGTTAAGCAGCAATGGTTGGTAGCTCATTAAATCGTCTCCTGAGATTGGGTTTTAACTTCCACTGAATAGTGTCCTGTCCAGTTGAAGGTCTTATCATTAATTATAATTTGATTAACTGTGCTTTCGGTGACATCCGCTTGATTAGAAACAAGCATAGTCACGATAGAATCTTGTGTGGTGATCTCGATAGCAGATCCGGTCTCGTTGTGAGCAAGCACACGAATGTCTTGAACTCGGCCACGAGCATTCACTGATTGCTCAAACTCTTCGTTGAAATAACCGTGCGTTTCAACAACAGAAGCAAATAAAGTGGACTCGCCACGGCTACGCAGAATGAATGAAGGCTCGCTGCGTAGGTTGAAGCTAGGGTCATTAGCACCAGAGCGTGCGAAGATCACTTCACCATTGTTGTTTGAGCTAGTGCCAAGCCAAGTGTGGTAACTGTTATCTTGCAACCAGCTAACCAATGCGGTGTCGTTGGCTTCGCCTGCTGCCACTTTCCACAGATGCTGATAGCCGTGTTCTGTGCCTAGGGTTTCCAGCTCTTTGTATGCGTCATATTCGAAGTTAGTGCGAATAATCTGACCATTGTACTGATGAGAGTAATCATACTGATGCTCACCCTCACCCACGACGCGATACAAATCGATCAGAAGCGGCGCTTCTAGCTCGTCGAGGTTAAGTAGGAATACACTACGTTGCTGAGCAAAACCATCATGATGATCGTTAGCAAACGCACTCATACCCTTTAGGTTATCGTCGTTGACTTGGAAGAAATGCGGCAGTCCATGAACTGAATCTGCACGGTCTACATCGAAGTAGTTCTGACAGGTTTCATCAATGGTTACGCTATTGTGTGCAATGGTTTGACGAGCGTATGACGGGTTTTCAGGAAGGTAACGACCGCCAAACTTAGGCTCAACGTTAATCCAACGAGCAAAACCGTATTCGCGAAGTACTTCATGACCACGATTGAATAGCGTAATGCCTAGTGTGTCGAAGTGGCCGTGACCCATACCGTGCTGACCGTAGTTCATCACTAGCTGAGTAACATCACCATTTTTGTCCTGCATACGAACAAAGCCTTGTGCGCCTTTGTCGCCATCAGGGCCTTCGTTGAGTTCTACACTTGGCCAGAATGGCATGCCGATAGTGCGCTCTGCCGATGCTTCTTCATAAGCGCGAGACACTTTAAGACCGCAAGGATGCATCCAAACACCGTCTTGAATCTTCGCCATACCCAGAATGTTGTCGTCTAGTGAGTAGTGCGCGCCGTAAATGCTAACAGCAACCTGCACACCCATATCCGCAATGCTCATGCTTTGTGACGCATCGTTCATTGCAGGAAATACACCGTTTGGATACGCAGATGCCAATAGAGCTTGTACTGTGTTACCTACTACGCCGTTTTTGTAGTTGTAGATATCCACTTCTGGCATGTGGCGATGAATAATCTCAGCCAGCAACACCAATGGACGAATCGTAAAGCGCGAGTAGTAAGGCCCTTCTAGGTAGTAACCAGAAGGAGCAAATAGATTAGACACTTGGTCTAGGAAGCCACTTGAAGCGTCACGGTCTTTACCGTAAACCGCCATTTCCAAATATTCTGGCTTACCAATCGCTACAGCACAGGCGCCAACAGCGGCAACAGCCCAAACACCGTGGTTGTGAATGTGGTCAAAGCGATGTGAGTACTTATCAATGCTCATCTCAATCATAGGGATAAAGATGCGATCGATAATGCGCTGACGCTGCGCCTCAGTCATAGTTGATGCAACGCAAGAGTACGCGATGCTGGTGAATAGCAACCAACCATGTTCGTTGAGGATCTGATGGAAAATACGACCCGTTGGGTTAGTGTTCTTCTGAACTTGGAAACCTAACTCTAGGTACTTGTCTGCATACTCTTCAAGCAGTGCAGTCACGAAGTCAGCGTATTTCTGTTCTTCAGTGATGAGGAAAAGACGACCTGCAATGTTCATGTAGGTGTAGTTATCTTTGTGACGGTTGTGCTCATAGCTCCCGCCATCACCGTGACCCGGTACCTCTAGTGGTAGGCTCATGAAACGCTCAAGTTGTGCAACGTTCTTAGCGATGGTCTTGCCCATCAGGGTGTCACGGCCAACTTCCTTGCGAAGTTCAATGATCTCTTCGGCAGTCAGCAATATAGGTTGTGTCGTCATTTTGTAGTTTTTCCTCAACTAACGAGAATAATTGTAAACCCACATAAAGTAATACAATATTAACTTTAATCCTATGTGGCGGTCAAAAAAGAATGAATGCTGTCACATAAACAATTTCAAAAAATAACTGTTTGTTACCTATACTTCCATTTCTCTCTATCGCTTGCATATTGTAGGTAAACAAACTTGCTTACAGTTGACCTATGTCACACAACTATAAACTTATTGTATGACAATTAAAAATAATCCATTATTATATGCATAGTTAAAGTTAATTTTTTAGTTTGTAAAAACTCAAAACCATTAAGGAACCTCATCATGAATCCATTTTTCATTTCAAAAGAACAACCTTGGGAAGATCTAGGCGAAGGTCTTAGCCGTCAGATCGTTGGTTACACTGACGAACTAATGGGCGTTCGTGTACGTTTTGAAAAAGGCGCAATCGGCCACCCACACGCGCATGAAATTCATGACCAAATCGGTTACGTAATTTGCGGTAGCTTTGAAGCAGAAATCGAAGGCGAGAAGAAAATCCTTGTTGCTGGCGATGCTTACATTGCTCCTAAGCACTTTGTACACGGTGCTGTAGCTCTAGAAGAAGGCAGTGAGCTTCTAGACTTATTCTCTCCAGCACGTGAAGATTTCCTTAAGTAATCTTTGAAGCACATTTAAGCTTAGGTAAGCATATGAAATCATTAAACATTGCGATCATCGGCGAGTGCATGGTAGAACTTCAGCAGAAAGGTGAACTTCTAAAGCAAGCATTCGGTGGTGATACACTGAACACGGCTCTGTATCTGTCTCGTTTGACTCACAAGCACGGTATCAAAACTAGCTATGTAACAGCATTGGGCCAAGACCCATTCAGTGCTCACATGCTAGAAAGCTGGGAGTCTGAGAACATCGATACAAGCCTAATTGCACGTCTTTCAGACAAGCAACCAGGTCTTTACTACATCGAAACTGATGACACTGGCGAGCGTAGCTTCCACTACTGGCGCAACGACGCTGCAGCGAAGTTCATGTTTGATCAAGCTGAGTCAGCTTCTCTTGTTGACACGCTAAGTGGCTACGATGCTGTTTACCTAAGTGGTATCACTCTAGCTATCTTGACTGAAAACGGTCGCAACGAGCTATTCAAGTTCCTTGAGAACTTCGAAGGTAAAGTATTCTTCGACAACAACTACCGTCCAAAACTATGGGCTAGCCAAGAAGAAGCTCAAAAGTGGTACCTGAAGATGTTAAGCTTCACGGATACAGCGCTCCTGACTTTCGACGACGAGCAAGACCTGTACGGTGACGAGAACGTTGAGCAGTGCATCGAGCGTACAACTAACGCTGGTGTTAAAGAGCTTGTTATCAAGCGTGGCGGTAAAGAGTGTCTAGTAGTTGAAGGCGAAAGCGCAAACTACGTTTCAGCTAACCAGATCGACAACATCGTTGATACGACGGCAGCTGGCGACTCTTTCAGTGCAGGTTTCCTAGCAAAACGTCTATGTGGCGGCACAGCTGTTGAATCAGCGGCTAGCGGTCACGCTGTTGCAGGTACAGTAATTCAGTACGCGGGTGCTATCATCCCTGCTGAAGCAATGCCTGAGCTGTCTCTATAAATTGTCCTGCTCACGCAGACTCACACATTATTTCGATGAGAAAAAACATGACAACTTTGAACGAAAAACTAGCAAGCCTTAAAGTGATTCCAGTAATTGCTATCAACCGCGTTGAAGATGCAATTCCACTAGGTCGCGCTCTTGTTGAAAACGGCATGCCTTGTGCTGAAATAACTCTACGTACTGAGTGTGCAGTTGAAGCTATCCGCGTTATGCGTAAAGAATTCCCAGAAATGCTAATCGGTTCTGGTACTGTTCTTACTAACGAGCAAGTTGATGCTTCTATCGACGCTGGCGTTGACTTCATCGTAAGCCCTGGCTTCAACCCACGTACAGTTCAGTACTGCCTAGACAAAGGCGTTGCTATCGTACCTGGCGTTAACAGCCCAAGCCTAGTTGAGCAAGCAATGGAAATGGGTCTTCGTACTCTTAAATTCTTCCCAGCTGAACCATCAGGTGGCGTTCCAATGCTTAAAGCACTAACTGCTGTTTACCCAGTAAGCTTCATGCCTACTGGCGGCGTTAGCCTTAAGAACGTTGACGAGTACCTAAACATCCCTGCAGTTCTTGCATGTGGTGGTACTTGGATGGTTCCAACTAAGCTAATGGACGAAGGCAAGTGGGACGAGCTAGGTGAACTAGTTCGCGACGCAGTAGCTCACGTTAGCTAATATTGCTTTGCAATTGTTTTGAAAAAGCGAGCCTAGGCTCGCTTTTTTTGTGTCTGGAGTTTGGTGGCGCTGGATGAATTGTTTGGGATGGTGGGCATGGAGTTTGTGTTCAGTCCGTTCGTTACGTTATCACTTTAGGTTTGATTGGATAGAGTCGACTCTGTGCGTTCTAAGATCCTGAGTCGAGCTCAGGATGACGTAACGGTTGAGTATTTCTGTTGGGACTAATACTGCTGACATACGGCTGATAGCAACTAACCAGCATCATTCACCCTACACGTAAACTCAACCTTTTGCCCGCACCTACCCACATACAACCCCTGCCGCCTCACGCCCGTCATACTGGAAGCTATGCAATAGCTATCCAGTATCTTAGGTACTTCAGGGGTTAATTGTCGGTTGAATAAAGAAACTCTGTGCGCTCTAAGTTCCTGAGTCGAGCTCAGGATGACGTAATGGTTGAGTGTTGATGTTCAAACCGATACTAGTGGCATGGCTTAGGAAGTGCCCTTAACCACACTTCCCCACATACAAACTCAGCCCCTCACAACGTCATACTGGAAGCTATGCAATAGCTATCCAGATGTATGGACTCCCTCTCCTTGAGGAGCTACGGTCTTAATCCGACTAAAGATTAGCCAAAGGAGTCCATACATGACTAATCCTAATCTATTAGCTATTGATTTAGCAAAGAATGTATTCCAAGTTTGCAAACTCTGCCCTAACGGAAAAGTCATTTATAACCGCGAAGTCAGTCGAGCAAAACTCAAAGAAATTCTGATAAATGAAAAACAAGCCCTCGTGGCTATGGAAGCCTGTGGCAGTGCACACTACTGGGCTCGATTCGCAATTAGCGCAGGCCACATTGTAAAAGTCATCAATGCCAGAGCAGTAAAAGCTTTTCAAACCAAGCAAAAGACAGATAGGAATGATGCTTTAGCTATTGGTGTTGCAGCACAGCAAGAGCACATCCATGGTACTCATATTCACTCAACTGAGGAGCAGGCACTTCAATCGTTAGAGCGTATGCGACACTTGGCTAAGGTTCAATTAGTCGCACAAAGTAACCAGATGCGAGGAGTATTAGCTGAGTTCGGAATTATTCTACCGCAAGGCCTATCTAAGTTAAGAAAGGAAATCCCTTTCATCCTGGAAGATGCTGATAACTCTTTACCTGATAGTTTTAGAACCGCGCTACACAAGTCATGGTCACATTTATTGGGCCAAATTGAACACTTGCAAGAACTAGATAGGCAGCTCGAGTCTTTGGTTAAGTCGCATCATATTTGCAAAAAGCTGATGAAGCTAGAAGGGGTCGGGCCCTTAGGGGCGCTAGGGTTAGCGTTACGATTAGGGCGAGGTGAAAACTTTTCTAATGGCCGAGAAGCATCCGCTAATATAGGGCTAACACCTAAACAGAACAGTTCCGGCGGGAAAGAACGTATTGGACATATATCTAGGTACAGTGCGGATAAGCGACTTCGTTCAGTTTTATTTCAAGGAGCGCTTTCCGTTATCACTCATGTATTAAACCGTCCAGCGACAACAAACAAAGAACAGTGGTTACAAGCACTTGTCGAACGACGAGGAAAAAAGATCGCTGCAATTGCTTTAGCGAACAAAACCGTTCGAACCGCTTATGCTTTATTAAAGAATGATTCGGACTATCAGCCAATTAAATTGGCATGATAGACCGAGCATAGTCAACGAAGAGCGATGTAAGACAGGTAAGACCGACCAGTATGAGCTAGATAAGATTCGAGGCAGTAAACTTGCCGATATCGAGAAATAGCCTATTGGTGCGACTACATTTTAGGGCGAGGTAGCTCCTCAATAAAGCCCGTATATAAGTGCGCATCTATACTTGTTTTCCAAATTCTTTGTTGATTTACCGAGGGAGTCCATATAAGTATCTTAGGTACTTCAGGTTTAGTTGTCGGTTGAATAAAGACGCTCAGTGCGCTCTAAGATCCTGAGTCGAGCTCAGGATGACGGAATGGTTGAGTGTTGATGTTGGAAGCGATACTGATGACATACAGGGGATAGTCACTAACCTGCTTCACACACTCTACACGCAAACTCTATCATTTACTCGCACTTCCCCGGGTACAATCTCAGCCCCACACCCCGTCATACTGGAAGCTATGAAATAGCTATCCAGTATCTTAGGTACTTCAGGGGTTAATTGTCGGTTGAATAAAGACGCTCTGTGCGCTCTAAGATCCTGAATCGGGTTCAGGATGACGGAATGGTTGAGTGTTGATGTTGGAAGCGATACTGATGACATACAGGGATAGTCACTAACCTGCTTCACACTCTCTACACGCAAACACTATCATTTACTCGCACTTCCCCGGGTACAATCTCAGCCCCACACTCCGTCATACTGGAAGCTATGTAATAGCTATCCAGTATCTTAGGTACTTCAGGGGTTAATTGGTCAGCGGAATAAAGAGACTCACTGCGCTCTAAGATCCTGAATCGAGTTCAGGATGACGTTATGGTTGAGTCTTGCTGTTCAAATCGATACTGGTGACATGGCTTAGGAAGTGCCCTTCTCCACATACAAACTCAGCCCCTCATACCGTCATACTGGAAGCTATGCAATAGCTATCCAGTATCTTAGATACTTCAGAACTCGACCGTGTGTAGGGCATTATTAACTTTGTGCGGCCTTAGAGGCTGAATCGAGTTCAGGATGACGATTGGTTACCTACTAGCGTAGAGAGGTGACCCATAAAACGGATTTTCGTACGGAGAATAAAGCTAGAATCGATCACACAATGTACGAGTTGTTCCTTAACTGACAAGCACATCAAACTTCAAACTCTAATACCAGTATCGATTGTGACATCTACAAGTTAACAGCGCGTCATTTTGGCGTAAGCCATGTCCGTAGAGAACACAGACTGACCAATATACCCGCTCATGAAGCGCATTATTAAAGTGCGACAGCATCTGCAGATGATCTTTCCTGCAAACTCGTAAATTTGGTCTAACCTATTAACTACTAAACTATTTTTGGTACTTATAAAATCGAGTTTAGCAGCCCAAAATAGTGGTTACATTTTGTAATACTAAAGTACTTTCGTATTTGGCATATAAGTAACCAATAATGGGATTGCAAACACTCAAATACAATTTAAGTTATTGTTTTTAATAAGAAAAAGCACTAAAATACACCCCAAACCAAAAACGTGCTCTAGATCACGTTAGGTGCATATTGTAGTACAAATAAATCACGAAAAACGCTATATTATTCGCAGTTAATCTAAAGACCTTTAAGGCTGAAAAAAATGACTATTGATACTTTTGTTGTTCTCGCCTACTTCTTCTTCTTAATGGCTATTGGCTGGATGTTTAGAAAGTTTACAACATCTACCAGTGACTACTTCAGGGGTGGCGGTAAAATGTTGTGGTGGATGGTTGGTGCAACCGCCTTCATGACACAGTTTTCAGCATGGACGTTTACGGGAGCCGCAGGACGCGCGTTCAGCGACGGTTTCGTCGTTGTTATCCTATTCCTAGCCAATGCATTTGGTTACTTCTTGAACTACATCTATTTTGCTCCGAAGTTCCGTCAACTTCGTGTAGTAACCGCTATCGAAGCAATTCGTCAGCGTTTCGGCAAAACTTCAGAACAGTTCTTCACTTGGGCAGGTATGCCTGACAGCTTGATTTCTGCTGGTGTATGGTTGAACGGTCTTGCTATCTTCGTAGCAGCTGTATTTAACATCCCAATGGAAGCAACCATCGTAGTTACCGGTTTAGTTCTCATGTTGATGGCTGTTACTGGTGGTTCTTGGGCGGTTGTTGCATCTGACTTCATGCAGATGCTAGTAATCATGGCTGTTACAATTACTTGTGCAATCGCTGCATACTTTGCAGGTGGTGGTCTAGGAAACATCGTAGACAACTTCCAAGGCGACTTCATGCTGGGCAACAACCTTAACTACGTGAGCATCTTCATCCTTTGGGTTGTGTTCATCTTCGTTAAGCAGTTCGGTGTAATGAACAACAGTATCAACGCATACCGTTACCTATGTGCTAAAGACAGTGACAACGCACGTAAAGCTGCAGGCCTAGCTTGTATCCTTATGATTGTTGGTCCACTAATCTGGTTCCTACCACCTTGGTACATGGCAGCTTTCCAACCTGACTTTGCGGCACAATACGCTGTAATGGGTAACAAAGCAGGTGACGCAGCATACCTAGCATTCGTACAAAACGTAATGCCTGCTGGTATGGTTGGTCTACTAATGTCAGCAATGTTCGCGGCGACTATGTCTTCAATGGACTCTGGTCTTAACCGTAACGCTGGTATCTTCGTAATGAACTTCTACAGCCCTATCGTACGCCCTCATGCGTCTCAGAAAGAGCTAGTAGCAGTGAGTAAAGTGACTACCATTGTAATGGGCTTGATCATCATCGGTATCGGTCTGTTCATCAACTCACTGAAGCACCTAAGCTTGTTCGACATCGTACTTAACATCGGTGCGTTGATCGGCTTCCCAATGCTTATCCCTATCCTACTAGGTATGTGGATTCGCAAGACTCCAGACTGGGCTGGTTGGGCAACGCTAATCGTTGGTGGTATTGTTTCTTACATCTTCGGTATCGCACTAACTGCAGACGACATTCAAAACGTATTTGGTCTAGAGCATGCTCTAACTGGACGTGAGTGGGCTGACCTGAAAGTTGGTCTAAGCTTAGCAGCACACGTAGTGTTCACCGGTGGTTTCTTCATCGCGTCTACTCTACTGTACAAAGGCCTATCGCCAGAGCGTGAAGCTGAAGTTGAGCAACTATTCGTTAACTGGAACACGCCTGTTGTTTCAGAAGGTGAAGAGCAGCAAAACCTAGATACTAAACAACGTTCTATGCTTGGTAAGCTAATCAGCACAGCTGGTTTTGGTATCCTAATTATGGCTCTTATCCCGAACGAGCCGACTGGACGACTATTGTTCCTACTATGTGGTTCAATCGTACTAAGTGTTGGTATCCTACTTGTTAACGCATCTAAAACGGGTGCAGTGAAACAAGCCGCTTAATTCCCCCAATAATTAAGCGATAACTCGAAGCCCTGGCTATTTAGCTGGGGCTTTTTGTATTTGTTCGCTTTATACCACTCGTAACCATTCACCACATTTTTGTATTACGAACCTCACTGCACCAGATCACAAATCCGATTTGCACCAACATGACGCACCATATGCGTGCACACCGAGCTGCTTGTGCACTAAAATCATGCAATTCATCGTTAGCAGTGAATGCTTGAATAGTGCACCTCCTGCAATTCCCTCCTCAACACCTTCAATTAAAACCTCCGAAATCTCACTAAATACGGGCTTTGCACTCTTTTTGCATTCAGTTTGTTATTTTCCTTACTTATTGCACCAAAGTTGGAATGGTTCTTGCAGAAAACTATTGAGAAACTTAAACACCTTTGGAACTATTTATATGGACAACATTAGTCAGGCAATCGATGCCGTAGCACAAAGCGCAGACACTTTATTTATTCTTCTTGGCGCGATCATGGTCTTGGCCATGCATGCAGGTTTTGCTTTTTTAGAAGTTGGTACGGTTCGTCATAAGAACCAAGTAAATGCCTTAGTTAAGATCATGGCTGACTTCGCTCTAGCGGCAGTGGCGTACTTTGCTATTGGTTATCAGATTGCTTATGGGCAACACTTCTTCGTGAGCGTTGAAACGCTGACAGAAAACAATGGATATGAACTGGTTAAGTTCTTCTTCTTGCTGACCTTTGCTGCTGCAATCCCTGCGATTGTTTCTGGTGGTATTGCAGAGCGCGCTAAGTTCCGCCCTTTCCTACTTTCTTCGGCGTTAATTGTTGCTTTTGTTTACCCATTCTTTGAAGGCGTCATTTGGAATGGTAACTTTGGTTTCCAAGATTGGTTGAATAGCCAGTTTGGTGCAGAGTTCCACGACTTTGCAGGCTCCGTTGTGGTGCACGGTATGGGTGGATGGCTAGCATTAGTAGCAATCTACTTGCTAGGTTCACGCCAAGGTAGAAAGCCTGGTATTGCGTTTGCGCCTTCCAACATTCCGTTCCTAGCACTGGGTGCTTGGGTACTGACTGTTGGCTGGTTCGGCTTTAACGTTATGTCAGCGCAAACGCTAGATGGCATTAATGGTTTAGTTGCAGTAAACAGCTTAGCCGCCATGGTGGGTGGTACTTTAGTTGCGCTGATTGTTGGTAAGAATGACCCAGGCTTTATCCACAATGGTCCTTTGGCTGGCCTAGTTGCTGTCTGTGCCGGCTCTGATCTAATGCACCCTGTTGGCGCATTCATCGTTGGTGGTGTTGCTGGCGCTTTGTTTGTTTGGGTATTTACTCGTCTTCAACGCAGCAGCAAGATTGATGATGTTCTCGGTGTTTGGCCTCTACACGGCTTGTGTGGTGTTTGGGGTGCTATTGCTGCGGGTATCTTTGGTTTACCAGCATTAGGCGGTCTTGGCGGTGTTAGCTTCATGTCTCAAGTTGTAGGCACTTTGGCGGGCGTTATCGTTGCTGTTGTTGGCGGTATTATCGTCTATGGACTGGTCAACAAAATATCTGGTTTACGTCTTAGCCAAGAAGATGAATTTATTGGTGCAGACCTTGCTATCCATAAGATTGGTGCAACCAACGCTGATAAGTAATTTTTAGAACCTTCAAGTAACGAAAACACCCTCTTTGCCACTATATACGTATTGGCTAAGAGGGTGTTTTTATATACCTACTGGGGTACTTCCGTTTCCCAAAGTTCTCCAGTGACGGCTTTATCGTAACCGTACTGATAGATAGCCTTCATGTAATCAAGATCAAACAAGTCTTTAGATTGCTTAGCCTCTGAAAAGTCTTGGTCAATGTAAGTAAACTGCATTTCTAAACCATCTGTCTCACTCAGATACTTCATTCGATACATATCGCCGCGAGTCTGCATCATAGTTAAGCCTGATAGGCTCTTAGTCAGCAAGGCAACACCTTTATCGTTTACCGGTTTGTATGGAGACTTAAGCAGTCCATTACGAATTACATCAAGTTGTGGCGTTGCTTCCAATCCAAGGCTCTCAGATACCAACTGGTAGTCAAAGCTAGAAGGGTTATAGAACACTTGCGCCGCCAATCCACCATCTACGTGCATTTCTTCTAATACGGTTTGCTCATCACGAACATTGAAGAACTGCGGTGGAAATACGCCAGGAATCGAAGCACTGCTTGCTAATACTTTGTGTACCAGTTCCACTCTGTTTGGAAGTTCGCTATTTGCAATAGCGCCCAAATTCCAAACCATTAATTCCCCAGAATCAAGATGTGTAGAGCCTATAAATATACGTTTGCCCTTCCTATGTTGTAGCGCAATTTTATCTATCATTTCCTCAGGGTAAGATTTGGCAATAAATTCAATAAAACTATCACCATCGGTAAACGCATCCTTGAAAATCGTATTTAAAAAATTCTTTTTGCCCAACACTTCTTTATCATTAATGCCTAAGATTACGTCTTCCAAACGTTCTACTTCATCGCCACCAACAAAGACAAAGGGAGCGATCAATGCTCCAGCACTAATTCCAGTGATAACAGAATAGTCTTTAAGCTCACCTTTATCAGCAAGCCCCATCAATACACCTGCGCCAAATGCGCCGTTAGCACCACCACCGGATAGAGCAAGAATATTTAGAGTGTCACCCTTAACTGTAATCGGTGTTGTTTGAGTATTTTGGTCATAGAGAAAATCTGGCTTCTCTGATGCCCAGAAACGCAAAGGTTCTTCAAACTTTACATTGGTATCCAAGGTTACTTCCTTATAGTTGTCTTCAGTAACACGCTTATCCAAAGTGTGTGTAGTGCTACAGGCCGCTACAGAAACGGACAGTAGTACAACGGTGAGAATGTTTGATTTACGCGTCATGGCAAGCCTCTAAGGTTTGTCGATAAAAATGCCACCAGCAATTTATTGGCTGTGGCTTAACTGACGCGAATAATAATTGAACGTTACCAGTAGTAATAATCGCCAGTGTAGGACATAACCCTACAATTCAATCTGCAGAGCAATATTTAAAAACACTCCACATACTATTTTTCAAAAATATTCATGCTCTTCCCCTAGTTTTTATTCCCTCTTTATTAGCAAGCGCCCTTTTTTGTTATTGGAGGGTTGCGTCCTACATATGGGATTAATACAAACCGTGATTTGCCTCTAATATCCGCTCCACAGTTAATTTATACGGCAATAACCCACACGGTTTTCCTGGCTAACGGTCAGTGAGTGGACTTGTCATTCCGTCGAACGAAGGGTGTTCGATGAAAAGTTTAAATTTCTGAATGCTCATAGGTTTGAGGTTCTGACAAGTAAAAGTGAATATCAATGTTTAACGTATTAAAACAAGTAGCAAAACGTTCTGTTCTTACCATCATTGCTTCAGCGATGCTGGCCTGTTCTTTTAATGCAATGGCTGACAATGCGATTGCGTTCAACCCAGACCTAAAAGGCAAAGAGATCTTTGCTCATTATGGTATCGATAACGACCTGCCAAAACTGGGCATCAGTTCTTTGGCTTTGGATGAGCAACTTGTTGAACAAGTTGATCGTACGATCAAGATCGGTGACGAATCTCGAAAATCGTCTGTATACCTAGTAAAAAGTACTGACCAGAAAGGTAACATTGACCTTCGTATTAAACATGATGCAAGCAAACTAGATAAACATTTTGATGCTATAGAAGAGATTGAAAACAGTACTCGCACTCAATACCGCCTTCGCAACTGGGCGCAGAGCTACGATCCTTCTTCCATTGAAGCGACCGAGCTAGAAAATGGCCATGTGGTTATTTCTTTTAACTACTCAAAATACGGTTTACCACAAGATATTGCTTACTTCCGTTTTATGAAAGTAGAGGTATTAATCGTTGATGGTCAACCAAAGCAAATGGTCATCAGCAACCGCTCTCCTTTTAAATTGGATGGCTACAACATTGAAACTTATCGCCAGCAGATCAACTTCATGACTTTAAAGTCAGGCAAATTACTGATGGTAGAAAAGCGTGTTGAGAAAATTGGTAAGAAAGGCAAAAAACCGGTAAACATCCTAGAAACCGTGGTGCCAATTGCGCTATATGATGGCGACGGCGTAGATATTATCGATGAAGCTCGTCTGACAGAGGCCTCTGATCCTCGTCTTATTGAAGAGCGTGTTGAAGTAGATCGCGTCTTCCCATTAATGGGGGATATGGTCGTTCGTCAAGGTATCGATCTACCTCTGCCTTTCGGTATCTCTATGGCATACCGAAACCAAGACATGACCTTACCGACAAATGATTTCATCATTGGTGGTGTGCGACTCAATGAGTTTTTCGATCCAGAAGATACGTTTGCTACTGTGACAGCGGAGTCTCTCACGCTTCGCGGTGACGTTAACATCCTACCGTTTTGGAACGTATTTGGTTACGTAGGGAAAATCAACGTAAATGCAAACGTAGATGCAGGCTACACAGGCGCAGCTGGTGAGAAAATTCAAGAAATGCTGAATGACAAAATGCCAGGTTTAGGCGACGGGTTCTGTGAGAGCTTGGCTGTCGCGTGTAACCCTGGGCGCCTTAACGTACCACTAAAACTAAAATATGACCTAGTTGGTGTCGGTACCACTCTATCTGTAGGTTATAGAGAATTCTTTGCATCGGTAACAGGTACGTACTCAACTACTCGTATTGAAGGTGGCGACAGCTGGGGCGATGGCATCATTACTGTACAGCCAATGCTGGGCTATCAGCTAGTTGATTACCGCGCACAAATATTCGTAGGTGCTGAATACCAAGGCCTGAAATCTCGCATGCAGGGTACTGTTGTTACAGATAGCATCGAATTTGACTACGACGTTGGCGTTGACCTTAACCAATGGGCTGCTCTAGTAGGCGTCAATAAACAGTTTGGAAAGCACTACCAAATGTCTTTCCTATTCAACAAAGGTGAAACGCGCGACTCAATGACTTTAAACCTTGGGTACCGCTTCTAGCCTCCCGCTTAAATAAGAATAGTCCTCGCTCGCAGCTTGAAATAACAAGCTGCGATAAACGTAGGATTCAATCCGACATAAGCGATTCAACGAATCATGAATCGCAACGTACTATAACGCCTAAGAAACAGAAGTTCGAATAGCGCAAAGGACTGAGAGCGCCAAATTCGATTGTTTACATAGCGGCGTTACTTAAAAAGTACTCCAAACTGAATATTGAATGTGGAAAAAATTATGACCTTATTACACCGTTCTCTAGTTGCTATCGCAATCAGCGCATCTCTTGCAGGTTGTTACACCGACGTAGACGCTACCGTACCGATGCCTGAGAACCCAGAGCCAATGCAGCCATTGCCAGCTGAAAAAATTTCATTAGAAATCGGCGACTCAATTATCGATGCAATGAAAGAATCTGTGGTTATTACAACACTTGAAGGTGAAGAGAAGCGCGTTAACGTTGAGACTTTTAAAGGCATCGAGTACGCCACACAAACTCGCTTTGCGCACAGCATCACAAAAGAGCTAGAAGAAAACGTTAATGCCACGGCATTTGGCGATGCATGTATGCAAGTTCGTTCAACGATACAAGACCAAAGCGAAGACTGCTTGAACCTAAACATCTGGCGTCCTGCTGGCGCTGATGCAGGTGAAAATTTGCCGGTATACGTGTTTATTCACGGTGGTGATTTTGAATATGGTTCTGGTTCAGAAGTACTAGTTCACGGTGATACTGTGGTTGCTCAAGGTAGCGATGACAGCAAGCCATTCATCTACATTAGCTTGAACTACCGTTTAGGTCAGCTAGGCACGCAGTGGGTTAAAGGCACTAATGTTGACGGCAACTATGGTCTTGGCGATCAAAAGCGCGCTCTTGAGTGGGTGCACGACAACATCGCAAGCTTCGGTGGTGATATTGACAACGTAACCGTTATTGGTCAAGGCTCTGGCGCTATGTCTGTTGGACTTCTACAGCAAGATGACAACATCTCTGGTAACTACTTCCAGCGTGCAATCATGCAAAGTAATCCGTATGGCTTTGAATACCCAAGCTATGACGTTGCTAAAGACCGTAGCCAAGAGTTCACAGCTGAAACCTCAATTGATGAGATCATGGCATCACAAAAAACGGCTCTTAATGGCCTTGAGCAGCTAAAGAACTGGTTACTGAGTTCTCTTTCACTTTCAGTTTCAGTACCGGTTCCTCTAGTACCTGATATTGAGATAGGTCCAAAGTCAGACAACACTCCGATGTCTACATTGATGCCGTTTGCTCCTTACATACAGTGTGAAAAAACCAGTCTACTCGGCTCTTGCAGCGAGTCTGCTAAGTCTCCAATGCAGACTGAGCTCACTGTACCAAGTGTACTAGGCAACAACGCAAGCGAAGCAAACAGCTTTGGTATGTTGTTCAGCGTGACATTCTTGATTCCAACTATCATCGAACTGATTACAGATGAGGAACCTGCTCTTGTAGAAAACGTTGAGCCAAAGGCTTTAGCTATGAATCTAGTTGAGTGGTTAGACGACGCAGAAAACCAAGCTAAGGTAGAGCGAGAACTAAGTCAGATGGATACAAATGACCTTGCGACAAACGCTGGGTTGTCATTAACAGCGTACAGCGCCGTAACACAGTTGTTCTGGGGCCTTGATACATTTATCGACATAGATGATGCGGCTTTGGACTGTCTATCAGAAGAAGATACTCTAGGGATCCTTAGTTGTGTTGTAGCCGCAACTAGCATTGAGCTGACAGGGCATGACGAAGTCAAAACAGCTCTTAACCTAACAGACTTCTACCCTAACTCAGAAGCGGCTTTAGGCGGTGCAACGGCAAACATGGCACAGTTTAAAACCATGCTAAACGATACGCTGTTCAACGGCCCAGCACGTCATATGGCGGCAAACAGCACTGAAGCTGCGACTCTATATCGCTTTGACAAAAAACCTAGTTTCAACATGTGGAACTACAACACAGCGCAAGATGAAGAAACTGGACAGTACGGTGAGCTTTCAATCCTAGACCTATTCAAGACGATTGGTTGTATCAGCGGTGCATGTAACGGCTCAGAACTGCCATTTATGTTCAACAAAGCAGTACGCTTTGATGGTAGCGAGATCCACCCAAACACAGGCGAGAAAGCATTAATGAACGAAATGTCACGCCTATGGTTTAGCGAAGAATTGTTTACTAACTACCAGTACAGCGATTCTGCTGACAACGTGCTTGTTATCGAAGCGGAAGGCTTTAGCGACACTACCACTTACGATTGGGACTACGTGACGAACCCTGGTGTTGATCCAAAGCTTCGTCAAGGTCGCCTAACCGGTTTAGAAGAGCAAGGTCTTATGCCTTGGCAGTGGTACCTAAACTAAGCACATCCGAGATTCATCCTACTGTAACGGCCAGCTTGCTGGCCGTTTTTATATCCAGATTTCACGATTTAATGCAGGTTTATTATGACACTTAGCAAACTAAAGACAGCGTGCGCCTTTATGCTGGTTGCTTTGGTCACAGGATGTGCCCAGCCTTTCCCTGAAGTGGAACAAAGCTTCGAAGCAAGTTGGAAAACCGAAGAATATCAAGCCGAGGCTTACCTAATTCCAACCGCAGATGAAGCCTTTGCACGTCGCGTTGACCTTGTGCGCAATGCCACAACGTCTATCGATATGACCTATTTCTCTTGGGACAAAAACACCCTTGGTTTGATGCTTCTTGATGAACTCAAGCAAGCGGCTGATCGTGGCGTTCAGGTACGTCTTACGCTTGATGACCTATTGATCTTTAACGAGAAATGGCTTGCGGAGCTTAGCAAACATGACAACATTCAGATCAAGATATTCAATCCTTTCAACTCAAGAAAAATAGGTTGGATTGGTCGTGTGTTCGACTTCGCTGGTAATCAAAAACAGCTAGATAACCGTCTACATGAAAAGTACTTCAATGTTGATCACCACTCGATGATCCTTGGCGGCCGAAACATTGGTGATGAGTATTTTGGATTCAATAAAGACGCAAACTTCTTTGATATGGATACCCTGTTCACAGGTGACATCATCAAGCCGTTCGCCAACAACTATGAATCCCTTTGGCACAGTGAGTACGTGACACCGATCAATGAACTCATCTCTGTAAAACAGGGCTCGGATTTCGCGACGTTTGACAAAGCGTATGCCAAAGCTAGCAAAAAGAACCCTGAAATATTGGCGGTTATTGAGCGCAGTGTCGATCAACTAGAGCAGCCAAACGCCATCTCTGTTGAGGTTACACCGGTATTTGATTCGCTTCACAAGCTACATGACAACAAGCCATATTTCAGAACTCGCGCAGAGCGTACCATTGGTGAATATTTAGATAATGCTAAAACCGCTATTATCTCAACGCCTTACATAGTGCCGTCAGACGGCGAGTTTAGAACCATAGATAGGCTCACAAACAACAACACTGACGTTACGCTGATCACTAACTCATCAGCATCTAATGACTCAGGCTTTATACCTGCGTATTACGAAGAACATCGCACTACATTGCTAAAAAAAGGTGTGAATCTTTTGGAGTACAAAGACGACGCGATCAACGAGGATCACTACTACCATGCGGACACTTACTATCACAACAAGACCGTCATCTTAGATAGCAAACTGACCTACATAGGTTCATCTAACTTCGACCCTCGTTCTGACAATCTAAATATCGAATTTGGCGTGTTTGTTCACAGCCCTGAATTTGCCAAGCAAATCGAACACTACTTATTAAGCAAGAAGAAAGAGTTGTACTGGCAGGTAGCCCTGAACAAAGAGATGAAGCCTGTTTGGTATTCAGGCGATACTGTCACCATCAAAGATCCAAACTACAGCAGTATGCATAAAGCAACCAATTGGATATTCCGAAAGATGAATGGCGAGTCAGAGCTTTAATCCCCCTTAACTTTGCAGTGCTTGCGCTCTCGATGAGAGCGCACACGTTTAACTGTTTGTAACTTAACGAGCGCAGAGGTAAAGGCCGGTGAAGGGCGTTTTCTTTTCAAATCGATTAATTGCACTATTGTGCTCAGCCTTGTTCACTCCAGTGACTTCTGCCGGAAGCTTTGAGATTGAAATTGGTGCCTTCTTGTCCAAGACCAGTACTGACATCGAGGTATTTGACCCCCTACACCAAGAATATGTCGACCTTAATTTTGAATCGGAACTGAACCTTCCCCATGATGATGTTCTGCCCTATCTAAATCTTGAATATCGCTTTAACAGCAACCATCAGATTTATTTCGATTGGCGCAGCCTACATCGGAATGGGTATCAAGATTATGTCGCACGACCTTTTCAGCTTACGCTTGAGGGGCACACCTATACCATCGGTGGCGAGGCTAACCTGCTCACCTCACTCAATATAGATATTATGCGTCTGGGTTACGGTTATCGTTTTTACAACTCTGAACATTTGGATGTCCACTTTTTGGCTGGCTTTCATGTCACCAAGCTAGAGCTTGGCATGCGCGGAGAAATTGACGTAGAAGCCCATGAAAATGCATCCTCCGAGGCAGCGTTAGTCGCAGAGGGCTTTGATAGTGGCATAACAGCTCCATTACCCAATCTCGGATTTTTGGTGGAGCATAAGATACGCGATGACATTTTGCTAAAAAGCCACGTTCATGCCTTTTATTTACAATACGATGAGATCTCAGGCTGGATGTATGAACTGGAAATGGCAGCACGCTATTACGTTACCGACAACTTTAGCGTTACCGCATCGTTTAACTATTACGATCTGGGCGTAGGATACGAAGCTGAGCATACTAGCCTAAAGGTAGACTATCGATTCTTTGGCCCAATGTTGAAAATGGCTTATCGTTTTTAATCGCTGTATGTAACCCGTACTATGCTTTAAAATCCGCTATCACTATGTTTCGTCAATAAATTAAACACTATGATCGATAAAGAGCAATTACGTCAAAGCTTATTAAGCACCCTAAATCGTCAACGAGAAATTGCCTTGGCGGCTGCAGAAAGTGCTCACGATGCTGCCACACATGAACAAAGCGTCGCTGAAACCCAATACGACACCGTAGGGTTAGAAGCAGCATACTTAGCTCACGGTCAGTCCCAGCGGGTAGCAGATTGCGACGCCATGATAAACCAACTGAGTTCAATGGTGTTTCGTGATTTTGATGAAGATGACGGGATAGATATTGGCGCACTAGTGACTATCGACAATAAAATGGTTTGCTGGTTTTTACCTATTTGTGGTGGCTATAAGCTTGAACAAGATGTCGTGGTAATTACGCCACATTCCCCACTAGGGCAAATGCTGGATAGCGCTGAATTAGAAGAGAAACTACAAGATGGCCGAGTCATCACCGATATTCGCTAACGCTTTGCGGCTTGTGATCTCGACCTATACTCACTAAACAAGGTCTCACTCCCATGGATAAAGCGCGCCTCTATGATTCATCTATCTCAATCTGAAGCGCAAAAACTCGCGTTGCTTTCCCAAGGGTTATGCTCAGCCACTCCCAAAGGAGTGGTTGCCACAAACATTCTTGGTTCAATCCAACAAATCGGCTATGTGCAAATTGATACCATCTCAGTGGTTCAGCGCGCACATCACCACGTGCTTTGGAGTCGTAACGCAAAATACCAGCCAGCACATCTCGATCAGTTAGTCGCCAGTAAAGACCTATTCGAATATTGGTCTCATGCGGCTTCTTATCTTCCGATGAAAAACTTTCGCTATACCCTACCCCGCAAGCGCACCTTCAGGTCGGGACAGCAAAAACATTGGTATAAAAAAGATGAAGCACTGATGCGTAGCGTTTTAGATAAGATCAAAGCCGAAGGTCCTTTAATGGCGAAGGACTTTGAATCAAAGGTACTGAAACACACCGGATGGGAAAGCAAACCCACCAAGCAAGCGCTAGAGCTTTTGTACATGCAAGGCGATTTGATGATAGCCGAGCGACGTAACTTCCATAAGGTGTACGACTTAACAGAGAGTGTTCTGCCCGATGATATAGACACATCTATGCCATCCGAAACAGAATACGGTGAGTTTCTTGTACTTAATTATCTAAAAGCGCACGGCATAGGCACCCTTTCAGAAATGTCGTATCTGCTCAATGGTTCAAAAGCCTTAATCCAACAATCGTTAAATGAGTTATTAGAATCAAAGCAGATTGAGCAGGTGTCGGTGATAAATCAACAGTTTTACACGACAACCAGTTCACTAGAGCGACTCAACAAGCGGCTGTCGCGAAACAGGGTTCACCTACTCTCTCCATTCGACAATGTGCTTATTCAAAGAAAGCGAATTAGTCAGCTGTTTGATTTTGACTACCAGTTAGAGTGCTACGTTCCTGCTGCCAAGCGCAAATTTGGCTACTTTTGTTTACCGATCGCCTGGGATGGGAAGCTGATAGGAAGAGCAGACTGCCGTGTGGAAAAATCCACATCTACATTGCAAGTGACCAACCTGTATATTGAAAAAGCATTCACCCACCGAGACAATTTTGATGAAGCCTTAGCCAAAGAACTCCGCGCATTCGCCACATTCAATCAGTGCACAAGCTATCAAATACTTAGCTGCTCAACGCTCACTTAGCAACGCTCGATGATAGTCGTCGAAATAGATTTGAAAGGTATTTGGCGTGTCATCACGATATATTCCCATTTTAAAATAGGGCCCAATGCAATCGCGATAGCTTGTTGCGCCTTGGTGGTTAACTACTTCCTCTCCATCAATAGAGATTCTTAAATAACCGCTATCTTGATAAGTCCATTTCACTTGTACTTCGAAGGTATACCAGTGATTCCTCTGTACAGACTCACTGTGGAAGTGTTGTGTTCGGTTCATACCTTGTTTGTTGTGTTTATTAATGGCGAGATCGCTCGTCTGACTGCGAATAAGAAAGCGGTCGTTACGAAGCTCTATACCCAGGTTTGGGCTTCGGCTTATTTCACCTAGATGAAGGTCTGGAGTGCCATGCCATTGCGCAATCAACGCTCGTACATCGGCAAACTCCCATTCATCGGGTATCAAAACTTTGAAACGGTAGTACATAGGTTCTTCAAATGGCGCTTTATAGCGCTCATAGACCTCCGCCCGAAAATGCTCTCCAGAGCGAGTTTCATAGGCATCACCTTCCCGCAGCGTGACTCTTAACGCAGTGTTATTCTCATTTAAAGGATCATCCACTATTTGAGCTGAGTGCGCTTCAGAGAAATGCCGTCCCCAGCCTTCTAAACTTGAAAAGTCACTCGTTCTGCTTTGTTCAGTGCTGTCGTTTTTCTTATTTTCAAGGCACTGCAAATCTTCTATCGCATAGAGGGGCGTCGAAAGCATACCAATGACAAGCAAAGCAGTTTTTAGCAGCAAAATGAGCTCCTTTGGGAGTGGCAGTCATGTACAAATCTTGTTGTGTCAATTTATCATGAGCTAACCTGTGATTGAACTTGTTAGCTCACCAAGTCTATGTTTTAGGATAGATTCCCGACCAGTGTGCTGGCCCAGAAAAGCCCTTGGGAATGACCCGTGCGTTCGAGTTGGCTTAGTGCCCCCGTCGTCCCCGAAGTGTTTTATCGGGGACCTCTTCAGTTGAATTGCACAGAAACAGATTCCCGACCAGTGTGCTGTCCCAGAACTGGCCCAGAAAAGCCCTGGGGAATGACCTGGGCGAGAATGACGCGTACCAATACCTTGATTCTATAAACCGCCCTAAAACTGCGCACCAAGGGAAAGGTAAACCTTCCACTGATCGCCTCTATCTGCGTCCAACCCGTGGGCCACATCGAGTTTGATCGGCACAAAGCCAGATTCCCAAATCACACTAAGCCCCGTCCCCACCTTTGCATCAAACTTAGATTCAAAGGCATCACCGACATCCACAAAACCGCCAATCCAAAACGCATCCAATATACGATGTTGATATTCAAGGCCTGAGCTCAACATATAAGGAGCACCTTTAAGCTCTCCATTCTCATCCACCGGAGAGATGGACTCATAATCATACCCTCGCAGGCTACCGTCGCCACCAGCAAAGAAACGCAAAGAAGAGGGAATATCTGATAGGTCATCAGAGATATTTGCCCCCATACTTACTCTAAAATTGAGCCTTTGATTATCACTGATAGCCCATGACAATGCCGTTTCTCCAGTTAGGCGTAATATCTGCGTATCTGACACCACACGAGAATCAGAGTACTCAATGGCGTAAATGTGCTTGTGTTTAATTCGCTTATTGTCTTGCTGCTTATCCACATAAGAGAATGAAATCCCTGGCATCAATAGGCGAGATAAACCCTCATCCATCGCCTGTTGATAGTCCTCATACAAGAACTTTACATATACAGTGCTCTGCCAGTCATTGTCTAGCTTCCAGTGCTTTTCAAAGGTAAGGTCGCTTGCAAGACTTAACGTATCTAGATAGTCCAAATGCGTCGTTTCAAACTTGATACCGTAGTAGTCATTTAGGATATCTCGCGTCGGGATCTTGTAGCCCAGCAATAATGACTGCTCGGGTTGTGAAACACTCACGGCACTCTGGAAGCTATGTCCTCTAGCGTTATACCACGGCTGAGCCCAACCCAATGAAACCCTTACTCCCATATCAGAGGAGTAGCCACCACCGACTTCAACAATATTTTTCGAGCGTGGTGCAACGGTAACCTCTACTGGCACTTCCAGTTCGGCTGTTGAAGCATAATTCGGATGAACATCGATGGCGCTAAACCACCCAGTTTCAGAGAGTGACGTTTGATATTCACTGAGCTTCACCACATCAAACGGTTCACCTTGCTCAAAGTCTTTAAGATTAACCAGTCGTTCATCTTCGATCTGGCTATTCGAGATGCTGGTATCTCCAAAATAGTACTGTTCACCACTATTAAAATGAATACGGATATTGGCTTCGTTGGTGCTGGGTATGACCTCCAGACGTGTCATTGTGAATTGACCATCCAGATAACCGTGGCTCAAGGCAAAGGATTGAATCTTACTCTTCAGGCTATCGTACTCTTGATGGTGCAAGGCTTGGCCCTGCTTGAGGTTGCTTTGCTCTACTATCTTCAATAACTCAGGATTAGTGGATGCTTGACCCGATACAATAATATCGGACTCTTGGATAGTAGTGATAGGGCCAGTGGAAACCTGCAGTTTTATCTCTTTGTCATCGACACGCATCAGTTTAGCGGTTGGATGATAGTAACCAAATGGATTAAGGGCTTCGTTGACGATTTTAGTCAGTTTTACATTGCCCATTTTGGTCATCGAATCACTGTCCAGAGACTCCAGATGATAGGTCAGGTTTTTTTCTAAAGGCTCAGGCAAGCCAGAGATGGAGATTTTATTTGCAGGGGCGCTGTAAACCGAAAAAGGGATGCTCACAAATAAAAGAACAACCCACTGCGTTAATTTAACCACACTGCCCCCTCTTCAATTCGCGAAAAGAGACAATGTAATAGCAACGAGAAAATGCCGTTAATCGATGATGACGTACGCAACCCTACAAAAGAAAAGACCCTGACTTTCGTTAGGGCCTTTGATAGCTAATTGACTAGCGGGGTGGCTTACTTAACCAAGGTCACATCCGTTGGTTTCCATGACTTATCAAACCACGCTTCTGTTGGGCCATACATACGGAAGATAAGGTTGAATCCTTTGCCTTCAGTGGTCTGTACCCAGTTGCCTTCAGCGCCTTTTGGAGCCTCTGGTGCAAAATGGATAGTTATAGAGCCATCAGCGTTCTTTTTCACGCCTTCCGTCAACCCATCAATACCTGCTTTGACTTGATCGGTCTCCAACATAGAGCGCGTCTGGTTATCGTAAATCATGAATGACCAGAATTTAGTCGCTGGTGCGTTAGCTGGCAACGTTACAGTGTAATGTTTGTTACCGTCCAAAACTTGGCCTTCGCTATCAATTGTCGCTAGCAAGTAATCTGAGCCTTGACCCGGAGTAGACGCCACCATATCTGGTGTAATCCCCGTTGCCATAAAGTGGAACGTTGCGCGCATTTGGGTATCCACAACACCATTTTCGTCTTTAAATTCATGCCCAGACACTAACGGTGTGAACCATTTACGGTCGTCGTATACCATCTGCTCTTTAGTTGGCGCATAGTAATAAGAGCGTGCTTCTGCCGTGGCAATCTTCGCCGCTTCTTTGAACACTTCTTGCTGGTATTCGTTAGGCTTAAACTCTTGTCCCTTTTCGATACCCACTCGCTTAGCTAGTGACAGCCATTCACCATCAAAGATCTCTGTTGGCTCGTACTGAATAAGTGTGTTGATCTCGTCATAGAAAGACTCATCCATAGCGTGGACCGTATTGTATTGCACGCCAGAAATGTTCATAAATTCGGTCTTCGGCTCCATACCGTAAGGGTATAGTTTCATTGTATCTTTCAGCTTCTGAACGTCAGCTTCAACATTATCTGGGGTAGTAACAATGCGCACTAGCAACCAATGCTGGTAACCGTCGGTTTCCACTGGAATCATCCCTTCAGGGATCTCTCCAGTGTATGAGCTATGGTAGATAAAGTATTTCCCACCCTTCCCCTTATCTTGTGGGTGAGTGACACCAACGCGAGAGACAAATTTAAAGGCAGCGTTATCTAACAAGCCCAAAATTGGCGTGCCTACTTCGAGAACAACAGGCCCATTCTTAACATCAATCTCACTGGTGACATAAGGCGTAGTGGTATTTGCTGTCAGCCATAGGCTTTTCGCATTCAGCATCTGTTCAGAGATAGCAATAGTTTGGTTAGGCACCATTCCTACGCTTTCATGACCAGCCAACAAGCCCTGAATAGAAGCAACAGGTATGCCAGAAAGAAACACTCGAACCGCATCCGCAACATCAACAAAGCGGTTTGCTTTAAGTGTAGTGTCTGCACTTGGAGCGCCATCGGTGTAACTTAACTCGCCCAAATATTCCGATTCAACGTGATCTGGAGTAATGATACTCGCAGGTACTTTCGCTTCGTATTTTGCAGCGGATGCCACTGAAGCCATCGTTAATCCTGCGGTCGCAATCATCATCGCTTTCATTATCTTGTTCATATCTTAACCCTCAATTGGTTACTTCTTAACTGTATGAAGCAATCATATTCAAGCTTGCATTTTGCGTCCAATTACTAATAATCAAGTATAGTTATGATTTAAAGTGATATTACTATGGGTAAATTAAAATCCCTGTCTAGAATCGACCTTAATCTACTCGTCATTCTCGACTTACTGCTAAAAGAAAGAAACGTGTCACGGGTCGCCGAAGAGATCTACCTTACCCAGTCGGCGGTAAGTCGATCTTTAAAGCGCTTGCGAGAAGCCTTTGATGATCCGCTATTCACCAGAACTGCCAAAGGGCTAATACCCACACGCAAGGCTCTAGAATTAGAAAAGGAGCTGAACAAGATACTGCCGTCATTACAGCAATTATTTGATGCAGAAGAATTTGACCCTAAACAATGTGACGATACCTTCTCACTGTCACTGCCCACCTTTATGGGTTCGACCTTAATACCTAAGCTATACACACATTTATCAGAGCATGCGCCATTGGCCGCCATTGAGGAGACGCCAACAAAGGCCAACCCCTTTCAGTTGCTCGATGCCAATAAACTAGACTTTGCTATCCACTATGAACCGACTCATGATCCTAAGTATCGTTCTGAGAAACTAGGCACGCTTTACCCTGTTCTATACGTGAAAAAGAATCACCCGTTAACCAAGCTAAAGCACCCAAGCATAGCTGAGGTACTCAACTACTCGCTTATTGGTATGACTATCGAAGATGACAGGCAGCTCTCGTTTCGCTCGCCGATCACTCAGATCTATCAAGACCTGTTGCAAACGCAAGACAAACCCAAATTAAGAAGCTCGCAGACGCTGACCTTGCTGGAGATTACTCGAACCACCGACGCTGTGTTGTTTGGCTCAAATGGATTAAAGAAAATGGCTAACTTTAATGACGAGTTTGTAGAGATATATTCATTGGAAGAACACGCCAAGTACCACGTACCCATGTTCCTGATTTACCATAGTCGGCACGAAACAAGCCCCGCCCATCAATGGTTCTATGAGCTATTTAAAGAGTCGGTTTTAGAGATCGTTTAGTGCTTTACATCTCATGAACACTTTTTGAAGTTCTCAATCCCACCAAATTCATGTGCATTGGAGTGTCTAAATTGATAAGGTAATTTATACATGCACTATCAATGAATAATAGTTTGAACAATCAACAAGGAATGGTTAAGTTTCAATCACTTAACAAGTGGTATGGCGACTTTCACGCCCTAAAAGACATCGATTTATCTATCCACAAAGGTGAGATTGTTGTTGTCTGCGGTCCGTCTGGCTCCGGCAAATCAACCCTGATTCGCTGCATCAATCAACTTGAGCCTTTTGATAACGGAGAGCTTACAGTGCTCGACCATACTCTGCCCTGCCAGTTTAAAAATCCAGGCAAGGTTGGGATGGTTTTCCAACACTTCCACTTATTCCCACATCTAACCGTTCTAGAAAATCTCACACTAGCGCCAATACGCACGCTGAAAAAAAGTAAGCAAGAAGCGGAAGAAATCGCGATGCACTATTTAGAACGTGTGCATATTCAAGAGCAAGCGCTCAAATACCCCGTGCAGCTTTCTGGTGGACAACAGCAACGTGTCGCCATAGCACGCTCTTTATGCATGAAGCCTGAGCTATTGTTGTTTGATGAGCCCACCTCAGCCCTTGATCCTGAGATGATCAACGAGGTGCTCGATGTGATGGTTGACCTTGCTAAAGAGGGCATCACTATGGTGTGCGTTACCCATGAAATGGGCTTTGCTAAAAAGGTGGCCGACCGTGTTATTTTCATGGATGAGGGCCAGATAGTGGAATCAAATAGCCCACAGGCTTTATTTGAAAACCCGCAACATAAGCGCACTCAAGCCTTCCTCAAGCAGATCTTAAGCTACTAATGTTTGGCCGTATCGTTAAACCCACCCTCTCCGCCATAGTGCAAATCATTGTTCTAGCCTTAGCTGTTGCTTGGATATTGGATTCTGGCGCGCAAGCCATGGGATACCGTTGGCAGTGGGATAGAGTGCCTGATTATATCGCCTTTTATGAGGATGGAGAGTGGTGGCCAGCAGAGCTTTTAGAAGGACTGTTAGTCACAATACAGATTTCGATGATTTCTCTGGTTGCCACGCTGGCAATAGGTTTAGTCACCGCGCTTCTAAGAAACTCTAATTCTGTTGTGGGTAGGACAATAGCAACGGGCTATGTTGAACTGATCCGCAACACGCCGCTTCTTGTTCAAATCTATCTTTTGTATTTCGTGTTTGGCCCAGTCATTGGGTTAGATAGATTCAGCACCGCAGTATTAGCCCTAGCGCTGTTTCAGGGGGCCTATACTGCGGAAATTTTCCGAGCAGGGCTTAACAGTATTGAGCGGGGGCAGTTTGAAGCGGCGCGCTCTCTAGGTCTATCCCGAACATTTACCTTTTGGGACATTATCCTCCCCCAAGTTATTCAAAGGACATTGCCTCCCTTAACCAACGAGGTGATCTCCCTTATCAAAAACTCTTCTATTGTTAGTGTTATGGCAGTGTTTGACCTAACAACGGAAGCCAGAAACATTGTTTCTGAAACCGCGATGCCATTTGAGATTTGGTTCTCTGTGGCGATCATTTATCTCGCTCTTACCCTTTCACTCTCTGCCATTGCCGCTTGGCTTGAACATAAACTTGGAGCCAACTGGCGAACCCAATAAGGACTATTCAGCATGAAGCTATTTAAAACCGCTATCACCGCTCTACTAGCACTCGCAGTTAGTCTGCCTGCGTTAGCCTCACAAACGCCAAATCTAGATAAGATCAACGATAGAGGCACCTTGCGAGTCGGCATGTCGACCTTTGTCCCTTGGGCCATGCGCAATAAACAAGGGGACCTCATCGGTTTTGAAATCGATGTGGCTAAGCGCTTAGCCGCCGATTCGGGTTGGAAAGTAGAGTTTGTGCCTACCGCGTGGGATGGCATTATTCCATCGTTGCTATCGCAAAAATTTGACGTGATCATCGGCGGTCTGTCTATCACCGAAGCTCGCTCAAAAAGCGTTCTATTTACTCAGCCTTACTCACATTCGGGCGTGCAATTGGCTGCAAGTAAAGAGCTTGCAGAAGGCTTTAGCAAGATCTCTGACTTTGATTCTCGCCGAGTGAAAATTGCCGCTCGTCGCGGCGCATTTACTGTTCAAGTAGCGCGCGAAACTTTCCCTAAAGCGAAGGTACTTCAGTTTGATGACGATGCTCAGGCATTCCAAGAAGTGTTAAACGGCAATGCGCATGCGGTGATTGCATCTAGCCCAAAACCAGAGCATGAAGCGATCAAAAACGCAGATTCTTTGTTCATTCCCTTTACTGAGCGCCTATCAAAAGGCAATGAAGCCTTCGCTGTGCGCTTAGGGGAAACTGATAAAACGGAGTTTTTTAACGAGTGGATCAAAGCTCGCACTGAAGATGGTTGGCTAGAAGAGCGCTACGAATACTGGTTCTCTACCCTAGATTGGCAAGACCAGATCGCTCAAGGTCAGTAATTGCCACTATTAATGGGCTGAGCTAGATGACAAGCACAGCCCATAATCCACAGAAGTAGAATTGAAATAGGAATAACGTGAGTAGTACCAGCCCATCCATTACCGCAAAACCTGCCGTTTCTAAGCGCTATTGGTATCAACGTCTCAATCTATTGGACGGTGTATTGCTGGCTATCATTGGGGTGTTCATCGCTTGGCTATACTACCGCTCGGCTGTGGGCATCAACTATCAATGGCGATGGGCTGACGCCTTTAGCTTGATTTTTATTCCGCCCTCGGAAGGCAACATCCCCTATTTCTTTCAAGGTCTGGTGGCAACACTGCGTCTAAGCCTGTGGAGTATGGTACTAGCCCTCTCCTTTGGTACTCTGCTGGGTGTTGCTCGACATTCAAAGCTCGCAGTGTTCAGAACACCCGCCCTATTGTTTATTCAACTTGTGCGCAATATTCCGCCGTTGGTGTTTGTGTTCATTTTTTACTTCTTCATATCCAATCAGCTCATTCCGCTACTTGGCCTGCAAGGTCTACTTCGCGAACACAATGGCGACCTTAATGCTGTGCAGCAGTTTCTCTTTGGCCCTGCTAACTTGTGGGAAAACTTAGCCTCGGGAGTCATCTGCATAGGCTTGCTATCATCGGCTTATATTGCCGAGGTGATACGAGCTGGATTAGAAAGTATCCCCAAGGGGCAATGGGAAGCGGCGGACTCTTTAGGTTTGTCTGGACTCGACAAATATCGATTTGTTATCGGGCCGCAAGTGCTCACAGCGATCACCCCACCTTTGGCCGGGCAAGCGATCTCTCTTGTCAAAGACACCTCCATTGTGTCCTTGATATCCATACAAGAGATGACCTTTGTAGGCACTGAAATGGCTAACTCATCAGGATTGATTTTCGAGATTTGGTTAATTGTGGGTGCTGTATATTTCTGTCTGTGCTTTGCTCTGTCTCGTCTATTTAATCTCATTGAGAAGCGCTCTAGAGCTTATCTTTAGTTACAACGGAGTCATCGCTTATAAAACGCAAAACAGGCCACTGATTAGTGGCCTGTTTACTAAAGAGACATCCGTTATTTAGAGATGCTATTGCGGATCGCTTGTCCTGGATACACGCCCTTCAATACCTGCGAGTCTTTAACCACAACATAAGGGATACCCGTAGACGGCAAACCCGGATCTTTTAGGGTTGAGTTGTCTTGCACAGTTTCAGGGTCAAACAAAGTAATGTCCGCATCTGCACCTACTTGGATACGCCCTTTATTCGCCATTTGCTCAACACCATTTTCTTTTAGAAACTCTGCTGGCATATAAGACATCTTAGAGATAGCCGACATCAATGGCATCAGATTGTCTTCGCGGACCATTTTTAACACGCGTGCTTGTGTACCTGCAGCTCTTGGGTGCCCTTGCAGCCCTTCATATGAAGTGTTCCAGCTATACGCCATCATGTCGTCTGATTTCATCAGCGGGAATGAATCACTACCAATGATTGTCGATTCATGGGCTAGCGCTAATTTTAGGTCTTCATCCGTCGAACCGGTGAAGGTCACACTCGCCGATGGGTTTTCCTTTAGTGAGAGGTTACCTGCCAACGAAACCCTAAATGCACTGCGAACCAGTCGCCAGTTCATACTAAAATCCCTTGTAGCAGAAGGATTTAAAGAGAAGCTTCTACTCTCTGCCAGCCATGATGAAATAGAACAACTAGCACTTATCATTAAGATGATCCAAGACGACCTTGGCTGGGCGTGGCTTCCAAAAGTACTCACCGAATCACAGTACATCACTGATAACCTGCAAGCCTTGGACGTTGACCAACTTAAAAATGGTATCAAGTTCTCCTTCGCCCTGTGGAACCCCCACTCCAAGCAAGTCATCGATGTAAAAAGCAGCATCATGTCTGCCGTTGAGGATTATATTGCGCATTTTCAGATGATTCAGAGTTAAGCGTCCTTCATCGATCCTTCCTTAAAAATAGAGCCGTAATTAAACGGCTCTATTTCATTGGCATCCACTGGAAACCAATTGCCCACGATCAATCCCTAGAGCCACATCTCACAATTTGGCTTATACACAACATTTTTGTTGCTCAAATGTTACATTTCGTAATAAGCGTTAGTTTGCATCAGGGAGTGGTCGGTGAGTTGGAATAAATTAAGTATTAGAAAGCGATTACTGCTTGTGATGATGCTTTCAGGCCTAGCCGAACTTTTTATTCTTTCTGTCGCTGGCTTCTATTACATCAAGAGTTCTCAAGAACAAGAAATGGGAGAGAAAGCCTTAGGCATAGCAACCTTCCTCAGCAACAGTCCCTCTATTATTAAGATGATAGAAACCAAGCAAGTCGGTACTCTAGATACCAAATTAGCCTCTCTCACGAAAGCCGTTGGCGCGACATTCATCGTCATTGGTGATTCAAATGGGATTCGATTAATTCACCCTTCACGAGATCGTCTTGGACTTCCAATGAAAGGTGGGGACAATGACAGAGCTCTTATAAATGGGGAAGCCTATGTCTCCTTTGCAAAAGGCTCTTTAGGACATTCTGTTCGTGGTAAAACCGCGGTATTTGACAATCAAGGCAACATCATTGGCGTCATCTCTGTTGGGTACCTTCTCGATAACCTACAAGAAAGAATTGAGCCTTATCTTATCTACTTGCTTTGTATTGCTCTTGGAGTAGCTTTACTCAACGGTGTGCTCTCAAATTACGCCTACAAGCGATTTAGAAAAACCTTACTTGGATTTGAACCAGAACAGATATCACGCCTATATAGTGAATTGGATACCACATTAAGCACGATTAAAGAAGGTGTGGTCAGTGTTGATCATCAAGGGATGATTCGAATATTTAACACTCGAGCAGCGCAAATTTTAGGCGTTAAAGACAAAAATATCATCAACAAGCCTCTTTCTTCGGTGTTGCCTGAAAGTGAATTGAATCAACTGCTAAGCACTCATACTGCAGAAAATGACATAGACCTGCTGCTCAATGGTGTTCACATTGTGGCAAATAGACAACCGATTACAGTCGATGGTCAGGTCATTGGCGCAGTATCAAGTTTTCGCCCAATAACCGAAATCAATGAACTCACGCGCCAACTGTCTCAAACCCAACAGTATGCGGAGCTATTGCGCTCTCAGACTCATGAATATCGAAACAAGCTCAATACGATTAGTGGGTTATTGCATTTAAATAGAATCGATACGGTTCAAGAGTTGATAGGACAAGAATCCGAGCATTATCAACAATTGATCTCACAGCTACATCAAAATGTTCAAGAGCCACTAGTTGCAGGACTCATTCTTGGCAAAATCGAACGAGCAAGAGAATTGGGTTTAACACTTAAAATAGAAGAAGGCTGTCATTTATCACCGCTACCTTTGCATATTCAAGCCCAAGACATCGTTACCATACTCGGAAACCTAATTGATAACGCCTTCGACGCCAGTAAAGCGCTCGATCAACTGAACAAGCAAAGACCTATCGAGCTGTCGGTGTCTGACTTAGGCAATGAAATCATCTTAGAGGTCACCGATTTTGGTGCTGGATTACCTGAAAATCATGCCATTAATAGGCTCTTTGAGCTTGGCGTGTCATCGAAAGCCGATAAAGGACATGGCATAGGTTTGCATTTAGTTAAAGAGATCGTAACCAAATACAGCGGCACAATAGAAGCCGACAACGGCCCTGATAAAGGGGCTATTTTCGCCGTATTTATCCCCAAGGACGGTATATAAGCATGACAGATAAAGTTCGTACCCTGATCATTGAAGATGATGAGGCGATGGCACAATTGCATTTACAATACTTACAAGCCAACCCTAGATTGGATATTCAAGGTGTTGCTCTAAACAAGGAGCAGGCTCTAATACAACTTGAGATTTTTGACCCTGAGCTATTGATATTGGACGTTTATTTGCCCGATGGAACGGGACTTGAAATCATTCAAACCCTAAGACAACAGGGTAAAAAAACTGACATTATCTTAATCACAGCGGCTCGAGAGCCCGAAATATTACAAAGTGCTATGCGCTTAGGGGTTGTTGAATATCTACTAAAGCCGGTATTACTACCACGCCTTAACGCTGCAATTAATAATTACTTAGAGAAACGTGACAAGATCGTTTCCAATGAGAGCCTTGATCAAGGGTTCATTGATTCCATGCTAAACATGTCACAAACCCAGCCAAGCGGTGAAAGTGGTCGATTGCCTAAGGGAATAGACTCAGTCACCTTAGATAAGATTCGTTCGCTGTTTACTGAGCGAGAATCTTGGAAAGCGGAAGAAGCGGGACAAGAGATTGGCGCAAGCCGTAGCACTGCTCGTCGTTATTTAGAGTTTCTAGTAAGTACTCATGAAGTGAGAACGGACGTAGTTTATGGCACTGTTGGTCGCCCTGAGCGAACCTATGTACGGACTCAAAAATAAGCGCAGACCATCAATGGCCTGCGCTGTTATTTTTTAGTTTATTACTTCGTGTTTTGGGCGAAGCTTGCGAAACAACAGTCGCAATACGGGAGCAGTTAACACTAACACCGACAATATGGTAAAGGTCATGGTGATTGGTCGCTCCCAAAGGAATGACAATTCACCGTCACTGATCATCAGAGCTCGTCGAAGATTTTCCTCCATCATTCCTCCAAGGATAAAACCTAGTAACAAAGGAGCTAGAGGGAAATTGGCTAACCGTAATGCAATCGCCGCCATCGCAACTAACAGCATGACGAAGACATCCATCGTATTGAAAGACACGAGATAGACGCCCGTTATTGAGAAGAACAGGATCATTGGTAGTAGTACCGTTCTTGGAACTGCTAATAACTTCGATATATACGGGATCAGAGGTAGATTAAGAATAACCAACACAATATTGCCAAAGTACATCGAAATAATAACCGACCAAAAGACTTCAGGGTGTTCAACAAATAGACGGGGGCCCGGCTGAATGCCATAGGCAATCAAAGCGCCAAGCATAATAGCCGTTGTACCAGACCCTGGTATACCTAGCGTCAGCAAGGGCACGAATGAACCACTTGACGCAGCATTGTTTGCAGATTCAGGTGCAACAAGCCCGCGAAGACTTCCCTTTCCAAACTCTTTTTGCTTATCTTTTGGTGCTAAACTCCTCTCCATACCATAACTCAAGAATGCCGCTATGGTCGCGCCGGCTCCTGGCAATACCCCGATAAAAAAGCCAACAATGGATGAGCGGATTGAAGTGGGAGCAACATCTTTGAACTCTTCCTTAGTCACCTTCATGCTGCCGATATTACTCATCTGTTTGTTTTCTTCTGCGCTCGTATCTTTAAAGGGCTGCATTATCCCCATCAAGGTTTCACCTAACGCAAATGTTGCCATCGCTAAGAGTAAGAAACTAAAGCCATCCATAAGGTCGGTTAGACCAAACGTAAACCGCTCTACCCCTACCCCTTTATCGATTCCAACCGTAGATAACATAAGGCCAAGTACTGTCATCATCCACGCTTTGATGACCTGACCCGGTCCCGCAAAGGCAGCAACAGCCGATAGACCAAGCAGCATTAAGGCGAAGTAGTCTGAAGACTGAAAGCTTAGAGAAACAGTCGCTAACGCTGGCGCGGCAACCAACAACATCAACGCAGACAGTGTTCCGCCCGTAAACGAGGAATAAGCAGCTAACGCCAACGCCTTTCCGGCTTGACCCTTTTGTGCCATAGGATAGCCATCAAACGCGGTAACCACTGTCGATGAACAGCCTGGCGCATTGATCAATATAGAAGAGGTGGACCCGCCAAACACTGCGCCATAATAAACGCCGGCCATTAATATCAGGCCCGATGAAGGCTCAAGACCATAAGTAATCGGGATCATAAGAGCGATAGCTGATATTGGTCCCAAGCCTGGTAGCATGCCAATAAAGGTACCGACAAAACACCCAACCACCACCATAAGAATGTTCCATGGCATGATGGCTGTAGAGAGCCCTTGAAAAATTCCGTCTAACATTCTCAATTCTCCCTAATTGAACAGTAGAAACAACGTGCCTGGTTCTAGGTAGATATCCAAGACCTGGGTAAGTAGCAGATAAAAAGCAATAACAAATGGAAAAGAGGCGCCTAACAAGATCGACTTTCTTCTCTCTCCTAACAAATAAAATCCTGCCAACAGAAACAGGCTAGTTGCCAATACGAAGCCCAATACCGTTAGACCTACGCCATAAAGAGCCATCAATACCAAAAACCCAATAAGTAGTTTCCAGTTAAAGTCAGTGATAGCACCACTGTTGTCATCTGTCTTACCCGTCACTAGTAGCATCAGAGATAAAGCCACACCTAGCCAGGTCAAGATGGAAGGCAGTGTTCTCGCGGTAAATGGTTCGTATTCGTCGCCAGGAAAAAGAGGGATTAGGGTGGATTGATATCCATAGCCTAAACAAAATAACAAAAACAGCATTGCGCCAACACGATCTCGGCACAGAAGCTTTTTCTTAAAAGCGGAAGATAGATGACTCATCTCTCTCTCCAATAAAAAACTGCATATGGGAAGTTCAACAACAGGAAGAACAAGATCGACTCTTAGAAATACTCTAATCATCAATAAACAAAGGAGAATGAAGGGCTAACATTTCAACGCAACTAAACGAGGAAAAGTGAGCATCCCCATATGCAGAGAATGGGTAATACATAGGCCAGGTAAACTGGCCTACTGACTATTTTAGGAAGCCGAGTTCTCTCATAAGAGAGCCCATTTGCTTCTCTTGATCCTCAAGGAAAGAATAAAAGTCTTGGTCTGGCTTGTAGTTATCGATCCAACCATTACGATCTCGTACTACCTGCCATTGGTCAGTACTGTACATCTCAGTCAGAACCTTATTCCACTCATCGATCTTCGCTTGATCTGTACCAGGAGCGGCAAAGAATCCACGCCAGTTAGCAAATACAGTATCGTTACCATATTCAACTAAAGTTGGAATATCAGGAGCAGCCTCAAGGCGCTTTGGCGCAGTAACCGCAAGTACACGTACTTGACCCGATTTAGACATTTCTAGTACTTCACCAAGGCCAGTAGAGAGCAATTGCGTCTCACCTGACAGTAATGCAGCCATCGCTTTGCCGCCCGCATCATAAGCAATGTATCGGACTGCTTTAGCGTCAAACCCTTCACCCTTAAATGCTGCTGCAACCACCAAGTGGTCCATGCTGCCTCGCGCTGAGCCACCCGCTATTTTTACGCTGCGAGGGTTCTCTTTAAAATCAGCAACAACATCTTGCCAAGTTTGATATTTTGAATCCGTCGAAGTTACGATCGCACCATAATCAGCAATAGTCGCAGCCACCGGAGTAAGGTCACGGAAAGACTGCGGGAAAACTCCAGTGAGTGAGCGAACAACGATGGGAGTCGAGTTAACCATAAGAGTATCTTGCTGACGTTCAGCCGTTTCAATAAGGTGTGCTATAGCTTTACCACCACCTCCACCAGAGAGGTTTTGAAAAGAGACATTTTCAACAAGGTCTTCTTTCACCAGCACATCACCTGTGCCACGCGCGGTCATATCCCAGCCACCACCAGCACCGCCAGGGATCAGAAAGTGGATCTTCTCAACATCTGCAGCCGTTGCAGAAAAAGAAAAAACTGTAGCTAGCAATGCCGATGCTATCGAAGGTTTAAACTTATGTAACATGGTTCACGTTCCTTATGCCCACCAAAGTGGTCTTAGTTTTAATGTATGACGTTTAAGCTAAAAGTCATTCACGATGTAAGGTCAGTGAGAAAGTTAATACAATGTTAACTCTGAGTCTGCATAGCGCTGATAATGTGAATTAGAAACTTAATGGCCATTTTGTTCATAATGTTCACGGGAGAATTAATGGCTTTTTTAGACAAAAAAGAGCCGCTAAAAGCGTGGTTTTGAAGTGAGGGTAAGAGCTCGCCATCAGAGAACCTCGATGAATAATAATGAGTGTTTCGTGTTCGCAGTTATTAAAAGCCTCTGCACCTTTCAACTCAATACTCTACGCGATCCACTTCTGAGTTTGTCGTGAAATGGTTAGAGTTCTTGTGACTCATCTTATGTTTTCTCTAGATTGACATGACTAGCCAAGAATCTCTTTTACCCTTGCTTGAAGTACGGGTACAAATTCTTTTTCAAACCAAGGGTTCTTACTAAGCCAGATATTATTTCTTGGGCTGGGATGGGGTAAAGGTGCCATTGCAGGCCAGTAATTGTGCCACGACGACACAAGCTCGGTTAATGACAGCTTGGGGTTATCAAAGTGATAGTTCTGAGCATATTTCCCGAGGACTAAAGTCAGCTCAACATTAGGCAATTGTGCGAGCAGTTGCCCACGCCACTGTTTTGCACATTCAGGCCTTGGAGGTAAATCACCCGATTTGCCCGTACCTGGAAAACAAAAACCCATGGGCAGTAACGCGACCGTCTTTTCATCGTAGAAAACTGCCTTGGAAATCCCCATCCACTCTCGCAATCGGTCCCCACTAGGGTCGTTAAATGGAATACCGGTCTCATGCACTCTTTTTTCCGGCGCTTGGCCCGCCACCAATATTCGAGCATCAGGGTGCAATTGCACAACAGGTCTCGGCCCGAGTGGCAAATGTTCGCTACAGAGCGTACAACGCTCTACGTCTGCTAACAGCTTGGTAAATAAACTCATACTGGATTTGGAGTGACGACACTATAAGTGGGTAAAAAGCCATGAATACCATCCTAGTTCAGTTTCACTAATCCATACCAGCAGAATGCACGTAAGACTCTTTAGTTAGGTTGCTAAAGATAAAACCTAACACAGAGATCCTTCTCTCTGTACCAACTGAAACTCGTGATATTAAAAGAGGAAATTACAAATCTTTTTAAATCACACGAAATATTTTCAGCGCAGCTAGGGTCTCTTAAATTGAACGCAATATTTTCAAGTCGACGGGAATGCGATTCAGCTATCAAAAACATAACTGAATAGGTGAAACCATGAAAACTCTAAAAACTCTATTGCTGACCTCTTTGTTTGTAGCACCCGTGGCCTTTGCGTCGAGTCTACCTATTAACCCAACCTTTAACTCCCAAACCAACTACACGTGGGAAGACCCAAGCGAGCGAACCGGTGGTGGAGGCTACACTTGGGCTGACCCGAGTGAAAGAACCGGTGGCGGAGGTTACACATGGGAAGACCCAAGTGAAAGAACCGGCGGTGGAGGTTACACATGGGAAGACCCAAGCGAAAGAAGAGGTGGTGGACGTTAACTTCACACCAAAATGTAACTGTGCCATCCCACTGGCAGACAACGATAAAACTCCGCAAACAGAGAGCCTCTGCCATGAGGCTCTTTTTTATAACCTCTTTTATGCGCTTGCTTCAGATATTCCCGGCAACTTGAACCCTGACATAACGCCCATCTAACAACTACACTGAGATCGCAGGGTGGGAGTTTTCATGGGAAACGATGGAGAGAAATGAGCATGGCGCAGAAAAGAAATGTACTCGGCGAACCTCTACAACTTTGCAGTTGCTCACCCAATACCGGCTTTTTCAGAGACGGCTACTGTCATACCCATGGCAGTGATAGTGGGCGTCATGTTATATGTGCCAAGATGACAGTGGATTTCCTTGCATTCTCCAAAGCTCGCGGTAATGACCTAACCACTCCCAGTCCTGATTTCGATTTCCCCGGTCTTAGACCCGGCGATCATTGGTGCCTGTGTGCTTTACGCTGGAAAGAAGCATGGCAAGCAGGTTGGGCGCCATTAGTAGTACTGTCCAGCTGCGAAGAGAGCGCCTTAGAGATTGTGCCCCTTGATGTATTGAAGATGTATTCGACGGAATCCGAATAAATTCTTTAGCGCTTTAGCATTACCTTTCATAAACATAGGAAATCTGTATTGCCATTTTGTCGGTACTTCCAAATTTTGCACAAAAAAAGAGCCTCTAAATAGAGGCTCTTTTTTCATTAATTCAAGCTATCGTTTTAAGCGCTGCTCAGTTTACTCTTTACCGAACACGTTGTTCTCTTGCTCTTGTACACGGATGAACGTGGTACGCTTGGTTAGCTCTTTAAGCTGCGCTGCGCCTACGTAGGTACACGTTGAGCGTACGCCGCCAAGGATGTCAGAGATGGTGTTGTGAACGCTACCACGGTAAGGCAATAGTACGGTTTTTCCTTCAGCTGCACGGTATTTAGCAACGCCACCAGAGTGCTTCGCCATCGCGCTTTCTGAAGACATGCCGTAGAACCTTGAATTGCACATACAACCCTTAAATATCAATAACTTAACGACATATGAGTGGCTTGAATAAATGAATAATACGGGTATTTCGCGACAAATAACGAGCTCTGTCGCCATTTTGTCGCCACTTTTTTGATGCCGTAGTTGAGAAGTTTTGAGGTCATAAGAAGTAAAACTATAGGTGGCTAGGGCTTAACCATTTGCACAAGAAACTTTGCTCCCAAAATTGTAGACGTAATAATATCCTTTTGCATGTATGAACAACTCTAGTCGTCTCGTACTATTTACTAAAGATAAGCCGATCTACAAATCGGCTTAAGTATTAAAAAAGCAGTCATTAATTTAAGTCTAGTAAACGATTAGTACTCAACTCTAACCATGCAGAATAAGACTTTGTTCTTTAGTCAGTGGGCCTTTAGAGTAACACTTCGGAAAAGATGAACACCCCCAAAAATAACCCACTTTAGAATCTCTCAGCGTCATCTTGCTTCCACACTTTTTGCATTCTAGTGCTTGCCTCTCTATACGTTTTACTCGAAGTTGCTCCTGCTCTTCACCTACACTAAGCGAACTGACCATTAACTCTCTGGCCTCTCGAATACTTGTATCGAAATGATTGGACAAATACTCGCTATCAAAAAATCCCTTACATTCAAAGAAGTGCTCAATGGCATGCTCTAGTTGCAGTTGTGATTTTAAACTAACAAGATTTTCCTTTTCAAATAGATAATCCTCTAGAATTTCGAGGTGCTCTTCTTGTCCTGAATCTTTAATAAAATCCTTGATTTTATCGAGCCCAATTATATCTTTTGGTATTTTTAATACTGAAGAAACATCTACTTCTTCAGTCTGTGCGCCCGATAAGGTTTTTTCATCACAATCAGGGGGTTTGCCCAAGACTTCGTTACAAGCCTCTTTTTTGCTATCGAAGGATAGAACCTCATCAATAACACCTAAAATACCATCACCGTAAAGTGACAGCTTATTTTCCCCAATACCAAAAACAGCTAATAACTCTTCATTGTCTCTGGGCAATTTAAGTATCAGGTCTTCAAGTGTTCTATCTGAGAATACTACAAAAGCTGGCTTGCCTATTTCTCTAGCTACACCCAAGCGATATTCCTTCAAACGTTTCCGTATTACCTCGGTTCTAGAGTGAGGAATTTCTTCGTATAGGTACGGTGTTTTCATACCCAAATCAATCATTAGTTCGATTATAGCTTGTGCATACTTATATTCTTGACCTTTGGGCACTTCCCACACATCTCTGTTCATATCTTTATTGATAGAAACGGGTAGATTCTGCAAGGCCTTAAGAAAGGATACATCGCTTAACGAATCAGCGGCATTAAATTCAAACGCACAGTCATTACATCTAAGGTGTTTGTTATCGGGTTTGACTACGCATCCTCCAAAAAACACTTCACCACGCTCTACTTGAGCCATTAGTTCTTTGTTGTCAAAATTTGGATAACCATAAAGAATACTGCCAACCCTATTACCTGCACAGTTTGGACAGATATGTATGATTGTTTCTAATGGGTCTGGTGTTACTTCTTTTGCCTCAAGATCAACTATTTTTTGTTGTGCGGTGTTTAGCGAACGCCCTAGTTCATCTAGTTGTTGTTTCAAATCTGAAATCAAGAGATCTTTGGTTCTATCGTCTTTAGGTCCGTTATTTGACTCAGTGACAGTCTTTTTTTTACAACCAAAGATCTTCTTTATTAGCTTTCCCATAAAACCCCAATAATAACAACACACAGACTGACTGACTGACTGACTGACTGACTGACTGACTGACTGACTGAAATCTTAACATTACTTAAAAATACTGACTGCCATAATTTTCCCAAATTGGCATAAAATGATAAATATTCTCAGTATGACCTACAAGACCAATACGAACTATTAGAGAAGTATTAGTAAAGGACTAATTGAGTCATCAATAGTATTTTACTTTCGAACGATGCTTGTTGATATATAGCGCTCTTCAGAAAACACATAATATTCATTTATGATTGCAGTTTATTGCTAATGAGTTTTCTACTCGACATCTAAAGTAGATATGAGGTATTAGTGACTAAGGGAAACCAGTTTACTTTGGTCGTTGTTACGCTTAGTTATAACTTTTCCAGGTTTCTCTAGATTACGAAATCCCCGCAACAAGGATTTGGACATTAATGTGTCAATGAACATGCTAGTTTGGAAGATGACTAACTAATTCTCGCTTCGTACTTTAATCATTTGAAGTGACCAAACTCATAATAACAGTGCCAAGCAAATATATCCTATCAAACTATGAATACTTAGAGAATGAGAAACTTGTCCGAAACACCAGTAACTAATATCCCAAGGTATTAAAATATCTGTAAATAACGTTCCCATTTAACCTCTTACTTTAACTTATAACAAAATTATGCGTAACAACTTGCGCAGGCGATATATGTAGATTATATTAAATGCACGACAGGCGATACATGTAGTAAAAAACCCATATGACACCTACGGAGGATGTATGACAGATAAATTGGCCCTGAAAGACCTAGCGAAAATCAAATCTTACTCAATGCTACCAAACCTTGAAGCGACAAGATTTATTGATAAGGAGATCTATGAAGAAGCGTGCTTCAAGCTGTTCGGTGCGGTAGAACTAGCTTACAGGAATACATTTGGGCCACACCTGTTTGGCAAAGAAGCTAGCTTTATTGAGACTTGGGGTTACGAGGATAATTATAGGGAAATGTTAGAGGCCACCCCAATTTATAAAACCCTTATTGAGATGTATCAATATGGTCAGTTAGGAAACTTAGCCTTTCAGAATGCTATTAATGATGAAAAGATTATCGACATGATTCCCATGTTGCACATGACAGATTTAATGTACGAAGAATTGGTATCAAGAGAGTCTCCCTCCTATCTTGTGCTGACCGTGCTTCATAAATACTTGGCACGGTTAAAATTAGATTTGGCAATCGATTTGAGTGACGAATGGAGTGCTACAAGTGATTTCTTCCCTCTCTGTCACCACAAGCACTTCAATTTGTATGAAATGGCGTTACTAGCAAATGTGAAGAGTGTTAATTCTATCCGTAATTCTGTCTATGCCAAGGAAGATAAGTTAACCACTATTCAGGAAGACGGCAAACATTTAGTGGAGCGAGATGTAGCTTTAGCATGGCTGGCTAAACGAAAGCACTTTGTTAAATCCTTTTCTGTAGAGCATGAAACTGGCCCAATAGAGCGCATGGAAGGAGATCCTGCAGTTGAACGTATACAACCAAGCTTGACTTATGTGACTCGCTCTGGAAAAAACCAAGGTCAAATCCAGGTGCCACATATTCATGGGAACGGGAAATATGTAGTCAGTAAAACCCGCTTCGCAGAAGACTACATTTATGTAGATACGCTAAAGGAAGTATTAGCTTACCTACAGAGAGGTTATAAAGTGCGAATGAGCGGTAAAGATATAAAAACGCCAGCAAGCCTGGTCGCATTGAGCTCAATAAAAATCAAATAAACATAATCTGTATAGATCTTTATTACAGTAATAGGTTTCAGGTTCTTAACAAGGAGGCGTTATGTCAACACAACTTACAAATCATGCAAAAATCCGATGCCAGCAGCGTGGCTTTACCAAGGACTGTGCGGACATATTTATGATATTTGGTCACACAGTTCAATACAGTGAGGATGGAGCGATTTCCCTAGAATTAGGTGATAGAGAGAAAAAGAAACTTCGTAAACAGCTTAGAGCATGCATACAACTAACAGAACTAAGAGCCTACGCCATTGTATCAGATGAAGGGGACGTCATTACGATAGCTCACAAATACAATTGATATACAACGATTGCTTGAGTAAACCGCCAGTTTGAAATTGAACTGCTGTATTCAAATTAGGAAATAAACGATGTTACCTAACCATGGAAGGCTTAATTGCCGTAAATGTTTTGATAATACAACTAGTGATTTTTGTTCACCTAACTCGGAATGGAGTATGCGCAATGAACTTGGTGCATGGGGTGGTTCAACCCCTAGTATTTTGGTTTTAGTTTTTTCAAAAGGCATCACCCAAGCTAATATTGATCAATCAGGTCGATTTGAAGATGTGGCCTTTGGTGGCGCAACTCGTAACCGCCTTGACAAGATTTTAAAAAAATTGGGAATATTAAGAAATGAGGAACATGTTTCGGAACATACTGAAAATCCCAACGCTAAGCTTGCTCTTGGTTCTTTAGTCCGTTGTAGCCTTACCCGTAAAGATTCCGAAGGGCAATATTCGAGCTCTGGTCCATTAGTAATCAAATCCTTCAACAAAGACAAGCGTGTCGAACTATTCAAAACCGTCCAGTACATACTAAATGTACAACTAAATTCTTCATGCATCACATAGGAAGTCGTGACTCGTAGTATTCTTATTAAAAGTAAGGACATTAGTACATTATTCATTCTGAAGTGGTCATGCTGTGCGCAACTTTGTATGAGGCAAGGTCATTACTGAGGCATCTAACTCATTTCTGTTGAGTAGACGACATCTACGTTTTAGGGCAATCAACCTAAGTCGCTTTTATCACAAACCATACTAAATCAACCGAGCATTTCTATGACTTCGACTGGATCTAGTACGATATCTTCTCCATCCCACAGTCCTTCGCTCGACTCTAGCCTAGATTCAACATCTTGATTCCACGACGATTCAACAATATGTTCTATTACATCAGGTATAAAAACTCGTGTTGATTTAGGTAAATTCCTAGGGATCAAATATGCTGCAAAAGGGGAACTATTAAGGTTTGCCTTTTCGCTTGAAATAACACTATCAAAATAATCTAAAGATCTATAATCGAAACCACCATAGGAATAAATGCCATTATCTTTTCTGAGTATTACTTTAGAAGCTAATGCTTTTTCAGAATTAGTAGGCTTAATGAGCAATTTATAGCCCTGCTTCTCAGCCCTATTCATTGAAGCTATATCTCTAGCAGTTTTGATTACCACTAGATTGCTATGATTTCGCCCCAAACATTGAGCATCTTTGCCTTCCTTACCCTCAGTGTCTATAAACTCAAATTCAACTTCTGTTCTGTGGAAATCAATGTATGCACATGCTTCAGGATTAACCTTAAATATTGCAATGATTTGTTCTTCACCAAACTCTGTAAGATCTATCACATTCTTATCGCAAGAACTACAAAAGCGAGTAACGACGCTCGCTGTCAATGATAGTTCACCCCATTGCTTACGGAGCGGACATGAAAACTGCTTGATCAACTTACCGTCAGATGTAAACAAGCTATTTGATGATAAATCTAACTTCATAATTATTTCTATTAAATAGTTGATTTTAATATTTAATTTAGCACCTTAGTTTTAATATTCAAGAATCTCTCTTGATTAGAATACGAGAAACTTTCCTTTACGTAAGAAGTCTCAAAGTGTCACTGTAGTGGCATAGTTAATTTGGCCACCTGATTAGAGGTGGTAGAAAAGTTTCGAAAGACGTATTCCCACCTAACAGTTTGGACAGCAATCAGTTTAGAGGGTGACATTAGCGCTAATGTTATAAAGGGGTCCAAGACTTTGCAGCCAGTTTACGACTGTGTGATAAGAGGTTGTAGCTAACTTGCTAATGTACCAAAACAAATCATAAAAACCGGAATCGAAAGGAACTCAGGACAGAAATCAATCATCATTGGTAGATCTTTTGACCGAGATTAAGCTTCTCTAGATTACCTGTTACGGTTGGTAAACCTTGTTTTTTTATTTAGCTTCAATCCCCAACTCTTACGAAGAACCTCAAGTGCTTCCTTCTTTGTTACTGTTTTAGGCTTTGTAGTGCGATGTATCGGCTTACAACCAAAGTGCCCGCTACCTCCACAAGCGAAGCATTGACCATTTTGAATATGCCTATATACATTGATAATGCCCTTGCCACTGCAGCGGTTACAAATACTCATTGAGTCTGCTCCTAAATCAACGCTCCTTCCCTTATCTAGGTCAGAGCTAATGGACTAATCAAAGTCATTAGATAATAAGATTTTAATCAAAGGTGATTCAGGGCAGAAATGCGTTGTTGTTATCTCTGGTATTCGATTGGAGTATAGGTTTGAGAAAGCACTTTATTTATATTCACGCGCACAAGTTAGTATCCTTTGTCTGTGACGCATAATGATAAGAGTATGTTTGTATTATTCGGTATTATTTCTATAGAAGTGCCAAACTATTCATGTCTCACGTTACTTCATTTTATTACCAGATCTATTGGCACCAGAGACGATCAATTAACAACAAACTTAGGATAATTGTTTCATGTGCCAGACAACTACATTATCGATTTCTAGTCTGATTGACTTAAAATATATAGAGAAATTCGTCAACGAATCAGTGCCAAAAAATACTACTAAGACATTAAAAGATGCTATCAATGTAAAAACTCTTGGCTTAAAGACAAAGATCAAATTTGAGATCACCACAAACGCAGCACTATACTCGCCAATTCGTTTTGAATCATCAACTAAAGGTTTGATTGCATCTATACCTCTGGACCTAAAAGTAAGAGTAAAGAGTTCAAGCCTTGCTGACAGTCGGACCACCGTTCGAGCTAGCGTTATGGTCAAGGTATTTACTTCTATTGCAATCAATAGTGATTGGACTCATTCGTTCGACTACCGTTTGGACTATCAGTGGGAGAGCAAACCTGAAGTTAAACTCTTTAGAAAGGTAAAATTGAGACTGACACAACGCTTGGAACCTGAAATCGATAAACATATTAAGGGTCTTGAGCCTATCATTGCAAAACTCATCGATAGTCTTGATATAAAATCAAAAGTAGGTCGAGTATGGGAACTGGCACATCAACCCAAACTTATCAATGAAGCACCTAACGCATGGTTAACTTGTACTCCAAAATCTATAAGCTTTTCTGGCTTTGAGTATTTGCAAAATTCAATAAAAGTGAATGTAGCATTACAAGGTGATGTATTAGTTGTTTTACAAGAAATGGCACCAAAATCGACAATGCCTTTCGCCCTTCCCTCTCTTCAAACTCAAACAAGCTAGAGAAGAATAAATGGCTCGCAAATTAATATCACACAATACAATAATGACCGCACTGGATTGGTCTTACGACAAAGCAGTTAATGGAGGTCTTGGCTTAGACTCAGCTGTAGAGTTAGCGGAAAGCTACCTTGAAGATGATCAACCTTCCCTGTACGACCAAGTAAATTCACTAATTCGATGGCAAAATACCAAGTCCGCCACATCAGGATTCGTAACAGGTTTAGGTGGTATTATCACACTGCCAGTATCAATCCCTACCAATATAACTAGTGTCATATTTGTTCAGGTACGCATGATAGCGGCTATCGCACACATGTCCGGGTACGACTTAAACGATGATAAAGTAAAAACTATGGTGTACGCCTGTCTCACTGGAAACGCTATAAAAGAACTTCTAAAAGATGTAGGTATGGAACTTGGAACCAAATTAGCTATAAGTGCTATTAGCAGTATTTCAAGTAAAACCATCACTTCTATCAATCAGAAAGTTGGCTTTCGACTCTTAACTAAGTTTGGAGAGAAAGGAGTGATCAACTTAGGCAAAGCTGTCCCGTTTGTTGGCGGGGTAATTGGTGGTTCAGTAGACTTATATACTACGAACAAAATAGGAAATATTGCTCGAGATATTTTTTGTTCTGTTGGTGAACAAGTCGAGGATACAAAATGCAACAGCTTTCAAGCCAACAAACTAGTTTCTCACACCAAATAACCAGAATAAGCCTTTGTATATTTTGCTTTTTTGAAAGTAGGTATAACTAAAATCCATTCATCAAATCCACTAAATTCAAATTGAAAGCTTACACCTTCAAACTTAATCAATAGCTTGTCTCCAGATTTCGGGTTGTAATCAAAGTCAAAGCAATTCTTTTCATTCAATTTACTAAGAATTTCAGACTCAGATACTGTGGCTGGTTTAAATGCAAAAGAACCTACTGCCTTTGGTAAATTAGTGCTTTTTCGATCCTCTTGTATTTCATTTTTTGAAAAAAGCACCCAATGTGGCTTGGAAGTGTCCACATCCTCAGTGCATGTACATAGTCGTATCTCATCGCCGAACTTACACATACCTCTTCCTTACTAATCTGTTTTTGTCACAAGAAAACTGCTTAGACCTTAAATCACTAGACATTTCACTTTTCAGAAAACTTTAGGTCTATAAATGATAGCTAATGTGTAACCTGAATTGAACGCTAACACGCAAAAGGGAAGCCCATTTTAATGCAACCACCCTAGCTTGCTTTTGTCCCGATCCGAATCAGAAAACCCGGTGTCGTAAGAAGGTTCTGGACAAAGACGTGTCAGAGGTTTTACTAATTTAGTAGATTGCGGATTATCTTATGTATGGGAAAGGTAACGCCGCACTAAGCGGACCAAAATTGTTGGTTATAATGTGTAGCGAAGCGGAACCTAACCAACTGTTTTAGTTTCATTTAAGTGCCTTGTTATATTTTGGACTAACTTTTGACCAATTCCATTGATTTTTTTTATGTCAGCGCTATTTGAAATGTCTGCATGTAAGCAAGCTAAAATCTCTTGAGCAGTTATCCACATCGCCATTTTTGGATTTTCAAGTGTAAAGTCTGTTCTATTAAGGGATACATCATCCACAGTGAATTTTTCATGGATTCCGTGTCCGTACACATTAGCAAAAGATCTTTTTTCGTTTTTATCAAACTTAGAAGTAAGAACCGCAAAATCAAACGTTACTTCTCTGATGTTGTGTACAAGCTTATTTCTTAATTCAGAAAGCTTTTTTAGGAAAGTGGATTGCTCTGGCGTAATGATATTTAGTTTAGTAATTAAAGCGATTTTTTTAGACTGCTCAAGATAAGACAGTTCATTTTCGATTTCTGAGTGTTGAAGTTTAGCCGCAAGAGCTTGTCCACTTGCGGCTTCAAAAAGTGCACTCAACTTAATAACAAATGACCAATCATCCTCCGCCAACAACGCATCATAAAAACCACTTGGTAAGCCCAAATGGTTTTCAAGAGCCGATACTTCTTTCGATATTGCATCCATAAGTGAACCTTTCAGAAGAAAAACATAACGACAAATTAAGGTGTGAACAACGGCGACACCTTACCTAACGCATTGTGCCATAAACACTAAACTGGCTTAAAGCGAAAGCGCCGAGCGTTGTGAATCACTCTTAACAGTTTGTTAAGTTTCTTTTACGCGATACCTAGTTCTTCCATATATCGGATAATAGGCAGGCTTTATTGAGCTGAACTGCCCGTCACCAAAAAACACATGAGCCACATTTGGAAACAAATCAGGGTCTAAAGGATTTAGAGCATTTGGATTATGGTAAATTGTTATAGAGTCGCACCAATACTCTTCATACTCTCCATTAGTAACTTCAAACTCAAAATCTAAGGGGATCTGATTGTTAAAATGTATGCATTGACCAACAAATCTGATGTCTAGATCTCTTCTACCAAATTCAGCTAAATACCCCATTCGCAAAAACTTACCGATAGTAGCTTGATTTGAATGTATAATCGCACTGATATTCTTAGCATCGTCTAAAGCAAAATAGTTCGATGGAATCACCTTTTCGTTCCACCTATGCTCAGATATTTGAGTTACCTCTTGTATCACTTCACCATTTTCAAATCTATGCTGCCTCTCTGCACCATATAAATATCTTTCCAATGCACTCCTTGACCACATCATTGAATCTGTTTGATGAAAGTCATGAATAGCAATAAGTAATGGGTTACCCGCTACATGATCCTTTTCCCAGTACCTTTTGTTTAATTTAGAAAATAAAGAGCTACCATATTTTATCGGCATATAGTCATTTAAAAGCCTTTCAGTTTCTTCATGACTTTTAGGCTCAGGTTCATTGTCTGCATGTTGACTTGGATTAACTGTCACAGCTTCCACACAGATACGCTGTCCCATTTTTTCTACAACATAGTCCGGAGCATTAAACTCTCGGTTTATCATGAAGTCAGCTTCGTGAAAGAATGCGTACAGGTATAACTCCCACATTCTAGAATTAAATCCAGAACTCTGGAATTGCTCGATATAGTTACCATCAGGGTCTTCGAATGAATAAGATATTTCTGCGATAAGCTCTTTCGCTGGACTAAAAAGATCGCATTCAGTCAATAATTTATAGTCATTAGGCATCGGCTCTCGTTTCTCGATGTACTCAAAAATAAGATGCTTTTTCCGGGTAATCACACCTTGCGGAAATTCTTCAGCACCATCTTTAGAATGATGTTCCATCTTTCCTAATAAAATAGATCTAGCATCAACAATTTGGGGAATACTATGCTCTTGATCGATAAACCTAAAAACCCCTGCTTCATCTCTTCCAAGCACAATAGCAACGTAGTCGTTGTCAATTTTATCTAGTAAAATAGCACCTAAAACTGCGTTATTATCATTTGAATACCACTCGATATCTTCAGAAATTAATTTAACGAATGGGATTCGTGCATAACTCAAAGCCTCAAAACGAGCTTTTGATATTTGTCTCACATATCCTCCTTGAAACTTAACAGCTTAATAGTGCGACATCTCAAATGCACCTGACACTCATAATACAAAACCAAGTGCAATCTATTGTTTTTATGAGATAAAGTTTTGATTCAGATCGTTTTATGCCAGCAAAAATGAAGCATTGCACTAACTCATTCCCATTATCGCTGTTGCACTTAGATTGTAATACATTGATAGGTAGGCAAAAACTTCATCCTGTGGTGACGAAACGAGAAGTACCAGAACCGTAAACGAGCCTATTTCCGATGAATTTTGACCTCGCCATTAACCCTGTGCAGGCGTTGATTATTTAAGTTACCTTCTACGCTCTAAAGGAATTAGTTTTTATATCGCAAAACTTTTGGCTCACAAAATTCGCTCGGTATAACGAAACAAACTTTGGGGCAGAAGTGCGCTAGGAAGTCACTTAGTTGATAGTAATGAAATATTCGAGCGTTTAAGTTGTAGTAGAGCATCGATGTAATGCTTCTAAAGCTAACTTGAGTGATGAAATTACCTAAAACTGTGAACTGCGCCGAAGCGTATCTCTCGCCGCATTCAGAATTAGGGCAAGGCAAACCATACTTATCATCATGTTTGAGCACTAGAGGTGAGAAATGAACCTAGGTTCGTTTTTAGGTACTAAATGCAACAATCGAGATGAGTGGTTAATAGGGGAGCAAATTGTTATTTGTATTTGTGGACACACTATTTTTTTAGCCTAGAAAGTAGATAGACAATTCTGATTTTCGCTTTTTCTAATTTAGCAAGTCATGTGGTCTTGAGAACTCATAAATAGAGTGTCAGGTTGAGGCCAATACTCACTATAAAAGTGCCAATTTTTATTGACCACTACACCGACACATTTCTGGATTAATAATTCTACAAAGTCGTTTAATAGGCATTCCCGTTATTAAAAAAGGTTTTTATTGTTGTGGACACCCACCGCTTGTAATAAACGAATTATTATTTTGGTCGATATACCTCAACTCTACATACAATGAGTCAACATTGCTTGCAGCTAGTAATTCTTTACCACCTGTATCATAAAGAGTTTGGCAAGTAGATAAATACATCATATCGTGAGACGCATTAAGGATTTTTCGATTCTCGCTAGTAATAGGATTTATTGAGTCATAAACATATATGTATTTAACAGTAGTACCGAGTTTTTGCATTTCTAGTGAGTTAATTGTTAAGTTTTCATCGATTTGAGTACCGCTCATTTTGGCCATAATCTGATTTGCATTAACTACATCCATAGGAGTTATCTCATATGCTTGTACCGAAGATGCTATTAATAGCGCTATCAGTAATAGGAATATTTTTTTCATTGGACTCTCTCCATATTCAAATAAGTGTGATTTATATTTCGGTAGAGACTACAGAAAACATAATGAGCGAATTATATCGCTTACAAAACAAGCAGGAAAATAGCATCTGCCTATACCTGATATGTGTTGAAGTTATAACTTCATTGCTCTAGTAGTTTGGTTGGTTCTGAAATCATTTTCTAAAATGACAACGTAAGGTAAGTATATTAATAACTTCTTCTTGGCGTTAAATGATAATAAATTTCAATTTATTTCCGCTATACTCCTCACCACCTTGATATACACCTACTTGGGAAATAAACATGAGAACAACTACAATGTCACAAACTAACGACGCATTGCGTTACGCTCTGATCGCCATAGGTATTTTACTAATAGGCTCAATTGGTATCGGTATTGCAGCTTCTGATGCAATGCATGTTACCTCTGGATTTTGTGCAGTCCAAGAATGGCAATCAGGTCAAGAGTTTGCTGACCGATTCGTAAATTATTATGTTCATGAAGGCTATTCTGCGCCGGTTCTATCTGACATCGCAAATTTGTCTGCGAAAGCAACCAACGCAATTAAGTGCATGCCGTACTAACAGAACAAATATCCGCTGTTAAAGTGACTCTATTTGTCACACCTATTACAACCAAAATTCGTACTTCTAGAGCATGCTTTATCGGCATAATATTTGATGCACAAAACCCACGTTTTACAGTGGGTTATGTGCCAAGTATCAGAAGCATTGTTGATGCTAATTAACCCCACCCATTAGATATTGAATACACCTAGGCGGACTTCCCAGTAGCCACTAAATATTCTCACTTGTCACATGCTGTATTCTGTATTCTGTATTCTGTATTCTGTATTCTGTATTCTGTATTCTGTATTCTGTATTCTGTGGTGCTCTAGTAAAAAATTCGTACTGACTCAAGTCAAAGCGGATATCGCTGATGTGGAGAGTTAAGAGTGGTTCAATCATACCTCCCTATTAAATTGCAAATTTTTATTTAGCACGATTACGTCTGTCGAGTAGACGAAACTTGTTACCAGGTGCCGCCCTTCTAAGAACCGTACGTGCAACTTTCGCAGCATACGGCTCAAGCCCTCCACTAAGGCATCATTGATACCCCGCAACTTATAACGCTGCAGTCAGGATAGTCTCTTTTCAAGAGTTACGAGCTAGCCTTTTGGGTTTTATCTTCGCAAAGTATTCTTGGTATTGAGGGGCAGCACTCCTGATTTTCACGTGTCGTTCGATGGGCACTTTCGCTATTTAGAACAGATCGAAGTGACAGTCCATGTCCATGATTTTCTGCCAACCGTGAAATTGCCACTGGCCTTTACTATGAGGAAGCACTTATGAACAATCCAGTCTTTGGACTTGGTTGGATGACGTCTAACTGTCAGTGCCTTAGCGCTTGGAATAGTTTGTGGCCGACATACCCGAATATTTGTTTAACAACACAATGGTGATAGTAATTCACCCATCCCCAGAGTTTCTGATTTATCAACTTGATAAGATCGTTAAGAGGAATGGTTGCGTGTTTTTTTAATGAGTTCTCGTAGGTTTCTAATGTCGGTTTGTACGTAGTTGATTAGGAGATTTGGCCAGATAGCTAGATCTCTAGGCATGAAGTAAAGTAAGCAAAGTGATGGTTTAGTAAGTTGAGAAGCCGACCGGTAACCCCCCCGAAAAGTAACAGCATGAAAAAGTAGAATTTTCTCGTATAGTTAATACAGGAGATTCAATATGAAAAAATCACGATACACGGACAGTCAGATCCTCTCTATCTTAAAACAAGCAGAAGCAGGAACCCCGATCCCAGAGCTTTGCCGAGAGCATGGTATGAGCAGCGCGACCTTCTACAAGTGGCGCTCAAAATACGGAGGTATGGACGCTTCCCTTATGGCTCGAATGAAAGAGCTTGAAGATGAAAACCGTCGCCTTAAAAAGATGTACGCGGAAGAGCGCTTAAAAGCAGAAGTGATTTCTGAGGCTATGGCAAAAAAGTGGCGAAGCCCTGTGAGCGTCGCAAGATGGCTCAGCACTCAGTGGCGAACAACACAATTAGCATCCGAAAGGCTTGCCGTTGGTTTAGCGTCAGTGAGACGTGCTATCGGTATCAATCAAAAGGGCAACCTGAGAATGCACAGATAGCTCAGTTGCTTACTGAATTGGCCGAAGACGAGTCTGACTGGGGTTTCGGATTGTGCTTTAACTACCTTCGCAATGTTAAAGGGCATACTTGGAATCACAAGCGCGTCTATCGCATATACTGCGAACTGGCTCTAAATCTGCGTATCCGTCCGCGAAGACGACTAAATCGTAATGTACCAGAGCCACTAAAAGACCCGTTCAAACCGAATCAAGTTTGGTCTATTGATTTTATGCACGATCAACTTTCAGATGGACGTAATTATCGCCTGCTTAATGTCATTGATGACTTTAAACGTGAAGGATTAGCTATCGAAGCTGATTTATCTTTACCAGCAGTAAGAGTTGTTAGGACTCTAGATCAGATAATTGAGCAACGAGAACAGCCTATCGCCATTCGCTGTGATAATGGGCCAGAGTTTATCAGCGATCATTTTGTTGAATGGGCTAAAAATCGAGGTATTCGTATTGATTATATACAGCCAGGCAATCCTCAACAAAATGCTTATGTTGAGCGTTTCAACCGAATCGTCCAGGGTGAGATCGTGAACGTTTTTTGGTCAAAACTACGATCGATTTGACGATCACATTTAGCTGTGATCATATACTCCCTTTTTAGGGAGCAAATCATGCACATTGACCACTTCAAAGAACATTTTTAAACAATTACCGACCAACGCCAAGGTGCAAAGGTCACTTATTGCCTGTTTGAAGTCCTTTTTGGCTCGCTATGTGCGGTTATTGCTGGTGCGAAAGGCTGGTTTGATATTCGTGAGTACATTCTCGGACATCATGACTGGTTTAAGCGCAATGACCTATTTTTGAACGGTATTCCTGCTGATGACACTGTTGCTCGAATAATATCGACGATTGAACCTGAGCAGTTTCATGAATGCTTCATAAACTGGATGTCATCAATTCACACCCTTACTGATGGTCAAGTCGTTGCGATCGATGGCAAAACGCTTCGCGGCTCATATAATCGCGAAGACAGAGCGAGTACTATTCATATGATCAGTGCTTACGCGTCATCAAACAAGCTCGTATTAGGGCAGTTAAAAACCGAACAAAAAAGCAATGAGATTACAGCGTTCCCTGAACTGATAAAGATGCTCGATGTCAAGGGAGCGCTAGTAACCATTGATGCTATGGCCTGCCAAACCAAGATTGCTAAAGCCATTGTAGAGCAAGGTGGTGACTACTTGCTTGCCGTAAAGAGCAACCAAGGAAAACTCCGACAAGCAATAGAAAAGGCGTTCTCTTCTCAGCGAGCCAATGTGGTTGATGAGATCTCTCTTAAGCAAGGACACGGTCGTATAGAATCACGCCAATGCTATGTTTTTGATAGTACGAAACTTGAAGGTAACTTCTCTCGCTGGAAAGCCTTGAAGAGCATTGTTATGGTTGAAAACTTTCGCCTTGAGAAAGGCAAATCTGTCGATCTAGAGTACCGTTATTATATCAGTTCTAAAAAGCTTAGTGCAGAGCAAGCAGCGATGGCAGTCAGAGAGCATTGGGGCATAGAATCAATGCACTGGGTGCTTGATGTAACCATGAATGAAGATGCATGCCAGATATACAAAGATCACGGTGCAGAGAATCTATCATGCCTACGCCATATGAGTTTGAACATGCTCCGAGAAGAGCCAACCAAGCTAAGCATTGTTGGTAAGCAAAAGCGCTGCATGATGAATACATCAATGCTAGAGGCAGTATTGAGTGCTGGCTTTAGTCAGGTGGTGGAAAACTAGGCACTCATGCGGTCGCCCTGCCGAACCGTCCGATTCAGTTGGGTAAGCAAGTATCTATCTGATTCGATAGCGTAAGTACAAGATAAAGCAACCCGTTGGCTTTGGTTCTACAACCATGAACGCCCACACAAAGCGAATGGAGGGTATCCACCACTAAAAATAACCGCATCAATTCTACGAACATATGCAGTTATTAATGGGAGGATTAACAAGGTAAAGCCTTTGATTTCGCGATAGGAAGGATGTCACAAGTATGTGAGCACTAATTTCTCTTTACGTAACCTTCAGCATGTTTATCAGAAGCATACTCGATGGGAGTATGAAGAAGAAACAAGGCGAGTGTTGTTTGAAGTTGAAGACAATGTCACTAAATCAGGAGAACTCGTAAATATACCGAACAACTCCTTGATAGCGGTAATAGTGGGATCCAAAATGTCTCATTCTAATAAGACTGTAGTCGCCAATTTATGCAAGAGGAAGGACATACCAGTTTATGAGGCTCAGCCTATCCGGGATGACTACTCTGTCATTGTTGGTTCTCATGATCTTCGAGAGACGCACTAACGTTTTATTTTCAAAAAATGGTTAGGCTTAAATTTAAATTAGAACAATTTACGCAATTGTTGCCCAAAATAATAAGTAATGCTATCACGAAACCTGAACCCTTGTACCGTAGATATAGAACAACACCCAATTTCCCCTCGAAAGATCAACACTCCTTAGCCCAAGCCTACTCAGAGGTTCTTTTAAAGAGGTGTTCTCGCATTGAGCCACCTACAAAAATGCTACAAAATGAACCCAAAATGACACCCAAGACCATACCAGTACCTAAATTATCTGGAATAAATTCCATCATGTTATGTAAAACAGCGAACTTGATAATGTTGCCATAGATCATGAAATAGCTAAGACCAATTATAATAATCCATATACCGACACCCACAAATTTAGTAATTCGCCCGATAGGTGTTTTGCATTTTGAGTAGCATACCCACCACATCAACGAGAATGTGATTAATGCTGAACTGAAACTGAAACTGAAGGCATTTAATTTAAATGAATACCCATTAGCATAGAACACTGAGAAAATTAACTTTGAAATGCATGTTATTACAATTGCTCCAAGTAAAGCAAAGTTCGTTTTTTGGTACCATGGAGATTCAATGTAGAGTAGTTCTCTTTTAGCTTTATCTTCTTGGTTACCGAGATTTTTATCTGCTTTAATTTGTGCAAGTTTTTCTTGATTGTTCATGGCTATGCCTCTGTTTATTTCTAGTCATCCTCGTTCCAACCTCCCTTATGACGCTAAGGTTAATTAAATTGGTTCTTTATAGAAAATGATTTGCTTGCATTACAGATATAAATGAAATGCATGTGTTCTTGGCAAATATCCGTTTGCAATTAAATTCCATTGCTATTCTGAGATGGCCCACATTCTATATTGATGACACGTGTTATGCTGCTAATGAAATTGCTTTGTTGAAAGGAAACTAAGGTTTGAGAACACTATGGTCACTTATATTGGTATTTGTAACACCTATTTGCTATGCGAATTATGATCCTAAACCGATAATGAATTGCATCGAGGCCTCTGTTGGTTTAACTATGATTTCGGCTATGGGGCATAATCCTGATATGGAAAAGGTCCGCGATTATGATAGTAAAGCAGATGATTTGATTGACATGCTCGCTGCGGTAATAGCAGAACGCGGTAGAAGTGAAACGCCAAAAGAAATTAAAAGCATGGCACAAGGCCACGCAATATCTGTGAGAAGAAAAAAGGGGATTGAACGCGCGAAAAAAAATTGGGAGATTAATTTCCATTCTGTTAAGTTTAATAACCTTGGCGGGCAAACATGTGAGCAATTTTCGGAAAGCTAACTCATAACTCGGCAACCTTTGAATTGATACAAGGCAATAGGGTCAAGTCTTGCCTTTTGCCTAAAACTTCAAGGTGTAACTCATTTCGGGGCAAAAATGAACTAGCGGTGGACGCCTTGAGAAGCTTCTTAATTTAAACGTTTTAGAATTGCCACTATAAGGCGCTTTTGCCTCCAAATGAGAGGGATAATAGTAAAAACTCAACGACTTAGCTGAATGAAATCACTAAAACGGTTTAAATACTAGTCAGTAACACGAACTCATATATTTGGCACTTAATTCAATCCCTCTGCTCAAACTTAACATCCCCCATAGCGTCATAATTAACCCGAGTTCCCAACCGCAAATGGGCAATTTCCTTTTGGCTGTCGTTAACAACTAGAGCTGTGCGCATTCGATAGCCTGACTTCAGAGAGATTTGAGGCTTAAAATGAGCAACGATTTCTCTGCATTGTTTCGCAGGAATTACACGAATCGTCTTTTGCTCTAATTCGGAGAATGTAGATACAACATCAATTCTAGTGAGGGAGAGATTAAGGTTTAGTGCTGGGTAGCTAGATGAGTTGCACAATTTGAAGACTTGCCAGGTTTTATCTCCAGCAATTACCGGTTTGTTATTCGATTGAGGCTCCAGTCTAAGCTTTGCTTGTCGATAACTGAGCGTTCGGACTCCTAGCTCGGCTTTAACATCCCCTATTCCATCTTTCTCTTCAGCGATGAGAATGATATCGCCTTTACGATACTGGCTCTCAAGTGAGTTTGAGATTGCGAAGCTAAGGCGTTGGCTGTCACCTACTGGTAGCTGATCGATGACTTGTTTTCGGGTAGGAAAATGTAGGCTGCTTAGATCCGAGCTAAGCGATAGAGCTACCCTTTCAGCATCACCTTTACCTATATTTGTAATTAATACACTCAAGAAACCACTTTCATCAGCACTGAGTGCGCGATCACCGTCGGTGTCATCGAGACGCATCAGTATTTCTAGTTTGGGTGGATTATTGTACTTATCGGCAAGGTCTATTTTGCGCTGACGCTGGTAGATCTTTTCATCAATCTTTTTCAGGTAGTCGTTAGGGGCATATCGAACGTAGTTGCTACTGATATCACGAGAGAACGTGCATCGCTTTACGCAGGAGACATCGCCATACTCGCTCTTAGTACCAACAGGTAACTGCTGATCATAAGAGACATAAGATACGGCTTCTTCAAACAATTCTTGAGCACGATAGATCTGGTCGTCCTCAAAAGCTTCTACGCCTTCTCGATACAACACATAAGCTTGCTCATTTTTATCGTATTGAGTCACACATCCAAACAGGAGTGCGACCAATAGACTAACTAGTAAACCTTTCAACAGCGGTATTTCACCTTAATTCAGTAATGATTTAAGAGAAACGAGTTCTTCTTTTTCAGGTGCTGACAAAGGCTCTTGCTCAAGAGTTTGAATAGAACGAGCAAGAAGCTGTTGCTTAGTTTCTAGGTAATCTAGTTCAGAAATTCCCACGAGTACCCATAGGTGACCACTCGCGTCTTCTGCAGTCTCATAATGGCGAACACCACTAATTTTGGTATCAGACACCAATGTGCTGGAAATCTCTGTCAGCTTTTTAGACAGCGTGACTCCTGAGTTAGTAGTTAGGCGTTCTTTCTCAGACACAAGACTCGCAATATTAGAATCTAACTCTTGGCTTAGCTTAACAGTGGCATTGCTAATCGCTAAACGTTCTTGAGTTGAATATCCGGTTTTAGCATCAGAAGAGCTAATGTAAAAACGGTATGGTTGGTCTGTAGGAACTTGCTTATCGCAGTACCAATTAGGGGCGTCAGATTTGTCTGGAAAAGCGCAATCCGCTTTCACCGTTTCAGGCGTACTACTACAGCCTGCAACACCAATAGCTACTAGAGCCACCATAAAGAGTTTCTTCATATTTACTTCCTTTTAAATCGCCGGTTCATACCGAGCTGTACTTAGCTTCCAATTGCTAACTTGCCATTGCTTCATGAAGTTTACGGTAGCGGTTTGCTGTTGTGTCATCGACAGAGATAACCCCGATTCAGGCAAAAAGCGACCTATCGGTTCATCATGTTCAACCAGCACAAACAACAACGGCACATGCTTCTCATGAATCTTAAAAATCTTTTCTTCAGTGTAGTTCACACGCTGCTTTTTTTGGTCGGCATAGAGCACATTAAACCCACCACTTTGCGTAACTTTTACAAGAGTCTGATAGCGGCTTTTGCCATTGCTATCAATAGAATGCTTTTCCCCATGTTGTCCGTACCAAACCGATTTTCCGTTCAATGAGATTTTTGGACTAGGGGAACTCAATACTTCCAGCAGATCATCCCGATACAAAGGCAGAGAGAGTTCTTCATCATAGATATAAAAATTACGATCTTGAGCGTAGATTCGCCAATCAGAAGCCTTAAACCAAGCTGAAAACGATGGCTTTACTATTGCGAATTGCCCAAGTCTTTTTTCTAACGAACGGGTGTCTACTGTAGCTAAAACCATTTTCTCGCTAGATGAACATGAGTAACTTTCGATGTGGGGATTTCGAAATGCACTTTGCGACGTCATTTCCGTTCTTTGAACATAACTATGTCGAGTTGGGCTATTAGACTGTTGCTCTTCTCTGGTATTGAGTTCGTGATAAATGACCGTTTCTCGTCGAAGGCTTAGTTTTTCCAATGCACGACTTTTTGCATCTTCAAAGGTGTTTCCTACACCAATCTCCCGATAAACTCCCGGGGCTTCTTGCATTGCGTTTTGCGTGGCTGTTTCACACTCCGGATTAACAGAGCTGCACCCCACTACCGTAAAAAGAGGCATTAATAGCATCGCACTGTGTAAGCATTTTCCTGTTTTATGCCTAGATCTCAATTTACACACTCAAACTTCAAAATTGCTACTAAAACACCACATTTATGTTACAAATATGATCAGTGCGTGTCCATAAAAATGTGAGGTATTTGTGAAGCGCTTAGTTAAAGGATTAACTCTGGTCGCAATAAGTATTGTGTCCAACATGGCATATGCGGAAGGAATCCGCGCTCGTGGAATGGGAGAAGCATTTCACTCGTTGTCCAACGATGGTACAGGTTGGCTTTATAACCCAGCAGGTCTTGCCAACATTGGGATAGGAAAAATTGACATCACCATTGAGGGCGCCGAAACCTGGAAGCGAAACGATGAAACAAACTCTATAGAAAAAGACAGCTTAGACTTTAGCTATGCTTCTTTGACTTACTTTACCGAAGGTGACTCCGCTTTTGGTCTTTACTACCAATCCAGCAGCATTCGCACCAAAGAATCTCTATATGATGAGGATTCTTGGTACAACAAAATCGATGATATCGACCGCTCCATGTTTGGGCTTGGCTTTGCGTTTGGCTCCGGAAATCACCACTTCGGTGGGACTTTTGACATGGCCGAAATTGATTCGGGTGTCAGCTATTTAAGCAGTGGCTTTGAATACGGTGGTACAGCGGGCTACAAATGGTCGATAAGCGATATGACTGGAGTGAGCTCTCATTCAGCCATCGGCTATAACATCAGTTTAGGGGCATCTTATCAGTCTGAAATAAGCTATAAAGCTGACACATTCTACGATGGTCGCCGTGAGATCATCATTCGCCCAAGTGAAATGGCGTTGGCGGGCAGTCTCTCACTGACATTCTTCATCAGCGATCTAGGTACAACGTTAACTGGCGCTTATGATTACATCGATAGCTCCCATATGCTACTTACTCGCCTCGATGATGTAACTGAAAACCGATTTGGTGGTGAACTCTCATTCTTCAGCTCAAATGCCGAAGATGGACTTCAAGTGACATTGAGGACCGGACTAAGACAGTTTAACGAAGACGTACTAAATGATGCCATGTCCTTAGGGCTGGGGTTGAGCTATGGGATGCATACGGTCGAATTTGCGACATGGGAAGAGCCGACGCTAGATATCAATGAAGACCGTATGGGGCTTTCGTATAGCTTTATCTGGGGTGGCTAGATGACGTATCGCTTTGTGCGGTTATCTTTTGTAATTTTGCTTGGGTTGACCGCTTTACAAGTCAACTCAAGCGAAAGTGCCAGTGCCAATCAGTTAAAAGCATTAGCTCATTTTGAGAATGTCAGCGACCGTCATAGAAAGCAGATTGAAAAGCGAGAAAAAGAAGCGCAAACACTATGGCAAAAGCAAAATACAGATAGACTTCGCTATTCGGTTAGCTACGCTAATAACCTTTCAAGTCGCATCACAGAAGACTTTCACAGCGACACTATTCGGATTGAAACCCTTGTAAATCAACCCAACGCTGATGAACAACATAAACGTGCCGTTGAACAGCAATTAGAGAAGGTCACTACAGCGAATTCAAAAGTAAACGATATAGAAAAGGCTCCCAAAGTAATCTCTAAAACGACTGGCCAATCCATGGAAACCCTAATTGAGGTAGGTAGTCACTACACAGACCAAAGAGCCTTAAGCTATATTGATCAAATCAAAGCGTCCTCCAAGACTTGGAAAGTACCTCCCTCTCTAGTGATGGCGATTATCTATCAAGAAAGCCGCTTTAATCCAAAAGCTCAGTCAAAGGCTCCAGCTTACGGATTAATGCAGATTATGGAGAAAAGTGCGGCCGCAGACGTGTCTAACTCTTATCTCAAGAAACAGAAAATCACAGTCTCAACCTTGTTTAACCCGGGTTACAACATAGAGATTGGCGCAGCTTACCTAAGCATTCTGACTGATAAATATCTTAAGAATGTAGAGTCAGAACATTCACGCTTACTGCTATCAATTGCCGCCTACAACGCAGGGGTAGGCTCAGTCGCAAAGCACTTCACCGGCACAACCTCTCTAACGCAACTCTCAGAGGCTGCCAACAAGATGGAATTTGTGGACATCTATAAGTCGCTTACCACAGCATTTCCCTTCAAAGAAACTAGAGAATATGTGAAAGTGGTTGTTGATAAAGAGCATTATTATCAGCAGCTTTTGAAGCGATATTAACCCATCAAATTGAAATGAACACCGCTAGCCTGCATTTATCGAGTGGTAACTCTAACACTAACGTTACAACGCGTGACTCCTATAATAAGCTCAATATCAATGTGGCTACATATCCCATTGAACAGGATAGTAATTTGTATTATTCATCTGAAAATCCTGCATTTAGAAGCGCAGCCAAGTTATCCGTTGCTTGTTCCGCAGATGGACCTTGTTGCTCTTCACGACTAGCTTGACGGTTCTTGTGGTAAGCAAATCCCGTACCCGCAGGGATCAGACGACCCACGATTACATTTTCTTTCAGACCACGAAGCTCATCACGCTTACCAGAAACAGCAGCGTCTGTTAGTACGCGAGTTGTCTCCTGGAACGATGCCGCAGAGATGAACGACTCAGTTGCTAGAGATGCTTTAGTAATACCTAGTAGCTCACGCTCAAAGCCTGCTGGCTCTTTACCTTCTGCTTCTAGTGCACGGTTAGCAATCTTAACTTGTGAGTATTCCACTTGCTCGCCAGGTAGGAACTCAGAGTCACCAGCGTGTGTAATAGTACACTTACGTAGCATTTGACGAACGATAGTCTCAATGTGCTTATCGTTAATCTTAACGCCCTGTAGTCGGTAAACTTCTTGTACTTCGTTAGCGATGTACTGAGTCATAGCATGGATACCACGTAGACGTAGGATATCATGCGGAGTCTCAGGACCGTCGGCGATTACATCACCGCGCTCAACCTTCTCACCTTCGAACACGTTCAGCTGGCGATGCTTAGGAATCATCTCCTCGTAAGCGTCTCCGCCTTCACGAGTGATTACTAGACGACGTTTACCTTTCGTTTCTTTACCAAACGACACAGTACCTGTGTGCTCAGCAAGAATCGCAGGCTCTTTAGGCTTACGAGCTTCAAACAAGTCAGCAACTCGAGGAAGACCAGTGGTGATATCTTTGTGCCCCCTTAATTTCTGAGGGATACGAGCAAGAGTGTCACCAACGTTTACTTTAGCGCCATCTTCGATGTTTACAATCGCTTTACCAGGTAGGAAGTACTGAGTTGGCATATCAGTGCCAGGGATCATTACGTCATTACCTTTCGCATCAACAAGTTTGATAGCTGGACGCATATCTTTACCAGCAGCAGGACGTGCTGCAGGGTCAGTTACTTCACTTGAAGATAGACCTGTAAGGTCATCTGTTTGACGAGAAACTGTTACGCCATCAATCATGTCAACGTACTGGATGCGACCTGCCACTTCAGTGATGATTGGGTGCGTATTAGCTTCCCATTTCGCTATGCGATCACCAGGTTGCACTGGTTGGTTACTCTGCCCCTCATCCATTAACCTCATTCTTGCATTTTTCTGAGTCTCTATTTGATATTCTATTTCACGTAGGCGTTCTGCATGCTGTTTGAGCAAGAAGTTTTGTTTAACCTTCTGGTCGACATGATTGAGTTGCCAAAGCGTATGCTGAATCAAAAGCGACGGCATTTGCTCTTTTTTCTCATTTGCAGTCATATGTAAAAAATCTAACTGCGTGGACAATTGCTTTTCTGTTACTTTCCAGCTTTCTCTTAATGCTAACAACTTACGCATTACTGCTCTTTTGTGTTGCCTTCTCAAGGAGCGATGCACTTGTGATTGTTTGTACTCGTCCCTCAAGATTTTTATTCTGTCACCGGCACACTTTGTCTCAGATTCAATAGCTTCTTTTTTCTTCTGAATCATGCTGTGCAAATGATCTAACTTCACCGCAACAGATTTTCGTTGCTCAAATATATACTCTCGAAATTTAGAGTGTTCCTTCAGTCGGTCTAGATAATCGCGTTGAAGTTGTTGAACTTCGATATTCCAAGCTTGATGCGCAGTCTCATAACTTTTAATCGTGTCCTTCGAAAATGGTGACCAAGCTGACAACAAAGATACCTGCGGTTTAGTCGGTTCAACAGGTAGTTGAGGAGGCGTTGGTTCTTGAGGAACAGAAAGTGTCTCCTGTTGATGCTGCAAATAACTTTGTTCATTGTTGAGTTCAGAAAGTTCGAGTCGCAGACACTGCAAAATCTTTCTCGCATGCTCTTTTGCTTCTAGTTGGCGCTTTTCCTGCTCGGAATCATGAGCAGTCTGCATCGATTGCCCACGGTAGAACAATGCATGGTTGATGAGTTGCCGCTTTTGGTGCCTAAAGTTTAACCAGCCTTGTTTCAACTGACCGATTACTTGGGCAATTTGCCTTTCCTCATATTGTACAGGAAACTCTGGTTTCTTTACCCACTGTGATAGTAGCGGTGGTGTAAGACTAGACTTAAACAACTCTAATGCATTGATGTTTGCATCAATGTAACGGAGTTCTGCAAGGCTTTCGCTACTCAGATAGCTACTGTTATGAGCCAAATTAGAAAAGTATTTAGTCGGCAGTCGTGCTCCATAAGGTAGCCCGAATCTATCTAAAGTACGCCCGTTGTTATTCCGGAGAATAGCTTGAGATTTTCTGTTTGTAATAACTACATTATTTTTCGAGTCAACTACGTACTTGGCATTCAGCAACTCCAGCGAACCAGAGCCTGTTGCTTTTATCTCTGTAACTTCATTTGACAGCATAGCGATACCACCGGTGTGGTAAGTGCGCATGGTAAGCTGTGTACCAGGTTCACCGATAGACTGAGCAGCGATAACACCTACTGCTTCACCTTGGTTCACTAGGTGACCACGTGCTAGGTCACGGCCGTAACACAGTACACAACAACCGAAGTCTGCGTCACAAGTAACAACAGAACGTACTTTCACTTTATCGACAGAGTTGTCTTCCATGATCTGACACCACTTCTCATCAATCAGAGTATTACGTGGGATCAGTACTTCTTCAGTACCAGGCTTAAGTACATCTTCAGCTACAACACGACCTAGAGCTAGCTCAGAAAGTGGAACCTTAACGTCACCACCTTCGATATGAGGCATCATTTCAACGCCTTCATGAGTACCACAGTCATGTTCGTGAACTACTACGTCCTGTGCAACGTCTACTAGACGACGCGTTAGGTAACCGGAGTTCGCTGTTTTCAGTGCTGTATCCGCAAGACCCTTACGAGCACCGTGCGTTGAGATAAAGTACTGAAGTACGTTTAGACCTTCTTTAAAGTTCGCTGTGATTGGCGTCTCGATGATTGAACCATCTGGACGTGCCATCAGACCACGCATACCTGCAAGCTGACGAATCTGTGCAGCAGAACCACGAGCACCTGAGTCAGCCATCATGTAGATGCTGTTGAACGACTCTTGTTGCTCTTCTTCGCCGTCACGGTTAACTACCGTTTCAGAAGATAGGTTATCCATCATCGCTTTCGCAACGCGGTCGTTGGTAGACGCCCAAATATCGATAACTTTGTTGTAACGCTCACCCGCAGTTACCAGACCTGATTGGTACTGGTCTTGGATTTCGCGTACTTCTTCTTCAGCTGATTCGATCTCATCGTACTTAGCTTGAGGAACAACCATATCGTCGATACCAACCGATACGCCAGATAGTGCTGCGTAAGCAAAACCTGTGTACATGATTTGGTCAGCGAAGATTACAGTGTCTTTAAGACCAAGCTTACGGTAAGCCTCATCTAGAAGTTTAGAAATCTGCTTCTTGCCTAGCTTCTGGTTTACTAGTTCAAACGGTAGGCCCGCTGGAACGATCTGCCATAGCATTGCACGACCGATAGTAGTATCTACCATCTTAGTTTCTGTCGTGCTGTTACCGTCTTCATCTTTGATGGTTTCGGTAATACGAACTTTTACACGTGCGTGAAGTTCAGCGCTCTTAGTACGGTATGCCTTTTCAGCCTCTTCTGGGCCAGCAAGGTACATGCCTTCACCTTTCACGTTGATCTTGTCACGAGTCATGTAGTAAAGACCCAATACAACGTCCTGAGAAGGTACGATGATAGGATCACCTGACGCTGGCGACAGAATGTTGTTTGCCGACATCATCAGTGTACGTGCTTCAAGCTGAGCTTCCAGAGTTAGAGGTACGTGTACCGCCATCTGGTCACCATCGAAGTCGGCGTTGTACGCAGCACACACAAATGGGTGTAGCTGGATCGCTTTACCTTCGATTAGTACTGGTTCGAATGCCTGGATACCTAGACGGTGAAGCGTAGGTGCACGGTTCAATAGTACTGGGTGTTCGCGAATAACTTCGTCTAGGATATCCCAAACTACGGCTTCTTCACGCTCTACCATCTTCTTAGCTGCTTTGATCGTTGTCGCTAGACCACGAAGCTCAAGCTTGCTGTAGATGAATGGCTTAAATAGCTCAAGTGCCATCTTCTTAGGTAGACCACACTGATGCAGACGCAAGTAAGGACCTACGGTGATTACCGAACGACCAGAGTAGTCTACACGCTTACCTAAAAGATTTTGACGGAAACGACCTTGTTTACCCTTGATCATATCAGCAAGAGATTTTAGAGGACGCTTGTTAGAACCTGTGATCGCACGACCCCGACGACCGTTATCTAGAAGGGCATCCACAGACTCTTGCAGCATACGCTTTTCGTTGCGTACGATGATGTATGGTGCCGCTAGCTCTAGAAGACGCTTCGTACGGTTGTTACGGTTGATCACTCTGCGGTACAGATCGTTAAGATCAGATGTCGCAAAGCGACCGCCATCTAGTGGTACTAGAGGACGTAGATCTGGTGGAAGTACTGGAAGTACACTCAGAATCATCCACTCAGGGTTGTTACCTGATGCTACGAATGCTTCAACCAACTTCAAGCGCTTAGTAACTTTCTTACGCTTAGTTTCAGAGTTAGTCGTTTCTAACTCTTCACGCATTAGTTCAGCTTCAACTACAAGATCCATGGTAGAAAGCAGATCTTTGATCGCTTCTGCACCCATCTTCGCAGTGAACTCGTCACCCCACTCTTCTAGTTTGTCCAGATACTCTTCTTCAGTAAGCATCTGACCTTTTTCTAGATCAGTCATGCCCGCTTCTGTTACTACGTACATTTCGAAGTAAAGAACGCGTTCGATATCACGCAGTGGGATATCCATTAGTAGACCGATACGAGACGGTAGTGATTTTAGGAACCAAATGTGCGCTACAGGCGACGCTAGCTCGATGTGGCCCATGCGGTCACGACGAACTTTAGTTTGTGTAACTTCTACGCCACACTTCTCACAGATAACTCCGCGGTGCTTCAGACGCTTGTATTTGCCACATAGACATTCGTAATCTTTAACTGGGCCAAAGATACGTGCACAGAACAGACCATCGCGCTCAGGTTTGAACGTACGATAGTTGATTGTCTCAGGCTTTTTAACTTCACCAAAAGACCATGAACGAATCATGTCAGGTGAAGATAGACCGATTTTGATTGCATCAAATTCTTCAGTCTTATGCTGTGCTTTTAAAAAGTTTAATAAGTCTTGCAATTTTGTTCCCTAAAGATAAACCCACAACCTGCTATTGGTACTTTAGTTCTTTATGGTTGTTGAACTAATTGGTATCACCATTGCTTAGATAAGTCGGTTCCCTTTCAAACATTTTCGTCTACGGGGAAACCACGACGCGCATGACATGTGTATGTTATCAAACGTACCAAAATGAATATTTACCCATATACGCTAAGCATCAAAAATATTTCGACATTCGTGCCTGTATAAAAAAGGCAGAGAGGAGATATGCACTCTTTGAAAAACTTCGTTTTCACTCAGAAAGGTTGGTCTGGTTTAGGTTCAGTTTCACCGACAGAGGGGAAGTCTGATTGAGTATGATATGGTGTTACTAGTTCAATCTCACTGAACCACTCATTTGAATCCCAATTGTTAGTATTCTGACTAGTACGCAGCATTACTGGTTTATCAATCATGGTTTGAGCCTTTTCGTAGACTTCTAATGCACTCTCTTTATACTTATTAATACTCATCTTACGCGTATCACGAGAGTTGTTTTTGATCAAAACCATAGTTCCAGATTTTGTAACCGACTTTAATATTCCAAAGTTGTTCCACACAAAGTTATTCATTTACATACCTTATTAGTTAACTATAATACTGCATCTTGTTATGACCCCATTATTAATCACTAGTTCAATTAACTATTGAATAATATTAATTTGTAATCGAGTTTGAAAAGTTCCGGACTATCAAGTTTAGTAGTTGCCGTCCCCTCATGATATATTACAAGAAATTTTCACTTAAAAATCAATACTTTAAATAAATTTAAAAAACCTGTAACTACGATTTTAATCTCGTTGTTTATTCAATTTTATATCTGAGACCTGTTCACGTGAACTCAAAAACTGCTTCAGTTCTCGTGCAATTTCAATTGCCTCTGTATGTGTTGAACAAATATCCACTGAGATCACGTATTTTTTTATTCTATCACTTGCAATGCCATGGACAACTTCCTTTGATATTGCTTGTAATTCAGATTCAGATTCCTTCGCCCTTTCGAGTGCTTGCTGCTCAGAGAGTTTAACAATGCGATTCTCAACAGTCAGTTTTAATTCACCCAGGGGTAAAGACAAAAGATATGGGATATCTTGAAGTAGTACACTGTGCTGGTGATTTTGACTAGATATAATTTGATAGCTTTCCTTTGCTAATCGTTCCCGTGCGTCAATCTGTTCTTTCAACGTTCGAACTTTATTATCAAGAGCTTTCTCAACACCGGTTAGAGAATACTTTCCTTTTATTGCTGCTTCTAGGTTAACTACAGACGTAAATTGTTCCTGCTCCAAATATGAGAATGCTTCAGATTTTGATTTACAGTACTCTAGTATCTGTTTTTGAGCTTGTGTCACTAGAGAAGATTTTATTTCCTGTTTTTTCACTCTGACTTGTCGTTCCAAAACCAAACGAGTTTGCCGCGCTTTATCTGATATTTCATCAATCGCAAGAAAGAGCATTTGAATATCATTAGTTTTCTCCAGTGCCTTAACTTTACATTCTTTTAAAGTTTTTTCAGCCGATTTCAATGTTTTGACGTTCTCTGAAGCATTAACAAAGTCATTATCAGTCTCAAGATTTAAATTCGTAGATTCTATTTTTTCAAGTAAATTCAACTTCCAATAATCAAAGTTGTTTTTTTGAATCGATCCTGATATAGATATTTCTAACTTTTCCAAATTCTTTCCTCTAAGCAAAAAATGAATAATTACTGAGTAAAAATACACTTACTATTTTTAAAAAATTTTTTATACAAAGGTCATACAGGTCACCCTCATATTATAAAGAGTATTATTAATTACTATATGAATAAATGTCATTTTAAGTGGAATATTAGAAATTCCTCATTGAGATGCTTACATCTAGCATAACGTTGTAATTCGATTTATTATTAAGTAATTTATAATAATTACCCCAGCAAAGGTAGTTTACATTTGATACTGAAGGACAATGTCGAACCGATTCATTTCTATCTGGAATCCACTAATGCTTATAGGATGTTCCAAAGCACCTTCCATGGTTTTCTCGACTACTTTTTACATTGGGATTTCTTAGAGAGTCCCTCAATTAATTTCAATATTCTGCCCTTTCCCATACAATCAGTTGCTACAGGTTTCTACAAGATCAGTCAGCCTTTTCCCAATGCTTGGGGTTTAATTCCTGTAAAAGTTGGCTTGGATTATCCCTGTCAACAAACATCCAAAGCCCTCTAGATGCTCTTGAGAGTGCAACATAGAGTAGCCTTTTTGAGCGCTCTAACTCTTCAATTTTTTGTTGCTCATCTTGGCATTTATTCATCGCAACTAGCTGTGGGTAGCGGTCAGATGAAACAGATGTTACGAGCACAAATGGAAATTCAAGCCCCTTTGCAGCATACGCTGTCAAAATATTTACTGATGATTCCAATAAATTGAGTTTTGTATCACGACTAACATGATTGACAGTAACTCCAGCGGCATTAAGTGCATAACTTAAGGGGGGCATATGTCTTTTATCAGGAACAATGACGGCAATCTGACTCGGATTAATACTTTGTTCCTTGACCAATGAGATAATGGTTTTGGTGACGCGATGTTCCTGAGCATGTCTGTCTGTTTCTATCCATAAGGGCACCGGGCCTGAATAAACAGCATTTTCTATACCGTCATCCTCTTTCGCAGCATCACCAGCATTTAGTCTCAGTGGTAGTACAGCATCAGAGATCTGTTTCGTCATTCGATAAGAACTTCTCAATATATGACTATTACCGGAATGAAATTTTAGTTTTTCAGAGATACTGCTCCATGTAGGCGATTTTTGATAAATTGATTGTGCAGTATCTGCCGTAAATGTTAACCGTTCTGGGTATTTCACTAAGTGAGTCAACAACCTAATTGAAACAGGTGATAGATCTTGTAACTCATCAACAAACAAGTAGTCGTACGGTCTGACAGTCAACTGGTTGCGCGATAATGCTCTTTGAACTTTCAATCGTCGCATAGAAAAAGTTACTTTGTTTTCTTGTTTGTACACCTGTATCCAAAGAGTGAATATTGTATGTATACCTGTACGTTCTTTAGTTTGAAGTGGAACTTTACGACCCTTACGCTGAAAGGCCAGGTAGTCCTCTAAAGCCAATAGATCGTTACCCAATATTACCTGCTCAAATTCTTCGAGAATAAAACTACTCCCACGTTTACTTACAATTTGCTGAAGATAACTATATTCGTCCGATTTAGAGTCACGAGCTTTATTTAGTGCTTTAAAAATTAATGATGTGTCATCAGTTGATATCGAAGGTGATGTAGTCGACATTTGAGAACCTAGTTGGTACACAATGGAATCTAGGGTTTTAAACTCGACTTGAACGTTGCGGTTATTCTCACTGATTGCCAAGTAAAGACTTTGAGCGGATTGCGATAGTGACTTATTAAAGGTGACGAAACCAATCCGAAGGGGCATTGATGTTATTAGATCTTGTTGAGAATGCTCATCAACAATTCTTTTCATACGAGCCAAGTTAATCAATGTCTTTCCTGTTCCTGGTCCTCCTCTAATAAGTAGTGGACCAGAATCCAGATTGCGCTCAACTAATTTTTTCTGCTGAGGATCAAGTGCCAACAGGAAACTCTCTAGAGGTTGAGAATTAATCGATGACATTTCATCTCCCACGCTTAAGGAGTATACCTTGCCTACTTGATGTTCTACTGGTGAGGTCAGGTAGTCCTCGATTCGACTAATGAGCGATTTAGGAATTGCAGTGGTTTCTAACTCTTTAACGCTAGTCGAATCAAGTATGATCGAGTAATACTCATCGGGTATCGACAGAATATGTAAGTCTGCTAGATCAACAAAAATTTCTTCAATGAAAGCATCTTCAACATCGTTATCATCTGGTAACTCAAACAAGGCCTGTTGTACCGGCAATACCTTAGCTTCTTGCTCCACGACTTCTGGCTTATTATTCTCTGCCTCCAAAAGTTGCGCGAACTCTCCCACAGAAGTTGAACTAAGTTTCATCTTGCTATATACGTGCTTTCTTAAGCCAGCACTTTGCAGCAATATTGCCTTTGAAGAACCAATGACTCTAAAAATCACTCGTACATCGCCCTTTCTCCAGCGATAAGTTTTTGAGTGATTGCGTAAAGTTTTCAATGCACTATGAGATTGATTAGGCCCTTGCTTTAAGAAAGAAAGTTGTTTTAACCATTGAGTGTAACCTCCTTTATCAAGGGCCTTTACATCTCTACTGAACTGCTCAGTAAAGTTTATAGTCCAAGTGCTCATCAATAACTCCGCTAATTAAAAACAACTTTTATTTATGCACTAACCTTTATCATAGTCATATTGAGTTCTTTATAGACCACTGCGCCTATAACTCTCTGAGGCAGAGATTGTATCAATGGCGGCGAACCTTGTTGCACTTGGTTGATTGATCGCTAGGATTTTTTGCACAGTAAGTCACTATATCAATTTTGTCTGAGTTGTTATTAGGCTTTGCTTCACTGACTGAAATAGAAAGAGCAAAAAGTACGATTACTAGCGGGAACAACAAGAATATTAGCCGTAAGTTAAGCGCGTCAACATCCAAAGACTTCAAGCTAAATTGATGCATCATATGTATTTTCCCAAATTCGGTTCGATAAGCAGAAAATACCACATCTTCCACTTTAAGAATTATCAAAATACGCCATAGAAGCAATTACCTAACTAAACCTGGCACAGGTTCATAACGGCCACTCACGAAACTAGTCTCAGCACTATCCGTAACGTGATACAGCATAGGCTTGAACACACCCCACTCAATCAAGTTATTGAGCGCAGCCAATGAAAACGCCAACACCTCTCCAGTAACGCCACCAATCTGTTTAGGAAAGAACACTTCTGCATTTTTATCAGGGTAGATCCCCATCCGCACTACCCACTCTCCTTTGTCGTTGATATAGGTCGCATAGACATCATACATACCGGTATCTATCGTGGTGAACGCTGTAAGTGGTGTTCTGTGCAGGTATCTCTTGGCAGGGCCTTTGTGGTTCTGCACCTTCTCAACAAAACTTGGCTGGTTTAGTAGCTCTTCTCTGATGTCATTGTTGATGCTTTGAGTCAAATAATCCGTTGTAATGATCGAGTTAACTACCATCTTAAAGGGTAACCACGCCAAATATATTGAGGTACTAATCAGCAGAATTGCGGATATAAATACGGTCTTTTTAATCATGATGTAGTGCTGCCCATTATATTAATGCACCGTGATTTTTATCGCGTTGCAGCTGTTTCGGTTACAAGCCTTTATCTCATGCTGTCCTGATAAGGATTGAGCTTCGATGCTACTGGTACTAACTGCACCATCTAGATACCAGCGTACATCTTGGCTTGATGCTTTTAGGGTTAATAACTGCCCTTGATATGGATAGATATGGCTGCCATCTTGAGGTTGAATGATGTCTATGAAGCGATCGGATTGAGAGTGCTTTTGTTTCCATGACATAAGCTCCTGCGGCCATTTTTTAGATGATGACAAGCGCATATCTCTTCGTAGCGTTCTAGGCGTGACACCGTCTATGGTCCATGCAGTGCGTTTATCCAAGCAGTTTTCAGGAGCAACCATTTCTTTGGCCAATCCACTAGGCCAACAAATTTGAACTCGCTCTACCGATTCTGGTCTGCTGTTTTTCATCGTGTCTTTCGGCAATAGGTCAAACACATCAAACAGTATTGGCGCAGCCATTGTCGCGCCCGTTTGGCCTACGTAGGGCGAACCATCCGGTCTCCCCATCCACACGCCGACCGTATAGTCCTCACTTGTTCCTATCGCCCAAGCATCTCTGTAACCAAAACTTGTTCCTGTTTTCCAAGCTATCTTTCTTCCATATTTGGCTCTTGGACGGTCGGGCGCTCGCAAGTCTTGTAATATCGCCTTGGTGATCCATGCACTCTCAGCACTGATTATTCTCGCCTCTTCGATGGGTGAGTCGATGCTAAGGCGAGGTTTGATCGATACACCCTCGCGACATAAGGCTGTGTAGTACATAACTAACTCTCGGAGGGTTGAGCCTCCCCCACCGAGCACTACCGTTAAGTTCATATCCGCAAGTCTCAGTGAAGAAGACATCACCTGCATGCTATCTACAAATTCAGGCACTCCTATCTGACTAAGTAAGTAGACTGCAGACACGTTTTTAGAACGCTGCAATGCTTCACTAACCGATACTTCCCCTTGAAAACGTTTATCAAAGTTCTGAGGTTTGTAATCGCCAAATTCCATAGGGATATCTAGCAACAAGCTTTCGGAATGAATTAGGCCTTCATCTAGTGCTTTGGCGTACACGAAGGGCTTTAGCGTCGAACCAGGGGAGCGCACCGCTTTAGTCATGTCTACATGACCAAAGTTGCGCGCATTATCCATATCCAATGAGCCCTTATAAGCCAATACCTCACCGGACTTGTTCTCTACAACCATCACCGCCACCGACAATTCATCAGAAAGAGCGGTGAAGCGCTGAGCCACAATTGAATCTACATTCTGTTGCAGCTCTTTAACGATGAAGGTACCCACTGCAGATTGCCCTACGGTGTGAATTTTTAGCTCTCGAGCGAGCAAAGGTACTTTGCGTTTGATAGGCATTCGTCCAGCAACTACCGATTCATCTTTCAACAGTTCATACTCTTGCTTTGACACGCCCCCCTCATCAATAAGGCGTCTTAGTACTTTGTTTCTCGCTTGCATAGCCTGCTCAGGATACCGATCTGGTCGATACAAACTTGGCCTCTGAGGTATTACTGTCAGCAGTGCTGCTTCAGAGATATTAAGGGTGTGCGACGATTTTCCGAAATAACGCTGGCTTGCGGCTTCAACGCCTTCAATATTGCCGCCCATTGGTACGTGCGTCAGATAAAGGCTTAAGATCTCTTGCTTGCTGTACTGCTGCTCTAGTTGCAAGGCTCTAAATATTTGCACAAGCTTTCCACCATAAGAGCGCTCTATCGGATACAAAATCCGAGCAACTTGCATAGTAATTGTAGAACCACCCGAGACGATTTCTCCGTAACGAAGTCGCTGATAAGCCGCTCGCAATAACGCTTTAATATCCACACCATTGTGAGAATAAAAGCGACTATCCTCGTAGGCGAGTAATGAATCCAGATAGGTAGGGGACACATCGCCTACTTCCACCGGAATACGAAATGTTCCATTAGAATCCGCAAACTGCCTCAACGTCTCACCCTCAGCAGAGAGCACATTCATTGCTATGCCCTTGGTGTTTTTTGAGGGCAAAGGAAACTGCCAATTAAGTGCATACCAAGAAACAGTAGCCATAGCTACGATACATATCGTAGCTATGGTGATTACTTTTAACGCTCGCAGCCTCATTACTTGATACTCAAGCTACGTACAAACCCATGTTGATAAATGAATCGTTCTGGAGCATACATATCCTCTATAAACACGTTAGGAACATCAGATACTCCCGGTGTTTCAGCGCGCATGACATAGTAAAAGTCATAGGTGCGATGCGCTCTAAGGTCTAGAGCTGTCACATAGCGATCATTTCTAAACTCTTCCATTTCTGCCTCATCAGATTCAAATCCTAATGAATCTAATAATTCTTTCGAAGCGGTAAAGTTAGGATTTTCTAACACCATGCCAGCCGGTAGATAATCTACTAGCATTGCTCTATTGATATCTTCTTTAAGACGCACAGTGACTTTAGCTATCACTGTGTCGCCTACTTTGACCGAAGACATATTCAACGGTTTACCACTAATGTCGAAGAACTCTCTCGTTGCTTTATCAAACCGTACGGAACTCTTAAGCGTGCTTGGATTGGCATATCCTTCAATGGATTCCGTTACATAGATAATATCTTGCGATGAGTTATTAAATTTATCCCCTATTTCCATAGCAAGCGGTTTCGCCACACTCATTTCTTGTCCATTGTAAGAAACCAGTACTTCTTGCTTATTTAGAGCTTCCAACTCAAAGCCTGCTTTCGCTAGTGCGTACTTTTCTTGCGTACTAAAGTATCGTCTAGCATTGAGGTCACTAAATATTGCTTTAGCCGACTCAATACGAAGCTCAGCCAATTGTCCATTGATTGAACCTTGTGACTCCAAAGCACTTACAATCGAGACAATCTTTGCATGTGAAGAAAGACGACTGTCATAGTAGTAGTTGCGGCTATACAGGTCATTGCTAATGCCCACCGCATTAAAATATCGACTACTAGTACGCATATCGCCCAAGCTATAGAAAATTGCACCGGTGTAAGCATTAGTTAAGCTATTACTTGAGTTCAGTTTGGATAGATACGATTTGGCATCCGAGTAAGAAAGCAAACCCGCTTGAGACAATACATACCCTGCATAAGCCTTATCATCAGTAGTATAGTGACCATATATATAGTCACGCAGACGATTGAACGCTTTTTCCATCACTGACTTACTCACCATACCTGGATAAGCTTCATTCACTTCATATAAGAAACTTGCCACATAACTGGTAAGCCATGCCTCTTCACGTGAAGAACGTCCCCACAATCCAAAACCACCGTTTGAACCTTGGTAATCGGCTAAGCGTAGTACCGCTCTTTGCAGCATATCCTTGTCTGAACGCTCTCCTAGTACTTTGTCTTTAAGCGGTGTAAGAGATTTATCATCCAACAGCCACGGATAGGCAGTACTCGTCGTTTGTTCAACACATCCATATGGATAACGGAACAAGCCTTGCACGAATGCGGTAGGTTCAATCTCAGGTACGCGGCTAAATGATATTGAGCTGATGCCCTGCTCCATTGGTAAGACGCCATTCCACTGCGCTTGCGTCACATTGATAAAGTCCCCCGGAGCCAAGGTTCGAGTCGTCTTCTTCGTTACATAAGGAGAAGGAGAACGAACAGGCACGCGCCAGTTTCTTTCAACACTATAAACATCACTCTTCACATTCAAAGTGAGATCAGACATAGCAATAACGCTGCCCACATTCACCTTCACTGGAAAATGAGCTTTTTGTTGCGGAGCTAGCTCCACGACTTTGCTACTTAGACCTTGTAATGAAACTCCATTGTTGGCGGTTAACACTAACTCGACAGTTTGAACTTCATCTGTTTGATTCGATGCTTCAACCATCACCTGGCTTGAATTGTCTGTAGCAAAAAATCTCGGCACCGATAACTCAGCAACAATAGGGGCACTTACAGCAATATCTGCGACTTTCTGACCGAACTTATTCCCATCAAATACAGTCGCCACCAACTGCACTTCACCGTTGTAATCAGGGATGTCTAAGCGGATGTTCGCTTCACCTTTACTATTGACCTTGACGGGCGCAAGCACCGTATTGAATGTCTTACTTTCAACTAAATCGTCCATTGGTTTATTGCTGTTCGCGTCTTCATCGCCGCCATATCTATGGCGGATAAACGAAGATGGGCGCGATTCAAACTGTCTTGAATAGAGATCAATGATGTCTGCACCTAGGCGTTTGTGGCCATAGAACCAATCAAAGATGCTAGGCACTTCATAGCGAGACATATTGATAATGCCTTTATCTGCCACCGAAAGAACAACGTAAGCCTCATCAAGATCAGATTTACTAGAAACCTTTACTTTGATGTTCTTTGTCGTAAAAGGCTCTAGCTTCGATGGAGCGTCGATATCAACGGCTAGCTTTCTATGCTCGCGATACAATTTTACCGGTGCAACCGCAAGAGATCTGCGCACATAAGACTGATCGGTGTTTACCAAAGTCGCGATAATGTAAAGGTCGTGGCGTTCAAGGTTACTTGGTAGCTTAAGACGAGCAGTTTGCTTGCCGTTAACCTTTACTGTTTCATGTACATAGGTTTTATCACCCACCAATTCTAGGGACACTAATCCTTCAATAGGAGACGCTATATCTACATTGATGTAATCACCCGCAAGGTAGCTTTCTTTGTCTAGTTTCATTGACAGCTGATCGGGTTTTACTGGGACCTGTTCATCACCGTCACGCCAGCCTACATAGAATGGGTACACAGTTTCTTGACCGCTTGGAGCTGTAGCAATGATGCGATACTGACCCCATTCAACAGGGACCGTTAACTCATTATGTTTGGTATTAACGTCAATAGATTTAGACTCAACCACTCTCCACTTGTCATCACGTCGTAGGTCCCAGCCTGAGCTTTGGTTATATACCCAATAGTAGCCACCTCTGTTACGCTCAACTTTAATATTGATACTGCCTTGAAGCGCTTTTTCACCAAGATCATCAAACAGCATTAAACCAAAACGCGCATCTTCGAAATAACCAAATCGGTCAGCTGCTGGCTTTAAGCCAACAATAGACTTGCCATTGGAGACCAGAACTTTACTCACTCGTGTTGTTGTCGCACCACCAGTTTCAAACAACTGATTGTTTGTCGTTAGCAATGCAGGGCCGTCAAGCGCCGTTGAAGATACTGAATCTAATGTAAAGCGCCCTAACCCTTTCTCATCCAGTGCCATTTCTACTGAATCGGGAGCTTGTGCATATGAAATGTAATGCTTTTTGCCCACAAAGTAGTCCCTGTACTTGCCAGAGAAATGCTCAATGGAACGCAGTGTGGGATTGATCTTTAGCTTGTTGCCATCTGCTGCTTGCCCAAACAGGTAACGACCTTCTGCATTTCCTGCAATAGCGCTGCCAGCAAGAATAGACTTTGGCAAAGTGACCGTCAGATCCATTCGTTCTGGAACAAACTCTGACACATTAAAATTGAATGAGCCTAGGTTCTGTTTAGATGAGCGATTAGAGCGAACGTTTAAGCTCCACTTACCCAGTTTTGCTGAGCTTGGGATATCAAAATCGAGAGCAAAGAAGCCGGACAAAGATTCGTTCAAGGTGCGAGATATTGCGACCTTTCCATCTGGTGCGACTACCTCTACAAAAACACTCTTTGTTTTACTTAGCTCGCCCGATTCCTTTCGCACAACAATATTTACCGGCACATTTTCAGTTGGCTTAAATAGGTCTCGATTTGAAAATACAAATGCATTGAGGATCTTGTCTTGCTCACCCGCAACATCAAAGTCAGATAAATCCAATGGGACCTCTTTCATAGGAAGAACCGCTAATGCGTTGTTACTTTCAACAACGATGACATCTTCACTAGAGCGTTTGATGTATTCAAGTTGAGTAAAACCATTGTTAAGAGTCGCTGTTGAACGAATCCCTTCTTTGCTAATCACTGTGACTTTTGCATTGGAAACAAAGCGATTGCTCTTAAGGTCAATTGCTTGCAACGAGATCTGCTCACCAAATACCTTGGCTTGTAAGCCGATATCCGATAGCAGAACATGGAAGATACGAGGATCATCAAATGAATTCGTCGGCTTTATCGCGACGATGTACCAACCATTGACTAGATCATCGGGCAGTTTCAAATTGGATACTGTCGACTGATTGGCATCAGAAAGTGGCAACTTAAAACTCAAGTCCGTTTGGTGGGTAAAGTTTTTTCTTAAACGTTGAGCAGACCAGGTACTGAGTCTTTTAGAATAAAAGTAATCGGCGAACAGCTTAGGGGTATCTTCGACTTTATAGATTGACGCCAAGGCTCCTTCTGCATTCACACTCTCAATAGGGATCGCCCTATCTCCACTAGCGTTGATGAAAGGCCCCTGCCCCAAAACACGAACTGATGGCGAGGATTCATAGATAGGTATCAGCTGAATCTTGTCCAAGTCACCACGTTTCAACCCGGCTAAAGATACCGAATACTCCCCTATTTCATATTGCTCTATCGGCAAATACTGGAATGTCTTGTCAGCGGACAATACCCAAGATGTATTAAGACGCTTATCGTCTTTGACAACAGTAAGATCGAGAGGACGGTTAATTGCCCCCTCTAAACTCACTACGATACTGGTTTTGTTATTAATTTTCCCTTCAGAGACATGAGTCACTTGGGCTGCAAAACTATTGCTAGCAATAAACAATAGAAAAAATAAACTGATAAGTTGTGGGAATAACTTATAGTGCGCTTTCATTAAATATCCTTATATGAAATGTTGTATCCCATATTTATAGGTTAGCTAACACTTCCTTACTTAAAGTAAGGAGAGTGTCAGGAAAACGCAATAATTCCCAATGTTGTTATTGGCACTAATCTTAGGCTATGTAGGGAAATAAAATATTCATGGAATACTAACCATCCCCTTTAACAATTAATATCGAGGAGTGTCAAAGCAGAAAAACCAGAGGTAAGTTAATATTGTCAACCGTAACTAATTGTCAGTTATAATAATTTTCATTGAACTGGATATCCCATCCTCTAGATATAAGTACTCTGTTTCGTCATCAGATTCTTTTGAAACCTGCCTTAAATATAGATGCTCGACGGAAAGCAATTGAACAATTTTCTGTATGATTTTTTTATCTGTCAAATTATCAAAAATCAATATCGCTGTAGTAGAACTGTTACGTGTCCTCAGTTCTCCTACTGCTTTAAACTGACTGCCCATTTTATGTACTACTGGCATTAAGGTATCTGACTGTACATCATCTTGATTTGACTGTTCTTTCTTTAAACCACCCCATGACCATAAGTGTCGATTCGGATCTTCAAACTGAGTACTTTTATCTTCTATAGTCCCTAAGTATATCTGCAAAGCATTAAATAACTCTAAGGCTCTAAACCCACCTACTTCATGGTAATCTTCAAAAAATAAATCTTCGTTTTCACAGAGTTGTTCGAAATTTTTTATACCGTTAGAGAGCAACCAATATATTTCATCTGGTTCAATATTAATATCACCTATCATTACCGGTGATATTGAACTATCAGTAAACTCTTGTGCTTTGTTGCCAGCAAGTAATTTATTTCTTTTAAAGACTGATACATTGTCACGCTCTTGCTGCTCAACTTCTTCAATGACTTCGAGTATCTCTTTACGTGAAAGGTCAACATTCGTTCGAGATATCCTCAACACATCTTTAAAGTGCGCTTCGCCCTTAATATCGGTAAGTGCTCTCAATAGTTCTCTTTCAAGTCCTTCTGCATCACAATAGTAGTCAATCGCTGAGTTAACATTCAAAAATCGAATGCCTTCACTCTCAAAAAAGTAGGATTCATCTATCATATTTATAGGGATGCCATCATAAGTTAGTTTCCACCCCTTATAACTTATTCTTTGTTTGGCGAGCTCATACATACTCCACGCACTGTCACTAAAACCAATAAATGCCGAACCAGATAGATTTTCATTCTCTAGTTCCAACTTAGTCCAGTTAATCCCTATACCTAATACTTTTGCATATTTCTTTAACAACTCATGAGTGACTTTTAGTTTCAAATCAAAAATTGATGCTGACGAGACTTTAGCTACTAATTGTTTACATTCCTTGCATGATGGTATTTGTAGTGGGATGTGACCATTCGATTCAAAATCTATTCTTCTTGGGTACTTCAAAGGTTCATCACTTGGTTCTCCACAGAACCAACATTGATGTCGATTATTGAATGGTATATCTATTTTAAAATATTCCATAGGTCGCTACTCACCTACAATTTAATCTAAATATTGAGAGAAATGTGTCGAAGCAATCGACTCCAATTGAGACCACTGATGCCTCAGAGCGGCATTAGATTTAGTGCTCATTTTTAAATTGAATGGAGCATTTTCAAGCCACTCCATTAACTTCAATGCCTCAGAATCAAGGCAACTTTGCGAGTAATTGAGAACGCTTGATAATGTACTTTCGTTGTACTCTAAATTATCAACATCTAGTTTATCTTCAATCACGACACTTCTTGCACTGACGCTAATGTCTTGCCCTAATAGTGCGGAAATCCAACTTCCTTCGATATGCGCCTCTGAAATCTTACTCCAGTCTTTAACATTTTGAGAATGAGACAGTAATGCCCAGCATTTCCAGTCTTGCTCAGAGGTAAAGTCCGGTGATTTTAGGAGCAGTGGTAGAAGCTCAGTACTAAGATCTACTAAAGCAGGCCAATCAAATTCAAAAGTGTCTAACGCTTTCGCGTCATCACACGACTTAAGTATTACCGCTTTCATCACTGAAACAATCACTCCACTAGATACTACCTGAGCTGATATATTTCTAGAACGACTTAAATCTATGATTTCATTCCATTTTTCTTCTTTTTCTAAAATCATAAACTTTAGTGTGTCTTTGTTTCTCCTATCAAGATCTTCACTTTTTTGAATCAATTCAAAATTAGTTCTCATTGATTTATGATCATTTGATTCATATGCTTTGATAAAATCTTTGATAAGCACCCCTATTGGTGTCGAGGTGCGAAGATCAATATTGGGCGCCATATTAAATCGCGCAATCATTTCATCCAAAGCTTCTTGAATTTGATTCACTGCAGTAGGAATGAATCTGCGGTACTCATCACTATCAAAATCGGTCTGAGATTGATTCCAAATAACTACCTTAAGAAAGCCATGAGGCCAGTGATTAAGTAACCCACTTTCGAAGTCAAACTCTACGCTCTTACATGGTTTAGCATATTGGCAAAAAACTCTTGGTAGAGAACAGTTCAACCAGTCTTTAGTGTGCTCCGTTAACTCTTCAGAATCACACATGATATAAAAAGTGGGCGTGGACCCTTGGGGATAACCTAGGAAATACTTTATTCGGTTGCTTGTCTCTAACTGCTGTGATGCTAGTTCAACCTTCCCATTCCATTTGCTTTGCTTAGTTATCCTATTTTTTCCACTAAAAAATGAAGATATAATGCTGCTAGAATATCCAGTCATCATCATCCTCCTCAACTGATTCTGATTCAACTTCAGTAAAATAAAGGTCGTTGTAGGTATTTTTCTTCTCTGCTATCGCCGCTGCATTGGTGGTGTAAGTAATACCTTCATAATTAATTGAAGCCCCAAAATAAGTGAAGTTCATCGAACCTCGGATTAAAGCACATTCAGTCAATAGTCCTTTTTCATGAAGATCTTTGAGTTCCACAACGATAAATTGAGTCGGATAGTTTTTTAGTGCTTGCTCCAACTGATAAATTTTGTCCCGATTCTCCCTAATTGCTAGTTTTAATGTAGCCCCCGATTCAACGCAGTTTTGTAACAACTCAAAAAAACTCACGCTTCTGTGGCCCCAGGAGGGATTAACCGTATCAAAATTGCCGGTCGTATTATCTAAAACAGGGAAATCAGAGATCCAAGGACTCAATATGTAGATTTCTCCTGGATTAAGGCTCTCGGCAATTAGCAAAGAGCCAAGCAAGTCCTTGACGTGAGCTCGCCCTATTGCCTCTTTCGTTTCAATAGAACGCTCTATTTGGATTCTCATTGAAGAACATCCCTCACTTGAACAGTAACCTCTATCGCAGATAAACGTGATTTTACTTTAGTTATCCGCGGATAAAACAACATCTTGTTATATTCAAGCATACTCAAATTAAGTTCACTCATTACAGATTTGATGTCAGCTCTGTCTGAGCCATTAAAGACTAGAATACACTTACCGGATGACTTCAACTCTGCAGAAAGTTTTTCTCTCCAATCACCCTGCACCTGATAGTCAACCAAGACCTCCTTGGCTCTAATGATTTGGGATAACAAGAGTCGTTCCGTCTTGGTCTTGTCCGAACTGAACTGATTATAAAAACCTAATTCTTGCTCTCGAATACTGGCCCCGCGTTGCCATAACTGCGACTGAATTCGGTTTTTATCCCGATAGATATCAGTGAAACTACCACTATTGTTCCTTGCAGAAAGGTACGACATCATGTGCAAAGGTATTTCAATACCGATACGATCTTCACAGTTGTTCCACTCATTAAGAAGAACCACAAGTCGTTGATCAGTGATCGCACTTGCTCCTGTTTTTAAAATTCGGGAATAAAGCACACTATTCCAAGCATGAGTTGGCAAAATGCCCATCCGAGATATCTGTTGCTTCAGTAACTTCGTTGCCTGTGAACGAGATTGCAGACTAGTCGCTGAGCGAACATCTTCCAGTCCTGACTTCAACTCTTGGTTTTCACTCACTGAGATAAGAAAATGCTGTAGATCGAAGTTAACCTGTTCATATTCGCCTGTTTCGAAAGCATGACTGAGATAACCGAGAGTACGTAATGGATCCTCTTTGTACGCATCTCTAAATTTTGTGATATAGCCAATACCACCAATTTCATTTTCATTTAGCCATATATTTAGAGTATCTTCGTCCCATTGATGATCTAGGTTAAATGATTGTTCGGAAACATCAGAAATAAGGTTTAAGAACATAGCATTGAGACCACCACACAAAGTTTGACCAAGTAAATTTTTCGCCCACTCAAAATACGTTTCAGAAAGATGGTATTCAGGGTCTAGATCAAGCGCATTCCTAACCACCATCAGATTATTATCATCTTCAAAATAACTGGTTAGACTGCGATGGAGATCTTGCTCTTCATCGCCGGATTCTGTGCTTCTACGTTGGAACATTCCATTTACCACCTCGTTCAACAGTTGTTTGCCTTCCGAAGTGAAAAGGTGTTCAAACGATTCATGCAATGCTCGCTGCTGAAGTTGGCATACAGCAAATAAAGCAGACATTACACATTCAAATATCCACCCCGCGAGAAAATATTCGTGCTCGTATTCCTCTGCATTAACAAATATATGCTGAAGATACTGATAATAAAGAGCCTTTCGATTATTTTCATAGTTAAGCAAACTCAAGATCTTTTGTTTTGAAAAATCAAATCTGAACTTGACACTATCCACCCATAACTTAGTACCAATAGTCGCTTGAGAGTTGTTTTGCTGCCAAATGAAGTTCACGTTTGCCTGATCATTGCCGGAAGCAAATGGAATACTCGCTTTTGCTCCAGTACAAAACCTTACTAACTCTATCGGCTTTGAATGTTCATGAGTAAAGAAGTCGATAGACTTAAGTACCTCAAACCATTCGCTATTTTGCGGTATTCTAGTCAAGTTCGTTGATTGCGGCTCTCGAATCGAGAAGTCCCATTGTAAAACACTGCCACTTTTATTCGTCAGTTCCTTACTAAAAGAGCGTTGGGTTTTAACAAACCTTGGTTGGTAGACCGGAACTTGTTCGCCGTTAATTTCAACATGATCTTGCAGTACTTGTTTACTTATATCACCAAAAGCCTCTTCGATATCGAAGCCAATATCACCTCGCATACCTGCTGTTGGTTCAAACCCGATAGGAACCAACCAATCAGGTACGTTTCTGGCTTTTACTGTATATCGCTTTGACATGCGTCCTGGAGCAAACTCCTTTAGAGCTTGAAAGAATGCCATTTCTTCTCGTTTGAACTCTGCCTGTTTTTGCGTAGAACGATCCAGTATTATGGACAACCCTTGAGTATTTAGCTCTGAGAAAAGTTGCGCCGAAATGTACTTTGGCATTGGTCCAGAATTTGAGTCTCCCAAACCCAACCAATTATGGCCGCGAGCGCCCCAACTATACTTCAAGTTCTGCTCGAGTTCGGGTAAAAAAGACATCATAATTGAACGTGGGGGAGCCCACATAACCACACTTATCTGCTCATCATTGAGATCAAGAGTTGATTTTAGGTGACTTTTGAGTTGACTCAAGCGAGTCTGATTACGAAGTAGATCTGAAACTGCATGTTGTAATTTGAGGAGTTTAGACGAGTATTTTTGTGGATCTTTAAGCACTGTCCAGACGTTCAACCACCTCAGTTTATATGTTTTGACCAACCACTCAAGAGTTGCCAATGCGGCATGCATTTTGTGTATATGAGAATTTTCCGTCGGCAGTTTAGTTGTATTGACCTTTGGATCGATCAGTTGCTCATACTGCTGGAACGCTATTCGATCTCGCCCGAAATCAGACAAAATCGTATACATCCAAGGCCTCATTCCTCGACGACGACCTGCACGGCCTTTTCTTTGTAGATATGACGCGACATTACGTGGCGCTTTGTGCTGGATGACAGCCCCTACTGTCGGGTCATTGTAACCAACTTCCAGGGAAGCTGTCGCTACAACCACATTTGCTGATTGGTCAACACCACTATCCTGACTGGAGGTACGTTCCACAACGTTGGCTTGTTCAAGGTTGTGGCCAATGCTTTCCGCGGTTGACCAGTCTTGACCTAATTCTCGTTTTAGTGCTAAGTCTATATTCAGGTTGTTTGGAGAACGCAGATAAGCCAGCGGATGTTCATTTCGCGTACTTGGACGTAATATTCCAAAGTAGTCTTGCTTTCCTTCCGCGTCCAAATAATCGTTATAGAGACGATTGATTACATCAAGATCATCAGTGAATACAAAGGCTTTTTGACCGAAAACGTTCTGAGAGATATTCTTTTTTGGGCCTACATGAGTATCCAGCATACGACTTCCAAGCATGGTGGCCTGGATAGTTGCCGAGAGCAAACCTGTCTGAGATGCTGGATCACCACGGAGAGCAAGAAGATATTCTGCTCCCTCCTCTTCGAGTTCTCGTTCGAATGACTCGACCAATTCTGTGTATTGAGGCTTAGTTCCGGTCAGGTCTGCAAAGAAATTTTTGGCGTCAGCAAGTGTTGCGGATAAACCAACGAAATGTGGTTTGATGCCACTAAACTTCATCCATCGCTTTAATAGATATGAGGTTTGTGCACCAGTGCTACCCTCATAGGTATGGACCTCATCCAGAAGCACTAGTGGGATTGCGGTATTGCCCGTATTTACCCCGAAAAGATGATTAAATCCCTCATCACTGATACGTTGGTTCAACATCTCTGTCGTCGTAAACAAGATATCAGGCGGGGTGCGCTTAGCACTTTCTCGAGTTGTCAAAACTTCTTGTGGTGAAAGGGTAGTTTTGCAGTTCGCGCAGACTGTTTGTTTCGAAGTAGCATTAAATTTCAGAGCGCCACCGCAACCCTCTTCAGGGCACACCATAGGTTCGAAAATACTTCCGTCCTTGGCATATCCTTCAGAAAAGGTATCGCCGTAGAATGTACCTATGGTGATTTTTCTTTTACTTTGCGAACCCAAAAACTTATCGAGCTTGCGAGCCTCTTGATAAGTTTCAGAAAACTGATCCTTAAGAAGTTCTTTACGCGGGTATATCGCTAGAATTCGTACTCTCTCGCTGTCATCCTCGAGAAGGTCTGCAGCAAGCTTTGTCATCGCAGGTAAATAGAAAGAAAGAGTTTTACCACTACCCGTACCAGCACAGACTATCGTAGCACTCGCATTAAAGGCTGCTTTTTTCCTATGCTGCTCATATTGTTTCAGAATGCGCTCCGTAGAGCGCACCTGAAAACCCGATAGTTGGAACCAGTCATCTCCGTTTCGAAGTAGTTCACTCAAAATAGTTTTTTCACTTGGAGAACGGAATAGTTTATTTTCCCCCCACCTAGTTACTAAATCTTGAGCTGGATTGTCTCGCTTCGGGTATTGCCTAGGCCTCTTCAAAAAACGAAAGTCAGATATTAACGGTTTGGCATCTTCCACCCCTTGCTTGGAAAACCATTGACGAGACAACACTTGCAAACGAACAGTCTCGGCCATTCGAGTACGATAGCAACTATTTCCAATATCAAAGATATAACGACGTTCAACTAAGGCATTGAAATAATCAACAATATCATAGTCAAAAATTCCGGCTTCCCTTAGAGTGTCTTCGATCTCACTTCGACTAGAGAATACTTCAACATCACCCCAAACCAATAATTCTGATTCTTTGTTTTCGATCTTATCTAAAGCTGCAATTAACTTTTCTTTATCGATTGTCATCATTATTTTTGCTTAACCACTAAAGTCTCAAGTTTGTCGTTTTCTGAGAGCCAATTAAGAACTTCAGGCGTCAGCAAAGACAATGGAGCATCAACACCCGTTGTGTTCAACTTATCGAAAAACCTCTTAACAGACTCTGGCAATGCTTCTGTATTCATCTGAGATTTAAAGTCCGCACAATCCCTAGCGAAATTTTTAATTCTTAAAAGTTGCCCTTGGTCAAAGTTGAAGTTTTCCAACTGACGGTCAAACTCTCTCTTCGCTTTTACATATTTATCGTAAAGAGCAATATTTCGATGTACAGTCTTTTGCTGATCCAGAATGACATCATTTACATTAGCTAAGTCATTTTGCTCATCTATCCATTCTTGCCAAATATTCTGATGATTTTCAGCGAATAAGTTAGCCGTGCTACTAATTGCTTGAGTCATTTCATAAAGAGAGTTTTCTTCATCATTCAAGCTTTTGTCTTCAATGGTTTCCCACAAGTTCTTGAACGCAAGATACCGTTCTCTAGCAATCTCTAGCGCAACATCTCCGTCCTCACAATATAGATCTACTGTATCAATCAATTTCAGACATTGTAGTTTTTTAGCCTCTTCCTCGATTCTACCGATTGGATTAGCGATACGTGTTGAGATAGTCTTGAGTGCATTCATCTGGTCTTCCATGTTTGCACTGTTGTGGTAGTAATCGATTTGCTTGTTCAAATCTACTATTTGGCTTTTAAGACTCATGTGCTGCCCCCAATTTCTGTATAGATTCTTCTACGCTCAAGAGACGATTATTTATAACTTTTTTATAGGTCTCTATTTGGTTAACCCCATTCTTATCATTAAATTCTCTGATATTTTTATTTACCTTTGGAGATATTTCTTTCCAGTCATTGAGCACTTTGACCCAAAGCTCCAATTCATCTCCGCTGATTTTATTCAGTAACTTAATAGGATCGTCTTGGGTTTGGTTCAAAGCGATTACAGACTTGGGAGTATGCGAAGTGACTATTTCACTCAACTGTTTTATTCTTGAACGAACTGTATTTATGCTCACGTCATAATCCGGCCTCATCTCTGCTGGGATATTTTTATAAGTGTTGGTCAATAACTCCAACAGTTCCAGCAGTTCTTCTTTTGTCTCTGAACCTTCCAAATATTCTTTTAATGAAGCACTAGTATTCTTCACCTCGCGAATTACCGGCTCTAATTCCCTCGTAGATCTAACCACTTTATCTCTTTTTCGGAACGCGCTAGAGAAAGTAATTGGGTGCACGGCGTTGTTTGTACCGATTAGCATGGTTTTTAACCATCTAGTTCGCAACTCATCCCAGTCTAAAAGCCACTTGTCGAACACTGCTTTATGTTGTGGATTGATTGCTGAAGGCAGTTCACTTTTAATCTGAGTTGACGTTTTAACCAATTGATTTAGTGATTTGTCGATACCTGATACATCGAAACCCATGCTAACTGCCAATGCGACATGCTCACTCAATGGATTATGGGCCGTTTGCTTCGCCAGTTCCACGCATCTTGCCATAGCAATTGGTACCCATTTCTGAGCAAATTGCATATACAATGCGTAGTCCTCTAGTCCTTGTGCGTATGACCAACCAACCCTAACTATATTTTTATCGTTTTTATCTATCTTATTTAAGGTTGCAAACCGCAAGATCGCTGTCATCTGCTTTTTTAGAACCAAAGAATCCATAGTATTTGATAATTCTTTGTCAGCAAATGCTTTAACTTTGCACCGTTCAGGATTCGTGCGTGAGCCTGGTAGTTCAATCAATGTCAGTTTATTTTGTTTTAGAGTTGCTTGAATTAAGCTTTCTTTACCTTTGCCCCAAACATTATTTGAATTTAACGGATATTCAGTAAACCCCTTTTGTTGTTCAAGCATCTGATAAAGTGCCAATCTCAAAATATTACTTGGTATTTGCCCCAGTACCGACTCTCCGGAAAACCATTTATTCACCCATGTAACTACTTCTTCAGAAGGTGAGTTAGGATCATCAGGTTTTCCTTTTGGAACTGAAGGTGGTTGTGGGTTCGGCCCACCAGGTGGATTAGGGGTAGGCCTAACAGGACCATCCGCGACAATCACTCGCCCAGTCGCTTTCAAAGAGATCTCTTTGGGTAACAATGAAGTTTCTAAACCAAAGGCTAGAGCCTGTCTCTTAGATACTTGCTTGAAACAATCTGCACTAGTCTCAGCATCAGAATACAGAGACATGAAACCAATTAGGCGTCGTGCCTTCTTTTGATCGTCAATTTTGTGGGCAATTAGCAACGCGGTATCATCATTACGGAATTCACTCAGTTGTCCTTCAAACCAATCACTAGGGTAAGCGTTTTTAGAATAACTTACTCGGTGATCACGAAGAATCGCTAATAATACTTCCTGAATAACAACGCGAGGGTTAAATCGAGTGTGATTGCCGCTGAAAACGTGTTTTTGTGTCAGTTTTGCTATCGCCTGCTTGTTATATGGGAATAGTGGGATTCCAGTTTTTCCAGAACTGCCTGACGAACTTGATACATTTGAATAACCAAAATCATCTAACGTCTCCTGTTCCCATTCTTCAAGCTCAATATTCCATGTTGACAATCCAGTCTCGGTATCCTTAACATCAATTAATGTCTCAATATCCTGAATACCGTGACGAGCGGCATTGATATAACGGGCACAAAAATCAACAACGTCCTCCGTCGAAAACTTGAGCTCAGGGAAGTTATCAACATAGGCATCAGTTGGAAGATGCCACTCAAGACTAGTACGTGTCCAAATTGTGTTTCTGTGGCTTTGATAACTATTAAGGTCGTCTGTAGTGGCAATTACAGATTTCATAGGACAAAGTACCTGAACCCCGTCGTCTTTATCCTGCTCTAGAAGACTTTCTATCAGTACATCATCAATAGATGAAATCGCTGCTAAATCTTCAACTAGAACCACTAGAGTTCTATTTTGTTTTAATAGGTATTTTCGAATCTCTTTAAACAAATCTTGAAAGTTACCAGTGCTAAACTGAAAGAGACGATTGAACATTAACTTACAAGCCCGCTCAATGGCTTTGTTAGTCATATCTGCAGCCATTTGGCGTTTTGCCGCATCGGATTCTAATTGGAGATTTGCGTAAGCTCTTCGCGCTCTTGCCCCCAACTGAGTAGAAATTTCTTCTCCACTGGCAAACTTAAAGTCTTCAGCAACAACTTGAAAATTATCTTCTAAAAGCTCTGCATAACTTCTGATTTCAATCAATCGTGAAACTCGACTCCTCACAGCTGAATCTTTACCAGAAAAGCTTGCTTTTATATGGGGATCATCAAAAAAATGCTGAAGCTCACCAGCAAATGACATTTCTGCCATAAACTCATCCGCTTTATCTTTCGTCATCTTCCCTTCAGATTGAAGCGCTTGATGCTGTTTTTGCAACCTAGTAGGTACTTCTCGAAAAGCCTCTACGACATGCGCGAACATTAGATTTGTAGTGGTTTCATGATCTAATGAATTGGCAACTTTCCCAATTTGCTCACGCGCATTGTCAAAGATGTCACCTTCTAAACCACGAAGTATTATTTCTAGAACTTGGGACAAACTTGCGTTCTTTGGTATTCGAATGATATGCCATTGCTCTTTCTTTGCTTTTGGGTGGTGGTTAGCCACAGCATGTAACCAACGAATCAAGTGAGACTTACCGCTACCTGACTCCCCAATAAGGGGGATTATATTGTGGTTCGATAACAAATGACCTAACAAATCCTGCTGACTTTTTACAACTGGCTCATTTGTACTGTAGGGAATCGCTACTAATTTCATTGGGTGGTGTACTGAAAGAAGCAATTTGTCACTCAATCGCTCTGCTTCACTCAGGATGCAATTTTCAATATTTTCGAGACTAGGCCAGTATGCTTGTATGCTCATTTGTGCTGTACCTTGTTAAATCTAATGTGAGTCACTTCCGTGATTGTTGTCTTAGGTAATGTCAGCTCAAAACGCCTGCTACTATCCGAACGCGCTTCCAAACGAAGAACGTTCATAGACTCCAAACGAAAAAGAGCGAGGCTCATTGACGAAGATAGGCGAACGTTCCCACTGCGTGATACTAGTTCAGGTCTCTTGGTGTTGAGGTACTGTGGAAGTTCAACTTGATATGCTCCGGTATCGAAGATGGGCAAAATACTGTTTAATTCATCAAGAAGTTCTTGAAGAGACATTTCAGTTGTGGATTCAAAAATATTGCTCAAGTGCCACTGTATAAACCTTGTAGGATCAGGCACAACAGTTTCATTGCCAATAGCTTCCAATAAACCCAGCAGACAACCAAAGTTAATAACTCCAAGACCTTCGTTACTTTTGTTGTATGTAATTTTAGCGGCATCCGGAATGACACTACTAACCATCAACTCATACGCTTCAAGAACAGTAAATGGCGTATTCTTTCCAAAAGTTAGATCTTCTTGATATAGGAAAAAACACATAGACAACACAAACAACGAAAAATCTTTAGATAAGGCATCATCTTTAAAGTAATCATTCAATGGAATAATCAACTCACCATCTTTAATGTATTGTTCAGAGATAATATCTATAATTCTTTTAGGTAGATTTGATGAGTTGCATAGAGGGTTAACTGCGGAATATGTCTTTTCTTTCTCAGAAACAGAGACCTCCCATAAACCGTATTTCCCCCAGAAAGACAGAGATTCCCGCATTTTCTTCTGAGCATTTTGATTGAGATTAAACTCACCTTCAGAATCCTCTTTCAAATAAAGAGCCTCTGGCATTGCAGAGCCCAATAATTTTGATTCAGGTATTGTTGCTTCACTGTTTTTTGACTTTATGTTGTTCAGTAGTTCATCGATTAGTTGCAGTGTAGGTATATGACTGCCTGGGTGTGCGTTGTTAATAATTGCCATAATTATGAATTCGCCAAAGTAGTTACATTCTTAATGTTATTGCTCGACTCCCACCATTTTCTGTGGTTGTATAGCGGGTCTCTTAATTCGGAGTTCCCAAAAAAATAATTGGGAAATTTTTCCATAAATGTGAGGGGCATTTTTAATTTTGAGTCTATGGTCGTTTCATCCTGTACGATAAATTTACGGTACTCATACAACACCTTGTCGCTTTCATCATAAGCACTAAACGGCACATGAAACCATACCTTATTAGTGAAATTATCTAGATAAGGTTTTGCCTGCTGTAAAAAAATCTCACTACAGACAAGTGTGGTAACTTCACCGTTGTTTACTTTATGTTTAAATATAGTTATTAAGCTTTCAACAGAGTTCGGTGCTGGTTCAAAATAAAACTGATAAAGGTTGTTTTGATTATCGGTAGGTTGTGAAACTGTGAAAACATCACCAACTAGAGTCTTGCTTGTTGCCCTCCCGTTTATAACATCTGTCCTGCCACATACTTTCAATGGCATGAAGTTGTCCAACTTAAAGCTTTCTTGCAGGACTTCTCCTAGATTCTTTTTATCAGTTACCCACTCCAGCAATAACTCACCACGTTTATTGAGCACTCTGTTTTCTTGAACTCGATGAGCGTTGACCTGTTCTTCCCATGTAGACTTGATTACGTGTCTATCATGGAGCACTTCTACGACAACTTTATTGGTAAAATCAGACCAGAAGTTAACCCAACACTCTTCACTATCAGGGACTAGAGAAGCATCAGGGTAAGATAAACGAACCAAGCCTGCTCTTTGCATCAACAGTAGAGTTTTCCAGTTCCATGTTGCATTAGCGTCTGAGTTCCTCTCTATATGACTCGCTTGAGTGTTTACCTTTATCTCAAATAAATTATCACCGACCTCAAAGCGTTGTTTCCACATTGAATTCCAACGTTCAAATCCAAGTTCGATACCTATGGTGTTACTACGACTACGATTGATAAGTTGGCCACGGTGATAAATCACTTCACAGTAGGAAGCCTTCCCGTCACGACCACTTCGGCCTATTTCTTGATAGTACCCATCAATATTCTGACTAAGCCCAGCATGCAGTATCGTTCTTACATCGCCTTTATCCATACCAACGCCAAAAGCTGTCGTAGCGACTATGATATCTAGGGCATTAGCATCCCATTTTGCGATTATATCCGAGCGTTGAGTGTCTCCTGTATCACCAGTAAACAATCGAAGTCTATTCACGCCTTTTGACGAAAGTTGCTGATAGATATCAGAGCATTCTTGCTTGGTGGGCGCGTACACTATTAAAGGTTTTGGCGAACTAAGTGCCTTTTCTACTACCGCTGGAATATAGTCGTCAAATAAAACCATCTGCTTTACGCAGATCGGTTCCGGACGTAAGAAGGCACCATTGATCAGAGTAGGTTTAGTTTGGGCATCACCGAACAATGAACGAATGGTGATTAAAGACTGATCAGTGAATGTGGCCGAAAGAAAAACTTTCCTAAAACAACCGCCCTTGTTTTTTAAGGATTCGAGTAGTGCACCAAGTTTCTGGAATTCAGGTCTAAAGTCATCGCCCCAAGTGTCAATAAGATGGGCTTCATCAAATACTACATTCTTTAATATTTTAGATTCAGCTGCTTTGAATAAAGTAGGAAGAATACCACTTACCATAGATTCAGGTGAAACAAACAACACTCGTTGCTTTCCAGACAATATATCCGACTTAATCTGTGCTTTTACATCTTGGCTGAGTTCTCCTCGCCAAGCATATTCCGCACAGGGTTCATAACCCATTCTAGAAATAGACGCTTTCATGCGTTTAGCCTGATCCAGAGCCAAGGCTGTGGTAGGAATTACCACTACCGTTAATTCATCCGCACGACTGAAACCGGTGAGCGTTTCCGTGACTAGCGTTTTTCCGCAACCCGTTGGTAGGTTCACTATTACCGTAGCATCGGGCTTCGATGCTAGAGTCAAACGAACAGCCTCTCGCTGTGCTACAGTTGTGTACGTATTAAACGGCAAGTTAAGTTTAGCCAATATAGGGTCATGCAACGGTTGCTCAGAATAACGCTTAACAACCTGTTTGTAGACAGGTTCGACGTACTCACCGACAGCACCCGTCTGCAAAACTACTGAATCAGAGATTGGATCAAACGTTAAGCCTGCGCTAACCCCAGAAGTAAACTCATCTTGAGTCGGCCTTTTACCCAACCTCAAGCGCGCACTATCTAGATCTTTCTCTGTAGACAACAGGTCTTTGGTCAAATACCAGAACTCAGTAAGCGTTAACTCCGGAGAATCAAGTGCTTGCAGGAACCGACTCTTAAATTGAGAGTCATAGAAAAACTCAGCCTCTGATTTGAGTTTCTCTAGCATATGATTTGGATAAAATTCAGAAAATTTCATAACTAGGCACCAATTAACAATACATACTTCACTGTCAGTAACCTAGCTTTAGGTACTACGCTCGTAATTTCACTTTGTTGCTCGAATTGCTCAACAGCAAGTGCACGACTCTTCTCAAGGGTAAGTTCTAATGCACTATTAAATCGGTCTTTACTAACTAGAGGTTCAATCAACTGCCATACATCCGTATTGCAGTTATCAGCTTGGATAGTAATGTTGGTATCTTGGTAAGGGACCTTGTTTCCACTAATTTCCACTTGCGCACTCTTGGAGCTGTACGCAGCACTTACTAGTGTCGCCATATTTAGTGGAGTAGGCTCACCAATTTCTCCAAATACGTTTTGAAACACGACAGGTGGATGTAGTGCATCTACAGTGATTTGCTCAGATGCAGAATCAGCCTCACCTTCCACCAGCCACTGGGGTATAAAAAATAGTGTAGGTTCCTGCTTAATCGGGATCTTTCGAATGACTGCACTACAGTTCCCTAGCGTGGACTGTCGAGAAACGTCAGCAATAGCGTCGACAAAAGGCTGACCAAATCGGAGTGGATAACTTCCATTCTTCACACTATTGACCCTAGATAGAGACAGTTCCTGAGTTACAGGAGATATATAATCTGATGCCTCGATATCTAATCCCACAATACATTTATCGATCAACGTCGAAGAACGCATTTTTGTTGAGCCTGATGAATACTTAAAACGATACAGATCGTTGCTTTCGCCCTGACGACGTTTGAACAGCATTCCCTCTTTGATCCAATTAATGAGCGCAGATGACTCTTCAAATACTTCGTCGTCCTCACGCATTTGTGCCAGTAGCTTTTCTGCCTCTTCTGCATCAATATCGACTGTTGCAAGTTTCGCTATGATATCTAAATGGTTATAAGTCCTTTGAGTTTTATCTCTAAGTTTCTCTTCAGCTTCTTCTAGTGCCAAATAGCCTTCTTGCAAGACAGCAGGCCAGATCTCTTTCTCTAGTAACTCATCAATCTCGTCTTGAATATTTGCCCTGTAATTAGAAAAGCAACCAACTCCTCCCATCAAAGATTGAATCCACTTACTATAGAAGGAACTTCTCGCAGTCGAGAGAATCATAGTGTCGATAGGGTTTACACCAGTCGACAATGCACTGTAACGGTTTAAGCGACCATTGCGCTGCTCAATACGACTGATAGCCATTGGCATGCTGTAATGTATTGCCAGTCGATTCTTCCCTTGGAGGTTAAGTCCATCTTCTCCTCTTTCGTCACATATCAACACTCGAGTAAGTTCATCCGAGTTAAACTCAGGAGTTACGCCTTGCTGATGGCGTTCAATAGCAACATCTAACTTGTCAGATAGAAACTGATATACATTATCTGCCGTCAGACGGTCGCCACAAAAGACAACTGCTTTACCTTCAGGTTTTGAAACTAGCCATGTGGACAATGCTTCGCTCAACGCATGGTTTTTGGTAAATTGCTCGCTTTCAACTTGCTCCAGCATGTGTTGCCAATGGGAAGCCTCAGCACTGTCGATTGAAATTTCTTTTAGATGAGTCTCGATAGTTGATGCAAAACTAATTGGGCTGGTTAGCAGTGCCTCAACCATTCGCTTAAACTGATCTAAGTTCAGTTGATTGAAATCGTCACCAGTTATCATCTCTGAACGAAACTGCTCGAAGTGTTCATCAAGATAAGCTTCATCTTTTGGCGCGTCCCAAGTTACAACTTGAACTGGGTTTAGACCTGGGAATAGGTTTTCGATCTGACAAACCTCATTTTTAACCAACCCTGTAGCTCTAGAGGTGCGAATCATTCTGTAGTCAAAAAGATACTTGTTGTTAAGGTATTCCGATAACTGCTGAATCAAAGACTCACGAGTCTCTGGATCTTTGTCCATTGCGAACATATTGACCTGAGGCAGTAGTGCCTGAACTAATTCCTCCATAGTAGGATCGTCGATGTCTAAACTCAGCAAGTCATTCAATGACGTGTAAAGAAGGTAATCTTCATTTTCTGGCACGAAAATACGGCTTAACTCTCGGACTCTGTCCTGAATGGGAAGCAGTTTGTTAAACAACTCTATAGTCCTATCCGTCAGTGGAAAGTTCTCAGCGTTGAGTAAATGAAGCAGCGCAAGGTACGCTGAACGGTGACCCTCCATAGGGGTACCCGTCAATAACAGGGTTATTTCCGATTGATTTGTCAGTGCTGAAATAGCACTAAATAGTTCGCTATCCATCCAGTTCTCATTGAATGGATAGCTTGAGATGTGGTGTGCTTCATCGATCACAACCATAGTAGGTGCATGCTCATATGTCAGAGCTTGGCTAAACGAGAGGATATCGACATTTGGTTCATCGTTATCTTCATCCGTGTTTAATAGTGCGCCTAGATGGAAGCGGTCAGATAATTCTTGTTCCCATTGCTTAGTAAGAGAGTCTGGCACTAAAACCAATACTTTTGATTCTCGACCCTTTTCGAGCACATGTTGGCGAATGATAAATCCAGCTTCAATAGTCTTCCCAAGGCCAACTTCATCGCAAAGTAGATATTTTTTTTCAGTATCTTTAAGTACTTCGTAAACCGCTGCCAACTGATGCTTTTCCAACTCTACAGAACTTGAAAGCAATGCCGAAATTGAGCGACAAGAACGACGCTGAGCGTAATATTCTGAATAAAAGTCAGATAGTAAGTTACATAGAAACGGTGACGAGACTCCCTGGCCTTTCAAAAATTCTTCTGCATCAAATTGTTCATTTGGATAAGCATTAGGTACATATAATTCAGAAAAATCATAGGCATCTTTCATGTTCCTTGAAAAAACAACCAATGCTTGGTCTCCAGGTCTTTCTCCTTGGTAATAGCCCATTTTCCAAGAATTTGTTCCTGGGAACTGAACAAAGACTTCGGTGTTCAACCCTAAAGAGGTAACAGCTATGAGTTCTGCCGCAGGAACATTAACGCTGTTCGCCAAAGGTTTGATAGGAGAAGCAAAAAAACCTACTTCTGCCGATAAGGTTTCTTTGTTTATCGACATTATTTTACCAATCCCGGTAAAAGCACTACTACTTTTAACTAGTGAACCCACTCGAACAGATGACATAAGTTACTCAACCATATAAAACAAACAGAACCGCATTCGTAAAAACTAAAATACGACATTAACTAACTGAAAAACTTGAACAATATCCGGTAATCAATTTTTTCTGAATTGATACAAGATTTACGTTCAATAGTTTAACCTGCATCACTCTTTTTATCTTACCACTTAGCGCCACCGCTTAGCGTATTTGATACGCATATAATGACAAATAGAAGAGGAATATCAGAATTGATTTAGACATATAAAACAGCAAAGGTTCAACCTGTGCTCTCATTCAATGCAAGCACAGATAGTACTAACTAATAAGACAAAAACTGTCGCCAATTATATATTGACCACAAGTTCATAGCTCGGAATAACCTTAATTCTCAAAAATGGTCGAAGATAGTTTCTTTATAGTAGTGTAAACCAATTACTCAACGGGTTAGTTTGAAGTTTAGGTGGGAGTGGTTCAGGGTTAAGACTGATGTTAACCCTGAATAGAACTTATGCGCTTAAAAATGAACTCTCTTGAACTGACCGCCTGTTTTGACTGTAGTGGTACTGCTGGTCGAATCTTTTACACCACGGCTTTTCACGCAATAATGTGTTGCCTCTAACTTAACATAAACATCATCGACTCCTAGCAACGTTTGCATAGCAAGGAATATTTGAGCCGTAAGCCTTTCCTGTACCTGTGGGCGTTGAGCAAAAAAGCCTACAAGTCGGTTGATCTTTGACAAGCCAATCACTTTATCTTTTGGTATATACCCTACCGTAGCCACACCATCAAATACGACCAAATGATGCTCACAAGTGCTAGTGAAGGAGATGTCTTTGACAATTATCTCCTCATCAACATACATCTTGTTTTCAATCGTCGTAATCTTGGGAAAGTTAGCGTAGTCCAAACCTGAAAATATCTCTTCTACAAACATTTTCGCAATCCGGTTTGGAGTCTCTTGTAAGCTATCGTCAGTTAAATCTAATGATAAAGCTTCAAGGATTCGTGATGTGGCATCTTGTATAACTCGGTGTTTTTCTGCTTGAGGAAGTACATTATCTGACATCGGTGTTTCAAGTCCGTGCTCAAGCAAAGCCTGTTTCACTAAGTATGCCTCATGACTAATTTCGCTCATTTCTATATTGCACCTTTTTGCTTAATTTGAGACTGATACCCTGACTGATCACCTCTATAGTCACTTAGACCAGTACTCCTCAACAAACATGATGGGCAATCACCACACCCTTCTCCAATAACGCCGTTGTAACAAGTAAGGGTTTTTGTAGATACAAAATCTAGCGAATCGTATGCGTCTGCGAGGGCCCATGTTTCCGCTTTATTCAACCACATGAGTGGCGTTTGTATTTCTAGTTCATAATCCATTCCTTTACACAAGGAATCATTCATCGCCTTGATAAAGTCATTTCTGCAATCTGGATAACCAGAGAAGTCGGTTTCACAAACTCCTGTTATTAAAGTCTTAGCCCCGACTTGATATGCATAAATCCCCGCAAGCGTTAAAAACAGGATGTTGCGACCAGGTACAAATGAATTAGGAAGGCCATTTTCTTGAAGTTCGTGTGACACCTTGATGTCATCACGCGTCAATGAACTAATTGCAAGGTCATTCAACAGTCCAACATCTAAAACTTTATGGCTGACAACATCTAATTCCTTCGCTATGGACTTTGCAACTTCAATCTCAGCTTTGTGGCGTTGGCCATAATCAAAGGTAATAGCATGAACCTCATCAAAACGCTCTAATGCTTGTATAAGGCATGTTGTCGAATCTTGTCCGCCACTAAAAACTACGACTGCTTTTGTTTTCATAATTGTCCCTATGCAATATCCAAATACTTATGTGTTTGTATCGACAATCTCCAGTTGTTGTCAATACAAGTCTGAATACATAATTCAGTTGCTCTTTTTTTCTGACTGATCGGTTGCAAGGAAACGATCACATTTTCTCTAACATCAAAACTGCTAAGTAGCGCTTTTAAATTGTCGATATCCTTGTCTGTACCTACCGGATGTTTAAGTTCATTCGCTCTGGTCATAGCTTGCGAGGAGATCTTCAGCCCACCACGCATATCAACTTTTGGAGACAAGGTTACCCATGTCTCCTCCGTGGCAGAGATTTCGAAAGTACCGCTAGTCTCTATCTGACAACTATAACCCTGATTTTGCAAGCTTTCTGTTAAAGCTTGTAGGTCATAGATACAGGGTTCTCCACCTGTGATCACTACATGCTTTGCCGAATAGTTATTCAACAAATAATCAACCAACTCTTGTTCAGAATATTCGCTCCAGTAGTCGCTTTCTTCTTTTTTATTCACTACAGAACTAAATTCTATACTCTTGTTTGGATCTACTTCCCACGTATGCTTTGTATCGCACCAAGCACACCCTACCGGGCAACCTTGTAGGCGTAAAAAAATCGAGGGTACTCCCGTGTAGAAACCTTCACCTTGTATCGTCTCAAAAAGCTCATTAATTTTTAACAATTTCTACTCCTCTTTCTTGGCTATCATATACTTTCAAAAGATACTTGGTAACCATTGATATATCCTGCGATAGGTTTTGAAGTTGATTCCATTTCCTAGTTATGGGTTCCCCATCAATATCATTGCCAAAAAACCAACTACCACTACTCCAATGACAGTAAGGTTTGATCATAAATAATTTGGACACTGAATACTCAAAGAAATTCTCACTAACCTTATTTGCTTTATACGAGTAGTATATTTCATCAAATAATTGACCTAACGATATTATTCCAACCCCATGAAATAATCTAGAGTACTTTGGCTTTTTACCCCAGTCATCATCAAAGACTTCTTTTACAGATCTAAAATATGAATAAAGTAAAGCAACAGCATCAACTCTATTTACATCTTCAATCAAACCATTATTTTTGTTTCTATATTCATATAAAGCCCCCTCTCTTAAGCTATTATCTATCAACTTCATCAAAGAATTATCCGCAATGATACCTGAAGGATTTGTCGTCAACTTGATCAATCCATACAATGGTGATTGCTTATCAAAGTTGAGAATTTGAGTGATCATTGATGGTTGCTTTTTCTTCATAAGTTCTTCACTAAACTCACCACTAGCATGTGGAAGCAATTCATAGATCAAACTTCTAGACAATGGTTTCGCAGAGTTTATTAACAAGAACTGTTGCCTTTCAAAGTTCGTACAGTCGTTAATAAATACCGTCACAGAAAAATAATAATCTTCCTTTCCTGATAGTTTTAAAGCAGCTACCCTTTGCTGACCATCTACAAGTACACCTACTTGGTTATCATTAGGAAAACTCAGTTCTGATAGGTTACCTTCCATCTGTCTCACTCGAACAGATGACTTAAGACCGATGATAATCGAATTAGGTACAATAGAATCGTTACTAGATATGTAATTTGCTATATTATCCACATGATTTTTAATTTCTGAACGCTGATACCCATTAAGTAAGTTGTTATCATCTCTAAATATTCTAGAAATAGTACATATACTCTCTATTTCTAGAATATTCATGCTCAATACAAACACTCTTACGCTTTTACTTTGATTTACCTCTAGCGCTAACTTATTCATTAGTTTCTATCCTTTTAAACTCAGAGTAGAAATCAAGTAAATTATGAAAACCTCGTCTTTTATTTCTTTCTGAACCTCTATATATAATCACTTCAACGCCTATATCTTTACATATTTCACAAGAGCAAGTTTCCCAAGGTTTATCTAGTAACGTTTTTTTGTATTTGTCAAAAAGAGTTCCCCTCTTATTTGACACAAGGTCTTCATAATTAAATAAGTGCTCTAGGGTCTCATCAACATTGCTATTGCCTTCTGCATAGTTTCTAATTGCATTTAAGGCTAAACTTTCCTTTAGTTTTAGATCTTTTTGAGAAATTTCCCCACTCGACACTCCTTTCCTCAATTTTAAATTCCCATAAGATTGAGGAATACGTATTGCGCAATAATTTGAACCGTTTATCTGATAGTTTTTACTGCTATTCATAAAGGATTTTTTGAGCGGAGTCGTGCTATCCATGCTAATTAGTCGACTACCCACAAATCTCTGTGCAATGTCAGTTCGCCCAACCCCCAGTAAGTGGAACTGAACATTAGAGTTCGACACCCTAAGAGCATCTTCTAGTAGGCCACATATTTGTTCTGTTTTTAAACTAATCACTCCCCCAATCGTTATATATTGGTAGCCCATTTTTTGAAGTGAAAGAATCGATGACAAATAAGATTTTTTATCCCACCCATGAGCAACGCCATACGGTATGAAGTTATATTCGTCCTTGCGCTTGATGAGATATTCGGCGTTATCTAACGTTATCTCTAATCGAAACTCTCGATCACTTTGCAAAGGTGTACGACTTTTGTTCCTTTTATCTTGATAACCAAAAACAATGTGATCTAACGATACACCGATATTAACTCCAGCTTTTTCATAAAACTCAATGAGTTCATTGTTGGTATATGGAGGTCTTTCTTCATTTACATAAGTAAACGCGCCACTATCTCCCATAATGGTAAAACGCTTATCTAGTCTAAAAAAGCGATGGGCACCCTCCCTAAAGAACCGATATCTTTGCCCTTCAGAATATCTGGTCTTGTTTGAGTGACCAGGTACACCTTCAACAACCGCCTTCGAAATTAATAATCCATCATATGGCTTCTTTGCAAACAATTGATGAGCATAGACGTCATCTCTTTGACGAACTCTCAACGAAGATTTTTTCTCTGTTGCAAAATCAAAGTGAGGGTCTACGAAATCCTGGCTATCTGGGAAAAAAAACTTCATTACCACCTCCATGTAAGATAAGCATATACGAAGTTATGCGATTCAGCTAGACTACCCGTGCTTGATTTGAAGCCTTAATGAAAACTGTTTGCTTTGAGTTGGAGGATAAATGACAAAAATTCATTTACTCGTTCCTTGCACCGCGAGGAAGAGTCAATCGACACATCCGACTATGGATATGTGCCAATACAACAATAATGATCTTGATTACGCACTGAGACAATGGGAACACATCTTTGAAAAATCAGAGAGTGATGAAAGAGTCTTAGCCCAAGACCTCTATGTTGGGCAAGCCTACTCAAAATTAAAGCAACTCGCTCATCGAGATAACTTAGCCTTAGACATTCTATCCGCTGGATATGGTTTGATTAGTGGGACAGAAAGACTTCCTAGTTATAACGCTACTTTTGCTTCAAATATAAACCACGTTCCTAGACCAAATCATGAGTGGTGGTCATCCGTAACTCATTCGAAGTTACCAGGTCGATCACTTGAAGACGTGTTCGAAGAAAACCAACAAGATTTTTACATATTAGCGGTTAGTAATGCCTATTTAGGTGCCATAGAGTATGATTTATTGAATACTCTAGAACGCTTTATGGATGCTAGAAATAGAATCGCGATAATTTCTACATCCATACCAAAAAAACTACAACAGTTCGGTCAATGCTTTGTTCAGTGCTCACGTAATGTGCTAAAATACGCACCAAGCGCTAGTGTTGGTTTGAGTCTTACTGATAGAAACATTACCGCTATCGCAACCCACCTATTTGTAGAAAAATTAGAACTTACAAAACCTGACTTCAATGCTACTATTCGCGGTCTCAATAAAGAATTTTCTTTAGTCCGTTCAAATACTATAGAGAAACGAACTAAGCGTAGCGATGAGTTCATAATTTCGTACATAGAAGACAAACTTTTTAAACAAGGCAAAGCCCCTCCTTCTATCAACTCTGCTTTCAAGCAGTACAAAACTGATGGGCACGCTTGCCAAGACAAGCGCTTCGCAACTCTTTATAAAAGAATCAAATCACAGAAAGGTTTATCGTGACTAAGTTTCGCTTTTACTTCCCTGACAACAAAGATTTTGTCGACCCAAACTTCGATGGAAGAGATAACAGTCGTACTAAGTATCATCGTGCATATGATGATGACAGTTACCCCCATGAAATCTTACATGAAATGCCGTATGACGGAATGCTAGTTTCGTTAGCCGGTGTTGGCACAATGCAAAAGCGCGGTAAATACTATGAACAGGAACTTACCGAAGATTTTTACTTCTTAGGTGCCCGTGAATTTTTGCGCTTAAACAAACCTAAATATGCCAACGTCAAGTTAATGGGAGATTGTGGTGCTTTTGACTACCACAATGAAGATGAACCTCCATTTACTGTTGATGAACTCATTGAGTTCTATGACAGAGGTAGATTCGACTATGGAATATCTCTCGATCATATTGTATTTCCATACTTCAAAAATGAAGAAGCCAAGGACGCTGCGGCATCTAAATGTGATCTGCATGAATTAATCGCTGAAAGCGAACGTCGCATCGACATAACGTTAAAAAATGCAAAAGAGTTCTATGAAAAGGCTAAAAATTATCGATTTGAAGCTTATGGTGTAGCCCATGGCTACGATAAGGCGTCTTTTATTCGTTCAGTTAAAGAACTGCAAGAGATTGGTTATAGAAAAATAACTATTGGCGGTATGATTAAATCAAAAACTGATGAGTTATTAGACCTGCTCGAGAGCTTAAAAGACATAAGAGAACCGGATACGGAGTTCCATTTGCTAGGGATTTGCCGCTTCGAAAACATACCTGCATATGTAAAAGCGGGAGTAACTAGTGCGGATAGCACGTCTCCTATGATGCAAGGCCTAAAAGGCGGGAAGTACTACACATTAGATTCTGAAGAACCAAAGTACCAAGAATCACTAATGATTAGAGCTAGACAGTGTGATCATGATAACGTTCAAAAGCATATAGAGAAGCATCGCGACGAACTCCGTCAACACATATCAAACATGTCAGAAAACAATGAGTTTGATATCGATTTATCGAACACTGCTCTTTCAGTCAACGAATGTGTAAAGCGCCTCGAGAAAGATTGCCTTAAGAAACTCCAGCGTTTTGACGAAACGGGTATGGATCTAGAGGGCACTTTCAAAGCTCTTATTGCTTACGAGAAGGTGAGTAATGAAAGCTATTTACCCTCTAAGCTCACTCCATCAAAAGAAGGTCCATTAGCGCGAAATGAATCCAAGTATCGCGACTTTTTGAACCAAAGAGCTTGGCGACAATGTGGTTGTGGAATATGCGAAGGAGGACTAATGAACATTATCTTTCGTGCTAATCAGTCGAACCGACGCCGCGGTATCCACAATTTAGCCATTGTGACGAAACATAAAGATCGAGTTATTAGCTCGTTACAGTCAACACTGAAGTAAACAACCATGTCAGAAATATTAAAGATTAAAGTAATTCAAGAAGTGGTAAATGGTGTCACTGTTTATACTGGTTGGGTTGAAGGAAAAAAAGTACGTGACGTAGCAAAAATTGTTCACATAACTCGTGAAGGTGAATTTATTAATGGCTATCAACGAAACGAATTACCAAAACATATTGAGTCAATTACTGATTATGTTGAGTCCAAGAACTCAACAATCCTTGCTAACCTAGTTATCGGGTTTGATCAGTCTGTTAAATTTGAGCCGATATTTGAAGGCTCGGAGTTCGGTCACCTGCATGTACCCTATGATCCAGAGAAACCATCAAGCGAGTTGCCTGGTGCTATCGTGGATGGGCAGCAGCGTTCTGGTGGTGTAAAAAACAGTCACCATGAAAGTTACCCTCTTCCGGTTTCGATCTTTATCTCTGAAGATGACAATGATTACATCCAACAGTTTCTAATTCTCAACTTAGGTAAACCACTAACATCGGTTCAACTAAATGCGTTAGCACTGTACGATGATATCTATAAACCACCTGCATTAGCCGCGAAAGCTTTCCCTCTATCCGTTTGCGAAGAGTTGGGATATAGACATGAATCTTCTCCACTAAAAGACCTTATCAAGTCTAATGGTAACAAAGATGGGATTATTGCGGAGTCTTCAATAACTGAGTTTATAACCAACGTAGAACGCCAACTTTTGCAAGTTATTGGTGTGCGCGTTTATCAAGAACTCGATGAATCAACCAAGGCTAAGTTTGTGAAGATAATCATGAACTTTTGGGATGCAGTTAAAATTGTATTCAACGATGATTGGCAAAAAAAATCTCGGGATATGAAGGGTTCCTATATAACGCATGGTACGTCAATTATTGGTTTCTCGTACCTTTGCCGACATATGTTGAGAGTGTTTCAAACCCCAAGTAAAAATACCAACAACGAATCTATATTGACGCATGAAACTCCTTCCACAGGTTTCTTTGTGACAGAACTATCGTTGATTAAAGAAGACTGTAATTTCAGCAAAGGCTATTGGATACTAGGCCTAGCCAAGAATCCAGATGTGAAAGATCTGCCTTATAGTCGACGTTGGAACGACTTTCAAAATACCACGTCTGAAAAGCAACTATTTGCTACCAACATTTTGAGGTTATACGAGATCAAAAAAGGTTGGAGAGAAGATTATCCTATCTACGTAGGTTAAAACTAAAGTACAAAAAAAGAAGGCTTTAAGCCTTCTTTTTATTTTTCTAGTTCATCCATAAACTCGTAGACTAGTGCCAATGGTTCATAAGAACTCATTTCAACCATCGTTCGAATGTCACTTTCCGACAGTTGATTCGATTGAGCCTTACGCTTTAGTTCTAACCAACTCGGTGAACATGTTTCTGGCACCACTTTTCCGCTAGAAACACCAATTAGAAACTCACCAATTTCATAGTTGAACAATCTCTGACCGATGTTACTGAGCTTTTCAACTTCCATGTTACTCTCCTGTGTAAATACACCCTGCCGTACAGGTTTCCTTCACTTCAACTTTAGATAATTGTGGCAACACCACCTTGGTTTGTTCCCAGATCCACTTAGCCAGAACCTCACTAGTTGGATTTTCCAATCCAGGAATGTCATTAAGGTAGTAATGATCTAGTCGATCATAGATTGGTTTGAATGCGGCTTTTACGTCACCAAAATCAAGTATCCACCCCGTATTAGAGTCAACCTCACCAGTCAAATAAAGCCTAACTAAAAACGAATGTCCATGCAATCTGCCACACTTATGCCCCTCTGGTACATTTGGTAATTTATGAGCAGCTTCAAACATAAACTCTTTGTATATTTCGTGTTTCATTACGTTCCTTGGTAGTTGGCATTCTTACTACCAGATCATACCTGAATCTGGTGCTTCGAGGGAGAGTTTTCATCGCAAATATGAAAACAAGAAATAGGTTCTAGAAACAATACATGTTCGCGTGACCCCAAAACAAACTGGCCCTAGAAGCCTTTTTGGCTGCGCCAACCCCTACCCAAATCACGTGCCAATCTATGCACAGATTCAAGTATCTTGTTTGGTCACATCCAAAAAGATATTTCGCTACCTTTTTGTTCTGCCCTGCGCTGTGTGTAAAGCTTACGCCCCCATCTCAGTCACACAATCAGTAGGTATTATCATTTGCCGCGACTCTTCACCTAGCAGATACAGTGAAGCGACTTATTACACCATTTAACTACTGACCTTTACCTCCGCCTATGAGACTTCCCTTGATTGACGGTAGTGCATTTCATTCCATCCAAAACATCTAACCAAATGGATAATAGGGAAATTGTGCCCTTTAGATATGGCTCCGTTTCCCGAGTTGTATTATCAACTCACACCTACCCGATGTAGGGGAAAGAAATGAAAGAAAATATAGTGTTGTGCTTCATAATCGAAGAATCATTTTGGTCTCTACCGTGAAGAACTTCTTAATTCACTAAGATTTCTATATCTAGGTCACTATATAATTTTAACTCTCTGAAATTGCGCATATTTACGCTGGTACTGAACCGATTATTATAATCAAAAACTTAATTTCTCTTAGCTCTCACTAGTAGAGCATGACGTCGAATTTTTGGTTCAGGCACATTCCCACTCAACCCTGCAGCTTCAAAAAAGAGTTTCAAAATTACGAATTTCTCTCGCCGTACTTTCTCACTCTCATCCTCTGTTCGTCGCCAGTAACCTACGATTTGTTTCCTCCCTAGTCGATTCAGTTGTTCGCCGACATTGGGTTCATGCTGAAATATATCGTCTAGTATCGAGATGAGTCGCTGAATTTGCTTTTGCCGATACGGAATGCCCTTCTTCTTGTAGTGAGCCATAGCAGCGTGAACCTGCTTTAATGTATGCCTATTCATGGACCCTCCTTATCCTACATAGGCATTAGTAACGACGACTCTGTGGTGACCAAGAACCTTTGATAGAGCAAGACGAACCGCATTGTCCCGGCGCTTAGCCTCATTCAAATCGATAGATAATTGTTCAGTGATATATTGATGATGCTGTTCTCCATGAGGAACACCGGATACTACGGGTGGAGCAACTCCAAGGTTTTCCTCATAAAACCGACATGCATAGTGCTGACGTTCGCCGTGCGAACGAAAACTAGGATCAACCATTTTCGCCTCTCGCCAAGCAAAAGACTGGAATGCCTTCAATGACATATTGATTGGAATGGCGTTATCATGGCCAGTACTTTCCTGAAGTTTGTGACCTTTGTATAACGCCTCTAATTGTGATGATTTATCAATAGGTATAGTTCGTGCTTGTCCTCCTTTCGTTCCACGATTAACCTCTACTTCTCCTCCAAGTCTTGCTTGTTTAAGCAGAGTTGTACTATCAAGTAATGCTCCTTCCCTAAACCTCAAGCCAAGCTCTCTTTGTAGCTCAAAAGTCACTGCAACGGGCAGACAGCAATCATTTACAATACGTTTATGTACAAGAATTGGTGTCGAACTATCTACCAGTGCGATACCGCTTTTAGGAGGGTAATTTAAGTCTCTAGTTGCTAGAACCTTACATGAATCATCACCTCTAGCCTGACTCAAACAGACGTTGATATGGCTTAAGTAATCACGAGCACTGCTTGCGGATAGCTCACCACTTTCAAATTGTTCTCTCAAATATTCACCATAAAGAACTATGTGTTCTCGGTTAATATTCATGAGTGTATAAACATCTGTTTCATGTTTTATAAATTGGGAAAAGTCGCGACAAGCGCTACACCTTGCGGTGTGAGTATTGTTTTTGACACCTCCAGTCTCCTCAAGAGACGCGTTGATTAGAGCCTTTCCTATATCCCTAGACCCTAATGAAAAGTTGGGTTTAGTAAAATCGCGAACTGGGTTCGGTAAATGTCCTGAATAATTGTGTTTCATAGATATAACTCTCATTGTTGCTGTACTGAGAGTTAGTAGGCCAAGGGGGTTTAGTGAAAAACTTTGTTGTGCGTTTTTATTGGTCAAAAACAAGCACTGAGGGATCTTGACTCAACTATTGCCACACCGGCATATTCTCATCGTTATTAACATAGCGTTTAATGCGCAGAGGAACCTCACCTCTGTATCGGTAAATGATATCGCCGCTTTATAAACATGCTCTTCCATCGTGGAATCTGAGGTCTTATTGCATACTCATGTTTTCAATGACCGCTCCCTTGTACTTTAAGGGCTGAGGGCTTTTTGCATCCTCGGTCAACAAATAGCGCAGTTGGCATCTGCTTTAGGTTTATTGCATCCACTATCTGTTATTGCTATGTGTTCTTTTCGTATATGACAAAATGCATTGGGTGGCGTTAGAGTTATGACCCACTATTGTGCTCATAACCGTACCAATGCGACTCATTTTGTCTGCTACTTCCCCATACTTCCTTATCGTCATCTGCGAATTGCTTAGTATGAGTGGGTTTTAGGGTAGCCAAGCACTTCGTCTAATTTCTTTCGATAATTAGACGAAGTGCTGAAGTTCGCTAACCTTCCTTCATAACCTGCACTGTTGCGACTCTTTCGAGGTCGCCGTGCAGGCTAATTTTGGTCGCGTTGCTCCATTGTGCTTTGGTGAGCAGGTGTCCACTCGTTAAGAATTCCCTATGTGTCTTTTGACTTTGATACGCTCGTGGCGTTTTGATAATAAGCACTGAGTGCTTGTCATTCATAGATAAGCTAATTATTCGAACTGCCTCTCAGTGACGAGACATTTTTATAGGTCGACATAAAATATAGGCGTAAAAAAGCCGCTCTAAATCCCCCGATCGGCAAACGAAAAACCTCTAATGAAGCCTGCGACGTAGCAACACTCCCATACACAATATTAAGAACGGGATAGAGCTTGACCCCCCTGAATCTCCGCCAGTATTATCAGCATCAGGTGATGTTGTTTTGTCTTCAGTACACGCTTTGCTTTCAGGCCAAACCTCACAGTTGTCGACGCACTTCTCTTGGTATGGGTCAACCGAACACTCTACAGGAGGGCATCCAGGGGCATACGCATCGATGTCACACTCATCGTAACAACCTGGGTACCCCGGATCATCGTCACATGAAATACCTGGGTACTCGGGATACTCTGGCGGTTCAACGCTCTCTTCTGTGATGAATCGTACTGACATTGGTAAAGAACCAACGCCAGACAGACCCAAATCAATAGTCGAGAACACTTCGCTGTCTATAGCGTTCTGGTCACCATTAAACAACACCTTAATCATGCAGCCTTCTGTTGAATCCAACAGACCCTGACAATCACTCAGTAACTCAAATTCACTGCCTTGTACTGAAGCCGCTCCAACAACAATCGGATCGTTAGTAAAGTTCTGCAGTGGAATCTTAATTTCATGTGAGAGTGCATCACCCTCAGAAATCGTTACCCCAATGTCGCTCGGATAGACCACTTTCATAATGACGCCGCTTAACCAGTCCATCAAATAAGTAATGTCACTAAACAGGGACAAATACTTACCATTGATGGCCACCTTGTCACCACCGTACATACTGCCGAAGTAGTAGTCGCCATGCATTACTGGACCGCCGCTGTCACCGAAGTAACTTGCTGGATAACCCAAACCGGTATCGATCCCGACCAAGTCAATCAATGACTGCTCTCGGAAATAACACTCGGTAGCACCTGGTTCACACATCGCTAAGCGATCTTCACCACTTGCAGGAAAACCATTACCTACTAATGCTTGCGATTGAATGTAAGGTCGATACATACGGAAAGTGCCCTCTTTTAGCGTTTCAGGGCTCAATCCAGTATCACGATCATCTGAACCGTAACCACGGAACACGAACTCATCGTTTTCTGTAATGTTGGGTTCGCCCGTTCCCATATTAATCAACGGAGCCAAAATCGGACCTGAATGATGAGGAACAGATGAATCCAATACAAGAATCGCAAAGTCATTTTGATTGTGACTCTGAAGAAATCCGTTTTCTTTATCTTCATCACTCATTCCCGTGATATACGCAATTGAAGCGTCCACCCGGTCAAGCCACCATAAAGCCGAATAACGGTCGCCTACACCACCCTCAAAAGCCTCAGGAGTGGCCGGTTCTATCCATGTCTCAAACAAGTGCTTTACATGAAACTGCCACGCTAGATTCGCATGATAGCTCCGGTATGATTTATACGCATAGCCTGTCACCTCGAAAGAGGAGGTTGGCGCCCATCGATCAGTTCCTTGAAAGATCTCTAATTGTGCTTCATCACCATCAATGCAGTGACCTGCAGTTAGCAGAAGATCTCCACCTAACAACATGCCAGTACAAGTTTTCTTAGCGACACCCTCTGAACCTAGAGCCAAGAAGTGCACTACGTGGTTTTGGTAGTCCTCTTCTGCTACAGGCGTAGAGAAGGTGACAGCGCTTGCTGGAAGCGCAGCTAATATCAATGGCATTAAGAGTATTTTCTTCAACAAGTTCATGTACATACCTACACTAAAGCGATCACTATTCTGAATGTAGACAGTAAATTGCAGCTAAATAGCATTGAGGTATCACTTTCATCAATATTCATATAGGCGACTAATATCAAACACAATTGTGACAGTGAAACGGGAACATATTGAACCGAGAGCAATACGGTATAGATTTGCAGTGCGTTACTTCGCACACCATGAATTCAAAGGATTTGAAGACGTAGTTAGACAAAATCAGATTAACGGCAGATGGCTAAAAAGTACTATTTTAATAGTCGAAAAGAGAGGCTTTTTCTTACCACTGCAATATGTAAGAAATCATTTCAAATTATGGGTTTACTATAAAAAGAAGGCACTTCATTGAGAGAAGCACCCTTCAATAACAGCAGATGGGTAGTTAAAATTCCTTGGTGACACGTTTGAGACCATCTAACTCCACCAACTTTCTAGAGAGCTCGTCCTGGGTGCGCTTGAGCCGCACCTCAAGTACATCTCTTGCCATTGAATACTTGGCGCTAGTAACTCCAATGCAGACTAACCACAACAGCAATAACCAGTTGTACCAACGCAATTCATCGTGCAAAACATTGTGGCCAAAAAACTCTAGCTGCAATTCATACGCAGGCACAGTTTTGGAAGATGAAAACAGATTTATCCACTCACCTTCCTTCCACCCAAGGTAATAGCTTGCGTCGGTTTCTACCACCTCACTAGGGCAAAGCACATTAGCACATTCGTAGGTGCTAATTGAGTGGCTAGACCCACTGTATACACCTAACGTAAGTAGAGCATTGATAAGCCCTACAATGAATAATGATCCAAAAAATCTTAACATGGTGTACTCCTAAACAGTCATTTATGGGTTCACAAACACGTTAGCATCCAAATCAATTCCCGAAAGTCGAGCAAAAAAGAGAACTGCCGAAACAGCGAATCGACAGTTCTCATAAAATCTATTTACATACTGCGGTCTATGCCTAACGGGTAATTACACCTACTTATCAATCAGTGAACGCTCATTTCTGATTTCCACTGTCCAGATTCCTTAAATAGTGCGTAGCTGAGGTAAGCCAAGGAGAAGTGCTTAGTACTTGTCGGTACTTGGATTCCTTACCTAATAGGTAAGATGTGAGTGATCCCCGTAGTGCACTTCCCCCTGACTTGTACATAGAGTAAGGCAGCGTTTTTCAACGCGAGAAAGAGTTAGGCTTTTTCTGTGTACATTCAACTCATGTTTCCTTTATTTATAAGGGTTTGGTCTACAAAAATTAAATTAAAAATTTTGATTTAGACACAAACTATCGAGCATTCAGAACCCGCGACTATCTAGTTTAGGTTTTTGCTACTCATGAATTTGTGGCCACACGAAACGGTAGATCACCGTATCAAACCATCAAGCGCTTGAACTGAAGAGTCATATGGATTGATGGTTGAGGTTGTATCACTAAAAGAAATAATAAAAGCGATTCTGCGGTCAAGGTGCCCTATTTCCAACTCCGTTTGAGTCAATTATCAGGCTAAAAACTGGAGAAGCTAAACCAGTTTATTTCGAAAATATACTCAAAAATCATCCACCTCTGAAGAGGATTTTCTATTAGCCTTTAAAAGGCAAACTCTTCTTACCTTAACCCTCTTAATCCGCAACTGTACTCTTTGAAGCACACAAATTAGTGAGGTGCAGTTTCTTAGTTCGATGTCGGACAAATGAGTAATTTTTGACCTTCTAGCTCACAAAAATCGGCAATAATAACCACTAGACGTTCATGTTTTTTCGCAACATTTCCCTCCAAATCAACGCCAAAACCAAAGTTTTTGCGAGTTGAGACTCAAGATTTGAGCTTTGTTATTCTCAAAATCAATCTTCATGATTCAATTGCTTCGAACTTCACTAGCACTGCGAATCAGGACTCGAATGACCAAATATCCTCACACATTACCAGCTTTCAAACTTGAACAACTGGTGACTACTCTCCTCGTGAATCGTATCTATTTCGAAGATTCATTCCCTAGAATACTTGCGCTTTCGGGACATCAATCATGCGGTATTCTTTCTCTGAATTGTTCAAACTAAAAAAGGACATTACTCATGAACAAAAACATTCCCTTAACTTTTGGCCCATTCGTCACCTACGAGCTTTACTCTCAGCTTTCGGGAATCCCTGTCAACACCATCAAAGATTATGTAAACAAAGGCCGCATCATAATCAAGAAAAAGGCGCTACCTCGCGAAAAACCTTTGATCAATATGGTCGCAATGCTCGAACTAGCGGCAAAAGAAAGTAACGAGTATCTAAGATAACCAACGTACATTCAGGTATTTACTTTAGGATTTGGCGGCAAACTCTAGCTCCCATAAACAACGAGTTTGTCGCTAAAAAATCCTTATCGATCAAGTTTCTCTCACAATTAATTTCATAAACTTATTAAAAGGAAGCCCTATGGCAATTCGTAAGACTGAAAGCAAATCAAAACCTTGGCTCGTAGAATGCTACCCTCAAGGACGCAATGGTAAACGTATTCGTAAACGCTTTGGAACCAAAGGCGAAGCTGTCATATTTGAAAATCAAATGATGAACCAGTCTCAGTCTCCAGAGGAAGGTAAGCCAGACACCCGAAAAGTATCGGAGCTAATTGAGATCTGGCATTCCGCTCACGGCTCAACACTAGCAAGTGGTGATGCTTGTAAGAGCAAGTTTCTAAGAATGCTTAACTCTATGGGAGATCCTGATGTTCAAACATTTACCAAGCAAGTATTTGCTGAGTTTCGAGGAAAACGAGTTTCAGGAGAAATAAGTTTTGTAGATAAGAAATGGAGAAAAGCTCCTCCTAGCCTATCTACCATAAACGCAGAGCATGCCCGATTCAAAGCCGCTATCAACAAGCTCATTAGTATCGGAGAATGGAAGACTGATAACCCACTTAACGACTTAGCCCCCTTTCCTACAAATGAATCTGAAATGGGTTTTCTAACAGACGATGATCTAGAATTATTGCTCACTCTTGTCAGTAAGCATAAAAACAAAGATCTCTCCAAGATTGTAAAACTGTGTTTGTCTACAGGCGCGCGTTGGAGCGAAGCCACAAGCTTGAAGGGTTCTCAGCTGCAGGTCATTAGCAAGAAAAACGGTTCAAATAAACAATATCTAGTCACTTACATCATAACTAAAAGTAAAAAAAGCCGAACCGTACCGATATCAGAAGAGCTCTATAACGAGATTTACAAACCAACTTCGGGCCTACTTTTTGATCAGGACTGTTATAACGCGTTATCTTACATATTGAAAAACAAACTCAATAACGCACTTCCAAAGAACCAAGCTACACATGTACTGCGACACACCTTCGCAAGCCATTTCATGATGAATGGTGGAAACATTATAGTGCTGAAGGATATTCTTGGTCACTCCGAAATCAAAATGACCATGCGTTATGCCCATTTCGCTCCGGATCATTTATCTGATGCTATCGTCTTCAACCCACTTTCCAATATCTAGCTCTAACCCTTCAATTCTGTCGCCATTTTGTCGCCACTTGACAATTTTCAGACAAAAAAAGAGCCGCTTCTAGCGGCTCTTTTCATTTCGATATTTCCGAACTGTTATCGGCTTACTCTTTACCGAACACGTTGTTCTCTTGCTCTTGTACTCGGATGAACGTGGTACGCTTGGTTAGCTCTTTAAGCTGTGCTGCGCCTACGTATGTACAGGTTGAGCGCACGCCGCCAAGGATGTCAGAGATGGTGTTGTGAACGCTACCACGGTAAGGCAATAGTACGGTTTTTCCTTCAGCTGCACGGTATTTAGCAACGCCACCAGAGTGCTTCGCCATCGCGCTTTCTGAAGACATGCCGTAGAACTTCATGAATTGCTTGCCGTTTTCTTCAACAACTTCACCGCCAGACTCAGAGTGGCCTGCTAGCATGCCGCCAAGCATAACGAAGTCAGCGCCGCCGCCGAATGCTTTAGAAACGTCACCAGCACATGCACAGCCGCCGTCACCGATGATGCGACCACCAAGGCCGTGTGCTGCGTCAGCACATTCGATGATTGCAGAAAGTTGTGGGTAACCAACACCTGTCTTAACGCGAGTAGTACATACAGAACCAGGGCCGATGCCTACTTTAACGATGTCAGCGCCAGCTAGGATGAGTTCTTCAACCATGTCGCCTGTTACTACGTTGCCTGCAGAGATAACCTTGTCAGGGAATTCAGCACGTACGCGTTGTACATACTCAACAAGGTGCTCAGAATAACCGTTTGCGATATCGATGCAGATGAAGATGAACTCATCGCTAAGTGCCATGATTTGCTTAGTTTTCTCAAACTCAGCATCAGAAGTACCAGTAGAAACAAATACGTTGTTTAGCGTTTTCTTGTCCGCTGTGTTTGCGAACTCTGCCCACTGCTCAACAGTGTAGTGTTTGTGAACAGCAGTCATTACATCATGTTCAGCTAGCGCTGCAGCCATTTCGAAGCTTGCTACAGAGTCCATGTTTGCTGCAATTACAGGAACACCAGACCATTGACGACCACTATGCTTGAATGTAAAATCGCGGGTTAAATTTACTTGAGAACGACTTTTTAGAGTAGAACGCTTAGGGCGGAATAGTACATCTTTAAAGCCTAACTTAAGTTCTTGTTCGATACGCATTGTTGGATTTCCTTGATTCAATAGATGATGTGCCAATTACAATGCAGGTCGTGCTTTGGCAGAAGCGTTGACCATTCTTCGGACACAAAAAAACCGGGGCGTTGGCAGACGCTCCGGTTTTCAGCATTATAGAGCCAGATAAATTTGTCGCAAGACTGATTTTTTGTTTTTTTTTGTGCTACTATCTTGAAACTTGCAAATCTGCGCCTCGCAAATTCCAGTTTGATTATATAAATCAACAACTTAAAAACCCTCTATGCTCGTCATCCTAAGTTGAACACCTCTAGTACCGTCTATATTTGGTGATCCAGTTCACTATCTGTGTATAAATCCCTGTATTTTCCGCTCGTTGACTCACTCTTTTTACTGCATTTTTTTGCGAAAATTTCGTTTTTGGCGTGAATAAATCAAAAATATGGTCACTTTGTTTCGGTCAGGGCTCTATAGCCGTTCGTAGCCAATATCCGTATCGAACCAGCTACGCATTGAATTACTCTAATACATATCACCAAGAACCATGGATAGTATTCAAAATTATTCATCCTACTTATATCATTGAAAAATAAAGAAAAAAAATAACGATCTCACACTGTTTTCACATAACTAATCAGGCAGAATGCTATACCTCGGTCTACTATTAGCAGTGCTAAATATTCTTAGTTATAGAGGTCTTAATGCAGCGTCGAATTTTTCTCCTTCTTTCTACCCTCTCCACTACAGCCTTAGCTATCCCTTATCCTCTACCCACAGCGCCCGATGCCACTGGTGACCAATTTATGGTCAGCGCCACCAATCAGTATGTCACTAGCACAGGTTATTCAATCTTAAAGCAAGGTGGGAACGCCATTGATGCCATGGTTGCAATGCAAATGGTTATGTCCGTTGTTGAGCCTGATATGACTGGGATTGGTGGTGGTACATTTGCCTTGTATTACGACAAGGCAACGGACTCTTTTATCGCCTATGACGGACGCGATACCGCTCCATCAACTGCAACGCCTGATATGTTTCTGAATGAAGATGGCAAAGCGATACCTAGAGATGACATTTTAGGTCCTCGGTCCGTCGCGATCCCTGGAACCTTAAAACTGCTCCACTCCACGCACCAGAAGCACGGCAAATTGGAGTGGGCGGAGTTACTCGAACCCGCTATCGACTATGCCGAGAATGGCTATGCCATGAACAGCTATACCTACGACATTCTGGTTCGGGAACAGTCTCGTCTGGAAGGTGATCCTGAAATCAATGCTCTGTATTGGGATGGTGATGACATCAAGCCAACCGGCACTTTGATGACTAACCCGGAATTAGCCAACACCCTTAAGCTCATTGCTAAGCACGGTGATAGCTATATGTATAACGGCCCTCTGGGTGAGCACATTGTTGAGACGGTCAATGCACAGCTTGATGACGAGCAGCACAAGCTGAGCATGAAGGACTTTAATAACTACCAAATGGTAGAGCGGGATATTGTTCAATCCACTTATCGTGGTCACGATATCGTCTCTTTTGGCTATCCAGCTTCTGGGGGAGTGTTAGTCGCGCAAACGCTTGAGATGCTAGAGCCTTATAAGATCAACGAGATGCATCACACCGAAGCCGAGCCATGGAGACTAATGACCGAGGCGATGAGGTTAGCTAAGGAAGACCGCATTGCCTATGCAGGAGACCCTAGCTATGTGGATGCTCCCGTGGAGAAGCTTCTGGATCAAAACTATCTAACGCAGCGCGGTAAGCTGATTCCTAAACAAGGCTCTATGAGGCAAAGCGAAGTAAAGCCAGGAGATATCAGTCAAAAGAATCTCGCGAATGTTGATGGATTTGAAAGCCAAGATACGGGGCATATCTCCATTGTCGACGCAGAAGGCAATGCCATTGCAATGACCAGTACTGTGGGTACAGGCATGGGCTCAGGGATTATGGTAGATGGCGTCTTACTAAATGCTCAGATGGCGAACTTTTCTTCTGTGCCAGAGGTTGATGGAAAAGCCGTGCAAAATTCGATTATGGCAGGAAAACGCCCCCGCTCTGCGATAACGCCATTAATGGTGATGGAGCCAAATGGTAGCCTCAAACTGGTTGTGGGCAGTCCAGGAAGCTCGCAGATCCCAGGATATGTTCTTAAAACGGTGGTAGGAGTGATCGATTGGGATCTATCGGCGCAAGCAGCCATCGATCTGCCCAACATACAGTATGGAACCAAGATCGATCGTACCAAGCCTTATAACCCGACGGGGCTTTTAGTAGAAAAGCGTACCTACGCTGAAATACTGGTTCCTGAGTTTACTGAGATGGGTTATCAGGTGCATGTCATCCCTGTCGTCAGTGGCTTGAATGCGATTGAAGTTAAGAATGGTCAGCTTTATGGAGCAACCGATCGCAGACGCGCCTCTACGTCTCTAGGTGACTAACCCAAGGCTATGAGTCCACTGTTCTTATTAAGCGATAGCCTTATTAAAGCAGTGGACTTTCTATTTAGCATTGATTTATAAGAGAGCGAATCTCAGGTAATAGGTCGCTGGCCAGCATACCAATTTTTCCTGACTGCGTAGCGATATTGTCCGCCGCAGTAGAATGTAGCCAGGCTCCTAGGCACGCCGCATCTATTGGCTTTAAGCCCTGAGAAAGCAATCCAGCAATAACCCCGGTTAACACATCGCCCATTCCCCCACTTGCCATGCCAGAGTTTCCCGCTTTGATCACATAGGTCATTTGTCCATCGCATATCAAGGTACCTGCCCCCTTAAGCAGCACCACACACTGATATTTTGACTGGATCTTCTCAACTGCTGCATAGCGATCTTGCTCAATATCCTGAACAGAACACTCTAATAGCCTTGCCGCTTCCCCTGGATGAGGGGTTAGAACGGTTTCGCTTAAATCATAAGATGACGCACTCTGAGCAAGAAGGTTCAGCCCATCGGCATCAATGGCCTTAGGTTTTAACTGCGCTATCCCTTGTTCAAACAGCCTCTTAGACCAATCATCTGTGCCTAACCCTGGTCCTAATGCAATAACGGTTGCAGAGTTCATCACATCTACCAGCATTTCTGCATTGCTCGCTTTATCTATAGCAATGGCCATTACCTCAGGCTGGCGGGTAAGCAATGGAGTAATGGTATCTTGATGAGTCATCACGCTAATTAATCCAGCCCCGACGTGGCAGCTTGCCTGAGCGGCCATAATAATGGCGCCACTGGTTCCTTGATGGCCACCCACTAATAGCGTGCGACCGCACTGCCCCTTGTGAGAAGTGTGCTTCCTTTTTGGTAATCGCTTATGGGCTTGCTCTTTATCAAAGATGCAGGCTAGCTCTGTTTCTAAGCTTGAGAACTCAGAACCAACACCAAGGTCCGCTAGATATAGCTCGCCAACGGTATCTCTGGACTGCCCTGTCACTAGCCCTCTTTTATTCCCTATAAAAGTCACTGTAGTAGTCGCCTTGACTGCAATACCTAAGATCTTGCCCGTGTCAGCATGCAGGCCCGAAGGAATATCAAGACTGAGAATTGGACGTTTGGATTGGTTAAGGCTGTTAATCACCTTAGCAAGATTGTCTCGAACATTACCGGTTAACCCCGTACCTAGCAGGCCGTCAACTATAAGGTCATAGTGCTCTAACTCATCGATGTTGCTAGATATCACTTTGCCATGACTTAGCCATCGCTGTTTTGCTTGCGCTGAATCCGCGGTATTGGATTCACAGTAGGAGGGCTGAAACACGTCTACTTCATAGCCAAGCTCTAGCGCTAATCGAGCCACCACAAAGCCGTCACCACCGTTGTTCCCTGAACCACAACAAACCAAGACTCTTCCGGCGTTAGGTAGCATGGACTGCAAGCGTTCAAAAGCGGCGTGCCCAGCCCTTTCCATTAGTTGATAAAGAGTAATTCCGGCGAGAACTGCTGCTTGAGGTTCACTTTGTTTAATTTGCTGCGGAGAGTACAGGCGGTACATGATCGATACCTCACCATCTATTACTTAAGCGTATGTACTACCAATCGTACTAAATAACTGATCATCCTAGCTAGTAAAGTACTTAGTGTTATTGATATAAGAATAGTGAAGTTTTGAGGCTAAAAGTGAACAGGCACAAAAAAACCGCTGTGCTTTCGCGACAGCGGTTTTCGTAATGATTCCAAACACTAAGGTTTACGCTTGATTTAAGCCTAGCTTGCGATTTGTGCTTTTATCTTTGAAGTAGAAGTACACGTAAGTCGTCGCGATCGCAAAGAATAGGTACGAAAGAGAGAAGATCAACGGTGAAGTAATCAATCCGGCGTTAACACCCACAATGGTCGAAACAACAGTAATAGTCAGTTTGCAAAGCATGCCTGTTAGTAGAAGGAACACTGCAAGTTGTGGCCAACGAGATGAACGGAAAGCCAACCAGAAGCAAACACCCACAGCAAGCGATGCTGTACTCAGTCCGTAAAGGAAAGAAGTTAGGTGCTCAGCTGATGCTGCGCCCGCGGAAACAGAGATAAGTAGAAGTAAAAATATTTTCATGTGTAACCTCACTAAAGCTTAGTAAAGCATCCTTTCAAATTTGGAATCTTAGATTTCACTGTATTTTGACTGAAAAACACTCGTTTGCAAGCTGTTTTTTTGAGCTATTTTTCGCCTAAATCATTGAAATACACATCAATTTTACATCTACGCAACAATTTAACATTGTTTTAAATCAAATAAGCACCATATAACCGTTTTACGATGATATTAACGATCTAGATGTTTAAATTGTTAAAAAAATGCTAAAGCGAAATTTTCTTTCATAGACGCCGAATACATCACATTCCGTTGGGTAAACAGTCTATAGGCAGTGTTTTATCCTGCGAAAATCACCGCAAATTTTGCGAACCATCTCTCAATTTGTACCAATAGTAAAAAAGCGCAAAATTATTTTCCATTTTTCGCAAAAAGAGATTCAAATCACAAAAAACTTGTGTACAATTCGCGCATCTCGCTCTTAGAAATTTTGAGAAACCTAAAAAGTTTTTTAACGTTTCAGACAATTAACACAATCAACCTAGCCATCACGGCACCGAGAACAAACGATGAAAAAGATTGATAAAGCGATGCGCATCCTGATTGCAGGATTCTGTATCAACCTTTGCTTAGGCATTCTTTACGCATGGAGTGTATTCAACAAAGCTCTAGTTACTGATTTAGGCTGGAATGCAGCAGATGCATCTCAACCATACGCTATCGCAACGGTTACTTTCTCTATCGCTCTTCTTGTTGCTGGTATCCTTCAAGACCGTATGGGTCCGCGTAACATCCTTATGTTAGGTGCTACGCTAACGGGTCTAGGTATGATTGCCTCAAGCTTTGCAACGACTCCTGCGATGCTGAGCATGACATTTGGTGTGGTAGCTGGCGCTGGTATCGGCTTCGGTTACGCATGTCTTTCTCCTGCTGCGATGAAATGGTTCCACGCATCTAAGAAAGGTCTAGTAAACGGTTTGATTGCTGCTGGCTTCGGTCTCGCTGCGGTTTACCTCGCTCCGCTGACGTCTACGCTTATCACTAACTACGGTATTGACCAAAGCTTCCTTATCCTAGGTGTTGGTGTTCTTGTTATTGCTGTGCCTCTAGCGGCAACAATCAACAACCCACCAGCAGATTACGTACCAGAAGCGCCTAAGGTAAAAGCAGGTCAAGCACCAGTTGCTGTTAAGAAGAGCAACGACATCTCTTGGAAAGTAATGCTGAAAACACCTCAGTTCTACTCTCTATGGATCATGTACGCATTTGCTTCTGCAACGGGCCTTATGATCATTGGTAACATCACGACTATTGCAAGTGTTCAAGCGAACCTACCAAACGCGGTATACCTAGCATCTATCCTTGCAGTGTTTAACTCAGGCGGTCGTATTGGCGCTGGTATCCTATCTGACAAGATTGGTGGCCTACGCACATTGTTCATCGCATTTGCTCTGCAAGGCGTTAACATGGTTCTATTCGCTACCTTCAAATCAGAAGCAACGCTGATCCTTGGTACTGCGATTGCAGCGGTAGGTTACGGTACGCTACTAGCGGTATTCCCATCTATCACTGCTGAATTCTACGGTCTTAAGAACTACGGTACTAACTACGGTGTTCTTTACACTGCATGGGGTATCGGTGGTGCTATCGGCGCGGCAGTTGTTGGTTTCTCAATGACTCACGGTGAAGGCTATACTCTAGCGTACACAATCTCTGCTGTAATGATGGGTGTGTGTGTTGCACTATCTCTAGTGACTCGCCCTATCAGCGAAGAGAAATCTGCACAGCTTGCTGCTGCTTAATTATCTCAAATGGTTTAATACCAATTGAATTAGATAACAGGCTCGCTTCGGCGGGCCTGTTTTGTTTTTGTTACAACTCTTCGTTTAAAAAGCCGAGATTTGAGACAAGGCTAATAATTCTGATTAACGCCTCATTATTCAGATAGACGAACTCTAGCGTCTGTTATACAAAGCAGTGTCACTTCCTGAGATATTGTTTATGTCCACTACGAACCAACGCATTCCAAGTTTAGAGCTCGGTCGCATCATCGCTATACTGGCTGTTATCACCATACATAGCCAACTCTTCGTTGCTTATCCCTTATATAAAGAAACGCCCTGGCTTGGAGATTTTATTAATCAAGCTAGCCGCTTTGCTGTACCTTACTTTTTTCTGTTAACGGGTTATTTGCTTCAGCCTAAGCTCAGTCGAGATCCTATTGGTACGGCTCTTTCTTACATTAAACCGCTCACGATAATTTGGTTGGTTTGGAGCGTCATTTATCTACTGATGCCCTTTAACTTAATGACGGTAATGACAGAAGGTTACATGGCCGAACGCTCTATGTACGGCCACTATTTAGCGCAAAAACCACTCAACTCTCTTCTTGAGGGAGGCGTAGTTCACCTGTGGTATCTACCTGCTCTCGTCATTGGTGTTGGTCTAGTCTCGATTTTAATTAAAGCCAATCTTCAAAGACTTCTTCTTCCATTTGGCATTATATTATTTATATACGGCGTATTGGCGGGTAGTTATTTTAATGCAACAGATATCCCGTCTCTTTTTTATACAAGAAATGGGCCTTTCTTCAGCTTAATAATGATCGTTTTAGGATTTGAAATTCGCCGGATAAATATTTCTGTTAGCTCAGTAAAAGCACTGTTCATATTAATAATAGGCATGTTGATTCACTTTTTTGAGGCTTATTATCTTCTCGGTTGGGATGTTGATTTTCGTATCCATGATTATTTATTTGGTACCCCTATTTGGGCTTTAGGGTTTTTCTTTTTCTTGTTGGCCAATCCTAGTTTAGGAGAGAGTAAATGGGTGCAACCAGTCGCTAACCTTACTCTAGGCATTTATGTTTCCCACCTGCTATTTGTTATCTATCTATCTAATTTGGCTGGGTTTTTAGGCTTTGAATTCTGGAAGAAAGACCTACTGGTATGGTTTGGCACAATTGCTGTATCGACTCTATTTACTTACCTAGTGATGAAGACACCGTTAAGAAGAGTATTATTTAGATAGGGATCACATTCTAATAGCTGTGTATGGCTCATTTCGTTCTATTTTGGACCAAATGAGTCATACATTAAAGTTGATTTGCCTCGCAAATATTTGTCACTTCTTATGCTATTCATTGATCGTATTCACACATACACTCCAGAAATATTAGTGTGTGACCTATCTCTATTTAAACATGCCAAAATATAAGCGATAGTAATCAATATAGATAGTTGTGATTCTTCAAGGAGTGAAGATGGAAGTGGTAATTTATAACTGCAATAAGGGCAGTGAAGTAGAAAGGTTCAAGTTGTCCCCTTACAAAATGGATACCTTCCTTGAGGAAATGCATTGCGAGGGTCAATGCAATACCTGCAATAATGGTGTGCTGGTTGAACTCTACGAGGCAGGTCGATTGACTATGTCTAAAAGAACCAACTTAACACCCCAACTTGAAAGGCTATTAAAGTCGAATAAATCCTTGCTTGCCTAGGCTGTTAGAAGTTGCCACTAAAAATGGATGTTGAACTTATATTATGAAGGGGCTCTCGCCCCTTTTTAGATCTTATATATTCTTTGATTGCGGGTTAAACAGTAGATACAGCCACAATACTGTGCTTGCCACTCCCATCAAGAAGGTGTCTATCAGCATAGTGACCACCAAAGCAACGGCGTAATACCAGTCCTTATGACCACAGTTTTTCCATCGCGCTACCGATAAGCCAATGGAGAACCAAAATAGCGCGATTAGGATCGGGAACAGTAAAAATAGTGCACCGCCGCCATCTGAATTACTCGCCTGCTGGGTGAGCATAAGCATACTCAAAGCCGCAACTATAAAGCTTGAGAACGTATACCCCAGATAAGGAAGACGTCGTAATCGGTTGGTTTTGAAGAGAAACACATTCTTGATGCTAACGTCATGCTCACTATGCGTAGATTGATTCTCGGCACGATAGATAGCAACAGCTCAATCCTCAGAAACAGCCTGTATGATACGACTAAAAATCTTAAAGCCTTGTTCGTTCAGGCTTTTTATTTCTTCTGAAGCGTTGGCATTGCCGAGATTCACGGCTAACACCACATTCTTTTTATACAAAATCTGATAGCTATTCACTTATTTTCCTTTTCGGGCATCACGTTCGGCTCTCAATGATTCAAATTGTTGGTAAATAAACTCAATCAGCCTAACCAAACGTGCAGGTCTGAATCTGTCTTTATGGTAAATCATTGAAAAGTCTACACTAGGTATATGCCAATCGGAAAATACTTGTTGCAATCTTTTGTCCTCGACCTCCTTTTGGCAATACAGTAGAGGCACACGAATAACACCATTGCCTAGCAAAGCCCCGTTCACCAAAGCGCGACCATTTTTACACTGTAAATTACCGCTAATATTCACTTCAAAAGTTTCACTGTTTCCGTCACGAACGAAACTCCAACGATTCACAGACCCAGTTAAACAGCGATGCTTTTCTAGTTGTTTAGGATGAGAAATAACGTCATGTTGCTGAAGGTATTGGGGACTGGCTAAGGTGACCATATCAATATCCAGTAGCTTACGAGCGACAAAGCTGGCATCTTGCAACGTTCCCATACGAAAGGCGATATCAAAGTCGTCTTGTATCAAGTCAACCCTATGACTACTAAAGTCCAGACTCACATGCACATCTGGATAAAGAGACATGAACTCGTTGATCATAGGCACTAAGATGTCTTCACCCAACACCCCACCAACGCAGTTGATGGCAATGTGCCCCCTCACCTCTTCAACATCATCTATTGCCGACAGTAGCGCTTGGTCGATGTGACCTAGAGCGAGCTGGCACTGCTCAAACAGCTTTTGACCTGCTTGAGTAAGCTTGAGAGTGCGAGTGGTTCTTACCAGCAAGGTCACCCCTAGATCAGACTCTAGCTGAGTCATCTGGCGTGATATGTGAGAGCGAGACACCTTTAACGCCTCTGCTGCTCGAGTGAAATTGCCAAGCTGTGCGATTAATACAAAGGAGCGGATCTCTGACAGGTTTACCTTATTCAACATGGGCTACAGCCACCTTCTTACCTTGTGGCAATACTCTTCATACTGCTTGCCAAATTTCGCCTTCAAGACCTTCTCTTCCGGTTTGATCTGGAACCAAGTTATGTACAGCACAAACACGCCACAAAACGCCAACGTGGCTACAGATAGCAACAGGCAGGACCAAGCCACTAGGAACAATGCGAGAGATACATACATGGGGTTTCGGCTAAATCTAAATATGCCATGAGACACCAATTGACTGGTTTGAGAGGGATCCAATGGATTGATGGTGGTCTTGGCCTGCTTAAAGGAAACAATGGAAACCACAGCCAGCCATACACCAGTAGCAAAGATAACGACGGCTAGCAGCCATGCCAATGGCTCCGATGAAAATGTGAAGCCATCTAGGTAGCCTCCTAACCCACCGCACGCCAGCATCACTAACGGTGGTGGTATTTTGTTATTCAACATTTTTGCCTCAAAGATTTACACGTCTATTGTTGCAGTATAGCAACAGTGTTTTACCTAAAGGGATATATATCAACAAAAGATTCTTCACTAGAATGGCCTCCATCGACACAAAGGGTGTTGCAAACCATATTCGGAGAAGAATGATGAAAAAACTTATTGTTGTTACTGGCGCAAGTTCAGGTATCGGTGAAGCGATTGCACGTCGTTTAAGTGACGAAGGGCATCCTCTTCTTCTTCTTGCACGTCGCGTAGAAAGACTTGAAGCCCTGAAACTTCCAAACACACTATGTGAAAAAGTGGATGTAACCGACCAAGGTTCATTTGAAGCCGCTATTGCAAAAGCTGAAGCACAATTTGGCCCTGTAGATGGTTTAGTCAACAACGCTGGTACAATGCTTCTTGGTCAAATCGACACTCAAGATGCACAAGAGTGGAAGCGTATGTTCGATGTGAACGTATTGGGTCTACTGAACGGCATGCAATCTGTACTAGCACCAATGAAGTCTCGCAACAGCGGCACCATCATTAACATCAGCTCAATTGCAGGAAAGAAAACATTCCCGAACCACGCAGCGTACTGCGGCACTAAGTTTGCGGTACACGCTATCTCTGAGAATGTTCGTGAAGAAGTCGCGGCTGATAACGTTCGCGTTACCACTATCGCCCCTGGCGCCGTAGAAACCGAGCTTCTATCGCACACCTCTTCTCAAGAGATCAAAGATGGCTACGACTCATGGAAAGAAGACATGGGTGGCGTTCTAGCCGCTGATGACGTAGCTCGCGCTGTGCTTTTCGCATTCCAACAGCCTCAAAATGTGTGTATCCGCGAGATTGCACTAGCGCCGACTAAGCAGCAGCCGTAGAAATTATAGCTGCGAGTTACTAGCTGCAAGCCGTCAGCTGTCAGCTGTCAGCTTTAAGATCGTCATTGCCGAGGTCTCTTATCGGCAATCTCACCGCTTGTGCATCCCAAGATCCCAGCTAAAAACATGCTGGGATGACGACCTTCTGACAGCTGGCAGTTGGAAGCTAGCAGCTTTAAGATCGTCATTGTCCAGGTCTCTTATCGGCAATCTCACCGCTTGTGCATCCCAAGATCCCAGCTAAAAACATGCTGGGATGACGACCTTCTGACAGCTGGCAGCTGGAAGCTAGCAGCTTTAAGATCGTCATTGTCCAGGTCTCTTATCGGCAATCTCACCGCTTGTGCATCCTAAGATCCCAGCTAACAACATGCTGGGATGACGGCCTTCTTGTAGCTGGCAGCTTGAAGCTAGCAGTTTTAAGATCGTCATTGTCCAGGTCTCTTATCGGCAATCTCACCACTTGTGCATCCTAAGATCCCAGCTAACAACATGCTGGGATGACAGCCTTCTTGTAGCTGGCAGCTTGAAGCTAGCAGCTTTCAGATCGTCATTGCCGAAGTCTCTTATCGGCAATCTCACCACTTGTGCATCCTAAGATCCCAGCTAACAACATGCTGGGATGACAGCGTATGAACTTCTGACGGCTGAAGGCTTAAAGCTGACAGCTTTAAAACCCTCATTGCCGAGGTCTCTTATCGGCAATCTCAACGCTTGTGCATCCTAAGATCCCAGCTAACAACATGCTGGGATGACGGTATAACAACCTCTTGTAGCTGGTAGCTGGCAGCTAGCAGCTCTAGAACCATTCTGACAGCTGAAAGCTTGCGGCTGACAGCTTTCCCTTCTTCATTTTTCCAAAAACAACAAAAGTCATTTGTTAAAGACACTATTTTTCACAAACCGGTTTTACTGAATAATCCACTCCATCGATTGATACACACCGTATCAGCATAGAGAGAGAAAGATTATGCCTTTAGCATTACTTGCGTTGACGCTAAGTGCGTTCGCAATCGGAACAACAGAATTTGTAATTGTAGGTTTGATTCCTACTATGGCTGCTGACCTTAATGTGTCAGTTCCTTCCGCTGGACTTCTTGTTAGCCTTTACGCTCTTGGCGTGGCGATTGGTGCTCCAGTGCTTACTGCCCTTACTGGTAAGTGGAACCGTAAAAAAGTACTGCTTGCAGTAATGAGCCTTTTTGTCGCAGGCAACCTTTTGGCATGGCAGGCGCCGAGCTATAACACCTTAATACTTGCGCGCATCTTAACCGGTCTTGCTCATGGCGTGTTCTTCTCTATTGGGTCGACTATCGCAACGGGTTTAGTCTCTAAAGAGAAAGCCGCAAGTGCTATCGCGATTATGTTTACGGGTTTAACAGTGGCCCTAGTAACGGGCGTGCCTCTAGGAACCTATATTGGCCAAACATTTGGTTGGCAGGCAACGTTTTTGATTGTGGCAATCTTAGGTCTTATTGCGTTAATTGGTAGTGCACTACTTGTACCGAACAACCTAAAACAGCCACCAGCGGCAAAACTGTCTGCGCAGTTAAAAGTATTAACTCAGCCCCGTCTACTTCTTGTGTATGCAATTACAGCACTGGGTTACGGCGGTACGTTTACAGCGTTTACCTTCCTAGCACCTATCTTGCAGGACGTGTCAGGCTTTAACCCAAGTGCCATCGGCATCATCATGTTGGTGTACGGCGTATCAGTGGCGATTGGTAATATCTGGGGCGGTAAAATGGCCGACAAGATGGGTCCAATAAAAGCACTAACAGTGATCTTTTCTGGCTTGGCCGTTGTACTGTTCATATTTAACTTTACGGCTTACAACTCAATTGCAGCGGTAGTGACTATCTTGGTGTGGGGTGCATTTGCTTTTGGTAACGTACCTGGCCTGCAAGTTTACGTAGTGAGCCTTGCTGAGAAGCATACACCTGAAGCCGTTGATGTAGCATCAGGACTTAATATTGCCGCGTTTAACGTAGGTATCGCGTTAGGTTCTTGGGGTGGCGGTATGATTGTTGCTCACGAAAGCCTTGGTTTGATGCATACTCCATGGATTGGCGGTGTGGTCGTGATTGTGGCACTGCTTCTCACTCGCTTTAGCGGCGCATTAGATAAGCGCGCCCAGCAGCAGGATTGCCCAGCGCAAGTAGAAGCGGCTTAGTCAGAACTCGATTAACAACTCGCATTGAACTTAAAGGTCTGCACTTTGAAAGAGAAAGTGCAGACCTTTTTTTATTGAAATATCTCTACACCACAAGCCTATTTGTATTATGATAGCGCTTTTATTAGTATAAAGATTGACCATGCTCGCTCGCAAACCTGACCGCCTTACTGCAATGCACAACATAATTGAGCAAGTGAAGCTTGAGCTGCCTCTGTATGAAGATGAAACCTTTGTCTGCGGTACCGGGACTGATTGTGTGGGCTGCCCTAAAAAACTCATGGAGCTGGTTGATACAGAGCTTAGTTACTGGGAGCACTATATCGCCGATGGCACTGCGCCTAACTTTGATGACATTAGGCGCTTTGGTAAGCTGTGCAAGAACGTAAAAAGAGCCTTAGTGCGTAACAAAGTCCCGTTGCTCAATTCGACTCCTTAGATTGGCAACAACATGTGGTGGTGCGACTTTTTCCAACTGCATCACGCATACCTCCGCTTTACTATCCAAATGGCGGATCTTAAAGTCACATATCGCATACAACTGCTCTGGCTGCTCTGAGATCTCATAGGCTTTTTTCAATGAATCTAGCGCCAACGTCTGATCATAAGCCTCTTGAAGCACGCCATTAACATACCAATACTGACTATTGGTTTTGGCAAGCTTTGCTGCACTATCCATGCTTTTCGCAGCTAGCTTTGGCTCATCTAATCGCACCAGCGTCAGAGACTTTGCGTACAATAATCTTGGCTCGTTAGGGAAAGCAACTAGCCCATCATTGAGCACCGTTAACGCCTCATCATCTTGCTTATTAAGACGATAGCTTTCAGCAATACCTATCCACGCATCAACCCCACCCTTAGAGCGTTCTATCAATTTTCCATAGACATCCCTTGCCGCCTTATAGTCACAAATATGCAGGTAGCCTTGAGCTAAAGCCATCATCGAGGCTTCGGTATCCTCAAGAATCAAGGTAGACGCCCAATCATCAAACAAGGGATCAAATTGCTGCCTTTGAACCGCATTTAACTCTGCGTAATCGACCACAAGATTTTCAGCGACCGCCATTCTTACATCTAAGACTAAATCGTCCATCAGGGGTGACAGTAAACGCCAGCGGTGAGTCAATTGATACGGCGCTGACGCTTTAACGGAAGCCTCACGAATATCATGATGATTATCCTTAAGGCCGCGAGCGATTGCGATAAGGGCACTTTGACTTGGAAAACTGGTCAACTGCTCTAATGCGTTAATACGCTCAGAGCGTTCGTTGTTTTTGTCCTGTGCGATATATGACAACTGCTCGACCGTTCGATTGGCGGCGCTAGAAGATGGAGCAAACACAAGCAAGGCCATCATCGCAATTACGGCAATAAGGATGTTCGTTCTTACACTCATCAAAACTTGGCACCAAAGGTATTGCTTGGCTGAGGTTGAGACATGGCCTCTCTTACGATCTTATCGCTAAACTTGCCATGTGCGACGGGATAGCCCATTACGCGCAATAAATGTGCAATTGAACGATCTGCATGCTTATAAAATTTGTGCCAGCCAGCACAAAGGTAATTAAGCCCAGGCTCACCAGATCGGGTGCGAATAAAGCGGTTCTTTGGACACTCACCAAAGCAGGCAAACTTATAATCACATGTATTGCATTGCTCTGTTAAGCTCTTGGTTTTATTAAACCCAAAGCTCTGCTGTTTACTTGAAAACGCCAAATCATCCAATTTATCGACGTGAATATTACCAATTTTATACTCTGGATAAACATAATGGTCGCAAGCAAATACGTCACCCGTTGGCTCCATCGCCAAGCCCTTACCGCAAAACTCACCTAATGTGCACAATGGGTTTCTGCGCCCCATCCAAGTCTCAACAAAGGCTTCAAAATATTGCACAAACACTTTGCCAACATCACGACTCGCCCACTCATCAAATACCGCAATCAGAAAGTTACCCCACGCCTCATCCGATACGCACCAAGACTCCATTACTGAGTTTTTTGAGCCAGGGATCAGACGCTTGTCCCCCTGACGCGGTTGTTGCTGATCTTCCCATGTTTGAGGTGCGGTATCGCGGAATGTTTTTTGTTCAACAATGGGGATGAACTGCATTTGCGGCGACTTTACTTCATCACGCAAGAATCGATAAACCTCTAAAGGGTTACGGCTGGTAAGGTTATTGATACAGGTCAGCGTAGTAAAGCTCACTTGGTATTCATGGAGCAGTTTCACCGCTTCCATTACTTGTTTGTGGGTACCGCGACCGGCTTTGTTGGTTCGATAGGCGTCGTGATACATGGCAGGACCATCAATACTCAGGCCCACCAAAAAGTTGTTCTCTTTTAAAAACTGACACCATTTCGCGTTCAGCAAGGTGCCATTAGTTTGCAGGTCGTTTGAGATGCTTACGCCAACAGGCTGATACTTTTTCTGCAGCTCGACAATCTTCTCAAAGTAAGGGAGCCCTAATAACGTCGGCTCTCCGCCCTGCCACGAAAAGATGATCTCCGGCGTGTTTTGAGCCTCGATATACTGCTTAATGTATTGTTCAAGGTCGTGCTCACCCATCTCTGGAGAGCAACCCTTCTTGTAGTCCAACAGGTCTTGCTTGCTTAGGTAATAGCAGTAATTGCAATCAATATTGCACGCAGCACCAATGGGTTTCGCCATTACATGCATTCGCTTTGAGGGTTTGCCGTTAAATTGCGGGCCTTGAGTCAACAACATATCGATACCGTTATCTTGGATGCCAAAAACAGCCTTATTTTAACTTTTGGTTATATCAAAGGCTTGTTATTGCGCATATAACCATTTGGAAAATTGGGAATTGTTAAACTAATGTCTCATTTTTTGACAGAGACCAAATATGACCCTGCGTTTGACAACTTTTCGCCCTTTATTAGCATGGACGCTAGTGTTAACAATGACAGGATGCTCACTATTTGAACCTCACCCTCTCACCACTCAGATCGAAGCCGACATGGTATTCGTTGCCGGCGGCGCTTATGTCATGGGCTCTGACTCGGATGATGCCAAAGCCTCAGAACAACCCGCCCACCAAGTAAGTGTGGATAGCTTCTATATCTCTAAGTTCGAGGTCACACAGTCTTTATTTGAAGAGGTGATGGGCCATTCAAGAAGCTTCTTCAAAGACCCTCAAATTCCAGTGAATAATTTGAGTTGGCAGCAAGCGAACTACTTCATCGAAAAACTCAATGAAATCACAGGTCAAAAATACCGCTTGCCCACTGAGGCCGAGTGGGAATTTGCCGCGCGTGGTGGCAATCAATCGAAGGGTTATACCTATAGTGGATCAAACAACATCGATGATGTCGCATGGCATGCAGGCAACGCTAATAATCGAGCACACCGCGTTGGCCAGAAAAAACCTAATGAACTAGGGCTGTATGACATGACAGGCAATGTAGGCGAATTCACTATCGATGCCTACGAAGCGACTTTTTATCGCAGTTCACCAATGCACAATCCAAGTAATGCACAAGATACCAATATTGGCCTTGCCCATAAGTCGGTTCGCGGTGGCAGTTTTTCCTATGCCGACAATGAATCTGAAAACTACCGAAGAGACTTTGCTAGCCAGTCTATAATTATGTCGGATATGGGACTGCGTCTAGTACGTGACGCGCGCTAATTCATTTATAACAAGGACACATGCCCTAATGATAAAACGCTATTGTGCGATGAGCCTGATCGGTCTTGGCCTTATCAGTTCTCCCGCTTTCTCTACAGAGAGCAAACCTAAGCTTGTGCTACAGATTACCGTAGATGGCTTACGTGGAGACTTATTAGAACGCTATAAACACAACTTTGGCGAGGGTGGCTTTCGTTACCTGATGGATCAAGGGGTGTATTACACCAATGCCCACTATCAACACGGAAACACCGAGACCATTGTAGGCCACGTATCGCTTGCCACAGGTGCTCCCCCCTCAGTACATGGCATGGTAGGTAATGTTTGGTATGACCGCAGTCTAGAACGTCTGATCTATAACGTAGAAGATGGCGACTACAGCTTGCTGACCAGTGGCGCTGATGTGAATAAATCCACCGAGATTGATCCGACACAGCGTGCTGCCACCAAAGATGGCCGCTCTCCAACCCCAATACTGGTGTCCACCTTCAGTGATGAACTCACTATATCGAATAGTGGCCAATCCAAGGTATTTGGCGTCTCTATTAAGGACCGCGGCGCAATTTCTCTAGCGGGACATACCGGTAAAGCATTTTGGTTTTCTAAGGCGACCTCTGATTTTGTCACCAGTGACTACTACTACGATGCATATCCTGCGTGGGTAGAGCGTTGGAACGAAAAGGATATTCCTGCACGGTACTCAGGCAAGCGCTGGGAACTGGCACTGGACAGAGACAAATACACCCTAGAAGAAGTCTCACAAGAGCAAAAGTTTGATCTCGCCGGTTTTCAAAGAACCTTTCCACACCCCTATGGGCCGGCAAGCTTCCAGTATTATTCAACCATGCTAACCGTCAGTCCTGCTGGCGATGAGCTCACTGCGGATTTTACCAAAACCTTACTACAGCAAGAGAAACTAGGCTCTCGAGATGTGACCGACTACTTGGCGGTCAGTTTTTCCTCTAACGACTATGTTTTGCATCTGTACGGCCCATCAAGCTTAGAGGCAGAAGATAACCTGATCCGTTTAGATAGAACCCTGAAATCCTTGTTTGAAGACATCGACCATCATGTTGGCTTGGATAACACCTTGATTGTGCTTTCGGCAGACCATGGTGCGCCGGAATCCTCGACCGTTGCAGCCTCTTTAGGCCTTAAGCGTGCACAGTATTTCGACAAGACCACACTGCTTACCGATAACCTTAAGCAAAGACTTAAAAATGAGTTTGCTGTGGGTGAAGAGATCTTCCGACTCTATGCTCAGCCGTATGTGTATTTAAACCATGACGTGGTGAGAGAGAAGAAGATCAACCTTGCTGAACTGCAAGCGGTGATTGCAGAAGAAGCGATGAAGATTGATGGGGTTGCCTATGCGGTAACCAGTTCCGACGTGGCGGCAGGACGTTTAGCAAATACCCATATTAACCAGTTAGTGAGTAACAATTATCAACCTAACCGCTCTGGTGATGTGTATCTAGTGTTTGCACCTCGCACCTATATCAATGATATGGATGGTCTGACTGTGGCTTCGACTCACGGCTCTCCGTGGAGCTACGACACCTATGTTCCGGTTATTTTTGCGGGCTACAATACCAAAGCTCAGAAGGTAGAGCGCGCCGTAACACCCTACGATATCGCACCAACATTATCGAATGTTCTCGGCATTACTCCGCCAAGTGGCACTACAGGTGATGTGTTAAAAGAGGTGGTCAACGCGGATTAACCTGACTTTCCGTTGGCTACATAGGAGCAGATGCCCGATAAGAGCACTCGGGCATGACACAATTTGGTACTTCGGAATTCATCAAACGACCTTTTACACATAACAAAAGTCAATCGTCATTTCCGTAATTTCCGTCATCTCCGAGTGCTCCTATCGGAGATCTAGGATCTTCTCTACCAGATTTAAGAACTGCACAGATTTAAGTACTACCCAAATTTAAGGCAACTCCTCTAAAGGAGCTGCCTTTTTCCTATCTAAACAGCTTAGTTAACGCTCTCTTTCGGATGATAAAGCTCAGCTCCAGTCTCTAGAAACTCTTGCGATTTTTGACGCATGCCCTCTAAGGGATCATCTAGCATCTTAATCTCTAACCTCTGGTCTTCGGCTACTTGTTTTGTATCCTTGGCATACTCTCGCACCTCTTGGGAGATCTTCATGGAACAGAACTTGGGGCCACACATAGAGCAGAAGTGTGCGACCTTGCCCGACTCTTGAGGCAGAGTTTCATCATGAAAGGCGCGCGCAGTATCTGGGTCTAGCGAGAGGTTAAATTGATCCTCCCAGCGGAACTCAAAACGCGCTTTAGACAAGGCATTGTCACGTATCTGAGCACCAGGGTGCCCTTTCGCCAAATCCGCTGCATGCGCCGCCAGTTTATAGGTGATGAGACCGGTTTTAACGTCTTCCTTGTTAGGCAAACCCAAATGCTCTTTCGGTGTCACATAGCAAAGCATGGCGCAGCCGTACCAACCTATCAAAGCGGCGCCAATACCCGAGGTAATATGGTCGTAACCCGGTGCAATATCTGTGGTCAGCGGGCCTAGCGTGTAAAACGGCGCTTCATGACAATGCTCAAGTTGCTCCTGCATGTTCTCTTGAATCATATGCATAGGCACATGGCCTGGGCCTTCGATGATCACCTGTACGTCATACTCCCAAGCCACCTTTGTTAGCTCTCCTAGCGTGCGCAGTTCAGCGAACTGCGCCTCATCATTGGCATCGGCGATTGAGCCTGGACGCAGACCGTCTCCTAACGATAATGCCACGTCATATTTGGCGCAGATCTCACAGATCTCTCTAAAGTGTGTGTATAGAAAGCTTTCTTGATGGTGAGCTAAACACCACTTAGCAATGATGGAGCCACCGCGAGAGACAATGCCAGTGACGCGTTTGGCCGTCATTGGCACATAACGCAATAACAAGCCTGCGTGTATGGTGAAGTAATCCACGCCCTGCTCGGCTTGCTCAATCAAGGTATCTCGCATCACCTCCCAATTCAGATTCTCGGCTACTCCGTTGACCTTTTCTAATGCTTGATACATTGGCACCGTGCCAATAGGAACTGGGCTGTTTCGCAGTATCCACTCGCGAGTCTCATGGATATTTCGTCCAGTGGATAGATCCATCACCGTATCGGCGCCCCAACGTGTCGACCACACCAGTTTCTCAACCTCTTCTTCAATGGATGAACTGACCGACGAGTTTCCTATATTGGCGTTCACCTTAACCAGGAAGTTGCGGCCAATGATCATAGGCTCAGCTTCTGGGTGGTTGATGTTAGAAGGGATGATCGCGCGTCCTTCAGCCACTTCTTTGCGAACAAATTCAGGGGTGATCTCTTTAGGCAAGTTTGCGCCAAAGTTATGCCCCGGATGCTGCTGATTTAACTGTTCATCGGCAAATTTCTGCCTGCCCATATTCTCTCGAATAGCGATGTACTCCATTTCAGGGGTAATAATGCCTTTTCGAGCATAGTGGAGCTGGGTGACACACTGATTCTCGTCTGCTCGACGAATACGTGGAAGATTGCCGTAGCGCAGATCATCAAGGGTGTCGTCTTGCAAGCGAGACTTCGTATACACAGAGCTCACCTCATCCAATAACGCAGTATCACCGCGCTCTTCTATCCACTGCTCTCTTAGTTTTGGCAATCCGCTATAAAGATCAATGGCGTGGTTTGGGTCTGTATATACACCGGAGGTGTCATAGACATGGATGGGTTCATTGGGCTGGAAAATAGGCACATCTTTAGTGCCTCCCACTAGACTGTCTCCAAGGGCGATTTCACGAACTGGCACCTGAATATCAGCCCGCGATCCCTGGATATAACACTTAGTGGAATTGGGGTATGGCTCAACAGACAAAGAATCAATAAAGTGTTTCGCGTCTAGCCTTGCTTGTTTACGTGTCGACATAGCATTTTTCCTATTAATTAAGGGTTATCAAATGCTTGGCGGATGGATGCAACAAGAAAGACCATAACTCAGATAGAGCTATGATCTGGGGATAGAGATCTGTGGTGGTGTGATCTCTACTCTTGTTCCCTTCGCAGGTATTAGCCTGATCAGGTTCAACGGATCCCGAGTTAACGGTCTCAGCCTTATGGCACTCCGACAAGTATTTTCGAGTATACAATCCCTTTTCGACGAAGAAAAGATGCAGATTACTCTGCTAAATCAATCGCATACTACTTTATGGGTATAAGTGTAAATTAGTGTGATTTTTGTGGACGAACTGCGATTCTGGATCTAGGATGCGCCGATCTTTTTCAACACCCTTGTTCATAAACTATGCCCAATCGTACTGAAAAAGTGGTCTTTTGATTATTACTAAGTAGGAATGCATCAATGGATACATCCAAACTATCATTGCTTAAAAGCTCTATCACTACTGACATCGCAAATGGCGAGTTAGGCTGGATCAACAAACACGCTTTACTGCGTGGCGAATCAAGCGTAATTGAGAGCTACCTGACTCAAAAAGCGAGAAAGCTAGCAAGAGAAACAGCGATTACTGGTACAAACGAAGATATGTTCACTATCTACAAATCTTTCTTTAACCAGTTCACTGAAGCGCAAGAAAACACCCAGTGCACTCCATCGATATACCTAGAACGTATGTCGTCGCTCGTAGGATTCGAAGCGGGTAAACGCTGGCATAGCCTATAACATATAGACTAACGACCCTCTTGGTATTTTAAGGGCCTGCTGACCTTTTGCGGTTGTTTTTGTAGCGAATTGTTGGGTATTTATACAAGGCAGTCACTTTTAGGTGTGGTGGTTCCACATGAAATGGGACTAACGCGGTAGAAATGCCCAACAAACGCTACCCGAAGGGCTCGGCCAGAAGGGCTCGGCCAGAAGGGCTCGGCCAGAAGGGCTCGGCCAGAAGGGCTCGGCCAGAAGGGCTCGGCCAGAAGGGCTCGGCCAGAAGGGCTCGGCCAGAAGGGCTCGGCCAGAAGCCATTTACTCGTCGTTAAGCGGCTTTTGCTTAGATGACTAGGCGGCAAGCCACTCGCCTTGATTAAATGGCTTCTGGCCGAGCAAAATTCAACCGCAAAAGGTCAGCAGGCCCTATGGAGTGATAATACCAAGTGGGCCTTTTCTCTTCATCACGCTAATCTTTAAAGATCACCTTTGACACTGACTGCACTTGGCTTCGTAACCATTTATGGCCATTTTCTGTGGTTCTACTTGGGTGCCAGAGCATGCAAATATCTTCAGAAATATCTAGAAATGGGGTCTCTAAACTCTGGATCGGATAGTGCTTTGCCATAGTATCAATGGCTGAGGCAGGGAAAAGAGCGATGTAATCCGTTTTACATACCACCGGCAGCATCTCTAATACCCCAGGGGAACGATAAACAATCCTTCGCTTGTTGAGATCTTGAAAGTGGTGACTCGACAACAATGCACTTCGGCTCTTCCAGCGCGACACTGCGACATGCCCTTCCTGTAAGAACTCTTCTACCGTTATCTCCCCTGACAGCCTTGGATGCCCTTCTCGAGCAATCACTTTGATGGATTCTCTTCCCAATTTAACGACCTTAAGTGACGTTCTTTCTAGCGGCTTCATATCAATCACCAAATCATATCTTTGCAAACGCAAATCAGATTCATGATCTTCCGTAAATAGAGGGTGTACCTCAAGGTCTATGTTGGGTGCTTTTGACTTAATCTTAAGTAAAAGTTCAGGCATCAACTGATAAGCAATGGGCGTCATGCAGGCTATTGAAAAAATGCGCTCCGATATCTTGGGATCGAAATCCCGAGTCGCGGATAGAGTAGAAGTGAAGTTCTTAAACGATGCAGACAATGCAGGATAGATGTCCTCAGCAAAGGTCGTAGGCGTGACCCCTGTTGGGCTTCTGTGGAACAAAGGATCGTCATAAATCTCTCGTAGGCGCTTTAAAGACTTACTGACCGCAGGCTGGCTGACCCCAAGACGATTGGCGGCTTTAGACATACTGCTTTCTTCGTACACTGCGACAAAGAAAGGGATTAAATTTAGCTCAGTACTTTTCATAGGTTCCTATTGTGTTTACCCCAAAGCTAAGATTTAGGGCCTTTGTAGCGCTCATTTAGCCTCGCCAATTGGGGCAAAGCGAGATAATGCGATTTCCTTTGCTCATTTTTTTGATTAGCCAGTCTTCCTATTTCTCGCCATAGAGAGCATCCCTTAATAAAAGAAATCTTCTCGTGTTGAATTTGCTTCGCTAGTATTTGCCAATCAGCACTGCTCGACAATGCACTCAATTGTAAGTCACCCGATTGAGAGCGTAATCTCGCATACAAACAGGCACGGATTCGCTGTTCATTACCTAACTTCAATTCTTGAACAAACAGCCACCAAGCAGGCTTAGGTTGGCTCTTATAATAGCGTTTTAACGCCAAATAAAACCCAATAACTGAGATAAAAACAAACAATGTAATCAGTAAGTTATCTTTATAATAGCGCACCCATGAAGAGAAGGTATGAGACACCTTAAAAGACTGCCCCTCAAGTCTCAATTCACGCAACTCACCTTTGTCTGAATCCCACCAAGAAATGGAGTACTCAGGAAAGGAGAGTTCTCCGCCAGTTTGCAGTACATAGACCTCTTCTTCGACTCTCTGAGCTTGATACTGACCTCGATTTTGCGTGTCCGATAACCTGACTGGCTTTGCATACGCTTGATAGCGATTGCTTCTATTCACGCTATCGGTAGCCATTATTGGAGGTAACAACACCGATAAGGTATCTGTTGCCTCAACGCTAATGGTGCGGGTAATGGTATCACCGGCTTTGAGTTCTTGATTAGACTGCTGCCACTGCTGGCTTATTTCAGCCTTAGGGCTATTAATCCACAGCGTTTCTTCCGTCAATAGTCCGCTTGGCAGGCTAGCCGTAAATCGCAACGGTTCAGTGTAGAGGTTGCCTTTCACATTCTCGCCGCTATCAATAGAGACTTGTACCTGCACCGCAAGCGGTGGGATAACAAACTCTCCGCTCTTCTGCGGATATAGGTCAACCTCCCATAACTGTACTGACCAGGTCGCGCCCTTTCGCCTCTCTGCGTAATTAACCGCTAGTTGGGAGCGCTGCTTGGCTATGACATCCGGTATTTCAATGCCACCAATTCGAGTCCCGCCGGAAAACCAGCGCGGTGTCGATACCTCTATATATAGGGTGAGCTGCTCATTGATAGTGACCTGCTCTGGTTGTTTGATATCTTGACGATCATTCAACCAGCTCTTTATCTGCACCCCGCCACTGCGTTGCAACTGCGCTATGTCATTGGCAAGGCTACTTGTCGAAAACGCCATAAACATGAAAGCGATGAAGATAAGACGCCAACCGTTATTTCGCATGACTTGGCTCCTCACTTTGACGATTAATTAACTCAATTTGAAACTTCGCTCTTAAAAAGAACTTAGGGTCGGACTCCACCTTACGTAGCCACTTATCAGCAAGCTCATCACTGCCCAGTATTTCATTGGCATTGAGCGTCTCTTTTAGCATCATTGCCGCCACCGCTTGGTCTTCAGCGCCATCCCCTGTTTGTGGCTTTTCGCCAAGCTCCATGGAGTCTTCAGGACCATCAGTGGTGCCAGCCTGACTCTCACTGAGCCGGTTCACCTCATCAACAATGGCCTGCATCGCTTTCAAGTTATGCTCCACATCCGTGGTCAGTTGTTCTGATAAATCCCATTTTTCTTGCTTGAGTAGATAGGCGAACAAACCCCTAGCTTTAAGGTACTCACGCTGTCTCGCCAACGCATTGCCTGCATAGAACAGTGACAGGGCTGAGTCTGCATTTAGAAACTGCGCATGAGCCTGTTTAAACTCGCCAGCATAGTAATAGGCGATGCCCTTACGAAGCGGGTCTTGATAATGAATCGCCGCCTCAAGATAGTTTTGTCGATTAAAGTGCCACTGCCCTTGCTGGTCTGGTGTCAGCCATAGATCGGCCCACATTTGAGAAACTTTGTCCCACTGCGTGACTTCCATGCGAGTCTCTGTTGATTCGGCTTTGTGCATCTCGAGTGATGCATAAGCGTTATTCACAGACAGAGCAGGCGTGAAAATACAAAACAGCAGCGCCCATTGAACCAGCCAACCCTTTCTAAACCAAAACAGCAGCAATAAAGCGATAGGCACTAGCAAGTAATACCCCATGTCTTGCCATGGCATTGCTGACTCATTGTTGAGCTGCATATGACGTTCAATCTTTCGATTTAATGCGTTGATATCGGCATCATCAATGGAGATCACCTCTATGCTTCCACCGCTTTCACTCGCTAATTGCTTTAACGAGTTGAGGTCCATTGGGTTACTGCTTTGCACTTGCTGGTTGCCTGCGGCTAGAACAAGCAGTTGATGTCGACTTTGATTAAAGTATTGGGCAAGTGGTTCGAGGCTGTTTGGTGTAATACCATCACTAATAAGAAGTACGGTGCCCGCTTTATCACTCGCTAATTGTTCATCGATAAGCGCTATGATGCTGTCCGCTTTCTTTCCCTCGACAGGCATAATGCTAGGCTCAATGGCGGCTAAGAAAGGAGCGAAAACAGAACTGTCTTTGGTCATTGGCATGGCAAGGTGGGCTGTGCCCGAATACACCACTAGGCCTGTCTGCCCGCCACCGCGAAGCGCTAAGAGATCCTGCACCTTCTGCTTTGAACGCTCTAACCTACTAGGTGGTAAGTCCTCGTTGAGCATTGAGGGGCTGTTATCCAACGCAATCAGTAGTGATGCCTTGTCTTCACCAAAAGGTGATGGCGCTCTTTGCCAAGTAGGCCCTGCGCAGACAATAATGGCCATTAGCATAGAGACAAATAGCAACTTTAGAGGCAGTTGCTTTCGCCACCCCATATCGCCGATGGTCAAAGGCTTTCTTAGATGATCTGGCAGCAAGGCTTGCCAACTGCCAACGATCTCATGCTTCCAACGCAGATAGACCACGGCCATTAGCGGGACAAGAGCAAGGAGCCATAGCGGCCTAATGAAATGAAATTGAGTAAACACTTGTTGCCACAAAAGAGAATCAAACATCCGTTCTCTCCTCTTGTATCTCGTTGGTATTAATTCTCGCCATTCGTTTCACTGTGCTGACTATGAAGGCCAGCAAGTACAGGGCAACCACCAGCATAATTGGGTAGGCATGCACGCTGGTTTTAGGCCGATAGGTCGAGCTCTCATAGAGTTGAGGCTCAAGCTCGCCAATTTCTTCATACGCTCGGGCCAGCGCTTCTCTATCTAGAGCCTCAAATGCCTCACCACCGGTTTCTGAAGCAATACGAGAAATGGTGTCCATATCCAAGGCCTGTTCACCCACAGTGGCGGGATCGCCAATGGCAATCACATGGATCTTCACCCCCTTCGCACTGGCAACCTTAGCGGCATCGATTGGCTCAACGAAGCTTCCCGTATCATTGCCATCGGTTAGCACAATCGCGACCTTTTCACGTGCCCCTTCTGCACTCGCTTGAGCACTGTTTTCAAACACCTTGATAGCCAAGCCTATAGCATCACCCAGATAGGTGCTAGCGCCTGCCATCCCAACATCGGTTTGCTGCAAAAGGTTTAGCCATACCGTTTGGTCAGCAGTAAAGGGGGTTTGAATGAAGGCCGCATCGCCAAATAAGATAAGCCCTAATCGGTCGCCTTTTCTTGATTCGACGAAGGTTTCTAGCACCTCTTTTACCGCATCCAGCCTAGAGATTTTGTCACCCGTTTGCGAAGTGAAGTCTTGCTCAGCCATAGAGCCAGACAAGTCCACGACGACCATCACATCACGCCCTAAGCGCTCACGTGTTTGAGGTTCGCCGAGAATCGTCGGTTTACATAAGGCAAAGATCACTAAACACCATGACATCACCAAGATGCATCGTTGCCACAAGGAAGGACGTAATTGACTGGCACCCTCGCTCGGCAACTCTCCTAAAGCCTTGAGCAAGACGCCAAAAAAAGGCACCTTTATGGCAGACTGCTTAGTGCGATAGGCCGGAATGAGCCAGTGCACTAGTAGCGGTAAAGGCAGAGCCAATAACCAATAGGGATGCAACAGCTCCAGAGAAGAATCAAGCATTACTCATCTCCCCTGATACAGTTTGAGCTAGGGCTAGATGTTGCTTCACCCATGCCTGACTATCAATAATCAAGGCCAAGAGTTCCGTCTTGCTAAGGGCGTTTTGCTGCACAAGCAAAGATTGTGGCCAGTGCGACCATTGACTTGCAAATACATCAAGGCCAGGCTTAGTCTGAGCATCAAGAGATTGCAGAAAAGGCAGCCCATATAACGGTCGTGCTTGCGGATTAACCGCCGACAACACTGTCTTTAAAACGCTATACACATCTTGAGATATTTGCTGACGATAGGCTTTATCTGCCTCTTGTGCGGTTTTGCACGCCTGTACCAGTAAACCCAGGCTGGCTATGGCCTCGCGCCGATATCGGTTGCCCCACCAACGCTGCAAGCTTTTATAGGTCCAAACGATAGCAAAGGCCGATGCAATGACAGTGACCACTTTCCAACCTATGGTTTGCGGCATCCAACTCACTGACGGTGCCACAGCAACCTCGACAATATCACGCAACATATAACTTTGCGGTGGCGTATGTACCGTCATCGATGTACTCCCATACCACGCTTAAATTGCTCTAGATGATTGCCTGATGTATCTAGATGAATCAAAGGCAGCCCTTTTGCGGCCATCAAACGTACCAGCTGACTCTTTTTGAGCTCTTGATGTTGCTTTAATCCGAGGTTCGCTTGCTTGAGCTTTGCAGATTCACTGATATTAAGCTGATGGGTACCGTCTCCCATTACCCAGTTAGAGCGAGAAGGAAGTTCTTCTTCAAGTCGGTCAGAGATCAATACCGTTAGCACATCATTATGGGCCTGAAGCTGCTGCAACCTATCAACATCTGACTCCTTTGCCCCATGCCAATCACTAAGCACTATGACGGTAGAGCCTTTGGTTGCCACGCGGGTAATGACTGACATCAACTGCCCAAATGAAGCCGATTCACTATCTTGAGAGGAAACGTTAAGAGACTGATTAGCTTCGGCAAGGCAATGTAGTCGATGTAACAAATGGGAGCGGCTTCGCTGCGGCTTGTACCAATCAACGCTATCCGGCCTTGCGATAACAAAGCCCACTCGATCACTGTCCTTAAGCACTCGCCAAGCGCTCAAAGCCGCAATCTCGGCAGCAACGACCGATTTCATTACCTCGATAGAGGAAAAGAACAGACTAGAGCGCTGATCAACACACAAAATAACGTTGCGGTCTTTTTCTTCTGTGTAGGCGCGCACGTGCGGCTTACCTGTGCGCATTGTGACTTTCCAATCAAGGTTGCGAATATCATCGCCATTTTGATAGTGACGCAGCTCTTCAAAATTTAATCCACGGCCACGAAACAGGGATTGGTGGCGGCCAGACAAAATAGTGCCCGCCTTCAATTGGGGTAAAAAGGAGAAAGCACCCACCTGCCCTTGCAGTTGAACTAAGCGAGCATATTGACAATAGATTCGAGCATCACCGGTTTCACGTTGAGCTGATTTCATAGTGTTACCTCCGCAAAGCGACTAGCCGATGGCTACGGTATCAAGAAGCTCATCGACTATCTGCTTCGCAGAAATCCCTTCTGCCAGTGCGTCATAACTTTGAGTATGTCGGTGCCCAAGTACGCCATGAGCAACTGCTCGAACATCATCCGGCTGCACGTACTCTCTTCCTTTTAACCAAGCATACGCTCGTGAACACTTATCAAGAGCAATAGTCGCACGTGGGCTTGAGCCAACTTGAATCCAGCGCGAGAGATTTGATTCAGGGTAGCGATCTGGATTTCGCGTCGCCATGACTAGGGCAACGATATAACGCTCAGCGATCTCCGATACCTCGACTTTGGCAATTTCTTCTCTTGCCTTAAGCACGTGCACGGGATCGATCGAGGTTATGTTTTGTTGTTGTGATTGAGTATTGCTTGAGGTCTCTTCAGAGCGTACCAAGCGCATGATGTCCATCTCAGCATCATCGTCAGGATAATCCACCGTTACCTTTAAGATAAAACGGTCCATTTGCGCCTCGGGCAAAGGGTATGTCCCTTCTTGCTCGATGGGGTTTTGTGTCGCCAATACCATGAACAAATCAGGCAGTTGATGCGTCTCGTCACCCACAGTAATGGTGCCCTCTGCCATTGCTTCTAGAAGCGCGGCCTGCACCTTAGCGGGTGCGCGGTTTATTTCATCCGCCAGCACAATACTGTTAAAGATAGGACCTGGCTGAAAGTGCAGTTGTGGCTTACTCTTGCCCGAACCATCCGCAACGTCTTGATAGACCTCAGTGCCCGTGACATCCGAGGGCAACAGGTCGGGGGTAAATTGAATACGGCCAAAGGATGAGTGCAGTGCATCCGCTAGTGCCTTCACTGAGCGGGTTTTTGCGGTTCCCGGAAGTCCCTCTAGCAATACATGACCGTTAGTTAGTAAACCTAACACTAAAGACTCAACAACGTGTCGCTGTCCAACAACAGACTGCTCTACCTGAGAGACTAACGCTGCAACCGCTTCTTGTGACGCACTCATAATTCATCCTCAAACATCGAATATCTCTATTCTACGCAAGATAAACATAACTAATGGTTATACAGGTTCGTCGTTATAGCTTAGCTCGCAATCCTTTAATCACCTCTGGCGGGGCATATTTCTCAAGCTCAGTGATGCATTGACGCGCTTGGAACTCGATACTCGAGTCTTTGCTGTATTTCACTAACATCTCGCATCGAGCGTAGAGTTGCTGAGGGTTACCGCTGACTCTAAAGGCTTTATCCAGTGCTTTTGATGCCTGCGACACGCTTGTCGATTCCAACGACAAGCCATACAGATACCAATACTGTGCATTGTCGGGCTCAACCTCTGTCGCTTGCTGCAGATATTGAGTGGCTTGACTATTTTTGCCTTGGCGCAACAACGACAATGCTGCGCTGTATCTTAACGCACCGGATTTTGGCTGTGCCTTAATGCCCTGTTCAAGTGTCGAGAACACTTGTGGCTCTTTTTCTTGTACGCGATAAAGGTCGGCAAGATTCACATAGCTATTGGCAAAATAGGGCTCAACCGCTATTGCTCCCTTATATTCCTTGATCGCTTGTGCATAATCACCTTGCGCTCGATAGACGTTGCCTAAGTTGGTCCGTCCAAAGCCTCTGTCGGAGTTAAATTCTTGTATCTCCATGTACTCTTGCAATGGCTTAGCTAGAGCTTGTTTTTGCTGCTCGTTTAACTCACGCCAATAGACCACCAGCGCGCCTGCCGCTTCTGTGCGCACGCCTAGTACTTTGTCTTCCAATAATGGCGCGAGTATTTGCCAGCGGTCTCTTGGTTCAAAGCCAGCAGAGCCTTGCACTGCAGAAACTCTAATCAATTCACTGTCATGCTTCACTGCCCGCGCAAGCGCCACTGTGGTGTTCTTTCCTTGATAAGGCGCTAAACGACTGGTAGCAGAGGCTCTGATAATATCCCTCTGCGTATTATCTTGCGCCGTATAGGCCAGTGCATCTTCAGCCCCTTGATAGCCAATTTCTGCCGCATAAAATGCCACTGCGAAGTGTTGCTGATTTTGATGTTTTGAATTGGGGAACCATTTTGCTAATGACTCAGACGCCCATTCATTGGTTTGGTCTTCATGGCAAGAAGTGCACACATTAGGCGTCCCTAAATGGGTGCTGAGATCTGGCCTTGGGATCTGCCAGCTATGATCGCGTCGTGGATCCACCTGCATGTAGGTCGTCTCAGGCATGTGGCAAGTGGTACATTTTGAGGCTTCAGAGTCTTTGTCGTGGAAGGTATGGTTTTCCGGTGAGAAGTTCGTCGGCAAATGGCACTGGCTACACACCGCCTCTTCGGCGATTTCCAGCTTGGCTGTGTGCGGGTTGTGACAGTTAGTACAACTCACCCCTTTTTCCGCCATTTTTGATTGGAGAAAAGAGCCATAGACATAATCCTCATCAAAGATTTGCCCATCCGCATGATAAAGCTCTGGCGTAATAAGGCTCAGTCGATAGCGATCGAGTAAGTTACCCTGCACATGGTCTTTATCTTCGGTCAATTGCGTTCGGCGACCGTGGCATTGTGCACACATAGTCATTTGGTCGGTGGGGTGAATGCTCTTAGGTTGCAAAGCTGGCATATTTTCTTCAAACACCCACTCTTTTACTGCTTTTGAAAGATCACGATCAAAGCCTAGGTGCGCAGCTTGGCTCGATTTATCACCCTTTGCCCAAGTAACGTGCTCTTGTCCTTTTCCGTGGCAAGCCTCACACCCCACGTTGATCTCAGACCAAGTGGTGGCATAGGTATCTTTTTCACGGTCGTAGTTCTTTTCTAGATTGGTCGAATGACAATCGGCACACATGAAGTTCCAATTTTGTCCTGAGTTCGTCCAGTAGAACTCATCCGTTGGAGTTAGGTCTGGATAGAGGTGAAACCAGCGCTGACCGCCTTCTTCTTTTGAACGAGAGTCCCAAGCAAATGGAATCAACTGGACACGACCATCCTCAAACTCAACCATATATTGCTGAAGAGGATCGTAGCCGAAGGTATATTTGATCTGATAATCACGATATTGACCGTCGTCACCTTGAATATTGACCCAATATTGCTCGCCCTTTTTGAAGAAGCGATTTTCGACCCCTGCAAACTCGAACCTAGCGTCATTGAAGTCACCCAATACACTCGCTTCATCTGCGTGTTTCATTGCCATTTCATGATCAGAGCCTAGCCACTGTTGATACTCCTGCTGATGACAATCAAGGCAAACCTTGCTTCCCACAAACCCTGAGTCTTCAGCCTGCGCAACTGATAGAGCTAACCCAAACCCCATCGTTACGATGAACAAAATTAGCTTCCTGCCAAATCGTTTCAACATACTACCCTTATAGCGAACGTACTTTCAATTTTCCTATTAACAACAATAGCTTAAAAAGAAAGACCAGAGCCAAATAAATGGCTCTGGTCTTAGATTTCTACAACTTATTTTATTTATTCTGCGGGGTTTGCAGTTTTTCCATTACCTGATCCAAGCTAAAGCTTGCTGCTTTTTGTCTTGGAGGGAATTCCTCGAAGGTAGCCAAGTACTTGCCTACGTAGGCCTGTGCAGGCACTAGCATAAAGGCGCGGTCTAGCATCCAATCGTAGTAGGTATTGGAGGTTCTATCGGCAACCTCGTAAGGGTCCATTCTTAGGTTGAAGATCTTTGGAACGCGAAGCGGTGTGAACGGTTCAGCCCAGATGTTCAAGGTTCCTGTGGAGCGTTGCTCTAGGAACACCACCTTCCACTTGTTGTAACGAAGAGCGGCAAGATCACCGTCATCGGTAAAGTAGAAGATCTCTTCTCGGCGGCCCTGCTCTTCTTCACCCGTTAGGTGCGGTAAGAAGTTATAGCCATCAAGATGAACCTTGTACTTGGTATTACCAACAGAGGTGCCTTTCACCAATTTTTCTTTGATTTCGTCATCACCAGCAGCCGCGGCAAAGGTAGGTAACCAATCCATGTGATGCATGATCTCATTGGATACGCTTCCCGCTTCTATCTTACCCGGCCAGCGAACCATTGCAGGAACACGATAAGCCCCTTCCCAGTTGGTGTTTTTCTCTCCGCGGAACGGTGTTAAGCCCGCATCTGGCCACGTGTTCATGTGGGGTCCATTATCTGTTGAGTAAAACACTATGGTGTTGTCTGTGATTCCGAGATCATCGACCGCTTTTAGTAGCTCCCCAACATGGTTATCGTGTTCGACCATACCGTCAGCATAGTTACTGATGCCTGTGGAACCAGCGAGTTCTGCTTTCACATGGGTTCTAAAGTGCATTCGGGTAGCATTCCACCATACAAAGAAAGGTTTATCGGCTTTGACTGAGCGCCCCATGAAATCGATGGCCGCCGCTAAGGTCTCATCATCGACTGTTTCCATACGCTTACGCGTTAGTGGCCCTGTATCTTCAATCTTGCCATCAGCATAAGATTTTATAACGCCGCGCGGGCCAAACTTCTTACGAAACTCAGGGTCTTTCGGATAATCGATATTCTCAGGCTCTTCCTCTGCATTGAGGTGATAGAGGTTGCCAAAGAATTCGTCAAAGCCATGTGCGGTTGGCAAGTGCTCATCCTTGTCGCCAAGGTGGTTCTTACCAAACTGACCCGTGGCGTAACCCATAGGCTTGAGCACTTCGGCGATGGTGACATCTTCTGCCTGTAAGCCAAGATTAGCACCGGGCAAACCCACCTTACTCAGGCCAGTGCGAAGTACACTTTGACCCGTAATGAAGGTAGAACGACCTGCGGTACACGACTGCTCGCCGTAGTAATCGGTGAACATCATACCTTCTTTCGCAATTCGGTCGATATTTGGGGTTTTGTAGCCCATCAAACCAAAGGTGTACGCACTGATATTGGACTGGCCAATATCATCGCCCCAGATCACCAAAATATTGGGCTTGTCCGCAGCAACAGTGGCGGTCGATACCCCCATCAGTACCGATGCTATGATAGCCAACCTACATTTAGCACCCTTAAAAGACTTCATAGAAACTCCTTGTCGTGTATTCCTAGAGCTCAATCTCGAAGAGTTCGAAACTGAGCTCAGTAAGCAACATCAGTTATACGCTTAGCCATTGAGTTATAGACTAAAAATTAACCATATGCGACAAGGTGCAGCTTTTCTTTAAGTGTGCTCCGCTAATAAGTTATTGACCTGATTAACACGAGCTTCAGGGGAGTGGCTATGACCACCTATCCAGAGATATAGGCTCGGTATGACAAACAAAGTCACCACTGTGGTGAGCAGCATACCGCTGAAGATCACGATACCCACAGAAAAGCGTGTCTCTGAGCCTGCCCCTGTCGCAATCAACATAGGTATAGAGCCAAGAAGTGTGGTCATTGCCGTCATCACAATTGGGCGAAGGCGCTGCTCAGATGCATTAAGAATCGCTTGTTTAACGTCTTGACCGCGATCTCTTAGCTGATTGGCAAACTCTACGATCAAAATGCCATTTTTGGTCGCCATGCCAATGAGCATTAGCATCCCAAGCTGGGAATAGAGATTAAAACTATCTCCAGCTAACAAGATACCAATCAGTCCGCCCAATAATCCTATCGGTACCGTTAACATGACAATTGTTGGACTCACAAAGCTTTCGAACTGCGCGGCAAGCACCAAGTAAGAGACAAACAGTGACAAGGCAAAGATAAGCCACACTTCACGTTGATTGTCGTAATAATCTTTAGACTCTCCCGCGTAGTCGTAGGTATAACCCGGCGGCAGTAACGATGATGCTTTTTGCTCTAGGTAATTCAGAGCGCCACCTAACGTCACTCCATCCATTAAGTTTGCTTTAAGAGTAATGGACTTCTTGCGCTGATAATGAAATAGACCACGCGCAGAAGCTACGTCATTTACAGACACTAAGATATCTAAAGAGATCAACTCTCCCTCTTTCGAGCGAAGATACACCTTACTCAGATCCGCCGCAGAGTTAAATTGAGCTTCATTGGCCTTAAGGTAGACATCGTATTCTTCGCCAGACTCTTCAAAGCGGGTTTCTGTTGCGCCCCCAAGTAACACTTCTAGGGTTGAGGCGATCTCGTTAACACTGACACCCAGCTCTCGAGCGACTTCTCGATTTACCGTCAATAAAATCTCTGGCGTGGTCGGGTTGTAATCAAGCTTAATGCCATCCATCTTACCACTCGATTCCGCTGACTTTTCCAGCTCTTTGGCGATCTCATAGATGACGTCATACTCTTCACCCTGCAGCACAAACTGCACGGGTTCACCCATTCCTCCACCAAAGCCAGGTTGATAGGGGAACACCTGCACGTCAGTCACATCACGGGTCAGTTCTTTAATATGATTGACCACTTCTGTGGCATTCATCTCTCTATCGTTCCAGTGTTTAAGCCGGATAATAAAGAAGCCTTGATGGTCTGCCCATGTGCCAAAAGCGGGTGTAGAATAATTAAGCGAGGCCACAGGACCTTCTTTTGAGGCAAGTGGCATCAAGCGATCGTTAATTTGCTCCATACTCTTAAGCATTCGCTCATAACTGGTGGCTTCTATACCGCCAACATAAACGTTCACCGCACCTCTGTCTTCCACTGGCGCAAACGCTCGCTGCTGCTGTTGATAGACAAAGTAAAGCCCCGCAGAGCAGACGATAAGCACAAATAGAGAGAAGGTTTTCCACTTCAGAACCGATTCTAAGCTCTTGCGATAAACAGCCTGGATACGACTCACGCCCTTATCCACAGCCAAACAAACGCGGTTAGGCTCTTCAAGTTCTTTACGGAACAATAGCTCGCTTAGCACGGGACCAAGAGTAAGGGCGGCGATGGATGAAAAGCCCACAGCGGCAGATAAGATAACCGCAAATTCTGCGAACATGTTGCCTAGCTTTCCCTCTAGAAAGATCAAAGGCAGGAAGGTCATGATCAACACCAGTGTCGTGGCGATTACCGCAAAGTTAAGCTCTTTGGTTCCCTTAAACGCCGCCACCATCGCAGGCGCACCGTTTCGCCTATGGCGCACAATGTTTTCCACCACAACGATGGCATCATCCACCACTAAGCCTATGGCCAGAATCAAGGCCATCAGTGTGACGAGATTGATGGAGTAACCACATAAGTAAGCCACAGAAAATGCCGAAATAAGGGAAACAGGGACGGTTATCGCAGGGACAATCGTGGTCGAGAGTCGTCCCAAAAAGAGATACAGCACTAACGTCACCAGTACAGCAGTAATGGCCAACGTAATGTAGACCTCTTTTATGGCCTCACGGATAAAGACAGTACTGTCGTAATCAACCTGTAGCTCAACCCCTTCGGGTAAAAAGTGCTGCAATGATTTGAGTTCATCCAGAACAGAATCCGATACCGTCAAAGGGTTTGCTTGAGACATAGCCACAATGCCAAGACCCATACTATCGACGTTATTGGCTTTAAAGGTGGTGGTCTCTTTTTTGGCACCTATGTAGACATTGGCTATGTCCTTCAAAAGCACTGATTCACCGTCTTTCTCGGCAATTTGTAGCTGCTCAAAGTCTTCGGATTTTTGATAAAGACGCTCTAAACGAACCACCACATTCAGTGATTCATTCCTTACATACCCAGCAGGTAGCTGCAGGTTCTCTGCCCGCAGTGCTTGCGCCACGTCAGTGGTGGTTAACTGGCGTGCGGCAAGATCTTCTGGGTTGATCTCCACATACAACACGCGCTCAATCACACCTGAGGTATTGATGGAACTGACACCCGGCACCAAGCTTAGGCGTTCAATTAATATGCGCTGTGCATAGTCACTCAATTCGATGCGATCGTGCTTAGTGCTGGTGAGATTGAGCCACATGAAGGGGTCACCCTCACTGCTGTTCTTTCGCACAATAGGTTCATCAACATCATCAGGCAGACTGCCACGTGCTCGGCTTACGGCATCGCGCACATCACTGACTGCTTGGATCATGTCGTAGCCAGACTTGAAGGTGATGTTGATGCCTGACCAACCATCCCATGAAGAGGACCAAATATAATCAATACCATCGATACCGCTAAGTTGGTCCTCGATAGGTTTCGTTATTTGACTCTCAACAATGGATGAAGCACTACCGCCATAGGAGGTACCCACGGAAACCACACTCGTTTCAACATCGGGCATTTCTCGAACGGCCAGCATACTTGCGCCAACCAAGCCAAACACAATAAACAGAATGTTTAACACTATCGCCGAGATTGGGCGATACATTGCAAAATCGGACAGTTTCATGGTTAAACGTCACCACTTGGCAAATGAGTGTCTACCGTTTCAATGACTTCCACTTCTGCATTTTCACGCAGCTTCACCGTTCCGCGATAAACAATTTCCTCTCCGATCTCCAGCCCCTCAAGGACTTGTACTTTCTCACCCGTGCGCTCACCCAGTGTCACTATTCGCTTTTCTACATGACGTTTTTCTACTTTGCTGTCTTGCACCACATACACAAAGCGCTCATGCCCTCGATACACCACTGACTGCAAAGGAACGGTGACTTCGGCTTGCGCCGGCAGCGGTAATTCACCCAGCACAAGACTGCCTGGGGTTAAGTCTGCCTCATCATTGTCGATGCGAAACTGCACTTGGATGTTTTGCGTTTGACTGTTTACTCGGCTATCTAAACTTGTCAGGGTAGCCTTTACAGACTTCGCCCCTTCGATGCTGGAGAGTTTAGTGGTTTGTCCGACCTTAAGTTGACGCAGATACTTAGCGGGAAGAGCCACATTCAATCTAAGATGGCTCGAGTCATCAAGCGTAGTTAATACGCTCTCGCTTTCTACATTTTGCCCAATAGTAATATCGACTAGGCCCAATGTACCTGAGAATGGAGCAGTGACTCGCTTATCTTGAAGCGTTGCCTTAGCGAGATCTAGCTCAGCCTTTTGCATTTCAACGTTAGCCAGCGCTGCGTCCACATCTCCTTGCGGAACGGCGCCATTAGGCAAGAGTCGCAGCAAATTACTGTGTTGGCGTTGAAGCTCTTTCAAGCTCGCAGCTTCTCGCTGAACCACAGCGCGCTGATGTCTATCATCAAGCAAAAATAGTAATTGTCCTTTCTTAACTTCCTCTCCCGATTTCACTAAAACCTTTGAGACCTTTCCTTTCTCTTCTGGCTTTATATCGACGGATTGGTGAGCAAACGTATTGCCCAACATATGAACGCTACGCTCAAGGGTATCCTGCCCGGCAAAAGTCGTATCCACGGTCAAAGCGCTTGACAGTGTTGGCGCTTCTTTTTCGGTCGTATGAAGGGAAAATGCAGAGAACCCCGCAATGGAGAGAATAACTGCAATCAGTGCGTATTTTTTCATTGTGCTTGGAAAGGCTTAATGGAGTAGAAATGTGGCGCTATTCTACTTGTTGTGTATGAGACTAGATAATATTGATCTCATAATTTGACGCCTATCTCAAAAATCGCGACGTTAAATATTGCTACAAAATGATACTGATTCTGGCACCTCGGGTTATTAGGGCTCTTGAACCCCTCATATACAAAGCATTTATCGTTAGTCTCCCATTCCATTGATAAAGCAAACCCTTGGTTTATTACCAATGGTTATACAGTCTATAAAGCGACAACACCCATCTTGAAAATTACATTATGTGCCAACAGCAGTTCAGATAAGTCATCTTTTCAGCCTCTTAGTGTTAGTCCCGGGTAACGTTAACAGCCTAATTCTGCTTCGCTGAACTGTCGCAATCTTTTTCCCTACTAAACGTGATGGAGTCTCAATGACTAATCAATTCAGCAAACTGGCTATTTCAGCAGGAATGTTAGCAGCATCAGCGTCAGCTGTAGCTGCAGACAAGCCAAATATCCTTGCCATCTTCGGCGATGATGTGGGCCTATGGAATATCGGCGCATACAACCAAGGCATGATGGGCTATGAAACCCCTAACATCGACCGTATTGCCAACGAAGGTGCACTATTTACTGACCACTACGGTCAGCAATCCTGTACTGCAGGTCGTGCCGCATTCGTTACTGGCCAAGAACCGTTTCGTACTGGTCTTCTCACTATCGGCATGCCTGGTTCAACTCACGGCATTCCTGATTGGGCGCCAACCATTGCTGATCTATTGAAAGATCAAGGCTACATGACGGCTCAGTTTGGTAAAAACCACCTTGGTGACCAAGACCAGCATCTACCAACAAAACACGGTTTTGATGAGTTCTTCGGTAACCTTTACCACCTAAATGCCGAAGAAGAGCCAGAGACTTACTACTATCCAAAAGACCCTGAGTTTCGTAAGAACTACGGCCCTCGTGGTGTCATCAAGTCTTACGCTGACGGCCGCATTGAAGATACGGGTCCTATGACGCGTAAGCGCATGGAAACGGCTGATGAAGAGTTCCTAGATTCTTCTCTCGCCTTTATGGAAAAAGCGGTAAAAGCGGACAAGCCTTTCTTCATCTGGCACAACACAACCCGCATGCACGTTTGGACTCGCCTACAAGAGAAATACCAAGGCAAATCAGGCATCAGCATCTATGCCGACGGCATGTTAGAGCATGATGACCACGTGGGTATTTTGTTAGACAAACTGGATGACCTAGGTATTGCTGATAATACTATCGTTATCTACTCTACCGACAACGGTGCAGAGACAGTATCTTGGCCGGACGGCGGTGCTACACCGTTCCATGGTGAGAAAGGCACAACTTGGGAAGGCGGTATGCGTGTTCCTCAGCTTGTTCGCTGGCCTGGCGTGATTGATCCTGGTTCTCGCTACAACGACATGATGGCGCACCAAGATTGGTTGCCAACGATCATGGCGGCTGCTGGTGTTCCTGATGTGAAAGAGAAGCTTGCTGAGGGTTATACCTCTAACGGTAAAGAGTGGCGTGTACACATCGATGGCTATAACTTCATGCCTTACTTTGAAGGTAAGCAAGAACAGGGTCCTCGTGAATCACTGCTTTACTTCACTGCTAACGGCGAGCTAAACGCTATTCGCTGGAATGATTGGAAACTGCACTTTGCAACGCTAGAAGGCAACATCACTGACGCCGTGCGCTTTGAGTCTAACTGGCCGAAGATCATTCACCTACGTGCTGACCCATTTGAGAAAGCACCGCACGAATCAGGCATGTACCTACGCTGGATGGCGGACAACATGTGGCTATTCGTACCGGTACAAGATGAGCTTGGTAAGTTCTTTGCCACCCTAGGACAGTACCCTCGTCAAGAAGGTCAAGTTCTAAACCCTGCTGCAATCAGCCAGACTTCTTTGGGTGTGAAGGCAAAACTAAATCAAATCGACCAGCTGCAAAAGCAAATGGACGAGATGAGTAAATAATTAGTCCACGCTTCCTCTTTCTAGAACACCTTGTTTTAGAGACTTTGCTCAGCCCTTGCGGCTGAGCTTTTTTATTCGTGTTAGTATGAAGTAATAACAACGACTTAGGGTTTGCCATGCTAAAGGGTACGCATCATGTCGCCATCATCTGTAGCGACTACCAAACATCAAAGCACTTCTACACGCATATTCTTGGCTTAGACATCATCGCAGAGAATTATCGAGCACATAGAGACTCATACAAGCTTGATCTCGCCTTGCCTGATGGCACACAAATAGAGCTTTTCTCTTTCCCATCGCCACCACAACGCCCAAGCACTCCTGAAGCTCAGGGACTGAGACATTTAGCCTTTAGGGTCGATGAACTTGATAGCTGTATAAAACACTTACAAAGCAATGAGGTTGAGGTAGAAGCCGTACGCGTTGATGAATTCACCGGAAAGCGCTTTACCTTCTTTAAAGACCCTGATGATTTGCCACTGGAGCTTTACGAGGGTTAATAAGGGAGAGTTTCTGGGTCAAGGTCGATGAAATGCGGTGCAATAGGCGTTGTAAACTGCACAGCTTTGATATGTGTAGCGCCTTGCATCAAAGCCTTACAAACCCGATGCATGCCGTCCATCACCCGTCCTTCATCACATAAGATAATGGGATAGTTAAAGTCTGTCTGTTGAATCAATTTGGCATGCTCAGCAACGTTGCGACAGGTTGGTTTAGCACCGCCAAGATCATACCAAAAGGCCTCGTCTAGCTCTTGGATTGCATCAAGAGGTACAGTGATGACTGGCATTACTTGCGCCATCTCAACAAGTTTGATTACGTCCCAGATCAAAAGCTGACCTTCTATAGAGCGTCTGAAGTGGTATTGCTGTCTCAATGTATGCCTCGAATCGAACGCTTGATATGCCCAATACTAAAACCAATCATAAACAATCCTAGTACGATAGGGATCCCCCACAACAGGGCATTCTTCATGCTAAACGAAGGCTGATAGAGTACGTGCTCACCGTATCTCGCCACCATATACTCTTTCACTTCACTATCGGACTTCCCTGCCTTAACCAGCTCGAACACTCGAAGTCGAATGTCCTTGGCAACCGCCGAATTAGATTCAATCAAGTTTTGATTTTGACACATGGGGCAGCGCAAGGTTTTAGCCAGATGAATCGCTTGTTTTTGCTGAGCCACTGAATCAAATTCAAACAAATCGACAGGATGAGAGATGCTTTGATAGCCCGCAGCATGGACACTTAATCCAAAGGTGAGGCTTAACGCCAACAAAACCATCAAGCGCCTTACTAGTCTCATGCTTGATACTCCCGCGTAATGGCTCTTCGCTTGCGTGGATTAAATTGCTTAACCCACACACCACGGATAAGTAAACCAGCACCTGCCAATACCACCAGCAAACCGCCTATTCCAATCCAGCGAATAAAGGCTTTAAACTGAATTCGAACCGCGTAATGCTCGGGATCGATCTTTTCTCCTAGCGTGATATACACATCTCCATTCCAATACGGCGTCAATGAAGGCTCAGTCATATTCATTACTCGAACGGGATAGTGACGCTTCTCAGGTTTTGCCATCACACTATTGCCGGAGGGTTCGGTAATCTCGATGACGCCCTGTTCTGCGGTATAGCTTGGCGCAACGTAAAGCTTGGTGTGTTGGTAATGGATCTTATAATCACCAAACTGAATCTCGCTATTTGAACCAAGTTCGGTCGGACCCAGCTTAGCGGTCAACTCGTAAGAGTAATAGCTGTTCATGCTGGCTCCAAAGGCCAGTATTGCCACGCCAATATGAGCAATAGAGACTAAGTAAACCTTGTATCTGTATTCCTGTTTACGCACTCGCAAACAGCGAAGAACATGAGTCACCGTGAGCCATAGTGCAGCCCAAGTGGTCACGAACGCGTAGGTGGACCATGTAGCTGCGACCTCACTGTCTTGATGGGTGTAATAACGAATAAAGGCAAAGGCCAATAAAGCACTCGCTGTCACGGTTATGAATGCCAGTTTCCTTGGAAAAACACCCGACTGCGCCTGCCATTTGAGTAATGGACTTAATGCCATTGCTACTAGAGCAACAATGGTTAATGGCGCAAATAATAGGTTGAAATAAGGCGCACCAACGGAGATGTTACCTAAGCCGAGCAATTGGTACAGCATGGGATAAAACGTGCCGAGAAGGACTATCGCCATGGCTAATACAAACAGGTTGAGAGCCCATAAAATAAAGGTATTTTTGCTGAAAAATCGTGAGATAGCATTGGACTTGATTGAAGTGGCGCGATGGATAAGCAAAACATAGGCACTCACAAACACTAAGCTTAAAATCCCTAGCAATGTCAACCCCTTGCTTGGGTCAACCGCAAATGCATGTACCGAAGTTAATACCCCAGAACGAACAATAAAAGTACCCAGAATGCTAAGGCAGAAGGTCACTATCGCCAGCGAGAACGTCCATACCTTTAGCTGGCCTTGCTTTCGGCTTGCCATGACAGAATGCACTAACGCCGTCGCCGTTAGCCAAGGAAGAAGAGATGCATTTTCAACAGGGTCCCAGAACCACCAACCGCCCCAACCTAGCTCGTAGTAGGCCCACCCGGCACCAACAATGATCCCTGCGCTTAAGAAGACCCATGCCAATAGCGTATGACGAGTTAAGCGCTCAAAGATATCGGCTTCGTCCTTTGCCTCTATCAAGTAGCCACAGGTTAGCGCCAGCACAGAGGCAAACCCCACATAGCCTACGTACAACAACGGGGGATGAATGATAAGCCCTATGTCTTGCAGCATAGGGTTTAGGTCTCGCCCCTCAAAAGGCATCACTTCATTCATAGCAAAGGGATTCGATGCCAGTAGAGTAAACCAGCTAAAAATGGCCACCAGCGCCAACATCAGCCAACTGGCATGAAAATCACTGGCACTATTAGTTCGTCGGGAAACCAGTACAGACCAGCCTGAAATTATGGCAACCCAAAACAACATGGAGCCTTGATGACCGCCCCAAGTGGCCGCGATCTTAAACGGCAACGCTAAGGCACTGTTGGAGTTATCCGAGACATACGAAAGTGAGAAGTCATCACTGGCAAACGCATAGCTCAGTAGTAATAGCGATAACCCAGCAAAAAGGAAGGCAACAGCGGACAAAGAACGAGAGATAGTCGCAGGCACAAGAGTTTGCTTGCGCAGCAAAAGGCTATAAAGCCCTACTGCGGCGCCGCAACTACTGACTACTGCCGTCAGGATCAAACAAAACAATCCTAGATTCGCTAGCATCCCATTCCCTATAAAAATAAACCCAAGTAGCTCGAACGAATCCAAGTTACCTGGGTGCTGAAAAGACGGATTCTAAATGACCGTCATCTGCCCTGCATACAATACAAAGGTACGTAGCATCAATACGCCTATCAAGCTAAGACTAGTCACGGTGAGAATAAAACCATGATTATGCTTAGTGCTAGAAGGACTAAAGTAGTTCATCGCCAGCGGCAACAACATACCGATTCCCACTACCCCAAACCAGAACCAATTGGACCAGAACCCGCCACCGATGGCATTCCAAGCTGCCGCTTCATGTTGTCCACCGGTAAAGATAAGACCGGTGAAAAACGTAACCAGAACAAACAATTCAAACATCACTACAGGACGCTCGAAGCTATGAATCCACGCCACACTCGAGCTATGCGCATCCTCTTTAAACACCAGTATGCCAAACAACAAACACGCCGCCGCGCCTGATGACAAACTAGAGAACAAGAAAAGGATCGGCAGCACAGGATTGTTGAGCATTGGATAGGTTTGTAGCGCTGACAACAAGAATCCAGTGTAGGCCGCTAGAGCAATGGCTAGGAATCCTAGGAATAACTCAATGCCATTCTCGAAGCTTTTGAACTTGAGAAGCAGACCATCCACAAACTGAAACTTACCGCCTAAGAAATTCACGATGGTGGTTCTAAAGATGATGCCAATCCAGACAAACAATACCGCCATGTAGACCTGGAATAGGATCACACCCATCGACATGACCGACGTTGGGTTGTAGTAAATCATGATCTTCCAAAAATCTAGCGGCTTGGTCAGGTGGAATACCAATATCAACAGACCCACAATAATGCCAAAGGGGGCTAACCATGCGATGGCTTTCATGATGCCATTGTCCGATGCATCGCCGGTGATGACCTTGCGTTTAAGATATAAGCCAACGATCACCGCACCTGCGGACATCCCTGCGAGGAAAAGATAGATTGCAATGATCCAATCCCACACCAAAGAGTCGAAATGAAATGCACTATTCATGTTACACCTCCCCCTTATCAAACGGCACTTTATACAGTTGAGGCTTGGTGCCTAAAGTGACCTTGTCACGATAAACTGGCTTGGCCTGAATTGCTTGGTTGATATTGCTGTTAGGATCATTCAGATCGCCGAACACCAATGCGCTGGTTGGGCAACTTTCCACACACGCCGGTTGCTTACCTTCTGCAAGATTGGTATCGCGACAGAAATTACATTTATCCGCTGATTTGTTTTCTGGATGGAAGAAGCGCACTTGATACGGACATGCCGCTAGGCAGTAACCACAACCTACGCACTTCTCTTTATGGACATCAACAATCCCAGTCTTCTCATCCTTGTAGGCTGCCCCTGTTGGGCACACATACACACAAGGTGGATTCTCACAATGTTGGCAAGAGTCTCGAGTAAATCGATACTCTACGTCAGGGAATTCGCCTATGGGTTCAGAGCGCTCAATCTCTAAGCGACTGACTCCCTCGGGAACATTATTCACCTCGCGACATGCCTCAGTACACGCAGTACACCCAATACAGGCATTCTCATCATGTAGCATGCCGTATTTGATTTTCGCCTCTTCTTCGCTACTGGCAAACGAGTTTCGGCTCGATATTGCCGCCGTCGTACCAACACCTGTAGTAAAGATGACAGCGCCTGCGCCTGCTATGAAGTTTCTTCTAGAACAACTCATATCATCTCCTACTCTTCGCGCTTGTGGTTGAAGTCTGAATGACAATCTACACACATACCGACGATAGCCTTATGGTCATAGGACAGCACCTTGGCATCGGTTCCATGAACCGTGTGGCAGTTAGAACAAGTGAGGTTCTTGGCGTGTACATCATGTGTCCAGCTTGATTCACGTAGGCTTTCAGGCGTATGACAATCCATACAAGTACTGTTTGCCTTAAGTATCATCTCAGGGGATAGCTGTTGCTTATCTGTCCCTGCTTGAGACTGAGCATCAGAGTATTTGATGACGGTTGATCCACCGTCGCGGTGATCTGGCCCGATGTTGCTATGACAATCGGTACAATTGGCTTCTTTACCCATTGCATCGATGACATTTTGTCCATGAGATCCAGCTAAAGTGTGTTTAGAGTCTTTGTGACATTGAGTACATTTGTAATCTTTGTCTCTTATCAACTCTACTTTAAAGCGTTCTGATGTTGCTGAATCACTAGGGACACCATCATTGGCCAAAGCATTAATAGAATAACCAAATAGGCACAGCACCAATAAAGATTGGAGCATTGTGGCTATGGTCAATTTAATATTGCCCATCGTATCCTTTCCTTAAATCGAAATAGAATCTAATTTATTTCGACCACTAATTAACAACTCTCAGCTCAATATTATTTGAGCCAAGTGCAATCAATTCTTATTTAGGATAAGCCACAACGCTTTACCCGTTAATAATAGTTACTTATGTGCTACATAACGAGTCTATTGACGCATATTAGTGACACAGATCCATTAAATAAACCTGCCAGAAGCGCCGTAAGCCATTGATTTTTAATTGATAATTGTTCTCATTAATCAATTTTTACATATAAGTTAATTTTTGTGACCTGCTTCTATACCATAAATTGATCTAGATCAATTCAGCTGTTATTGGCTAATGTGGCATCTTATTTATCACTTACACTTACTCCGTTGTCTATATAGCGCCACCGTATAGACTTCTCCCCCGATTCTTTTTAGGAAGCTGCCCCACAACGCAATTCATAAAATGAGAATATGGAGATAGCATTGTGAACAAACAGTGGAAACTAGGGTTTTTCGCGCCTATAGCTTTGTTAGGTCTTTTGACCTGCAGTGCTTTTGCGTCTGCCGAGGATGGAGTGCGCATTGATCCGCGTAATCAAGCATTCGAAGAAGCACATCCCGATCAATATCATAGCTGGAAAGCCACCAGCGAAAGTGAAGAAATAGACGATGCGCTTGCCGGTGACCCCAATATGGTCATCCTTTGGGCGGGCTACGGCTTCGCCAAAGATTACAACAAAGCACGCGGCCACTTTTATGCGGTTGACGATGTAAGGCAGACCTTGCGTACCGGCGGACCTACTGATGCAGAGTCAGGACCTATGCCTATGGCGTGTTGGAGCTGCAAAAGCCCTGACGTTGCTCGTGTAATTGATGAGCGTGGTGAAGACGGCTATTTTGAAGGTAAATGGGCGCGCCTTGGTGGCGAAATCGTTAACCCTATTGGCTGTTCTGACTGTCACGATACTGGCAGTGAAAAATTCAAAAATGGCGAGCCTGAGCTAGCCATTACCCGTCCTTATGTCGACCGTGCTATGCAAGCCATTGGCAAACCTTTCGAAGAACAATCTCGACTAGACCAACAAGCGAGCGTTTGTGCGCAGTGCCACGTTGAGTACTACTTCGTGAAAGATGCTAAAAACGCCGTTAAATTCCCTTGGGATATGGGGACGAGCGTAGGCGAAATGGAACTTTACTACGACGCCTTAGGCTTTGCAGATTGGACCCATGGCGTCTCTAAAGCCCCAATGCTAAAAGCTCAGCATCCTGGCTACGAAACGTGGCGTGATGGTATTCACGGCAAGAACAACGTCGTGTGTGCTGACTGCCATATGCCTAAAGTTGAAAGAGAAGACGGCACTGTATACACAGATCATAAGATTGGTAACCCATTCGACCGCTTCGAAGATACCTGTGCGAACTGTCACACTCAAAGCAAAGATCAACTTCAAGGCATAGTTTCAACGCGTAAAGCACAAGTGCTGAACATGAAGCTGACTGCAGAGAAGCAAATTGTTGCCGCTCACTTTGAGGCAAAAGCGGCTTGGGATGCTGGCGCGACAGAGCAAGAGATGGAGCCTATCCTACAAGATATTCGTCATGCTCAATGGCGCTGGGATTACGCTATCGCATCACACGGTGTGCACATGCACGCTCCTGAGATTGCGCTAGAAGTCCTAGGTACTGCGGTAGATAGAGCAGCAGATGCAAGAACGAAGACGATTCGCCTTCTTGCGAAGAAAGGGATTACAGACCCAGTACCAATCCCTGACATCTCAACCAAAGAGAAAGCTCAAGCGGCTCTTGGCATGGATATGGATGCGATGAATGCTGAGAAAGAACACTTCTTGAAGACTGTTGTGCCAAAATGGGAAGAAGAAGCCAAAGCCCGTGAAGCAACATACTAAACGCTGCTTGAAGACGTAATGACCTAACCGAGGCTCCGATAAATTCGGAGCCTCCTTATCATTGCAATATCAAGGGTCATAGTAATATCAAGGGTCACAGGAGAGTCAATGCACAGCACGGCGGCGATAGTATTCAGTTTGGCCTTAATCACAGTGGGCATGCTCTATGTCGCGCTGCGCAGACAGCTGTCAAATAATGCCAGCCTTGCTTTTTCAAGTTTGGCGACTGTGGTTGTTTTTACTTTGGCATCGGGTGTTTGGTTTGTACTAAAAGACGAAATACCGCCCCCTCCCCTTGCTATGGAGCCGATGACCATTGAACAAGTCATGGAGGAAAAGCAGCAACATCTTACCGGCAACCCTAACGATGCTAAAGCCTGGTTTGAACTTGGCCAGTTGTATATGGGTCAATACGAGTTTGACTCCGCAACGACCTGCTTTGACTATGCAATAAGGCTTTCAAAAGCCCCTTATGCAGGGCAATTTGCCGCCCTTGCCACTGCCCAGTACTATCAACACTCACAAACCATCACAACAGATGTTCAGCGTTTATTAGACATTACCCTAGAGATGGATCCATTTAATGAAACAGCGCTGCAACTGATAGCCTCAGACCACTTTATGAGCGCACGATATGAGCAAGCTATCGCTCATTGGACAATGATATTGGACTCTGATCGCTTAGGCGTTGATAGAGCTAAGGTCATTGGTAGCATCAATCAGGCTCAGTCTTTTATTCGTTAATCACCCTTAGAACGCTTACTTTCTCTCCTATCCTTGATGAAATCGATGATTATCTAACGCGATCCATCGTAATCTTATATTACTATGGTCGCATTTATTTTCAGTTAGTCTAAACTGCACGCCTTTGAATATTTTGCTTGGGTTTTATCGCTCAAGATTTTTGCTAGAAGTTAATTGAGGTAGTAAAAGTGCACGAAAAGTTACAGCCTAAATACGGTTTAGGTACGGCAGTGTCACTGGTTGTTGGTATCGTTGTCGGTATTGGCATTTTCTTTAAGGCAGGCCCTGTCCTGCAAGCCACAGGTGGCAATGGCACCTATGCTGTGATCGCATGGGTTTTAGCGGCGCTACTCACCACCATCGCAGCCATAGTGATCTCAGAGATTGCGTCAATGGGTTCTAAAACCGGCGGATTGATGTCGTTCAGTGAAACCGCATGGGGTGAGCGCTTTGGGTTCTTCGTTGGTTGGGTACAAACCGTTCTTTATATACCGCTCATTCTTGCTGTTATCCTTTATTACTCAGCGGTATTTACCTGTGCGTTTTTGCAAATTGAACCGACACTGCCTGTATTAGCAGGTCTATCAGCACTGTATTTCGTCACCTTTGCTGCAGCTAACCTGTTGGCTGAATCTTTGGGCGGACTGCTTCAGCGCATCGCAACGCTAATAAAGCTGATCCCGCTTCTTGCTATCGCATTGTTTGGTTTCTTCTACCAAGGTGACGCCGTTACAGCGTCTGCTGATGCGATTGCTTCGGTAACTCAGGTGAGTTTTGCTGCTGCCATTGCGGGAGCCATGATCCCTGTATTGTTTGCCTTTGATGGTTGGATCTTTGTGACCACCATTGCACACGAAATCAAGAACCCGCAACGTAACCTGCCTTTAGCTATGGTCGGCGGTCTAGCAATCATCGGCTTGGTGTACGTCATCTTTACCCTGGGGTTACTGTCAGTGGCTGAGGGTGCCGCTTTTGCCAATGGTGAAATGGGTGTTTCTGAAGTTGCTAATCTACTGTTTGGTGAAAGCCTAGGTAGAACCCTATCTTTCTTCATTGTTATCTCAGCACTCGGTGGCTTTAACGGCTTGATGCTATTGGGTATGCGTATGCCTTACTCTCTTGCTATGCGCCGCAACTTCATTGGCTCTCAAGCATTGCTATCAGTTTCTACGAGAACCAATCTACCGGTTCGCTCTGGATTAACCATGCTTGTATTGCTGGCGTTTTACATGCTAGTGGGCTTTGCCCTTGCTGGAACAGGTGTTCACAACGGTATCTTTGATTTGTATGGTGACCTGCCTATCGCGCTTATGTGGATCATCTACGCACTATTATTTATCGGTGTTTGGCGTTTACGTTCAACTCAGCCAGATGCACAGCGCCTAATTCGCGTTCCGGCTCTGCCACTGTTTGTCGTTCTCGCTATCGCGGGTACAGGCTATGCGCTGTACGGATTCATTCCATCCAATATCACGTCTTTCGTTCTATCTAGTGCGATTGCAGGCCTTGGATTCATCGTATATGCGAAGTCATCTCCTAGAGCTAACTAAGCACTAGGTTGCACATATAAAGACTAAAGGGGATCAGCACTTGCTGATCCCCTTTTTATTTTACTAGCCTGATCCCAAACGCTTTTACTGCAGAATCCAAAAATAAAATCTTAGTTCTCATTTTCATTCTTTTGCAATTTAGCGGGTCTACATTAAACTCTCCGTCGAATTTTTACGCACATTTTTGAATAAGGTGACTCAATGTCAAACAAACTGGCTAATCCAGCTCCACTAGGACTTATGGGTTTTGGTATGACTACCATCCTACTGAACATCCACAACGCAGGATTCTTTCCAATGGATTCTATGATCCTTGCTATGGGTATCTTCTACGGTGGTTTGAGCCAAGTTATTGTGGGCATCATGTGCTTTAAGCGTGGCGATACTTTCGGTACGACCGCGTTTACATCTTACGGTCTATTCTGGCTAACGCTTGTAGGCATCATTGTAATGCCGTATATGGGTCTCCCAGCGAGCCCAGCAGGCTTTATGGCTTGGTTCCTTGTGTTATGGGGCATCTTCACAGGCTTCATGTTCATTGGTTCGCTTCGTTACCCACGAGCTAAGCAAGTAGTATTCGGTTCACTAACCGTTCTATTCTTCCTACTTGCCGCTCACGACTTCACGGGCAACAGCACTATCGGCTTCATTGCTGGTATCGAAGGTATCTTCTGTGGCGCATCTGCAATCTACTTTGCAATGGCGCAAGTGCTAAACGCAGAATATGGTCGCACCATCCTACCTGTAGGTAGCCCAGCACTAGCTGCAAGCGCACCTCAAGAAACTGCGACTGCGTAAACAAAAAACACAAAAAAAATGCCACCTAGAATTGTCTCTTAGGTGGCATTTTTGTATCTGCTTAATAGCTTATAGAGCAAGGGAACAAGGGAACAAGGGAACAAGAATAGAAGCTCTATAACAATGAGTGCATTTTGTTATGGCTGAGACATCGCGCGATACGTTACTATGAACCAATAGCGCTCGATTGGCTCTATGGTTATTCGCAATATGGATCTTTAAAAGGTAATGGACGACATCATGAAGAAATTTAACTCTTATATCGCTATCACACTGGCGGTTTTTGCACTTTCAGGGTGTGACAGTAATGAGCAATCCTTAAAGGTAACGGCTAGCGCTTATACCTCAAGTGTTGGTGAAACTGACTCAACGCCAAATCTAGCCGCTTGGGGAGATACTCTAAAGCCAGGCATGAAGTCTATTGCGGTTTCACGTGATCTCATCGACATGGGGCTGACCCACAATCAAGAAGTCACTATTGAAGGATTGGATGGTACTTATTTGGTTCTCGACAAAATGAATAAGCGTTGGACAAAAAAGATTGATATCTACATGGGTAACGATGTTGAGAAAGCGCGAGAGTGGGGTAAAAAAGAGGTCACTATTCACTGGACAGTGGATGAAGAAAAGTAAGCAAGGCTGTTTATAACCGCTTAAAAACCGCAACAGCGTAAGTAAAAACACCATAAAAAATACCACCTAGAGTTCTCTCATAGGTGGCATTTTTGTATCTGTTTAAAGTAATTTGCTGTTCATTTCAGCTTGTCGCATCGGCATAGAGTCTATGGTGGAAAATATGGAGGGTAAGCTTAGGCGTTCTTCTCGCATTTTTATTCCGCCGTCTTTACCAATCAGCACCACAGGTTTGTCTGAGATTCGCTGTCTGATGTCTTGTTGCAATGGCTCAGGAACAGAATCGGACAAGTTAGAAACAACTCGGTTAGGCAAAACTAGGAACCAGACTAGGTGCCTATCTGCAATCTCTTCTGAGGCGTTGGTGAGCGTTTGTTGGTAGTCTGGACGATCTTGTATCAACAAGATGCGATATTGCCACTTCATCTCAGAAAGTTGCTGGAAAGAAGCGTCACTCTTACTCGATGCCAATACACTCATTGTTGTCATAGATATAACCCAAATCAAAATCCTCATGATGCCTCTCCAACTAAGGTTCGCTAATACCTACGACGTTGGCTAGCCTCATGATCAAATTAAGGCTCAATCTCTCCAATAGAATATAGGACTAGATGCTCAGGGTTCATGCCTTCGCCCAAGCTTTGAATGTCTTCGCCCTCACTTTTTAGCTCAGCAATAATGACTAATGCGTCCTCTTGCTCAACATCAATAACGGTTTTCATCTCAGATGCGGAGATACCATAACGGGTTGCTATCAATAGGTCTTTAACCTTCTGTTTGTTTGCATTTGTCATCGCCTGCCCTTTACTCGCATGAGGAAAGCTGGTCTTTTGCCCCTCACTTGTACCTTGTTAGGTAACTTGGAATCGAAATCACGACCGTATCATCAATTTCGCTCGCTCAAATTTTGCAACGCTATATCCGATTCTTTATGGGCATAAAATTCAACAAAGAACTGAGTATCGCTAGTCACAAATTCAACCTTGTGCCAATACTCTGGTGGGGATACAAGACATTCACCGACGTGAATAAGCGTTTCGTTCTCTGCGTCGCCTCGACGCTCAGTAAATCCAGTAAACTTTAAACACCCTTTCAGCACATTGATCTTTCCATAAACCCCAGCTTTAGTATTGTGCTCATGCAAAAACATCTTTGGGACTGTATCTTTGGTAAAAACATCGGTCTTTTTATAATTCACAAAATCGCTAGGAATGGTCATCGGTCATAATCCATCTATTAAGTAAGAGTACTCTATTAACAATAGCAACAATCGCATTGCTACAAGCACTGGTTTCATGCTCTTCTATTTCATTCGTGGTGCGACTTAAACTCAGAGGCGTACAGATACTAATTTTCTGTTTCTTTTTTCGCCTTTTAACTTCATAGCTTGAGAGACAGTAATGATTCAGTGGATAAAAAAAAGCAGTCAACGCTATAGCGTTGACTGCTTTTTTTATCCTTCAGCGTCCCACTTACTTTGCATGAGCTTTCACTACTACAGCGAAGCCCAAGAGTAGGATGTAAGCGTTTTACTGCTGCTTATGCTTTGGCACGTAATTCAAAATAGAGATCGGCACTTCTTTGCTTGGAACAAAGCCCTCGATTTCACGTCTTTCAATTAAGTGGCCAAGACGACTTTCAATCATGCACAGGTTCTTGAAGTTATCTCTAGATACAAAGGAGATAGCTTCACCGTTCTTGTCCGCACGACCAGTACGTCCAATACGATGCACATACTCATCCGCAGGATAAGGCAGGTCGTAGTTAATCACTCGCGGAAGCCCGTCAATATCGATACCACGCGCACCAATGCCGGTTGCAATCATGTACTGGATCTTGCCAGCCTTGAAGTCCTCAAGCAGTTGAGCTCGAACCTTTTGGTTACGACCACTATGGAAAGGTTCTGCAGCAATGCCACGCTTCTCAAGTTGAGCCGCTAGCTTGGCTGCGCCGTGTTTGGTTTCAATAAAGATAAGCGCTTGATCCCATTGATTCTCATTGATCATGTGAGCCAATAGAGAAGATTTCTTATCTTTATCTACCGTCACCAGCCACTGCTCAATATTCGACTTCGAAGCACTGTGCTTAGCAATAGAGATCTCTACTGCGTCGTTAATTGCGCTCTTTGCAAGGTCACGAACCGGGTTCGACAAGGTTGCTGAGAACAACAGGTTTTGAATATCTTGTGGTAGGCGAGCAATGATCTTGTTGATGTCTTCAATAAAGCCCATGTCCAACATGCGGTCCGCTTCATCAAGTACCAGCACTTCGACTTCTTCAAAGTACACCGCTTTTTGACCATAAAGATCAATCAAGCGTCCCGGCGTTGAAACCAGTACATCCACACCATCAATGAGGCCTTGCTTCTGCGGCTGATACTCTACCCCGCCATACATGGCCATAGAGGTGAGCTTGGTCTCTTCAGCATACTGCTTTATCTTTTCATCCACCTGAATCGCCAACTCACGGGTTGGTACCACTATCAAGGCGCGAATACGTTTCTTGCGCTGAGTTTCGCCTTTGCTTAGCATCTCCAAAATAGGCAATACAAAGCTCGCCGTTTTACCCGTACCTGTCTGCGCTGCCGCAATCAAGTTCTTCCCTTCTAGGACGATCGGAATCGCTTTTTCTTGAATGGGTGTGGGCTTATCGTAACCAACTTTATTGATGGCATTGAGGATAGGTGTGCTTAAACCAAGCTTGGTAAATGGCATAGATTACTCATTAAAAACAGATGGACAGCAATAGCATAGGCTATGGCTCGAAAACTTGCGGAATGGTATCACGCACAAACAAAAAAGCCACTCGCAAGAGTGGCTTGAATTAAGGCCTGTTGTGTTTAGAGGCTTACGCCGACTGAACTTCTTTTGTTTCACAGATCATACGCCACTCTTTAGGTAGGGTATTCACCTTACCATTGACGTTAACGATAGAGCTGTGTTCAATCTCGCTTGATGAACGGCCAATCATAATTTCAAACTCGCCACCTTCAACAACGCGCTGATGCTTGGCGTTGGTAAAGTTGAGCATATCGACAGGTAGGCTAAAGGTAATACGCTTGCTCTCACCCGCTTCTAGCCAGACTTTGTGGAAGCCTTTTAATTCTTTCACCGGACGCACCACAGAGCACAGCTTATCGCGGGTATAGAGCTGCACCACTTCTGCGCCCGCTCGTGCGCCTGTGTTAGTGATGGTCACCGACGCCTCGATAGTGCCATCAAACTCGACACTATTGCTGGTTAGCTCGACATCCTTGTAATCGAACTGGGTATAGCTCAATCCAAACCCAAAGTTGTACGCAGAACCAAAGTGATAAGCAATTGGTGTGCCCGCACTCTTGAGTTTATGGTTGTAGAAATAGGGTACAGCACCGACATTTTTTGGGATCGATAGGGTTAGCTTGCCACTTGGGTTTTCCTCACCAGAGAGGATATCAGCAATGGCGTTTGCCCCCTCTTGGCCCGGTGCCCAACCATACAAAATGGCACTGGCTTCATCTTCGGCTCTGCCCAATTGGTAAGGGCGACCGCCGGTCACTAGCACTACCACAGGTTTGCCCGTATCCAACAGTGCATCGAGCATCTCACGTTGTACGCCTGGCAGTTCAAGGCTATCGGTATCTGAACCTTCTCCAATGGTGCCCGTTTGGAACAAGCCTGCTAAATCACCTACGCATGCCACAATGACCTCGCTTTGCTGAGCTGCATCTACAGCCTGCTGGATAAATGAGGTGTCTTTGCTCACAGGCGAGATCTGATCTTGGGCAATGGCCATGCTCACATCACCTGGGAATACGGGCGCGTTGGCACGGCGCTCAGTTAGGATGTCACAGCCTTTTGCGTACTCCACAGTTTCAAAGGATTCTTTTAGGCTCTGCAGCAGTGTATTTGAGTTCAGCTCACCGCTGTCGGTATCACTTAAGATTAGGTGCACAGGGAAGCTATAGCCTCCTAGCAGTGCCAACGGATCGTTCGCTGTTGCACCAACAACCGCAATAGGCGTTTGCTTAGACAGAGGTAAGGTACCGTCATTTTTTAACAGTACTGCCGATTCGCTGGCAATTTTGTAGCTAAGCTCTGTGCTCTTGTCGTTGTGCAGTGGCTCTGTTGGGATCTCAATGTAAGGGTTCTCAAATAAACCAAACTCAAACTTGGTCTTTAAGATGCGCTCTACGATGGTATCTATAGTATCCAAGCTGACAAGACCGGCTTCTAGCGCCTTCGTTAGGCGGTTCGAGCAAGCATCGTCTGGCAGTTCAACATCAAGACCTGCATTAAACGCAAGCGCTGCTGCTTCCGTGCTGTCTGCGGCAACAGCGTGGTGAGCCGCAAGTAGATCGATACCGCCATAATCAGCCACGATCAATCCATCAAAGCCCCATTGCTCACGCAGCACCTCAGTCAATAGGTAATGAGACGCATGGCATGGCTCACCATCGATATCATGATATGCCGGCATCACTGAGCCCGCATTGCCTAGTTTAACCGCCATTTCAAATGGCAGCATAAAGGTGTCATTAAGCTCTTTAAAGCCTAGATTAACTGGAGCGTGGTTACGTGCGCCCTCGCTTGCGGAGTGGCCAACGTAGTGTTTTAGAGTAGCGTATAGGTCTCGGTTTTCGCCCTGCAAGCCCTTAACGTATTGCGTTGCCATAACGCCAACTAGGTATGGGTCTTCACCTAGCGTTTCTTCGGTACGTCCCCAGCGAACATCTCTAGATACATCTAGCACAGGCGCAAGCCCTTGCTTCGCACCAACCGCTCGAACCTGACGACCGATATCACTGGCTGCGTTATAAATCAGTTCAGGGTTCCAAGTATGCCCATAGTTAAGGGAAGACGGATACAGGGTCGCCTCTGAGCTCATCAAACCCACAAGACATTCTTCATGAGAGATGGCAGGAATGCCAAGGCGAGTCTCTTCCACAAGAAATTTTTGCAGCTCGTTTAAGGCTTTAACACCATCAACCGGAGAAACTGTATGTGTCCCTAGTGGGCGAGTGATCTGACCGATACCCAGCTTTAATTTGTCACTTAACGTGCGTCCAGATTCGCTATCACTCATTTCGAGCTCTCGCTCCTTGTGCTCACCTTCTGGATCGAGAATTAGCCATTGAGCGCCAAGCTGAGCAATTTTTTCTTCTACAGTCATTCTTGCCATAAGATCGGCAACCCTTTCTTGGGTTGAGAATGATGCATCTTTGTATAGGGTCATAACGATACTCCGTTTAAACAATGCAACGGATTATCGCGATAATCGATAGGAAACTCTGCTTGATGGAGCGCAGTTATAAAATTGATAATTCAACTTACCAAATATATAAAAAAGAAAGGTTACTGCGCCAAATAACTAACAAAATCTAGAGCGATGATTTGTCTATTTGCTGACGATAACGGTTTGGTGTGGTGCTTAACTCCTTCATAAACACTTGAGAAAGATAGCTCTGATTAGGGTAACCACACTGTTTGGCGATGGCATCGATACTGTCCTCGGTAGAAACCAGTAACTGCTTCGCTTTGTCTAGCCTTTGTTTGGTAATGAACTGATGGGCTGTTTTGCCATAGCTCTGTAAAAAACGGTTGTCTAAGGTTTTTCTCGATACTCGGCAATGGTCAGTGACTTGCTTGATCTTAATGTTTCTATGAAAGTTATTGCGAATAAATCCTTCAGCCTTTACCAGTATGGTATCTAGCTCAAGCGCAGACTGCGTTGTGCCACCGTGGAGCAGCTCGTATGAGGAGAACATCTCTTGATAGGATTTTTTGTATCTAACTGATTTAAATAGCGTTTCGATACAAAGCTTACCTAACTCAACAGGGTTCAAGGCAACGGAGCTTAAAGGAATTGAAGATAACATCCGCTCGGTATCATCGTAGTCTGTGCCTATGATGGACACCTGCTCAGGTACGCTCACAGAGTTACGATAACAAAGATTAACCAGCTTTCGTGCTGAGCGATCTGACGAGCAATACACCCCTATCGGGAAATCCTTGTTGGTAATAGCCTGCTCAATATCTTCTACGATGGCAAAACCGCCGGTTTGGGCAGACTGAGTAAAACCCGCACGGCGCTCTAAACACCACTGCTCATCTTTATCTTGCTGACTGGTGTAGTAACCGACGGCCTGATAGCCACTGTTTTTAAAGCTTTGCAACGCCGTATCAGCGAGGCCAAAATTGTCGACAGTAACGGAAGAAAAACCGGCAGGTATGTCCCCCCCATCATGGTTTCTAAACACTAAAGTATGGGCACTCAGTCCTTGCAGAGCATCAGTGACATTAGGTTTATTGAGGTCAGCAATAACGTAATCCCATTTCTGGGAATGCAGATAATCCGTATCCGTGTAGGATTCTAGATGAAGTTCGACCTTGAGGCTGAGTTCTTCGACTTTAGCCTGGATACCCTTTAGTACCTGCCGGTCAAAGTAGATCATGCTATCTAATAGCAACAACAGTTTTTTCACGTCAGATTCTCAAGCATGTTCAACTCATCGGCACATCAGTGCATGAACTGTGAATAGGCCTAGAATTATATCGAAACCTGATAGTGGTGAAAGCACCCGCTATGCGCCTTTGTTAGTGGCGCATCACAAATAACAACACGTATCACGAAATTTGCTCTATTCGTACCCAAACAAAGGGTCTTGAATACGCATAGTCTCGCCCTCTCGCAGAGAAACGATCTGGTCACTGGCATACAAACGGTAGGCAAAGTTCGCCATTTCTTCCGCAGTGTGTGGGCCTTCCCACTCACTCTCACTCATGCTGGATTTTGTAATGGCGTTTTTTTCAAACTCTGTAGTGACAGGACCGGGAGCAAGCAGCTTAACCCTAAGGGGGAAAGCACCTTCTTTGAGATTTTGCGCAATCCCTTCGGTAAACGCCGAGACATAGAATTTAGTCGCAGAATACGCCACCGCATCAGAATAAATGGCGTATCCCATCGCAGAGGACACATTAATCAAAGTAACAGGTTTCTTCTTATGATCTTGAATGAAACGTAAAGAGAGTCTGGTGAGCGCTTTAACATTTACGTCAATCATCTTGCTGATCTGATCTATATCCGCGTCCCAGGCTCTGTTGTAGTCACCAAAGCCTGCATTATTCACAAAAACTTCAATCTCATGCTTCATGGCACGGTCGTACATTTCGTCGACTGCCTGTGGGACAGCGAGATCCGCAGGGCAAATGATCACTTCAACGCCATAGCGCTCTTCGATGTCTTCTTTAATCACATTCAGTTTATCGACTTGGCGTGAAACCAAAATAAGCGGATGATGTTGCCTCGCAAATTTATAGGCAATAGCCTTGCCAATGCCCTCACTGGCCCCCGTTACTAGAACGTATCCCATACTCCCTCCTTGAATTTGGAACTCTATTAAAGATTAGCTTGATTTGAGATTTTAGGTGTAAGGAAAAAACTGAAGCAGTAAGGATCTAGCTCTTTAGGCGGTAGTTTCATTAAGATTCAATATTTAAGATACTGGTCCTGTTCAGGGTATTTACATTGTGGAGTTTAACTGATCGCTCGCATAAGAGTTAATTTACGTGACCTTACCACTACGTAAGGCTAAGATTACCTTCATCAACAAAATGCGTATTAAAATAATGAACTTCTATATCTTGAATTGACTTTTGTATCTATTATTCTTAAGTCAAACCCAATGACACTCGTATTAAATCCATCAACCATTTATTTTTTGGACTATGCCTATAAGATTTATTAAAATAACAACTAACTGGTAGACTAGAAAACTCTTTAAAGTCGACAACATCGATTTTCCTAAGGTCATTTGATGAGCAGAATTTTTTATCTACAATGCACGTTGGGAAAATAAAGTCTGTTCTACTTAGAACATTAACTATCGATTTTTGAGATGAACTTTTAAAACCAATATTATGGCTTATATTTCTCCTTTCCAGTTCATTAATAAACTTACCATTGGCTCCCAGCGTATTAATACCTAACTCATATAAAGCAAAAGGATACTTTAGAATATCTTGTAATTTAGCTGTGTCTTTTTTATACGGATGCTCTTTATGAACTAACAATGTCGTATCTAAACTTCCTATCTGATAATTTATGATATCCTTCTTTGAGCCAAAGACATCAAATTGAACACCAATATCTATATCACCTTTAAATATCCCATCTAAACTTAGTGACGTAAAGTAATTTGATATCAAATAACTATTTGGGCACTGCATTTCGATCCTATTAAATAACTCCAAGCTTATGTAATCAATAAAGTGATGGCCAATATCAATAATTATTGGTTTTGTTATTAATTCAGGACGAAAAACATCATTATAACTCATCATATCATTGTCAATATCGCTAACAAAAGGTTCGACTTTGTTATATAAAGAGTGAGCCAATTCTGTAGGTTCAAAGCCATAGGCTGTTTTGAAAAAGATCTCTCCTCCAATATGTTCTTTTAACGTTTTCATCTTCAAACTTACAGCTGATTTAGATAAACCTAGTTTAAGTGCTGCGGAGCTTAGATTCCTTTCCTTGTAGACAGTAACAAATGTTCTGAATAGATTAAGATCGACATTTGTAGATAAGTTACTTTTATGCAAAACAAGCCTCTTAAAAAAAACACCTAATTCTCATTAGGTGTTTTTACATCAAAAAGGCTAATTAGTACATTGGTTTAACTTTGTACTCTTCAAAAACATGAATCAGTGAAGACTTGTTAGCTAAATCGTTAGCTGTTTTCTCACCAGCATAGTAAGCGCCGAAGTCTTCTCTAGACATCTTCAGTGTTTCTGTTACTGGTTTTTGGAACGACTTGATATCAGTGATGAACTCTGCAATACCGTTACGAATATCGAAGCCGAACTTTTCACCTTCAACATCTAGTACTAAGAAACCAACATAGCCATTCGCTTTCTCAGGCATAACACGAACTCTGAGGTAATTCATGGACGTTTCTAAGTTTTGTCCTGCCCATTCAGCTGATTCAACTCTTGTCATCGTTACGTCTGTATTACCTTCTAACGATTGTGCTGCAGATAGATACATGTTGCGTGCAATCAAACCTGGAGATAGACGACCTAGCTCACGGAACGTATCCGCTAAGTTTTGACGGTACTTCTTATTCTGCGGTTCTTTATTATACATAGTTAATGCAATGTCTTTTGCCCACAAGAACTCACTCGCTTCAAACGCACGGTCAAATTCTTTAGCTAGTTTCTTCTCGCCTACTAGTTTGAACAAATACTCAGCTTGAACATCGCTCGGTAATGAATGCATATCTTCTGCGTAACCAGAGAACCAACCTGCATTTGCTGTCGGTGTTGACTCATAAAAGTGCTCACGTTGGCCATATACGTTATTTACATATGGGTGAGATTCTAATGACTCAGGAAGCTCAATCACGTGTTTAAGTTCAGTAGGCTTCACACCATTGTTTGTGTGGCGAATAGCTTGATCGTGTGTAAATGCCATTGAATCTAACATCGCTTCAATTGAGTTATTTACGTTTTCTTCGCCTACGATAGGACGGCCACCACCACCAAGAGGTAGAATTATCTCTGGTTTCAGTGAACGAATTTTCTTAATTCCATCCATCCAAGCAATTGGAGAACGGTACAAGTCACCACGCATCGTGTATAGGTTTTGTACAGGCCATACAACGTTATCAATAACAAGATCAAGTGCAGGGATATGATAAATCATTGAATCTTCTGCATCTGTTACTGCGTGATATCCAAAGATCTCTAGTCCACCAACCTTTATTGATTTGCCTTCTTCTAGTTCATGTGTGATAGGCAAGTAAGCTGATTCTTTTAGCTCAACTTCAATACCAGAAGGCGATAGATCCGCTTTTTTATCTGCAGCAAGTTTCAAACCAAACTGGTTGTCTGATCTTGCATTAAGAGAGTTTAGAAGCTCAGGTATTACCGCCGTAGCAATACCACCTGCACCTTTAGCAGCTTCAATTGCATTACCGCGAGGGTGACCAATGATGATTGCTTGATCACCATCTAGCATGGTTGTTGTACCATACTGATAGTGAGCATGGTCGTAAGCAACGGCAATGATAGGTTTCTTAGAAACGTTTTCACGAATATAATTGCGGAAAGTTGCACCATCCTCAGCATGTTCGCCACTGTTAAAAACAATTAATCCCTCATCTGTTTCAATGACAACGGGTGCGTAAAATTTGCCACCTAAAATTGTAATGTTTGGCGCGACATCAATATGAAAAATCTCTGCTGATGTTCTATTGATAGTTAGGTTTTCTGACAGTTCAGACATGTTAGCAACAATGCCATTTGGCAACTCTACAGCCTGAGCTTGTTTAGGAGCTGATCCATTATAATGCTCCCACTGTACACCCGCAAAAGAACCAAAAGCAATTGAGCTCAAAGCTACAGCTATGATCGTTTTCTTCATGTTAATTACACCTTTATTTGTTTCGATAAAGGGATTATATGTTTTATTTTAGCGCATTCAATTCAACACGGTGTTGAATTTATCTAAACACCAAGTTTTGTAATGATTTGACTGAACTTGGGCGACTTATGCTCGCAATCTTTATGTGTAATCAGAATGAACTAAACTAGAAAACTACTCCGGAGGCGTAACAACTTCGGAAGTAATGAAGAGAAATAGCTATAGGTGACGGTCATCTAAATATCATATAACTAGGTTGTAGAAAGAAAAACTGAATAATTAAAAGTCTAAATTCTGTTAATTATCTCTTTAATCACGTCATTTAACCAATGTACAGTTCGATTATTTTTATTTCTTATATGATAATAACTATAAACTGGAACTTCAAAGCATTTGCCGCTCATTGTAATAAGGCTTCGTTTGAAATCAGAACCTAAGTATTTATGAGCAATTGCTGTGCAAGGAAATGCTATGTCACTATTAGCGACTGTCTCAATAACTGCTGAAGGAAACTCTGAACGAAAAACAACATTTACTTTCTGTCCTTGCGATGCTGAAAATTTCTCAAAATAAGAAACTGAATTGTTCCAGTCTGAGTCTAAAATCGTTGCAATATTTAAATCGACTTTCTTTGTTAGCTCTACTGTTGGACTTGAAAAGAAATTATCTCGTCGCATATAGAGATAGGGAGAGTCTATGAATAGCTCTGTACCTGTTAATTCACTACTGAGGTCTTGCATTTCGTGCTGTATGCCTAGAAGCACATCATTATTTTTTAATTCATCTACTGAGATCTTAGACCAATTCACTAATTGTAGTTGCACGTTGGGAGCTTTATTGTGAATAGCATTAAATAACTCACTAGACATGAAGGTTGCAAAAATTGGACTGACTGCAATTTTTAACACCCCAGTTAATGCAGCTGGATCAAATATTACCGAGTTATTAACTGTATCTGACAGTTGTTCGACAATCGGAGTCAAGGAAATGGCTAACTGTTCACCATATTCAGTTGCTTTAAGCCCTGTTGGTGTCTTAACAAATAGATCATCATTAAAGTGATCGCGTAATTTTTTTAGATTCTTGCTGATAGCAGGTTGTGCAATAAACAGCCGATTGGATGCTTTACGCATGTTTTTCTCTTGGTACAACACTAAGAAAATGCGGATTAAATTAAGGTCTAGTTTAGAGAATAGATCAATTGCCACGAATTTTAACCTCTCAAATAGTAATAAACATAGTTTATCAGATAAGAGCAGTTTTGCTTTCGCCCGATAGAAAAAGAGGTAGCCGAAGCTACCTCTTTGCTATCAATTAGCTCTTATTTCATCATTTTTAATACAAATTGTAAGCCATCATCATTTTCCCAGTCGTACAATACAGCGTATAAATTCATTAGTTTATTCGCTTCTTCTAGGCTGCCAGTTTCGATGCTCGCTTCACCAGATTCAACTAGTCCTTGAACGTCAGACATATTGTTAAACAGTTTAGCGAATGTTGCATCGTTCATTTTAATGATAACGTCAGCACCCTCTAAAGAATCGCGTGTATAGGAAACACCATTACGGATTTCAAGTAATGCAGACTTACCACTTTCAAATTGGAATCCAATCTTAGCTCGAGTTTCGCCTGCTGCTTTATAATCCAAACGTACACGAAAATTATCCACGAAGTTCACTACGTCAGCCGCAACAACTTGAGGGTTTGCAGGCAATACAGAAGGTAACGCAATCTCACCTTTTACCATGCGAGCTTGAGTTAGATACCAAGAACGCAAGTTATGAGACTCAGTTGATTCAGCCATCGCATATAACGCATCAATGTAGAAATCTACACTCGCTTGGTGCTCAGAGTTATAGTTTACTAGGTGCTTACCTAGTTGAACCGAATACTGGAAATTACCCGCTTTTAACTCACCCTTAGCAAACTCAAGCGTTTTATCTTGGCCTCCCATACCACGAACGATCATGTCAGCTTCAGCAGTAGGGTGGAATGGTATAGCGTCTGCCGCAATACCATCATACGAACCAAGGATCGCAGAATAAATCTGTGTAATCATTGTTTCGAGCTCGCCATAGTTTTGTCGAAGATGTGGTTCATCAACAATAACATCTGGCACTTTTACGTTATGCGCTGCAACTGTTCGTTGATTACCTTGAAGCATATTGAACATTGTTTGGTTCAATACAGCTGAAATCGCATCTTGATAGGCGTGAATCGCTTTTTGTGAATCCGCTACACTATTTGTTGATTTTGAGTGTGTATTAAGAAGAACTTTTGGTTGTAACGCTTCCATTTTCTCTAAAGCACCAACCCACAGTTCAGGGTTACGGTAAGAACCACCACGAATAGAATACAAATTAGGAAAGAAACCCCACATGATGTTACTCATCAATATATCAGACTCAGGGAAGTGCACCATTGTTTGATAAGCAGTGTCTGTACCGATGGCGTCAATGTAGAAAACCATCTCAGTGCCGTCAATTATGATACTTTGACCATCAGTCTCAATTGGCGTGTCTACGTCGATAGGTCCCTGTACAGCGGTAATATCTATGAAATGCGTGTGACCAGAGGCACGAGGACCTTCTTGGTCAGTTAATACATAAAATTGTTGCAAAGCTCTTGGTAGCAGTACATCAGAAACTTCTTTGTGCAGTGCCGCCCCTGCAGCTGAAGCGCGGTAAGAATCATTGTGATTCCAGTGACCAATGATCTTAATGTCTTTATTTCCACGTTTCGCTTCGGCATCAATAAAGTACTGCGCCCCACCTACGTAATGCTCGTGTGAGTAGATGATAGCTTTAATTGGTTTGTCTGTGTCTTTGCGGATCAAGTTGTAGAATAACTCTCCTTCATGAAGACTATCACCTGTGTCATAAATGATAAGACCATTTTTAGTCTCAACAGCGTGTATGTTGACAATGCTACCGATATTATAAGTATAAACACCTTCAGCAACTTTTACTGAAGTTTGCTGATTTGCTAAATATGAGCCTTGCTTTTCTACTGAATCAATAATTGACTGATACATACCATCTGAAATCAAAGCGCCATTTTCCGCCGTTTTCGTCGCGCGTTTGCCTTGATAGTATGCTGAATTATCATTTAGGTATGACAATGCATCTTTCGATACATCACTTGGAGAAGCGGTAGCAGTCAGCGATCCTGTTGTTGCGCCAAAAAACAAAAGACACATAGCAGTTGTGATATACGTTTTTTTCATTAAAGGGTTCCCATTGTTATACTTGGTAATGATGGATTAAATATGCGTTTATTATCACTTATGAAATAAAAGTGGTCTAATCGAAAGTAGGAATAGCCTTGATTCCAAATTCTTATGAAGAGAGATTTAAAAATAAATATTAAAAAATTACACTTTGAATACTAAACTCTCCTGTTGTATCAAAACACAAAGTAGTTAACGTATTAAAATAACATTAGATTGACGGTGGGAATGCTTGTATCAGTCCCAAATCAATAGCTTCTTCGAAGCTTAATGTGCCTGATAAAATCGCATTAATTACAATTGTTGTGATTAACATATATGAGTCACTATCATTTACTGGAGCGTCAAATGTCACCTTCCTAGTTGATGAGTCAAGCGTTGCCCATAGCCCAACATCGGTTATATAAATATTCGAGCTTGGCAGGTTTTCGTTATCTAAGTGACGACTTAGCAGCTGTATCCACCACATTGAACGTAGATGTGAGGCGTTTTCCCCAAGTTTTTGTATCGGTTCAATGACGCCATTCTGCATGGCTATTTGAGACTTAATCGTATTCCATGTCGCCCCCTCTGGTCCCTCAGCTTTAACCAGATGCAAGGCGCAAGCTGATGAGTAAGAAGACAGTATTAATAAACTAATTGCGATGATGATATTACGCATATTCATAGCCATTATCGTTCTCATTGAAAAGAGGGCTACCAAATAATTGGTAGCCCTTTTAGTTTGAAAATATTTAAGATATTAAAAATATTTAAGATATTAAAAATATTTAATTAAAGCATTTTAGCTAAGAACTGCAGGCCTTTATCGTTCTGCCAGTCGTACAAAACTTCATATTTAGACATCAGCTCTTCAGCTGTTTCAAGATTACCTGTGGTAATTTCAGCTTCACCGCTCTCAACCATAAGACTAACTGTAGTCAGATTGTTATACAGTTTAGTAAATGCTACATCAGCCATTTTAATCACAACGTCCGCATCATCAATGTTATCGCGAGAATATGAAACGCCATTACGAATGATCAATGCATGAGTTTTACCGCTTTCAAACTCAAATCCAATCTTGGCACGAGTGTCACCTGCAAGTTCATGACTTAAGCGAATACGGTAGTTATCAACAAATTCTTTAACATTTGCTTCTACCATTGCAGGCATAGCAGGGATAGCCGTTGGCAATGCCACTTCGCCGGCCAGAGTTTGCGCACGAGTCAAGTACCAAGAGCGTAGGTTATGAGACTCTGTACTTTCAGACATTGCATGTAATGCTTCAATAGCAAAAGCAACGTTTTCTTCGCTGTCTGCATTGAAATCAACCAGGTATTTGCCCATTTTCACTGCATACTGGAAGTTACCCGCATCCAACTCTTGCTGTGCAAACTGACGAGCTTTGTCTTCTCCACCCATACCACGGATGATCATGTCAGCCTCGGCTTTAGGGTGCATTGGAAGTGCATCTTCTGCACGGCCGTTGTAAGAACCTAATACACCAGCAAAGATTGCCGGTGGCATTGTTGCCACTTCACCGTAATCTTGACGCAGCACTTGCTTGTCTTGTAGTTGCTTAGGCACAGAAACAGAGTACGCTAGCTCAGCTGGCGTTTCACCACGTAAAATACCCATCAAGCTTTGGTTAAGTACAGTAGAGATTGAATCTTGGAATGATTCGATGAAGTCCACTGTTTGCTGGCGATTGGTCGTTGAACGGCTATGAGTACCCATGATGATTTCTGGCTCAAGGCTCTCAAGCTTGCTTAAAGCGTTAATCCAACCTTCTGGGTTACGGTATGCGCCACCACGAATAGAATAAATGTTAGGGTAAAAGCCCCAAACAATATTGTGCATAACGATATTATCATCTTCTATGTGCACCATAGTTTGGTTTTTAGTATCCGTCTCAACGCCTTCGATATAGAAAGTAAACTCTTTACCATCGATAGTCATTTTTTGACCATCTTTCGTGATCGGCGTATTGACATCAACAGGGCCACGTTGCATTGATAAATCAATCTTATGCATGTGACCTTCAGCGTAATCACCCTCTTTCGGAGTGAACGTATAGAATTGGTGTAAAGTACGAGCTAGTAAAACATCTGAAGCTTCTTTATGAATCGCTTTACCCATAACGGATGAGTTGATCGACTCATTATGTCTGTGGTGACCGATTAACTTCACTGTGGTATTACCGCGCTCAGCTTCTTTATCTAAGATCGACTTTGTACCGCCAGTGTAGTGCTCATGAGAGAAGATAATGGCAGAAATAGGCTTATCCGTTACTTCACGAATCGCTACCCAAAGTTCCTCACCTTCCTGCATATGCTCACCTGCATCGTACAGTACAATCGTATTTTTAGTTTCAATAACGTGAGTGCTGATCAAAGAAGACATGTTAAAGCTATGAACCCCCTCCTTAATCACTTCATGTTTGATTCCAGCACCTTTGTAAGTGCCTTGCTTGTGATCCGCTTCAGTAAGAGATGAAAACATCTTATCCGACACAAGAGCACCATTAGGCAGTCGATTGGTAGCACGCTCACCTGAATAATAAGGCGAGTTTTCGTGTATTTCATCTAGTTCAGTTGCAAATATAACTGAAGGCGTAAACAGGCAAGAAGTGATGATACCTAAGGCTACGAGGTTCTTTTTCATTGTAAATATCTCATCGAATCAATAACTGCAGAGATACTAACCCCTGACGCATGATAAATATATTTTCAATTTATTATCTTCGTGTTATCGTTTTTTTATCACCCTATTATAGCGACTAAGTTTATGAAGAAGCGTGGGAACAATCTGGATTTCAATTTACTCAAGGTTTTTATCATCGTTTATAGACAGAAAAACCTAAAGAAAGCAGCTCGGATTCTGAACTATACTGCACCCGCAATAAGCTTAAAGTTATCTAAGTTGAAGCAGCAACTGTCAGGAGAGCTATTTTTAAAAACACCTTATGGTGTTGAACCTACAGTTCTTGCCGATGAGCTGTACCAGAAAGTCGCCCCCTTAATCCATCAGTTAGAAAGTTCCATTGAGGCGTTAGATGAGTTTACCCCTGAAGAAATTGAGCAGCCGATTAGAATAGACCTTGGACAGCACTTTCAACCTTGGTTATGCCCAGAGGTGTTTAATGCTATACGCCGTGACAACAAGAATGTTGAAATCCATTTTGCCCACTTTACTAGAGAGAGTTTCGAGCGATTACGTAATCAAGAGATTGATATTTGCATCCAATTCAGTTCCAGCATTAAACTCGAGAAAGATATTCTTGAATTACCCATTGGTTTTGACCATATGGCGATGATGGCCAGCAAAGACCATCCTTTCAAAGGCAACGAGGGACGGCTATCTGATTTATTACAATATCAATTAGCTATGATTCAGTCAGGGTTACCTTTACCGGAGCTAGGACCTTTGGCTGAAACAATTAAAGAGTTAGATTTACCGCTCAATATAGGTTGCAAGGCAGCTTCAATGGATGGTTTAAAAACACTTATCGAACAGACAGAAATGCTCACCCCTTGTTCGGTAAAAACAGCTAAACTCTATTCTTCCTCAATGCGCTATATTGAGGTAAGTGACTTTCCTCACTTAAGCCATCACCGCGTATCAGCTTACATATTACAACGAAATCGTCATAGCCGATTTAGTGTGTGGCTGAACAATCTAGTAAAAGAACAGTTCATTAGCTAACCTGGCCACTTAAGTGACTGGAGCCTCAATAAACTCAAACTAATAAAGTGAACATCTGGCTTTTTAAGTCTCTCAATGGTTTGAAATTTTTGCCATTTATATACTTATTTGACACAGAAAGAGCTTTGTACCGATGGGCTCGAAAGCAGTCATATGATGTTAAAGTGAGTGGTTACCAGCAGAAAACTCGCCCTTTCGCTGTAAAGTGTTAAAATCCCTTTATCTGCTCATTCTGTTGCTAAACTATCGTACTCAGGAACAAAAGTTCTTTTTCAATAATTAATAATTTAGGTATCCCTACTGATACCTAAAATGCAAACAGAAGAAAATAAAGGTAAATTTTTCAAATGGTTAACAACACAATCCAATGGTTTCCGGGTCACATGCACAAGGCTCGTAAAGAGATCGAAGAGGTCGTGCCTCAGATTGATGTCATTATCGAAGTGCTAGATGCACGTATCCCCTACTCGTCAGAGAACCCTATGATCTCTGAATTGCGTGGTGATAAGCCTTGTATCAAGGTGCTCAACAAAAGAGATCTGTCTGATCCTGAGCTAACACAAGTGTGGATTGAGCATTTTGAGCTTCAAGAGGGCGTTAAGGCGATGGCTGTGACCACCGAGAACCCTCAAGAGATCCATAAGATCATGGAATTGTGTCGCAAGTTGGCTCCTCATCGTGAAGCGATGGGTAAGAACATTCGCACCATGATCATGGGTATTCCAAACGTAGGTAAGTCCACCATCATCAATACCTTGGCTGGACGTACCATAGCTCAGACGGGTAACCAGCCTGCCGTAACGCGTCGTCAGCAACGTATCAACTTACAAAACGGTGTTGTGCTTTCGGATACTCCAGGAATCCTATGGCCTAAGGTAGAAAACCCTCATAGTGGTTTCCGTCTTGCGGCTACTGGCGCGATTAAAGATACGGCAATGGAATACGACGAAGTGGCTTTTTACACTGTTGAGTATTTGGCACAGCAGTATCCAGAGCGTTTGATGGAGCGCTACCAGCTAGACGAACTGCCTGACACTGAAATTGAATTGATGGAAGCGATTGGTCGTAAGCGTGGCGCACTGCGCTCAGGTGGACGCGTCGATCTGCACAAGGCATCCGAAATATTGTTGCACGAACTTCGACAAGGTGTACTGGGTCAGGTCACTCTCGAACTTCCTGAAATGATCACTGAAGAGTTGATCGAAGTAGAGAAAGAAGCCGTCCGCAAAGAAGAAGCAAAGATTAAGAAGAAAGAAGAGCGTCGCAAGCGATACCTTCGAAATAAGCGTTAAACTTGTCGCTAAAATACTGCAACAAACAAAAACCTCAGCTCATTTTTTGAACTGGGGTTTTTCATTTCTAGAATAATTGTTCTATATTTAGTCGCAAGCACCCTTTCTTCATGGAGGAAGAAATATGCTACGCAGACTACTTTACCCTGCGATTGGCCTATTCATTATTGCCTGTCTTTTCTTTGGAGAAGACATGTGGAAATTCTTTACTGGTGATCCTATCCGCGACGTTCAAGACTGGGCGCAAGGTATCATGAGGGCATTCAATCAATTTATTAGTGGCTAGCCTGATAGCTATTGATGCTGTTTCGGCTTAAATGCCAGCACCACGACAGGCACCATATGCAATATCATCATACGGATAACATGACTTAGCATAATAAGCGCAGGCTCAAGCCCCAAATAGAGAGCTGCGACGGTCATCGCTTCAATACTCCCAGGCATCCAAGAAAGAGAAAGAACAATAAAGGGCTTGTCTAGCCAAAGAGAAAAAGCAAACGCGCATACAAAGGTCACACTTAGGCTCAAAACAGTGACGCATAAACTCGCAAACGTGAATCGACGAAACTCTTGAGCCGATATATTACAAAGCCTCAGCCCCATTACCACACCAAGAGCAGAAATCGCTACCATCATAATAAGTGGCGAGATAGAAAGATTGAGCTCCGGCACAAAGCCGTTTAGTCCAATACCCACTAACATCCCTGTAACCATATAGGGAGCGGGGATTCCTAGTTTATTCAATACTACTCCGCTTCCCCCAGCCAACATAAACGCCAAAGCAAAGGTCAGAACATTGAAGCCCAGAGGTTGTTCGAGCAAATGGGTGTTTGATTGCTGTGAAACGAGTAATCCTGATAGCAAAAGAAGAAAGATAAGCCGGAAAGTATGTACAAAGATAACCTTAGCTGAAGGCGCCTTTTGAGCTTCGTTTAATACCATGACGGCTGCCATAGCGCCCGGTATAGAAGCAAGTAAGCTATCCCCTTTACTCCACGAGAAACGCTGTAACAACCAGTAACCGCATGACACCTGAAGTGCCATACAAATTACCAGCCCTGCAAACATAACGAGAGGAAAGCCGGTCGCAAAGAACGAAGAGGGTATCAACCCTCCAACACTCAAACCTAGTGCCAGTTGGACAAGTACCAGAGTATGCTTGGGAACCTTTGTTTGAACCCCTAATTTACTCAATACAATTATGATAACAATACTGCCAAACATCTCTCCAAGGGGAATAGATAGAGCGACAAACAACGCTGAAAAAGCGAAGGCAACCAGTAAAGTTGTTATTGAGTTGAGAGAGCGCTTCAAACTTAACATTCCTTGTTATTGAGCAGGTCACATCGTAACAAAGAAAAAGAACAAGCTAACTGTTTTATCTGAAGAATGTGGTCACGAAATGTAAGAAGCGTTCGTTACGATATTAGCAGAGCATAAATTCAGCCTTGATAGGAAGTACTCAAAGAGCAATGGCTACAGCTATCCAATAGCTGCAGCTCAGTGTACTTTCTAATTTTCCTAGTCGACAGCGCCTATCTACAGTTGTTATTTATCGCCACCAGCAAGATTCAGTAAAATATCTTCAAGTTGATTCCACGGCATTAGCTCGGTATCGATAACCTCAATACGTGACTCAAATCCCTCTAGAGACAGGTCATTCACTGACAATACGCCATCCGCCTTATTGAACGCATAGCAGCCTTTATCGGTATTCATTACCGCCTTAACACGATCAGCGGTAAGAGCGCTTAACATCGAGAACAGAGAATCAAAATCAAAGGTCATCTCTGCGCCAAACTGCCAACCGCAGGAGAAATAACCCTGACCTTTATTCTCTTTGCGAATATGGGTTTGGTTAGGTGGCAATTGGAACTGAGGTTCTAGCGCTGCATGGTGATGATGGTGTTCTTCTATGTCCATATCATCACTTGGTTTCACAAACATATCCAATAGAGACGGTTCTATATCCCCTCTTGTCGTGTTGATAACAGTAGAATGGATATCTTGAGATTGCAGCCAGTCATGCATTGTCGCAACCTGCGCTTTCGCCGCTAGCTCACTCTTATTAGCAATGATGATATCCGCCACTTCCAACTGTTGCTTGAAATTGGCATTTGTCGTGTACTTGTCATTATCAAAGTATCGAGCATCGGTGAGGGTCAATGTTGAACGCAGTTCGATATAAGGGCTGAACTGAGAAGAGGAGAGCGTAGCCATGATCTGCTTTGGATGGCCTAGACCTGTAGGCTCAATAATGAGTCTGTCTGGATTGCTACGCAATAAAGCGGTAATAGCAACGCTCGTGGGTACGCCTGCAGTGCAACAAATACATCCTCCCGGTACCTCTTTAATCAGGGCGCCACTGTCAGACATCATAGCCCCATCAATACCGATCTCACCGAACTCATTGACTAATACTGCCCAATTTTCATTCGCGGGTTTGGCCTTTAATAGCTCTAAAATGGTAGTGGTTTTGCCTGTACCTAAGAATCCAGTGATGATGTTAGTGGGTGTTTTGCGAGACATAGACGCCGTTGTGAGCAGATGAATTATGCTTAGAGTCTACAAGATTCAATAATAGGGAGAAAGGTTAAAACTAAGGATGCAACAAAGAAGGATAAGATAAGCAAGAGAGGAGAAACAAAGGGGTGCATGATTGTCCTTAACTAGGACCCCTGAACTTTGATACGAGATACCTATTTAATGGTTAAAACCGTATCCCAGATACTACCTGCGTGCGCCATAAAAGTACTAAAAAGAGCAAAAAGAATGACCACAGCAAACGCAGACATCAATGCGTATTCGACAACCTTCATCAACCACCTCATTGGAAAACACACCAAACTCAGTAAGAAATACTCTTGAATGCTTGATATGCGACAACTTGAAAGATGGAGGATTATACATTTGTCGTACAAATAATAAACAGCGGTCTTATTCTTGAAATACGCAAACTAAGTTTCCATAATTAGAAGATAAATTTATCTATAATTTTCAGTTAGTTAGACACGTTAGGAAAAACAGGAAAATGAAACAAATTGTAACTCAGGTGGGAATTTACGGTCTATGATGCCTAAAAAGGGCTATTTACTACCATTTTCACAAACGCCAGAAAGCACAAAGGCGCACTTTGCATGCGCCTTATGGTCTCGTTACTCAATCGTGAGTTTGCGAATCTCGCGGGTTGTTGACCGGAGAACTATTAACGAGCGTTAAAGTATTTACGGCTCTTCAGCTGTGAAGCGATTACACTTAATGTATTACACTTAATGTTAATCAAAGTGAGGTAACCCTTTCCTCCCTGTCAGATTCGATTTTTACCTCACGATTTAACTATGGCGCATATTTTAAAAACTGCAAGTATTACCAGATAATGAATTGTTTATTACTTTTTTGATCATGGCAATAAGCGCTCGGTTGCGGTTTAATATGCAACATTCCAGATTAGCCACTTTACCCTCGGAGAATAAGAGACTTGTTACGCAAATTTCATCGGTTCCATCACATTCCGCCTTCGCAAGCCGCGCTTGCACTGGGACTGATAGGTTTAGGACAGGCATGGGCATTGTATATCCCAGATGTTGGCAATGTTATTCGTCCATATTTAGCGTTAATTGGTACTCTGATACTGATTCCAGTACTGCTAAAGTACACCCTTAATCCGCGTCTTTTTTTCGCTGACATTAAGCACCCCCTCAGTGGCAGTTTAATGGCGCCGATGAGCATGGCGCTGCTAGTGCTTTGTGATTATCTCGCCACTGAGATCCCTGATATCGCATCCGTGTTATGGTTTGCTTCGCTGGGCCTACATATCACCATGATGGTGCTATTTTTTGGCTTCCAATTCGCCAACTTTAAGATGGTCAATATTGTGCCAAGTTGGTTTCTTTATCCGGTGGGCGTGATCAGTAGTACCTTGGCGGGATCAGAGCTGGGGCATACCGTGTTTTCGCAGAATATGGCCATGCTGTGTATTAGCATCTATTTCCTCATGCTTCCGTTGGTTCTCTACCGATTGGTGTTCTTTGGAAAATTACCTCGCCGAGCACGTCCAACGCTTGCCATTATGGCCGCACCGATCAACCTTACCCTTGCGGCTTATTTGGTGAACTTTCCAGATCCGGACCCCATTCTAACAGGGGCTTTAGCCGGCATCGCCATTACCATGACCTTGCTTATCTACCTTTGCTATATCAACCTATTAAGACTGAAGTTCCAGCCTTCCATTGCCGCCGTTACCTTCCCGTCAGTGATCAGTGCAATTGCCATGTCGAGGCTGACCACATGGTTTGAATTGGCGCACGAAGATTGGTATTGGCTACATAAATTTGGGATGTTCGAGCTGACAATAGCAACGCTACTGGTGTTGTGGGTATCGGCAGGATATGTGGCCATGTATTGGCCAGAGCGGTTTAAACCTCAACACAAGAAGATTAAACCGCAATAGATGGCAAGTTAGGAGATTAACGTAGGCCGTGAAGAAACTCGTGACGAGTGGCCGCGTTAGATTTGAAGATACCGCCTAGTGCGGTGGTCGTGGTTTCACTGGTTGCGTCCATTACGCCGCGTGACTTAACGCAGTAATGAGTAGCATCAATGGTAACCGCAACATCTTCACTCTCAAGCAAGGTTTGCAGTGCAATAAGGATCTGCTGAGTCATGCGCTCTTGTACTTGAGGGCGCTGGGCAAAAAAGCGCACAATGCGGTTAATCTTCGACAAGCCAATGATCTTGGTACGAGGGATATACGCCACCGCTGCACGACCATCGATAGTCACCAAGTGATGCTCACAAGTACTGGTCAAAGTAATGTCTTTCACACGCACCATTTCGCTCACGTCCATCTTGTTTTCGATAACCGTGATCTTTGGGAAACGCGCGTAATCAAGACCAGAGAACACCTCGTCCACATACATCTTAGCGATACGTTTTGGCGTGTCTTGCAAAGAGTCATCCGTTAGATCCAATTGCAATAAGCCTAAGATCTCACGCATATGATGCTCAATCTGCTGCTTTTTATCTTCCGCAGTAAGGTCACTGGCTACCATTGGGGTTTCTAAACCACGATTAGCAAGTGCTTCTTTTACCAGCAGAGCTGATTCGCTTAAACCTGACATTTAACTCTCCATCTGTACATCTTTGCATCGCACGACCAACATTTGCGCGATGGCGAAAGAGAATACTTGGATTTCATCAAAATTACATCATCTAATTTAATCACTTAAGTGTCTCACTCTTGGCATCGTGTTACAGTTTGTTTTTTATCGCTGTACAAACAAGGAATTATGATGGGTTGCTGTGACGCTCCGGGCTTAATGCCGATTGAAGAGGCAATGGCCAAAATTCTCGAAAACACTCATACCGTCCAAGAGACTGAATCACTGGCCCTCGACAAGGCTATTGGCCGAGTACTCGCTAGTGAAATATTATCCCCTATTCATGTTCCCCCTTTTGATAATTCAGCCATGGATGGGTATGCGGTAAGAATTGCAGACCTAAATACTCAATCAACGCTTCCATTAGCAGGGCAATCTTTTGCGGGTGCTCCTTTACAAGGAGAATGGCCAGAAACGACGTGTATTCGCATTATGACTGGCGCACAAATACCTGAAGGGTGTGACGCTGTAGTAATGCAAGAGAATGTCACTGTAACAGACGAAGGGATCGTGTTTGACCCTTCGAATGTAAAAACCAATCAGAATATCCGCCCACTCGGTGACGATATCCAAGTAGGACAACTTGTGCTTAGCAAAGGGAAGCGACTCACTGCTCGTGATCTACCCATGCTAGCCTCACTTGGCGTCGCGCACCTTGAGGTGTACCGCAAGCCTATCGTGGCCACTTTTTCCACCGGTGATGAACTAAAACCGGTAGGAACGCCACTTGGCGCAGGCGAGATATACGACAGCAACCGCTATGGAACCATACCTCTGTTTGAGAAGTTTGGCTGTGATGTTGTTGACCTAGGCGTTATCCCTGACGATATGGAACTGCTCGCACAAGCGTTTGAAAAAGCAAAGACAGAAGCGGACGTTGTGGTGACTTCCGGTGGTGTGAGTGTCGGTGAAGCCGATTTCACCAAAGATATCCTGGAACAAAAAGGCGAAATTGGTTTTTGGAAACTGGCAATAAAACCAGGGAAGCCTTTTGCATTCGGTAAATTGGATGATGCCCTATTCTGCGGCCTGCCAGGAAACCCTGTATCCGCCTTTATGACCGCTTACATCTTAGTTCAGCCATTGCTAGCTAAACTTGGTGGCGAGAGTGAATGGAAAGAAGCGCCAACCTTACCGGCTAAAACGCTATCGTCATTCAAGAAAAGTCCAGGACGTACAGATTACCAACGTGGTATCTACGCCATAAACGAGCACGGCGAGTTTGAAGTGGAAACAACGGGGAACCAAAGCTCTGGAGCCTTCCGCTCAATGAGTCTAGCAAATTGCTTTGTCATTCTTGAACGCGAGCGTGGCCGAGTGGAAGCGGGAGAAACCGTTCAAATCCAATTGTTTAACTCCACCCTATATTAGAGGCTGATATGGAAATCTTGAGCGACAAAGAGATGCTTCGCTACAATCGACAGATCATCTTACGCTCCTTTGATTTTGAGGGCCAAGAGGCCCTCAAACAAGCCTCAGTGCTTGTTATTGGTGCTGGAGGCCTAGGTTGTGCGGCAACGCCTTATCTAGTCTCTGGTGGTGTAGGCAAGCTAACCATCGTCGATGATGATGTTGTAGAGCTCTCCAATTTGCAGCGACAGATCCTTCATACAGAATCTGATATCAAGGCCCTAAAGGTAGATTCCGCCAAAGCTAGCCTATCTCAGCTCAATTCAAATTGTGAGATAACCGCAATAGCGCGTCGCTTAGACGACAATGAGCTTGGTACCGCCGTTGCCAATCATTCGTTGGTCATTGATGCCAGTGATAACCTCACCACTAGAAACCAATTAAATCGACTGTGTCACAAACACAAAACGCCTTTGGTTTCTGGCGCCGCAATTCGACTTGAAGGACAGGTGATCAGCTTCACCTATCAAAATGATGAGCCGTGTTACGAATGTTTAAGCACTCTGTTTGGTGCTAATGAACTGAGTTGTGTTGAGGCAGGGATCTTAGCGCCTGTTGTTGGCGTTATCGGCAGTATGCAGGCTTTGGAAGCTATCCGTCTGCTGTCAAATTTGGGCACGCACAAGCCCGGAAAATTAATGATGTTCGATGCTCTGAGTATGAAATGGCAAGAGTTTACTCTGCCAAAACAGTCGTCATGTCCTGTTTGTAAAAATCAGTAAACGTTTGCGTAAGATTTTTATCACATTCTTCCAATGAAAATGATTCACAAACTCGCTTCAATACCTTAGATTAATCCTATCTTTAAGGGTGGCACTCCCCTCCACCCTGTTTTTCTTGTATAGGATGAACAAGACATGAGCAATAAACTAGAACAACTTCGCTCTATGACTGTAGTGGTCGCTGACACAGGTGATATTGAAGCAATTGCTAAATATAAACCTCAAGACGCTACAACAAACCCTTCACTAATTCTGAAAGCCTCTCAACTTGAGCACTACGCTTCGCTAATTGATAGCGTCATTGCCCAAACCAAGCAGAAGTTTGATGACCTAGACCAACAACTAAATTATGCCGGTGACTTGCTTGCAGTAAACATTGGTAAAGAAATCCTAGGTATTGTTCCAGGTCGTATCTCAACTGAGGTTGATGCTCGTCTATCTTACGATACCGAAGGCAGCATCGCGCGCGCTCGTGGCTTAATCAAGATGTACGAAGAAGCGGGTATTTCAAAAGACCGCGTTCTTATTAAATTAGCGTCTACATGGCAAGGCATTCGTGCTGCAGAGCAACTTGAGAAGGAAGGCATCAACTGTAACCTGACTTTGTTGTTCTCATTTGCTCAGGCGCAGGCGTGTGCTGAAGCAGGCGTATTCCTAATCTCGCCATTCGTTGGTCGCATCATGGATTGGTACAAAGCCAAAGAAGGCCGTGATTTTGCTGCTAGCGAAGACCCAGGCGTTCAATCAGTATCAGCAATCTACGACTACTTTAAAGACCACGGTTACAAGACAGTGGTAATGGGAGCAAGCTTCCGCAATACAGGTGAAATCCTTGAGCTAGCTGGCTGTGACCGTCTAACCATTAGCCCTGCTCTTCTTGAAGATCTGGAAAATGCTGAAGGCGTTGTTGAAGAAAAGCTTGTTGATAACGGTGCAACTAAAGAGCGCCCTACTCCTCTAACAGAAGCCGAGTTCTTCTGGGGTCACAACCAAGACCCAATGGCAGTAGAGAAACTCGCTGAAGGCATCCGCTTGTTCGCAGTCGACCAAGTTAAGCTAGAAGAAATGCTGACAGCGAAGCTAACGGCGTAACACACAGCTAACGCTTCATTCGCTATGGATAGGCTCCTACTCTGTAGGGGCCTTTTTTATATCAACTGAAAGCTTATAGCTGACAGCTTTCAGTCGTCAGATTGAGATTTGGCTGGCCCAGAAAACACTCCGGGAATAACCAGATTTGACCCTGTCATCTCCGAGCGCTCCTATCGGAGATCTGGCTGCAACCGTGCAATGGAAAAAAGCTCAAACGCCACCAGCTTTTGATTTTCAACTGAAAGCTTATGGCTGACAGCTTTCAGCTATAAGTCCTTGCCACATTCTCAGAGCACAACTAGGTTTACTAAGTTCCAATTATTATTTCAAGGAGAACCTAGATGCCACACCATACCTACAAAAAAATGGAAATCGTTGGATCATCAAGCGTCGGTATTGACGACGCAATCAATAACGCCGTAGAAAAAGCCAGTCAAAGCGTTCACAACATGCGCTGGTTCGAGATGCAGGAAGTTCGTGGTCATATCGAGGAAGGAAAAGTCGCCCATTGGCAGGTGACAGTAAAGATTGGGTTTACGTTGGATTAGACATTAAAAAAGAGGCACAGAGCCTCTTTTTTAATGCTTGTAGCAAGATTAACCGTAATGCTCTAAATACAAAATAGTAGCGGCGGTACGTGATTTCACTTGTAGCTTTTTCAGCAAGCTCTTCATGTGTACCTTAACGGTGGACTCAGAGATAAATAGCACGTCCGCTATCTGCTTGTTGCGGTGGCCTAGCGCCACCTTTGATAGGATCTCTAACTCGCGCTCAGTGAGGCTATCTAGCAAACTTGGGTTTTCAGCGCGGTCACGAATGTGTTGAGCCACAATATCGCTGTATACCTTGTCACCATCTAGGGCTGAATGAAGGTGTTCAATCAATTCATCTGGTTCGCTATCTTTCAATAGGTAACCGTCTGCGCCCGCTTTGACGATGGCATCAATGTCTGCAGGTGAATCCGACACTGTGAGGATCACGATCTTTGCTGTAATGCCCTCAGATCTCAGTGCTTGCAGGGTATTTAGGCCTGACAGCCCCTTCATATTTAAATCCAGTAAGATAAGATCAAGTTCATGTTGATGAGCCAACGCCAATGCTTCGGTACCGTTGGTTGCCTCACACACAATGTCGAACTCATCTTCAAACGACAGCAATTGCTTGATGCCACGACGAATCAATGGATGGTCATCCACAATCATAATGCGATAGGTACTACTCACTGTCAGATTCATCCTTACAGGTAAAGGTTATTTGTACTGTGCTCCCAACATTGGGTTCACTGGTAATGGTTAGCTTGCCATTGAGATACTGGCTTCGCTCATTAAGAATAGATAGACCGTAATGGTCTGCTTTCTCAATCTCGGTGTCAAATCCTTGTCCGTTATCTATGATAGCGACGGTAATCTGATCCCCTTCTTGCAGACATTGCACATGCAATATGCTCGCCTCTGCATGTTTAATGGCATTGTTGGTTGCTTCACGAATGATCTGCAATAAATGCACTTGCTGCGAAGCCTGAAGCTGGATGGAAGAGAGGTTATTCTCTACATGTATCTCTGCATCCGTTGTGGTTTGTAGCTTATCGGTCAACACATTGAGCGCATCACCAAAATTCGCTTCATCAATACTAAACCTAAAGGTACCGAGTAATTCCCTCAATTGGGTGTATGCCTCTCGCAAGCCATCATCGATTTCTTGAACGATAGCGGAGGACTTCGGCATCTCGGCAATTGAGCCTTCTTTTTTCATCGAGCGTTTCAATAGGCTCATTTGGATCTTCAAAAACGACAAGGATTGGGCCAGAGAGTCATGCAGTTCTCGCGCTATAGCACTTCGCTCTGCATAGATAAGCAGCTGCTCAAACTTCTTTTGTGCCTGATTGTAGTAGATACCCCTAGCCAGAATATAAGACATATTGTCGATGAGCTCTTGCTCAGCAAATTGTGGTGTCGTTTGTAAACATAGGCTCCCCAATCTCACCTCATCAAGAATCAAAGGTGTCTCTTGCCATTCGGCTCCAACAACTTCACCCGCGATTAACTCGGTAGATTGACCCGCGCTATCATCGATAATCAGTTTGACGGCATCGACGTTCTCTACCGTCGACATATTGCTGATGATCTGTTGAAAATGTGCCGGTGCCAGTCGTGATGCAGAAAGTTGCTGGGTGCTTTTATACAACACCTTCAGCGAGCGGTTTGCATGGCGCAGTTCCTCTGTCTTATTTTCTACTGTTGCTTCCAACCTTTGATAGTGATTCTTTAGGTTTTGAGTCATACCATTAAACGTAGAAGCCACCGCGCCCAGTTCATTGTTGACCGATTCATTCAACACCACATTAAAATTCTGCGACTCTACTTCTTTGCTGGCATTAACCAAAGATTGCAATGGCTGCAACACCTTGAGCCTAACAAAGCGCATGATGACTAAAGAGATAAGGATAATGCAGGTCAAACCAAACCCACTGAACACCACCATATTGAGAAGCTTTTGCTCAGTATTTAGCTGCAATTTAAATACAAACTTATCGATGCGAGATACAAATACTGGGACGTGTTGCTGGTATTCAGGATACCTTCCAGAAAGCAACAGATCCTTCATCACATGCCAGCGATCGACAATGGACTGGTAGTCCTCTTGAATATCAGTGGGCACATTCCAGCGAATCAGGTTTTGCATTGAGGGTGAGAACAATGATGTTTCAAACTGCTCGATATGCCCAATTGTTTCTGGAGAGTCTGTCTCTATGTCGTAAGCAAGCCTATAGCTTTGCATCCTCATTGAGCCTGAGACATTCACAGCCTCCGCATCGTCAAAACTGGAATAGACCGTTGCCACTGCTACGATGATAGTTAACGCAGACAGAATCACCATCAAGGACACTGCACCACCAATGGTAAAAGACACAGACTGTGTTGTTCGTTTTTTCACTTAAAATCCCATTCGTAGTTTCGTGATCTTGCCAACATTAACTATTTGATCTAAAACAATTTAAGCATAAGTTTAACCCTTTTGAGGTATATCGAATACAATTTATTCACCTAAAATTAGTGGGTATTTACTTTAACGCTCTATTCATAGTTTAAGCTCAATTGCTCAGGGACGAAATTGGTCGATCTATCAAAACGAAAATTATTCACTCGACGAGCTTCGAAATCTCAACTGGTTTACGAAACGGGTCAACGCCTACCATGGGCTAAAACTGACTCTGTATTTGTCGATGGCTGCACCCAGTGTGGCAAGTGTATAGAAGCGTGTGAAACAAATATTATAATTAAAGGTAGTGGTGGATTTCCGACCGTTGACTTTGAGAAAGGCGAATGCACCTTCTGCGAAGGCTGTGTGACAAGCTGTCCTGAACCTATTTTCAGGTCAACAAAAGAGGCAGCTTGGGAAATAGCGGCTAAAATTAAAGATACGTGCCTTGCCTACAAAAATGTCGAATGCCGCACCTGTGGCGACGAATGCGAACCAATAGCAATACAATTTTCTTTTGGCGTTGGGCATGTACCCCAACCCAAACTAGACTCTCAGTTGTGCACTGGATGTGGAGCCTGTATTAGTGCTTGTCCTGTGTCAGCTATATCTATGACTGACTGCAACGAGGATAGCAATGCCAGCCAGTGAAGTTCATATCTCAAGTTTTGTCGTTTACTGCTCTCCTGAAGCCATGGAGACAGTTCGAAGCAAGGTGAATAGCTTTTCCGCCACCGAAATATATGCCGAAGATTCAGGCAAGTTTGTTGTGGTCATGGAAACTCAAAACGAAGGCTATATCACCACCACTATCGATGAAATTAACGACCTACCAGAAGTAATTAGTACGGCTTTGGTTTACCACCAAATCGAAACCGATATTGACACCCTTGACACCGACATCCATGCAACGGCTACGACCGATGCCAGCATCGGTTCAACGACCCCGCAAGAGGACACATTATGAAAATGACACGACGCGAGTTTGTGAAAGCAAACGCTGCTGCATCAGCTGCAGCGGTAGCCGGAATTTCACTTCCCGCTTCTGCGGCCAATCTCATCGCAAGCTCAGACCAAACCAAAATCAAATGGGATAAAGCTCCTTGCCGTTTTTGTGGTACTGGCTGTTCAGTACTAGTCGGAACTCAAAACGGTAAGGTTGTTGCAACTCAGGGTGATCCTGAGGCACCGGTAAATAAGGGCTTAAACTGCATTAAGGGTTACTTCCTATCTAAGATCATGTACGGCCAAGATCGCTTGACTCAGCCTCTACTGCGTATGACGGATGGCAAGTACGATAAAAACGGTGAATTTACTCCCGTATCTTGGGACGTTGCTATGGATACCATGGCAGACAAGTGGAAAGAGGCACTGAAGAAAAGCGGACCGACTAGCGTTGGTATGTTTGGTTCTGGTCAGTGGACCGTTATGGAAGGCTACGCTGCTTCGAAAATGATGAAGGCAGGCTTCCGTTCAAACAACATTGACCCTAACGCTCGTCACTGTATGGCCTCTGCGGTAGTAGGTTTCATGCGCGCCTTTGGTATCGATGAGCCAATGGGTTGTTACGATGACTTCGAAAATGCGGATGCGTTCGTACTTTGGGGTTCAAACATGGCAGAGATGCACCCGGTTCTATGGACGCGTATTGCAGATCGCCGTTTAAGCCACCCACACGTAAAAGTGAACGTTCTGTCGACCTACTATCACCGTTCTTTTGAATTGGCAGATCACGGCTATATTTTTCACCCTCAATCTGACCTTGCGATTGCCAACTTTATCGCCAACTACATTATTCAAAACAACAAAGTAAACCAAGACTTTGTTAACAAGCACACTCACTTTAAACAAGCGGATACCGATATCGGTTACGGTTTGCGTGATGAAGACCCATTGCAACAAGCGGCTGCAAATCCAAACTCAGGCAACATGACTGGCATCAACTTTGATGAGTATGCTAAATCAGTAGCGCCATACACGGCAGCTAAAGCGAGTGAAATTTCAGGCGTGTCCGAAGAACATCTTGTTCAACTGGCTGAGCAATATGCCGATCCAAACACTAAAGTAATGTCACTTTGGACTATGGGTGTTAACCAGCACACTCGTGGCGTTTGGATGAACAACCTGATTTACAACATTCACTTGTTAACAGGTAAGATTTCAACTCCAGGTAACTCTCCATTCTCACTAACGGGCCAGCCGTCAGCGTGTGGTACCGCTCGTGAAGTAGGTACGTTCGCACACCGTCTGCCAGCAGATATGGTGGTTGCAAACCCTAAACACCGTGCCATTGCAGAAGATATCTGGAAGCTTCCTGAAGGAACTATTCCACCTAAACCAGGTTACCACGCGGTATTGCAAGACCGCATGCTTAATGATGGCAAACTAAACGCTTACTGGGTGATGTGTAATAACAACCTGCAAGCCGGTCCAAACATCAACACTGAACGTTTGCCGGGTTATCGTAACCCTGAAAACTTTATCGTATGTTCAGACCCATACCCAACAGCAACTGCGCAGGCTGCTGACTTGATCCTACCAACCGCAATGTGGATTGAGAAAGAAGGCGCTTATGGTAATGCTGAACGCCGTACTCAGGCTTGGTACCAACAAGTTGAAACCGTTGGCGAAGCGAAGTCTGACTTGTGGCAGCTGATGGAGTTCTCAAAACGCTTCAAGATGGAAGAAGTTTGGCCAGAAGACTTGCTGGCTAAAGCACCTGAATATCGCGGAAAAACCATGTACGACATGCTGTTTAAAAACGGTCATATCGACAAATATCCGCTATCTGAGGCGCAAGAGCTAAACGACGATGCAAAAGCACAAGGCTTCTATGTTCAAAAAGGCCTATTCGAAGAATACGCTACCTTTGGACGTGGTCACGGACACGATTTAGCACCTTATGATGTTTATCATCAAGTACGTGGCTTACGCTGGCCTGTAGTGGATGGAAAAGAAACACTATGGCGCTTTAAAGAAGGGTCGGATCCATACGCTAAAGCAGGCTCTGATTGGGACTTCTATGGCAAACCTGATGGTAAAGCATGGATTATCTCAGCACCTTATGAGGCTCCACCAGAGGTGCCTGATGCAGAGTTCGACATGTGGCTATGTACCGGTCGTGTTCTAGAGCACTGGCACACAGGTACTATGACTCGTCGTGTACCAGAGCTTTATAAGGCGGTTCCAGATGCGGTCTGCTACATCCACCCTGCAGATGCTAAAGAGAAAGGTCTACGTCGTGGTGATGAGGTATTGGTGTCTAACAAACGTGGTGAAATTCGTGTTCGCGTCGAAACTCGCGGCCGTAACCGCCCGCCTAAAGGCTTAGTTTTCGTGCCATTCTTTGATGCACGAATTCTGATCAACAAGCTGATCTTAGATGCAACCGATCCTCTATCTAAACAGACTGACTACAAGAAATGTCCAGTCAAGATCACCAAAGTGGCTTAGGCCTTTGTCAAATATTCGGGGCTAGTACTCTAGCCCCCAAAATTTAGCCATTAGGCGGAGAAATAATAATGAAAAAGCTGTTGATTGCTCTGTTATCAATAAGTGCTATTGCCGCAGGTATTGTTCAGGCGGACGTTGAAGGTGTTAGCAATGCAAAACCGGATATGGATGATGCAATGCTAGAGCAAACCGATATGGAGAAGGCAGAGAACGCGGGCGTTGAGCAAGCTGAACTGCACAATCCTGGCGGTATTGGTGGTGTTGAATCATTGCGTGGTGTTAGCGAATTAGAAGCAACTCGCGCTGCGGACTCCTTCAAAAAGTACCCTCGTGAGCAAGTCATTACAAGTGACTATGTTTACCAGCCACCATTGATCCCTCATAACATTCGAGGGTATGAAGTTTCATTAAATGCAAACAAGTGCCTTGCATGTCACAGCTGGAAAAATGCTAGTGAAATGGGCGCTACCAAGGTGAGTGTTACTCACTATGTAAACCGTGAAGATGCTGTATTGGCCGACGTATCTCCACGCCGTTACTTCTGCTTGCAATGTCACGTACCGCAAGCAAATGCAAAACCACTGGTAGAGAACGAATTTAAACCTGTTGATTCACTTCAATAACCTTTACTAGTCGTTAACATAAGAGGCTATTTATGAAATTTTTACTAGCGTTTTGGAAGAGACTAACAACTCCAAGTAAGGCTGCCGCAGGCATCGTTCTTTTCATGGGGTTTGCTGGTGGTCTTCTATTCTGGGGCGCATTCAATACCGGGATGGAATACACCAACACCGAAGAGTTTTGTGCTGGATGTCACGAGCCTATCGTGCAAGAGATACAAGAGACTATCCACTACTCAAACCGCTCCGGTGTACGAGCAATCTGTTCAGACTGTCACGTACCACATGAGTGGACTGATAAGATAATTCGTAAAGTTCAGGCATCCAAAGAGGTGTTTGCGCACATCATTGGTACTATCGATACAGAAGAGAAATTCAAAGCTCGTCGTGGCCACTTGGCAGAACGTGAGTGGGCTCGTCTAAAAGCTAACGACTCCCTAGAGTGTCGTAACTGTCACGAGTTTGATTATATGGACTTCTCTGAGCAGGGTGACCGCAGTGTTAAACAACACTCAACTGCACTCGCTTCAGGTGACAAAACCTGTGTAGATTGTCACAAAGGTATTGCACACAAATTGCCAGATATGCACGGCATTGAAGGTTGGTAAGGGAGAGTTATGAGTCAATTAGAATCCATCATCTGGCACGTATTGGGTTATAGCGCTATGCCAGTGATTATCATAGGTGGTTTTGCAGCAGTTGCCGCTATCTGTATCTGGCTACTTTCAATCACAGCCGATAAAGAAGAAACAAGCTAAACCGAGGTTGTATTCGGTTACTGATTAAGCTCGATGTTGAATGCATCGAGCTTTTTTTATGCGTGGGTTCTGGGTTCTGGGTTGATATGACCCCGTAAAAGTAGACACGGGGTCATATCAAACTTGTGGCTTGTGGCTTGTCACTGACAGCTGACAGCTAAAATCCCTGAAACCACGTTCATAACCCATGAAATTGAACTCATATTCCATTGTGTGGTCGACATCATAGAACCGAACCACCTCCTAGATGCAGTTCAAACTTTTCACAATGTGCACTTTTTTTGACCATGATTGAGAGTAAGTTAGCCCTATATTCATTCACTCATGAGGTACTCGCATGATATACAGTCAGCATGCAGATGAGATAAACAAAGCAACTACACACAAAATTGGACGTCTTATTGCCATTATTGTTGCGGTAAAAATTGGCTTAATTGCACTGCCAAGTCTTATTTCTTCACTGCACGGGTTAGGCCACTTCTTTTAATTTCTATTTTGCTTACACCTAAATAAAAAGCGACAGCCTCCCTCTCAGTAATAAAGAGAGGTACTGTCGCTTTTTTAATAGTAATAGATAGCTACCGGCTAGAAGACTTCGTTTACATTGAAATAGAATAAGGTTTCATCCTCACCAAACCCTAGATCAGCCCTCAAGTTAATCCGTCCCTTCAAGCGATAACGTAGCCCCAAACCATAGGTGGTTAGTACATCATCGCTTAATTGATCAACATCTTCGCCTATGGAGCCTAAACCGGCCCAGAAGACGCTCCCCCAGCGACGATAAATAGGCAGTCGATACTCCGCCTGTACCATGGCCATCTGTTCATCACGATATCGTCCTAAGATGTAGCCACGCATTGAATACGCTCCCCCCAAATCAGGAAGCTTATTCCAAGGTACATCGCCAGAAGTAAACTTGCCTTGCCCTTGCAGTGCCAACACGCCTGGTACCGGCTCTAGATCAATGAAGTGAGCAAGTTCGATATCATACTTACCAAACGAGTCTGAATTGAGGTCGCTGTAATAGGCGCCAAAGTCAGCTTGGAGTAGCGTTCCTCTTTCGGTGTTTTCGACATAGTTTCGGCTATCGTATAGCAAGGTAACAAAGCCGCCGGCAGACGTGTTCGATTCTAAATCATTGAATAAGATCGGGTTACCACCGTTATTCACCTCGTCACCCACTTCAGGGTCTCGAGTATCAACGTAGGTGATATTACCCCCTAAACCAACAAACCAGTTGTCTGCCATACGGTGATACCAACGTGGGGTTAGTGTCACTAAGGTTTCCGTATACAGCACCTTGTTATCATCAACGCTGGTAGAGTCATAGCCTCGTCCATAATACACAACGGGCTCGTCATGAATTTCTGCATCAATCTCGAAGCGGTTGTTTCCGTTATTGAGGAAGGTAATGTTATCAAACGTCACCCCTACGGATAGGTTGGTTGATACATAGGCGTTAACGACAAAAGAGGAAGGCTGTTCAAAATCCATTGCGGAGTCGGTTTTGTAAAGCCCTATAATCAAAGCTCCCCCACCAAACTCTTGTTCTGGATTATAAAACACTGACGGGATATAACTCATATCCACCCCTTTATCAGGGTCAAACCCACCATCGGCACCCACAAAATCAAATGCTTTATCAACAAAGGTGGGCTCTGCATCAGCAGGTGTTGGGAAGAGTGGTTCTACCGCTAATGATGGACAACTCAATAGAGCTAAAGTGCTTGCCAACCACGGGTAATAAATTCCTTTTACCACATGAAATCCTTTTCGTATGAATGTATGCAAGAATGTAACAACCCTATGTTACGGTTTTAACTGGACTTTTAATTGTTTACTCGTCTATTCTACCTCATGAACCATTCAATTAAACAAATATTTAACATTACTTATTCTATTGTTTTGAGGTGATCATGAAGTGGCTTTTTGCTGTAGCTTTTGCCCTAGTTTTATCCGCCTGTACCACAACGACTAAACCTGCCAATAATTATGCCATCGGTATCGTTTCTAGCGGTGACTATCAATTCATTCGACCAGGAGCGAAAACCTATGCTTGGCACCCTAAATCAGGCGTCGCGTATGTTGACTCAGGAGTCAGCAAGAAAACGCTCAAGCACGTATTTAACGAAGCCATAGGTAAAAGCCTAGCAGAAAAGGGCTATCAAAGAGTATCACTTCAACAACAACCCAACTTCATCGTTGGTTACGGAGTAGCGGTTGAGTCTGCATTAAATGACGATGAGTTGTTCGATAAAACACAGCTTGCTACGGGCATTCCTGCCTCTGATTTTAGCGATAGTGAGCAGAAAGGTACTATCTTCATCGCAATGTATAACTATCCGCTTATGGAGCTAAAGTGGAGGGCTCTAGCTCAAGGTGCTTCAGCTCCAGAGATGGATCCAGAGAACAGCCAAGATAGGATAAAAAGCTACGTTGATACCATGCTAAAAGAGATGCCTGTGGCACAATAGTACCAATCACACTAAGTAACTGATCAGTTATTTAGTACGGTTGGTATAGCCACCTCTCGCAGAATAAAAAGCCGGCTCATGAGCCGGCTTCGTTTTAATGATTAACCAACCTGTAAGCTGCCGTAAAGCATTTAAAACTGAGTCCAATCTCTCTGGGTCACTTTGGGGCAAAAGTGAGTTAACTCAATAGCCAAAAGACTCACACGATGAAGTACGCGAAACACCTAGGATACACCTAGTAACTAACCCTCCGCTTACCCACAGAACTGCTTTTCAACACCAGAATTGAATCGCTGAAATTCATGTCAAATACCGGCATTTCTAGATACTTTCTTTCTAACAAAACTACCACATAAGGCCATCGTACTTTGGTGCCGAAGGAATTATGTAGTTTAAACCGTCATTTCTTATTGATATAAACAGAGTGGATACATCGAATGCTGAGCTTTTTTGAAGTCATAGTGCTAACCTTTTTCGCACTACTGCCAATATCTAACCCCTTTAGTACCATCCCCTTATACTTGTCATTGACTCGTGGGCACACGAAAGAATGGTCTAACCAGCAAGCACTTAAAGCCTGTTTTTTCATGGCGGGTATATTGCTTGTTTTCCTATGGTCTGGTGCAATCATTATTGAGTTTTTTGGCATTTCAATACCAGCGATTAGGGTAGCGGGTGGCATAATCATTATGCAAGTTGGTTTTAGTATGTTGTCGCCAAAGGGAAATAGTCAGGAAATTTCTGATGAGGCAAAAGCAGAATCAAAACGTAAGGATGATATCGCTTTTACACCGTTAGCTATGCCATCGCTAAGTGGCCCAGGCTCGATTTCTGTTGTGATCAGTATGGCTGCTGGTTCAGACAATCTAACTGGTTACTTTGCCATTTCAACCGGCATTTTAGTGGTTGTATTCGTTGCCTGGCTAGCAATGCGAGGAGCCCCGTTTATTTCAAAAGTGCTCGGAGTCACGGGCTTAGATGCACTAACAAGAATCATGGGCTTTATACTAATTTGTATCGCTTTCCAATTTGTGTTTGATGGCTTAGGAGGCTACTTCGCAAGTGAACGCTTTATGGAACCACTATTAAATGCTATTTCGCTCAATGCGAACTAATTAAACGTAACATGTGACTTTGCTAATGGTTCTAACTCTATGTCAAAGAACCAATAAATAAAGGAGCTCATTTGAGCTCCTTTTATATTTTCGCACAAGAAGGCTTGATAGCTTGATGCCTAAGACACTTCCCTTACTACCAAACTTACCCTGCTTGTAACGACCCATACAAAGTCTGATAAAGTCCGTCCGTTTCAATTAAATCTATATGTGTACCCGACTGTATGACCTTTCCGTCTTCGAGAACATAGATAAGGTCTGCCTGTTTAACGGCAGACAGTCGATGGGCAACAATGAGTGTTGTACGATTCTTCAAGAAACGATTTAGCGCAAGATGTAGCTCTGCCTCGGTGGAGGTATCAAGCGCTGAGGTCGCCTCATCTAGAATAACCAATTCAGGGTTGCTCAGAACCATTCGAGCAATAGCTAGCCTTTGTCTTTGACCTCCAGATAAACGAACACCTTGACGACCGATATGAGAGTCGAGCCCGTTAGGTAGAGTGTCTTTTAGGCTAATAAGTTGAGCCACCTCAAGGGCACCCCAAAGCTCATTATCACTATAGTTTTGTCCAAGGGTAAGGTTCTGACGAAGTGTGTCATTGAAGATCATCGGTTGTTGCAGCACGACCGCTAGTTCTTTTCGCAATGCCTCATAGCTGACTGTTTCTATAGTATGCCCGTTAACCAGAATGTCACCGCTGTCTTTTTGATAAATACCGAGTAGGAGCTGAATCAATGTAGATTTTCCGCCACCGGATGCACCCACCAAAGCCACACGCTTGCCTTTCGGGATCTTTAGCGAGAAGTCATCCAGTACGTTTCGCTCCGCATCATAGGCAAAGCTGACGTTCTTGAACTCAACTTCAATAGGTTCGCCCTTCTCAAAAGGGTTAACAGTCGCAATAGGACGGTTCTCTTCCGGCATATCCAATATACCATTCAAACGCTTCATTGCAGCCGACGCACTGTACCAAGAATACTGAATACTCAGCAGCTCTTGAACTGGCGAGAGCATGAACCACAGATAACCAAACACCGCGAAGATCTGCCCTATGGTGAGGTCACTAAATAGCACCATCAACATAGCCGCAGCGCGAAAAATCTCGAAGCCTATAAGGAACATCAAAAACGACAAGCGGTTCGCAGCATCCGATTGCCACGCATACTTGTCAGCATCTATTCGTATAGACTCGGCATCTTGCTTTAGCTTGCCTAAGTACTCTTGCTCTCTGTTAGCGGCTCGAAGCTGATAGATGCCATCTAAGGTTTCTACTAGCCTCTGCTGGAAACGCTCAAAGGATTGGTTTTCTTTCTTTTTAAGATGCTTAACTCGTTGCCCAAGCATGCGAGAAAGATAGATAACCACAGGGTTCATTAAGATAATAAATAAGCCCAGTTGCCAATTAAGCCACAGAAGGATCCCGCCAGTACCAATGACTGTAAGTACGCTAATCACAAAGCGACTCAGCGTATTGCCAATGAACTTGTCAATGGTCTCTATATCGGTCACCAAATGAGAGGTAAGCCCCCCGCTGCCCTTTTCCTCATATTGCTGCATGGACACACGACCTAGCTTATCGAGGATCCATTGACGCAGTTGACAGGTAAGTTGCTTCGATACCAAAGTAAACTGGCGGGTTTGCAAGATATTAAGGGCCTGACTTCCGATCCGCATTACGATGATCAGAAGAAGAACCGTGACGATATAACCGGTGGCTGTTTGCAGCCCCTGAGGCAAAAATGAGTTGAGGAATGCCAAACCCTTGGCAGGCTTATCAAGTAAGACTTCGTCTACCATGAGAGGCAAAAGTAAGGGAATGGGTACACTCATCAGGGTCGCAACAAATGCGATAAAGTTGGCGTAGATAAGCATTTTTTTATGCTTCATCGCCTGCTGATATAACCACTGTTTATTGAGCTTTGGCATCTCGCCAGCTTGTTGTTCGGTCACACAAAATCCTTTCTACATTTACTTGTGTTAATTGTACGCATTGAATTCATATCTTGTTTAACTATTGATTAATTATCATGTTTTAAATGCTCTAAAACACAACAAGCCGAGCCCCTAGAAGGAGCTCGGCTTTCAATGGAAATGTGTTTAGAAGAAGTATTCTGCGTTCACACCCCAGTTTCGACCTGCTTGAGTATCAAAGTCTGTGCGTTCATTTTTGCCACTCAGATCTTCGTATAACCAGTACTTCTCATCCAAGGCATTGAACAAGCCAGCGCGCAAGGTTAAGTCTTGTATAGGGCGGTAGTAAGCCGTCACATCTAGCAAGCTATAAGAAGGCGCTTCAACGTTATCATCTTCAGTCCAACTATCTTTGCTCGCAACCACGGTGTAGTTAACCAACGCACCTAGCGTCTTGTTCTCATTGTCATATCCAAGCCCAACGACACCCGTCAATGGCGCGACAGAATCGAGCTCACGACCCGTATTCACATCTTCACCATAGGCGTAAGCAATGCTTAACTTAGTGTACATCCCTTGAGGACCAAGGATAGTTCCCGCTGCCTCAGCACCGTAGATTTTCGCCTCATCGATATTGACCATGGTAATGATATCTTTATCACCAGCCTGACCAATCACTTTGCTCGTGATGAAGTCATCGTATTGGTTGTAGAAAGTACTCACTTCATACTGATAAATCTTACCTTTGCCACGGAAGCCCACTTCATAAGACAAGCTGGTCTCTGCTTCTAGGTTTGGATTACCTTTGAAGATGGCACCTTCGCTGTACGAGTAGTAAAGGTCGTAGACCGTTGGCGCTTTAAAGCCCTGGCTTATTTGTGCGTATGGGCTAAACCAATTTGCTACGTGATAAACCGCACCAATACGACCGGTGACGGCATCATTGTCGTTACTCTCGTGCTCTACACCATAGCCATCTGTTGTTTCAGGGTCGGTTGAAAATGAGTCGTAACGAAGGCCTGCGGAAAGAACCAGTTTTTCCTCCATTAGGAAGGCTTGGTCCTGAACGAAGACACCCCATTGCTGCACTGTTGCATTAGGAAGACCCGTGCTACCCGGAGAAGAGCTTGGAGGCGCGCCTGTGCCACTTTGAATAAAGTGATCGGTGTTCTCCAAAGCAAAGTCGTTGTATAGGAAGCTGCCCCCATAAGTCAGCTCATGGTAATGCCCATCTGCCATGATCAGCTTGTTGAACTGCATATCAAACTGGTAAGAGTCATCTTGTGCGATACGCTGACGGTTACGTATACGATCTGTGTAAATCGGAATACCTCCGGAAACCCAGTTCGTCGTATCGTAGTTGTTCGATTCACTCTCTGTTGTTTGATAAGAGATCTTCCACGCTAAGTCATCGGCAATTAGGTTGTTCATTGCCCATTCATGCTCGAAGCCAATGCGCATTCGATTGTTGTGGTCTTCAACAGAAGAATCGGTATACACGAAGCCCGGCATGATCTCATAGCCTTCTTCAGAGGCTAAGAATGAATCATACTGGTAATCGAAATATTCAAAGGTCACACCTAGGCGATGATTGTCATTCGCTTGGTAGAATACCTTCGCTAAGCCATTGTAAAGTTGCGTATCGGCTGGGTCGGCAGCGCCGCGATCAGGACCTAAGATATCGGCTCCATCACCATGAGTCTGATATTCACTACCATCAGCGTAGGTAAACATAGCAATAGTTTCCCACTTGCCCTTGCGCATTGCCCAAGTCGCCGTGTTCTTAAACTCACTGTTCACAGAAGAATACCCAGACTTGATACCAAAGCGATGCTCATCACCGTCAGTAACCAAGACATCCTCAGGGTTTTTAGTGCGCATCAGCACCACGCCACCCAGTGCATCAGAACCATACAAGCTCGACGACGGACCTTTGTTCACCTCAATGCCTGCCAACGTATCTGTCTCAATGGTGTTTTGATATTTACGCTGCTGGCTTGCGCCTGGGTTATACGGTACAGGTTGCTGAACGCCATCAACCATGACCTTAACGCGGCTGTCTTCCATACCTCGAATGTTAAAGCCCGATACGCCAAAGCGACCACTGCCTTGAGCCTGAACACCCGGACTATATTTCAAGGTATCTTTAAGGTTACTGTTCATTTCCGCATCAAGATCTTCGCGACTCACCGTGGCAACAGAAGAAGAGACATCGCTCTTATTCTGTTCAGTTCGAGTGGCTGAAACAACCACCTCGTCAAAGGTGAAGGTTTCTTCTGCGAATACTGCTGATGATGCACACACTGCGCTGATGGCTAATGCCAGACTTGTTTTTTTGTACATGGTTTGACCCAAAATCCGTTTTATAAAACTGTAAGTGCCCTACCGACTGAAAATATCAGTCGGCTAGAGAATTCTTGTTTGATTATGAAAAGTGAGAGCTAGTCTTGCTCGGCAGTCAGTTCTGCGATTTTTTGCTTCTCTTTTTCGACGTGCCCTTCATTGAGGTGAAGGAAATCTACAAGATCATTACCTGAGACATTAAATGCTTGGCCAAAGCCTTTAACGTAGCGACCACTGCTAGGTGTTAGCTTGTAGAGATTGAAATCACCCAGCTGCGCTAGGTTTTGAGCCATTTCGCCAAAGCGTTCAATCAGTGCTGCAACACCAGCCTTGCCTTGCTCAGAGTCTTTATTGATATGCTCTGCTGTAGTATCAAAGGTCAGACGCTTTCTTGCATGAACGCTCTTTGCTGATGCTTCGTCTTGAACCATCATGATAGAGACATTTTTATTGCCTGTAAGGTTCTGTCCATGAGCGGCTAAGTCGCTCACAAGGATGTAATAACCCGCTTGATCAAACGCAAAGGGAGAATAGCTAACGTGTGGCAGACCATCTTTAGTAATCGTCGCAAGCTGCAGGGTTTGGCAAGCGTTACGAAACTCTTGAACCTCTGGGCCTAAACGACCTTGTAGACGTTGTTGTCTGATCTCAGCGCGATCTTCTGCGTTTTGAGTGCTCATTATGCAAATTCCTTTTTTAGCTGCTCTAGTTTTTCAATTTGTTCTGGGAAAAGTTGGCGTTTTTTGTCTCGGCCTAGGTAAACCTTGAATACGCACTCCCCAGCCTTGTCATAAAAGCCAATGTAGTGGCTCGCCATCTTGCGAAATGGCTTAGAGACCAAAGCAACATGCTCGACAAGATCCAATCTTAGGTGGCCATGAAGTTCACCCTCACGCCCCATTAAGTTGTAATAACCGTGAGCAACCTTGCCTTTAGGAAATGGCGCTTTGTACTCAAAAATTGAACCAAATGAATGCACAATAGTGGTTACCTTGCCCCATGTAGGGAGTGCATCTAGGATCTGTTGAGCCTTTTCCCCCGGCACTGAGGTCACCATACTAGACGGCAACACAAAGGTGATCTCACCCTCTGTCACGTTCAGTTCACTGGCCATTTGCGACACAGGAACTGCATCGTCGTTTTCCATCATGGTTGCAACGGCTTCCAATACTTGCTGCTTAGTTAATGATGTGTACATCTTCTCCCCCTAAAATTAAGCTGCTTTGATGCTTTTTTTGTCGATATTATTGTTATGTGATTTCAGCAGGTCATTCGGCTTTTGATTACTCGAAACGACCTGTATTAGATTTTGCGCTAGCGTTACAGACCAAAATTGCCCCGCTAGAGTCAGTGAAAGATAACCACAGCTAAGGTTCACTAACCCATTTTTCTGCCATGCTTCAAACAGCGGTGTAAGCGCCATAAACATGCCTTGAGGCAGAACTCTTTCACCAAGAACACCTCGGTCAAAAGCGGCTTTGATGGTATTCACTAGGCTGGCATTGGGCGCACTGTAGAACGCCATACCCGCTGCAAATTCATCGGCTTTGCCCGCTTCAATGTACTTTTCCATATCACGGTATTGCATAGAGCTAATACCATTCACATTGCCACCGGCCCCTGCCCCAAGAGGCATTACCTGTGCCGATGTCTTCGCGAGACTGTTGTATATTGAACGCTCACGATTGTCCGAACTCCAGTGGTTCACGCTAAGACGCCTTTGATGGTGCTTAACCATAAACTCAACACCCATTTGATACATGCTCGCCTTGACTTGAGTATTGGCAGGCTCAGGTAATTTCCCTTGCTCTACCAAGCGCCCCATTGGCAGGTTTTGCATTTCTATCAATTGGTACAAGTCAACGCCATGTGCGCCGCTTTCTAGGTACAACTCCAGATCTAAGGCCCAAGTATCTAGGGTCTGATGAGGTAGACCGTACAAAAGGTCGATAACAATAGGAGCGCTGTCATAGCTGACAAAATGCTGTAAGCGCTCTAATACTTCTTCTCCATCATTCAATCGTTTGGCACTGCGGCGAACCTTGGTATCAAAACTCTGTACGCCAAATGAGAATCGGTTGATGCCACCCTCAAGAGCGGATTCAAATTTCTGATCATCAAAGCGATTAATACGCCCCTCTAACGTGATTTCACAATCGGGAGTTAAAGGGAAGTGGCTTCGAATCATCTCGCCCAGTTGCTTGATCTGGTTAGCACTCAAGTCCGTTGGCGTGCCTCCACCGATATACACTGCTTGAAAAGGAAATGCCTGAGTCCAAGGCATTGCGGCCTTCCATAACAGCTCTTTCTTCAAGGCTTCGAAGTACTCGTCAATGAGCTTAGTGCTAGAGGCGTATTGAAAGAAGTTGCAGTAGGTGCAGCGCACACGGCAAAAGGGAATATGGATATAAAGACAACGAGGTCCCTTATCCCCTTGTTCAGAGAAAGCACTGGTGAGTGCTGATTGTGTGAGTTCAGTTGGAACCGGCTTTGCCATTCCACCTGCATGCGGGCCTTTCTTTTTTGCAAAGGCGAAGCGCAACGGGTCTGGCGTATGGTTACCCACTATTTCTGGGTCAAGCAGGGCTGGGTTGTTCAATTCAAGATTCATTATTTCTTCTTGCTTTTCAATGTTCTGCGTGGCGAATTGCTATTATTTGTGCCACAGAATTAAATGAGAACAAATCTCATTCGCTCGAATTTGTGACTACTATATTGATCTTGATAAATAATGCAAATGATAATTGATATTATTCGTATTGTCTGCATAATGCCTTTTATTAGGACGTAATTGGTAATGGTTCTCAACCACTGTGAAGAAATACAGATATCTACTCGCTGGCGGTGTTTCCCTTTTAATTCATGGGGTTGCTCTTTCTTTCTCTGCGCCAAAGCAGGAGATAAGCCTCGCAAGTAACAATGAAGGACATGCGGTCAGCATTAAGTTTGTCTCTCTCGCTCAACCTGAAAAAAAGGCCGAAAAGAAAGAAGTAAAACCTCAACCACCAGCACCTAAAGAAATTGAAACGAAAAAAGAAGCCGTAGAAAAGCCACAGCCAAAGAAAGCAATACCGAAACCCATTGCTAAGCCCAAAAAGAAGATTGAGAAGAAATCACCGGTAGCCAAACCAGTGAAACCTCAACCGGTCAAAACGGCAAAAACTGAACCAAAGCCAGAAGAACCAGAAAAGATTGAACCTACACCCAAAGAAAAGCCTGTAGAGAAGAAACACCAGAAAGAAACCGCAGAGCCACAAACTGCGTCAACGAATGCTGCAAGCGCTAGCAAGCCAAAAATGGTCAAGAAGCCCACATTTTCAGCTAAGCCAACACCGGTAAGCTATCCAAGGCTTGCGCAAAAACGCGGTTGGCAAGGAAGCACATTGGTGGAGATTTGGATCAATGAACAAGGGAAACAGATCAAGCAAACAGTGGTGAATTCTTCTGGACACAAACTGTTAGACGAAGCAGCGATTAATGCCGTTTCAGAGTGGCAATTTCAACGCCGAAACGAACAAGGGCAACGCATCGCTTACCGAGTGCAGGTTCCTATTAATTTTCAACTTAACTAAAAACCAACTTAACTAGAGCAAACTATGCAAATCTTGATAACGCTTCACGGCCAACTCGGAATGATGACCATACCGCTGACGATACTCTCAGCCCTTACTCTGATGCTCATTATTGAACGCACCCTTTTCATGTTGGTTAATGGACGAACTCATACCACGCAGATTCTCTCCAAGGTACACCACATAAACTTCTCCAATTCAGCGCAAGTTGAACAGTTTATAGAGCAAGATTTACAGGGAAAAACCATCATCTATCAAGCGATGCGCATGCTTCTTGGTCACCGCAGCTTTACCAAAGAATTGCGTGAAGAAGCGGTGAGCATTTGGTTGTTTAAAAAGCGTCAGCAATACAAATCAGGGATACGTATCTTATCCATTATCGGTGTAATCAGCCCTTTAATCGGCTTGTTAGGCACCGTACTTGGTTTGATTGATATGTTTAAAGGACTTGCGCACACCTCGGGGGCAATCTCTCCTGCGGTTCTTGCCGATGGTCTTGGTTTAGCCATGTCTACAACCGCGGTTGGCTTGTTAATCGCCCTACCCGCCATTACTGGTGCACAACTGCTTAGCATGTGGGTAGAGAAAACCCTAGCCAAGATCGAATACACCCTAAACCACACCAATCTGCACATCGAAGGCATCTACATTGACTGCCAAGACAATGCTAAAAACTGCGAAGAGGTCGTCGCATGATTAAATCGCAATCCAGTTTGTTTGATGAAGAATTTACACCTGATCTCACACCCTTGCTGGATATCATCTTCATTGTCATGGTGTTTCTTCTGTTAACTGCAAACATCACCATCAAAACCATGGATGTGGCGATTCCCCAAACAGACGACGCTCAGGTTCTAAACGATCAAGATAAAGAAGTGATTGCCATTAATATTCTTGCCTCTGAGCCTAAGTGGGCCATCGATGGCGTTAGCTTCTCTAACTGGGAAACGTTTACTAGTGAACTATTACTTCAGGTACAGACATCACCAAAGCGAGATTTGATTATCTCACCGGATAAATCCGCCGACGTCGAGTCCATGCTTAAGGTTCTCGCTTGGCTTCAAAACAACAATATCGACGCTACCAATATCGTCATGGAAGAGAGTAAATAATGAAACCGTTCCTCTTAATACTTAGCCTTATCTTCACGCTACCCGCTTTCGCTAACTCAACGGGCGAACAAAATAGAATCATTAGTGTTGGGTCTAGCATTACTGAGCTTATGTATGCCCTAGATGCGAAGGAGCAATTGGTTGCCATTGATGTAACCAGTCGCCACTTTGATCAGTCTGGTTCACTGCCTCAGGTGGGTTACCATCGTCAGCTCTCTGCTGAGGGATTAATGGCACAAAATCCAACCCATGTTATTGGTTCTCATGAGATGGGGCCGGACTCCACCTTAAAGCTACTAAAATCCGCAGGCATCGAAGTCATTACCGTTCCGTCAGGGGATAGCGAAGCCGATCTAGCTGGGCGCATTGATGCCATTGCTAAAATAACGGGTAAAGAAGAACAAGCTAGAGCACTGAAACAAGACCTTCATCAACAGATAGAGACCTTGTCGAATCTTGACTCCACACACCAACCCAAAGCTATCTTTGCCATGTTGAGTGAAGGAAGACCGGCAACGGTAGCTGGCTCTGAAACGACGATAGACAAGATCATTGAGTTAGCGGGCGCAACCAACCCAATCAATGGTAATTTCAGCTCTTATAAGTCGATGTCATTTGAAGCTATTGTGGGCGTTCAACCAGACTACATTTTGGTGGCTCAGCGCACGTGGGATGCATTAGGCGGACAGCAGGGGATTATCGAGAAGTTTCCTCTATTAGCCGCCACACCAGCGGCGGCTGACAACAAGATCATTCCAATTCCAAGCAGTGCCATTATTGGCGGTTTTGGTATTGAGAGTGTTGAGTTAAGCCAATCACTGCACCAAACGTTTGAGCGCGACTGATCATGAATTTCGCATCGTCATTGAAATTGCCAACACCCGCACTACTGGGTATCGCTCTGCTCGGGGTTTACCTTGCTAGCATACTCTCAATCAGTGTTGGGCCTATGGATATCAGCTTTACTCAGAGCATGAGTGCCCTATTGCCTGACTTCACCATGCCAGGCCTGCCCAGCACCGAATTGCCGGCACACGTTAACATGATAGTGCAGCAAGTGAGACTGCCTCGCACTCTGCTTGCTATCGCCATCGGCGGTATCTTAGCTATCTGTGGCACCGTTATGCAGGGGCTGTTTCGCAATCCCCTAGCCGACCCTGGAATTATCGGTGTCTCTGCAGGAGCGGCATTAGGCGCGGCGTTAGCTATCGTGGTGTTTGGGTCTCTAGCCGCGACCTATCCTGCCCTTTTGATGTTTGGCACCGTGCCTATCTTTTCCTTTTTAGGTGGCGCCATTACGACCCTTGTGGTGTATCAGTTGGGCACATCACCTAACGGTACCTCTGTGACTATGATGCTGCTCGCAGGTGTCGCCATTGGCGCACTGTCTGGGGCAATGTTAGGGCTTCTCAACTATTATGCCGACGATCAAGCCTTGCGCGATCTGTCGTTGTGGACGATGGGGTCATTAGCGGGTGCTAACTTTGCTGGGGTGGCCTTTGGCAGCATCGTCTTGCTAATCCTTGGTGTTTTGTTCTACCGCGAGTCTGCAAACCTCAACGCCTTGCTACTTGGTGAGGCTGAAGCGGGTCACCTAGGCATCGACGTACAACGACTTAAACGTCGCTTGATCTTACTTACCGCTGCTGGTGTAGGCGTGACCGTGTCTCTTGCCGGGATGATAGGCTTTATCGGTCTCATCGTGCCCCATCTAGGAAGAATGATCGCAGGTCCGAATCACAAGGTATTGATCCCTCTAGCAACCGTACTTGGGGCGTTACTCCTACTCATTTCTGACATGCTATCGCGAATTCTAGTCGCCCCTTTAGAGATCCCTGTGGGCATTATTACCGCAGTCCTCGGGGCGCCTTTCTTCCTATGGCTACTTATCTCACAAAAGGGGCGAATCTAATGCGCACACCATCCGTTCAGTGCTCCGATATTTCCGTCAGCATTGGCAACAGAACCATATTAGATAAGGTAAACATCGAGTTTTACCCCAATGAATTCACCGTGTTTCTCGGTCCTAATGGCACAGGCAAGAGTACGCTGCTAAAAACGCTCAGTAACGAGATGGCCTATACAGGGCAGCACTTTCTGTTCGGAAAGCCCACTCAAGATTGGGATAAGAAATCACTCGCCAAGCAATTTGGGGTATTGCCACAATCTAGCTCACTGACCTTTAATTTCACTGCACAAGAAGTGGTGGAGTTAGGCGGATTAACCCTATCAGGGGGACAAAAAGCGATAAGTCGTATTGCTAGAGAGAAAATGAATCTAACCGGGGTTCTCCCCCTAGCTGATCGCTTGTACCCAAGCTTATCTGGAGGAGAAAAGCAGCGAGTCCACTTTGCTCGTGTGCTCACTCAATTAGATTCGGTTAAGCACAACAAGGTATTGTTTCTTGACGAGCCAACCTCGGCACTTGATTTGAGCCACCAGCACAACACCTTGAAGCTTGCCAAGGAGCAAGCGGATTCAGGCGCCTGCGTTGTGGCAGTGTTGCATGACCTTAACCTAGCGGCACAATACGCTGATAGAATCGTGGTATTGAACCACGGCAATATCGTCGCTGACGGCACGCCATGGGAGGTATTGAACTCGCAAACCATTGAAGAAGTCTATCGCTGGAAAACGCAAATAGTCCCGCACCCTACGCAGAAGCATCCGGTGATATTGTCTGCAGCTTGAGCTTAGAGCTGATAGCCTGTCTCTTGATCACAAGTCGAGTCCTTTGAGCATTTCATAGGATTCGACTAGTTGCATTAGCTGTAACCAGCCATCCCATAATGCTACAACTCCCACACGACCATTCCGTTTACTATCATGCCAGCGACCTAACTTGGCGAGGGCGTAATATCCCCAATGCAGTGAAGGGGGCTCTGTTGGTATTGGCTTAGTTTTGTGCGCCGCTTTCCATAGTATTTTCCAACTGACGTTACTGAAATAAACCGTGCATGGAATATTCTTCGCCTCTTCCTTGTTTTGCGTCAGTTCCCGTAACTGAAATAAACGTACTGCGATAAAGGCTTGAATAACGGCTACACGACGTAAATTATCACGACTTTGCATACGCAATCTTTCTACTTGTGTACCTTCTGATTTCCAGATTTTATGAAACTCCTCTATGCGCCACCTTAGTTCGTAGTAGCGAGCTATTTGACGAGCTTCTTCGGGAGTTGTCACTGGTTCGGTCGTATAAAGTACCCAGCGTAATTTACCTTTTTCGCCGTTGGGTTCGACTTCTTGGCAGACCACGGCATTTACAGTAATAGTGGCTTCTGCTTTAGCGCGTTGAGGCTTTTGCAACGTCACCGATGTATGACTCAATGCTATCGTTGCGGTTCGCGCTCGACGTCCACCTTTCTGTTGAATATCTATGGTGTAGTGAGCGCTTGGTTCAAGGGCATCGAGTACTGTAAAAAGCTTTTCATCAAAGCCGACTAAGCGTCGATTGTCGCTTGCTCGTACGACAAAACGGTGACCTTGACTGATTTGATAGTCTAGGTATTCGTACATATCCGCTTCGCGATCACAAACATCAATGACATTGTCGAGTGTTTCAAGTCGTGATGAGAGTTGTTCAACATTATGTTGCCATTTATAACTCTCTTTTTCGCTACGCTCTCTGCATTGTAATTGATGGGTTTGTTGTACTTGCTTACTTTGTCGGTACCAATAATGTTGATAAGCCAACCCAAGCACTTGTTCACTCTGAGCATCCAACATCAATGTGGAATGAGCATAGAGTGTTCGTCCTTTATTACTGTGGCGGGTGTCGCTCCCTGAATTGACTTCGCCGAGTTCTTCACAAACAGAATGGCGGTAGCTCAGACCAGTAGTATCTTGGAGTGCTAAGACTAAAGGGCGCTGACGAACTAACTCGTCAGTTTGAGTGTACCCAGCCTCAGCAATGGCTTCGGGGCTGATACTATCGTTACGAATGAAGCGGTAAGCACCTTCGATACTGGCAGGGTCATCACAAGAACGACTCACCGATTTACCAGCGTTTTTAGCTAGATCACTGGCTACTTTAACCAGGCGGTTAGTGCGACGAGGATCGCCAAGCTGTGCACGACCAAAAATAAATTCAGCCCAGTGCTCAGAGTTGGAAGTAAACATAGAAAGTGTGACCTAATAAGCTAAAAGAAGTATTAGATCACACTGAGATTAGATAACAAGACTTGTGTATGAAAGTCAGGCTGATAGCTTCAAGCTGTCAGCTCTCAGAATGATATCACCCCGCTTTAGCCTCAGTCGGCTCCAACGGCACCTTGGCATAACGGTTTGCTAATATAGCGCAGTAGAATATTTGAATAGGGTGATACAGCATGATGGGTAGCAGTATCATCCCCAAATTAGGGTCGTGAGCAAAGATAACCTTGGCCATTGGAATTCCCGCCGCTAAGGTTTTTTTAGTGCCGCAGAAGACCGCTGCCACCTCATCTTGATGAGTAAACCCAACCTTACGTGCACCCCACTGGATCCCGTGTACCATCACCATTAGCACTGCCAAACAAATCAGTGCAGAGACGAGCAGTAGCATCGGCGAGAAGTCACTCCAGATGCCGTGATCAATGGAGTCACAAAATGCACTGTACACAATCAACAGAATCACGTACTTGTCTAGCTTGTTCACTACCGCTTTGTGTTTTTGAGTCCACTCAAAAAGTAATGGACGCATAACTTGTCCCAGTATCATCGGCAATAGCAACATCTTAGAAATCGATATCACTGAATCCATCAGATTAAGTTCTGCACCCTCCAACCCCATGAAGACTTGAATGAGCAGTGGGGTAATGAATACGCCAAGGATACTAGACAGTGAGGCGTTGAAGATTGCGCCAGGAAGGTTGCCCTTGCCTATTGCCGTCATCGCCACAGAAGAGGAAATAGTACTAGGCAAAACAAATAGATAGCAGAAACCAAACGCCAAAGCTGCTGGCATATAGGCCATAAACCCCTGACCAAATACCACCCACAACAGCGGATAAGCGACAAAGGTGGCGCCCTGCACATAGAGATGTAGCTTCCAGTTAGATAGCCCCTCAACAATAGCTTTTGGCGACAACCCCAAGCCATGCAGGAAAAAAACCAAGGCTATGCCTAAAACGGTAATGGTATCAAGATGCAGTACCCCGCCACTTTTTCCTAAATCTGGGGTAAACACCGCTAAAACGATGGCCACTACCATCCCTACAAGAAACCATTCTTTTTTAAATTTATTGATGATGCTCATACACACTTTTATCGTTTGAATGCAGCCTTTACAGGCGATACCGGACACACTGATCCTAACGATTTTGATCTGCTTACGCTATCAAAAAGACGGGTATAAAACTCAAATGGAAGGAATAGGGAAAAGAAAAAGGCAAGCCTAATAGCTTGCCTTCACTAGTGCGTTAATAAGCGCGTTAGCAAATACGGTGTTCGTATTCTACGACGACTTGATTACCATCAACGTACACGTTTCTGATGTCTCCATCGACAGACATTCTAGAACACAAGGTAACCACGCTGTTTTCAACAGTGACGTTGACTCGTAGTGATGGGATCGCATAAGCGGCGTCAACCTTTAGGTACTCACAAAAGCGAGTAACAAATGGGTAGGTTAAGGGCGCACGACCACGAAGTAATTGTCCAAATTCAGCCTGAGATACTCCTAGTTTTCGGGAGATCTCCATTTGCGTTAGACGCATTTTGGCTTTTTGGGACATCCATGTTTCGTAGAGGGCAGCTCTGTCTTGTTCAGTAAATTCCATCGGGCTTAACGGGGTAAATTTCTCATAGAGATAGTGTCTCTTTTGCCACCTACTGTTATGTCAATAATGCGTTAGCTTACTGTTTGCACAGTGACAGATTGCACACAGTTATCTGTCAAGGCTGCAATAATTCCCCTGCTGAATAAGTTTGGATCTAGGCCGTACGGATCAACAGAGTTGAGCTTCACTAGCACCAGCCAAAAGGTTCGTCATCCTGAACTTGATTCAGGATCTTAGTGGGCACATAGCTGACTTTCATACACAAGCATTGGTGTTCGAGCGATCGCTAACCGTCGTCCCCGAAGGTTTTTATCGGGGACCTTTTATTGAAACCGATGCTCGACCAGAGTGCTGGCCCAGAAAAACATTCGAGCATGACGAGTGCTCTCGAGCTCAACTTGTATTCAAAAGACAGCTAAACAGGCTTAAGCTCAACCACATTCTTCTCTGGATCGTGCACATATAAAGACCAACCTAACCCCGTCGCCCCGTAACGAATTGCATCAGGCAAGATATCGACGTCATGATTACGCAGGTATGCGAGTAACTGTTGTTGATTGATTGGCGCTATTTGCAGGCAAAAGTGATCCATATTGCGCCCGTTTTGTTGCGGTGGCTTACCACCAAGCTTCCCCAGTGGGCTATCAACATCAATAATGTCTATCAGCGCATTGCCTGCTCGAAGCTGGGTGAGTCCCTCCTCAACAAGACGCCTTTCTACCTCACATCCAAGAACGTTACAGTAGAACGATAGCATGCTTTCCACTTGGGTTGAGCGCAAAACCACGTGATCAATACCTTGGATCTCTATCATCATTGTCTCACTAAAATTTGTTAATTTTCTTTTTTAGTAGAGTCAAAAGCTTAGCGCTAGATCTTAATACCGTCCTCTCTACGCACAACATTACTGGTTATTTTATGAACTATAATTCCGTTGAAAGTCAGAGTATGACTCGTTTGTTGAAAGTGAAGATTAATGATCTTCATGGTGAGCCAATTGAGTAAGCCGCTCGTAAGCATAAACACTGCATACCTAGGGAGGCGATTATGATGACCGTACGCGACAGAATAGAAGATCTCGAGCAACAAATTTACATTGCCTGCTCAGAGGGAAATTTTGAAACGATGGACATGTTGGAGCAACAACTGGAGACTCTTAGAGGAAGAGCAAATCACGTATTCGAAGACGACCCTTACGCAATCGAAGGACGTTTAACTGAGGATGATTATTAGGACATTATGTATAAAACACAAATGAAGGCTCCTACGTTATGTCGGAGCCTTTTCAATTCTTACTGCGATTTCTGCTTATAAGACGTCATGACTTCATCGGCATTGTCTTGATACTCAGCAAGGCCTTTTGCTCTTAAATCACAAGCAGGGCAATCCCCACAACCGCTACCAACGATGCCGTTGTAACAGGTCAAGGTTTCATCCCTCACCATCTCTAATGCGTCATAGTGGTCCGCCATTGCCCATGTTTCCGCCTTGTTTAGCCACATTAGCGGAGTCTTAACGTCTAGTGCGTAATCCATTCCCAGAGAAAGCGCTGCGTTCATCGCCTTCACAAACTCATCCCTGCAATCTGGGTAGCCCGAGAAATCTGTTTCACAGACACCGGTGATCAGGGTCTTTGCTCCGACTTGATAGGCGTAGATGCCTGCTAGCGTTAGAAATAGGATATTGCGTCCAGGTACAAAAGAGTTTGGTAGCCCATTCTCGCCAAGGTCGTGGGAAACAGGGATATCGTCTCGAGTCAAAGAGCTCACCGCCAATTCATTAAGCAATGTTACATCCATTACCTTGTGTGCTTTTGCGCCTAGCTTCTTTGCTAGCTTCTGAGCAATCTCAATCTCTTGACGATGACGCTGACCATAGTCATAAGTAATCGCATGCACCTCATCAAATTGTGTGAGCGCTTGCACTAGGCACGTTGTAGAGTCTTGACCTCCACTAAAGATAACGACCGCTTTGTTCATACTTATTCCTTTCACTGACATTGAGTTAATCGCGCACAATCTACCAAATTTATCAGGGAAAACAAATTTTTAAATCTGTCCCCACAGTTAATAAGAGTAATGGTAATATCTGATAAAACGACAACAAAAATTAGGTATATAAACCATGGAAAAAACTACCCGTACTATGCAGGCTCGTAAGCACGTAGCCCTAGTAGCTCACGACCACTACAAAAAAGAACTCCTTCACTGGACCAAAGAAAACCTACAAAAGCTAGAGAAGCATACTTTGTATGCAACTGGCACAACCGGCCATCTACTTAGTCGTGAAACAGGTCTAGAAATTAAAAGCCTGATCAGTGGCCCTATGGGAGGCGATCAGCAGTTAGGTGCGATGATTGCAGAAGGTAAGATTGATGTGATGATCTTTTTCTGGGACCCGTTGAACGCAGCCCCACACGATCCTGACGTAAAAGCACTGCTTCGTATCGCGAGCGTATGGAATATTCCTGTAGCCACCAACCGTGCTACCGCGCGATTCCTATTTGACTCTTCTTTGATTGGTGAAGAAGTAGAGATCGCTATCCCAGACTATGAGTCTTACCTCGCTAAACGTACCTAGCGGACCGAAGCGGACCGCACCTAGAGGAATAGTTACCAAAGTTCAGCCCTCACTACCTTTGAGTAAGACTTTCTCCATTAAGCCACCTAGATAACTATTTCTAGTTGAAGGTGGCTTAATAATATCTACTCATTACAGAATACTTCTATTCAACGTAAATATTGGCATCCACTTCCGTATCTTCTTCATAAGGCTCAGGGGCGGGTCGCTTGCGTCGATTATCGTTGCTAGTGCCTGCGCGGTTCTCCGCAACTTCGGTGGTGAAACTACCCGTAATAAAGTTTTTGAAAGCATTCAGAGCTGGGATATTACTGTTGAACCCCAGATAAATAATCGCCAGCAATAAAGACAATATGATGATGACTTTTAGGTTCATTGGAACCTCCTTCTTAAACACTGTTTAAGCTGTGTGCGCCCCTATATTGTAGTTACAACTTTCAATTGTTCCTCTTCCATTTTTATCAAATGCAGAGATTTAGGCATTATTGACCTCGAAAACGACCAGCGCCACCGAATAATAGAAGCAAGGTGCTGCCGATGAAAAGTCCCTTACTCACCATCACCCCAAAATGATTGTCACTCTGCCATGCGTTTTCAATTTGTTGATAGCTTCTGACTGTTTGAGCGCCAATTTGTAAAGAAAGTACGTTATGAAACTGGCGTTCATCACCAACCGGAGACCCACTAAACCCATTGACATATCCGACCTGCAAAAGCTCTCCGTCGTTACGCTGCAATGCCTGGTAGACATTCTCAATATCACCTGCTTTAGAAGAGTATTGAAACCAACTACCGTCAATCAGTTGTAGGCGCATCGACTTGCTCCCTTTTACAGGAGTAAGATACTTCAGTGAACTGAGTTGTCCTGAGCGGAACCTTAACTCAGATGCGGAAGGCAGACTTTGATTGGACGCCAATGAGAACAACGTCGCTAGAGCGAGCATCACAAAGCCAAGAACAAGATAAACGCTAGATTTTCGAATATGCCCACCCGCTTTTAAATTCTTGTTTAGAAGGGAGAAGATATAGTATCAGCTCTTATGACTTTGCTCAAAATACCCTCAAAATCTGACTGTTACACTGAGTGTTCAATAAAGAATGTTTGAGGTCACTATGAGTAAAAAGATAACACTAATATCCCTAACCCTATGTGCCTTTTCTCTGGTTATGGTTTACTTCGACATTCTCGGACTCATTGCAATGGGAGTCGCGGTCATTTCTCTGTTTACAGCGATAGTACATGGTGGACTTTGGTTATCTGGTCGAGACTCCAACCCACTAGATGCTTATCAAGACGGCAAAAAGACTACCGCCCGTTCATTAACATCATTCTTTGGCAGTAAAAAGTGACTTACTTCTTTTTCACCGCATAAGAGCCTTCAAGTAGCTCTGTGATAAACGGTGATGGTTGAAGATCGTAACTCACTATAGCCTCTTGTTTTGCACGAGTTAGAGCCACATAAAACAAACGGCGTTCTTCTGCAAACGGGAAAGATTCGTTACTTGATTTAAGTGCGACATCCAGATGCGGTGCTCGCTCTTTTTGTGGGAAGTTATGCTCATTCACTCCCATCAGAAGTACAACATCAGCCTCTTTTCCTTTACTCGAGTGACAGGTCATAAAACTAAATTCGAGGTTGCTGTACTCCGATTGCCATTGCTTAAGCTTGCTCGGCTTATCTTTGTGAGTGCGCCCAAGCACTAAAACCGACAAGGGCTTGTGAGTGTTGTTCACACGTTGCAGTGTTTTCTCTAGCTTAGCTTCGGCAACCACTGACACCGCTTTTTGTTTTTGCTGCTTGTGTGCGGTGAGGGTTTTAGTGAGCTGCAGAGGGTTTTGCAGTATAAACTCGCCCGCCACGTCCGCAATCTGAGAATTGAAACGATAGGTGGTATCGAGATGGTGCGTCGCCGCATCTGGAAAGCGCTCAAGGAAGCCAGTAGTCAGGTTTACATCTGAGCCAGCAAACTGATAAATAGACTGCCAGTCATCGCCAACGGCAAATAACGAGCGTCTTCCTTGCTCGCAGGGTTGATTCACAATCGCTTCAACTAACGCTAAGCGCGCAGGAGAAATATCTTGATACTCATCCACCATTAAGTAGCGCCATGGAGCCTTAAATCGATTCTTAGACACATACTGCGTGGCTTTTTCTATCATTGAATGGAAATCCAATTCACCTTGTTCTTTTAAGTACTGTTTCCACGCTTGATAACAAGGCCACACCAACTGCAGTTCACTATTAAGACGCGAATACTCAGGATGCTCAATAATCTGCTGTTGAATGGATTTCTTGGTGACACTCATCGAGCACAGTTGATCCAACTGTTGATCAAGCCAAGCGATCAATTTCGGGTTTTCAAACTGGCTACCAAGGTCCACATCTCCCTTCAGATAGGCAATAGGCCATTGTGATAGATGTTTTTGCCAGCGTTTAAAATTCGTGGCGTTAGTCCAGTGTTCTTTTAGCCATTGTGCGCACCACTGCTGCTTTTGCTTGCTCTCAGATGCCAGTGAACTCACCTTCGCCGGGCTGCCTTCCACATGTTGGATAATATGCAGCGCCATCTTATGGAAGGTACTTACATTCACCTTTTGCGACGTCACACCTATTTTGTTCGATAGGCGCTGTGACATCTCCGTGGCAGCATCTTTGCCAAACGCGAGCAGGGCAACATCTTCAGCTTGGGCTTGATGACTTTGCAATAGATACGCCACTCTAGCCATAAGTACGCTGGTTTTACCGGTACCCGCTCCCGCTAAGATCAAGTTGTGATCGTTATTTAGCAAGACCGATTTTTGCTGAGACGCATTTAGAGGAGAGTTTTCAATTTGAGCAAACAACACTTGCCAGTTCTGAGTTTCATTGGTGAGCCAGAGTTCATTACGCTCCTTAACCATGTCCCCTTTAGGGCATAGCCATTGGTTCACCTCTTGCATATTTTCAGGCATGCGCTGGTTTGCATCATTCAAGCTGATGTTCATCTCTTCAAGATCAGCATGCACCATCTCTTGCCAAGAACGCCACTCGGAGTGTGCAAGGTACGCGGGCTTCTGACGCAGTAATTGCAGTTTTTGTTGCCACTTAGGCAAGTAGAGGTTCAGCTGACGACATTGCAGGCGGTGCCACTTCTCATAATACTGAACGGCAGTTCGGCCAAATGACTTGGCCTTTCCCCAAGATAACCCCTGGATCTGCCAGGCGTTTTGCACCGCTTCATCAGCTTGCTGTTGCTGGTAGCCATAAAAGGTAATGCTTCCCCATACTAAGCCACGCTCAATGGAGGTTTTACCGCTCCATTCCGAAAAAGGAATCGAGGTTTGATTCTCTCGAGAGGTAAGAACCAACTGATCCTTCTCTAGCTTGATATCAAAGTATTCGTCTTGTAAGAAAAAACGAGCTGACGGGGTGGCTTGCAACTGCATGTTAGCGTACTTGTCCTTAAGATTTCGGGTTGAACCGCTTCAGTTTACTATGATTAATCCAATGAGCGCATTAAGCGGTAGGTAATTTTTAGGTTTTTCTTTGAAAGTTCAGTAAGATCGCACGCACAGTCGCCTCTCAATTGAGTGCAAATCACATTAACCCTGTGTAAAGTAACAAGATATTATAAAAGGCTAGCCTAAAACTCTGTGAACACTTCTGCCACACTTCGCCAATATTGGGCGAATAAAACGATTAACTACAGCCTTCTCATCCTAGTCACCATGTTAGGCGTCGTACTGCCATGTTGGTATCTAGGTCAATATACTCTCATTACACCATTGGTTCTTGGCGTCATCGCAGCCGCTCTTGCGGAAACTGACGACAACTTCTGGGGACGTTTAAAAGCACTCACCCTAACCTTTATCTGTTTTGCGATTGCGAGTATTTCCATCGAGGTGCTCTACCCTTATCCCCTTGCTTTTGCCGTGGGGTTATTCATTTCAACCTTCACTTTTATCATGCTAGGCGCCATTGGTCCGCGCTATGCGAGCATCGCCTTTGGTTCATTGCTGATCGCCATCTATACCATGTTGGGGGCCAGCGAAAGTACCGATATTTGGAGTCAGCCAATCCTGTTGTTACTAGGTGCAGCTTGGTACTATTTGCTCTCTTTAATATGGCAAAGCCTGTGGCCAATGCAGCCCGTTCAGCTGAGTCTTTCGCAGACCTTCCACCAGCTATCGCGCTACCTGGATACAAAAAGTCGCCTTTTTCACCCGACAACAGGCCTTGCGCCTCAGCCGATGCGCATTGAGGAAGCAAAGCTTAATGCAAACACGGTAGAAGCATTAGAGCTATGCCGTGACACCCTGTTAAAGCGCTCAAAGAAAGGGCATGTCGATGGCCCTAGTGACCGATTTTTGCGTATCTACTTTCTTGCCCAAGATATGCATGAAAGACTCAGTTCCAGTCACTACCGCTATCAAGACCTTGCACTGCATTTTGAACGCTCAGATGTGCTATTTCGATTCAAGCACCTCATTCAGTCCTACGCCAAAGAGTGCGAATATATAGCGGAATCCCTAAGGCTGAACCAGCCTTATAAGCGCAGTCAGGAGTCGGTTATCGCCTTGGATGAACTGCAAGGTGCAATGACTCACCTCATTGAGCAACGTAACCCTGAGTGGCAACAATCTTTAGCTCAGCTTCAGTACCTATTCAATAACTTGTGTACGGTCGATAGATTGCTGAATAACGTTAACAACCCTGATGCACAATCGTTTGATCATGTGCTGGATGATAGAACCGCGCATACCGCCAAACAGATGTGGCAGCGAATTAACGACAGTCTTTCCCCTTCATCAGTGCTATTTCGCCACGCCATAAGGCTCGCAACGGCACTCACCGTTGGTTATGGCATCATTGAATTATTCTCCATTGAGCATGGGTTCTGGATACTGCTGACCACCTTATTTGTCTGTCAGCGTAACTTTAGCTCCACCAAACAAAAGCTATTTCATAGGATCAGTGGCACCTTTGCCGGATTGATCCTTGGCGTCGTGATGCTCTCTCTTATCCCTGAAGTGGAAGGGCAACTGTTTGTTATTGTCATTTCCAGCGTGCTCTTCTTTGCGTTTAGGCTGCAAAACTACGCTTATGCGACGGCAATTATTACCGTACTGGTGCTGTTTTTATTCTCTCAACTTGGAGCCGGATATGCGGTGATTGTCCCAAGATTGATTGATACCCTGATAGGAAGCCTACTGGCCGCAGGCGCGGTCTACTTCATTCTGCCTGATTGGCAAGCCAAGAAATTGCCCTCTCTTATGGGACAGGCAATTAAAGCCAACGGAAATTACCTCGCTCAGATTATCGCTCAGTATCGACTAGGAAAAACCGACGACCTCAACTACCGCATCGCTCGCCGTGCTGCTCATAGTCATGACGCGAACCTGAGCGCAGCGATTAGCAATATGCTCGCCGAACCTGGTAAATATCAGCATGCCGTCAACGAGAGTTTTCGCTTCTTGACCTTAAACCATGCCCTACTCAGTTACGTCTCTGCACTGGGCGCACACAGAACACAGCTCAGTGATGCGACAACGCACAAGCTAGTAATTGATGCATATCAGGAGATTCATGTTAAGCTCGATGCTATTGAGAAGGCTTTGCGTGATGAACCCTTCGATGAAAAAGTGTTCGATACCAATCATATCCAACACAAACTATCACAATGGCGTGAGAGTGATGGCACATCTGCACAGATGATCTTGCAACAACTGCACTTGATCCACAGAATGTTGCCAGAGATAAAAATACTCAGCCAAACTTTTTCAAAATCAAAATTGGTCTTAGACCCAAAACTTTAGAGAAGCTCTATGTACAAGAAAATTTTGCTAACCGGACTAGCACTATCACTGACTGCACCTGCATTTGCAGAGGTCACCATCGGTCTTCCTGAGGATGTTGACTTACTACTTGTCAACGGCACAGAACCTGAGATTGACGGTGGGTTCTTCTCATCAAGCTCTACAGCAATTCTACCTGACGGCGAAAACCAGATCGTATTTCGCTACGTTCCTAGCTTTAAACAAGGCCAAGAGTTCGAAAAAATGAACTCTGACGTTATTGTGGCGAAGTTTACCGCTGAGAACGAAAATCTAGAGTTTGAATTTCCTAAGTACCGCAACATCCGTGAAGCACAAAGATTCAATAACAACCCTGATTGGAAATTGGTGAACGAGTCTAACCAAACCATAGAGATGACCCAAGACAAGCTGGTCCATGAAGGCATGCAAATTGGTCGTGATTACGAAACCGAGATGATTAAGTTCAATGCCGCGGGTGGCGCAGCTGCCATTGCAACCACCAATAGCGCTGCATATGCCGCAGTAACAGCAGCACAAGCCTCTGGACAGACAGTTACCGTAGTACCTGTTGCTGAAACAGCAACAACGAATGCAACGCCAACGCAACTACCAGAGACAACAACAGCGACCACTGAAGAAGAGATGCTGATGTTCTGGTACGGCAAGGCCGACGATGCAACCAAAGCGCGCTTTAAAGCCTACGTGAACAGCCAGTAATACCGACTCCTGCAGTCAAGAGTTGGAGTCTAACACCTCAAAATAGAGACTCCTCTCTCAATTCTGGGCGATTTTCATACAAAACCATGAAAATCGCCCAAACTTCTCCATTTCCTTAATCGCAATGTCTTAAGCTATACGTATAAACTCAAACTAGTATTTGACACTTTTCGAGTTAAAAGTGTAAACGTTCTCATGGGGTAGTTAGCTAATGAACCAAGCACGATCAGAGCGATTACAACACGACCACAACGAATCGCAGATTCTCGATATTATTGTGGTTGGCGGTGGTATCAACGGTGTTGGTATTGCAGCCGATGCCGTCTCAAGAGGCCTGTCTACCGCCCTATTTGAAGCCAAAGACTTTGCCAGTGCGACCTCCTCTGCCAGTTCCAAACTGATTCATGGCGGTTTGCGCTACCTAGAACACTACGAGTTTCGCTTAGTTTCAGAAGCGCTGGCCGAGCGTGAAGTTATTCTTAAAAAAGCCCCTCATATAGCAAGACCGATGAGATTTCGCCTGCCTCACCGCCCTTTTCTTCGTCCTGCTTGGATGATTCGCACCGGAATGTACTTGTACGATTACCTCAGCACGCGCAACTCACTGCCCGCTTCTTGTAAGGTTTCCCTAAGCGATGACGGCATCATGTATGACGAATTTAAGGTTGGCTTTGAATACTCTGATTGCTGGGTGGATGATGCAAGATTGGTGGTCCTGAATGCTATGCAAGCCAAAGAAAATGGGGCTGAAGTGAGAAACTACTGCGAGGTCGTTTCTGTAACCCAACAAGATAAGATATGGACCGTTAAGCTTCTCGATCATCGAACCGGTGAGCGTCTAACTCGTCGCTCTTATTGTGTCGTCAATGCCACTGGGCCATGGGTTAAGCAGTTCATTACCGATACGGTGCAAACCAAATCTCCTATGGGCATCCGCCTTATCAAGGGTTCGCACATCATAGTTCCGAAAATCTATTCTCAAGAATTTGCTTATATCTTGCAAAACCAAGATGGACGCATTGTTTTCGTTATTCCTTATTTAGATAAATACTCTCTGATAGGCACTACCGATGTTGAATACAAAGGCGATCCCCGTAAAGTCACCATTTCTGATGATGAAATAGACTACCTATTAGACGTGGTCAACCAACACTTTAAGCACACCACATTCAAAGACGACATCATATCCAGCTTTAGTGGGGTACGACCTCTTTGCGATGATGAATCTGACTCCCCTCAGGCCATCACCAGAGATTACACCCTCACCCTGCAGCACTCCCTAGAAACTGCGCCTTTATTATCGGTATTTGGTGGAAAGCTTACTACCTATAGAAAGTTGGCGAATGCGGCGCTAGGTAAGCTAGAACGCGTCTTTCCTGAGATGCCCCCCTGCACAACCGAAGACACCCTTTTACCGGGTGCAGAACAGTTTGATAAACAAGATCTACTTGCGCAATTTACTGAACTTGCCCCCTTTGTAAGCCAAGAAATCATCCAACGTTGGGTAAGTATTTATGGCACTCGTGCACTGATCATCGCTCATTCATTGCGCGAAGAACAAGACCTAGGTAAACGCTTTTCAGCGCAACTGTATGCGGCCGAGGTGGACTATTTGTTTGAACATGAGTTCGCCCACTCTGCCCAAGATATCCTCTATCGACGCACCAAATTATACTTGGAGATGTCACAGGTAGAAGTGGATGCTCTTGAGCGTTATTTGCTCAATAAGGAACAAAATAGCCAGCAATCCATGGATATTAATAGCAATGGGGAAACAACCGTTTCAACACAATTAAATCTCTAGCACCGATTCGCCATAACAAGTACCGCATTGAGATATGCGGTACTTGAACACACAGAAACTGAAAGTAAGTGTGCACTTTTTCGCATATAAAACCCTCAAATTAGAGCATATAGTCTAACCCTTCAGATCATCATAAAACATGATGCGACAAATTCGGGTGGACCATGAAGAAATACATCAAAGGGTATATCGCAGCAATCGTGCTATTTGCAATCGGTGGTGGCGTCGCTTACTACTGGCATTACAGTGACCTGCACCCTTCGACTGACAATGCCTATGTGCATGGAAAGACCGTTTCTATTGCCCCATTGGTTCAAGGTCGCATCACCAAAATCTCCGTTGATGACTTTCAGTTTGTTCACATGGGTGACCATCTAATCTCTGTCGATTCTCAGCCTTATCAAATCGCCGTAAAAGAAGCGCAAGCGGCTTACCAAGCTGCGCTACAGCAAAACAAGTCTCAAGAGTCTGGTGTCAATGCCGCAATCGCTCAACTCAATGAGGCTAAGGCCAATCTACTCAACGCCCAAAAAACTTACAAACGTACCCAAGTTTTGGTGGATAAGAAGCTAGTTCCTATCCAACAAGCGGATACCGACCGAACTGACCTTGCCGACGCACAAGCTCGTTTGCACGCCGCACAAGCATCATTACAACAAGCCATTGATGCGCAAGGTGGTAAGGGCGATGAATCGGCGGCCGTTCAACAGACTGCTGCACGTCTAGCAAAAGCAGAACTTGACCTTAGCTATACCGAGATTAGCGCTCCCTTTGATGGCTATGTCGGTGACGTAAAAATCCACCTAGGCACCTTCGTTGCAACAGGCCAGCCATTGTTTCCAGTAGTGAAGCAGTATGGACAATGGGTACAAGCGAACTTCAAAGAATCGCAAATGCCTCGCCTTTCTGAAGGCCAGCCCGTCAGTATTAAGGTGGATATGTATCCTGATGTTGTATGGCATGGAAAGCTTGTCAAGATCTCTCCTGCTAGTGGCACTAGCTTTTCACTGCTTCCTCCAGAAAACGCCACCGGAAACTGGGTAAAAATAGGCCAACGTTTTCCTGTGAAAATTGTGATCACTGATGATCTTGCAACCAAGCCTATCTTACGAATTGGCTCAAGCACTCAAGTCACCGTGGATACAACAGCCGGAGAATAGTGGTGGAGACAATAACACCCTTCAAACGATGGATGATTGTGATTGCAGTAATGACCTCTGCAATCATGGTGCTACTCGATATGACCATCGCCAATGTTGCCCTGCCTCAAATGCAAGGTGCCCTTGGTGCAACGTCTGACACCATTACCTGGGTGTTGACAGCCTATACAATGGCAGAAGCCATATTTATTCCCCTTACTAGTTTCTTCTCTAGCAAACTGGGAGAGCGTCGTCTTCTTTTGGTCGCAGTCTCTGGTTTTATGGTGTCTTCCATTCTTTGTGGGCAAGCTCAATCTATTGAAGCAATGGTGCTCTTTCGTGTCATACAAGGGATGTTTGGCGCAGTTGTTATTCCTCTTTCCCAATCTCTATTGATATCCGTATTTCCACCTGAAGAGCGTGGCAAGGCCATGTCCATTTTTAGTATTGGTATTTTACTTGGCCCCATCTTAGGCCCCACTCTAGGCGGCTTAATTACTCAAAATATGGACTGGCGCTGGGTGTTCTACGTTAACGTGCCTGTCGGTCTTTTCTGCCTGACAATGATTTCAGTGTTTGTGAAAACCTCAAACAAAAGCAAAACCACTATTGATTGGCCAACCATGATTTCTATGGCCGTTGGCATTGGTATGCTGCAAATGGTACTGGATCAGGGTAACCAATTAGATTGGTTTGAATCTCGTCTGATTCAAGTCAGTCTCATCGCTGCCATTGTCGGTCTTGCTTTTTTTGTTCATCGCAGTTTCAAAACGCGCAGCCCTGTTGCTCCTATCTGGATGATCAGCAACCGAAATCTTGCCTTTGGTTCGATCATGATGGCAATTTTCGCCAGCGCCTTGTTTGGTCTTACGGCGCAATTGCCAATGATGCTTGAGGGCGCACTAAACTACCCTGTCGATACCACGGGACTGCTAATGGCGCCAAGGGGTATTGCCGCTGCTATTACGCTTATTGCTACCGCTAAGTTTCTCAATAATGATCGCCTAAGAGGGATGGTCGCTGTCGGTGCTTTGCTGTGTGGGGTGGCGGGTATTATCATGTCACAGTATTCGGAGAACATTGATTTCTACTGGCTGATTTTGCCGAGTGTCATTCAAGGCTGTGGTATGGGCTTAGTCTTTTCTAGCCTATCCTCTATCGCATATACAACGCTGAAACCAGAGCAAGGCGTTGCCGGTGCCAGTATCTTCAACCTATTCAGAACCATAGGCAGCTCCTTTGGTATCTCTATTGCGACCACTTACCAATTTAGAAGTGCTCAAGAGCAATGGAACTCTCTGAGTCAATCTATCAACCCCTACAATCCCAACCTTCAGCATTGGCTCAGTGACACTGGTTCATCATTAAGCGATCCAACAACTCAAACCATACTTCAAGAACAGCTTCATAAACAATCAGAGATTGTGGCGTTTGTGCATACCTTCTCTTTCATTACTCTGATGTTTGTGTTGATTATTCCGTTCTTGTTCTTGCTTAAGATCCCGAAACACAATCCCAATAAGAAGGCACAAGCGCCTGCAGGTCACTAAAGAGCTTGAACCTTAGATTGATTACTAGAAAAATTAGGATTTGGCAAAGACGAGTAACCGCATGAATTGCCTCTCTGTCAGTAACCCTACCTTGAACAATTGGTAAGCTCTTAATGCTGAAACCTCGAACATAAGATCATCTCCCAAGCGAATAATGATAATCTTACTGTCTCGTGACGAGTACGTAGACTCGTTGAATTACTAGTAGTTAAAGTAAAAGTTACTCGCTACTAGGGTCTGTTGACCTTTTGTTTAGGATACGCATGAAGGAATCAATCTTAATTACTGGCTGCAGCAGCGGCATTGGCTATCACTGTGCCAAGCAATTACACCATTTGGGATACACCGTTATTGCCAGTTGCCGAAGCAGTGACGATGTCAGCAGGCTCAAAAACGAAGGGCTTAATTGTGTTCAGCTTGATGTCACAGATGCCGAGTCGATACATTCTGGATTAGCAGAAGCATTGGAGATAACCGGTGGAAGACTCGATGCACTGTTTAATAACGCAGCATATGGACAATGCGGCGCGTTAGAAGACTTGCCTACCGAAGCACTTCGAGTACAGCTAGAAACTAACCTTATAGGTTGGCATGAACTCACCAAAGCAGTGATTCCCATTATGCTAAAACAAGGCAATGGCAAGATCATTCAAAACAGTTCGGTGTTGGGGTTAGTGGCAATGAAATATCGTGGCGCTTACAACACCAGTAAGTTTGCCCTTGAAGGTTATACCGATACCTTGCGATTAGAACTGATGGACACGCCAATCTCAGTGAGTTTGATTGAGCCTGGGCCGATAGTGAGTAAGTTTCGAGAGAATGCCCTCAAGGCATTTGAGCAAACAATAGATACTGACAACTCGAGACACAGCAAAAACTATCAAAATACCATTGAGCGTTTAGGCAAAGAAACCTCTACCAATCGATTTACCTTGCCTGCCGAAGCGGTTCTTGTGCCAGTCAAAAAGATACTCACCAGCCAGAAACCAAAGGCGCGTTACTATGTCACGCAACCTACTTACGTGTTCGGTTTTCTTCGTCGCATCTTACCCACAAGCCTACTTGATCGCTTGTTGGCAAAGAGCGACTAATTACCAATGTGACTGTGGCACCTCAGCTGTTCTGATTCCAAAGAGAATAGTTGGGGTCGTGTTGCTCACCCCAACTATCGTCTTGACGCGCTTCTAGATAGAGTTGTAGTCCGTGATAGAGCGCAAAGGCAGCAACGCCACCTAAGTGCTCATGTTCATCAAAGAACGCATCTTCACACTGCTGCAATTCAACAAGATCACCAATGTCTCGCCTCATAGCCCAAGCTATAGCCTCTGGCTGCACCTGCTCATTACCGAGAGTAACCACAGAAATACTCTCAACGTTGATATCCTTTAATCCAGATCGATGCTCGGGTTGCCTTAGCATTTCCGCGCGGTCAAACTCTTGCTCGCTAATCTCTGCAAGCACTTCACCGGCCATTCGCTTACTGATAGAAGGGTGAAGGCGCGCCACTCTCAAAGCATAAGCGAAGCGATCTTGCCCCAGCAATGAGACTAATCCATCGATGAGGTATTTATTCAAAGACTCCGCTTTTTGATAAAACTCTACTGCGGCGTCAAAGTTAATAAAACGCGTTCCATCAAAGTCATAGCCGTAGCTGTCATCAATAATATCCAGAGGCACTCCATTAATGGCAAGGGGCCAGCCAGAAAAGTCCACACGTCCTTTCGCGATCTCATACATCATCCAAGCGCTATCGGTAAAACCCTTGAAAGAGGTCCCCTCTAACGTGGTTTCTTCCAGTTCTTGCTTAGTCCAATTCACGCCAATACCAAGGTGCTTTGCATAGCGCTTCATCAATGCGTTATTCACCTGAAGCTGCAGACCCCAAATAGAATCTGTGATGCAAGACGACGCAATAACTTTACACTCACGACACGCAGGGAGTTGCAAAGGCACGTGTGCAAGATAGGGTGAAGCCACCTTAGGAAATTGCACGCTATCATTACTTGGTTCGGCGCAAAACCAACAGGTGTGGCGATGATTAAAGGGAACATCAATAGGTTCGTAATTCAACATTAAGCGTTTTCCATAACCTTGCGTAGGGTCTGTACAAGGTTCTCTTCTAAAATGGGTTTCACTATTACGGCATTAGCCCCAGCGACTAAGAATGCGTCTGCCGTTGACTGGTAGCCGTCTGCGGTACAAGCGATAATTGGAGTCGATAAGTGCAATTCGTTACGTAGCTTCTCAGTCGCCTCGATACCATCCATGTTCGGCATTTGGTTGTCCATTAGGATGAGATCATAGTGATTATCTTGGGCTTTTTCGATAGCTAGGATACCATCTGTTACCCAATCAAAAACTAAGCCGTGTTTCTTGCCTAAGGCTTGAATAACAAAGGCGTTGGTGTTGTTATCCTCAACCAAGAGCACCTTCACCTCACCCTCAAAGACAAAAGGGAGCTCTTCTTGTGCTTCTGGCAGGGCTTGCTTTCGCTCTACGGTAAGAATTGGCATAGTAATAGAGAAGCGACTGCCATTACCTAACTGGCTTTCAACATTGATTTTACCCTCAAGGTACTGAACCAGGCTTTTAACAATGCTCAAGCCTAAGCCGCTGCCACCATATTCTCGGCTAATATGAGTATCCGCTTGGGTAAATGATGAGAAAATACTATCAAGGTTATCTTTAGCAATACCAATACCGGTATCCGTCACCGAGAAATAAAGCTCTCCTCTATCCGCTAAGCGATTACGTAATTCAACATCGACAACCACCGCTCCTTTGGTAGTGAATTTGATGGCGTTGGTCAGTAGGTTGAGGAAGATCTGCGTTAGCCTCATTTGATCACTTCGCACCGTTACATCGTCATCAAAGTTCTTATTTACGGCAAACTTCAAACCCTTCTGTAAACAACTCGGCTCTGCAAAAGACTCTATGGTTTCTAAGGTTTGATTCAGGGAAAACTCAGAATACTCAATAACGACTCCGCCCTTATCTATCCGCGAGAAATCGAGAATATCGTTGAGTAAGTTCAGCAGATGCTCACTGCTTTTATGCAGCACATAAGTTTGTTGTTTCTGCTCGTCAGAAATCGCCCCTTGCTTAAGAAGCTGCGCCATCCCCAAGATACCGTTTAGTGGCGTTCTTATCTCATGACTCACTTTAGCCAAAAATTCAGCGCGAGCTACAGCGGTTTGTTCCGCTTCTTGCCTAGCGCGTTCACTTTGGCGCTCAGCTTCAATAAACTGAGTAATGTTTTTGCCTTGGACGACCAGTGTTGGCGAAGCACCATCGACCAAAATTGGCGCGATACTCCAGCGGTAAATCTGCTCTCCTACGTGCGTATCAACCTCTGCGTTTTGCTGGGTTTGCAACACACAGTCAAAATGGGTATCGAGCTCTTTCTTAAGAGCCGCCGCTCCCCTGTCATTAGCGAATGCCTCTATAGCAGCAGGGTTTAGCTCTAGAACCTGCTTGTCGCTATTAAGCAGTGCCGTAGGCAATAATGAAAACTCAAACAGGTTTTTAAACGAGGTTTCTTTTTGTTTTTCACGTCGAATACTGGCCTGAAGGGTATGCCCTAAACGGTCAAATTCAATAATGTTCGAGCCTTTAAAAGAGATAGTTTTCTTAGCGCTATCAAAGCTGTCGGCTAAATACATCACCCCTTTGATTTCTCTTTCTACTCTGCGTTGCACTATTTGAGTGATGATGACTGCCGAAGCGGTTATAGCAAACAACGCCAGCATTAATGAGGCAGCAAAGCTGATCTCAACCCTATCTAGCTTACTGGTGTTTTGCACAAAAACCGCCTTTACAGGCGTAAGCACACCCCCCACAATCACATCAACTTGACTGATCATTTCAGAGTCATATTCAGTCTGGTCTTCAAGCCTGAATGATGAATGTTGCTCTAGAAGCTTAATCATCTTTGGAGAGGAAGCGGCAATCACCTCTCCATTTTCTACCAGCATGAGGTCATTGATATTACTATCTATAACTACATTGCGAATGAGCCTAAGATTGTTATCAAGCACTAAAACCACAAAATAATAACCGATCAACTCGCCACTCTCAGGGTTGATGAGCGGAGAACGGCGAATCATAGTGTGCTTGTTGCCAAGGCTTGTAGACGGGACCAAAAAGTACCAACTATTACTGAAATCAATTTCATTGGCCAAGGCCTTTAAATGATGATGACCAAAGCCATAGAATGCCGCATTCCCGTCATCCCATGCCAGCCCCCCATAGCGATACATAAATCTAAGGTCGGCAGCCCCGTCAGGGTCAAACTCCTCGAGCTCTAGCATGTAATTATCAACTGCGCGATATTGCTCAGAATCAAACAGCTCGATTAGAGTGCGGGACTTCGAGGATATATCCTGAGTCACCTGGATCGTTTGCAAACGATTTTCCATCAGCTGCTTCACCACGCGAGCGGTCTGATTAAAATTTCGCTCAAGCTCAGTCTCAAAGGTCTTGGTGCTAAGCTGATAGTTGTAAAAGAAAAAACCTAAGATCACTACAAACCAAGATACCCATGCAACGCGGATAATCTGAGTGGTCAGTGATATCTTTCTATCGACTACTTTCATGCTTACCTATTGGAATATCGGAATGCTTTGAGTTTCAAGGCTTCTGCTAGACTGGGTTCGTCATTTTTGGTGAACACTTGATATTCTCCCGAATACACCAAAGGCACCGGATCATTTTGCAGATCAAGTTTGATGGCTTCTGCCATTGCCAGCCCCGTGTCATCATTCATTCTCACTACGGTAAAATCCAGCAATCCACTCTGCACAGCCGCAATCTCTGAGCCACCACCCCAACCGTTGACAGCGATGTCTTCTCTACCTAGTTCAGACAGCGCATCGGTCACACCAAACGCTATATCTGTTGAGCTGGCATAGATAAAGTCTAGGTCGCTCTCCTGCTCAATCATCGACATAGTTGCCTGATACGCAGTCTCCCGATTAGCTTTGGTAAAGTACGCTCGTTTTAACGCATACTCCCCATCGTCTTTTAAGTACTTAACAAAGGTGTCTCCTCGAGCTTCACTAATATAGCCGGGGGAAAAATAAACCAAGCCGTAATCCGCAGAATCAGGAAACATTTTCTTGTATTCGTTAGCTAATAATTGAGTGCCTCTAATATGGTCAAAGCCCACGTACATTAGAGGTTGTTTCTCCCCCCAGCGCTTAATAGGAGTTGTAATATTCAGAAGAATCAATTTGGTGTTGGGGTTGTTCATTACACTCTCCGCAAACTTCTTGTGTCTGCTTGTATCAAGAGTAAAGACCAAATAGTCAGAATTGTTTTTTAGTACCTGTTGCAGGCTTTCACTTTCTTGCCGGTAGTCCAAATTAGGACGCGAAGAGTATTTATTCAGCTCGTATTCGATACCGAGCTCCTGCAACCTAAGTTCTAGGGTCTTAATATTGCGCCACCAAAAGTCGGATAGCTGTGAACCAGGATAAACGATATCGATTTTAACTGGGCGCTGCTGTTTTATAGCTAAAGGAACAGGCGCTTGATATATACGCTTCTCCATTTCTTCGGTTAATTTTTTTTGTTCAGGATGCTCGTCCAAATACAAGTCATACTCCCAATACTCGCGAAGTATTACGTTGTCGGCAAAACATTGAAAAGCAGAAAATGACAGCAGCGCCCCTATCAGCAATAGCTTCATAACGTTAGCCCCTCAAGAGCGATAGGTTCTCCAGCCACTAAACGTTCTTTGTGCTGTTTACTCAATTGCTTGATTTTGTATTCCAATTTCAATGCCTGTGACTTGTTCTCAACATTTGTAGACCACTCTAGAGTCAAAGGCCCTTTGCCTTTAAGTGCCTTCGCGCCAGTTCCATTCGCATGTTGCGAGAAACGGCGTTCAAGGTCATTCGTCACCCCGCAATACAGTGCGTTGTGACGATTTCGAATTAAGTAAACAAACCACTCACTCATGGCTTTATTGCTCAGAGTACTGACTCAATCAGGGCTCTAAGCTCAGCCACTTCAGATTTTAATGACGCCACCTCTTGCTCTAATGCTTCTAGCTTCTCTGCTGTAGGTGTTTTCACTGAAGAAACTGGCGTAGCGGTTGCTAACGCTTCGATATCCACCTCACCACAAAACAGATGCTGATAACGAGATTCACGCTTACCTGGTTCTCTTGGCAACTTAACTACAATCGGAGTATCTAGGTTTGCTAGCTTATCTAGAGTCGCTTCTACTTCTTTTACATCCGCAAACTGAGCCAAACGGTTGGTACGAGTACGGATTTCACCTGGGGTCTGCGCACCGCGCAATAGCATCACACACACAATGCCCTTCTCTTGAGCAGAAAACTGTAGGTCTCCGAATTCTGTATTACAGAATCGATGACGATACTTAGCAGTGCGGCTGTTGAAGCTACTTTCATCATTCACAAGGCGACGGTCAGTTAAGGCATTGATGCCATCAAGCACCTCTGCATCACTAAGCTCCATCACTGGATCACGATTGCTCTTTTGATTACACGCCGTGGTTAAACTGTTTAGGCTCAAAGGATAGTAGTCTGGGGTCGTAACTTCTTTTTCGATAAGGCAGCCAATAATACGAGCTTCTAGAGGGGATAATTGCAATAACATTCTTAGGATCCATCTTCATGTTTCATTTAGTAAGATTGTATGCAAGTATTGACTAGGTTGCGATAGCAAGCATATGAATTAATGTTTGTTTTGCTCTCAATGCAGAAAAAGCAGGCAGCAGTCTTCAGAGCTTGATCTACACACTGTATGTTTGCCAAAGCTTATGGTTTAATTTCCTAAGTTTAATATTGGTTCTAAAGGATAGAAAATGAACAACGTATATGAAATTGTTAATTTAGCTCGTCGCAAAAATAAGCTTAAGCGCGAAATCCTCGACAACGAAAAGAAAATTCGTGATAACCGCAAGCGTGCTGACCTGCTAGACAACCTGATGGATTACATCAAGCCAGATATGACTCACGATGAGATCATTATGATCGTGAAAAACATGAAAGCTGACTACGAAGACCGTGTAGATGATCACATCATCACAAGTGCTGAAATCTCGAAAACTCGTCGTGAAATCAGCCGTAAGATTCGTGAACTGACAGAAGAAGACAAGCAAGTACACGGCAAAAAATAGTCGCTACTGTTAGATAGAATGACAAGCGCGAGCCTTTAATTAAGGCTCGCGTTTTTTATTTCTATACACACCTCTCAATAACTCTCCCCTCTTATCGCAGTTACATAAAATTAACATATACTTTCAGCAAGCTAACCTATTGGAATCTCGCTGATTTACTGCAATGTATCGTCAATTTTTGCTGATATTGATTTTGTTTGTCTGCACCCTAGTATTGGGCGGACGATGGGTGTGGAACGAAACCAAAGACGAATTAATTAGCCAACAAAAAACACACATTGAAAAGCTCTCGCAATACATCACCAGCGAGCTGGATAAATTCAGTCATATCCCCGAGTTAATCTCAAAAGACAAAGAATTAATCAACGCACTGCTGACACCCAAGAACAGCGCTCAAATAGAGATCACTAACCGTTATTTGGACCATGTTAACGAAGTCGTCTCAGCAGCCGATACCTACCTGTTAGATTCCTATGGCACCACCATTGCAGCCAGCAATTGGTTTTTAGAACGCTCCTTTATTGGCAAGAATTTCGCCTTTCGTCCCTACTTTAAGGACGCCATACAAGGCCGAGAGAGTGAGTATTTTGCTCTTGGTTTAACCTCTGGATTGAGGGGATATTACTACGGGTTTCCAGTTGTCTATGCGGCGGAAATTATTGGTGTAGTGGTAGTAAAAATGGAGCTATCCGCTATTGAGTCTACGTGGCAGCAAAGCCAAGGAGCGTTTATTGCCACCGATGATAACAACATCATATTTATGTCCAGTGAGCCTTCTTGGCTCTTCAAAAGCCTGACCAACCTACCTGAAGATACCCTTACACAAATCAAGCAGAGTCGGCAGTACTTAAATGCTGATATCGAGCCCTTAAATGCCACTGGCGATCTTACGGTTTCACCTAGCCTACTTAACCTAAAAGACAACAATACCAAGGGTGAGTTTCTTACTCTCGTTGAGCGTTTTCCAAGAGCCAAATTAAACCTCAGAAGCTTAGTCTCCACTAAGCATCTGTACTGGTCGCTGATCAATTTCGCTGTTATCGTCGCATTAATATTTGGTGTCTTGTCCCTACTGCTATTGCTGGCAAGACATAGGCATTTGAAGCATCAACAAATAGACCGAATACAAGCAGAAGCAAAGCAAAAGCTTGAGTTTCAAGTACTGGAGCGTACCGCTGAATTGCAGGTGGAGGTTCGCCAACGTACAGAGGCAGAGCAGCAACTAATAAAAACCCAAGGTGAACTCATCCAAGCTGCAAAACTGGCACTGTTGGGCGAGCTGTCCACCAGCATCAGTCATGAGCTCAACAACCCCCTCGCCGCTATTCGAAGCTATGCCGATAACGGCGCTCGTTACCTAATCAAAGGCAACAGTGAGCAAGCATCCGAGAACTTTTCAAAGATCACTCAACTCACTCAACGAATGGCAAATATCAGCCAGCAACTGCGCTCCTTTGCTAAAAAATCGGATAACACCGACCTCACCTACATAGCATTAGATCCTGTGCTGTTCTCCACCAAAGCACTGCTCAACCCACAGCTCAAATCTCTTAATATCAACCTTATTGAGGCCGAACCCTCTTCCTACTCGGTATTGGCGAATCCAATTCAACTGGAGCAAGTACTGGTCAATCTTCTCACCAATGCGATGCAAGAGATTAAGGATCTGGAAGAGCCCAAACTGACCATCTCTCTAGAAGACAGCTCTGATGGTTGGCTATTCATACACATAGATGACAATGGCGCCGGTGTAGAAGAGCAAAAAATTGCGCGCCTGTTCGAGCCTTTCTTTACCACTAAGGACAATGGGCTGGGTCTAGGGCTCTCCATCTCACGGCAGATCATCGATAGCTTTGATGGTCATTTGCAGTATGCCCCAAGCCCCCTTGGCGGCGCTCGATTCACTATTTCACTACTCACGGCTAAGGACTAGTTATGTGCCACGCTTTCATTATCGACGACGAGCCAGAGATCCGCTCAGCATTAAAGCAAAGCTTCGAGCTAGAGGGCATTGAAGCCCAGTTTTATGAAAATGCCGAGTTAGCCTTGCAAGCCTTGGAGACCACACTCCCTCACGTCATCATCTCGGATATTCGTCTTCCGGGTTTATCGGGTTTAGATCTGCTGGAGGGTCTCAATAAGCAACACCCTGAGCTGCCTATTATTCTGATTACCGGCCATGGGGATATTTCTATGGCGGTAGAGGCGATGCATAAGGGGGCTTACGATTTCATAGAAAAGCCCTTTGCCACCGACAGATTGCTAGATACCACCAAGCGAGCCATTGAAAAACGCCAGCTCACCATAGAGAACCAGCGCCTTCGAAACTCGTTGAAGGCCAGCCAAACACTCGGGCCACGCATCATTGGCGATACCTCGGCAATACTGCACCTCAAAGAGACGATTACTCATATTGCCGATACCTCAGCGGACATCCTTATCTTTGGCGAAACCGGAACGGGTAAAGAGCTAGTCGCACGCTCTTTGCACGAACAAAGCGGTCGCCGAGATAATAACTTTGTCGCGGTGAACTGCGGGGCTATCCCAGAAAACCTTATCGAGAGTGAGCTTTACGGCCATGAAAAAGGCGCCTTTACGGGGGCGGAATCTCGGCGTATTGGCAAGCTTGAACATGCGCAAAACGGCACGCTATTTCTTGATGAGATAGAGTCGATGCCAATGCAGGCACAAATAAGATTGCTACGGGTTCTTCAAGAGCGCGCCATTGAGCGCGTCGGCTCAAACTCCCTTATCCCAATTGATATTCGCGTTATCGCCGCAACAAAAGTGGACCTCAAACAGGCCGCTCAGCAAGGCAGTTTCCGCGAGGATTTATACTATCGTCTGAATGTTGTCACCCTAGAGCTTCCCCCTTTGAGGGAGCGAAAAGAAGACATTGCGACCCTGTTCCACCACTTCCTACTCGTTGCCGCCTCACGCTATGGTAAAACCTCGCAGGCATTGAGCTCTCAAGATCTAAGCTTGCTGCTCAATCATGATTGGCCGGGTAATGTGCGAGAGCTGAGAAATATGGCAGAGCGCTTTGTACTGTTAGGTCGACTGACACTTGAGAATTCAAGTACCAATGAAAAGTCAGACCTGAGCTTAGCGGAGCAAGTGGCGGAGTTTGAAAAGTATACCTTGGAGCAAGCACTGACTGACAATCACGGTAGTATCAAGCAGACAATGGAAACGCTGCAACTTGCGCGTAAAACCCTTTACGACAAGATGCAGCGTTATCAACTCGATAAAGACAACTTTAAAGCCGACTAGCGAGTCACTATCTCCGGCCCCATGAGCAGGGTCGGAAGCCAAGTGGATACCCAAGGTACGTAAGTCACAATGATGAGGAACAAGAACATCACGCCTACCCAAGGTAGAGCGGCTTTCACGACCCCTAGCATTGACATCTTGGCCACCCCGGCGGTGACAAATAAGTTGAGCCCCACCGGCGGTGTAATCATACCTATCTCCATGTTCACCACCATCATGATCCCCAAGTGAATAGGGTCAATGCCTAAAGCGATAGCTATCGGGAACACTAGAGGTGCAACGATAATCAATAGCCCTGATGGCTCCATGAACTGACCGCCAATCAACAGCAAGATGTTCACAACAATCAAGAAAGTAATAGGCCCAAGACCTGCTGATAGCATGGACTCTGTAATTAACTGAGGAATACGCTCTTCTGTCAGTACGTGCTTTAATATCAATGCGTTAGCAATGATAAATAGCAACATAATGGTCAGCTTGCCCGCCTCGAATAATGTGTCTTTAGTATCCTTGTGAACAAAAGTCTGTACCACCTTTAGCAGTAAAGGTTTCTTGTTGGACTTGTCCGCAAACGGGCCCATGTCTTTGTAGACAAAATTAGCAATCAAGAACGCATACACAGCGGCAACCGCAGCCGCCTCCGTTGGTGTAAACACCCCGCCATAGATACCGCCAAGAATAATCACAATCAGCAATAAGCCCCAGCTGGCATCCCTTGCAGCTGCGCCAATCTCTCCCCAACCGGCAAAAGGTTGCGCAGGCAGGTTTTTAATTCTTGCGGCAATGTAGATAGCAATCATCAACATCACACCGGCTAACAGACCCGGAATCACGCCACCTAAGAACATGCGCCCCACCGAGACATCAGTTGCTGCGGCATACACCACCATAACGATGGAAGGCGGAATAAGAATACCGAGCGTACCCGCGTTACAAATTACCCCTGCAGCAAACTCCTTGGTGTAGCCATTCTTCACCATGCCCACAATAACCAGACTACCGATAGCCACAACGGTCGCCGGAGATGAGCCCGACAGTGCCGCGAACATCATACACGCCACAACCGACGCCATGGCCAATCCGCCTCTAAACCAGCCGACTAAGGCAATCGCAAAGCGAATGATACGACGCGCTACCCCGCCTGTAGACATAAAGCTGGATGCCAGAATAAAGAAGGGAATCGCCAACAGCGTGTAGTGCCCTTCAAAGGCGTTAAACAAGGTTTGTGCAACCGACGCTAATGAGGCATCAGAGTGAATCATCAAAAATAGAATACTGGCTAATCCAAGCGACACGGCGATTGGCACGCCAATCAGCATGAACAGGATAACCATGACAAACAATCCCAAAACAGCCATCGTCTAATCTCCCTTTTCAGCGATGTTAGCGCTGTCACGTTTTAGTTGTTCTAGTTCTTCTTCGGCCTCATGACCTGCAATTAAGCGATCCGCTTTTCCGGTAAAGATGCGCACTGCGGCTTGAACAAATCTAAAGGTGAGCAATCCCATCCCAATAGGCAGAGCCATGTAAGGGATCAGTCGCGGAAGCTTTTCATAGCGCTCCCCCTCATTGAGCCAGTCCGACATAAACTGGAAAATTTCAGGCATAGGGATATCGTCGGTTTCATACCATGCTCTGTCCGTTGCAAATGGATACCAGTAGTTCCAAGAACCCACTAGCAGTAGCAGTGCAAAAGCCAAGCAACAGACAACGGACAGCATAGCGCAGGCCTGTCTCGCTCTATCCGGTAGGATGTTGATAAACGCATCCACCCCAATATGAAAATGTTTCTTTACGCCATAAGACGCGCCAACTAATACCAGCCAAGCAAACAAGAAAACGGTCAGCTCCAATGCCCACAAGATGTTGTCATTGAACACGTAGCGCATGACCACATTGGCAAAGGTCAGCAGTGTCATGGTGCCAAGAAAAAAGGCGACCAAGGTTTCTTCAATTTGATCAGTAACCCGACCAATTCGATCCCAAGTAGATTCGGTTTGATGATTATCGTTCATCGTGTAGTACTCACATCCGTTGTACGAGAGGTAATCACACCTAAAACAAGTACTGCTTATTAGGGTCTGTTGACCTTTTGAGGTTATTTTTGTAGCGATTTGTTGGGTATTAATACAAGGCAGTCGCTTTTAGGTGTGGTGGTTCCACATGAAAAGTGACTAACGCGGTAGAAATGCCCAACAAAGCGCTACCCGAAGGGCTCGTCCAGAACCCATTTACTCATCGTTGAGCGACTTTTGCTTAGATGACTAGGCGGCAAGTCCCTCGCCTTGATTAAATGACTTCTGGTCGAGCAAAATTTAATCGCAAAAGGTCAACAGACCCTAGTTCGATCTAGATTTCTTATAAAAGCAGAACGCATTTAGGGTGAAACTAAGGCTTCCGAAGAAGCCTTATCCAGTTATTGGTTTGAAGCGAGCGCGGCATCGATCAATTCAGCACCGATGTCTTTCTCAAACTTCTTCCATACTGGTTGAAGGGCATCTACCCACGCTTGACGTTGCTCTGGAGTCAAGGTTCTCACTGTGCCACCTGCGGCGATCACGTTATCTTTGTTGGCTTGGTTAACCTTGGACGACTCAGAATTACGAGTCTGAGTGACTTCCATCAAAATAGTGTCTAACTGAGTACGCACATCGTCTGGTAGCTCAGTCCAAAAGTCATTTGAAGTCACCACAAGGTAATCTAGGATGCCGTGATTGGTCTCTGTCACACCATCTTGAACCTCGAAGAATTTCTTACCATAGATGTTCGACCAGGTATTCTCTTGGCCGTCGATAACCTTAGTTTGTAGGCCGCCGTAAACCTCTTTAAACGACATTTTTTGAGGATTAGCACCAAGTTGCTCAAACTGCGCTACCAGTACATCTGAAGCTTGAACGCGGAACTTAAGTCCCTTTGCATCCTCTGGCATCAATAGTGGTTTATTGGCCGACATCTGTTTCATACCGTTATGCCAAAACTCCAAGCCCACTAGACCGCGACGCTTCATTGCATTTTTCAGCTTGTCGCCAGCCTCTGAGTTTTGGAATTTATCAACGGCAGCGACGTCTTCAAACAAGAAAGGAAGATCGAAAATACGATACTTTTTAGTGAATTTTTCAAACTTAGACAGCGATGGTGCAGCAAGCTGAACGTCACCGTTTAGAAGCGCCTCAAGCACCTTGTCATCATCATAAAGGGTTGAGTTAGGGAAGACTTGCATACATGCCTTACCATTCATTTCAGTGTTCACCCTTTCCTCAAGCAATGATGCGGCAATGCCCTTAGGGTGCTTATCTGTGTTGGTTACATGACTGAACTTAATAACGATCTCGCCATCATCACAGTTAGCGCTGGCATTGAAGCTCAGCAACGCTAGAGCAGAAACAGAAAGTAGAGTGAGGGGTTTAAACATGGTGTATCTCCTTGATGGTCAATCTGCCCCTTCTATGGGTGCAGTTTGCCGACTAGAGAGCAAACACCGTGCCAGAAATGTTATATTTCTGTTAATTGCAATAATTTCAACACGTTACTAAATCCCTCAATTTATCGGCACTTGTGAACATGAGTAAAATGGGTGGAAAATGACACACTGAAAACCAGAAAAGGTTTACATAACCACCCATTGGAGCACTAGGGAAATAGCGCAAGATTAAGTAAGGTTTAACCTAGCATTAGCCGTTAAAATTTGTATATAAGACCACGCCAAGATGGACGGTTGAAAACGTAGAGTAGGACAAGAATGTGTTCTTACGGTCGATATAATTTAGCGTGAGTCCACCTCTAACACCTAGATAGTTGTTGATCTTCAACACTACCGATCCAGAGGTAGAAACGCCCGAGCCTGAACGCGTTTCTTTTCTCCAGATAAGGTTACGCTCACCCTGATAATCAATACCGCCCAACTCAAACTGAAACGCAATCCTAGGCTCTTTGCTCAAGGGATGCTGAATGCCCACTCTATAGGTTTTCCACTCTTCGTCATCAGTCAGGTATTGATAATCAATTTTCTCAAAACTGGCGTAAAGCGTGTTGCTACCGAACACCTCTGTAATGCCAAGTTGACCGCCAACGCCACTGATACCCGCGCCGACCAAAGGTCCAGCGGTAATATGAGGAGAAAAGTGTACTTCTTTAGCGGATGTGGAAAAGGAAACGATAAGAAAGGGAATAGAAAGAAAACGGATAAAATGCTTCATAGCTCAGATACTCTATGTAAGCGAAACATCCTTGTGACGCATAATGGAATTGAGCTTTTCGCTCAAAATATGCGGGCTATGATAAAAGAGCACAGCACTTCACTCTAAGTAGCAATAGTAATAGCCTTAATAAGCATTAGTTATCGAAGTTGAGTGATATTTGTTCTTCCACTACTTGTTGAATCACTTGATATAGCCACTCAACAATGGGGCTTTTGCGGTGCCGTAGGTGATGGTAGCAATATAAAGGATAGTAACGATCTTGATCAGGAACTTGAACGTTTGGGTAAGCAATATCGTTATATCTATGTCTCGGGAAAAGGCTGGTTATTGGCATAAACATATCGGTTTGGCTAATTACATCAACCAATGCGGCGCTCTCTTCGGCACGAAATCCTACGGTTAGTTTCATCCCATAACGTTCCATGACTTCCGCAGCAACCACTTTTTTGTCATTCCAACCGGGGATGATTTGTGAGGCTATTGGATAGTCTGCTAGCTGTTGGAAAACTTTTTGTTCTCTAAGTAAAGGATGTCCCTTTCTAACAGCAACACCGGCTGTCAACATAGCGACTTGATGGCGGTGGATACTCTTAGGATAAGCAACATCCCCATAATGAATCCCTATTAAAGTATCGCCGTTAGAGAGCTCTTCTATCGTCTGACCAGACCAAGATACTATTGATAGTTCTGCATTCGGTGCTAACTCTTTAAATTTAAGAATTAAAGAACCCGATATCGCCATCATGGCAGGTGGCGAAAGAGCTATTTTTACTGACTGCGTGACTTCTTGTGGTGAAAAAGAATCAAGATACGACAACCCGCTAAACAATACTTCTAGGTTTGGAGCCACAACATCATATAGCCGCTCAGCGTAACCTGAAGCCGCAAGCCCACCCGTCACTTTCACGAACAACGGATCATCAAAATGATGGCGAAGTTTCTTTAGAGACTGACTCACCGCAGGCTGGGTAACATGTAGCCTTTCTGCCGCGCGGCGCGTGTTCTTCTCTTGAAACAACACCACAAATACACGCAATAAATTAAGATCTAGATTAGCCGCTAAGTCTTTTGCCATAGTCCCACCTAATAAGCATCACTTATCAATAATAACACAGTTATTGCTATTTTCTCGCGACTTAAAGAACAGACGAAATAGGCATTGACTTAAAGTTAACTTTAACTATTAAGCTTGTGGCAAATGGACTTTCAAGGAACAACAATGAACAGAAAATTCTTACCACACCTAAGCGGGTTATTCTGGGATGGGATATCGTCAGGCCTAGTCATGATGGCTCTGCCATGGTTTCTTCTGCAACAAGGTGACATGGGGCTTTTTGTTGCTCTGACTACCCTAGCCTGCACGCTGTCATCGTTTGTCTTAACCCCAATATTTGCCACCTTCATTGATCGCTATTCTCGCAAAGCCATCTTAATGCTGGTGCAAGGTATTCAGGTAACCACAGCCTTGATGCTACTTCTATTCACCCAAGAGCAGGTTATCTCCGTCTGGGTTTTGGCCTTTGCCCAGCTGGTATTCTGGTTAACCAACGATCTTGCCTGGTGCACCAACAACGCCTTTACCCAAGAGAATTACCAAAAGCATGAGTATGCCTCGTACTCCAGTTACCAAGAGATTGTATTCCAAGCGACTTCACTAGGAGCGGGTTCATTAGGTATTGTCTTCCTAGAGCTCTGGGGAATGGCTCAGTTTGCGACCTTCGCCGCTGTGGCCTCTACACTGTCACTGCTTAGCTTTTCCATTACCACGTATCATCGTCGCCCTAGAGAAGAGTCCTCATCTTCGTTTTCATCACAACTGATTGAAAGTAAGCAAGTATTTTCTCAGCAACCAAGATTCTATGCCTTCTTAGCACTCTCTTGTCTTGGATACCCTGCGCTCACCTATCTCTCTAAGTTGATTCCAATACACTTTAGCGAACAAGGCATTTCAGCCTCTTGGTTTGCCAGTTGGAGCCTGAGCTATGGCCTTGGGGCATTGATGTGTGGCTTCTTCGTCAAGGTATTGCTTAGCAAATTTGCCACAGAGAAGGCGATGATGGCGTGTCTATTCAGCGTTGGGTTGCTCATATTAGCGATGGCACTATCACCTTCACCACAGATGATAGTGGGATTGACCTTGTTAGTTGGCTTCTTCTCTAGCTACAATCGCATCGCGCGAACCTATAAGATGAATCTAGAAGTAGATAACAACTATCGTGGTCGAATTGATGGCGGCCTCAAGCTTTTCTCTACCTTTTCACAGAGTATTAGCTACGTCATGATCGCAATACTCAGCTACTACAATGCGATTAGCTTGGGCTTCATGATATTGTCTATCGTATTGATCATTGCCAGCCTCGCCATGCATAGAATTTATCTAAGGCAAGGGCATCTGCAGTTATCAAACGCCTGCTAAACACTGACCTATATTACGGACTACGGAATGAAAAATAACGAGCAATATTACGACAAATCCTTCTCCAAGCAGACCTTCGCTTATAAAGAGTTCAGTAATATTGAATTTGAGGAATGTGAGTTTGTAGAATGCGATTTTTCTGAAGCCAAGCTTTCTAATTGCCGTTTCATTAATTGCTCGTTTGTTCGCTGTAACCTTAGCCTTATCAAGATCCCTAACAGCCGTTGGTATCAGGTCTCTTTTAGCGATAGTAAATTAGTCGGCATAGACTGGACTACAGCCCATTGGCCTAGCTTCCATGCCGATTGCGAACTGTCCTTTAAACACTGCATCCTCAACGACTGCTCTTGGTTTGGCCTTACCCTCCAAGAACTGACCATCACAGAATGCAAACTGCATGACGCAGACTTCCGAGAGGGCGACTTTTCCCAATCAAGTATGACCTATTGTGACTTTAGACACAGCCTATTTATGCGCACCAACCTAGAACAAGTGGACTTCACAGAATCATCAAACCTTGGCATCGACTTAAACAATAACCGCTTATCTGGCGCTAAATTCTCTCGGTTTGAGGCGTTGAATTTACTTGAAAGTCTTAATATTGAGTTGGTGGATTGAGCGTGGGGGGCGATATTCAGTTTGGAGCGTTTTGAAACCGAAAATTTAAATGGCCTCTCAAAAGTGAAGTGACCCCTTAAAGTTGGACATTTCTGTTAAGCGGCTTTTAAGGCTTGATTTCGATATTCCGTCGGAGTCAGGCCTTTTAGTTTCACTTTGATGCGCTTTGTATTGTAATACTCGATGTATTCGTCAATATGTGCGATTAAGTCATCGGCATCTTCAAAGTGCTGATTATGGTACATTTCTGTTTTCAGTAAGGCAAAGAAGTTCTCTGCTACTGCGTTATCTAAGCAGTTTCCTTTTCGTGACATACTTTGAGTTAATCCCTGCTCAGCGAGAGTTTTCTGATACTTCCTATGCCTATATTGCCACCCTTGATCGCTATGCACTATTGGCTTAGCGTCTTTGGCTAAGGTTGCAACCGCCTCTGTCAGCATGTCAGTGACCAGAGGTAAGCACGCATTTTTCGCAACTTTGTAAGCCACAACTTCCTGCGTAAACAGATCAACGATTGGTGATAGGTACACCTTCTGCTGTTGAACTTTAAACTCAGTGACATCAGTTACCCACTTTTCATCAGGCTTCGTTGCACTGAAGTCCCGTTTAAGTACATTTGGAGCGGTTTTTCCAGTTTCTCCTTTGTAAGAGCGGTACCGCTTAGGTCTGACCGTTGATTTCAAGCCTAGTAATCCCATCAGGCGTTGAACTGTCTTATGGTTAAGCCTGACGTCGTATTTCCTTAACTCTAAATGAATACGACGATATCCATATCTCCCTTTATGGTCATGATATATTTTCTCAATCAACTGTTTTTCATCTTGATAGCTTTCGGCAGCGTTGTTCGACTGTGCATGATAATAGAAGCTACTTCTTGCTAATTTAAGGGCATGCAAGAGATGTTGTTGTGGATATTGATTTTTAAGAGCTAGAACTACTTTCGTTTTTTCTTTGTTCGACGATGCTTCTCCTGTTCCAGCTCCTCTAACTTTTTTAGGACAGCATTCTCAGCTCGCAAGTACGCTAACTCCTCTTTGATCTCTTCCAGTGTTTTCTCATCATCGCTCTTGTTTTGAATAAAAGGATGCTTACTCATTGCGGGTCGTCCTCTGCTACGTTCAAGCCCCTGGAAACCATCTCTTTCATACTGTTTGAGCCAAACAGCGAGTGTGCCAGAGGAAGAAAAATTTAAAACCGCACTAGTGTGACTGATAGACCAACCATTCGTCCACATATGAGTCAAAGCTTGGCGCTTAGTTTGCCCATTCTTTGCAAAACCATGAGGGATAAATGCCTGAGAGCCCTGAATATCGAATACTTGTGCCCAGTAACGTATTTGGCGTGATGGTATAGAATGAAGACGAGAAAGCTCCTGAGAACTTTCGCCTTGTAGATATTGTTTAGCTATTGAGCATTTCAATGCTCGGTTGTATTTGGACATAAAAAGACCCCCAATAATTGGTGTCCAACTATTGGGGGTCAGTTCAAAGTCCGTGGCCATTCCCTTGAAAGAGGGGACCATTTTTGCTTTGTTGTGTGAAAATGAACGTTGCAAGATTTATATTTATTCTCTAAAAACTACCATTCGATATGATGCTTCATTTCATCGAGAATACCGGATTCCTTGGCCTTTTCAGAAAACATCAAATTCCCATCTCTTGTTGAATGTATTGAATCATACATTATCGGCATATCATTGTACTTAAAAAAGCATATTCTGTTTTTATCATCGCATATTAATCTTCTAAAATTAAAGTAGTATACATTATCATATTCAATGAAAAGCCTCCCCATCTCATCCATGAAATCTAAACTATTTATCGCTTTTGTGTAGATATAATTTGAAATGAAAGATTCTGTTTTATCTCGGTTAATATAAATCATTTCTTTAAAGTTAATAGAAATGGACTTTCCACTTACTAGTAATATTTTTGCGCTTTTATTAATATCAATGATTTCGTCAACTGATTTAGTAATTAATTCTTTAGAGTATATCCTCCAATTCATAACTAAAACTATAACATCTGCTTGTTTTAGTAGGTGCTCCTTTTTATTTATCTCCTCCCACCTTCTAGAGCAAATATCCGTCCACTTCCCATCTCCTTTCAGATCTGTAGATATTTCCATCCAAATATCAATATTTTTTTTATTTGATAGATAAGGAACGCCACACTTAGCGTCGACTTTAAGTGCAGACAAATCAAAGTTATTTTCGACATCAAGATATGATAGAATATTAATAAAGTCGCCTGACATTGAGTCACCAATAACCAACATATTATTTTTTTCAGAATTAAAATTTTTCCCTCTCATTTCGTCCATTTTTCTATGCGTGTATTGACCGTAATCTTTGCCACGAACATCAATATTCTGTGCATTAAAAACATGTTTTTCAACTTGATACGCATATCCATTAGATTTAAAGATAATTGTAGACAAGGCTACTATTAAAAGCGAGACCTTATATATGTGCCGTATTTTAACATTCTCAACAAAATAAAAACTAGCCACACCAAGTAACAATGAAAAAATCAAGAAAATATAAATCATAACTTCAGGCAGTGACAAGTCAAACCATAAAACAACTACAGGCCAATGCCATAAATATATAGAATAAGACCACTTGCCTAAGCTCTGGAAAATGGCATTATTCGTTATAATACTAGATTGATTATTTGCAACAATAACTAGATAAGAGCCCAAAACTGGAATTAAAGCAAAGTGACCAGGCCAAGAAGTCTTGCTTGTAATAAAAAAATAAGAACCTAATATCAATAGCAAACCCACAACTTCTGCGGTTTTCTTTTTAGTTTCAGAAACATTCCATGGATAAAGAAATGCGACACCACCCATCATCATCTCCCATGCTCTCGTTGGAAGAAGATAGTAAGCAGGATTTGGCCATTTCATTGTGGCGATTATACTGGCAACAAAGCCTAAAATTGCCCCAACTACAATTACACGTTTTAAGATTTCTAAAGACATAAATCGCTTTAAGACGATCAAAACAACTGGATAAATAATATAAAACTGCCACTCAACTGAAAGTGACCATGTATGCAACAACCATTTTTCATGTGATGCAGCATCAAAATAACCAGACTCTCTCCAATAAATCACATTAGAAAAAAAGCCTAAACTACTGGCAACGTGCTTTCCGAGAGCTTTGTAATCTAAAGGCATCAAGTAAAGCCAACCAAAGACCATAAGGACTATACATAAAGCAGTTAGGGCTGGAATAATTCGATTGGCACGGGCAACATAAAACTTAAATAGGTTGAAGTTATCATTCTCTAATCCTCTAAATATTATCCCTGTCATCAAGAAGCCAGAGATAACAAAGAACACATCTACCCCAGCAAACCCGCCGGGCACCCAGGACGGATTAAAATGGAAAAGAACCACTGCTATCACCGCTATCGCTCTCAAGCCATTTATGTCATATCTAAAACTCATCACAAATACTCAAAATCAAATCAGTGTGTATTGTAAAGGCAAAGCAAAGCAAAGCAAGACAACAGAATATATCCATGGAATATTTGGCTGTGTGGCTCACTGTAGTGGCACAGTGAATTTGGCCACCTGATTAGAGGTGTTAAGATGCACCTCGTACACAATAGGTGGAACTATGACAACACGTACGTGAAGAACTTTCAGCCCAGAATTCAAACTTGAAGCGGCGCAACTGGTTGTTGACTAAGGGTACTCAGTTGATGAGGCTGCCAAGGCCATGAATGTGAGCCGGTCAGCTATGGATAAGTGGGTACGGTAGCTCAAACAAGAACGTAAAGGTATTACGCCAAAAGCCTCACCGCTAACACCAGAACAAATTGAAATCCGAGAGCTAAAAAAGCGGATCGCAGAGCTTGAAAAGCACAACTTAATCATAAAAAAGGCTACAGCTCTGTTGATGTCGGACTCACTGAAAAATTCTCGATAATCGAGCGACTTAAACAGAGCTACAGCATTACTAAACTATGCAACGTCTTTGGCATTCATCGAAGTAGTTACAAGTATTGGAAGTGACAACCAAGAAACATTTCTGCATTGGAAGTTCAAACACCAGCGCTTGTGAAAGAGGCGCATAACGCAAGCAATGGCTCTGCTGGATCACGAACGATTGCAGGTATCGTAACTAATGCTGGCGTTAGGTTGAGCCGCTATCAAGCAAACAAGATGATGAAAAAGCTTAGGTTAGTTAGTCGACAACTTCGAAGCACAAATATAAGAAACAGCCGCTCGAGCATGTGGAAACCCCGAATCACCTTAAGCGACAGTTCGCAGTGACCGCTCCAAATCAGGTGTGGGTTGGAGATTTGACTGATGTCTGGACCGGGAACCGATGGGCATATCTAGCCGTTGTGCTGGACTTGTTTGCACGAAAAACAATTGGCTGGGCTATGTCTTATTCGCCTGATAGCCAGTTAACAAGTAAAGCCCTAAAAATGGCTTATGAAGGCCGTGGTAAGCCTAAAAACAGAATGGGTGCCAGCCTGTGACTATCGAAAATTAACAGAAGCGTGGAACAGCATTGTTGGCTACATCATTAGATATTACAGCCAAATCAGGCCGCATCAGTACAATGGCGGTCTCACACCAAATGAGTCGGAACGGCTATACTGGCAAACTTATAAAACCGTGGCCAATTTTACTTGACCACTACACACAAATATCCTTTCAACTAAAGTGGATGTCTATGGGTAGAGAAATTCAGCAAAAACACAATGGATAAATTTGTATGATGAGTGTATTTCTGCAAGTCTCGTATGCCGTCACTCTGATATATCTAGACCATCATTACACTTATTAAGTTATGAGTTAGATATAATAGCTGGATTAGAAAGCTAGGCTAGACATCCTCATTCATCTTAAGGAGTCAAGATTCCCGTTCAGTTAAATGCGCTGATTCTAGAGAAATGGAACCTAGGGGAAAGGCAATTGCATACAGAACTTATGCGACTCTACCAGGTTCATTTAAGCACCGAAACCTTCCATAAAGTCCTATCTGTAACAACGGTCAATCCCCTTGATATTTATCGGCGGAGGAAACACTCTAAGGGACGAACGTCCGATTCATTGTGATGGAGAAAAAATGGATACTACTAAAATAGCAACTAGAATTACTCAGCATACAGTTATCGACGACTGCTCTCGTTATCGCGTTCTGAGGTGCTATTTTCAGTGCAGCAATAAATACATCTAACTTTCTCGAGTGAGTAGTAGATGAGATGCCATTCCCTATACAATGAATTCAGACGGATAGAGGACACTAATTCTTCACAAAGAAAGTCCAAAAATCAGTTATGATATATAGAATCAAGTTCCGTCCCAAGAAGTCTGGAAATGGCGAAGTTGAACGTTCCTAGAAAATAGATAAAAGTGAGCATTATCCTATCCTAAAGATAAACCGGGGACTGGGGGACCTAGATACTCTGCTATCTGAGTGACAGCGCTAACAGGCAGGGAAAGAGAGGCTCCAAGAGCAGAATTACACGCTCGATTTTCAACTAAGAAAATGAAACCACCTCTATGAATCACACAAACTAGTGGTCATAATTATCCGAACTATGTTAATAGCTAAGTTTGCTATCAAAAGCATAGTTCAGGCTCCTTTGAACGACTCATAATCAAGTTTCTAAGCATTCGCTATACTCCACGAGCTGTCAGTGTGTCACATAATCTATGCTTAGATGAATGCAAAGGTTCACCGCACGATACATTAATAAATGTAAAATTTTAAAAACTCATTAAGTGTATTAGTTCATGCTGCTCTAACAAGGTTTTGTCCGATACCACCTAAACCCTCCCAACTCTTGGTGAAGCATTTCTCTAAATGCTTCACCAAGCAAGCAATCAGCTATTAGAAAGAGTCCCGGTTTGAATTGCCAGAGCTTCAGGATAACCCCTATCTCGCGCCAGCTGTTTAGCTCGCACTTCAATTCTTTCAGGAGATAAAGCTGACAAGTTGGGGTGAGCTTGCTCGACACTGATATCCGATACCGTTAGCGTTTGCTCAGAGCTATGCAAATCTTGTAACTGCTCTTTGATCTTTCGTGCCGCTTGGAAAGCCGAAGAGGCTTTTACCAACTCAATACGCGCATAGTTGTTTTTGGTAAATGAGACGTCTGCTACACGTAGCCTCGGGTCTTCACCTGGGATTTGCTGAGCGCCAAAAAGCGGTTTCCCACCCACAGTCGCCTTGGTAAAGGTAGGAATATGCTGACTCATATGCCCTATCGCATTTTGGGTACGCTGTTGAATCGCAGACTCTGGCCAGCCATGAGTGATCTTCGCTTCAAGCTCTAGGGGTAACCTAGGCTGTGAGCTTGGCTCTTCGCTTGCTACCAAGCCCTTATCAAACAAGGTTATGGACTCTGTCATACCGTGGACTTGAAAGTAGCCATTGCTGTACGGCGTTAGCTGTGCCATCCCTTGAGGAGTACCTCGCTCACCGTGAAAAATCACCTCAGGCCAATGTATGCCACTGTTCTCCCAGTGCGTTATAAATGCGGATTTAAACTCCACTAAACGCTTTTGCGACTGGTTGGTTAAATCATCAATGGTGCCCGTTTTATAGCCGGTGGAATTGACCAAATAGTCTACGACTAATTGTTCCTTATCACCCTGTTTTGGTTGGTAAGTTAAATGCCATTGATGATTTACATAGCGGGCATCTTCTAGGCGGCATCCCGTCATCAGTTGCGCTTTAGGATGATGCTCTAAGGTCAGGGTGACACTGGCTGCCAGACGAAAAACACTAAGACCAAACTCTTGTACCACCAATACAGGATATTTGAGGTTATCTAGGTCCACGTGTTGAGCGAAGGGAATCATCCAGTCATCATGACTTGATGGATTTTGAGGTTGCTCACTCTCGCGAAGCGCCTCTAGTTGTGCGCGGCTGTATTGAGAGTAGTAGTGTTCAGGCTTGCCTAACACACAATTCAATGGGTCTTGCTCGACCAAGTATTGGTAGCTTTCTTGGATAACGGACAGACGAGGCAACAAGGATAGAGGATCGCTACTGTCAGTGAGTGGCGTCGCAATCACCGTTGGGCGAGCATTGACTGCATTGGGAAAAAGGCGAACCGTCTCAATGGACTGCTTAAGTAGATCTACACATTGCTGCTGAGAAATTTCACGATAAAGGTTGCCACCAGCGTGAAGATGGCAGATAGGTGGACCATTGACTAAGCCATCACTTTGTTCAATCAAAGTGACCTCTATACCTTGTTCAGCGAGATGTAACGCTGCCGTAGAACCCGCGATTCCGCCACCAATTACAGCAACACGAAGCGAAGTTTGCCCTTGTTCAGCCACGACCTATCTATCCTTTATTCTTAATGCACACTAATTCGACTAGCTTTACTAGGCATGAATTAGCTCTCTATCAAATTTTTGCATACTCTACAGGCGATAGCGGATTATTGGAACCATGTCAGTGCGTTACATTGTAAAACATCTTAATGTATTTTCTGATATCTGCTCGAACGCCTTATTGATACAGGTCTTTGTAGTTTGGGATGTGGCTTTCCCATAGTGCCGGAGAGCCAATGTGTTGCTGAACATATTGGATAAACTCACTCACCAACAGGGTCTGTGTGCGGTGAGGATAGATGGCGTAGATCCCTGTCTCCATTGTGGAGAGCTTATGATCTGTCAGCAGTGGCACCAGCTTTGCTTCAGAGATAGGCTGGTCAAGATTAAACAAGTCGATGAGCGCATAGCCTAGACCATCCTTTACCGCGCCCATCATAGTGCGCACGTCACTGATCTTATAATTTCCCTGCATCCTTAGCGTTACCATGTTGCTCGAGTGCGCAGTCTCACTAATACGAATCCTATCTAAAGTCACACTGCCATTGCTGTACACCACGGCTGGCAATTCCAACAGCTGCTGTGGTGTTTTTGGCTCTCCGTATTGCTCGATAAATTGCTCAGAGGCCACCAACGCAAAATTGGTGTTAGCAATCTTCTTCGCAATCAAATTGGACTCTCTGAGTTTGCTAATGCGAAACGCAAGATCAAAGTGATCAGCAATAATATCCACTCGCTTATCATCGAGAGAAAGGGTGACCTGAACGTCGGGATACTGCTTCATAAATCGCGTCACTACCGGTTGCAAATACTCCTGACCAAAGAAGATAGGTGAGGTAATGCGCAGCGAGCCCTTTGGAACCGATTGATAGCTATCCGCGATGCTATGAATGTGCGCCAAGGTATCAAGCAGGGTGTGGGTTTGCTCTAGGATCTCCTCCCCCGCCGAGGTAATGGAGAACGAGCGTGTTGAGCGGTTAAGTAGCTGTACGCCAAGGGTCACTTCTAGCTTCTTGATCTGCTTCGACAGCGATGAGTTATCCATATCGTGCAGAGCAGCGGCCTTAGAAAAAGAGCCTTGCTGCACCACGTCTCGAAACAGTGCCAGTTGTGTGGTCAGTGACATGCAGGTCCCTATCTAAAAAACTTCTTGTTTAAAAACAGAAGTATAACCCATCTTTGCTTGATACCGACACTGGACAACGTAGGCCAGCATTGCGTGGCTAAAAATAGTGCGAGATGGTCAAGTAGCGTTGCCTAATGTGTTCTATCAATAGCTTAATCTTATTGGGCGGCTGCCTCGTAAAGGGATACACCGCGTAGATGCCTAACTTCTTTCCCACCAAATCAGGAAAAATGTCTACCAGCTGTCCGTTACGAAAATCATGATAAACCAAACACCTCGGCACATAGGCGATACCATGTCCCCCTAATGCAGACTTGCGCAGCGCAGTGGCATTATTGGTAGAGAAGCTTCCTGAGACCTTCACAATGTAATTGCCCTTATCGCCCTTAAACTCCCACTCACTCGCACCTGTGGTTTGGTAGGCGTATTGCAAGCAGTTATGCTCAGTAAGGTCGATGGGCTTGATTGGCTTGCCATGCTTGGCTATGTAGGAGGGAGAGGCGCAGACCACCCATTGAGAATCAATGATATGACGAGCAATCAAGCTTGAGTCTTCAAGATAACCGGTGCGAATGACCAAGTCATACCCGCCAGAGATCAGGTCCACAAATCGGTTATCTAAAGACATGTCCACTGATAGGCCTGGATGCAGGTTGCAGAACTCAGCAATGGCATCTGCCAGAATCAAATCCCCCGATATCGTGGGAACTGACATTTTAAGATGCCCAGAGATACTTTCTCCAAAACCGGAAACCGCGTCCTTTGCTTCTTGGGTGGCCTCGGTCACATTTTTGGCTTTATGCCACAAGGTCTTCCCCGCTTCCGTCAGACTCAATTTACGCGTTGTTCGATATAATAACTGCGCGCCTACATCCTCCTCCAATCTGGCAATTCGTTTGCTAACTACCGAATTTGTAAGGTTATTTTCCTCTGCCACCTTACTAAAGCTCCCCAGTTCTATGACCTGAGAAAATAGGATTAGATCATCTGCTCGCATCTTATTATGCCAATTTTGGAATTAATCATTTTCATTATTTCGCTATATCAATAAAAAAGAAAGGTCTAAATTCACACTCACTTAACAAACCCATTACAAAAACACATTCCTGAGCTGGTGATGATGTACAGCCTAAATAAAACTAGAGTACGAGGATGTACCCATGAGTGAAACACTATTGGCCTTGTTGGCCTTCTCGCCAATCGTTGTGGCGGCGATATTACTGGTCGGCCTCAACTGGCCCGCCAAAAAAGCCATGCCCGTGGCATTTACTTTAACTGTGGTGATAGCGCTAGCGTTCTGGGACATGTCCGCAAACAGGGTGCTTGCTTCTATCTTCCAAGGCTTAGGCATTACCGTGTCGGTGCTTTGGATTGTCTTCGGTGCCATCTTCTTACTCAACACTCTAAAGCACACCGGAGCCATTACTGTTATTCGCAACGGCTTTACGGATATCTCTAGCGATCGCCGTATACAAGCCATCATCATTGCTTGGTGTTTCGGCTCATTCATTGAGGGCGCATCTGGTTTTGGTACGCCTGCGGCCATTGCCGCTCCTCTGCTTGTCGCAATTGGCTTTCCTGCTTTAGCTGCGGTCCTTATGGGGATGATGATCCAGTCTACGCCTGTGTCATTTGGCGCGGTTGGCACCCCTATCATCGTAGGTGTCAACAAAGGGCTAGATACGCACAACATAGGTGAGTCACTTATCGCTCACGGCTCGACTTGGGACGCCTACCTACAGCAAATCACCTCTAGCGTTGCTCTAATACACGCGGTAGTCGGCACGCTTATTCCAGTGTTGATGGCAATGATGCTTACCCGCTTCTTTGGCAAAAATAAGAGCTGGAAAGAGGGATTAGACATTCTGCCGTTTGCCCTATTTGCAGGCCTTGCATTTACCATTCCTTATGCATTAACCGGTGTATTTCTTGGCGCTGAATTCCCATCTTTGATTGGCGGTATGCTTGGACTCGCCATTGTGGTTACAGCAGCGAAAAAGGGCTTCTTAGTACCGAAAAAACAATGGGATTTTGAGAGTGAAGATAAATGGCCAGCAGAATGGTTAGGCTCTCTAAAGATTGAACTGAAGCAAAAGACCACTGGCGCGCCAATGAGCCTAACAAAGGCATGGGCACCTTATGTGATGCTAGCCGTGATCCTTGTGGCGAGTCGCGTTAGCCCTGAATTCAAGGGCATGTTAAAGAGCGTCAGCCTATCCTTCGGTAATATCCTTGGTGAGACAGGCGTGAGCACAGCGATTCAGCCGCTTTATCTTCCCGGTGGCATCTTAGTCTTGGTTGCCCTACTCGCGGTCATTCTACAATCTGGAAACCTAAAGCCATTAGCGAGCGCGTTTGGAGAATCAAGCAAAACACTGATAGGCGCGGGCTTTGTGTTGTTGTTTACCATCCCTATGGTGCGAATCTTTATTAACTCTGGCATTAACGGTGCCGACCTAGCCAGCATGCCGGTCACTACGGCAAATTTTGCCGCTGATATTGTCGGCTCTGCCTTCCCTATGCTTAGTGCTACCGTAGGTGCGCTGGGTGCCTTCATTGCAGGCTCTAATACCGTATCCAACATGATGTTTAGCCAATTTCAATTTGAGGTAGCCCAAACACTAACTATCTCTAGTGCGGTAGTCGTGGCATTGCAAGCGGTTGGCGCAGCGGCTGGCAACATGATAGCGATTCATAATGTGGTAGCGGCATCGGCTACGGTGGGCCTTTTGGGTCGCGAAGGTGCGACCTTGCGCAAGACCATTATTCCCACCATCTATTACCTTGTAATGACAGGGATTATTGGCCTCACTCTCATTTATGGATTTCACTTTACAGATGCACTCATGAAATGACTTTTATGAACTAAAGTAAGTACTTAGCTAATAGTTTAGTTAAGTACTTACTCCATACGTACCGGCTTTACCGCTCATTTAATTTAAGCCGTCGACACCCAAATTTTGATACATGAACAAAGACATAAAAGAGCTGACATATGATCATTTCCGCTTCTACCGATTACCGAGCTGCAGCAAAAAGAAAGCTACCTCCCTTTTTGTTTCATTACATTGACGGTGGCTCATATGACGAGCGAACCCTAAGAAATAACACCCAAGACTTAGGTGACGTCGCACTGAGACAGCGAGTGCTCAATAACATGTCTGAGCTCAACCTTGAGACCGAGCTATTTGGAGAGAAGCTAGCAATGCCCATTGCCCTAGCTCCGGTTGGGCTAACGGGAATGTATGCGCGCCGAGGAGAAGTACAAGCAGCGAAAGCGGCCGAGAAAAAAGGCATCCCCTTTACCATGTCGACAGTATCAGTGTGCCCAATCGAAGAGGTCGCGCCTGCCATCAATAGGCCTATGTGGTTCCAACTCTACGTATTAAAAGATCGTGGCTTTATGAAAAACGTTCTAGAGCGAGCCAAAGCCGCTGGGGTTAAAACGCTCGTCTTTACCGTTGATATGCCGGTGCCCGGAGCGCGTTACCGAGATATGCATTCGGGTATGAGTGGTCCTCACGCGAATCTACGCCGAATTGCACAATCTATGCTTCACCCTAGTTGGGTTCTTGATGTGGGGCTTTTGGGTAAACCTCATGATCTCGGCAATATTTCAACCTACAGGGGTGAGCCAACCAAACTAGAAGATTACATTGGCTGGTTAGGCGCTAACTTTGACCCGTCAATTTCCTGGAAGGATCTCGAATGGATCCGCGATAGCTGGGACGGCTCTATGATCATCAAAGGTATCCTTGATGAAGAAGACGCAAAGGATGCCGTACGTTTTGGCGCAGACGGAATTGTGGTTTCAAACCATGGCGGTCGTCAATTGGATGGCGTGCTATCAAGCGCCAAGGCTCTCCCCGCAATCGCTGATGCGGTAAAAGGCGACCTAAAGATCTTGGCGGATTCAGGTATTCGTACCGGTCTTGATGTGGTTCGCATGTTGGCGCTCGGCGCTGACTGCACTTTGCTGGGTCGCTCTTTCGTTTATGCGTTGGCCGCTCAAGGAGGGCAAGGCGTTGAGAACCTACTCGATCTCTATGACAAAGAGATGCGCGTCGCTATGACGCTCACTGGCGCAAAGACCATCAAAGACCTCTCACAAGACTCGTTAGTTAAATCCATTTAATGGTTGCACACTATTTTGACTAGGACGCATTCAATGACCCAATTACTTTCCTCTGACTCTTTTCAACAGCTCGAAGCCTTGCTGACATCAAAAATTGCGCCCGAACGCATCATTACTCAGGAAGCCAAGCGCCTTGCCTATGGCACTGATGCCAGTTTTTATCGTTTGATTCCAAAGATAGTGCTGCAGCTGAAAGACCTAGATGAAGTAATTTTTGCCATTAATAGCTGTCGCGAGTTTGGTATTCACTGCACCTTTCGTGCGGCAGGTACGAGCTTGTCGGGTCAAGCATTGTCGGATTCCGTCTTAATTACCTTAACTGATGATTGGCGAGGGCATGAGATCGTTAACAATGGAGAGCAGATTGTACTGCAACCAGGCGTTATAGGTGCCGATGCAAATAAATACCTCGCTCCTTACCAGAGAAAAATTGGGCCTGATCCTGCCTCCATCAACACCTGTAAAATAGGCGGTATCGCGGCTAACAATGCCAGTGGCATGTGTTGCGGTACTGCTCAGAACTCTTATAAAACCGTTGCCAGCATGAAGTTGGTGTTTAGTAATGGCACACAGCTTGATACAGGTAGCTCAGAAAGTATCGCCGCATTTAAATCAGCGAACCCAGAGCTGATTCAAGGCATCACTTCGTTGTGCGAGAGCGTATCAAACAACACCGAGCTATCAGAGAAGATCAAACACAAATACCGCCTCAAGAATACGACAGGTTATGCACTCAATGCTCTAGTGGATTATCACGACCCTATCGATGTTATTGAGCATTTGATGGTGGGATCAGAAGGAACGCTTGGCTTCATTTCAGAGATTACCTACAACACGGTGGCGGAGCACCCAAACAAGGCCTCAGCACTGCTTGTTTTGCCCACCATTGAAGAGGCAAGCCTAGCGGTTACCACTTTATCAAAGTTGCCTGTCGCAGCTGTTGAGCTAATGGATGGGAGGGCACTTCGCTCTGTGGCAGATGAGCCAGGAATGCCTGGATTCATTAAGCATCTAGACTTAGATGCCACGGCCATCTTGATTGAGTCGCACGCTCATGACCAACAGCAACTTGATAAGCAGTGCTCGCAAGTCATGCAAGGCTTAGAGACTTATAACATCATCGAATCAGTACCCTTCACCAGCGAATCTGCGACCGTTGCGACCCTTTGGGGGATACGCAAGGGCATGTTCCCTGCGGTAGGCGCTGTGCGCGAAGTGGGAACGACCGTCATCATCGAAGATGTGGCCTTCCCTGTTGAAAACTTGGCTAATGGCATTCGCGACCTTCAATCCTTGTTCGATAAATACCACTACAGCGAAGCCATAATTTTTGGTCATGCACTAGAAGGCAACCTGCATTTTGTGTTTACTCAAGGCTTTGATTCTCAGTCGGAAATTGATCGCTATGGTCAGTTTATGGATGACGTAGCGGACCTTGTTGCAGTTAAATACCAAGGCTCATTGAAGGCTGAGCACGGCACGGGAAGGAACATGGCTCCGTATGTCGAGCTTGAATGGGGTAAGGAAGGCTATGCCTTGATGCAGCAGATTAAAGCCTTGTTTGATCCTAAAGGGCTCTTCAATCCTGGAGTCATCATCAATGACAACCCCCATTCACACATAGAAAACCTAAAGCCGATGCCTGCCGCAGACTCCTTGGTTGATCGCTGTATCGAGTGTGGTTTTTGTGAACCCGTTTGTCCTTCTAGGACGCTGACCTTGTCCCCAAGACAACGCATCGTGTTGTACCGCGAGCTTCAGCGCAGAAGAAACGCCGGAGAGGATACCAGCGCCTCAGAGCTGGAAGAAACCTTTAATTATCAAGGCATAGATACCTGCGCAGCAACCGGACTTTGTGCAGACCGTTGCCCTGTTGGCATTAATACGGGCGACCTGATTAAGCAGCTACGTATCGAGAAGTATCAAAAATACACCTCTATCGCTAAATGGACAGCGGATCACTTTGCAACCACCAGCATGCTGGCAAAAACCGGGCTCTCTGCTAATCAAGCCGCCTCAAAGCTGATGGGTGAGAAGGCCGTTGGCAAAATGACCAACGGACTTCGTAAGCTCACTAAGCAGGCCACACCGGTTTGGTTAAAAGAGTACCCTCAAGCAAATAAGTTTGATTTGGCAAAGCAAACATCAACACAACAGACTTCAAACAAGAAAGTCGTCTATATGCCCTCTTGCGCCAGCCGCAACATGGGGCAGCAAAATGACGCCCAAGACCAAAGGTCGCTCACTGAGGTGACGCTATCGCTATTAAACAAAGCGGGCTTCGAGATCGTTATTCCACAACAGCTTAATGAGCAATGCTGTGGTATGCCTTATGAAAGCAAGGGGATGAATGACCTTGCCCAAGAAAAATCTAACCAGCTCGAAGCTGTTCTTTGGCAGGCAAGTGAACAAGGAAAATACCCAGTACTGATGGATACCAGCCCTTGTGCCAAGCGCAGTATTGAACACTTCTCAAAGCCATTAGAGATTCTTGAGCCCGCAGGGTTTGCGGAGGCTTACTTGCTTGAGCATCTAGATATCAACCCACTCAACGAACCTGTCATGCTACATGTCACCTGCAGCTCAAGACGAATGGGGCTAGAACAGACCATGATGACACTGGCCAATGCCTGCACATCAAAGGTTATTGTACCCGAGCACATACAGTGCTGTGGCTGGGCAGGCGACAAAGGCTTTACCACGCCAGAGCTTAATGCGGCTGCGGTTCACCCGCTTAAAGAACAAGTACCAAAGGATTGCACTAGAGGCTTCAGCAACAGCAGAACCTGTGAGATAGGATTATCCCATCACAGTGGTGTTCCGTATCAATCCATTTTGTATTTGCTTGATGAGGTTTCAGTGGCGAAATAGGTGTATAGGCTGCCTTGTTGCGTGGCAGTAGCAATGACAGTGGCCGTAGTCGTGAGGACGTCATACTGGAAAACACACAGTGTTTATCCAGCATCTTAGAGTCTACGATTCCCTGCCATAGGCACTCTCTAAGATTCTGAATCAAGTTCAGAATGACGCACTTTGATGTCATTACCTATGCAAAGGACACCGTCATACTGGAAGATACGTAGTATCTATCCAGTATCTTAGAGCCTGCGAGACCCTACCATAGGCACTCTCTAAGATTCTGAATCAAGTTCAGAATGACGCACTGTGGGGACTACACCCACTCAACCCAACAACATCACTAACGTCATACTGGAAGATACGCAGTATCTATCCAGTATCTTAGAGCCTGCGAAACCCTGCCATAGGCACTCTCTAAGATTCTGAATCAAGTTCAGAATGACAGCCTTTGCCGTCCTTTGACGCCGTTATCCTCGCAACAATCAGCGTCATGCTGGCGAACGCCAGTATCTTGGAGCACACATAATCAGCCCTGCACCACCTAAGATTCCAGCTCAAGGCTGGAATGACGGGTCGTGGGGACTGTACCCGCTGAGCACTACCAAAATCACTAACATCACCACCGTCATACTGGAAGATACGCAGTATCTATCCAGTATCTTGGAGTCTGCGAAACCCGACCATAGACACTCTCTAAGATTCTGACTCAAGTTCAGAATGACGGCCTTTAACGTCCTTACCCTCAAAAAAAAGAGCCACATTCTCATGTGGCTCTTCAATTCATTCTCGACACAACCTTATCGGTTATTCGTCATCAAGCTCTACAAGCTTGGTGCTACCACCATGAGCTTTTTCACGTAGCTTTTGAATCACTGCGTAGAAGCCAGGGATCAACAAAGTACCCGCTAGAAGTACGCACAACAGACCGCCGACTAGGGAAATACCTAGCGAGTTCTGGCTGATGTGACCTGCGCCTGCCGCAAACACCAGAGGGAAGATACCTAGGATGAATGACCAAGAAGTCATGTTCACCGCTCTAAAGCGAAGGATACCACCCATAACCGCTGCTTTATCGATTTCTAGCCCGTTCTGTTCACGTTCATTCTTCGCAAATTCCACAATCAAGATTGCGTTCTTCGCGGCGAGTGCTATGAGTAGAACCAAGCCTATCTGCGCGTACAAGTTCAGAGGTAGTCCCGCCAAGTTCAGCGCCAAGAACGAGCCTAAGGTTGCGATAGGCACCACTAGGATGATCGCAATCGGAATAGTCCAACTCTCATACTGAGCCACCATGAATAGGTAGATAAAGATCAGAGCCAACGCAAACGCGTAGATTGCCTGATTACCTGCCAATTTTTCTTGGTATGCCATGCCAGTCCACTCGTACTGGTAGCCTTGAGGTAGCATTTCTTCTGCAACGCGCTCCATTGCTGCAATAGCATCACCACTAGAGAAGCCCGGACCTGGTTGGCCTTGAATAACCGCAGAACGATACATGTTATAGCGCCAAGCAACATCTGGCTCAAACACCTGCTCGTGGGTGATCAGAGTACTTAACGGAACCATCGCGCCTTGGTTGCTGCGCACGAAGAAGCGACCTAGATCATCCATCGAACCACGGTATTCACTATCAGCCTGCATGGTCACCCTGAAGTTCTTACCTAGCATAGTGAAGTCATTCACGTACATTGAACCAAGGTTACCCTGAAGGGTTTGGAAGATATCCGTTAGAGATACACCAAGCTGTTTCGCTTTCTCACGATCAATGTCTACATAGTAGTGCGGCACATTGGCGCGGAAGGTACTGAAGGTATACGCAATCTCTGGCTGTTTATTGGCTTCTTGAATCACATCGTTCATCAATTGCGCCAAGTCCGTACGGCTACGACCTAGCGTATCCTCAAGTACAAACTCAAAACCAGACGCCGAACCCATGCCAGGAACCGCTGGAGGACCCATTGCGAATACTACTGCATCCGGGATCTTGTTTGCAGCAATACCATTGATACGGTTTGAAATAGCAAACGAAGAATGCTCACCATCTAACGCAGCACGCTCATCCCATGTCTTCAACTTGATAAACAGAGAAGCACCGTTAGAAGCAGCAGCGCCTGTCATAAACGCATAGCCCGTTGCTGCTGTAATGCCTTCAACGCCCGGCTCTTGTTCAATCAGCGCCACTAACTCATCAGTCACAGCCTCAGTACGAGACAGAGACGCGGAATCAGGAAGCTGCACGTTGACTAGCAAGATGCCCTTGTCTTCTTGAGGTACGAAGGCTGTTGAGGTGTTTTTACCAAAGTAGGTTACCGCTGCCACCGCTGCAATGAAGAACACAAACAACAAGATCGCTTTCTTCACCAAGAAGCCTGCAAGGCGACCATAGCCTGCTGTAACCTTGTCTAAGCCATTGTTAAATGCCTTGTACCAGTTAGAGGTGTTACCACCGCCTTGCTTCAGTACCAATGAACACAGTGCTGGAGATAGCGTCAATGCGTTGATCGACGAGATCACAACCGAGATACAGATAGTCAGTGCGAACTGGCGATACATGATTCCCGTGATACCCGGCAACATAGCTACCGGCAAGAATACCGCCAGCAATACCAAGGTCGAGGTGACAATCGGACCGGTTACCTCTTTCATCGCCATCAAGGTAGCCTTGCGCGGTGTGAGAGAAGGGTCCTTACGCATCGTGGTATCAACGTTTTCGATAACCAGTATCGCATCATCCACCACGATACCGATGGCGAGTATGAGACCAAATAGGGTTACTGTATTGATGGTGAAACCGGTGATTTGCATAACCGCAAACGTACCGATAAGAGATACCGGAATCGCAACAACAGGAATCAAGGTTGCACGCGCACTACCCAAGAACAGGTAGGTTACAGCGATTACCAACAAGATCGCTTCAATAAGGGTCTTTACTACCCCTTTGATGGATTCTTCAACGAAAATAGTGGTGTCGTAGCTGCTCTCGTACTCCATTCCCTCAGGGAAGTTAACACTGAGGTTGTCCAGCATCTCCATAACTAAGCCACCACTTTCAAGGGCGTTAGCATCAGATTGAAGATTCAAGATAACGATAGAAGCATCTTGGCCACGGAACTGACCAGAGCCGTCGTAGAACTTCTTACCGAGTTCAACACGAGCCACATCTTTCAGATAAACCGCTGAACCGTCTTGATTAGCGCGAAGCATGACATTTTCAAACTCTTCAACGCTCTCCAGTCGGCCTTTAGTTACCAAGTTAAAGGTAACATCTGTCGCCGCTTCATACGGCGGTGCGCCTACTTTACCTGCGGCTACCTGTATGTTTTGCTCAGACAATGCGGCATAAACATCCGGCGTCGTTAGACCCAAGCTTGCTAGCTTCTCTGGATCTAGCCAAACACGCATTGAGAATTCACCACCACCCACAACGCTCACCTCACTGATGCCTTTAACACGCGCCAGCTGGTCTTTAACATTGAGGTTGATGTAGTTGATCAAGAATTGATCGTCGTGGGTACCTTCAGGTGAATAGAAGTTCAATACCATCAACATATCAGGAGAGCGTTTCTTAACCGTCACGCCTACAGAGCGAACTTCTGGTGGAAGCTTAGACTCTATCTGGGTAACACGGTTTTGCACGTTCACCTGTGCCATATCAGGGTCTGTTCCGACCTCGAACGTCACGTTAAGGTTATACGAACCATCGTTAGCACTCTTTGAAGACATGTAAATCATGCCCTCTACGCCATTGACCGAGGTTTCTATTGGGTCAGCAATGGCCTGTTCAACAGTTTCGGCACTCGCACCTGTGTAGTAAGCCGTTACGCTTACCGAAGGTGGACTGATTCTCGGGTACTCAGACACAGGCAATACTGCTAGTGAAATCGCTCCCGCCAGCGTCAAGATAATGGAGATAACCAGCGCAAACTTAGGGCGCTGGATAAAAAATCGACTCAACATACCGTTACTCCGACGCTTCTGGTTTCGCGTCAGCTATTTGCACAGCCAAGCCATTACGTACGCGCTGAAGCCCGCCAACGATAACCTTATCGGCCTCTCCAAGACCTGTTTTAACAATCACACCCTCTGGTGTTTGTACGCCTAGTTCAACATTACGTCTTTCTGCTACGTTGCCGTCGGTTACGATCATCACAAAATCACCGGCAATATCAGTCTGAACCGCACGACGTGGGATCACAACGGCAGGTTGGCTTTCTGTCGAGGCAATAACAACATTGATATGTTGTCCCGGTAATAAAGTATGCTTGCTGTTTGGCACTGATGCGCGCACAGCCAATGTACCTGTGGTTAGGTCGATACGGTTACCCACGAAATCTAATGTGCCTTTTTCAGGGTGTTGCTGGCCATCTTCAAGGTTCAGCGTTACCTCTACTTCACCACTACTAGACTCGCCGTCGCCTTCGTATTTATCGACGCCAAGTTGCAGACGCTCTCGCTCGCTCAACTGGAAAGAAGCATGTACAGGGTCAAGGCTAACTAAGGTCGTTAAAGTGCCAGAAGAAGCAGACAGCAAATCACCAATGCTCACCTTGGTATCGGCGATACGTCCAGAGAAAGGAGCAGTAATCTTGGTATATGAGAGATTGACTTCTGCTAGTAACAATTGCGCCTTAGCTGCTTCAAGTTGCGCAGCCGCACCTAATTGCTCTGCTTGACGAGCGTCATACTCTGATTGTGAGATATTGCCCTTCGGTAATAGATTCTTCGCACGCTTATAATCGTTTTCTGCACGCTTTAAATTCGCGGTTGCCTGTGCAACAGATGCTTTAGCACTCGCTACTTGAGCTTCAAACGACGAAGGTTCGATTGTATAAAGAAGCTGTCCTTTCTCTACTATTTGGCCTTCTTGGAAGTGGCGCTCTTTTAAGTAGCCCGTAACCTGTGCAGTAATGTCTACATCCTCGACCGCTTCTACGCGACCTACATAAGCCTTACTTGGCTGATGGGCAATAACTGCTGCCGGTTCCACAATTACAGTTGGTGCAGTTGCAGATTGCATAGGCTTCTGAGCCTCGCCACAACCAACTAAAAGCAAAGTGCTTGCCAAGCTCGCTGCCAGTAAAGATTTTTTCATTGAACAACCTTTTTCTAAATCAATAATCTTTTCGATATAGGACTTCATTTCAACATATCAAACAGATGAATAGTCGTTCAGTGTATTCGCGAAAATCAACGACCTTAACCTGTGATATGTAACCAATTGTTTCAAGTATGGTGTAATTTAGAAATCAGCACGAAAATTTAGAGCCCAAAACCTAAAAAAAGAAAAATAGAGGTCTTTTGATTTTTAGATTCAGTCAGATTGCAGCTCTTGAACCAATTCTAACCAGTCTTTTATCTCTTCTTTAAAGTGCTGCTTTTGTTCCGCAGAGGCGGTAGATATGATGGCTAATATACTTTGATTGGCTAATGCTCTGTTGCGCTCCAATTTGCCTATGAGCTCATTTGAATAGCCTTGCTCTGGATTGTTGATAAGGGTTGTTAACTCTTTTTGATAAAAAAACGGGTCGTCTCTGCGAGCGAACATGGTCTTAATACGGTCTCGAGTTTCGATCCGATAGAGCCCCCAATCCTGGTGAGTTCGCTCTATGCTTGACGACCACTCATAAGCGATGTTTTTTTGCTCGATCGATAAAGTTCCCAACCATCTACGCAAATTTTTCTCAATTCGTTCCTTATAACGGGTTCTCGTCTCCCGCTCACTCGTTTGAGAATATTTTTCAGAATACTCCTCATGCTGTTCGGTTAAATTCTGCAAAAACTCATCGATTTGCTCTTTTGACATAGATCGAGACAACGAATACAACTCGGGGGTTATCTCATTAGCAAGGCGTTTGATGTGTGTTCTAAACATCTGGTGCTGCTCAATCAAGAACTCTTCATCAATGAGTGATAGGTCTGCATCATAGAGGGATTGCAGTTGTGCTTCATAGCGCGGAAGCTCTTCAGTTTTGTGCCACTCGGTAAATTGCTTTAATTGAAGTTCGAGTATTTCTTCTTGATCGCCATCCAAGCTGACATAGTCTCCAATGAACTCCAACACGGCCCAATCTAAATTGCGATACATAAGCTTGGCTGTACACGCTGTAAGGGTCAGCAACAATGCGCTCACTAATAGTGTTTTCAGCCACTTCTGTCTTTGCATTATCATACTGCTTAACTGCTGCATCGCGCGTCCTGCTCCTAATTCAACAACTATTGCTCTTTATACCGAGCATGTATCACTTAGATCTCTAATCTTCAGTATTATTTAGCCTTTAACATTGTGCTAGCTTGGGGCTCAAATAAGTCGTAAGCATAAAAAAACCACGCCGAGGCGTGGTCTTAAATTCAAGAATAGAGTTGGCCTATGGCACCCCGTGCCCTTTTGAAGCGATCCAGACTCGATACCATTGTTCATTGGTCATCGTTAGTTCAAGAGACTTAACGGCAGACTCAACGCGGTCAATTTTACCAGAGCCAATAATCGCTAGTGGCTTAGAAGGTAATTTGCGAACCCAAGCATAAATCACCTGATCGATGCTGCTTGCACCTAGCTCTTCCTTCAAGGCTTCAAGCTCTTCTCTAACACGCACCGCTTGTTCACTAGTACCGCTAAAGATGCTACCACCACCTAAACAAGACCACGCCATTGGGCGAGTGCGCAATGTTTGCATCAGATCTAAGGTGCCGTCTTCAGTAACATCAAAGTTCAGTGGGTTTATCTCAACCTGATTGGTCACCAGTGGTGCGTCCAAACGAGATTGAAGCAATTCAAAGCCGCGAGACGTAAAGTTCGACACGCCAAAATGTGAGACCTTCCCTGACGCTTTAAGATCAGCGAATGCATCAGCCACTTCGTCTGCGTCCATCAGCGCGTCAGCACGATGCAGCAACAACACATCGATGTTATCCACTTGCAAGTTGCGCAGTGAATTCTCAACAGAAGCAACAATATGCTGCTTGGACGAGTTATAGTGATTGACCTTGCGCTCAGGTGTCTTATCGCCACACAACATAATATTGCACTTAGTCACGATCTCAATCTGCTGACGAACGCTCTTGTCCAGAGCTAACGCCTCACCAAACAAACGCTCACACTCATAGTTGCCATAGATATCCGCGTGATCAACCGTCGTTACACCGAGATCCACATGCTGCTTCAAGAAATCAAGGCGCTGCTGAGGGTTCATACCCCAATCACCAACACGCCAATAACCTTGAACAAGTTCGGATAAATTTGGCCCTTGAGGGGCTATAGATACTTTCTGTACCATGAAAAACTCCAAGAGGTAAGTTAAGTCCGTAGACCTTTGTTGCCCATCCTATTCGCAGAGCTAGTTGGGCTCAATTACAGAGTTTTCAATTGGGGTGTTTAAATGACAAAGTGTGAACTAAGCATCACATTATCAGTACCTCAGAAAGCTCATAGTGCGTGTTTGGGCTGGCCGCTTAGTAGAATCTTAATACTTAGGAAATTTGAATTCAGTGCTCACTAAGATCCTGGATAACTACTAACGTAGTTTCCAGGATGACGTTCTATGAACTTGTCATACTCACACCGAACTCCGTCATACTGGAAAACACGCAGTGTTTATCCAGTATCTTAGAATCTACGAAATCTAAATTTAGTGCTCACTAAGATCCTGGATAACTACGAACCTAGTTTCCAGGATGACATTCTATGAACTTGTCATACTCACACCGAACTCCGTCATACTGGAAAACACGAAGTGTTTATCCAGTATCTTAGAATCTACGAAATCTAAATTTAGTGCCCGCTAAGATCCTGGATAACTACTAACGTAGTTTGAAGGATGACGTTCTTTAACTTTGTCATACTCACAACGAACTCCGCCATACTGGAAAATTCGAAGTGTTTATCCAGTATCTTAGAATCTACGAAAGCTAAATTCAGTGCTCGCTAAGATCCTGGATAACTACGAACCTAGTTTCCAGGATGACGTTCTTTGACCTTGTCATACTCACACCGAACTCCGTCATACTGGAAAACACGAAGTGTTTATCCAGTATCTTAGAATCTACGAAATCTAAATTTAGTGCTCACTAAGATCCTGGATAACTACTTACGTAGTTTCCAGGATGACGTTCTATTAACTTATCATGCTCACAACGAACGCCGTCATACTCACACCAGTCCAGAATAGTAGTTTTCGAGATATATAGCTTCTCTTGATTCTAGCCACCCACTACCTCCGATAAACAATCTGTATCGAACTCCCATCACTGCGCCACTCAGCAAACCTCTTCTGATCAGCACTTCGCCAATAAAGGGTCCTTACCTCTGTCGCGGGATAACGATTAATCAGCTGTAGCACTTCTCTATCTACTTCGGTTTCTGATTTGTTGATCAGCGCCAATTCAACATCGAGCGTCACGCCATCAATCACCACTTTCATTAATTGAAAGCCATCTTGTCGAAGCCCTAGTTGCAGGTTATTAAAATAGGTAAGGCTAAATTCACCATTCAGCTCTAAAACAGGTTCCTGGGCATGGTCAAAGGTCACCTCTGCGTACATCGGGGTATGGTGAATCTTCACCTCATCGGTACAAAACAGCGGTTTATCGTCTTCTGCGCAATCAAACCATTCACCGGACTGGCGAAAATCCGTCTCACTCCAAGATGAGTACTGAGCTGAAATAAAGGGGTAGTACCAAGTAGGACTGGTCGCTGCTAATAACGGCCAAGACAAGAAGAAAAAACCAGCAAAAAGAGATAACCGAAACAGACGCATAGATGTGAGCTTGATAGCATAAGTGGTGAGATACTATAGCAAAAAGTGAGGCACAAATAATCCCTCAAACCGCCTCAACCTTTGCGCAGTTGATGATCTCGCTTACAAAATCTAACCACTTTAATTGAGCTCCATCCTAGCCTTGGTCATTCTAAGCCCAATCGATAAATCAGGGATTGAGTATTAATGACCATGAACAAAAGCCTAGCTTGTTGCGCTGTACTATCAGCCATCACTCTCTCAAGTAGCCTTGCGTATGCAGATCCAAATGTCTCCATAGCCACCACAACCACCGCTAGAGATTATCCATTAAATGCGAGCGAGCCTCTCGTTGTCACGCTAAATAAAGACAGCTACGTATTTAAGGTCACCGGCATTGAGGGGGAGTGTGTTGCACCAGAAGAGCAACGTATTCGTTTTAATACTCCCCTTGGTTTGAACTGCAATGCAGAAACAGAACTGCCCATTAAGATCCGTTTTTCCGGCGATTACGCCATCGCCTATGACGACCAACAGCAAACGCTGTCCATAAAGCGTCAACCTAAGAAGTCCACTAAAAAAGAGTTCGTTCGCCCACTTCCTAAGGTAGGTTGTGAAACCTATACCGACATGCCTGCCGTAATTAACGTCGCAGGCACCTTTGCAGACGGCACGGAACTCAAAGAGACCTTTAGCGGGCAAACCGCAACAGTGAAAAATGGCACTGTCACTTTCAACCCTACTCGAGAGACTGGCGCTGTCATGCTCATCGAAAAGGTCGCCACCAAGTCTAAAGCCGATAAAGCATTGGACTGGCGCAATGCCAATATTTACTTCGTCATGGTGGATAGATTTAACAATGGCGAGAAGAGTAACGATAACAGCTATGGTCGCCTTAAGGATGGCCAACAAGAAGTCGGCACTTTCCATGGCGGTGACCTAAAAGGTGTTATAGAAAAGCTGGATTACATTCAATCTCTAGGAACAGATGCTATTTGGCTATCGCCTATTGTTGAGCAAGTACACGGCTTTGTCGGCGGTGGCGACAAAGGCTCATTCCCATTTTATGCCTACCACGGGTATTGGGCGCGAGACTTTACCAAGATTGATCAAAACTTCGGCAACGATGAAGACTTAAAGACATTGGTTACCGAGGCACATAAGCGAGGCATTAAGGTCATGCTTGATGCCGTCATTAACCACCCAGGCTACGCTACGCTTGCGGATATTCAACACGATAACTTGCAAGTACTCACCCCTGACGCAAAAGGTAAAGACCTAACACAATGGAAGCCAGAGTCTGGTAAAAACTGGCACTCTTCCCATGATCTTGTCGACTACAAAAGTGAGAACTGGTCGCAGTGGTGGGGAGCCGATTGGGTTCGCTCTGGCTTACCTGGTTATGACAGCCCGGGAAGCAGCGATAAAACGCTCACCCTAGCAGGGCTACCTGACTTTAAAACCGAGTCGGATAAGGCGGTAACGCCACCACAATGGTTATTGGATAACCCTGGCACCCGAGTAGTTGAGAAAGACGATTATCGTGTGGCTGACTACTTGGTAGAGTGGCAAACCGACTGGGTTAAGCGCTTTGGCATTGATGCATTTCGTGTAGACACAGTGAAACACGTTGAGGGTGATGTGTGGCTAGAACTTAAGGCGAAGGCCAGTGAGAATCTCGCTCAATGGCAAAAAGAGAACAATCGACCTCAAGAGTCCTTTTGGATGATGGGTGAAGTATGGGCACACTCAGCGTATCGCTCGCCATATGCCGATGAAGGCTTTGATGCGTTGATTAACTTCGATATGCAAAAGCAGCTAGATCGTGGAGCCGTTTGTTTCTCTGATATGCGCAAGACCTACACAAACTACAGCACAGAGATCCAAGAAAACCCGGGCTATACCCCAGTAAGCTACATGTCTTCACATGATACTGAATTATTTTTCGCTCGCTTTAAATCATTGGAGATGCAGCGTAATGCAGCCAATGCCCTATTACTCTCTCCTGGCGCAATTCAGATCTATTACGGTGATGAAGTGGCACGCGATATCGGTCCATACGCCGATGACTTCCACCAAGGTACGCGTTCCGACATGGTTTGGAAGCTAGATGCAGAGCGACAAGCACTTCTTGCACACTGGCAAACACTAGGTCAGTTCCGTCAGCGTCACCCGGCCATTGGTGGCGGAGTACATAAAGACATCAATCAAGAGCGTGGCTATGGATTCTCTAGAACCTTAGAGGATGATGCTGTGCTTGTTTATTACTCTGGCAAGTAAACCCTGACCACCAAAAAAAACTAAGCCCTGCACTCGCAGGGCTTAATTTCTATATTCTCATTACGGCAACTAAAAACCGCTCTCTTCAGCATCTTGCTTCTTGATCGCTTTATGGCCATCTTCTGACACGCCCTGCTTCCAGTAACTACTGATATAGATATCTTGCTTATCGATTTCTTTATCATTTCTGAAGTACTGTCTCAGTTCTCGCATAGAGTCGAAGTCTGTAGCGACCCAGACAAATGGATTTCCATCAAGCCATGTCTGTGCTTGGGCATGCTCGCTTAGTGAGTCTTCTGCGTGGATCCATATCGCTTGCATATTCGAAGGGAGTTCAATGGACTGAATATCCTCTTGCTCATGAACCTGAATGACAGCATAGCCCTTAGCATCAGAAGGAAGAGTGCGGGCCTTTGCAGATAGTGCCGGAAGGCCTGTCATATCCGCTACCATGAAGAACCAATCCGCCTCTAAATTAATATCAGCTATTGGGCCTGGCCCCATGATGCTAATTTCATCGCCGACCTTAGCGGTGTTAGCCCAGCGGGCCGCAAAACCACATTGTAAGTCGTGGGTAATATGGCGGACAAAGTCGACTTCAATAGTGCTTTCATCAGGGAAAAAGCGACGTATGGTATACGTTCGCATAACAGGTCTTTGCCCTTCCACCATAGCTGCAATCGTGTTGCCTTCAGAATCAAATAAGAACTTTATATAGCTCCCCTCACAATCTTCAGGAAACGCCGCTAACGCCTCACCCTTCAATCGAATTCTCTGCATATTGGGGGAGATTTGATCAGAACTGACTACAGTGACGCGCTTTGGTGATGGTTTTTTTCGGCTCATATTCACTACTCTGTTAACTACCTGATTCTTTTAGATTAGAGCTTGTTTTACAAAGAGGCGAGAAAGAATCGGTATCTAGATTAATCAATCGACACGCCCTCCCGCTTTTTGGGTCTATCAAACTCCCATTGGATTATCTAAATGATAACTATTTGTATTATTGATAACAAGAAAGATTATCTATATGACAACATCTTTTATCCAATTAACTTAACTCATTGAAATTATGTGATTAATTTTTCTGGCACGGCACTTGCTATATCTAAGACATCAATGAACTAATCATTTTGACAAGAGAGCAGCATGAACCAGATGTTTCTAGAAAACAGAACAGAAGAAGCTTTTATTGAAGAGCTGCATTGCAATGCTAGAGAGTGCTGCGAAGTAAGGTACACCTATGCCATAGGTTCTTTGGTTGAACGTCTGCTTAACCGCCTAAGCAATGCGTGGGCAAGCTGCTCTACTAAGTCATAACAACGAATACTTTTATAATGAATCGCATACCACACAGGTGAAAATTATGAGCCATTTACGAATCCCAAAAGATTGGACCATCCAACGCTCGACCCCTTTCTTTACCAAAGACAACGTACCTCAAGCATTGTTAACCCACCACAATACGGCGGCAGAGGTGTTTGGACAGCTTTGTGTAATGGAAGGTAGCGTAACCTATTTTGGCTTTGCTGATGAGCATGCAACTGAACCAGAACTAACGGTGGTTATTCATGCCGGTCAGTTTGCTACCAGCCCACCACAATACTGGCATCGCATTGAAATGACAGATGATGCCCAATTCAATATCAACTTCTGGTCCAATGCAGACAAACGCGATCAGCCTATGTTCCACGCAAAAAAATCTTAACCTTAATTAATGAGAAAGGAGCAATGGCATTGTGAAAGCGCCATTGCTCTATTTTAATTAGCCAACAAACTTGGCCAGTTAACATCCGCATTAGCAACGTTTCTAGGGATGTCTTTTTGCCATTTGGCTTGAATGGATTTGTTGTAGTTTAGGTAAAGCTTATCGTCGTGAATATACCAAGCATTCGGGTCTATCTTGGCGGTGTATCCCTGACTCACAGCCCAAGCACAATAGCCGCCATATTGCGGTGCGTATTTCTCAGGATTCTCGATAAAGGCACTTTGGTTTTTACTTGAGGAAAAGTACCAAGTCGCATCATTCCATTCATACTTATATTGTTTACTTCCCTCTACAGGTTTGCCCTCTGCAAAATAAGCAACGGGATCATAGCCCTGAATCGCCTTACCAAAGAAGTCACTATAAACAGGCTCAACCGCCAATGCGGGGCGGGTCAACATAAACACCACAACAAGTGCACTAAGTAGTCGAAGTAAGCTCTTCAGTCTCATGATCATTCCCTATACGTTGTTATTGTCCTCAATATAGAAATGATAGATGAGCAGAAAATTTCAACATCTTGTTCAAATGACAATGCAGCAGAAAAAAAAGCGCTCAAGAGAGCGCATTTTTATAAGTTAAACCGTGGCACCGATATACAAGAGCACACAAGTTACAAAGAAAGAAATAACGATGAAGGGCATCACCCACTTAAGGAATCGTCCATAAGGGATTCTGGCTAGCGCTAACCCCGCAACTAAGTGTCCCGCCGTTGGTGCAAACAGGTTGATCCATCCCGACGCTGATTGGTAGGCCGTTACCATAATGTCACGACTGACATTCGAGAAGTCAGCAAGTGGCCCCATCAGTGGCATGGAAACTGTCGCCAAGCCTGAGGTTGAAGGGATAAAGAAAGCCAATACAATATGAACAACGTAGGCGACTACGGTAAACACACCACCGTTAAGCCCTTGAACCATACCCTCCGACCAATTCAAGATCGAGTCAATGATCTGCCCGTCACCCATAACCACATAAATGCCGCGAGCAACTGCTACCACTAAGGCAACCCCAATTAGGTCTCGAGCCCCTTCGATAAAGGTCTCAATATATTTTGCCTCGGGAACGCGGTTAATGAGCGCTATTACTATAGAGGCCGTAAAGAACAAGGTAGAGAGTTCATCGAACCACCAGCCCAAAGTAGGAACAAAGGTGATCCCCATATCTGACCATGGGATCACGCCGTAGATCATGACCAAGAAGGTACCAAAAAACACAGTCATTGTGAGTTTACGAATGGGTGTGAACTCTAGGGTTTGAGGCTCTTTACTGAATTCATCATCAAATTCAACACCGTCCAACACAGATAAAGATTTATCCGCTTTCGTTTTCGCCGCATAACGCATCACAAAGATAATGGCGATAAGCAGCAAAGTAGCCCAGATAGCTAAACGAAGCACTACGCCCTCGCCTATGGGCAGACCCGCAAAGCGAGAGGCGATACCGGTTGCGAACGGGTTGACGGTCGATGCCAAAACACCAACACCTGAGCCAAGCAAAATTACGCCTGCGGTTACCATGCGGTCATACCCTGCCGCACTCATCACCGGCAGAATTAACGCCCAGAACGCGACGGTTTCCTCTGCCATGCCAAATGAGGTACCGCCAAGGGCAAACAAGGTCATAAGGATGGGAATTAAAAACTGTTCATGACCTTTAAAGCGATCGACTACTGCCGCAACACCTGCATCCATAGCCCCTGTTCGCATGGTTACCGCAAGGAAACCACCAATGATAATCACAAACAGTGCGACGTCCGCAGACTCGTGAAAGCCCTTAATCGGCGCAAGCAGTACATCACCCACACCTTGCGGAGACGATTCCAACTCAGTGTAAGAGCCTGGGATAGGTAATAGACGCTCTCCCCCAGCATAATCAGCTACGTCAGCAGCCTTGACCAACTGATGAGTCTCAGCGGTTTTATAATCGTATTTTCCTGCCGGAATAACCCAAGTCATTGCAGCTACAAGCGCAATAATTATGAAAAGTATGGTGTAAACGGTGGGTAGCTTAAATCTTGGTGTTTTGACGCTCATACTCGTTCCTCTAAGTACTATGTCGTTAAATCATGTTCGTGCAATCGGATGCACAGGCATGCTTAGAACTATAGGAAATTCTGAGAATGAAGAGCTGAATGAGATTTAAGTGTGCAGATACGAAAGGAACTTTTCAAAAGCGGCAGGTAAAAAAATACCTAGCCAAAGGCTAGGTATTAAAGAAAACTATTTGGCTATGAGCTTTAGATAGCCCAGCCACCTGCATAGAAGGCAACTAGAACGATAGTGATCAGCACGATACCTAGGTTTAGCTTCTTCCATTCTCCAGCGAACACGCGCCCTACAACCAAGCACAGGAAGCCAAGCATAATGCCCGTTACTATGTTACCTGTTAGTACGATGAACACGGCACAAACAAGACCGGCAAGTGCATCTACAGAATCGTCGAAGTCTAGCTTGCGAACGTTGCCTAGCATTAGTAGGCCCACGTACATTAGCGCAGGCGCCGTTGCATAGGCAGGCACTAGGTAGCTAATTGGAGCCAAGAAAAGTAGGAATAAGAAAAGCACACCTACCACTACAGCGGTTAAACCTGTTTTGCCACCCGCAGCTGTACCTGCTGCTGACTCAATGTAAACCGCCGCAGGAGCGCCACCTACAGCGCCAGAAACGATACTTGAAACAGAATCCGAGGTCAGCGCTTTGCCACCATCGATAATGTTGCCGTCTTTATCAAGAAGGTTTGCTTGACCGGCTACCGCACGAATCGTACCCGTCGCATCAAAGATAGCGGTCATCACCAAAGCAAGCACACTTGGCAGGACGATAGGGTTAAGTGCACCCATAATATCCATAGTGCCAATCAAAGAGTTTTCACCACCAATGCTTGGAAGGGCAAAGAAGCCTTGATATTGCACTGAAGGATCAAAGATCAAACCAAATACCGAGATAGCGATAATGACTAGCAAGATACCACCAGGAACCTGACGCTTCTCTAGGCCAAAGATAGCCGCTAGACCTAGCATTGACATGATCACAGGGAAAGACGTGAATTCACCCAATGTTACCGGCAAGCCCTCTACTGGGTTCTTGATAACAAGGCCAACACCACTTGCTGCAATAAGAAGCAAAAACAAGCCGATGCCGATACCTGTACCGTGGGCGATACCAGCAGGTAGGTTCGTTAAGATCCACTGACGTACACCGGTAACCGTGATCGCAGTAAAGATAACACCCATTAAGAACACTGCGCCTAGAGCAACAGGAATAGAGATGCCCTGTCCTAGAACCAAGCTAAAAGCAGTAAAGGCGGTTAATGAAATAGCACAGCCAATCGCCATTGGCAGATTAGCCCAAAGACCCATCAACAAAGAGCCAAACGCCGCTACTAAACACGTTGCGATAAACACTGAGCCTTGGTCAAAGCCCGCAGCACCTAACATGCTTGGTACCACAATTACTGAGTACACCATTGCCAAGAAGGTTGTTAAACCCGCTACCACTTCACGGCGTACATTACTGCCACGTTGTGAAATCAAGAAGAAGGTGTCTAACCAACTGCCTTTTGCAGATGCACCGTTTGCTTGGGGTGCGCTATTCTCGGACATGCTATTTCCTTTGTATTACTAGAAAAACGAATAAATAGGAGCGTTCTTCATCAAAAATGTGAGTAAAGATTTCAGAGGCGAGAAAATACAGGTAAACGTTTGCGTGTGCAATAGTTACAACTGAAGGTTTCATCTTTGGAACGAAAAAAGGGAGCCTTAGCTCCCTCACAGTACTATAGCCACTTCTACTGCATTGCGGGCTTAGCCAACGGCGCAGCCGCAATGAGCTTAACCTTTCGAGCAAACTGATTACCTAGAATACCACCCACAATCAAAGCACCGAAGAACACCCAACCAGACAATGAGAAATTGGCAATTGGCGTATACAGGGCGCCAACATTACTACCGTTGGCAAAGCGAGTACCTACTCCCATCAACAGCCCACCTACTGAAAACAGCGCATAGTGTTTGAACGTATACTGCGATTTCAATGGCGACGCCCATTTTCCAAGCCAAAGCACAGCAACGAGTGTGCCAAGTAAGATACGTAGGTTTTGCACAGATACCCCGTATTCAAAAAAGGGCATAGTAAACAGCTTCTCTGGTCGATGAGTAAAGGCAGCGATAGATTGAGAATCAATACCTAATGCAATGAGCAATTTACCAAACCAGAGTCCAAAAGGTGTTGATGCGCCCCAACCTGCAGAAGTGGTTGCCATCATAATGCCAAAGATGATGGCAATGACGATGGCCGCAAAATTCATAGTCCATAAACCGCTAAATATTGAAAGCGGAGAAGAGCTTGTTGCAACCTGTTCACGCGCTATCTCACCCTCAACGCCAAGATAAGTGCCCTTTTGTTTTCGGTTCGCTTCATAACGCTTGGCGATGTATATGGTTAGGCCCGATTTCAGATAATAACTGCGATATTCATGGGAAGTTGTAGAAGAGGAAGCCAACTGCTGAAAGTGGTACGCTCTTCTCGCCAAAGAAACAAGCGGTACTACCATGAATTATCAACAGTTGACCGAGGGAAGAAGATATCAGATTTCTGCCCTTTTGGAATGGGGAATTTCAGTGTCAGAAATTGCGAAGACCGTTAAATGCCATCGCTCAACCATTTATCGTGAGTTGAAGCGATGTGGGGAGAAACAGCAATATCTGCCTGAAAAAGCACATCAACTTTCAGTAGCGAAACGACAACAAGCAGATAAGTATCGAATACCCCAACAGCGCGTAGATTTCATCGAGTTTTTGCTCACTAATGACTGGAGTCCAGAGCAAATATCTAATGTGTTAACTCGCGCTGGAGCTAAAGTTAGCCATGAGTGGATTTACCGTTTTGTTGCTCGTAATAAGCAACAGGGTGGCAAACTCTTTCGGCACTTACGTCAAGGCCAAAAACGGTATCGACGGGGTAAGAAAGAGAAAGCGCCAGCTATTAAAAATGCAGTTTCGATAGATGATAGGCCCGACGTGGTTGATAACCGAGAACGCCTTGGTGACTGGGAGATTGATACGGTTCTGGGTAAGCATGGGACAGGAGCAATCGTCACTATTTTAGAGCGTAAAACACGCTTTTATCTGACGAGAAAAGTCTCATCGAAGTCAGCCAAAGACGTCACTCAAGCGACCATAGATATGTTACTGCCTTACAAAGAATTCGTTCATACCATTACCGCAGACAATGGTCGGGAATTTGCTGGCCATGAAGAAATAGCCAAGGCACTGAAAGCTGAGGTGTAGTGGCATAGTTAATTTGCTCACCCCTACAGCTCTTGGGAGCGGGGAGCTAATGAGAACGCTAATGGCTTATTGAGGCAGTACGTAAAGAAAGGGACAGACTTAAGAACGGTCAGTGACGAGGATATCGAAAGAGCTCAACATCGTATCAATTACCGTCCTAAAAAGTGTTTAGGGTTCAAGCAGCCTGCTGTTGTTTTTCAAGAAATGATGTCGGCTGCTTGAAAGTTAAGAATGTCGCAGTTCGGAGTTGAATTCGGGATTTTGCTTTCAAATGCAAAACCGCCTCAAGCTAAATATCTAGCTCGAGGCGATTTTTTATTCTATCGATTTTAATTATCGCCAAAATAGTGCGTAAATAAGCTATCACCACCGTACCAAGTTTGAGCGGACATAGAATCTGACAACATGCGCATGTCACCCTGATAACTATCTGATGTAGCGCCACGTTCGGTAATCAACTGAACTAAGTATGGAACATTATTCGGTTGCATCTGTACTGGGTTACCTTGAAATGCAGGTTGTGAATTATCACCTACATGTCGATATCCAAAAGTATGTGAAAACTCATGAATTAATAGTGGCCCATTTGCTTTTTGGGGGCTTCTTGCAATTTGAGTCGGATGGAAGTAAACATTTAGGTGACCTACATCACCTTGTGCATTGCCTGAATTAGAGATGCTTACATAAAAAGTGTATTGATTATGTTCGCGTTGTAATGTGTCTAATATTGCCTGTTTATATTCAGCATAATCATCAGGAACATCATGAATAGCTAGCGTGTACACTGAAGGGGTTTCATAGAAATATGTGCTATTTAAATATTTAGCATTAGCAGAAAACATTTTTTGGAATTTTGGAGAATTAATTATAAATGCTACACGCCCGAATAATTGACCAATTTTTTTCTGCCCCTCTTGGTTGGGGTCATACTGAAGCCAACTGGTATTTCCCTTGTCTGCAAAATCATACGTAGTTCCGTAGAAAACATCATGCTCAACATCAACAGCAACCATTGCTGCATCAAAGTGATCATTTTTAAGAACTGTCTCGATATCATTATCTTGCATTCCAATTTTTTTCAAGTTTTTTGTTATCTCAGAGTCAGATAGATCCTTTGCTGCATGTGTTTGCACCTCTTGTTGAACATGCTGTATACCTTCTTTCAGATTATCATCTGTGCGATGAAACTCAGCATCAACCCTATCACCAGTCTCTTGTATAACATCTTTGACGTGATGCACACCCGCTTCTATTTTTTCCTTAGCCGAATCGCTATCACAACCATTCAAAACAAGTGCCGAAACCACCGCTAACACTAAACCTTTAACCTTCAAATTCATCGTAAATCCTCTACATAATAAAAGTATCAAAGGCGCATTTTGATACGGCTTACTGCGCTCTGTTGAATAACTGATAATCAGTATGTACGAAGATTTGAGAACCTGAAAACTAATCTATGATTGCAAAAATGAACAGCCTATCGACTCATTTTTAGTATGTTGCGGAACACTAAAACTAACCCAGACAGCACTGTGATTTTAAAGCAAATCTCAGAGGTTTTATGGATTGAAGCGAACACAGGGCTTTGAGTAACCACTGCTCCTTGTGATTGAAGGTGCAAGATTTCGGGGATGAAATAAAAGCCAAATAGCAAACCCGTGCCGACCATCAAACTCATGCTAACCAGCGCTATCCAATCGGAGTCTTTCTTCCAATAGCTCCACAACTCATAAACCAAAGAAAATAAGCAAACAGCGATCAATGGATAAGACAGACGTACAAAGACTTCGGTCATCATCAAGCCTTCTTGAAAGCGATTAAGTACTGATTCGCCTAACCATGAAGAAGAATTAAAGATCACGGGGGCGACCACTGCGCCCGCAAACAATGAAAAGGCAATAACACTGGTCAATGCGATGACGTAAACAATTGAAATTGTTCTAGTAAGTAGATTCATAATGGAAAATGCACTTCAAAGAAAAAGCTCAGCATAACGACTGAGCTTCTATGGGGTTAGAGGTTAAAATTCAAACTCATCGGCTATATCAACGCCCTTAGTGGCGAGATAGGCAAACAGTGAATCAACCGTATTATTGATAATGCGATCCGCTGGATAATCGACGTCAGTGATCAGGGCTTTGGCTTTATCAAAACGTCCTAGATCCCAAGCGTTATGTGCATCTGAGCCAACACTTAACGGAGCGTCATATTTCTTGGCAAGTTCGGCTATTTTGTGACAGTTTGCATAGCTGGCTTTTCGAGCAAACAGGAATGAGCTGTTGTTGATCTCTAGTGCAACGTTTTCCCTTGCAGCTGTCTTGACGATCTCTTCGATGTGGATAGGAAAATTCACATTACCTGGGTGCGTCACCACATGAACCTTACCGCTCTTTATGGCATTGCTCATTGCTTCTGTATTTGAGTCGATATCTCTTGGTGCGAACACTGGGGTATGAAAACCAGTAAGTATGATATCTAGGCTAGAGCGAATAGACTCATCGATATCTATATTGCCCTGCAAGTCTTTGATATTACTTTCTATACCACGAAGGATCCCTACTCCATCGGCGACGCGAGGAAAGGTTAAACTGTTCACAAAATGCCATTTGTGGGGAGCGTCTTCCATATCAGGACCGTGGTCAGTATTGGCGAACAATCGAATACCGCGCTTGGGCGCTTCTCTAACATAATCATGTATGGTGCTGTATGCGTGATCACTCGCCAACGTATGCGTGTGTAGGTCCACCTCTAGCTTATAGGTCATTGTTTTTTCCTTTACCAAACTATCACTACCTAGATAATGAACTATTTGTGTTTCAAAGAAAAATCAATACGTTACTTTTGCGAAGATTTTCTAAACTAAGGCGTTGATATCAGCCGATCTACGCAATCTGTTGGCTGTGCTCTATGCGATGCTCATAAGTAAGCTAGTTGAAAGTATGTTGATAAAACACCAGCAAGAAAGGTTTAAAACGAAGAGAGAAATTGGATTGGAGTTTAAGAAAAAAAGACACTTCCATGTGCTGCAGCTCTAGTGGCATTTCTGCATCAATATCCAATATTGGGAAAATAATTACATACTAGGACTTGTAGTAAATATGCAATTTTGCAACTTATAGTGTTGCTTAATAATTGTTGTTTTTAGTGTTATTCGTATTTGTTTATCTCTTACAGATAAACAAACAAGGCGAGTTAGCTATAGATTTTTATTACACCAACAAACAAAAACCGCTAGTAACTACTACGCCTGTTTGACTCATAAGTAATCTAAGATACTGGTCAACGCAAAAGTTATTAAACAATACTGCGTGTCAGTTAATTATCAGAAAACTATCTCGTTCTAGTGCGGAGAAGTGTACTTACATGTTTGTCATAGATATATAACGTAGGCTTAAGAACATACATTAATGATATTTATATTTGCGCTGTGCTGGTGATTTAAAGACATAAAATCGATGTACTGTTATAGAATCATCTGTCTAGATTCTGGCAGATCGCACATTTGCTTTACGTGGCCTTCTTGCTCGGCATCGCGGATCAAGCGTTCACCTAAGGATATGCCCTCAATATACATCTCATGCTCTTCACTAAAGGTAAATTCTTCACCCGATATTTGAATTGATAGTCTCTCTATGTTTTCACGCATATCTAAGGTCAACTCTTGAAAAAGCTCTGCAGACATTTTGCCAAGTTCAACACAGTATTGATTGATTGTATCTACTGCTCCTACCGCCATAACAGCGTTGTTACGGCTAAACAATGACTCACTGTCATAGTCTTCAGCAGTTACAGGCACAGATACGGAAGTTGCGATGACAACAAATAGTGATGAGAGTGACTTTTTCATATGGTTGCTCCCAGAGGGTGTCATTAACACACCTATGAACGAGGATTAGATGTGAATACCTAAGGTTAAAAAACTATGCAGACGTAAATAACTTACTGATAAACAAAAATAACTGGAGTTACTCGTCGTTTTTACAAAGCCCAAGAGCTACAGATAGTTTTTTATCCATGACGGGATAAGTCGTTTTTTCGATATTGGCGGAAACAGTAGGAAGCGAAGAGAAAAGTAATAAGCCAATAATTGCGAGAGTGTTAATGAGGTAATTATTTCGAGTGCTTCTATTCATGGGTAAACCTTAGAATAATTAGAAGCAAATCCATTTGCTTTATTTACTAGTTGTAAATCAACACCTAGCCAAGTGTTGTTGCTAGTATTTTATTAGAATTGGTAAGCAATACCTAGTGTAACAATGTTGTCATTCTCGCCTACGTTAGAATATTGACTAACTAGGTCACTAGTATTTAGGTAAGTGTAGCTAACGTACGGTCTCCAGTTGTCCATTTCTGCAGATAGAACAACTTCATGTTGGTTTGTATGGTAGTCACCATCAGTAACGTAATACTGGTTACCAATATGTACTACACCAGCATTTGAACCATCGCTGTTTTCATGCGTGTAGGTGTAGTCTAGGCTAACCATACCGAAAGAAACCGATGAACCTGCAATGAACTGGTTGCTGTTAATACCATTGTCACTTAGTAAATCCAATTCAGAACGCTTGTATGCGTAACCACCGAATACGTTGAAGTTATCAGAAATGTTATAAGTAACCACAGCTTCTGCTAGTGCATCAGCACCTGTATCCCACTTGCTCAGCTCACCATAAAGGTTCAGCTCTACTTGATCAGACATATGGAAGTCGTAACCGTAACCTGCTGCCAAGTACCCTTGATCATCAAAAGCAATGTTTACATAGCCATCTTCAGACGTCTGAATAGTTGCGCCCGCTTCTGTTGCGTATTCGCCGTTGTCAGCTGCATTAGATGCAACGTTTTGTTCTAGGTAAACTTCAACTGGCGCTGCGATAGCTGTTGCAGAAACAAGTGCTGCAATAGAAGCAGATAGAAGGGTTAGTTTTTTCATTGGAATCTCCAGTGTTTGATACAAAGAGCTATGTGCTCAGAACATGGAGGGGATTATGAGATAAAGGTCACATTAGATATATAAAGCCATTTTGGGTTAAGACATAAACTGAGCTTATATTTATTGAATGGAGTGATGATTGGCTAGCGAATGGCAATAGGATAAGTAAAAAATAGTAAGTGCATGAAATTAAACATAAAGTGAACCAGCACAGCAGCCCAAAGGCGGCCGGTCAGGTAGAACGCCATTCCATAACAAGCACCAGCGATGGTAGCGAAGCCAATCAATAACCAGCCTCCGGCAAGGTGAGCAATCCCAAACAAAATACTTGCGGCAATTAAGCCAGTTTTCCAGCCCAATTGTTTACTTATTTCTTGCTGTATGAACCCACGAAATATGGCTTCTTCTGCCACGCAGGTTAACAGCAAATTGTTTAGCAAGAACAGCCACCACCAGTTCGGCAATGACACTTCAACCCCTAGCCCACCTAAAATCACGGCAATAGGTAATAAGCTAGTTAGAACGAGTAAGGATTTGACTAGTGACTGCCACTCAACGGACTTAGCTTTACCTAGTAATCCAGGAAAGGCCAACAATAAAGCAAAGAAGATAAGAGGCTTATCGAGGTTAAGGTACATGGTAAATGGGATACTGGCAGGGCCTGTTTGCACCTTATCCAACACCAGTAAATTGGCAAAACCAGGGAGCCAATGCAGCGCCATGCCCAGCGACCAAACAATCGTCACTGTTAGGGCAAGGTATTTTTTAAACCCTTTGTTCCTTGGGACTTGAGAAGCAATAGCAAAGCCAAGCACGGTAACGAGCAGCCCTGTTATAGAAAGGCGAGCCTCAAACCAAGCCCCTAATAAAGCAACTGCAAGAGTGGCAAAAGCTGCGCGCTTTTTGCCAATCAAAGCAAGTGCTATAGCGATTGCGAGGGGTATCCAAACCCAGATAGAGCTGTCAAAGGCCATGATGGGAGCTACAAATTACTATTTTTGATGCTGTTTGAAGATAGCCTTGATCTGTTCTCTTTTCTGCTTATGGTTTTCATCGTGAAGGTAGCGTCTGTGGTAGATCATTCGATAATGCAGGTGATTCAACGGTATAGGGTATTTATATATTTTAAGCCCCAGCATTGGAGCGATTCGCTCGGCTAAGCTGCGGTTAGCGGATGCAATATAGTCGCTATCCGAGGCCAGCATTAGCATTCCTGAAATCGAGCAGGTTTCCACCTTAACAGAGCGCGGTGCCACTGGCTTATCAGAAAGGAAATCGATGGTATTCATCTCACTACGACGAATCTTAAGGGCAATGTGTTGCTCTCTATAGAAATCCTCATAGGTCATAGTTTCTCCGATTCTCGGATGATCTGCACGAGTTAAGCAAACAGGCTCATCGGTAAAGACTTCTTCCACCACGAACGAATGACGTTTGTTGTGCAAGACATCAATAAGTAGGTCTACCTTTTGACTGGTTAGATCGTCGAATACTTCATTCTCATCAAGTGGAGCATCCGAAAACTCCATTCCAGGGAGGTCTTTTAGCAGGTGTAACACCGTTTCACTGCAATGCACTTTTAGCGCATCGTCTTGAGCCTCAACGGTTTCTAAAACCGACAGCGGTGATTCTATCTTATTAGCCAGAGCTACAGCCGCGCCCGTTGGCGCAATACCCCGCCCCTCTCGCACAAACAACGCCTTACCCACTACAGCCTCTAAACGCTTTAAAGCAGCGCTTACCGCTGGTTGAGTAAGATCGAGTTGTTCAGACGCTTGAGTTATAGACCGGCAACGATACACCGTGAGAAACGTAGTAAGAAGATTAAGATCCATCGATTCAACAAGACAAAGAATTATAATTAAATCATAGATATATATAGACGGTATCTCAAGAAGAAGCGTCTTGTTAACTCACATTTATTCACCGCATCATCTATACTCAAAATCAACGTACCCTTAATTTGCCTGTGTTTAGAAGCAACGATGAAAAACAAGGGCTTATCGTTAAAAAACAATGCAATTTTTCAATAGTTTCGATTAAGCTTAGGGCCATCAATGACCCTAGCAAATCATTACGTTTATTAGGGCCTAAAACCGCCTGAAAATTCAGACGGTTTTTTATTTTAACTTATTGATATTATTATTTTTTCGACTCATTCATATCGAAAATAAAAGTATCCAACCTAGGCAACTAGGTGCGTAGGAGAAATACAGACGTTGAACGCTCAACAACACAATGAACAACCTGTAATCCGTTTAACAGGCGTAAGCAAAAGCTTTGATGGCAAAGAAATCATCGGAAATCTAAACCTAGATGTGAACCACGGTGAGTTCCTTACCATTCTTGGTCCATCAGGTTGCGGAAAGACGACTGTTTTACGCATGATTGCGGGATTTGAAACCGTCGACAATGGCAACATCCTTCTTGCTGAGCAAGATGTTACCGACGTTCCTGCAGAGCAAAGACACGTAAATACGGTTTTTCAAAGCTATGCGCTATTCCCGCATATGACGGTATTTGAAAACGTAGCGTTTGGTTTACGCATGCAAAAAGTCGCCGAAGCCGACATCGAGCCTCGAGTGACGGAAGCGTTAAACATGGTTCGCTTGGGCGCAATGAGCCAGCGCAAACCTAGCCAGTTATCAGGTGGCCAGCAGCAACGTGTTGCCATAGCACGCGCGGTAGTCAACAAGCCAAAAGTTCTGTTGTTGGATGAGTCCTTATCTGCGTTGGATTACAAACTAAGAAAGCAGATGCAAATGGAACTGAAACAACTTCAGCGCCAGCTTGGCATTACCTTCATATTTGTTACACACGACCAAGAAGAAGCGCTGTCTATGTCAGACCGCATCATTGTTATGCGAGACGGCGTGGTTGAACAAGATGGCACGCCTCGTGAAATCTACGAAGAGCCAAAGAACCTATTTGTAGCTCGCTTTATTGGTGAAATTAACGTCTTTGATGCTGTCGCTAAAGAGCGTTTAGACGAGAAACGCATTCGCGCAACTATCGAGGGTGTGGAATCGGTTGTCTACTATGACCAAGCCATTACCGAAAATGAACAACTAAGGGTGCTGCTTCGCCCAGAGGATTTGCGATTGGAAGAGATTCGCGAATCTGAGCAAAAAGGTATTGTTGGGCACGTCATTGAGCGCACCTATAAAGGCATGACCTTAGACTCGGTGATCGAGCTAGAGTCTGGACTTAAGGTGATGATCAGCGAATTTTTCAATGAAGACGACCCAGATGTCGACCATTCCCTAGGCCAAAAAGTGGCTATCACTTGGGTGGAGAGTTGGGAGGTCGTCCTACATGATGAGCAAGAGGTTTAATCTTCAGAACGCGATCATCACGCTGATCGTTGGTTGGTTAACACTGTTTGTTCTTGTACCCAATGTAATGATCATTGGTACCAGTTTTCTAACTCGTGATGAAGCCAACCTAATTGAGCTGACATTTACCTTAGACAACTATGCTCGTCTAATGGATCCCTTGTACGCCAAGGTGTTGTGGCACTCGTTTTACATGGCGATTATCGCGACATTTATGTGCTTGATCATCGGCTATCCGTTTGCCTATATCGTCGCTAAGATGCCACCTAAATGGCGTCCCTTTATGCTGTTCTTGGTTATCGTGCCATTTTGGACTAACTCTCTAATTCGCACCTATGGATTAAAGATAGTGCTAGGCACTCAAGGCATCTTAAATAAGTCTCTGATGGCAATCGACATCATAGATAAGCCAATGCGCATCATGTACACAGAAACAGCGGTAATGATTGGCCTCGTCTACATACTGTTGCCCTTTATGATACTGCCTCTCTATTCAGCCATAGAGAAGCTTGATGATACCTATATTGAAGCAGCGAAAGACCTAGGAGCGAATAAGCTACAAACCTTTACTCGTGTTGTGTTGCCGCTAACCATGCCAGGCATTATCGGTGGCTGTTTGTTAGTTCTGCTACCTGCACTCGGTATGTTCTATGTCTCCGATCTACTGGGCGGTGCGAAAAACCTACTGATAGGTAATGTCATTAAGAGCCAGGTACTCAATGCAAGGGATTGGCCGTTTGGGGCGGCGACCAGTATCGCTCTTACCCTTGCGATGGCCATTATGCTTTATGCGTATTATCGCGCTGGCAAGTTATTAAATAGAAAAGTGGAGCTGGATTGATGGGGCGCACACTCAGATTTAGTTTTATGACCTTGGTGTATGCGTTCTTATACCTGCCCATTATTGTGCTGATCGCGAACTCCTTTAATGCCAGCAAATTTGGTATGAAATGGGGAGGCTTCACCACAAAATGGTATGAAAGCTTACTCAACAACGATAGCTTGATGCAGGCGGCATGGCACTCATTGAACATCGCCGTATTTTCGGCAACCGCAGCCACTATTATTGGTAGCTTGACCGCCGTTGCGTTGTTTCGCTATCAGTTCAAGGGCAAGCGAGCGGTGAACGGCATGCTGTTTGTGGTAATGATGTCTCCTGATATTGTTATGGCGATCTCTTTACTCGCGCTGTTTTTGGTCATTGGGGCACAACTCGGCTTCTTCACCTTGTTGATAGCCCATATTACCTTCTGCCTGCCCTTTGTAGTGGTAACGGTATACAGTCGCCTGAATGGCTTTGATGTAAAAATGCTGGAAGCGGCCAAGGACCTTGGCGCAGGCGAGTGGGTGATCCTAAAGCAAATCATTCTGCCCCTAGCTATGCCTGCGGTTGCTGCAGGCTGGTTACTTAGCTTCACACTGTCACTCGATGACGTGATTATTAGCTCTTTTGTTACCGGCCCTGCCTACGAGATTTTGCCCCTAAAGATCTACTCTATGGTTAAAGTCGGCATCTCTCCTGAGGTGAATGCGCTGGCAACGGTAATGCTCATTGTCTCTCTAATACTGGTAATAATTTCCCAGCTTCTCGCACGAGAAAAAGTGAAATAGTCTAAAATTATCGGGTATTTAAAACCCTGCTGGTCAGATCTGGCCAGCAGATAAGTTTACATTGCTCATACCGACTGAACCGTGAAGGCAAAGTCTTCGAGCGATAATTAAATGGAAACGTAATGAAAAGTAAACTCTATGCTAGCGCCCTTTGTGCGGCGACACTGTTCTCTTTCCCTGCTCTATCTGCAGACAAAGAGCTGTATTTCTACAACTGGTCTGAATACATTCCAAATCAAGTGCTAGAAGACTTCACAAAGGAAACTGGCATCAAGGTGATTTACTCCACCTACGAGTCAAACGAGAGCATGTATGCCAAGCTGAAAACTCAAGGCTCTGGCTACGACTTAGTGGTCCCATCCACTTACTTCGTATCAAAGATGCGTAAAGAAGGCATGCTTCAAGAGATCGATAAAGCCAAGCTATCTCACTTTGCCGATCTAGACCCTAGCTACCTAAACAAGCCATTTGACCCTAACAACAATTACTCTATCCCTTATATCTGGGGCGCAACTGGCATTGGTGTAAACTCCGACATGGTTGATAGCTCAACAGTCACCAAGTGGGATGACCTATGGAATCCTGAATGGGAAGGTCAATTGATGCTGATGGATGACTCTCGCGAGGTATTCCATATCGCACTGACTAAACTGGGTTACTCTCCAAATACCACCAACCCAGAAGAAATCAAAGCGGCTTACGAAGAACTGAAAAAACTGATGCCGAACGTATTGGTATTCAATTCCGACTTCCCTGCTAACCCTTACATGGCTGGCGAAGTCTCGCTAGGTATGCTGTGGAACGGTTCGGCTTATATGGCTCGCGAAGAAGGTGCGCCAATCGATATCATCTGGCCAGAAAAAGGCACTATATTCTGGATGGATAGCTTAGCCATTCCGTCAGGGGCGAAAAACACCGAAGCGGCTCACAAGATGATCGACTTCTTACTACGCCCAGAAAACGCGGCCAAGATTGCATTGGAGATTGGCTACCCAACCCCTGTTGCTACTGCGCATGATCTACTTCCAAAAGAGTTCGCTGAAAACCCTAATGTATACCCACCAAAAGAAGCATTAGAGTCTGGAACTTGGCAGGATGAAGTTGGCGAAGCCAGCGTGTTGTACGAAGAGTACTTCCAAAAACTTAAAGTAGAATAGAAAAACTAAGGCCCGGGCCCGTTAAATGCACCATTTAGCGGGCCTTTTTGTTTTCACCGCATTATCGTGAACGCTACATTGTGTAGTGTAAGCCCTAGAAGAAATACATTAAAAGCGGAAGGCCGAGACCTACTATTTTTTGGCATTGTCGCAAAGTGATCACACTAAGTTCAAGTTCATCCTATAGACTGCCTCTGTGTTTACTACCAAAGGTCTCCCTTAATGTCTAAAGTGTCTCTTAACACTCTTTCCGCAATCTACAATTATGTGAATTTAGCAAAGAAGCTACGAGCAACATCCGGTGAAGTAGCCGTTAGGGATAGCCAGAAATTGATAGAAAACGCCTTAGAACTGACTGACTTAGGGAAAGATAGTCGTAACAATCAAGAGAACTTTGAGTCAGATACACAGCTGTTACTGATGTTTCTAGAAGAAGAATTAGATAAGCGTAAGCTAAGATTCGATGTCTTAAAATAGCCCACTTTCGCAATGTAAAAGTAGCCTATGGGTCAGCAAGTTCACGTTAAAAACAACGCTATGCCGACCCAAATCATCAATTAAAATGTATACTGATGGTCAAACCGTATCAAAGCTTTTTTATTGGCTTTGTGCAGCTTTAACCAATGTTGCTAAGATAAAAACGCCGAATAGCACATGCAGATTAAACGCCCATGCGATCATCGCAATGATAAACGCTACTAAAGTGCCGCCTTGATTACCCCAAAACATCATTTTCTTGTTCATAACCCCACCACCTATTTGCAGAGAAGACTAACAAAGTGGGTCAATAGGCTATCCGTTGGGCTTATCCATTATGCTTTTCGGGTTCATTATTATTATGCAACAGGTTACCCACTAACACATTGATACTGTTCGCATTTTAAACGAAATTCTCTGCAAAAAATGAAAAGGCTAGAGTTACTCTACTTCCACCTGTGGTCTAAATACCATTTCATGAACAATGACATCTTCAGGGAGCTTAAGCAGACCGAGAATGGTGCGAGCAACACTTTCTGGCCTCATATACTCAGGTCTTTCAGCCTGTCTAAAACTGGTGTCTGTGCCCCCTGGAAGCAGGTTTGTTACCTTGATGCCATGAGGTTGAGCTTCTTTCATCAGCACGCCCGTAAAGCCAGCCAATCCTTGCTTCATAGCGGTATACACCGACATTGTCTCACTCGCTCTCGTTGCTACTGTGCTGGTGACATTCACTATGTACCCAGACTTCTGTGCTTTCATTAACGGCAAGGCCTTGTTGGACAATAGCATTGGGGCTCTTAGATTGACGGCGTATTGTAGATCTAGCTCTTCAATAGAAAACTCATCCACTGGGCATTTGCGCGAGTTCATTCCGGCATTATTGATGAGTACATCTAGGCCGTTCAGATCACGAACCGCTTGATCAAACATCTCAACCACTTGGTTGGATAAGCTAAGGTCATACGCGCCAATATGACAGCCTGTTACGGTTTTAAGCTCAGCAAGCTTGTCTTGATTTCGGCCTGTTGCAAATACTTGGTAGTTCTCAGCGCAAAGCTGTTTAACCAATTCAAAGCCAATACCGCTACTTGCACCTGTTACGATCACTTTCATTCTACTCACCTTATCTGCGCCAAAAATCACTCATTTGTGTCATACCCCAATTTACCCTTTTCCTGCATTTAATAAATAAAGACTTCGATTGATGTGACATAGATAGACACAAGCAATTGCATCATTTTGTTAGCTGGCTTTGCAGAAGGTAACACGCATAAAAAATGCCACCCGAAGGCAGCATTGGTTATTTATTGTGGTTGATTCAAATACCGAATCCAATTCAGCGCCACTCGGTCTGATTTGATCTGGTTGGCTTTTTGCGCATGCTTTAGCGCCTGCTCTCGATCGCCTAAGCGATAATACGCTTCAACATTCGTTAGCTCTCTTCTTGAGCTCTCTTTAACCTTGCTTAACTGGGATATCGCCGTCTTATATTGTTTGTTTTGCATAAGCAATTGAATGTAAGACCAACGATAATCGCTATCTTTACTGGACGCTCTAGCCCAAGCATTAAGAGACTCTTCCCACTCTCTTGCCTGTTGCCAGTACTGCGCTTCAATAGCGAGATCCTTCGCTTTCGTCTCATTGCCTTTATTCAAATCATGGAATATTAAAGCCGACTTTTCTGGCACACCTTGCTTGGAATAAAGCTGAGCCATCATTCGATACTGATCTTTGGTTAGCTCAAAACCCGCTCGCTCATACTGCTTAAGTGTTGAGAGCGCTTGTTGATGGTTCCCTACTCTCAAATACAGGTTGAGTGTTTGTGTCCACCAGCGTTCGGCTTCTGGCTCTAACCCTCTTAATGCCAATGTGGTTTTTAGAGCATTGTTCCATTGCTTCAAGGAAAGCTCCGCGCCCAAGCGCAGATTCAATACTGATGTGGTCGTTTTGCCACCTGCAGAGTAATAGCTCTTCGATGCAGTCAATACTGACGGCCAATTCTCCATCTGATAGTTAGCTTGCCCAACACGAAGCCATATCTGCTGAATCGTCTCTGGTCCCAAAGAGTTCTGAGTTTTATTCTGGGCAATCACTTGATGGTAGTTGTCTAGCGCTTGGCTCATTTTGCCATTTGATAACTGAATATCCGCCAGCATGCGCTGAGTTTCGATATGCTGCTCAGCAGGCAGCCCTTTCAGCTCGACAGAATGGGATAGTGCTTTTTCTGCGTTCTCGCTTTGCTCTTCTTGCCAATACAAGATACCCAGCATTCGCTGCACATAAGAGGTATCAAAGGCTCTACTAGAATCTACGCTCTCTAGAACCTCGATCGCCTTTGCATCATCGCCTTGGTTTTGCAGTTCATAGGCTTGATGCACTCGATTGGCAGTAGAGCGGCTAAGCTCTAGAGCATTCACGTTTGAGCCAAACAAAATAGCCATCAGCACAAGAGTTAAAAATGATCGGTTCATCATTGCAGTTTAAACTCCAGCTTCACGGTTTGACCTTCTCGAGGCGTCGCCTTGCCATTCACCACCAAGGGTTGGTACTTCCATCGCTGTAGCGCTCTTGTGGCTTCTCTATCAAACACTCGGCTAGGCTCACTCTGCACCACTTCAATGTCGATAGGGTTTCCTACTTCATTGATGGTAAAGCTCATTACAACATAGCCTTCTATCTTACGACTCAGTGCTCTTGCCGGATATCGAGGCTCCATACGATGCAATGGCATCACCTGTTGGTTTTGTGCAATCTTCATCGGACCTGGATTTGAAATGGCCAGCCCAGTAACTGCGGTATCCAAAGCAACCTGAGGCAAGTCTAAACTGTCTAACGAGATTGAATTTTCCGATACGTTACTTGAATTACTGACCTGAGTTTCCGGCGGCTGTGCTGGCTGCTCTGGTGGTTCAGGCAATTGGCGCTGACGGCGCTGCGTTTGGCTATCTTGCTCAACTTGCAACATATCAAATCTGACCGTTGGCTTTTGATCAGGCAAAGGCGTCTTGCCCATATTGACCAGCCAGGTCATAAAGCCGAAGACAAAAAAGGTCATCAAAATAGCAGCGGGCAGCGCAATGAATAATCGTTTCATCAAAGATCTTCACTTCGCTGCAGTAGCCAGTGCGATTTTTTCAATACCTGCACCTTTTGCGCCATCCATCACCTCAACAACCGTGCCATTAAAGGCAAACTTGTCGGCTTGGATAACCACTGAGGCATCGGGCTTGTCAATGATCATACTTTCTAGCGTGGCTTGCACTCGTTCAACATCGACCAAGCGCTTATCGATATACACTTGGTTGGTGTCTGTGATGGCAATGAAGATACCTGCATCTTTTTGGCTGGTTGCGTGGGCAGCCTGAGGACGATTGACCTCAACACCAGATTCGCGCACAAAAGAACTGGTCACAATGAAGAAGATCAACATGATGAATACGATATCTAGCATCGAAGTCATGTCCACCTGTGCTTCTTCGTTACGCTCGCGGCGGCGTCCTAATCTCATAATATTAACCTTCAGCTATGGATTCGCAGCAGTCGCTCTAAGTGCAACTGTTTACGTTCTGCCAATCCATATAATCTTGAATAAACAAACATACCAACAAGCGCGGCAACCATGCCTGCCATCGTTGGAATCGTGGCCATGGAAATACCGGCCGCCATTAGGCGTGGCTCACTGTTTCCTTGGGCCGCCATCACATCAAACACCGAGATCATGCCCGTTACGGTTCCCAGTAGCCCAAGCATCGGGAACAGAGCGACCAGCACCTTCATCAAAGAAAGTGAACGCTTGAGACTAGATTCTGATGCCGATAGCCATGCGTTTCTTTGCGATAGGGCGTACCAAGAATGACGGTCTGTACGTTGTTGCCACTTAAGCACCCAGTCATGCTGACTCTTTGGAAATGCCCAAAAGAAGTACAAGATTCTATCTAGAACAAGTATCCAAAAAACCAGCATCACAATGGCAAGCCACCACAGAACCGGACCACCTCGAAACATCAGCTCTTCAATAGAACCAACAAGGGGTACGTTTGATAGCATCGCCCACATAGACGCAATGTCGTTCATTATGCCGTTGCCTCTTGTGCAATCTGGCTGTCCGTTGCGTGTTTACGCTCAGCGCTTTCAGCGACCAAGCCCACACCTTGTTTCTCAACCACATTACGAATGCCTTCAGATAAGTTCGATAGTAAGTTATGTACTAGCAGTAGTGGCATTGCCGCGATCAAGCCAAGCACGGTTGTGATCAAGGCCATTGAAATGCCACCCGCCATAATACGAGGGTCAGCATTACCAAACTGAGTAATGGTCTGGAAGGTATCAATCATGCCTGTCACTGTACCGAGTAGACCAAGCATAGGTGCAAGCGCCGCCAACAGCTTGATGGTAGAAATACCTTGCTCTAGCGTTTCTTGCTCATCCATTACCGCTTCTAACAAACGAAGCTCTAGCGCTTCAACCGTTGGGCTTTGGTCTTGCTTATGAACCAACATCACTCGTCCAAGCGGGTTGTCATCTGATGGTGAGTCCACGTCTTTTAGCTGCTTGGCGATCTTAGACTTAATAGACATCAGAACTACAGCACGATATAGACCGATTAGGAGGCCGATGAGTAGCAAACCAAGAATGATCTTACCCACTAGGCCACCTTGCTCAATGCGTTGCATCAAGGTTGGGTTGTTGGCTAGTTGTTCCAGCAGCGCACCGCGTGTGGCATCAATGGCAATCACTGGCATTTCAGCGTCCATATTCGCATTGAGAGTCAGTGCCTGCTTTGGTTGTACTGTATAGGGCGTAGCGATCTGCTTGTCCGTGTTCCACACTAGATAGCCATTGTCATCTGCCAAGGCGAATGCACCCATGCGCAACACTTGCTTCTGCTCAATCTCACCTGAGCCACCTACAAACGGCACATCAATGATAGAGGCTTGTGAGCTTGTCTTGATCTGATGAACATAAGACTGCCAAAGACCATATAGCTGATCTTTAGAAGGGATAGACTTTGCTTCAATGATGTCATTGATAGTTGCTACGTCTTGCTCAAGACCAATAGAGGCAACCGAACGCTCTTGTTCTAATTGAACATCTTTTGCAGATTGACGAACAACCCCAAAGATTTCACCCAAGCTGCCTGTGGCTAAGGTCAGTTCCTTCTCTTTTTCAGAAAGCTTTTGCTCATTTTCTTGAAATTGTGCGCTCAGCGAATCTATTGATTTATTAAGGTTGGCGCGCTGCTTAACCAGAGCATCATATTGGCTTTGAAGCTTTTTCTCTTGAGATGCAAACTCAGCTTCTCGTTGCTTGTTGTGTTGCTGCTCGGTTGCTTTTGCTTTTGCCGTTTCATTCAAAAGATCTTGGTTAGCATGAGCAGGTAAAACGTACATTACCGATGCTAAGGCTAGGCTAATCGTGGCTAGGAAATGCTTCATGGATTATTTCTCCTCACCATTAACGCTATCAACCTGAATCAGCGACACTGGCAACTCAAGAAGGCTTGGCGAGGCATGCTTTGCCGCCACATCAAATGCTTTATCGATTTCACGACCTACTCCACTGCCTTGTGCAACCCATGACTTAGTGTTGTCATTCCATGCCCAGTAGTTCTGACGATCGTTTGAACGTGCCACTAGGGAAATACGACCCAGGTACAATTGCTCAGCAATAATATCTTTGCCATCTACTGCTATTGTTCCCGAATACGCGCCCATTTTAGTGCCGTAGTCCATTTCAATCTGGTACGCCTCTAGAATACGACGGTATTTTTCAGCGTCGCTAACGTCAGCTTGAGTCATCATTTCATTCAAGCTATCTAGGCGCTTAGCTCTTGCTTCAGTGCGGATGGGGCGGTCTTCAGCATTAAGCTTTTCAAGACCTTCTAGCATCTCGTACATCAAAGGAACAATGCTTTGGCGAGTATCATCGATTTGAGAAAGCTGCGCATCAAACCCTTCAAGCTCTTTACCTTGGCTTGCGATCAAGCCTTCAAGGTGTGAGTTATAAACAGAGAGATTATGAACTTCTTGCTTGAGCCCAGCGATGTCGGCTTCTAGTTGCATCGCCTTGTCGCTGCTCTTAACAACGCTATTTTGGGTCTTTGCTGCACCTTGCGTTATCTGCGTCTCGATATTCTGAGATTCTTGCAGTGTCGCTTGCTCATTGGCCATAGCCATTGAGCTCGTCATCGATAGCCCTGCAACAAGCAGATATCGCATTTTTGTGTGGTTCATAGGTTTCTCGTAAATCTGTGATTTAGCTATTAGTGAATAAGGTAATACAAACGGAGGCTGTTTCTCAAATTGGCGGTTGGTACATTTGACGGATAAGACAAACCCTTCATGCCCTATACACCCACAATGACACATTGTAAGCGTGCGCTAGTGTACAAAAATAACGACAACGCAAATGAGAAGTACTTTTATTTGCAATAATGTCGGCTATATTAAAGACAGAAAACAACGGATGCAATAGAGAAAGAAGTAGCAAGACTATTAAAACTAAATCTTTGATTAATGCGCCGATTTTTATAACTTCTAACTACAAAATAACATAGAAATCATTAACCAAATTAACAAATCAATCTCAGTTTTGTATCTATTAGAATACGTCATAACGTAGTCATTGAAGTGGCTTTTGGATTACCTTACTTATTTTCTTTTAACTGCCTTGACCTCCCCTATCTAAACAAGGTTTAATTGCGCCCCTTTTTCGTAGCACTCACTGGTCTTTGGAGGACACATGGCAATAGGTTTTGATTACGGTACGGCAAACTGCTCCGTGGCACATATTATCGACAACCAAGCAATCCAAATTCCATTAAGTAATGGCGATAAGTACATCTCTTCAACCTTGTGCGCGCCTACCTCTGAATCGGTATCTGAATACCTGTATCGTCGTAAGAAGATAATGCCAATCACTCAGCCCGGTGAGGCGGTGTTGCAGCGTGCGATTCGTGCCAACCGCGAGGAAGGCATAGACGTTATGGAAGAGGAAATCCTGTTTGGGCAGCCGGCTCTGGATCTGTACCTCGAAGATCCAAAAGATGTTTACTACATCAAATCACCCAAGTCTTTCTTAGGTGCAAGGGGGCTGCGTGACGTGCAGCTCGCCTTCTTCGAAGACTTGGTGTGCGCCATGATGGAGAACGTAAAATCTCAAGCTGAACTATCCCTTGGAAACGCCGTTGAAGATACGGTGATTGGTCGCCCCGTAAACTTTCTTGGCCGTGGCGGGGAAGAGTCAAACCAGCAAGCACAAGACATATTGCTCAGAGCGGCTACTAGAGCTGGCTTCAAAAACGTCGAGTTTCAATTTGAACCCGTTGCTGCGGGACTTGATTACGAGAGCACATTAACCTCGGACCAAAACGTGTTAGTGGTTGATATCGGCGGTGGTACAACCGACTGCTCCATGATCCAAATGGGCCCATCTTGGCTGGGTAAAAGTGATCGTAAAGAAACTCTACTGGGTCATACAGGACAGCTGGTAGGGGGTAACGATCTCGATATCCATATCGCTTATAAGCAATTTATGACTGAGTTCGGTAAGGGAAGTCGCAAACAATCAGGCCTTGAAATACCTATCAGTCAATTTTGGCACTCTATTTTGATTAATAATGTTCAGGCGCAGCGTGACTTTTACGGCAAAGAAAACCTAGCCCTGCTTAAACAATTGCATCGCGAAGCTTGTGAGCCAGCCAAATTGGCGCGAATGATCGAAGTACACAAAGGTGCACTTGGTTATGGCATCGTCTCTCAGGCCGAAAGTGCCAAGATTTCCTTATCTGAGGACGAGAGCTATCTCGCCAAGATCAAGCTTCTTAGCGAGATGGTCGAGATCCCAGTGTTGAGGCAAGAGATGGAACAAGCCATTGAAGTGCCGAAAGAGAAGATTACTAAGCTAGTCCTTGAAGCCGTTCAGCAATCGCAGACCACTCCGGACGCGATATTCATGACTGGGGGCTCTGCCCGCTCTACTGTACTAAGAAATGCAGTGCAAACCGTACTACCGAATGTGCCTGTAGTGAGCGGTAACTACTTTGGCTCTGTTACTGCTGGCTTAGCACGCTGGGCAGATGTGTGCTTTAAATAGACTCTACAAATTGCTTTTGAAAGCCCTCTAAATTCGGTCTACGCTTAACTTTCAAGGCTAAGTCGTTATCATTTATGAGGGTTGAAATGAATTTAAAGCCTATACAGTTTGTCATTCTTGGCGTTATCGTGGGGTTCTTCATGAATAACCTTTATCACGTATCACAAGAAGCGAGAGCGGCCGATAAGGTTGCTAACCACTCCCCCTTCTCAAACTGCTCTGTGGATCAGAAACAGTCTTAGTGCCCAACTAAGCTGGTTTATAGGGTGAGCTTAGGCTGAATAAAATCAATAAACGCTGAGATACGTTTTGATACCGTAGAAGAGCGATAGTAAACCGCATTCACCAACTCACGTCCTGTATTGCTCATCTTGTCACCTTCCAGCAAAGAGACTAAGCGCCCTACCTCTATGTCTTTGTTCACCATAAAGCCAGATAGGCATGCGACACCATTTCCTTCAAGCGCCAACTGCCTAACTGTTTCGCCATTACTTGAGATAAAGGTTTGTTCTAAAGGAGAAAAACCTCTTAAAGGCCAGTCATTAAGTACCTTTACCCCCGCAAAGCCGATAATGTCATGAGTAGAAAGGTCGCTGGTTTGCTGCGGTATGCCTCTTCTAGATAAGTACTCCGGCGAGGCAACAATGTACAGAGGGCTTTTGCCTAGAGGTCTGGCATGAAGGGTTGAATCGGTCAGCGACCCGATGCGAATCGCGATGTCAGTTTTCTTTTCTAGAAGGTCTACAAAGCCTTCGTTGGACGTCAGTTCTAGCTTAATGTCCGGATAGGCTTGGTTGAACTCTTTTACTAATGGTACCAACTGATGAAACACAAACGGGCTGGCCGCATCTACTCTCAAGCGCCCTTTTGGCAGTTCACCTCGAGAAACAATATCGTCCTCAGCTTTTTGCAGTTGTTGAAGCCCTAATCTCACCCCGTCAATAAACTGTCGCCCTTCATCCGTCAGTTCGACACGGCGCGTTGTGCGATTGAGTATGGATACTCCTAACTGCTTCTCAACCTTGCTAACAGAGCGTGACACTCTAGCAACTTGGATATCCAGCGCCTCTGCGGCTGCAGAGAAGCCGCCACTATCAACTACGGTAAGAAGAATTTCGAGATCATCAGAACGAGTAAGCATAAATTAGATTTAATAAGTGGGTATTGTTGCAATTATAACAACAATTAGTGCTTACAACCGCTTAATAACGAAACAAACAGACTCAATCGATTGAGCTCTTAAAACGACGAGATTGTAGGCCGCGTCCAACGATCAAAGCGAGCAACCAAGCCCAAGATAAAGAGCCGCCAGATTCATCGCCAAAGCTAGAATCTCCTTCATCAGGGGTATAGTTTTCTCGGTCGAACTCAGTAACGATAACCTGAGGTATCTCTCGTCCCGCTAATACGTCTGCAATCCAGCCTCGATATTCTGCAACCTCAGTGTACGCTGACGAGTAGTCAGAATCTGGATTTCCACATTTTGTGGGTCCGTAACTGGTTATCCCCACCTGAATATATTGACTGCCGTTGTACCAATATAGAGGGCCGCCTGAGTCGCCCCCACAGGTAGAATTGAGTAAATCCGTATCAGGGCTGTAATCACCAATCAGGCAGAGTTGTTTGCTACTCGTTCCAGCCGACGAACAACCAGAGCTCGAAAGCAATCTTTGAGTTGTGCCTTGTAAACCATCAGAGTCATCTGTACCCGAACGCGTATAACCATGGCCAATGGTCACCATCTCTGTTCCCACCACATCGTAATACGAGATGTCACTCATAGACGCTAAGGTAACGTAGTCAGAAGGGTCTACTGGCATTGGGTTTTCTAGCTTAATGATAGCGATATCATCTGGCCAGCTCAGCGCTTCATTGTCGACAAAAGTGTTTGGATAGTAGAATTCGCTAGCGCGGATCAATTGGACGCTGCCATTGAGAACCTGCTGTTCGTTTTCAAGCTGAGGAGCAATAGAAGTGTAGGTATAGTAGTAAGAGTCGCCCTCGACACAGTGGGCAGCAGTAAGTACATGATACTCATCGAGAATCGTCGCACCGCAATAGTTTTGGTACAAACCGGAAGTATCTAATTGGTCAAAGTAGAGGCTAGAAAACGAAGGGAACGTTTGAATCGAAACGGAGATCCCGTTTACGATGTATGTACTCGCTCCTCCATCGGTTGCCACTGCGTGAACCGGTCCGAGCGAAACGACTGCACACGCAGCCAATCTAAACGCCTTATGCATACCCTACTCCATCAATTAGTGCACTCTGCCTAGGTAGTTCCGTTACCCAGTGACTTAGCCTTATTAATAAGGGTTGTCATCAGCTAGCTATTAAATTTGTCTCATTGCAACTGCACTTGAGCTTGCCTTTAAATATAGCTTTTTTGAAATAGCTTTGCAGTACTAAGTTTTACTCATTTTATCGGACAAAGTTCAAAAACCATCAGTAAAAGTTAACTCAAGAACAACAGGACTAAGTTGCAAGAATTCGTATTTCCTAGACTAACGCCTAATTTTTTGTAGCACTAAATTGGTAAAGTATTAGCTTCGTTTTTCAACATGACTATACACATGAACTTCATCGACAAGCTCACCTCAAATCAGCCGTTCATCCATAAGTTTGCTCGTGATGACAAAAAGCTTCAATCCAAGGCAAAGCGACTCTGCTTCGAGCTCAACAATTCTCATCCTGATGACATGGAACAGAGACAAACCCTATACAAAGAGTTGTTTGGCACAGTGACCTCCTTCATGAACATCGAGCCTCACTTTCGCTGTGACTACGGCTTTAACATTCACTTCAAAGGTTTTGCGCTTCTCAACTACAACTGCGTTATTTTAGATACCTCTACTGTGCACATTGGTGCAAACGTAATGATAGGACCAGGTAGTGTACTCGCCTGTGTGGAGCACGCTATCGACCCTTATCAACGTTCCGCAGTCGGCCTTTATGCGTCGAAGCCAATTACTCTTCAAGATGATGTGTGGCTTGGAGCGAACACCACTGTCTGTGGCGGTGTCACCATAGGTGAAGGCAGCATTATCGGTGCGGGCAGTGTAGTGACTAAAGATATCCCAGCTGGCGTTATCGCTGTGGGCAACCCTTGTAAAGTCATGCGAGAATTTACAGACGAGGACAAGTGGGAGTATCACGATCTAACGCCACTCGATTTGTAATTGTTACGTATTCAAGACCTACAAAAGCACTTCTTTATGAAGTGCTTTTCATCTCAATAAAACTAACCCTCACTTATTCGAGAGCTAATCGGAGTCCTATGTCGGCATAGTGTCAAAGGCAGGCACACCATCAGGAACCTTAAACCAACTCTGCTTCTCCTTAATCCAAATATGCGCTGTCGGCTCAAACAGTGCCATAACATCAGCATCAATAGGCTTTAACTTCAGCTTCAGAAGATTTGGTTCCGCAGGGTTGTAATGATAGATACGATTGCCACACTGTGGGCAGAATTTAGCGGCATTCACATTGCCACTGTCCGATGAGCGTCGCCATTCATGCATCTCTCCACTGAAGTCGATATCCTCCGCAAGTACAGCGGCAGTAACACTATAGGGAGCAGTGGCGAGCTTTTGGCATTCAGTACAATGGCAGGCCATTACTTTCTTTGGCTTAGCCTTCAGTAGGTAAGAAACTTGTCCACATTGACAGCTAGCTTTAATGGGAAAATTCATAAGGAAAATATCCATTTAATTAACGTCACTCTAGCATAGCGCTATTAGAGGTAAGCAAAAGCTAATCGATGAGATCAAAATCGCAAATTGTGGTTAAAGCTAACTGCAGCCATAAAAAAACGCAGTGGCTCGAAAGCGACTGCGTTTTCAATTCGGGGGGGTGAGAGATTACTTCTCAGCACGACCCATGAATGCTTTGTCAGTGGTGTTCACACGAACTTTTTCTCCACCAGCAATGTACTCAGGTACTTGAATAATAAGACCTGTAGAAAGCGTTGCAGGCTTAGTACGAGCAGCGGCTGAAGCACCCTTGATTGATGGGTCTGTTTCAACAATTTCAAGCTCAACAACTGAAGGTAATTCAAGTGCTACTGGGCTACCATCAACGAGCAGTACGTAGATGCCTTGTGTTTCTTCATTGATGAATTGAAGCTCATCTTCAATGGTCTCTTTGTTGAAGTTGTATGGAGTGTAGTCTTCACTATCCATAAACACATACTCATCGCCATCGATGTAAGAGAAGGTAGATGGGTGACGGCTGAAATCTGCTAGGTTAATGATTTCATCGGCTTTAAAGCTTTCGTCTGCCTTTGCGCCTGTCGCTACATCATACATACGCATGCGGTATAGGCTTGCACCTGCACGGCCACTTGGCGTTAGTTTGTTGATTTCTTTAACGAAGTACACTTTACCGTTGTGCTCAATCGCAGCACTTTTTTTGATTTCACTTGCCTTAGGCATTGTTGTTCCCTTGTCTCAATTAGGATCTTTCTAGCAGAGTATACAAGGACATTTGGGGTTGATCATCCAATACTGCTCTCAAGGCTGTAAAACTGTGTTTAATGTATCTTTACCCCACAAAAAAGCGCCCCAATAGGAGCGCTCTTAAACAATGGTTACATCACTTTAGATCAAAGATTGTCCAATCGAATATGGCTGTTCTTCAAGTCATCACGAGTAATACCCTTTCCATCATTCATGTTATTGAAATGACGCAAAACTTCAGTGATGGCTTCGATAGAAGCAAGCAAGTCGCCAGTATGAGCGGACTCCGATGAAGTGTGCATGTTGCGAATTGGGTAACCAATTGAGATTGATGCGCTATCAACACCAGCAAGTGCTGCCGCCATGCCGTCTGTGCCCATGTCACGACCAGAGAAATCCAACTGGAACGGGATATTCTTCTCACGACACAAGGTATCAAACACCTGAACTAGGTATTCTGACGCTACGGATCCACGACCAATCGTAAAGCCCTGCCCCATTTTTAGCGGGTTCATATTGCGAGCACCAATGCCAGGCGCTGCCTCATAATCATGATTCACGTCTGTTGCAATTAATACATCAGGCTTAAGCTCGCCCACTACTTGAGTAGAACCAAAGCGGCCAATCTCTTCATGAGTCGCGATAGTGTAGAGTACGCGTACGTTATCTAGGCCTTCAGAAGCAAGAGTGCGAGCCACCTCAGTGACAGAAAAACAGCCTAGGCCGTTATCAAGATAAGCACCGAAGAAGGTATCTGCACCAACGCCTCGTTTGATAGGGCGATCAAGTAGGATTGGGTCACCCACACGCAGGCCAAGAGCCTCTACTTGTGCTTTGCGGTCTTCACCGTGCATTTGCAGTTCTAGGTAGATCGATTCAGGCTTAATGCCCTGCTCACCTGTGCGCTGTGATGGTGTAGAGAAGTGAATAGCACCGAGTGCCTCAACAGTTCCACCCTTAATCACTTTGTAAGCGCCTAGCTTTTCTGGGTCTTGGCAGAAGACTTGAACTTCATGACCAATCAAGGTCGTCGGTAAAAAAGAATCGGTATTGATCCAAACCTTACCGTCGTTATCAATTTTACGCACCTGCATGCGAATCTTATCCGCATGACCAACAATCATAACGCTAGTAAGATCGTCGCGGCCTGGGTGAGAGTCAAACACGATACTCGCGTTGCCCTTGAATTGATGAATACCCCAACCTTCAGGCATAAACGATTCAAACTCAGGTTTGATCACGCCATAGCTCATCGCCGCTTCAAACCCAATTGGGGAAGGTGCAGACAATACTTTAGACATAAATTCAAACTGGTGTTGTGGCATTGGCTGTGCCCAAGGCTGAGCGTTGTTGCTTTCTGAAGTCATTTGGTCATTCTCATATCCATTTACTATTGGCAGTTAAACTAATGCCTGAAGCCAATGAATTCAAGGGATTTACAAATGTTAGTAGGTGCGAGATGAAACTAGGCTCATAGTTGAGATGAGCAAGATTATGGGAGTAATGCGTGTTTGTTGTGAGGATTGAGTAGTGTAGAAATTGAGATTCTTATCAACTCAAAGCGTTCTGGATCACGAAAACGGCTTGAGTCTAAGACATTACAGCGAAGCTAAGTATTGATAATTAGCTAGCTTTTTTAAATTTGGTACTATTTTCTGTGCACTTTTTTTGGAACCAAAAGCGTTTACGACCGATAGAACGAGACATAAATATCCTTAATTTTTATACGACTGAACCTTTCCTGTGAAATTAAATTCAACATGGAAATAGCTAAGCTTATTTAATATTTATATTGATGTAGCGAAGGAAATAACTAACTTGACGACATTTACATTTTGCAGATGTGAGAGAGGTTTTTATTTACGGTGTTACGATATAAATTATTGAGTTATGAGTTAATGGTATTAAGTTGGCGCAGACAGCCAAAGCTATCTGCGCCGACAAAACTTAGATAGCTACTACGTCAGCAGCTTGAAGGCCTTTTTGACCTTGCTCTACTGTGAAAGACACTTTTTGGCCTTCAGCTAGAGTCTTGAAACCTTCAGATGCGATAGCACGGAAGTGAACGAATACGTCTGCACCGCCATTGTCTTGAGTCAAAAAGCCGAAACCTTTCTCTTCGTTAAACCATTTTACGATACCAGTAGTTTTGTTAGACATAATTTGTCCCTTATTTTTTAAATCATTTATTTTCGCAATATTGCGAGACGCTGAAATCTTGAATTATTGAATGCTACGATGAAGCTAAGGAAACACTGAGGATGACAACAATAACGATGGAATACTGAGGGTTTTGCTTTTACTTTATATTTCATTAATAACTCTGAATCACAGAGTGAACGTGGATAGTACACTAATAAAACAGGCTGTAAAGCATTCTTTTTTATTTTCTTCGATAGGCAGGAGCACTAACACCAGTCCAAGCTCTAAATGCCCGATTAAAATTGCTCAGGTCTGTATAACCCACTTGCCAAGCAATATCGTCGATAGACAGTGAAGTATCATTGAGTAATTCAATCGCTTTTTGTTTTCTTGCCTCTTCTTTGAGTGACTTGAATACATACCCTTCTTTCTTCAAATTTCTTTGCAGGGTGCGCTTGGTCATTCCTAGCATTGGAGCAAACCATTCAATATTAAACCAAGGCAACACTGCGTATGTTCTGATGAGCTTTAGTATTGCAACGTGCCAATCGTGGGTGCTCTCTTGAGGCGATAGAGCCTCAAAATCATCATTGATATCAATAGCTATCGCTCCATAGCCATGAGAATACTCAATCCTAGGTTGAAGAAATTGACTCGGAATTGAGGCTTGCTCTCGGTACTGCATCATTAGCTTTGTTTTTGATGGTTTCCAATTTTCGCCCAAAAAGTGTCGGCAGAAGTTAATCAAAGCTAAAGTTCGAAACCATTCGGTATGCTCGAATCCATTGACCGATGGGCGATACCCACCTCGGTGACATAACCACCAGCTCCCATCAAGATGTTCAGTCCAAATGACCACATGGTTGTTAAAGTGTGTCAGTTCATTCGTTAAAACATGCACACCATCTTTAAGCGCCTGACAACCTTTAATCTGTTCAGAAAGGCGCCCCGATATTTGGTCTAAAGATGCCCACCTTCCCACTTCAATCCCAATCTGAAGGTTGTGCGCCCTTTGCAGCTCGCTTAAGAAAAACATCACCTCTTTAGTCGGAAGCCAACTTTGTTCTTTCATCAATTCGACAGGTAAGCCTAACTTCACCGCTGAGGCTGCCCAATCAATATTTCGCTTCTCGCAGTACTCAATAAACGGGGCTACGTTATCCGTTGAACTCACTAACAATTGAGATCTGTCTGAGGTGGGTTTCATCGAACAACCTTAGGTAACTACAAAAGAGAATAAGCAAACTTTAGCACATAGTGTCACCAAATGACCTAAGTGTAACCCCATGCTAACGCTACACTCTCTCCCGTACTACAGAAGGTCAGTTAGTAAACGGATTTGAAGCCTTGAGGGCTAACTCTGGCAAGTTATTACTCCTAACGCATAGAGAGCAAACCATGACACTACGCAAACTGAGCTCATTACTGTTTATCTTTGCCAGTTTCAGCACCTCCTCGGCTGAGATGATTCAGTGGAAAGACCTTATTCCACCGGCAACAGAAACCATTGAACTGCCTGCGTTGAGCAAGCCTCAAGTCAGTCACCTGTACAACATTCTTAATTACCGTAATACCAGCAAAAGACGTGATATGAGTGATGCAGAGTCTCAACAGTATCAGAAGGATATAGATGCATTGCGCACATCAGGCTATGAAGCCGATGACCTGCTCAAGCTAAGAGATGAGGCACTCGCTATTGAGCGCAGACGCTTATCAACGGTCAATATGCAGTTAAACCTCAGCAATGTCTCGATCCCTGGTTTCCTGGTTCCTCTTGAAATGGAAGGGATGTTAACGACCAAATTCTTACTCGTTCCAACGGCCGGTGCATGTATCCACACGCCTCCACCTCCAGCGAATCAAACTGTGATTGTGGAGCTAAAAAAAGGCTTTGAACTGCAAGATTTATACAAAGTGATTGTGGTGACTGGGGACATAGTCACTAAACAGCAAGACCTACCCATTTCATTTATTGATGGTACAGAAGTCGTCAGTACCGGCTACTCAATGTCAGCCGTCAGCGTGGAATACGCAGCCTACTAGGGGCTGTAGCCCTAAACGCCCTATTTGGAACCAAACAATTTGAGAAGCATTCTTCGCAAAGAAGGTGCATCCACCAATTTATACAATTTCTAGGAATAAACATGAAATCACCTATTCGCTCAATCGCATTGCCAATTGCTTTGCTAATTGGCTCTGCCAATGTGTATGCAACCACTTTCGATCTCGTTATCAAGGGCGGTCACGTCATTGACCCTGAAACGGGCCTCAGCGATATCCGTAATATCGGTATCAATAAAGGCACTATTGTCGCTGTGACTACCGATGCCATTAGTGGGAATCAAGTTATCGATGCGAGTGAGCATATTGTTTCTCCTGGCTTCATCGACCTCCACCATCATGGCCAAAACATTGCAGGTTACCGAATGCAGGCGCAACAAGGTGTTACGACCGCCCTTGAGCTTGAGTCGGGTATTCTGCCTATTGCCGATTGGTATAAGACTCAATCTGAAAAAAATCTACCCATCAACTACGGCGCTTCAGCAGCCTGGACATTTGCACGTATTGCCACGTTTACTGAAACTGAGCCAGTAGCGAACCTTCAATACTTTCAAAGTAAACAAGGCGTTGATAACTGGAAGCAAGAAATTGCGACGCCTGAACAGCTCGAAAAAATCATGGCTTACGTTCAGCAAGGCTTAGGTGAGGGCGCGATTGGTATCGGAATTAACGCCGGCTACGCTCCTGGCTACGGACAAAAAGAATATTACGCACTAGCAAAACTAGCAGCAGAGCAAGATGTGGCAACTTACACGCACGTTCGCTATGCCAGCATGCTAGAACCAGGTAGTAGCTTTGAGGCGATACAAGAACTTATCGCGAACTCGGCTCTCACTGGCGCCAAGATGCACATTAATCACATCAACAGCACCTCATTGCGCGATATTGATGCCACCCTTGAGCTGTTTGATGATGCAACACAGCAGGGCCTGCACGTTACCGCAGGGGCATATCCTTGGGGCGCTGCAAGTACGGTAATTGGCGCTGCGATGTTCAGCGGTCCTGAGTGGAAAGAACGCTTGGGCTACCAAGAAGAAAGTATTCAATTAGGCACAAAACGCCTGAACAACGAAGAGATGCTAGAGACACAAAAAGAGGCGCCAGGCTCGGTGATCAATTGGCATTTCTTGGATGAAGCTATCCCAAGTGAGTTATCAGCGCTGGATCGTTCTATCATTCATCCAAACGTGTTGATTGAATCTGATTCTATGCCTTGGATGCTGATCGAAGATGGACAAATTAGCTATTACGAGGGGAACGAATGGCCGATCCCGAGTGAAGCATTTGCTCACCCAAGATCCAGTGGCACTTTCACCAAGATCTTAGGCTCATACGTGAGAGAGCGTGGGTTATTGACCATGGAAGAAGCCATCAGAAAGATGAGTTATATGCCAGCAACTGTGCTTGATGGCTTCGTACCGCAAATGGAGAAGAAAGGACGTATTCAGCAAGGTATGGACGCAGACATTGTGATCTTTGACCCTAAAACTGTCGACAATCAAGCGACATATCAAGTGCCCGCTGCTATCTCTACCGGTATCAATACCGTATTAGTGAATGGACAATTTGTAGTCAAAGAGGGTGAATTAGTGACCGATGCAGCCCCTGGACAAGCTATCCGCCGCGAAGTAAAGGCTCAATAGCGCTGAACTAGGAATTAGCGTTAAACGTATTCATGTTTAACGCTAATTTCACTGTTTTAGCTTTTGTATATCGCAAAAGAGTATGGCGCTAGAGACTCGTTTAGCTCTTCTCCGAGTATCAACTCCGCTGACTGAAGTTCAGGAAGATTAGGTGCCGATACCCTTGCAGGGCTTAGGTTCACAATCACTGAATAGGTGCAGTTATCACCCTCACGTTGGTATGCAATAAGCGCATCCTCTGTATCGTACAGCGATGTCTCTCCTGTTTTTAGCGTCTCAGAGCTGAGGCGCAATTCAATCAACTGTTGGTAGAAGTGCAATATAGACTCAGCATCCTGCTGCTGAGCTTTTACGTTTATCGTGTTCTTGTTCTCATTAACCTTCAGCCAAGGCATAGTTTCACTGAAACCCGCGAAGGTTGAGTCATCCCACTGCATTGGCGTCCGGCTGTTATCTCGGCTGGCTTTGCTTACCAGAGCCAAGGCTTCATCACTTGATAAGCCGTGCTCCAGCTGCTCTTGATATTTGGCAACAGTATCAATGTCATCATAATTAGAGATCTCATCAAAATAGCAGTTGGTCATACCTATTTCCTCACCTTGGTATAGGTAAGGGGTCCCATGCTGAGTAAGGTTAAGTACGGCTAACGCTTTTGCTGACTGTAACCAAAACTCGCCGTCATCACCGTAAAGCGATATTTGTCGTGGCTTATCATGGTTTGAGAGGAAATTCGCATTCCAAGCGCCTTGCCTTTGAACCTCAATACGAGTCTTAACCTGTTCTTTATAATATTGGTTCAGGTTCTCATGAAATACTTCGATTTCTGGTGGCGTGAATACAATAGCCATTTGAAATTCGTTACGTGAAGGAAGCACATAATCCAGTAATTCATTGGTATCTCTAGCATTGATCTCCCCAACACTAAGAACATCACGAGTATGTACCTTGCTCATTAGCTTACTCAGATGTGCATGTCCCTTCGGTCGATTCACGCATGCTTCTGTGGCAAAGGTGCCATTCGGCGCATCTTCGATGCCTGACTTATCCAAAAACGAAATCGCATCGACTCGAAAGCCATCCACCCCTTTGTCTAGCCACCAATCCACCATCTGCTCAATTTCAGAAACCAGATCACAACATTCCCAATTAAGGTCTGGCTGTTTTTTACTAAAGGTATGTAAATAGAATTGCTGGCGAGACTCACAATACTCCCAAGCACTACCGCCAAACACCGACCTCAAATCGTTAGGCTCATCAGCCCAATAGAAGTAATCTGCATACGGCCCTGTCTTTGATTGTTTCGATTGCTCAAACCACTCATGCTCATCCGAACAATGGTTGATCACCAAATCCATTACCAGCTTCATACCTCGCTGATGGCACTCTTCCAGTAATAAGTCGAAGTCTTGCATAGTGCCAAATTCGGCTAGAATGGCCTGATAATCACGAATGTCGTATCCATTGTCATCACAAGGTGAATCGTAAACTGGACTTAACCAAAGGGTATTAATACCGAGTTGCTGAAGATAGTCGAGTTTTGAACGAACACCATTGATGTCACCAATGCCGTCGTTGTTTGAGTCTTTAAAACTGCGTGGGTAGATCTGATAAACGATCGCGTCTTTTACCCAAGTATTCATAATCATGCTCCATAAACGAATGAGCGATAATCATGATTTGTCTCCGAGGGAGCGATAATCGTGATTTGTCTCTGAGGTTGGCTAAAAGCAGCCTGAGACCAAGGATAATAAAGCGGGACAGTTCTTATGTCACGATGTGAGTTCACAAATGTATAAACCGTGCTGTTTGTCCTATGAATTTCAGCAACATAGATTATATTTGATAGTGTCTTTCAATAAAAATAGAAGTGATGGCTATGGTTCTAACGCGATTAATTTACATCAGTACCCTTTCTCCAACCTGTGATTCTCACACTTTAGATGACATACTCGCCACCTCTAGAAAACATAACCAACAAAGCCATCTAACCGGCCTGCTCAGTCATAACAATAAGTATTTCTTACAGTGCCTTGAGGGTTCAAGAGAAGCCATCAACTCAACCTATAATCGTATCCTAGAAGATGAAAGACATGGCAATGTGCAGATCCTGTATTTCCAAGAGATCCACAGCAGAGTCTTTGGTGACTGGTCTATGGGAGACATACCAGAATCATATCTTACCGCTTTGATTAACCTGCAATTTTCCGGAACGCCGGATTTCAATCCCTATGAAATGTCTGGCGAAAGTGCGTTTCAAATGCTGTTGGAACTAAAGCAGAGGCTGCCTTCGGAGTAAGGAAGCCTTATGTAGCCCCAAACTCGAGAGTCACGACCTTAGAGCTTCTTGTATCTTCAGGCGTTACTCTTCGAGCATCGAAATAACGCTATATAAAAAGCCCTACTTACATTTAAACGTGAAGGTAGATTCATTGATATTATTTGTTAGGCCCCATTATGCACTTTCAAATGTACGCAGCAGACTCAAATCGGAATTAACGAATAAACCCTTCGCTTTTTATAGCAATATGTAAGACCTAGATGGCTATGCTGCCTCAGAAATAAACACCCCAATTAGTGAATTATTATTTCACCGTCAAAGAATAATTTTTCAATTAAATTTAAAACCACGCTCAGTAATTTAAAAGCATCAACTATAAACAGCAAATCAATAGCCAAGATTAATTATTTCCATTATATATCTTGTGAAGTAGTTCATAATTCCGACTATTCACTTCAAAAATATACCCACCTCCCAATAAAATGGTAAGTGTCTGTTTTTAAAAGATAATAACCAATATCAAACCACGAGCCATTAAATAGTATTGTACTTATGTAATACAAATGAGACGTTGATCGCTTTGAGCTAACCGTAACGGTACGTAACATATGGAAATGAAATGTAACCATCTAAAACAAGAGGAAATATGAACAAGAGTATTTTATCCATATTAATAGCGTTAGCGATCGTCGGTTGCAATGATTCCAGTCAAAGTAGTCAAGTAACCGGCCCTGATAACTCGATTCCTGGAACGCCACTAGAGCCATCTGTTCCAGTGGATCCTGATGAATCAATACCAGGAACGCCACTCGATCCCTCGACTCCAATAATATCAGAGGTACCTTTTGCGAAAGACATGCCACAAGGTGTAAAAACCCTTTTAAACTCCGATTCAAGTGAATGCACAGAGTATATTTCGGAGCCAAGTATTTACGACAAAGCAATGAGCCCCGGTGATGTTATCTGTATTGACGACGGCACTTATAGCGAAGCCGAGCTTGTATTTGGCGGCCAAGGTACAGAAGAAGCACCAATTAAGGTTCGTGCGACTAATCCAGGCCAGGTGACTATCACCGGCGAAACAAAAATCGTTATGGGCGGCGAGTATGTTCAGTTACACGGCCTTATCTTCAAAGGTGGCGAAAGTGCGAGTAGCAAATTACTAGAAACTCGATTTAGCTCTGCAGAACTTTGTAACAATTGTCGTATTTCAGAAAACGTCTTTATTAATATCGATGCACATAAAAACCTTTCCAGTGATAAGGAAAATGGCGTGTGGCTCGCCCTTTACGGCAAACATAACTGGATTGATCACAATATTTTCAGTGGTAAAACTACTGGCAACCCTATTGTTTCGTTAGTAAGAGAAAGCGGACTAATGGACGAGGGGAACGGAGGGATCGCTGAATTTACCACCGTTTATGCTAACTACTTTGCTAACCGCCCACCGACACAAGGCAAACTATACGCTGGCAGTAGCGACAATGACTATGAAGCCATTCGTACGGGTCTAAGTGAAACCCACCACTATAATGGGAATTCATTCGTTATAGGCAACCTATTTGAGCGCATTCAGGGAGAAGCTGAAGTTATTTCAAATAAAGCATCTAAAAACGTAATTGCACAAAACACTGTGCGTAATAGTTATGGTTCCATTACAAACCGCCATGGTCATCAGAACAACATCTCTAACAACTTCATTTTTGGTGACGGTTACCCCTATTCTGGTGGCTTAAGATTGGTCGATGACGGGCACATTGTAACAAACAACTATATCGAAGGTGCACGCTACAAGTCGACGACTCATCATGGTGGGATTGTGCTTCTTGGTACTGACGGCGCAAGTGATGGCGGAAATGGCTATCAGCCACTTGAAAATGTTCATGTCGCGTTTAACACCGTAGTAGACAGTATCAATAGTATTAACATCGATGGTGGTGGTAAGTCGAAACAACCAGAGCAAATCTACTTTGCAAACAATATTGTTGATAAAGCCATCGGTCCAGTATTTGTTGAAACTGACCGTGGTTGGGCAAGTAACTCTGTTGTTGTTGGCAATATTGTAGATGGTGAATCCTTTGCTGATACAGACAAAGTTACTGGTAGCCTTGTTAATGCTGATTTAGTAAAAGGTACCGATGGTTTATACCGACCATCAAACTCTTCGAGTATTGACGCGACTGAATACGATAGAGGCGAATTTATTGGAGTAACGTCTGACATGGATGGCCTTGCACGTAATGAAATCACTCTAGCTGGAGCTGATGATATTACTAATGGTTCTCCACTAGTTGAGCCACTAAATTATGATGATGTAGGTCCACAATCCTATTCTTTCGAGAAACCGAAGCCAGTAATCCTCGAAATTGACCTGAAAAACTATGCGTTTGCCGATGGTACTGAAGGCTGGTTGGGCAATGCTCCCGTTACAGATTTAGGTGCTTTTAGCTATAATTCAAGTTTAGTTGTGGTAGGAGAAGATCAAAGTGCATATCAAGAAGTAACACTAACACCCAACACAAAACATGCAGTCTCTGCTTTTGTGAAAGGCAAATATAATATCAGCGTCGGCGAGCACAGCTTTGATGGTGATGTATCCAATACAGATTACCAACTGGTCATCCATGAGTTCACAACTGGAGCTACAGAAACATCAGGACAATTGTCTTTGGCACTTGCGAGTGAAGTAACGTTAAATGCAGGAATTCAAGACGGCGACTTAGGTCAGTGGCGCTCCGATGGTGGTAGCAGTGACTTTTGGCTTCAACAAGAAGGTAGCAGTGAAGGCTTAGGAGATGTGGGGAGTTCAGGTGATTCCGCCTTTAATGACGAAGGTGGTACAAATGGCTCGGCGCGCATACGTTTTAAAGCAGGCGAAGATACCTATGACTTTACCTCGACGCCAGGTCTTAGCCAGAAAGTCTCAGGTATTCCTATGGATACACCAATGACATATAGCCTTTACTACTGTGACAATAAAGGAGATGACTCTGTATCTACGCTACATTATGGCGTTAAAGATAGCGAAGGGAATATCATTTCGGAAGCAAGAGCGCACATTAAAGATCTCGATGATGCCCCTGAAGGAAGTGTGAAAAGCTGCTTCAAGCAAGTAACTCTTGAATTTGATAGTGCCTCCAATAGCGATGTTGAAGTGTTTGCCTACATGGAAATTGACACTTCGGTCGGTGTAGATGAATTACTTTATCAAGTAGAAAACAACAAAGAGCTTGAAGTTCGAATTGATGAGTTCGATCTAACGTACCAAGGAACACCCGACACTGATGAAGAAGCCTATTTTGATGAAGTACGTTTGATTAAACGTACCGATATTTAGTAGATTAGACGCTGTTGCTATCTGATTGATAACGATAAAAGCCCTCTTTATGCAGTAGGATAAAGAGGGCTTTGTGTTTTAGGGAAACACCTTACTTATTGCGCCAACCAGTTTTGTTCTACCAGACAACGATCTCCTTGCAAAACACGCCCTACAAATCGATCGCCTTTATTAACCACACCCACGCCTTTTGGCGTCCCCGTCATCACGATGTCACCATCTTCCAGTGACGTGAACTTGCTAAGCTCTTGCTTGATCAGCTGTGGTGGATACAGCATGAGCTCGACTCCGCCTTGTTGAATCAGCTCATCGTTGATCCAGAGCTGAAGCGATAGCTGTTTAAAGTCGCAATCAAAGGAGACAAACTCCGAAACAACCGCTGAGCCATCAAATGCCTTGGCGCGCTCCCAAGGAAGACCTTTTGCTTTGAGTGCACTTTGCGTCTCGCGTTTGGTGAGGTCTAGGCCAATCGCCACGCCAGAAAACTCGCCATCTTTGACTAAAAAGCATAACTCAGCCTCATAGTGTAGGGGCTCATCATGGAAACTATTCAGCTGTTGGCTAAGAGAAGCGTTCGGCTTCATGAAAACCACCATATCTTCTGGGATTTCATTACCTAGCTCTTCAATATGCGCCGCGTAGTTTCTACCGACGCACAATATCTTGCTTGGAGTGAAAGGTTGATTTTCCAGAGTAACTTGCTTGAGAGGCATGATTATTCGCTTTCTTCTGAGACTTGGTAATGTCGAATCACATTAGAGGTGATAGCTCCCCAGTGAGACTCTTTTACTCGGCGTTGATGATATTCAAAGGCTTGTTTATCTATGAACTCTTCATAAACATCAAAGCGATGAGGCTTTTTTGAGGACTGTTGAACATGAAAGGTAATACAGCCAGGCTCTGCGTGAGTCAGTGCAATATGCTCAGGCAAAGCCTCAAGTACCGGTTTCAAGTCTTGAACGGGCACGATAATGTGCCCTTCCAATGTCACTTTCGACATAACTGTAACGGATTAACCGCGGTAGTAACGCTGTGGTACGAATGGCATTTTTTCTACTGTCATTGGCAGTTTTTTACCGCGAACTTCAGCAAAGATCTCAGTGCCTGCAGCCATTAGATCAGCGCGTACATAAGCCATAGAAACAGGCTTGCCTGCGTTAGGGCCTGCAGTGCCGCTGGTGACAACACCCACTTCCACATCGTTAGCATCAAACAGCTTACAACCTTCACGGACCGGCGCTTTCGTTTGACCAACCAGACCTACGCGCTTACGCGTAACATCTTTAGTCGCAATTTGATCAAGAATGATATCAGCTCCTGGGAAGCCACCAGCACGTTCGCCATCAGCGCGACGTATTTTGCTGATCGCCCAAAGTAGGCTTGCTTCGACAGGCGTCGTTGTGGTGTCTAAGTCGTGACCGTATAGACACAAACCACACTCAAGACGCAACGAGTCACGAGCACCAAGACCAATCCACTCTACCAGCTCAGAGTCAGTGAGCTTGCGAGCCAAAGCTTCAGCTTGCTCAGCTGGTACTGAGATCTCAAAACCATCTTCGCCAGTGTAGCCAGAACGGCTGACAATGCATTCAACGCCAAGTAGGTCAACATGAGCCACATCCATAAACACCATGTCTTTGACGGCTGGGTTAAGCTCAGCCAATACATCAACGGCTTTAGGGCCTTGAAGTGCAAGCAGTGCTCTGTCATCAATAATTTCTAGCTCTACATCCGCAGGCAAGTTTGCTTGAAGGTGCGCGATGTCCTGCTCTTTACAGGCAGCATTCACCACCACAAACAGATGATCGCCAAGGTTGGCCACCATCAAATCGTCCATGATGCCGCCTTGCTCATTGGTAAAGAACGCATAGCGCTGATTGCCACTCGCAAGATCAATAATATCAACTGGGACTAAGGCTTCTAGCGCCGCTGCCGCATTGTCGCCTTTAAGGCGAAGCTGTCCCATATGAGATACATCGAAAAGACCGGCTGCATCACGAGTATGCAGGTGCTCCTTCTTAACCCCCAGTGGATATTGAACTGGCATATCATAACCAGCAAACGGCACCATTTTTGCGCCTTCTTGAACATGAAGGGCATGTAAAGGGGTTTTCAGTAAAGCTTCAGTCATTGTCTCTCCTTAGCTGTGTTCTGCGCCATGTTTCTTCATCTGGCCCAAAGCAACATATTCATAATGATTGATATCAGTTTCGCAGTTAAGCAAACGTTTGCCGACACTATAGGAAACTTCGTCTCGTAACACAACCGCTACATTCAAGCGGTCTATTTTGCTGTAACCCAAAGTATTTGGGCATCTTGTTCACTGCGTGAAACCAATGCATGCCCCATGTTTGCGTCGTAATAAACACTGTCACCTTCAGCAAGGACTAAAGGCTCATAAAATTCGGTATATAGGGTGACCTCGCCAGACAGAATGAGTAGAAACTCTTCACCATCGTGTCTAACCCAGCCCTGAAATTCATCAAAGCTTCGCGCATGCACCACAGATTTGAATGGCATCATTTTTTTCTGTGACATCTCGGTCGCCAACAACTCATGCTCATACGTTGGTGTAGGATGAGGCTTACCCTGCCCCTTCATCGTGACGTCTCTTCGCCCGCTCGCCCCTTTGTTCTTCGGAGGAGCAAACAACTGTGGCATATCGATATCTAATCCAGAGGCCAGCTTTTGCATCGCCTGAAACGTCGGACTTATTTGTTCGTTCTCTATCTTGCTTAGCGTAGAGCGGGCTAACCCAGTGCGCTGACTAGCTTCCTCAAGAGTCAAACCCAGTTGGCTACGAATTGACTTAATTTTGTCACCTAACTTTAATGGTTCAACGCTGTTTTCTACTGAGGACTTCTCTATGGTTAATGATGGATAATCATCCAGTTTAGATTCTTTCATGAGGTCCTTCGTCTTAATTTTCTTCCCATTTCTTAGCTGAAAAGTGTGCCACAAAAAGGTACTTGGGATGAAGAGCATAGAGTAAGATTAAGTGAGAGATAAGTTGCATTCTTGAATTTTTTGTTTCCAATAGGAAATTTCGACTTGAGAATGTAAACAACTCGGTTTATTTTATCTGCAATAGTGCTTTTATTAATTCAAATCTGATTAAGTTGGAGATTCAAAAAATGGACAACACCCTTAAGTTTGCTGATAGCCATGAGTGGGTAAAAGACAACGGTGACGGTACGGTTACTATCGGTATCTCAGAGCACGCTCAACAGATGCTAGGTGATGTTGTATTTGTCGACCTACCAGAAGTAGAAGAAAACATTGAAGCTGGCGACAGCTTTTCATTGGTTGAGTCTGTAAAAGCAGCATCAGACATCTACGCGCCAATCACAGGTGAAATTGTTGAGATCAATGAAGAGCTAGAAGATAGCCCTGAGCTAATCAACGAAGAACCGTACGAAGGCGGTTGGATTGTTAAGGTGAAGCTAGAAGATCCCTCTGAGCTAGATAACCTAACTAACGCAGAAGATTACCTAGCTAGCATCGAAGACGAGTAATCCTCTTCGGTTTTATTAAGTTAAAACAATAGCTTCTAAGTATCCCCGCAACTGCGGGGATCTTGCCATTCAGAGACGCGTATAAGAGAGCAACCAAGCTCCATTCACTTAACCTGAATTGCACTCTCGCTTGCAAAAGCACCTAGGAAACTGAATCACCCCTAAAGTCTCGTAGAAGGCTTCAAGTAAGGTATAAAGGAATTATGACTGATCTACTACGCAGTTTGAGTACAGATAACGAATTTGTTGCGCGCCATAATGGTCCCAACTTAACTGATCAAAAAACAATGCTTGAGCGCATCAAGGCAGAGAGCCTAGATGAACTTATTCAACAAACGGTGCCACAACAAATCCGTTTAGAGAAGCCACTGACTCTAGATGCACCACTGAGTGAAGCGGGCATGCTAGAGGAAATGAAGAAGTTTGCTCAGCAAAACCAAGTTAAGCGCACCTTTATCGGCCAAGGTTACTACAACACCTTCACGCCAAACGTAATCCTGCGCAATGTTCTAGAAAATCCAGGTTGGTACACAGCGTACACCCCATACCAGCCAGAGATTTCTCAAGGCCGCCTTGAAGCCCTACTGAACTACCAGCAAATGGTCATCGACCTTACTGGCATGGAAATCGCAAACGCCTCTCTTCTAGATGAAGCGACGGCGGCGGCAGAGGCAATGACTCTGTGTAAGCGTGCAGGTAAAAGTAAGAGCAAGACCTTCTTTGTGGCAAGCGATGTACACCCTCAAACTATCGAAGTAGTTAAGACTCGCGCTGAATACATCGGCTTTGACGTTCTCATTGGCGAACTAGATTCCTTACCTGAGCAAGACGTCTTTGGCGCGCTAGTTCAGTATCCAAACACAACCGGTGATGTACGCGATCTCACAGACATCATCGCGAAAGCACAAGCGAACAAGACGCTTGTTACGGTTGCTACCGACCTTCTTGCATCAACCCTAATCAAGCCTGCGGGAGAGATGGGCGCAGATGTTGTGATTGGTTCAGCTCAGCGCTTTGGCGTACCTATGGGTTACGGCGGTCCTCACGCAGCATTCATGGCGACTCGTGACAAGCACAAGCGTACTATGCCTGGCCGTGTTATTGGCGTATCTATCGATACCAACGGTAACCAAGCACTGCGTATGGCAATGCAAACGCGTGAGCAACACATCCGTCGCGAAAAAGCGACCTCAAACATCTGTACCGCTCAGGCTCTGCTTGCCAACATGGCTGCTTTCTACGCGGTATTCCACGGCAGCGAAGGCCTGAAAACCATCGCGCGTCGCACGCACCACATGACGGCAATTCTAGCTTCTGGCCTAACTCAAGCAGGCTATGAACTGGCTAATAATTCGTTCTTCGATACTATTACCATTAACACTGGCGATAGAACTGAGGCGCTATACGGCGCAGCTCAACGTGACAACATCAACCTGCGTAAGCTAGACGGTAAGCTAGGTGTGAGTTTCGATGAAACGACCACCACAGCTGATATCGTCGCACTATTTAGCGTATTCCAGGTGACAGAGTCTATTGAAGCGCTTAGCGCAGAAGTGGCAAAGAACGAGTTTGCTGCCATTCCAGAAAACTGCCGCCGCGAGTCAGAGTTCCTAACGCACCCTGTGTTCAACACTCACCACAGTGAAACACAGATGATGCGTTACCTTAAACAACTTGAGAACAAAGACTTCTCGCTAACGCACGGCATGATCCCTCTGGGCTCTTGTACCATGAAGCTAAACGCAGCAGCAGAGATGATCCCGGTTACTTGGCCTGAATTTGGTGCTATCCACCCATTCGCGCCTATCGAACAAGCAGCAGGCTACACCGCACTTGCCAAAGATCTTAAAGCCAAGCTTTGCGAAATCACCGGCTACGACGACTTCTCACTGCAGCCAAACTCTGGCGCATCAGGTGAGTACGCAGGCCTAATCGCGATTCAACGCTACCACCAATCACGTGGTGAAGGTCACCGTAACGTCTGTTTGATCCCAAGCTCTGCGCACGGTACTAACCCTGCAACGGCGTCTATGGTGTCGATGAAGGTTGTAGTAGTGAAATGTGATGACGATGGCAACATCGACATGGCAGACCTAGAAGCGAAGATTGAAAAGCACGCTGAGAACCTATCTAGCATCATGATCACCTACCCTTCAACGCACGGTGTGTTTGAAGAGCACGTGAAAGAGGTGTGTGAAAAGATCCACGCTGCTGGCGGTCAAGTGTATCTTGATGGTGCGAACATGAACGCACAAGTTGGTCTGACTACTCCTGGCTTTATCGGCTCGGACGTATCGCACCTTAACCTACACAAAACCTTCTGTATCCCGCACGGTGGTGGTGGCCCAGGTATGGGTCCAATCGGTGTTAAATCTCACTTGGCACCATTCCTGCCAGGTCACATCGAAAATGGCGTACAAGGCTCAGATCACGCAGTCTCTGCTGCAGATATGGGTAGTGCTTCTATCTTGCCTATCTCTTGGGCGTACATCGCAATGATGGGCGAGCAGGGTCTAACCCATGCAACAGAAGTGGCCATCCTGAACGCTAACTACGTGATGGAGCGTCTACTACCTTACTACCCAGTTCTTTACCGTGGTAAGAATGGCCGAGTAGCGCACGAGTGCATCATAGACATTCGCCCTCTTAAAGAAGAGACAGGCATCAGCGAAGAAGATATCGCAAAACGTCTAATGGATTACGGCTTCCACGCGCCAACCATGTCATTCCCAGTTGCGGGTACGCTAATGGTTGAGCCAACAGAGTCTGAAGACCTAGAAGAACTAAACCGCTTCTGTGACGCTATGATTGCCATCCGTAAAGAGATGAACAAGGTACGCGATGGCGAATGGCCACTGGACAACAACCCATTGGTTAACGCACCGCATACCCAAGTAGACCTAGCAAGCAGCGAATGGGATCGCCCATACCCACGTGAGCTAGCCGCTTTCCCATCACGTTCACAGCGTGTATGGAAATACTGGCCAACAGTAAACCGCGTAGACAACGTCTACGGCGACCGCAACCTGATCTGCTCATGCCCGAGCATTGAAGAGTATGTGGAAGAGTAATTAGAGCTTTGAAAAAAGTGAAAGGCGAACCGCTTGGTTCGCCTTTTTTGTTTCTTCAATAGTATGAACACTAACCACTGAAAATCGACTCTGTGCTTTAACCTAAGTTTGTGCAATCTGCTTACGAATAATAAGCAAGGCTCGCCAGTAATTAGTGATACCTCCAAGCAGAAACAGAACACTACCTATGATGTATTGCCAGGCTAGATAACGAAACAGCTGGTAAGAGTCATGGGTTGTGTCGATTGTCCAAAGATAGGGGATGGACGCCACTAGAAATAGCACTGAGCCAGTGACGAAGGTAAGGGCTGTTAGGTTCATTAATTGTAGCGTTACTACTGAGCCCTCATACAAGATCCGGCATACATTAATCACGGCGCCGAAGACGAACAAGCCGCTACCTATGATGAACAACCAAGCCCCTGCGCTCACCAAATCCACTTCTTTGAGAAAGAAAACACTGCCAATAGTGAACAGAAGCGAACCTAAGAAGTAGGCAAAGGAAGCGGTAAACTCTAGCTTTAGTTCACGATTCAGATTGCCGTTGCTTCGTCGGTACGCGTTGACTTCAAGAACGTCGTGCAGGGCAACAATAAGATAGAGAATGGAGCCAATAACAAACAAAATAGCGCCGATATCGACATAGTCCTCAAAGCGAGGTAAGAAGCAGATGCTTCCGAGAATAAAGATTACGCCACCGACTTTGTAGACAATGGCATTCAATGATTCCCAGAAAATCTGCTGTTTAAGTTCCGGGGTTTGATGAACAACATCGTGCATTCTTTGGCGATTGACAAACAAGTGTGGCATACCACTAAACGGCCTTATTGGTTAATACTCTGTAAAGCATAATCAATGTTTGGCAACTGCAGAGGGTTATTTCCACTTTATTTATCAGTATCTTACCCTTACTCCGCTTTCACTCGCTCTGGCTTGCCTTTTTCATGGACACGAAAAACAATAACCGTCACGCCCTCGTCACCTGTTTTGGCTGTATGCACTTGCTTCAGAGGAACCTTGGCTACCTGACCTTTTGTCAGCAATACATCTTGTTTGCCTTTTTGCCAAAGCGTAACGCTCCCTTCAATAATGTAGGCAAACTCCTCTCCTGGATGCCAGTGTTTGGGTAGCGACGTGTTAGGAGGGATGGTGACTCGACTAACAATGACTTCAGTACCTGGTGCGCCCTCTAACAGAGAGGAAAGCAAAGTCTCTGATTTTAACTCCATAGCGAAACTGCTTGTTAAGGAGTGAAACAGGATTCCAAACAATGCTAAGACTTTAATCATAGGCTTCATTGATATGGCCTTGGTCTAAATTAAACACCTTAATGTTATAGACCAAAGAACCGACAAACCCATAGCTAGCATCAATGCATTACAAGTCATCAATACCTGCACTGAATGAAACATCATGCAACCTTTAGTTACTTATCCCGTAATCTGGTTGCAAAGTAGAGCTTGATCACATGAAACGAGTTGAATGGTTCCGAAACCCCGCCAACTGCAAATATAATAATACAAGATATATAAAATGAACTGTCTTCATAGGAACAATCACCATGACACTTCGTAAAACTAAAATACTCGGCCTAGCCACTACCCTACTCTTATCTTCTCAAGCGTTCGCCATCACCTTTGATGACGCGGGCGACAACCGTGGTATTCCTGCTGATTATGCGCAATACCGTCCGATTCTGTCTGAATCAGAATTACAGATCTCTGATCCTGCAGGCAAGAAAGGCAACAAGCTTTACATCGCAACCAACACCGACTTTTCTGGTGTTGTGAACGAAGTATTTTATGTGGACAAAGAATCAGAAGCTTTCGTCTTTAAAATGACGGGCGATCACAAAAGAAACGAGTTGCGTGTTCATAAGAACTTTAACACCTCGCTGCCACATACCTTCTACCATCTAAACGCAAGCATTGAGCCGGTAAACCCAGAAGCTTCCATGAAAGACTCTACGTCTAAGCAAAATGAAATTACCTATCTTCAAGTACACAATAAAGGCGTCACTGTTGATGGTAAAGACAATATTCCTCACCCGCTTCTACGCGTAGTATGGCGTGAAGGCGCTGGTGAAACTGCTGGACACTACTGGGCAGTAATTAAAGACAATGCGCTTATCTGTAAAGGTAAGAAAGGCAAAGAAAACATGGGTAAGCCTGCTTGTAAGTCAGAAAATGCTTACAAACAATACGACCTTGGCAAAGCAAAGGCTGGCGCAACAGATTTCAATATTATCGTTGGCAACAGCACTCTTGTTGTGAACGTGGATGGTGAGCAAAAAGTGAACCACAACATCGACTACTGGAGTCACCTACTCAGCTACTTCAAAGCGGGTGTATACAACCAGTTTACCAATGGCGAAAGCGAAGCTCACTTCTACCAGCTTGAGTATCAAGTAGAGCATAAGTAATAGCGAACACACCCAATATGTGAAAATAAAAAGCCAGAGATCGAGTCGATCTCTGGCTTTTTTATGCAAAGTTACCCATATAGAATAAATATTCAAAAAATACACAACCCATTATTTGTAAAAGATCAAAACCATCATAAATATAATTACAAACAATTAGCAATCTTCAGTTACATTTATAGTTTTATTTTGCTCTCTTGATAGTACAAAGAATAGTGTTTTTAATATAAATGTAGAGTGAGTCACAGTCCAATATAAATTAGCAAGGCATCTTGTACGTGTAGCATAACCATATATAAAGGATTTAGATTGTGCCATCAAATACGTGCCAGCAGATTAATCCAGACTTACATTTAGATAGCCTATCTGTGCTTAAGTTGTTGTCTTTAAAGCCGATGGGAGTAATCACACTCGATGAATTGGAGTTCTTCATCTATCACACAGTGTGCGAAAAGGTAGACACCTTGCTTAACCTATTAGAGTTTAATCAGTGTATCCTGATTGATGGTGAAAATATTCATCTGACCGATATTGGTTTAGAGCATCTAGAGGCAAATGGTTAATAATATATTTTACTAATGGTATAAACGGAGTATCGATTAGTCACTACAATATATAATATGGGAATAATGGTTATTCCATTTATTCATATTCATCTTGCTATCAAGATCACTTTCATTACATTCCATATGGGGCACATTAACGGCAAAGAAAAATAACTAAAATAAAGGACTACAGTTATGCAATCCAATCTTTGCTCCCAACTACATTCATCTCTTCACACAGATAGCCTTACCATGCTTAGATTCCTTACTCTGCAGCCTATGGGTTCGTGTTATTTTGAGGAAATGAATGCTTCAATCACGGATTACCTAAACGAGCCGTTAGATAGAGTATTGAATACGCTAGAAAGTAGCGAGTGCATTCGCTTTGAAGATAGTCGTATTGCATTGACCGACTACGGCCTAGATTACGTCGAAATGAACAATTAAAGTTTTAAGCTGACAGCATGTCTCTTGAGCACAACTCGGACTTTAGGGTATCGGGCATCTGTTTCTATAACAGGTTCCCGATAAAAGCCTTCGGGAACGACGTTAATTGATCGCATGAAAGTTAGGCTGGCAGTTATTCGCTGTCAGATTAAAACTCTTTAGTGACATTCTATCCAGTATCTAGCCAAAGGATTTGGATAAACCTTACCAAATACAACGTTTTCTAGCTGTCCGCCATTGGCTTCGATGACTTTGCGTGACGCCATATTGTCTTCATCCGCCACAACCAGAGCCTTAGATAGCCCTATCGCTTTGGCTTTTAATAAGGCTTTCTTTAGCATCAATGTGCCATAGCCCTCGCCACGATATTCAGGGGCTATGTCGTAGCCAATATGCCCTGCTTCTAACGCGAGTAGTTCAGTATCGATGTTATGGCGTACTCGAATAGCACCATAGATGTTCTTCTGCGCATCAACCAGCCAAAAATGACTGCATTGCACATAATCTTCTACAAGATTAATGCCCATAGCTTCATCTTTCAGGCACTGAATGTAGGCTTTGAAATTCAGCACACCCTCTAGGTAATAATCAGAGTTGATCTCATCGTTGGCTGCGAAATCTTCATAAAATCGAGCAAACGATGATTCAAATTCCAGCGAGGGCTCTATTAGCTGCATATGCCGATCTCCAAACTAATCCAAAGGGGAGTTTACTCTGATAAATTACGAGCAAATTTTTGTGCGACGGTGGTGAATACTGTTAGCTCTTCGTCGCTTAGGTCTTGCTTCATTCTTGTTTGGATAGATTGCTGAGCTGCATCAATTTGCTCACTCAGTAAAATGCCCTGCTCTGTCAATGATAGGAATTGGCTACGCTTGTCTTCAGGGTTAGGAGACTTCACGATCCACTCGTTCCCAATCATCTCTTTCACCAAGCGTGCGACTTGCGCTTTGTCTCTAGAAAAGTGCTGAACAATATCGTTGGCTGTGCATTGGTCCCGTTGTCTGATGAAGGCTAAACAGCGAACATGCATTCCATTCAAACCAAGATCATTCGCTTGCAGCTCAGCACGTATCGCGTGCCTATATGATTGTACGAGTTGAAAGATCGTATCAGAGATTAGGTTCTTATCCATTGATTTACCATAAAGATTAGATAACAGTGCTTAGATTAACTGTATCATAGTTGAACTTATCAACCAGGTAAATCTGAAACCAATGAAAGAAGTTAAGCAGGTATGGAGGAGGGTCGAGAACGAAAAGAGTCTTTATTCTACGACGATATACTGAACAACTGCATCGTCAAGAAGACCAGACTTATCAATAGAGTCAAAATCGAGTACCTGCCCCAAGATCAAGGCGACCTTGATCACTATCGTAGCGATCGTTAGCACCAAAACAGCTCGATTCAAGCTCAGTTTTGCAAGGCTTTTACGCACTATCTCTTCAGAAACGTGGTTCTTCTGGGCAGACCAAATTGTCTTTCTTAGCGAATCCATCGATTTTGTAGCAGCCACAGCTAGTACTACTAGCAAAAGCACACTCAAAAAATCGAAAAAAATAGGCCAAGACAAAATATTTCTCCAGACGGAATAATCTATACAACGGAATAGAATTATAATAATACAATTCAACGAATACCGTGGTCAGATTCACATTTCTGGTTATTACTTAATTACCAAAACACCAAATTGCGTGACACAAATCACAATTTAATGAAACTTATGTAATTAACTTTCAGTATTTAATTACATAAACAAAATCTACCACATCATAATGGCTAAGCCCATGCAAATTGTCATGCTTGAGTGAAAGTGCCGAATCGCCCCATGATTTTATCCCTTAAAGATGACAGTTTTATTGAATCCCAATAAAAAAGGGCCCAGAGAAAAGTCCTCTGAGCCCTTAATTACGAGTCTTTAGTCGCGTTACTCTTTGGACGATTTCTCCAATCGCTTCTCCCAATAGGTTGCACCTTTAATACCCAACTTGATTGGATCAAAGGTGTACACAGTAACACCGCGCTTTTGCTGCTCTTCGTAATCTCTTAGAGCCTTAAGTGCGGGTTTAGACATAAAGAAGATAATCAGAATGCCGATGATGTTCAACCACGCCATCAAACCCACACCAATATCACCCATCGCCCAAGCAAGGTTTGCGGTTTTCACCGTGCCATAGAAGGTTGCTGAGATAATAACCAACTTAAGGATAAACATCAGACCATCGACCTTGAAGGTACGGCGTATGTAAGCAATGTTTGTTTCAGCAATGTAGTAGTAAGCCAAGATAGTAGTAAAGGCAAAGAAGAACAGCGCTACCGCGATAAACGGCTTACCTATGCCAGGCAGGGCGCTATCAATCGCAAGCTGAGTAAATACTGGGCCATTTGCACCAATGCTTGCCGAAAGGTTCTGTATAACAAAGACTCCCTCTCCTGCACCGTGAACGTTGTACATACCCGTAATTAGGATCATAAATGCCGTAGCAGAACAAACCAGCAGTGTATCAATATAGATAGAGAACGATTGAACTAGACCTTGCTGTGCAGGGTGCGCCACGTTAGCTGCTGCTGCCGCATGTGGGCCAGTACCTTGACCTGCTTCATTTGAGTAAACACCACGCTTAACGCCCCAACCAATAGCAGCACCAAAGCCAGCCATCGGAGTAAAGGCATCACCTACAATCATCGCAAAAATACGAGGCACTTCAGTGATGTGAAGCAGGATGATGACAAACGCCGTCAAGATGTAGGCCAGAGCCATGAAAGGAACAACAATCTGAGTAAAGTGAGCAATACGTTTAACACCACCAAAGATGATAAAGCCAAGCACTATCGCAATAAAGGTACCGGTCAGAACCTTAGCGAAACTGAACGTACCCATAGCGGTTTCAATCGCTGGGCCAGAGCCAAACGCCGCTTCAACCGCATTACCGATACTGTTTGATTGCACGCCAGGAAGCAGTACACCACAGGCAAAGATAGTCGCGATAGCAAAGATCCACGCATACCATTTCTGACCCATGGCCTTTTCAATGTAGTAAGCAGGGCCGCCACGGAATTGTCCTTCATCTTCCTCTTTATAGATTTGAGCAAGAGTCGATTCCGCATACGCGGTTGCAGCGCCAAAGAAGGCAACAACCCACATCCAGAATACTGCGCCAGGGCCACCAAAACCGATAGCGGCGGCGACGCCAGCAATGTTACCTGTACCTACGCGACCAGAAAGCGAAACCGCTAGCGCCTGAAATGATGAAATGCCTTTTTCCGAACTTTTGCCTGATAGCAGCAAACGCCACATCTCAAAGAAATGACGAATTTGTACAAAGCGCGTCAAGATGGAATAAAACAGACCTGCACCTAAGCAGAGGTAGATAAGAAAGGGGCTCCAAATGATCCCATTCAGAAAATCCACAAATTCTTGCATAATCAACTTCCCTATTGAATTTAAATTCTTTCGGAACAGTATCTTACTTGTAAGCTTGTTGTTAAAGGGTTTGTGCAAAAATAGACAGTAACGAGATATAAATCACACTTAACACACAAATAATGCACTAAAGAATGTTTATATTTAACCTCAATACATTTCATATCCAGCATAAACGGTGCATAAAACTCCAATATCCCATCAATTATTGAATCAATGTTCTTACCTCTATTCGTCCCCATGCTCAAATTCATACAATGCTTAGGGTCTGTTGACCTAATGTCTGGCTAAGAAAATATAGTGGCGAGACACTCTTCTGTATGAGATTCAAAAGGAACTAGGTATGAGCCGCCTAATTATCGGTGCACTTATTGCTTCTTCGTTGGCGGGATGTGCCAGTATGACACCGGAGCAATGTCAATCTGCAAATTGGCATGATGTCGGTTATCAAGATGGGAAAGAGGGCAATGACCCTAGTATTGTTAACGATTATGCGAAAGATTGCTTAGAGGCGAATGTCGTTGTTAACCAATCCCAGTGGCAACAAGGGTTTAAACAAGGCACAGAAGTTTATTGCTCCGCTGACAACGGCTACAAAGTGGGCTCTGAAGGCCGCACCTACTACAACGTCTGCCACAACGAACAGTTCTTGAGAAATTACCAATTAGGTAAAAAAGAGTATCAACGTCAACAAAGACTGATGAGCTTGGATTCACAAATCGCGGAACTAGACAGCCAAATGGAAGCGACCTCAGACACTAAGAAATACAACAAGCTGCGAAATCGTCGCAAGGATTTAGCTCATGAACGCTCGCAGCTGCTCAATCCCGACATCAGCATCAATCTGAAGTTTTGATTTCAAACTCTAGCGAGCTTTTATAGATAGCGTTAAATCAAACTCAGCCATGGGCTTATCACCATGTAAATCAGGACAAATAGCTGTAATGCGCACGTCCTGATTTACACGCTCACCCGTCGTTAGCGTCTGTTCAAGCATTTCATCAATCAAGCGACCATCACGACAGATAAAGTGAACATCACTTTCAGGGCGCATCAAAAACTCGGCCTTCAGACCCTTGAAGGCCAATGAGATCTTTCGCCCTTGATTTTGCGCCTTCATTGCCGCCATAAAGCCACCAGCAACATCAGCCCCCATAACGAGCGCGCCAATATACATACTGTTTAAATGATTCTTTGTGCGACGTTTTAGAGGGATCTTGATCTCGACCATCTCTTCGTCCATCGCCAAAATTTTGGGGCGACTCAGCCACAACAAAGGGACTTTACTAAACCCAAAATAGCTAAGGTATAAGTTGGCTTTCTTAAGCGTAGAGAGCATTCACTGTACCGTTCAATCAACTAGTCGTACCAGTTAATCAATGTAGCGATGAATTGTCAAAGAGTTGTTACGAAAGATGTTACAGAGGAGCCGTAAAGCCATTAAAGCTCAACGACGCAAACAAGAAGTGCACCCTCGACAGGCCGAGCGAGTGGATGGTTCTAGTCGCCCTCGCTGAATTTTGCAGTAAGCGTTTCTTAGTACTCGTCGGGCAGCAAACCAATCCTCAGGCTTTGCCAAAAGTAGGTATCCATTAAAGCGTTTGAACAGAGGCACGCGATATTCCTCAACAAATCGACGGTCAAAATCCACCTCAAAATACTCGAACACTTGTTCAAGGGAGGTGAAGGACGCTAATTTTTGTTGGATATCACTAAAGCTCATACACGATCAATAACGGGATTTTACCGGATTTTACCGCAAAGTCAGCGCTTAGTCTCTGCCAAAGCTTACGCCGAGTATTCAGTGTATACTCAGGGCTTATTCCAAACCTTAAATGGCAACTCAATAACATGATCGTATTAACAACCAACCTTGGCGAAATAACCATAGAGCTCAACCTGGAAAAAGCGCCAGTGAGTAGCAAAAATTTCCTGAGATACTGCGAGGAAGGCTTCTTTGAAGGGACCATTTTTCACCGCGTGATTGACGGCTTTATGATTCAAGGTGGCGGGCATACTGAGAACCTGTTAGAAAAGCCTTCTCACGATCCTATTGTCAATGAGGCTAACCGCGGACTAAAGAACGTTATCGGCTCTGTTGCGATGGCACGCACCGACGCACCGCACTCTGCTACATCACAGTTTTTTATTAATCTAGATAACAACGACTTTCTGGACTTCACCGCCACCAACAATCAAGGCTGGGGCTACGCCGTATTCGGTCAAGTTACTGCAGGCATGGATGTAGTGAATGCTATTGCAAAAGTGAAAACACACTCAAAGTTTGGGCTTGATGATTTGCCGGTAGACCCTATCACTATAGAGAAAGTCACTATCTTATAAGGCGTTAAAACTTGTAGGTTAGAGGGCAGATTTCTGTGCTACCTATGGTAAGAACATAGACCTCGCCTAACACATCATAGGAGCAAAGCTTGCTGAACCCTGAGGTTTGCTCCTGTTTGAAAAATCCCGTCTTTTGCGCATTTTCTGTGGGGGGGTGAAGTTTTGGCGTCACATCAAACTCATGAGTCAACGGGCACATATCTGTAGCGCCAATATTTAGGCTATGCGTCTCACCAAGCACATCGTAAAAACACACCTTAACGAAGGCTTGCGAATCCTCATTTTGCAAAAACCCTGCCGTTGCTTGCGCGGAAGTTGGCGCTAGCAAGAACGAAGCTACAAATATGAATAGGCTAAATTGTCGCTTCATAGGTATCCCGCCTTAGATTTACAGTGACTCAATTTCGATATTTTCACGAATGTAAGTCGGCACCTCTAACATATCTTCAATAGATAACGTCTGATTAGAGTCGCAACCAACAATCTCACTCAACTCATCAAAGCTTATACCAAACAGACGTGAAGCCGTCATGAGTCCTCTTATAAACTGTTTGTTCTCCCGCTTCTTCTGCCATTGCGTAGATGGGATGGCCAAATACTGCTGATACTCCTCGCTAAGAAGATCCAGAAACGCTTGCTTATTATTCATCGCCTCTCCAATAAAGCACTCTTTCTCTTAAGAACCTCTATCTTATTGAAATATATCGAGAGATAACCTTGTCGCATCCACAAAGATCATCAAATAGTAAAAATATCACTTAATAAACCTGATGGCGCAAATTGGTAAGCATTATTTTAAACTATCGATATACTTCTCCTCGTCCCTGATATCAGTAATTACACAGCAACATATCACAGGTGCCAGAGACACGATTTAAATAGCTACCAATGAGCAACACACTTTAATTTTCTTTTTGTAGTGGACATTAAAATCTCAACTACAAGTTCGATAGCAAGCCTCGCTTCAATATCGGATAAATTAGTTTGAGAGTGATGTCACCAAATGGCTATTTATTAAGATCTAATCTGATTATTATTCACTGGTTTTCAAAGTTCATAGGGTTTACTAAATGAAAAAGTTTGGCTTAAAAGTATTAGGTATGGCAGCACTGGCAGCATCACTAACTGGCTGTATTGGTAGCAACGCAGTTACAGGTTATGTAATGAAGTTTAACCTTGAAGTGGTAGACAACCGTTATGCTCGTGGTGGTGTAAACATGCTTCTTGCTCCAGTATACGCCCTTACGGTTGCTGTGGATTCTCTTGTATTCAACTCAATCGAATTCTGGTCTGGCAAGAACCCTATCAATGGTAAGCCACACATCTTTGATTCAAAAACAAAGACCATGTACAACATGAACGATGACTTAGATCCATCACTTACTGAAGCGCCAATCGATCCAATCACAATGCGTGAAGTTGAGTCTTCTTCGTTCGAAGCTATCGATGAAAACACAATCGAAATGCACGTCACTTACAACAATGGCGACAAGTCTGTTGTAACGGGTGTTCGTGACGGCGAGAACGTTAACTACTACGTTGATGGCGAGCTAGTTTCTCAAACCACTATGACTCAGCTAGAAACTCTGGCTAGCGAAAAAGCGTAATCATTCGTTCGCAAATCTGAATCGTTAACTTATTAAACTGCCCGATATTATGTATCGGGCATTTTTTGTTTTTGGTAATAGGCTTTGGGAATGAGAAGCTAGGATTGGGCGCTAAATGGCAAATTTGGAATAGCACTAATAGATTCTTCTTCTGTCTTTGGGATTCATCAGTTACCTAATTATATCGTGCACAAAGCAAGTACCTAGATCTCCGATAGGATCACTCGGAGATGACGATTCTTCCTGCCACTCGGTAGTAATACACCACTCCGCCACTCGCTGAGTACACAAAAAAGACGTCATGTTCTAGTGTTCCTATCGGGCATCTATCACTCTTATCGCGAATACATTGACTCTAACCCGATGACGACTATCTTCATTACTAGATAACAATATAGACGGAGGTTACATGAGAAAGGGACTACTAGGTTTATTCATCACGCTCTTAATGAGCTTTACCGCCCATGCCAACAACGGGCTTATTTCCATTAAAAGCTCACACGATGTATCCACCACTGCTGATAAGCTTATTGCCACGTTAAAAGAAAAAAACATGACCACCTTTGCTCGCATCAAGCATTCTGATGCGGCAGAAAATATGGGTATAGAGCTTCGCCCTACAGAGTTAATTTTATTTGGTAACCCTAAAGTCGGCTCGCCCTTAATGGCTTGCCAACAGAGTGTGGGTATCGATCTTCCGCAAAAAGCTCTGATTTCCGAGGATGAGCATGGATTAGTTTGGTTTACCTATAACGACCCGAACTACCTTAAAGAGAGACATAACATTACAGGCTGTGATGAGGTACTCGCTAAGATAGCGAAGGCGTTGAATATGTTTGCTACTAAGGCTACCCAGCCTTAAAGGTGCGCCATGCTGGCGAACACTTGAATGCCAGCCCAGTAGTATCTTAGAGTGCACATAACCAAGCCCGAACTATCCAAGATTCCAGCTCAAGGCTGGAATGACGGACTGTTCGGCATTGCTACACCTTCCCCTATTAACTGTCATGCTGGCGAACGCTGGAATGCCAGCCCAGCAGCATCTTAGAGTGCACATAGCCAAATCCGAACCACCCAAGCTCAAGGCCGGAATGATGGACTATTCGGCATTGCTACCTCAGTAACCACAGCGACTGAATTACAGCCACACCAGTCGCAATAATCGCCAAGCTTTTCCAAAACATTAATGGCTCACGCTTTAATAGCGGGGCCTTTTTTGCTTGTCTAACTAGCTTTTGATTTGGGGTTGAGAGATCCACAAGAAAATCACCGAGCACTTGATACCGGCTATTCGGACTTGCCTGAGTCGCCTTGCGAAACACCAAGTCCAGCCATGAGGGAATATCTTCACGAAACTGAGTGATGGGACGATAGTGCCATTTATGATGCCTCGCCGTTTGCGCGACTTGTGCTGAGATAGGCTTGTACGGCAGTTCCCCGCACAGCATTTCATAGCCAATCACCGCCACAGAAAACAGGTCAGATACCGTTGTTGCCTCTCCGGTATCTATACTCTCAGGCGCAATATAGTTTACAGCGCCCAATGGCTCACTCTCTTGATGATTATGATTGATTTCATCCAGACCTAGCGCTTTCACTGCCCCAAAATCAATCAATTTTATCTTGCCCGAATCTGTCACCATGATATTTTCAGGCTTTAGATCACGATGCACCATGTCCGCTCTTTGCAGCACCCGCACCGCTTTTACGATCTCTTCTAAAACAGTGCGCACTTCGCTGAGTGATGGGGTTGGATTGTCGTACATCCACTGCCTTAAGGTAATGCCATCCACCCACTCGCAAAGCTGATAAACAAATTTTGAATCGTTGGGGGTTGGGTAGACTCGCATAACCCGTTCACTTTTTAGCTGACTACCCACCCAAAATTCATTCGCCAGATGATTAAGGTGTTCCGTATCTTCGCTATAGGTCAGCGAAGGCGCTTTTAACACTCTTAATTCGCCGCTATTCTCATCAAGCACCTGATATACATGGCTTCTTGGCCCAGCGTATAAGACTTTTTGCACCAAGAAATGATCTATTCGATTCCCTTCTTTGAGAGCAGGAGGCACCGCGCGAGACAAGAGCTTCGCTTGGTGTTCAAGTAGTGATTGCTGTGGGAGGGAATCTACGTCCAGCAATAAGCAAGTGGCATTATCGGCGCTACCCTGCTCAATGGCCTCGCTACTGATTTTATTACTGAGCGTTTCTTTGTCTTCTATTTCACGCAGATATTTCGACAATTGCTCTTCAATGAAAGCATCGTGAACCCCGTCAGAGGTCAGAATAAAACGATCCCCCGTCTGCAATTCGACCATCTGATAATCCACATCCAATCGATTATCCATGCCTAATGCGCGAGTGAGGTGGGGATTTTGGCCGAAGTTGACCCTTTGGTGATCTCGAGTGAGTAATTTTAAGGTGTTATCTCGAAGCCGATAGATGCGTGTATCGCCAACATGAAAGAGATGCGCGGTATTTGATTTGAATATGACTGCGCTGAATGTGGTCACAAACCCGTTGTGTTTGAGGCTTTGTTTGAGTCCTTCTTCAAACAACCAGTTGTTCATAGAGGTGAGGATTTTGCTGGCGCAGTGTTGGATACTCCAACTATCAGGGGTAGCGTAGTAGTCAGCAACAAACTGCATTACCGCGGTATGACTCGCCTTCTGACTATTGTCACTGCAACTGGCACCATCTGCGATGCATGCAACCGCTCCCTTGTGCTCCAGCTCGTAGCGTTGCTGTGGAACCTTAACTAAAAATGCATCTTGGTTTTCATCGCGCACCCCTTTCAGTGAACATCCACCGAAGCTTAAGCTCAATCTTGACTGCGTGATGCCTTCCTGTGCCTGCATTCTTATCTCCATCCTTGAAACTAGACAAGCCCTGCAAAGCAGGGCTTAAGTTCTATACTATCAATACTAGTTCGATACCTTGATTAAGGTAACGCTACCATCTTCGTTCACCTCAGCAATCTTACCGCTTGGCTCTTCCATAAAGATTAGCGTAACAAACCCAAGTACCGCGGTTGCTGCAATCACATAGAAGAAGGTTTGGTAATCAACAAACGATAGGATAGTTAAATAAGTTACCGCGCCCACGTTACCGTATGCACCCGTCATACCGGCAATCTGACCTGTCATGCGACGTTTAATCAAAGGTACTGTTGCAAATACAGCCCCTTCACCCGCTTGCACGAAGAATGAACACAACATAGCTGCCGCTACTGCCAGCCATACTGGCCATTGACTGCCCACTTGACCCATTAGGAAGTAACCCACAGCAAGACCAGCAGTTAGGATAAGTAGCGTAGGTTTGCGACCAAACTTATCAGAAATCCAACCACCACCAGGGCGTGACATCAAGTTCATAAAGGCATAAGCCGAAGCCACCATACCCGCTAGCACAGGGGTTAACTCAAAGGTCTCAGCAAAGAATAGCGGCAGCATAGACACTACAGCCAACTCAGAACCAAAGGTCGCAAAGTACAACACATTAAGCACTGCTACTTGTTTGAACTTGTACTGGTGCATCTCAGGTACAGGCTCTTTAAACACCTTCTTGTTTACCTTCCATACCTGGCTTAATTCAACTAGATACAATGCAAACAGGCCTGCATAGATGGAAGTAACCACAGTATCTGACAGCATGCTGATACCACTTGAAGACATCTTCCAAGTAAGCAAAGCAAGTACCGCGTACATAGGAATCTTCATGATTAGCAGTAAGAAGAAGTCGCCTTTCGAGGTTACTTCCATCGCTGTTAGATGCTTTGGTTTAAAGTAGGTAGAGCCTTTAGGTGTATCAGAAACGGAGCGATAAAAGATGACAGAGAACACCAAGCTCATTAAACCAGTAACTGCAACAGCGTAACGCCAGCCCTCATCGCCGCCGAACAATAGTGCTAGAGTCGGTAGAGAGAACGCGGCAGCTGCTGAACCGAAGTTACCCCAACCACCGTAGATGCCTTCAGCGGTACCCAGTTCATCGTGTGGGAACCACTCCGATACAAGGCGAATACCGATTACAAAGCCTGCACCGATGAAGCCGAGCAAGAAGCGAGCGATAGCCGCCTGCACAAAGTTATCGGCAAAAGCAAACATGAAACAAGGGATAGAACAAACTGCAAGCAGTGCTGAATAAACCTTACGCGGGCCGAATTTATCGGTAAACATACCTATGACGACACGCGCCGGAATGGTCAAAGCCACGTTGAGGATCAAGAGCATTTTTACTTCTTGAGTACTCAATCCGAGGGTTTCTTTTACCATTTGTAGAAGTGGTGCAAAGTTAAACCACACCACAAAGGTGATGAAAAAAGCCATCCAACTAAGATGTAGAATCTTCATCTTGCCGGTAAATGAAAACAGAGAGAACTTACTGTTATCCATAATATAATTCCTTTTTTTGTATTCCTTCACTCGAGCGACAATTCGCTGCCCGGGCAGTTAAAAATGTTAGGCTGCAACCGCTTCCGATACTTGAATCTGCACCGAACCGTTGAGTAGTCGAACCGGGTAAGCTTTTACACTTATCTCTGGGTCTTCAATACACTGTCCTGTTTTAAGACTGAAGTGCTGTTTGTAAAGCGGTGATGCCACACAAGGCTCTCCGTCCATACAACCCACAATTCCTCGTGACAGTACTTGAGCTTTACCAATCGGGTCATAATTTGAGATAGCGTATAGCGCGCCAGCTCGCTGATAGTTGAATATTGCGACTTGTCGTCCGTTGATCAGGGCGCAAACTCCAACATTTGGCGCGATGTCCGTTACATCGCAAATGGTCTGCCAGTGATTCATAGTCTTTCTCCTAGGTCGAAAATGATTTCTGGTTATGCGTGGTTTTGGGATTAATCGAGCGTTCAGGTGCTCAATCGATCTCCACCACGTCTATTGATTGTTCTGTAATGTTCTTTGGAAACCTTTGCTCACGCTCTGAAACGAAGCTGAGCGTATTGTCACGTTGGTCCGTATTAATGAAGTGACTGAAACGCTTGAGCTTTTCAGGGGATTCAAGGGTAGTTTTCCATTCACATTGATATTGTCCAATAGTGGTCGCCATATCCTTTTCAAGCTCTGCCCCTAGGCTTAACTTGTCTTCAACCACAACTTGTTTTAGATACTCAATGCCACCTTCAAAGTTTTCTAACCACACAGAGGTGCGCTGCAAGCGCTCTGCGGTGCGGATATAGAACATCAGCATTCGGTCGATATATTGAATCAAGGTTGCTTCATCTAGGTCAGTAGCAAGCAAGTCAGCATGTCGAGGGCGCATACCGCCGTTGCCACACACATACAGGTTCCAGCCGTTTTCAGTAGCGATGATGCCGACATCTTTAGACTGCGCCTCAGCACACTCTCGAGTACAGCCCGATACCGCGAACTTCAACTTGTGCGGGGAACGCAAACCCTTGTAACGATTTTCGATATCGATAGCTAAGCGAACGCTGTCACCTACCCCATATCGGCACCAAGTGCTACCGACACAAGACTTCACTGTGCGCACTGATTTGCCGTAGGCGTGTCCAGTTTCAAAGCCTGCATCTACTAGCTTTTTCCAGATGATAGGAAGGTCGTTTAGCTCTGCACCAAACAAGTCCACGCGCTGTCCGCCAGTGATCTTGGTATAGAGATCAAATTCCTTCGCCACCAGCCCAAGCACAATCAGCTTGTCTGGGGTAATTTCACCGCCTGCAATACGCGGCACAACAGAGTAGGTGCCGTCTTTTTGCATATTGCCTAGATAGATGTCGTTGGTATCTTGCAGCTCCATATGCTCATTTTTCAGAATGTAGTCATTCCAAAATGACGCCAAGATTGAGCCAACCGTAGGCTTACACACCTCACAGCCGTGACCACTGCCGTATTGCTCTAGCAGTTCATCGAAGGTTTTGATTTGATTGACGCGAACGATGTCGCTGAGCTCTTGGCGAGAGTAGGCAAAGTGCTCACACAGGTCATTGTTGACCTCTACACCTAGGCTTAATAGTTCACTGTCCAACACCTGTTTTGCCAGTGCGCTACACCCTCCACAACCGGTCGAGGCATTGGTCGTTTCTTTAAGGGCCGACATAGTGCTGCAGCCCGCCTGAACCGCTTGCTTGATATCACCTTTGGTCACATCAAAGCATGAACAGATAACCGCACTGTCCGGCAAGGCATCTATACCCATACCTGCTGACTCTTCACCTGCTACATTAGGCAAAATAAGCACAGATGGATTCGACGGCAAAGGCATGTCATTTTGCTTCATTTGTAGCAAAGTGCCGTAGGCTTCAGCATCGCCCACCAGCACAGCGCCAATGATCTTACTGCCATCCTCTGAGACAATAAGACGCTTATAGACTTGGTCAATCTCATCGCTGAAGGTGTAAGACTGAGCGCCTGGTGTTTGACCGTGCACCTCACCGATACTCGCCACATCAACGCCGAGTAGCTTTAACTTGGTGCTCATATCAGCGCCAGTAAATGATGCAGCCTCTGACTCACCTTCTAGCAAATGAGTGGCAGCAACCTTAGCCATCTGATAGCCCGGTGCAACCAAGCCAAAGATGCGATTTTGCCAAAGGGCACATTCACCTACTGCGTAGACATCGGGAAGGTTCGTTTGGCAGTAATCGTTAACCACTATCCCGCCACGCTCACCTATCTCTATATTCGCTTCACGAGCCAGTTCATCCTGAGGACGAATACCTGCAGAGAACACAATCATATCGGTCTCTAAATGAGAGCCATCAGCAAAATTCATTCGATAGCGCGCATTCTCACCGGCGACGATTTCACTGGTCGCTTTTTGCGTATGAACCGAAACACCGAGCGATTCTATTTTTCGGCGAAGCAAGGCACCACCACCGTCATCAAGCTGCACTGCCATCAAGCGTGGCGCAAACTCAACTACGTGGGTTTCTAAGCCAAGTTCTTGGATAGCATTGGCTGCCTCAAGACCTAAAAGGCCACCGCCAACAACCACACCGCTTTGGCTTAGCTTGCTTGATTCCTCAATTCCATCTAGGTCTTCAAGGGTTCGATATACATGACAATGGTCACCGTCATTACCAGGGATTGGAGGGACAAAAGGGAAAGAGCCCGTAGCCAGCACTAAGGAATCGTATTGTTCGATACGGCCGCTTTCGGTGATCACTTGCTTAGCGTCAGTATCAAGCTTGACCACTTTATCGCTGACCACAAACTTGACGCCATTGTCGGTGTAATAACCCTCATCCGCTAAAGCTAACTCCTTAGCGCCTCCAGTAAAATAAGAGGTAAGATGAACACGGTCATAGGCAAGATGTGGCTCCTCAGAAAACGTAATGATCTCTATATCATCTCTTTTCTGCTGCAATAGTGTTTCTATGTATTTGTGGCCTACCATGCCGTTACCGACCACTATCACTCTTTGCTTTTCCATAATATCCATTCCTTGAAACCCGAATTTTGTTACTAAACTCTTGTGCGTAATCTTCCAAATGCCTTTACGACTATGCCGTCATCTGCAGTGTTTGCTCATGCTCTACTTTGCGTAGCTGCCTGCCAGACAGTTGACCAAGCCAATCCATTTGCTCAGCAACGGACACAACCTCGCCCACCACAATCAATGCTGGTGACTGAATTTGATGCTGTTGTTTAAGGGAAGTGAGCTGATGAAGTTTGCCGATAAGTACGCGCTGTTTAGGGGTACAACCATTCTCAATGAAGGCAACCGGGGTGTTTTCTGATAATCCACCCTTGGTCAATTTCTCCATCAACATATCCGTTTTGCTCAGCCCCATATAGAAGACTAAGGTTTGCTTCAGCTGAGCCAATGCATCCCAGTTGATATCGAGTTCTTTGTCAGCGTGAGCCGTGACAAAGGTGCAGCCTTGCGCCAAACCTCGGTGAGTAAGAGGAATATCTGCATAGCTAGTGCAACCTGAAGCCGCCGTAATGCCCGGTATGACATCCACTTCTACACCCTGTTTTGCCAGCATCAGCATCTCTTCGCCGCCACGCCCAAACACAAAAGAGTCTCCGCCTTTCACACGACAAACATCTTTACCTTCTAGCGCTGCATTGAGTAGTAAGGTGTTGATCTGATCTTGCGTTGCGCAGTGCATGCCTTTGGATTTACCGACAAATACCTTCTCTGCTCCCTCTGGGAACAGGGCTCTGATTTCATGACTCACTAAGTTGTCGTACATGATGAATCGAGCTTGTTGTATGGTTCTGCTCGCTTTTACCGTTAGCAAGTCAGGGTCACCTGGACCTGCTCCCACTAAGGTTACTCGACCTAGATATTTACTTTGTATTCCCATTACTTCACTCCTAGATCTGGTACGTCATGACTTCTCACCATCACTACCAAATTTTTATTCGCCTCTGTGCCAACTCCTGCAAATTGGAGGCCAATAATTTGATCTAGGACAAAATTAAAATTTATTAACCTTTAATAACAATCACTTAAAGATTGATTGCCTTGCAAAAACTTTGTGCAAATTTCACACAGAAAAACATAAACTCACAATTTATGTCCATTCACGGTGCAAAATTGATCAAAATGGTGCAGGAACAATCACAACGAGCATATTAAAGCAATAATTTCATACCACTTTAGTGGTAGATGTAAATATAACGCATTGTTTTGTTTGTTAAATTTTTGAATAGTGTTTTTTTTGAGGCTTTGGTTTGATTTTTGCAGGGTAATAGAGATTAGAGCTTAAGACATGAAAGGGAACGCCCATGACTGAACATAATGAAGGATGGATCAAAACCACTTGTGCATACTGCGGTGTTGGTTGCGGAATCGAAGCCAGACCGAAGCATTCCGGGGAACTGGAGATACGCGGAGATAAGGAACATCCCTCAAACTATGGCAAGTTGTGCACCAAAGGGATAGCGCTAGGAGAAACGGTTATTCATGATGGTCGCCTGTTATCTCCAACCCAAAAAACTGACCATGGTGATAAAGCATTGTCGTGGGAAGATGCCACGACAATGGTCGCAGAGCGGTTTGCACAAACTATCCAAGAACACGGCCCAGACTCCGTGGCATTCTATGTTTCAGGACAACTGTTAACCGAGGATTACTATGTTGCCAACAAGCTCATCAAGGGCTTTATGGGGACGGCTAATATCGATAGTAATTCTCGCCTTTGCATGGCTTCTTCTGTTGTCGGGCACAAGCGAGCCTTTGGTAGCGACACGGTTCCCGTTTGCTATGAAGATCTCGAGCAAGCAGAATTGGTGGTGATTGTGGGGTCAAACCTAGCTTGGTGCCATCCTGTTTTATTTCAACGACTCCGCACAGCCAAGCAAGAAAACCCTTCGTTAAAGATAGTCGTGGTTGACCCAAGAAAGACCGATACCTGTGAGCTTGCCGATACCCATCTGCCTATAGAGTCGGGTTCAGATGTGGCTTTGTTTAATGGTTTACTTGCGCATCTTATCCAGCAGGACTCTCTGGATCACGAGTTTATCTCATCACATACCGATCATTTTGAAGAGACAATTCACGCTGCACTTTCAGAGCAAAATATAGAACAGGTCACAGGACTTACCGAGCAACAATTAATTCAGTTTTACAGCGAATTTGCCAACACAGACAAGGTAATCACTATCTACTCTCAAGGAGTGAATCAGTCCAGTAGCGGCTCTGATAAAGTGAACGCCATCCTTAACTGTCACCTTGCCACAGGTAAAATAGGTAAAGCCGGCTGCGGACCATTCTCTGTCACTGGACAGCCCAACGCTATGGGCGGACGAGAAATTGGCGCATTAGCCAATACGCTTACCGCACATATGGAGTTTGATAACCCAGAGCACCTGCAACTCGTCAGTGATTACTGGCAGACGGACACCCTAGCCACACAGCCTGGCCTGAAAGCCATCGACATGTTTGATGCCATAGACTCGGGGAAAATAAAGGCGGTGTGGATCATGGCCACTAACCCTATGGTCAGCCTGCCTAATTCCGACAAGATACGATCTGCGCTGGAAAAATGCCCCTTAGTGGTCGTGTCAGATTGTATTGCCGATACCGAAACCAGTCGCTTGGCTGATGTAGTTTTGCCTGCTCAAGGGTGGAGTGAGAAATCTGGTACTGTGACGAATTCCGAACGCCGAATTTCAAGGCAGCGACGTATTCTACCTAGCCCCGGAGAGGCAAAGCCCGATTGGTGGATCATCAGTCAGGTTGCTCATAGAATGGGGTTTAAAGAGGCCTTTGACTACATACATGAGGGCGAGATATTTTCTGAGTACGCCAAGCTGACGACTCTTGGAAATGATAACTTTGAGCGAGACCTTAATTTGATTGGTTTAACCCAGCTAGACGACAAGGGCTATAGCCAGCTTAAACCTCAGCAATGGCCAGTGACAGAGCTTCAACACCAAGTGGTCAATCAGAGGCTGTTCAGCGATGGTCAATTTTATACCCCTAATAAGCGAGCTCGATTTGTTGCGGTTAACTACCAGGCTCCATTAGCCAAAACAGATGCCAAACACCCATTGATCCTAAACAGCGGTCGGGTTAGAGACCATTGGCACACCATGTCTAGAACGGGCTTGTCCCCTAAATTGGCAGAACACACCACTGAACCCTTTGTACAGGTGCATCCTGATACGGCGTCAAGATACCAGATATTGGACGGTCAGTTGGCTAAGGTGTCTAACCTCCAAGGAGAGGCGTTAGTGCGAGCTAAGGTGACTTCTGAGGTTTCCCCATCACAGCTGTTTATGCCGATACACTGGAACGAGACCACCTCTAAAAACAGTAAACCTTGCGCACTGATTGCCAACACCACCGATGAATTGTCTGGGCAACCTGAATTCAAGCATTCCGCCGTCGCGATCTCTTCATTTGCTAGTGTCAGCTGCGCTGTGTTCATTTCCAAAGATACTCTGGATTTGAATGACATGGATTACTGGGCACGACAAAAGGTTCAAGGTGGCTATTTATATCGAATTGAATCAGTCCTACCCATGAGTGAGCTTGCAGCTAAGTTGAAAGGCTATTTGCAAGTAGATGACCAACGCCTGATCAGCTCCGAATCCCATCAAGGCCAAGCCCAGTGGTTAATTTTGGACAATGACAAACCGACCCAACTACTGTCAGTGCAAGAGCGCTTTGCTGATTGGGAGGTGACAAGGCTCATTGAGTTGTACCTGCAAACAGATGAGCAAGGAAACGCTTCAGATATCATGCAAACTCTGGCAAACGACCCCCAAAGCTTAACTCCGGCATAAACATTGTAGTCATCGCCAAGCACCCTAAAATTCTTACTTATAGGGTGCTTGGCCTTGATTAACTAAACCTTTTCCTATTCAGGTGCGTACAAAAAATTAACCAAAGCAACGCCTTATTCAAATGGTTAACTATACTTTGGGCTACATCTGTCAACACCTCTCTTTCGTTCGAAAAGAGGATCGGAAAAGGATTTACACCGATGAAAGTGCTGTTACTAGCAATACTAGGTTTAAGCGCAACCGCTTATGCACAAGAAGATGCACAGTTTGAAGTGGGCAAAGCCAAAGCCAAAGTCTGCATGACCTGTCATGGCGAAGATGGCATTTCCACCCTTGATCCCTACCCGAACCTTCGCGGCCAGAAAATGGGATACCTCATTTCCTCATTGAAAGATTACAAAGCGCGAGAAAGAACCAGTGGACTCGCCATTTTAATGCAGCAACAAGCAGATTCCCTCACCGATCAAGATATTGAAGATATCTCTTACTACTTCTCCCAACTTGGTCAAGACACTCAGCAGTAAAGGACTCTCTGATGGAAAACGAAACCACGGTGTACAGCACCAAGGTCGTCAAATACTTCGTTGTGGCGTCCGTAATATGGTCGGTATTAGGCATGGTTATCGGTGTGATTCTCGCCGCCCAGCTCTACTGGCCCATACTCAATTTCGACTCTGAATACTTCCAATTTGGCCGACTGCGTCCACTGCACACCTCCGGCGTTATTTACGGCTTTGTCGTCAACGTATTAATGGGTGCATCTTTATATATCGCCCAGCGCACCGGACAATGTGGCTTATTCAATAAAAGTCTCGCATGGATGGTGTTTTGGGGATGGCAATTGGTGTTGTTGCTCGCGCTTCTATCGCTGCCTCTGGGTTACACCACATCAAAAGAGTATGCCGAATTAGAGTGGCCAATTGACCTACTTATCGTATTGGTTTGGGTCCTCTACGCCATCCTCTTCTTTGGCACGTTAGCGAAACGAAAGGTCAATCACATCTTCGTGGCCAACTGGTTCTTTGCCGCGTTTATTATTGTTATCGCCCTGATTTTTGTGGTCAATAATTTAGCGCTCCCTGCTTCAATGATGAAGTCTTATTCTGTCTTTGCGGGCGCTCAAGATGCCATAGTTCAGTGGTGGTGGGGTCATAATGCGGTGGGCTTCCTGCTGACTGCTGGTGTCATAGGCATGAACTACTACTTCATCCCAAAAGTAGCCGAGCGACCTATCTATTCTTACCGTCTTTCTGTCATTCACTTTTGGGGACTGGTTGGCTTCTATACCTGGGCAGGGACTCACCACCTTATCTACTCTTCTGTCCCAATATGGGTGCAAAACATCGGCATCGTGATGTCGCTGATCCTTTGGCTACCCTCTTGGGGTGGTGCATTCAACAGTGCTATGACACTGCTGCAAAACAAAGAGAAGCTGAAAAATGACTACATTATGCTGTTCTTCTTTTCGGCCATTCTTTACTACTGCTTAGCCACATTTGAAGGCCCATTGCTGGCGATTCGTTGGTTCAACATGCTTGCACACAACACTGAGTGGATTATCGGTCACGTACACTCTGGTGCACTTGGTTGGGTGGGAATGTCCGGTATTGCGGTTTTCTACTACTTCATTCCGAAGTTGTGGGGCAAAGATAAACTGTACTCTACACGACTGATTAAGTGGCACTTTTGGCTGGCACATGCCGGTGTCGCTATTTATGCCATCGCACTATGGGTGGCAGGTATCGGTGAAGGCTATATGTGGCTCGCACAAAGTGAAAATGGCGAACTGGTTTACAGCTTCGTTGAAGCCATGGACTTCAAAGCGCCTTGGTTATTCTTACGATTCTTTGGTGGGGCACTGTTTGTACTTGGCCTGCTACTGATGGTGTACAACCTGTATAAGACAGTCAAAATGCCCAAGCTAGTGCTTAAAAGGGAGGCGGCATAATGAGTAAAGACTTCACTCAATCGGTCGTTATTCTCATCATAGCGACCATAGTTGTTGCGTCCTTCTCAATATTGGTGCTGATTGTGCCCAATATTGTCCGAGGACCAGAACTTGCAGCCAATAGCATGGCAAAACCACTCACTGCCGTAGAAGTTGCAGGCAGAGATATCTATATCAGCGAGGGCTGTCATGTGTGCCACACGCAAATGGTACGCCCTTTAGAGCCTGAGGTTAAACGCAACGGCAGGGCCAACCAAGAGCCGGATGATATCTACGAATTTCCAAACCTTTGGGGGTCAAAACGTACTGGCCCAGATCTCACTAACCTGGGAAGAAAATATTCGGATCAGTGGCACGTACTGCATCTAGTTAATCCAAGAGATGTCATACCGACCTCTATCATGCCCTCTTATCCGTGGCTGTTTGAACAAAAACTCTCGGGCGATGACATCACTGACAAAATGCTCACCCTACGTACATTAGGTGTACCTTACAGTGAAGATGAAATCGCTAATGCTCGCCTGCAGGTGCGTGGAAAAACCAAGGGCGAGGTATTAATACGTTACCTGCAAAGCCTAGGGGTTGATACGGCAGAAGGAGTAACTCAATGAGTAATTTCTGGAACTTATGGGCCGTTATCTGCACCGTCGTTTTCCTTGTGTTAATGGTGGGGATTGTCGTTAGATATTGGCGCAAAAACCATGAAGCGGACGCTAACAAATCACTGGCGACCTTTGATGGCATCGATGAAAATGATGCGCCGCCACCTAAGCTACTGTTCATCAGTTACTTTATTGCCTTCTCTATCTCCGTTGGCTATTTGATTCTGTACCCAGGGCTTGGCAATTGGCAAGGCTTGGTGGACTGGGAGCAAAGTGACGACAAGTTAAGCGCCCCGAGCACAACATTGGACGAACAATTCGCCACTGTCACCGACACCTCATTAATGAGCCTTGCGCAAAATGAAGCCATTACCACCTCAGGACGAATGCTGTTTCAAACTCATTGTGCAGCTTGTCACAGGGACAATGCCCAAGGTCAAAAGCACTTCCCCAATCTCATCGACAACGATTGGATGTATGGCGGCAGTGATGAGGCCATCATTCACTCCATTGAGAAAGGTCGCAATGGCGCGATGGCGGGCTATAACGAGGTTCTCAACGAAGATGAGATCGCTAAGCTCTCTTACTACTTGGCTTCTTTAAATCAACGTCACTCCAATGTGCCAGCGGTTAAGGTCGAGCTAGGTAAGCAGCTCTTCACTCAATACTGCTCTGCCTGTCATGGCGATGGGTCAATCAGCAATCAAGAGTTGGGCGTACCCATCCTATCTGATGACACTTGGCTTCACGGCGGAAGTATCGAAGAGATCCAACATACTATTCGTTTTGGTCTCAATAACGTCATGCCAGCCTTTGAAGGGCAGTTGTCACGCAACCAGATCTTAGCGATCGGCGCTATGATCACCAAGTCGCGTTTAGATTGGGATGAGAAGATCGCAAGTTTAGACGCTGACGCTATTGAACGCGGTGAATATCTCGCTCACGCGGGTGACTGTGTAGCTTGTCATAGTGCTGAGGGCGGTGAACCCTTTGCAGGTGGCCTGCCCTTCGTGACCCCTTTTGGTACCGTCTACTCTACCAATATCACGCCTCATGCGAGCGAGGGTATAGGAGAGTATGACTTTGAAGACTTCAAGGCGGCTCTGGTTGATGGTAAAGGTCGTCATGGCTATCTCTACCCCGCTATGCCCTACACTTCGTATCAATACGTCACAGACCAGGACATGCTCGACATGTGGGAATACCTACAATCGATCACTGCAGTGCCAAGGCGTAACGATGACAACAGCATGATCTTCCCGTCAAACATTCGATTGGGACTGCTTAGCTGGAATATTGTGTTCATGGATACCAATCCACTTTCCTATGAAGTCCCAGCCGAGATCAAAGAGAGCGTGGACGATGTAGAAAAATGGCAGAAGGGCAAGTATTGGGTCGCTGGCCTTGGACATTGTTCTGAATGTCACTCTCCGCGAAACATTGCTCAGGCCATCATTGCTGACCGTATATTCCAAGGTAACCTCATCGACGGATGGAATGCCCCGGATATTACCTCTAATGAGCTTTACACTGACGGTTGGGATGTCGAGGTATTGACTGATTTTCTACATACCGGACATTCAGCGAAAGGTACTGCCTTTGCCGGAATGGCGGATGTCGTGAAAAACAGCCTCAGTCTGATGACCAGAGAAGACGTGGAATCTATGTCTTACTACCTCATAAAAGGGGATACGGATAACTTCATTAGTCCTGATGCAGTTGTGTTAAAACCTAAAGGATTTGATGACAGTGCCTACAACTCTGACATCTATCCTGTTTACCAACAAACCTGTGGTGCTTGCCACGGCGAAGACGGTAAAGGGCGAGATCCAATAGCGCCGGCACTGCTCGATAACGGCATCATCATGCACCGTGACCCATTCAATACCATAGCGGTTACCGTGCGTGGCTTAGAGCCCACCTATTTGGTCGAAGACAAGAACTTCATGCCGATGGCAAGCTTTGAGGACGTGCTATCAGATCAGCAACTAGCGGAACTGATTACCTTCGTACGCTATCACTTAGGAGCAAGAGACGTAGTCGTCACCGCTGAGGATGTGAAAAACGTGCGAGAGACCCTTGAAAAAGCCGGTTACGCAGGAGGGGTTCACACCACACCTGATATGTACGACCAGCGCGATAGAAACATCAATATCAAATAGTTTTCAACGCAGCGAACCAGAGGTCTCGGCAATGTGTCGGGACCTCTTTTTTATAGTCAGCCCAACTGCCCTTATTTCTCAACAATCTCTCCTATACTGAAAAGTCGCCCTCAATAGTTGCCCAGTTAATGAATGCTCTGCAAAAAACGTGTTTTTATTCCGTCTTTGCACTCACCCTCACTCTCGGGTTTGCAGTGGACATCATGGTGCCTTCGCTGCCTGCGATTACTCAGCACTTTGGCGAGAGTGCTCATTCCGGTAGCCTAATCGTCTCTTCATATTTGATGGCCTATGCGGTCACTCAAATCCTGTCAGGTTATATCTCTGACGTGCTTGGCCGAAAGTGGCTTTGCTCTGTTAGTGCCATTTTATTTAGTGTCTCGCTGTTTTTATGCGCGCATGCTTCGAGCCTGAATGAGATTGTTATTCTTCGGGTCATACAAGGGTTCTGTGCGGGATTTTTTGGCGTCATAGGGCGAGCAGTCTTTGCTGATGTGTTTGAAGGAGAAGAGCTAATCAAACACTTTGCGACACTAGGCTTAGTCTGGGCCATGGGGCCTATTGTTGCGCCTTTTATAGGAGGACATCTCCAGTCATGGTTTGGCTGGCAGTCGGTCTTTTATTTCTTGGCAGCTATGAGCGGTATTATCTCAATTTTTGTCACTATCGTGCTCACAGAGACTATCAAGGAGCGCATTAGCTTTAATCTCAGCACCCTTATCGACAGCTACTCATATGTGTTGACCAAAGATCAATTTATCAGGCTGACCATAGCTGCAGGTATGGTGTATGCCATCATCTCATCCTTCAATGTCTTTGCTACTTATATCTTTCAAGAAGGCTTTAACAAATCTGCGGATTTCTACGGTCAAGTGAGCTTACTTATGGGTCTGTTTTGGCTTGGCGGTCAATTGTTCTACCGATGGTTGCTGGCAAAAGAGCGATGGAATAAACGCTGGTTGATGCGGATTTATGCTCTAGGAATTGGCAGTGGAGTAGTGCTTGGAATTTGCTATCTCGCCTTAGGTGCAAAGAGTTGGATGTTTATAGCCTTTCCCGCAATCTGCTTCTTTACCGCCTCGATTATCTATATCCACACCTTTGTGTATGCCTTCTCATTGGTATCGAAAAAAGCCGGGACGGCCAGTTCAATGGTGGGGTGCATCTCAGCCTTTGTGGCGGGTGCAACTCCGGCCATTACCGCCAAGCTTCCTTTCGAACCTACCCAGGTTTTGATTGCATCTATTGTTATTCTATTTGTCGGCAACCTAGTTTTGAACTTAGCGTCTATTAAGCAGCGCTATCCAAACTAAGCAAAAACAAGGGCAGCAGTGCTACTGCCCTTGAACAAGCTAAGAAAAATCGATGACTACTTCACTCTCTCTAGTACCGATGAATCTGTATGCGCAAATGACTTGTTGTAGATATCAAGAGACGTAGTTTGCGAGTACGTTAATGTATCGCCATCGACCTTGATGCTCATTGAGAAGTCCGTCGTAGAGGCATTGTTCAACATATAGTTTGATTCAGCGATGCCACGATCCGAGACTTTAAGTGTCATTTCATTGCCTGCTACACCCTCTGCCGTTACGCAGGTCGTTCTTGGCACACAGAAAGAGTTGTATACGATTTGGTTGTCCTTATCGTAAATAAAGTAGCCACGTTGATCATGGAATTTTGAATCGTCAGCCTTGCGAAAGACTTCTTGCTTGTAGTACAAAGCGACCAAGGTTTGCTCACTGGCATTCACCGCGTCCGCCGCAACTTCAAAGGTCATCACTTCATAAAAAGGCGTAATAGCAGGAGCCCCTTCACCTTGTGGAGTGCCAGTTTGCGCAGGAGAGATATCTACCCCACCACTTTCAACCGATTTCCAAGTGCCCACTAGTTGAGCTAAAGGACCGAAGTCTAGCCCATCGATAATGGTGTGCTCATGATCTGCCATAACCCCAAAAGACGCCAAACATGAGAGTGCGACAATCGACTTAAATTTCATACTGCTTTCGTTCCTTGATTAATTAACACTCAAATCAGGTTACGGTAGCAAGCCTCTAATAAAGTTAATCCTTATCAACTCCCTGAACGATAATCACTATAATTTGCAACAAATAATTAATGAAAAAAAATGGTTAGCTCACTAAGCTAATGGGTGGTTACACTATTAGGGAGCAAAGTATCTATTGCGATATATTCTTGCCAATTAAACAGCAGAAATCCAAAATAGCTAATACCGCTACACAGTAATATCGAAAGAAAAAGCAGTAGGAAAGTCGTTGCGAAGCGCTGTTTTAACTTGCGGGAAACCAAAGTAAATAGTGGAATACCAATGAGAATGGGGGCTAACAAAGCCATACTGACTTGCCCGTAGTTATTCCATGCCCTGAGGAACTTACGAAGTTTTGGGCGAAAACGAACCTGTTTGCGAAAGGGCAAAGGAAGATGCAATACCGTACCGAAGTACCAACCAAACCCACCAGCAACCATTGCAGGAAGCACATTAAACATGAACATCTCTGGATAGCTTAACGAGAGAAAGCCGGCCAATGCAGGGCCAGTATAGGTTTTCCACACACTCAGCCCAGCCATAGCAAGAGCAATCAACCAATAAGATTCTGCACCCACAATGTTATCTTCCCTATTTTGAGCAAAGCCTGATTAAGGCACTCTGAAAATGCAGAACCTTGTCTTCTACATTGGACTGAAACATGTTGTTGACCCATCCAGGAATGCCACTACTCACTCGATTGCTTGCACTAACATCCACCAGCATACTGCTTGCTGTGGTTGGCGAAAGCACAAAACTAAACCTCGCCTCTTCAACGAACATATTGTAGTTGTATAGACGCTGTTTAACAGAGAAATAAGCCGGTGTTTGTGTCAAAGAATCGGACTCTTCAATATCAGTATCAAAGGTGATGGTTAACAGTCCTGCAGGGCGCTCTCCTCTGAGTTGCCCATCTTCTTCGATAAATTTCGTTTTACGGTTTATTTGATCAAGAACCTGTGGCGAAGAGAAATCAATTTTGGACAAGCAAGTGGTGGTCATCTGGGTAACAAAGCGGGCGCGGTATAAGGTTTCTTTTCGCTCAGCGTCCTTATTTGTGTATAGCCAAATTGTGTCGCCACTAGGTATAGCATCTGTCTCCAACACCGATTTTTCTACATGCTTTACTACACTGTCATCACTAAAAACGGCCATAGGGTACGTTAGTATGCAGAGTAAAACGAATCGACTAATTAGACTGCTTTTCAAGCTCATTGGACTGACAAACAACAACGCGAACGGTGCTTTCCTTAGCATGGCGTACCCTTTCATTCGAGAACAGATATTGGTCTCTCTTTAGACTAGAGTGAAGACTAAGTAATGTCACTGCTTATATGGTTAAAACTTCATGAATTACAGAAAGTTAGGAAACTGGCATTTAATGTAAAGCAGGCCACTTTGCGCAACACTAGTGTCACTATAAGCGGAGGGTGAACGGGTGCTATGTTTGAGCGAAAGCGAGTCGGCACGCGTTTGCGAATCAGACTTTAGTTTTGTTAGCTTACTATCTCAACGCGTAATGTTTAATTCCATAGACACACAGTCTATGCCTTTCCCAAATCCATTTTTAACGACTTTGGTTTGCGTAAAGCCACGCTTTAAATAAAAACCCTGTGTATGCTGCGAAGTTTCTATCAGTACGACATTGATCTGTCCGTTTTCTCGAATTTTGGATAGTCGAAAATCAGTGAGTTTAGTACCAAACCCACTACCATGGTGATTCCTGTGAACCATTCCCCAAGTTAAGCCCGCTTTGTCTGAGCTTTCGTTAATTCCACCACAAGAAACAACCAAGCCATCATGAATACCAATAAAATAAGAAGAATCCTTATTTAACGAATCTAAATAGTCACTAAATTCCTGACGTTCTGATGCATAAAAGAAAACTCCCAAATTACTATCGAAAAGATCCAAACACATAGACTTAAATTCAGGATTATATTGTCGATGTTCCATATTTTCCCTTGTAAGCCAACGTCGCAATAACACGTGCTGACAACCAACTTTCCAAACCAATTATTTGGAATATTCCATTAATTCAACTGGAGCACCGTTTACCTCAATAAAGGCGACAATTAAGCCTTCGCTTGGTGAATTAGGTTCAATTATGACTTTTTTACCTTTAATCTCATCCATCAAATTATCAACTTCAAAAGCGGCATGAGGAACTGTTTTTACCAACTCTGGATATGGAGCATCAGTCCAAAAACGCTGCCACTGGATCCCATAGGGATTATTTTGATGGTCAGACACTGTCATTTTTAAATGAGGTAAATCTATTTCACCATCGAACCGTTCTGTTGTTGGTATACCTAAATGATTGAACTTCATTGAATGCCCTTATTATTTCCACTTCAAGCACATAACATTTGAATATCGTGCCAGCACGAATTCATATATTCAGCATATCCCAAACATTTCACCTAACCAACTGAAACATAGCCATATCATATAGTATGGATCTAGTTTTTTAGTTGAAAGTCATGCAATTACACATTGCCTTCGATTCAAGGCACACTATGAATCAAAGCATTTCTTTTATTTCTTCATTATTCAATAGCTTAGAAATTTCGCACAACAGATTCGTGCGTAACCGTGATTGAAAGTCAGTCTTTTAAACCTTTGTTTCTCTCAATAATCTGTTTTTACTCTGGCTTTAAGGGAGCAGATGACCAGCAAATTAGTTGTTATGCGTTTGCCATTACTTCAAGTACTTCAAAAACAGCATTCTTAAATATTAGAAAGGGTCGTGCTGGCTCATTTAGGGGGATAAAAGAAGTAAACTACAGTGTAATGTAAAAATCCCTCGATAAATCGAGGGATCTGGCTTTTAACTCAAGAGGTTTAGGGATTAACGCTTAAACGTTACCGCTTCTTCTTCGTCTAGGTGAATTGACGTTTGTGCGGGCTGTGTCTCAGCTATCACTTGACCATGACGCACAGAGTAGCGTACGGGTACCTGACGACGAACCGCGTCGAAGCCATTTTCCGCTGGTAGGATAAGAAGACTGCCTGGTTTGCCTTCTTCGATACCATAGTGTTCTTGAATGTTTAACGCTTTCGCTGAGTTAGTGCTGATCAAGTCTAGAGAGTGATTGATCTGGTCGTAACCCATTACCTGCGTAACATGCAGTCCCATATGCAGCACCTGAAGCATATTCGCAGTGCCTAATGGGTACCATGGGTCAAATACGTCATCGTGACCAAAACAAACGTTGATGTTTGCTTCAAGCATCTCTTTCACACGAGTCACACCGCGACGCTTAGGATAGTCGTCGAATCGGCCTTGCAAGTGAGTGTTCACTAGCGGGTTAGCCACAAAGCTAATGCCTGACATCTTCAATAAACGGAACAAGCGAGACGCGTACGCGCCGTTGTACGAACCCATTGCTGTAGTGTGGCTAGCAGTAACCTTATCGCCCATCTCATATTTATGAGCAAGCGCTGCCAGAGTTTCGACAAAGCGTGACTGCTCATCATCAATCTCATCACAATGCACATCAATCAGGCAGTCGTATTTGCGTGCCAACTCAAAGATGTAATGCAGTGACTCAACACCATATTCACGGGTAAATTCAAAGTGTGGAATCGCACCTATGACGTCTGCGCCAAGTTGCACCGCTTCTTCAAGCAGTTCCTTACCATTTGGATAAGAAAGAATCCCTTCCTGAGGAAAGGCAACTATCTGAATGTCCACCCACTCTTTCATCTCTTCACGCACTTCTACCAGCGCACGCAGAGCGAGTAGCGTCGGGTCTGAAACATCAATGTGTGTACGAACGTGTTGGATACCGTTGGCAATCTGCCATTTTAAGGTCTGCTTAGCACGAGACTTCACATCTTCCATGGTCAGGGTTTGCTTACGCTCTGCCCAGCGCTCGATACCTTCAAACAAAGTGCCCGAGATATTCCAACTTGGTTCACCCGCCGTTTGAGTCGCATCTAAATGGATATGGGGCTCACAAAAAGGAGCAACCGCAATACCACCCTCGGCGTCCAGAGTCTTGCCATCAAAATCAACGATTGAGGTAGCATTCACAATACGTGCGAACTTGCCATCTTCAATCAGGATTTGTTGCAGGCCTACTTTTCCTGGAAGTCGTGCATTATTGATTAATAATGAGCTCATAAATTACCTTTAAGCCGTTTGTTCCGTCAGGGATTTTTTATTAAGCAACGGGTTAAGAATCAAGTAACAAATCGCACCGCCCAATACCGCATTCAATGGCACGATACCTGGGATGAATTTGCCTGATGCAACACCAACTGCCATAGCAATAATTGCTGCCCAGTTTACCGCAACAAACTCTACTTTAGCGAAGTCTTTATAACGTTTTTTATTCATCATGAAATCAGCAATGATAATGCCACCGATTGGTGGGATTGCTAGCGACAAGAAAGTCAGCCAGCCAACAAAGTTGTTGTACAGCCACAGCGCGAAGATGGTGCCAACCAAGCCATTGATAATTGACAGCATGGTGCTTGAGCGACCGGTAATATTTGAGAAACCAAGACCTGATGCATACAGCGCATTTTCGTTGGTGGTCCAGATGTTCAAGCCCAACACGATAATCGCAGGAAGCAATAAGCCTTGCGCCATCATCACATCAGAGATATCCGCTTGGCCCGTTGCTGCAGCGCCCGCTGCACCAAAGATAAACATTAGCGAGTTACCGATGAAGAATGCAACCATGGTAATAACAACCGCACCCGATGCTTTCTTGCCAAAACGGACAAAATCAGCAGTTAAGGTACCAGCACTAATAAACGAACCGACTACCATAGCCAAAGCAACTGAGAGATCGATAGGGGTTTCTGGCTGGATAAGTTGTAGCTGGTCAAGACCGCCAACACTGTCCACAGCGGTTAATACTGAATAACCGCCTAGCACCGCAATCGCAGGAACCGCAATGGCAGAGAGCACCATTAGCGCTTTGATACCGAAGTAAACTGTACCTGTCATCAGTAGACCAGATATGACGATAAGAACGTTGGTATCAATGCCTGTCGCTTTTTGCACTGGGATAGCAAACATTGCAACACCAACACCAAACCAACCTACTTGAGTACCGCCCAGCAGTGCTGACGGAAGCCAAGAGCCTTTAGTACCAAAAGAGAAACGCGCTAATAAGTGAGTAGATAGTCCGGTGGAAGCACCGATGTAGCCAAGAAAAGAAGTGTAGATACCGAGGATAAGGTTGCCGATGAGAACAGCGAGGAAGAAGTCGTTGAAGTTAAGCCCAGTGCCCAGTGAACCACCAGTCCACATACTCGCCGAGAAGAAAGTCAGTCCTAACATCACCATGGTTAATGATGCCATACCTTTTCTTGCCTCGGCTGGAACCGGCCCAAGACTATAGTTATTGTCGCCCGCCATTTTACTCTCCGTACTACACATTCAAAAAAATTATGTGTGCGCAATTTTCACGCAAACGGGCGGTATTATGTTGATATAAACCACAGAGTCAATGAGTTTTTAACTAGCTAAACGTTTGCTCAGAAGTTATATATCACAAAAACATTAAGAAACAGCAAGTTACATATCTCGAAAATTTATTTTTAGTTTTAGGCGTAGAAGCGTTCGTGGCACTAAAAACTACGCTGATACCTCTGCATCAAACAATAGTCGCATAACGGACTTACCCATAACCAAATCAATCATCTCATGAGCGTCTTCATCCGGAAGGTGCTCTGAAATAATCTCGATGAGCTTCAAAACGCCTCTTTGGGTTGAAGGGTTAGACTCTGTTTTGGCTGCATTCGCCACAAACATTCTGATCACCATGGAGAACTGAGTTTCGGTTAGCCCCTTCTCCCAAGATTGAATGAATGCTTCTCGCGATGAGAAATCAAGACAGGACATGATGATAGGTAGAATCTTGCCTTGCAATGCCATCGAAAACTCACGGTTTGAAGGATAGTAACCCTGCAAGGTACTCTTTCTTAGGCCCGTCTCTTTTGCTAGTCGGTCATAGGTAACGCTTTCCCAACCTTCTGCAAGGAAGACCTTTACAATCAGCGCGTTATATTTAGCTAGGTTTTCTTCTTTTTGTTTCTGGGTAATTCTCGCCATAATAATCCCGTCTAATACCTATCAAGTATGATGCTCAAGACTCTATCATATATTCGTACCCTACACGAATTACTGTTATCCCGATTTTGCCGAACATTTACACTGTAAATAAATTTAGTATCGGATAACGCGCACCCTACCATCACGATCCTCACTGACTTGTGTTGACGTTAAGTTTTACAAACTCAACAAATGCCTTCAATTTAGCCGATGGGTAAATCAGCTGCGGATACACCATATATAAAGAGTTGAACGCATCAGAGGTTTCTTCTGCCAGTACCTGTTCGAGTACCCCATTTTTCACATCGTTTTCAACAAAATAGCTGGCGATACGCACAATGCCCTCATCTTTTAATGCAAACTCACGAAGCATACGATTGTCATTACTTGCCATCCAGCCGCTTACTTCTACCTCTGTCGTTTTCAATGGCCAAGTTCTCTGATGTAAGGTCGTTAAGCATTGATGATTTTCAAGATCTTCAATTCGTTTAACCGCGCCAAAGCTTTGCAAATACTTAGGCGAAGCCACCAGCCAGTGCTGATAATCAAACAACCGATAGGCCACCATATCCTCAGGGGGGGATTGAGTGGCGCGAAACGCTAGATCGATATCCGTTTGGTTGAGATTAAATGACTGATAGCTAGAGTTGATTTCAAATGTTATCTCGGGATGCCGCTGTTTGAACGCTCGACAAAGCCCCATCAAGATGGATTCCGCAAACATTTTTGGCGCAGTAAGACGCAGCAGTCCTGAAATCTCATTGTGTTCGCTATTGAGGTTTCTCTCGAGATCAAGCACAGCGCTACGAATGCTCAACCCTTGTTGATACGCTCGCTCTCCCTCCGGAGTTAAACGTACGCTGCGTGTTGTCCTTATTACTAATGGCGCCTGAAGCTCACTCTCTAGCTTCTTTATTTGCTCCGAAAGATAACTTCTTGAAATACCAAGGACTTCCGCTGCTCGAGAGAAGTTAAGTTGTCTGCCTAGCTCAACAAAGAGCATCAACCGCTCTATTCGTTTATGTTCGTTCATTCGCCCTCCATCTATCACTTTATTCATTATAACGAACAATGAGTTCGTAGACAGGCTCTTATCATTTTCGTTGCGAACAATAGAATGTATTCATCTAACGACTAAAAGAGCCAACAATGAACAATAAAGCCCTGCCACTTGCTACCTATCTCCCTAACGTCAGTCAGCTATCTTATGGCTGTATGGGTTTGGGTGGTGGATGGAACAATGCACCAGTAAGCTCAAGCGATGTGACTCAAACTCGCACCATCATTGATACTGCCCTTGGAAGTGGCATTAACCTTTTCGACCACGCTGATATCTATACCTTTGGTAAAGCAGAGCAAGCCTTTGGCGAGGTACTCAAACAAGACCCGAGTCTTCGTGACTCTCTCTATCTCCAGTCAAAGTGTGGCATTCGCTTTGCAGACCATGATGCAGCCAAGCGCTATGATTTTTCATCACAATGGATCATGGAATCGGTAGAGAATATTCTTCGTCGCCTTAACACCGAATACCTGGATACCTTACTCCTTCACCGCCCTGACCCATTAATGGAAACCGACGAAGTGGCTCAAGCCTTTGCCCAGCTGCATCAATCAGGCAAAGTGAAACACTTTGGCGTTTCCAACATGAACCAGCATCAGATGCGCTATCTTCAATCCGCGCTAGATCAGCCCTTGGTGATCAACCAACTGGAAATGAGCCTCGCAAAACTGGATTTTGTACAAGGTGGCATCATGGCTCAGAACCACCAAGGTCAACATGCTGATTTTGACACTAGCACCATTGAATACTGCCAAGCCAATGGTGTTCAGTTGCAATCGTGGGGCTCTCTAGCTCAAGGAAAATTCAGCCAACGAGGCCTTAATGATGAGTGTGCGGTTGTGCGCAGTACCGCTCAATATGTTGCCCAGCTTGCCGAAGAGTACGGTGTCAGCAGTGAAGCCATTGTTCTTGCGTTTCTAACGCGCCATCCAGCTAACATTCAGCCTGTTATCGGCACAACGAACTTGGATAGAATCAAGGCGTGTGCACAGGTCAATCAAGTGAAGCTAACTCATGGCCAATGGTTCACCTTGCTTGAAAAGAGCTTAGGTAACGAGATCCCATAGAAGGAGCAACACATGTTAAGCCACAAGATAGCCCATCAACTGCTCAACAAGGCTGAGCAAATCGCCACACAGAAAGAGGTCACCATTGCTGTCAGTGTCTGCGACACCCATGGGGAGCTCGTGGCATTTTCACGCATGGATGGCGTTAGCGTACAAGCGGGCTTGCTTGCGCAAAACAAGGCTTATACCTCAGCTAGAGATAGACAGCCAACTGGCAACCTAGGAGCGTGGGCTCGAGAAACGGGTAAACAACTCAGCTACTGGACTGATCCTAAGATCACCGGCTTCATGGGCGGCCTGCCAATAGAACAAGACGGCGCGGTTGTTGGTGGCATTGGTATCAGTGGGCTTTCAGAAAGTGACGATGAAGCCCTTGCAAAGCAAGTACTGATCCAATTCTCGCTGACATCAGATTAAACCCGTTCAACACTGACATTCTCCCAACTTGTGCATAAGCTTAAACGCAAACACAGTTATAGGAGATGGAGTCATGGCTAAAAATCCCGTTGCTTGGTTCGAAATCTATGTTGATGATATGCCGCGAGCTATCGCTTTTTACCAAAGCGTGTTTAACGTTCAGTTAGAAAAAATGGATAACCCTGCGGCCAATGAGATCGAAATGTGGGGCTTTCCATCTAACATGGAGCAGTACGGCGCTACAGGTGCGCTGGCTAAGATGAATGGCGTATCAGCCGGTGCTGGCGGAACCTTGGTTTATTTCTCTTGTGACGACTGCGCCATAGAGGAAACGAGAGTTGTTAGCTCTGGTGGTAGCATCCAACAGTCAAAAATGGCCATTGGTGAATACGGCTTTATGACGCTAGCCACAGATACCGAAGGCAATATGTTTGGCTTGCACTCTATGCACTAGCTACCAGCTACCAGCCTGACTTTCATACACAAGTCTTGTTATCTAATCTCAGTGTGATCTAATACTTCTTTTAGCTTATTAGGTCACACTTTCTATGTTTACTTCCAACTCTGAGCACTGGGCTGAATTTATTTTTGGTCGTGCACAGCTTGGCGATCCTCGTCGCACTAACCGCCTGGTTAAAGTAGCCAGTGATCTAGCTAAAAACGCTGGTAAATCGGTGAGTCGTTCTTGTGATGACCCTGCCAGTATCGAAGGTGCTTACCGCTTCATTCGTAACGATAGTATCAGCCCCGAAGCCATTGCTGAGGCTGGGTACACTCAAACTGACGAGTTAGTTCGTCAGCGCCCTTTAGTCTTAGCACTCCAAGATACTACTGGTCTGAGCTACCGCCATTCTGTTTGTGAAGAACTCGGCGAAGTCAATTCAGGGAGCGACACCCGCCACAGTAATAAAGGACGAACACTCTATGCTCATTCCACATTGATGTTGGATGCTCAGAGTGAACAAGTGCTTGGGTTGGCTTATCAACATTATTGGTACCGACAAAGTAAGCAAGTACAACAAACCCATCAATTACAATGCAGAGAGCGTAGCGAAAAAGAGAGTTATAAATGGCAACATAATGTTGAACAACTCTCATCACGACTTGAAACACTCGACAATGTCATTGATGTTTGTGATCGCGAAGCGGATATGTACGAATACCTAGACTATCAAATCAGTCAAGGTCACCGTTTTGTCGTACGAGCAAGCGACAATCGACGCTTAGTCGGCTTTGATGAAAAGCTTTTTACAGTACTCGATGCCCTTGAACCAAGCGCTCACTACACCATAGATATTCAACAGAAAGGTGGACGTCGAGCGCGAACCGCAACGATAGCATTGAGTCATACATCGGTGACGTTGCAAAAGCCTCAACGCGCTAAAGCAGAAGCCACTATTACTGTAAATGCCGTGGTCTGCCAAGAAGTCGAACCCAACGGCGAAAAAGGTAAATTACGCTGGGTACTTTATACGACCGAACCAGTGACAACTCCCGAAGAAGCTCGTCAAATAGCTCGCTACTACGAACTAAGGTGGCGCATAGAGGAGTTTCATAAAATCTGGAAATCAGAAGGTACACAAGTAGAAAGATTGCGTATGCAAAGTCGTGATAATTTACGTCGTGTAGCCGTTATTCAAGCCTTTATCGCAGTACGTTTATTTCAGTTACGGGAACTGACGCAAAACAAGGAAGAGGCGAAGAATATTCCATGCACGGTTTATTTCAGTAACGTCAGTTGGAAAATACTATGGAAAGCGGCGCACAAAACTAAGCCAATACCAACAGAGCCCCCTTCACTGCATTGGGGATATTACGCCCTCGCCAAGTTAGGTCGCTGGCATGATAGTAAACGGAATGGTCGTGTGGGAGTTGTAGCATTATGGGATGGCTGGTTACAGCTAATGCAACTAGTCGAATCCTATGAAATGCTCAAAGGACTCGACTTGTGATCAAGAGACAGGCTACCAGCTACCAGCTACCAGCTACCAGCTACCAGAATACACAATAAGCGTCGTCATCCTGATGAAAATCAGGATCTTGGAGAATATCTTAGTCAATAATGTGCGCCCCAAGATTCTGGATGAATACTTCGTATTCTCCAGAATGACGCCATTATTATGTTTCTAGTATGACTTACCAACAGCAAAAAAAGGTACCGTCATCCTGATGAAAATCAGGATCTTAGAGGATGCCTTAGTCAATTATGTGTACCCTAAGGTTCTGCCGGGCCGGTATACTGGACCACAACTCCGTATTCTCAAATATGACGTCAATTATCGGCTTCGGCGGAACCTTGCGTCATCCTGATGAAAATCAGGACTTTGGAGACTGCTTAAACTTTATTGCAACAGCTGTAGCTTTACCCTTTGTATACCCCGTACTGTTATCACCCACAAAGCCCCATGTGCTCTCATCAACCGATCGCACTATGATGGCATCTGCACCCATTTTATAAGCCTTTTCTTGTAGCTTAATCAACATGCCTTCATTGCTTCTGTCATGAAAAATGGTTTGTCCTGTTTGGGTTGAAACTAGCCCTAACTCTTCATAGGGCTGCTGACTTGGTACCGTATACAGCACTTGTACCTTTGACGCTTGATCGCTGGTTACCACAGTGGTTTTGGCGCATCCAGTGAACACGAGCATAAGCAAAAGCGACGCTAACATTGCCTTTAATTTCATAGAAAATACCTAAGATGTTTATATGTCTGCAGAGCATTCAACTTATAAATCGCTCTAATTTCACACAGATTACCCCATATCTTCTACCGCTAATGAATACCTTTTGTAGGACGAAACCATTCAAATTCGAGTTATATCAGATATCAATCTAAGTCATTATCTTGCGGCAATAATTGCTTTTAGACTGCAGTGCTTTTTATAAGCTCGGCAAAGCTAATCTCCGTATTTTTTGTGAGCGAAATCCACAGATAGAACGACATAAATAAAAACGCAACGCTAGCATCACGTATCTGCAATCAATGCCTCATAACATGCCTCACACACAATAAGAACGATAAGTTTCACCTTCTAATAACTTGACTCAATACCCTATGATTAAGAAAAAACACCCATTAGATACGCAAATTATTCAACTACTTCAGCAGCAAGGCTTGATCAAAAGCGAAGCCAATGCGCGCCTTAAACAAGAGGTGTATCAGCTGAAATCGGAAGAGATAAGTAAGATCCACAACTATGCGAACCACTTTGGTATGAAGGCTAAAAGCGCCATGATTGAAGAGATCTTAGAGGTACGCAGAGAGGCGATGATTTCGTCAATATCGAACTGATCTGAAGTATAGATAATAAAAAGCCCAGTGATGAACTGGGCTCTAATCAATAGTTTTATGCTACCGCTTTAAGCAAGAAACAATCTAAGACTGAGTCACTTCTAAGATAATATTCTCTAGCTTTTGTAGGCCTTCAACCAACACTTCTGACTCTATGGTCAACGGTGGCAACAAGCGCACAACGTTTGCCTTCACGCCGCAAGATAGCAAGATAACGCCATTTTCCTGAGCCTTGCCAATGACCGCTTTGGTCACTTCTGGAAGAGGGGCGCCGGTTTGAGGGTCTGTAAACTCAACGGCCATCATCGCGCCAATAGTACGAACCTCACCGATAGAAGGAACTTGCTGCTGAAGCTTGGTCATATGAGCATTGACTATCTCACCAATACCCTTCGCCTTGTTGCACAAGTCTTCTTCTTCAATGATCTTCAGAACTTCTAAGCCAGCGACACACGCCAACGGTGAACCTGCATACGTGCCGCCTAAACCGCCTGGTTGCGCCGCGTCCATGATTTCAGACTTACCTACAACAGCAGAGATAGGGAAACCGCCTGCAATGCCCTTAGCTAAGGTCATCATATCCGGTTCAATGCCCAAGTGCTCTGTTGCGAACATCTTACCTGTACGCGCAAAGCCCGTTTGAATTTCATCGGCAATCAGTGCAATGCCGTGTTTGTCACATAGCTGACGCAGTGCCTGTGCAAACTCGGCCGGCGCTTTGTAAAAACCACCCTCGCCTTGCACTGGCTCAAAAATAATCGCAGCAACACGTGAAGGCTCGATATCGCAGCTAAACAAATCTTCCAGTGCCTGCATGCTTTGCTCAACGGTAATACCATGGAATGCATTAGGGTAAGGCGCATGGAAGATCTCACCAGGGAATGGACCAAAGCCTGCTTTGTAAGGTGCAATCTTACCTGTGAGTCCCATCGTCAGATTGGTTCTGCCGTGAAAGCCACCCTTGAATGCAATAACACCACTACGTCCAGTTTTTGCGCGAGCAATCTTCACCGCGTTCTCAACAGCCTCAGCACCTGTGGTTAAGAAGATCGCTTTCTTCTCAGAGTCGCCTGGAACCAATTGAGTCAGTTTTTCAGCAAGTTCAATAAAGGGAGCGTAAGGGGTCACCATGGCACAAGTATGAGAGAAATTGTCCAACTGATTTTTTACAGCTTCAGTAATTCTAGGGTGAGAGTGCCCTGTATTGGTTACTGCAATGCCAGCGGCAAAATCAATGTACTTATTTCCTTCTACATCCCACACATGTGCATTCTCAGCACGCTCTACATAGAGTGGGTATACAGCGCCCATGCCTTGGGCGATAACTTGGCTTCTTCTTTGGTGTAGCTGTTGATTAGTCATTGTTCTATCCCTTTATTAATTGCCGCCGAAGCACAGGTATTTGATGTCCATGTATTCATCAATGCCTTGCTTAGCACCTTCACGTCCAATACCTGATTGTTTGACCCCGCCAAAAGGCGCGACCTCTGTAGAAATTATTCCATCGTTAATGCCGACCATGCCGTATTGCAGCGCTTCGGTTACTTTCCAAACACGGTGCACGTTTTGGCTATAGAAATAGGAAGCTAGGCCGTAGATCGTATCGTTAGCCATCTCGATAAGTTCTTCATCCGTATCAAAGCTGATCACTGGAGCAATAGGTCCGAAGATCTCTTGAGAGACGATATCCATGTTATGCTTAACATTTTTCAGCACCACTGGTTGAAGATACAAACCCGAAAGGTCTTGTACCGGTGACGTTGGCTGTGCACCTTGTTCGATGGCCTTGTTTAGCAACGATTGAATGTTGTTTTTTGCTGCCTGATTAATGACAGGCCCAATATTGATGCCGTCTTCCAAGCCATTGCCAACTTTGAGGCCGCGAACGGCTTCATCGAGCTTTTCGACAAACGCATCATAAACCTTGCTATGCACATAGAATCGGTTGGCACACACACAGGTTTGTCCCGCGTTTCGAAACTTAGACACCATAGCTCCAGCTACTGCGCTATCGATATCAGCATCATCAAACACAATAAAAGGAGCATTACCGCCCAACTCCATAGAAGTACGTTTTATATCCTGAGCACTTTGCTGCATCAAGAGTCGACCAACACGGGTAGAGCCGGTAAAGGAAAGCTTGCGTATCAACGGGTGAGTTGTGAAGATATCCCCGACCTCTGCTGCCTCTTTGCCTAACACTATGATCAATAAATCTCTTGGTATACCCGCCTCATAAGCCAGCTCTGCAATAGCAAACGCACACAGTGGCGTATCCTCCGCAGGCTTGATCAACATGCTACATCCCGCAGCTAAAGCTGGCGCGGCTTTGCGTGTAATCATCGCAATAGGGAAATTCCACGGCGTAATCGCTGTTGTTACACCGACTGGCTGTCGAATGGTAAGAAGGCGTTTATCCCCGCTTGGCGCTGGAATAGTCTCGCCATAGGTACGCTTTGCTTCTTCTGCAAACCACTGAATATAGCTTGCTCCATACATCACCTCCCCTTTTGCCTCAGGGAACGGCTTACCTTGCTCAAGCGTCATTAAACGAGCAAGGTCATCTTGATTCTCCACAAGCAACTGATACCACTGCTGTAGCACAGCAGAACGTGCTTTCGCTGATTGCTGAGCCCAAGACTGCTGGGCCAACTTAGAGCGTTCAATAGCATCAAGAATCTCATCTTTTGACGTTATTGGCGCATAACCAATACACTCCCCGGTCGCTGGGTTGCTAACGGCAATGCTATTGTCTGACTTCGTGACCATAAAAGAGAGCAGCTTTTTGTTTTTGATAAGGTGCATAGAACTAACCTCTAATCCTTTGTGTTTGTGCGTAGCATCAGTCGTTACGCGGGTATTTGCTGCGTAATGCAGTGGATATTGCCTCCGCCGAGCAACACCTCTCTTGAGGGAATACCGACGATTCGATAATTTGGCAATGCGTTCTGTAGGGTGTTGATTGCTATCTCGTCCGTCGACTCATCAAGCAATGGCAAAAAGATATGCCCATTTACCATCAAGAAGTTGGCGTACGAAGCACTCAGCCTCTCACCCGCTTCTCGAGTCATTCCTTCACTGGCCTCGATACCAGACGCCTCTTCCTCTTTGTAGAACAGAGGGCCCGGTGTAGGAAGGCGAATGATTTCAACCTCTCTTCCCTTCGCATCGCGCTGAGCCAAAAGACTCTTCTCTGCCTCGCGTGATAAAGCGTACTGCGGATCTTGTGGATCATCAGTCCAACTCAGCACGACCTTACCCGGAGCAATCACGTGCAGTAGATTGTCTACATGACCGTCTGTTTCATCGTTGAACAAGCCATTAGGCACCCAGACCACTTTCTCAATGCCAAGATATTGCTGCAGCTTACTCTCGATTTGCTGACGACTCAGTTCAGGGTTGCGCCCTGGGCTAAGCAGACACTCTTCAGTAGTATAAAGCGTCCCTTCGCCATCGGTATGGATTGCGCCACCCTCTAAAACAAACGGCGCATTGTAATGATCGAGGCCAATAGCTTCACACACACTAGAAGCGACCAGATCGTCATGACTCCAATCATCATATAAGCCGTTGTACTCACCACCCCATGCATTAAACTTCCAGCTAATACCTCGGCGCTTTCCCTCGGCGTTAACAACGATTGTTGGGCCAATATCTCGCATCCAAGCGTCATTGAATGGAATATCAAACAGCTTGATCTCTGGCTTAAGCCATTCACGAGCTTGTAGAACCTGAGCCTGATTGACCGCCATTTTTACAGGTACGACTTCGGATATTGCATTCGCAATACGTGCAAAGGTCTTCTGCGCTGGCAGTGCATTATCACGCCAATTATCTCGACGATCTGGCCAAGCCAGCCATACTTCGCCAATGGCTTCAAATTCCGCTGGGAAGTAGTACCCATCACTGTTTGGTGTGGTGGTGAGTTTCATTGTTACTCTCCTACACAGATAGTTTAGCGATGTCTGTGTATAGGTCTGGGCGACGGTCTCGGAATAATCCCCATGCATGACGAGCTTGAGTGGCTTCTTGCAAATCAATCTCGGCATAAATAATGGCTTCGCTTTCACGTGGCGCTTCAGCTAACTTTCCACCTGTGTGGTCAGTGATGAATGAAGACCCATAAAAGGTGGTCTCGATGCCGTCGTCCAGTTCAACACCTACGCGGTTAGACGCAATTACAGGTACCAAGTTAGCCGCAGAATGCCCCTGCATTGTACGTTGCCAATGATCTCGCGAATCCAGAGTTGGGTCTTGAGGCTCACTGCCAATTGCTGTTGGATAGAAGATCGCTTCAGCACCTTTTAATGCTAGGCTTCGCGCTAGTTCTGGGAACCATTGATCCCAACAGATCCCTGCGCCAAAACGACCAAACTGTGTATCCCAAACCTTCATACCTGTATCACCAGGGCTAAAGTAATATTTCTCGCTGTAGCCTGGGCCATCAGGAATGTGTGATTTGCGGTAGTTCTCTAACACAGTACCGTCGGCATCAATCATCACTAGCGAATTAAAGAAGCAGTTACCGGCTTTTTCAAAGTAGCTGACCGGGATAACAACACCAAGTTCTTTAGCAAGCTTGCTCATCTCTGCAATCAACGGTGATTTGTCCGTTTCTTCAGCCAACTCAAAGTACTTCGCGGCTTGCACTTTACAGAAGTAAGGTGCGGCAAATAGCTCCTGAGGCACAATAACATTTGCGCCATTTTCAGCGGCTTCACGAATAGCGGCTTTTGCTTTCTCAAGGTTTGCCTCAAGATCCCAGCTTTTAGTCAATTGCAGTGCTGCAAACTTAACGATTCTGCTCATGTAATGTCCTTATTTCTTAGATAGCTAATTTGTCACGAAGGTTGTAATACGCTGCACCAACTGCAGTAAATGGGATCTGGAAGTGGCGCCCGCCAGGGAATGATGGGTGTCTTAAGGCAGCAAAAGCATCAAAACGCTCAGCGTGTCCGGTTAAAGCCTCTGCCAGTAACTTGCCCGCTAGGTGAGTACAGGTCACTCCATGGCCGCTATAGCCTTGAAGGTAAAAAACATTGTCGGCAAACGAGCCAAATTGTGGCATGCGTGAGTAGGTCAGTAGAAAGTTGCCCGTCCATTGATAGTCAATGCCAATACCCTTAAGTTGCGGGAAGATTGACTCCATTTTAGGACGTAGCAATGACTCAATGTCTTTAGGATCTCTCGCGCCATACACAACACCACCACCGAACAACAGGCGCTTGTCAGCGCTCAAACGGAAGTAATCAAGCAGGTAGTTACAATCTTCTACACAGTAATCACTTGGCAGGATGGTTTTCAGTTGCTCATCCGTTAGCTGCTCTGTTGCAACGACCTGAGTACCACAAGGAATCGCTTTGTTGCTGATGTTAGGAGCAAGACCGCCAAGGTATGCATTACCCGCTAGAACTAGGTACTTAGACTTAACGCTACCTGTTGCTGTGCGAGCGATAGGGTTTGCACCCTTTTCAATGGAGGTTACTGCTGACTGTTCAAAGATTTGTCCGCCTAGGGAGACAAATGCAGCTGCTTCACCCAGTGCCAGCTTCAGCGGATGAATGTGACCACCGCGCATATCAAGCAAGCCACCTACGTAGGCATCGGTACCCACTGCAGACTCGACTTCTGAAGCATCTAGAATTGAAAGCTGGTCATTACCATAGCGTTCCCAGTTTTTCTTGTGATGCTCAAGGCCTTTGAACTGCTTTGCGTTCAGTGCCGTAAATAGTCCGCCCTGTTTCAGGTCGCAGTTAATTTGATATTTGTCCACAAGACCTCGGATGATATCGCCACCCTCAAAGATCATGTCGCACAATTGTTTCGCTTGCTTCTCACCGTAACGACTTTCGATGACGTCTACATCACGACTGTAGCTATTTACGATCTGGCCGCCATTGCGGCCCGTTGCGCCAAAGCCTACTTTGGCACTTTCTAAAACCACTACCTTGAAGCCTTTCTCTGCTAGGTGCAGTGCTGAAGATAAACCTGAGAAACCCGCGCCCACTACACACACATCGCATTCGATGTTGTCTTGCAGCTGAGGGTATTCAACGATGTTATCTATCGAATTAGCGTAAAACGAATCGGTATGTTTGTTCATTACAATATTCCTTATCTAATCAGTTACGACCTTACTCTTATGAGCTTAAGGTTGTAGACGAATCCATGTCGTTTTGGTTTCGGTGAATTTCTCCATTGCGTGTAGCGATTTATCTCGCCCATTACCACTCATCTTGAAGCCACCAAACGGAACCGTCATGTCCCCTTCGTTGTAGTTATTCACCCAAACTGAACCAGCCTGAAGCTTTTTCGCCACGCGATGAACGCGATTGATACTGTCACTCCAAAGCGCAGCGCCTAGGCCATATTGAGAGTCATTAGCTATCTCGATGGCTTCTTGCTCTGTGCTAAATGGAATGACGCACAGTACAGGGCCGAAGATCTCTTCCTGTGCCACTCGCATCTTGTTGTGGACGTTATCCAAGATCACAGGCTCAACAAATGCACCTTGGCCTTCAACATCACCACCGCAACGCAAGGTTGCGCCGGCTTCTTTGCCTAGCTCAACGTAACTCAACACCTTGGCTTTGTGCTCTTGGTCTATCAACGCTCCCATCGAAGAAGAAGGATCGAGAGGATCTTTTGGCTGGAAGCTTTTCGCTGCAGCAATGACTTTTTCTACAAATTCGTCTTTGATGCTTTCATGGACCAGCAAGCGAGTTGCGGCTACGCACACTTCACCTTGGTTATAGAAACATCCGCCTGCCGTTTCTGCAGCGGCTCGGTCTAGGTCGCCACAATCTTCAAAAACGATGTTGGCATTTTTGCCACCCGCTTCAGCCCAAACGCGTTTTAGGTTTGTTTCACCAGAAGCAATCATCAGTTGACCTGCAACTCTCGTAGAGCCTGTAAAGGTGATGCAATCGATGTCTGAATGACGAGAAAGCGCATCTCCCACTTCATGGCCAAAGCCAGTCAATACTTGGAAAACACCATTAGGTAAGCCCGCTTCAGAGGCTAATTTGCCAAGGAAGATAGCGGTTAAAGATGATTTTTCTGAAGGTTTAAGAATGACGCTATTACCCGCAGCCAGTGCAGGGCCTAGCTTCCAGCACGCAATCCATAGAGGGAAGTTCCAAGGAACGACTGCCGCCACCACACCAATGGCTTGATGAGAAATAAAGGCATGCACGTCTTTTTCGGTTGGAGCGACTTCCCCGTAGACCTTGTCAATGGCCTCTGCGTACCAACGCAGCGCATTAGCTGCACCTGGAATATCAGTAGAGGAGCTGTGGGCAATAGGTTTGCCCGTATCTAGGGTTTCAAGAAGAGCCAGTTCATCGTTATGAGCGTCGATGAGATCCGCAAATTTGTTCAGAACCGCTTTTCTGTGGGAAGGAGCACTGTCGCTCCACTCTCCTTGTTTGAATGCGCGACGAGCACATCCTACTGCGAGTTCTACGTCGTCAGATTGACAGCGAGCGATGTCTGTAATGATGTCATCTGTTGCTGGGTTGACTACCGCTAAACGTTCACCGCAGATGGCTTCGGTAAACTCACCATTAATGTAGGCTCGGCCTTCGATGTTTAGGCTTTGTTGCAGTTCAAGCCAATCAGATTTAAGTTTCATACACTCTCCTTGTTTATCACAACAAGGAAAGCCCACTAGAATGTGGTTGGCGTATGCGCACTTATCATTCTGCAAGCCTTGCCTGTGTGATTTATAAATTTATGAGGCACAGTGGTGTCTATGACGTAAGACTCACCGGCCTTGATAATGTAAGAGCTGCCTTGATACTCCAGCGTAATTTCGCCTTCTAGTATCGTGCCAACCTCTTCACCTTCATGTTTAATTTCATCCGTTCCTGTGGTGCTTTGCGGGGCATATTCTTCTATCAGAAAACCGATCACCTGTTTCTTCGAGCCGTTGGTGACAAGCTTCATTGATACTGTATCGCTGCCCATTTCAACCAGTTCATCTGGCTTAAATACCACTTTTTCTTCCGTTTTCCCTGCTTGGTCAAACGTAAAAAACTCTGATAAAGACAGTGAAAATACATTCACTATTTTTTGTAAAGAACTCACAGAAGGACTGACTTTAGCATTCTCGATGGATGAGATTGCGCTGTGTGTGATCCCTGCTTTTTCTGCTAATTCCCTTTGTGACAATCCATGCTGTTTTCGCAACTGAACAATATTTTGACCAATCAGTTGGTTGTCCATTGATAAAGCTCCTTTAAGAGTTAGAAGCCTCCATCATAAATTCTTTGAACAAGATCTTAGAGAATTGATTACTTGTTGCTTGCCATTCAGGGTGCCATTGCACCCCTACAAAGAACCTTTGATCTGGGAGGCTGAAGGCTTCGATGAGGCCGTCTGGGGCTGTCGCCTCTACCATTAAGGTAGGTGCCAACGTTTTGACCCCTTGATTATGAAGAGTATTCACATCGAAGCTTTGCGTATTTTGCCAATTGTATTGAGATAACCAGCGTTCAAACTTACTGTTTTCTTGCACCAATACAGGATGAGAAGGTGCGTATTTTTCAGAAAAATCATCAGTTTGGCTTTCTCTATGATCATTATAACCAGATTCATGTACCGCAGGGGTTAAAGTTCCACCAAGTGCAACATTCATTTCCTGAAATCCGCGGCATATGCCAAGACAAGGAATATCTCTATCTATCGCATGACGAAGTAAAGAGATTGAAATCTCATCTCTCGCTTCATCTGTTTTAAGTTCAACGTGCTCAGCACCATAGCGGTGTGGAGCGACGTTTGAATGACTGCCAGGAAACAGAAAACCATCACACACATCCAACATCACCTTAAGGTCATCCAAGGTGCTTCTTGGAGAAATTACGATAGGTAACCCGCCAAAATCAGTGACTGCATCTAAGTAGAACTCATTCACAGCTTGTATTTGATAGCCTCCAAGAGACTTGCTGCAACTGACAACACCGATGATTGGTTTACGAGAATCTGACATAGCCATTCCGTGTACAATTTATTTAACAAACACACTACATTTGCACACTCCAACCATCAACCTGTTTGCCCGATATATTTAACAAAATGTGATTAGTGTCGATTTTTTCTACCTAAAAGCATGTAATTCCGGTCGATATATTGAGCAAAATGCATTCAGGTGTTAAAAATAAGTTAATCAAAACAAACATCGATTTTCGATAAAACTGCTTTAACATGCATTTAAGCGACTGTTTTAAAACGTTTTATGCAAACAAGCAATTGCTGAGTGTGTTTTTAATTAACAATTTTAATATTTCACACACACAGCGAAACAAAACCTTGGAGAGTTCAAATGGAATGGTTTCGACAGGAAGTTAAAAATTTTCGACAAAATTGGCCAACGATAGAGTTTATTGACCTTATTTTTACCGACATCAACGGTACGCCAAGAGGAAAACGTATCCCTGCAGAAGCTTTGGATAAGGTAGGAAAAGGAATTGCACTGCCTCTATCTACTATTACGCTGGATACTAAAGGCAATGTGGTGGAATCAGCTGGATTGGGTGAAGAGCTTGGTGAACCAGATAATATCTGTTTTCCTGTTCCAGCGTCTTTAACACCCACAGCAAGAGAGAATATTGGGCAAGTTTTGCTCACCATGATGGACGATTCTGCTACTCAGCCTAGCCCACTCTTTATCCGCAACATCCTTGAAAGCCAACTTGAACAGCTGAAAGACAATAACCAATACCCATGCATGGCGTTTGAGCTTGAATTCTACTTGATCGATAAACAGCGAACCCCATCAGGTGGGTTACTTAAGGCCATGAATCCGGCCAAGAATATCCGAGAAAAGAACACCGAAGTTTATGATGTCGATGGTCTAGATGACTATGACGGGTTTCTAACCGACCTAAATACCCTGGCTCAAGCACAAGGACTAAATACCTCAGGTGCATTATCCGAATCTGCACCAGGCCAATTTGAAATCAACTTCAACCACTCTCAAGATGTGCTTCGTTCATGTGATGAAATCATCATTGCCAAGCGCTTGATTCGCCAAGTAGCTAGTCAGCACAACTTCGATGCCACCTTTATGGCTAAACCCTTCGCGGATGAAGCAGGCAGCGGCATGCATGCGCACATCAGCCTTCTTGATTCAGACAATAATAATCTGTTTAGCCAAGACAACGGCGAAGCAAGCCCACTTTTCTATCAAACAATGACGGCAATGCTGGCTCAATCTGCTGGTTCTATCGGTTTAATTTGCCCTAACGTAAATTCGTACCGCCGTTTCGTACCCGGTGCCTATGTTCCAACTAAGGCAGACTGGGGAACAAATCACAGAGGCGTGTCTTTCCGCGTGCCACTGAGTGACCCTAAAAATCGTCGAATAGAGCACCGCATCGCTGGTGCTGACGTTAACCCTTATATCCTTGCTGCAGTAGTGCTGTCTTCAGTATTAGCGAGTGACCAATACACGCAAGAGCAATGTCCACCCGCTCTTAATGAAGAGGCTCCTGAACTACCAAGACGTATGTTCGAAGCCTTGAATTTACTTGAAGTCAGTGAACTCTCTCAATTTATTTCGAAAGAGTTCATCGGTTTGTATCTAGCCTGCAAGCATAGCGAGTTGGCCGAATTTGAGAGTGCTATCACCTCGACCGAAATCGACTGGATGCTACATACGGCTTAATAAAGGAACTATTACATGAATACACAAACCAAGACGATGCCTGCATCGTTTAAAATCACCAGCAAACACACTCTCATTACCGTCTTTTCGATAGCCGTGTTCCTACTGTTCACTTCTATCGGATTAAACCATGCTGAAGGCGAAACCTACGGATGGATGGGCTTATTACCGACCGGACTAGTGCTGTTATTTGCACTGACTACGCACCGTACTGTTGAAGCATTGTTTACCGGTGCTATCGCGGGTGTCCTATTGCTAAACCCTACCCAAGCGGTGGAAGAAATTGTTGGCATCTCAATGGATGTAATGATGGATGAAACCATTGCATGGATCATCCTTGTCTGTGGCTTGATGGGCGGATTAATCGCCATTCTTGAAAAGGGCGGCAGCATCCTGAGCTTCTCAGATATGCTGGTCACTAAGGTGAAAAGTCGTAAGCAATCAATGCTGATGACATTCGGTCTAGGTATCTTGATCTTCATCGATGACTATCTCAATGCGATTGCTATCTCTTCTTCGATGAAGAAAGTAACCGATGGCTACAATGTTTCTCGTGAAAAGCTCTCTTATCTTGTGGATTCAACGGCTGCACCGATCTGTATCCTAGTTCCTATCTCTACATGGGCAATATTCTTTAGTTCTCTCCTTGAAGCGAACGGTGTTGCAGAAGCAGGCGAAGGCATTAAAGCCTACATCCAAGCGATTCCTTACATGGCTTACGGCTGGGTGACATTGGCGATTGTACTGCTAGTCGCGATGGAGAAAATACCAGACCTAGGTCCAATGAAGGCCGCAGAGAAGCGTGCTAAGGGCGGACAAGTACAACCTGACGATTCAGTAGAGATGGACTTAGGTTCTGATATCGCTCCACACACAAATCCGACAATGGGTCTAATCAACTTCTTGCTTCCAATGGTTGTGCTAGTGGGCGCAAGCTGGTACTTCGGCATTGATTTATTAGCGGGTGTGTTCGTCGCCATTATCTTTACCGTGTGTTTCTACGGCGTACAAAACCTGATCTCAATGAACTCAATGTTCGATGCTATCTATGATGGTATTAAGGTGATGCTGCTACCACTCGCAACGGTTATTGGTGGCTTCATGCTGAAGAACGTCAATGATTCGTTGGGTGTTACTCAATTTGTCATCGAAACCGTGAGCCCAGTGCTATCTGCAAGCTACTTCCCAGCAATTATCTTTATGATTACCGGCGCGCTAGTATTTGCAACGGCGTCTTCTTGGGGTGTGTTTGCTGTGGCAATGCCTATCGTTCTGCCACTGGGCGAGCAACTAGGTGTGCCTCTACACCTAACAGTAGCCGCACTACTTTCTGCCTCTGCAGCAGGCAGCCACTCATGTTTCTTCAGTGACTCTACCGTATTATCGGCGCAAGGTTCAGGTGTGACAGCAATGCAGCATGCTAGAACTCAGTTCCCATACGCACTTATCGGTATTGTAGCGACTTGTATATTCTTCTTGATTGTCGCTTAATCATTCGAGCTAAATAAAAACAGAGGCGATATCGCCTCTGTTTTTTTATTTCTGCAGATACTGCTGCCGAGTCATGCCGTAGTGCAAGCGATCGTCAAAATCATTGTCCAACTTGTAGTAACTCTTTTGCACGCCTTCTCGCTCATAACCGTTTTTCTCCAAGGTGCGATACGAACCCACATTGGTCGCATAGCAATCAGCACACACTTTATGCGCCCCTAGAACATCAAACGCTATCTTGGTAAAGAACTGGCAAGCAGCCGTAGCAATGCCCTGCTTCCATGCGTGTTCTGAAAGCTGATAACCAATCTCATAATTACCTTCCATAAACATCACACTAGTGATTGCTGCCATTCCCATGTAACGACCGCTGTTATCACGAATAATGCCTATGATGTTGTCAGGATAGCTCTGATCTGCGATAGCTTGCTGGGTATTCTCAATCATTGGCCCAAAGTAGCCTTCATACATTTCGGCTGGGGCTGGGGCAAAAAACAAGTACTCTGCAACTTTGGGGTTGTCTAGCATTGTAATGATGTCTTGCAGATCTGGCTTTTGAATCAGTTGAATGTTTAACTCTGAGGTTAACGCAACACTCTCACCCTTGAGAAACGGTAGAATTGACATAATTTTGCTCACTGGTCTTGGATAAATAGAGTCTAAGTGAATTAGAAACGAACGTCATTATCCGATGCCTCAATACCATCGTCTTGGAACCAATTGAACTCATTGAATAGCATGGAGTTGCCCATTGAACATGATTCATAACGCCTTGAAGTTCCGATAAAAGAGACCCATTTCTTCTAAACCTAATATTTCAACAATACAATGATAAAGGTGGGGAACTTTCTGTTATTTTCTCCATCTATCTATTATTCAAATGCTCGCTTTAAGGAACATCACACATGCCAGCGCAGTCATTCCAGCAACTACAACGCTACCTAGAATCTCAAGTTATTGGTCAAGACAACCTCGTTAAGCAACTGCTTGTTGCGCTGTTGGCCGATGGTCACATTTTAGTAGAAGGCCCCCCTGGTCTTGCTAAAACTCGCGCGGTTAAATCACTAGCAGACTGTATTGAAGGAAGCTTTCATCGAGTACAGTTCACACCCGATCTCCTGCCATCTGATCTAACGGGTACAGATGTGTACCGTCCAGAAACAGGGGAGTTCGAATTTAAACCCGGTCCTATTTTTCACTCTTTAGTACTCGCGGATGAGGTCAACCGAGCGCCCGCTAAGGTACAAGCGGCCATGCTCGAAGCCATGGCAGAGAAGCAAATCAGTGTGGGCCAGACCACCTACCCTCTGCCCGAGCTATTTCTGGTAATGGCGACTCAAAACCCAATCGAGCAAGAGGGTACCTATCCTCTGCCAGAGGCTCAGCTGGACCGTTTTCTGCTTCATCTTGAGGTCAATTACCCCAACGCAGAGAGTGAACTAGAGATCCTACGTCTAAATAGAGGCGAGGCTTTAGGGGAGATTCAACGTTTCGACACCCCATTAACACAGCAAGATATTTTCGAGGCTCGTCGTCAGGTTTTGTCCATTCACATGGCTGAAACCATAGAGAAATACATCATTCGTTTGATCATGGCGACGCGAGATCCGCGAGCTTACAGCGACGATCTTGCAAAATGGATTGAAATGGGTGTCAGCCCTCGTGCCACCATTGCCTTAGATAGAGCAGCGCGAGCGAATGCATGGCTATCGGGGCGCGATTTCGTCAGCCCAGAAGACATCCATGCCGTGATCTTCCCAGTGCTACGCCACCGCCTGCTGCTGACCTACCAAGCACAGGCCGAAGGGGTTACCGGTAATGCGGTTATTGAAGAGCTTCTGCGAACCGTTGCATCAGCTTAAGGCCGTCAAATATGTTTGAAGGCCTTAAACTACATCGCTTATTTTCTACAAAAGCCAATAGCGCCAATCTGCTAGAAGGTGCCATTGCTTCTGGTGAACTACCCAATGCCAGTAATGGCGTCACGGTCAGTGTTGAAGAGCTGAGTTTCTACCAGATCCACGGTAAACGCTGGCAACCACCAGCGAAAAGCCTCTGGTCACAGCTTAATGGGCAGCATACAAGTTCGCGCAAAGGGCGAGGGATGACCTTCTCAGAAGTGCGCCAGTATCAAGCGGGCGACGATGTACGCCAAATTGATTGGCGCGTCACTGCGCGAACAGGAAAAGTGCATACCAAGCTGTTCACTGAAGAGCGCGAGCGTCCAGTCGTAATGTTTATCGACCTTACTCCGAGTATGTTCTCCGGAACCCAACTGCTCTTCAAGTCTGTACAACTGTGCCATCTAGCCGCGTTACTTTCTTGGATTGCTATTGGCAGTAAAGACCGAGTAGGGGCGATAATCCGCTGCGGTGATACGCTGACTGAAATACGTCCATCTAGCTCGAAAACCGCCGTGCTTCAGCTACTCAACCGCTTGTGCGAGATCCATAATCAAGGTTTAACTATGGGAGGCACTACTCTCACCGATGAGCAGCGCGATCCCTTTCATGCCCTTGCTAATCTGTGCCGTAAGGGCAGCGAGCTAATTTGTATTAGCGACTTCTCGACGCTTTCTGAGCAAAACATTGCATCAATGACTCAAATTGCAGCACACAACCGAGTGAGAGCAATCCAGATCTACGACCCAATAGAGCTTGGTGACACTCAGGCCAAAGGTATTCAAGCGCTGCAGGGTAGAGATCAGGTTTTCTCGGTGAATTTGTCCAGTAGCAAAGCCAAGGATTCCATAAAGCACGCCTTCACGCATCAACAACAGCAGTTAAGCGAGCAACTGAGCCAATATGGCATTACGCTCTCGCAGGTTTCCAGCGGCTCACCGCTATTACAACAATTGCTTCAGCATTCATTTTAAGTATTACGACATGAGTCAGATTGATCAGACACACACCTTGCCACTCAAACCCCTTCACTTACCCCTTGAGCCCAGCTTTTGGCCTCTACCTTGGGGGTATTGGAGTCTGTTTGCGCTCATCGCTATCGCTCTCATCTTGAGCCTTGTTATACAGCGCAAACTGCGCAATAAGAAACGAGCAAAAAAAGCGGCGTTACATATTCTAAAGCAAGGCTCAAACTGTCTAACGGTTTCAGAAGCACAAGAGCTAGTGCGACAGGCCGCGTTAAGTTACTTCCCACGTAACGATATTGCCAAGCTAACCGGAGAAAAGTGGCTGTCGTTTTTGGATTCACAGCTTGCTACACCTCGTTTCTCTCAAAACAAAGAGCAGTGGCAATCAATATTGTATTCATCAGGGGTCAAGGATCACGCCATCAACGCATCCTTAATTGAAGACTGTGGGTATTGGATAGAACATGCCCTGCCGCCAAAAAGAAAATACAAAGACTGGAATGCATCATGAGTGGCTTTACCTTTGAATGGTGGTGGATGCTGTTCGCTCTCCCCCTCCCCTATGTGGCATTTCGCCTGCTAAAAGAACAGAGATCTTCATCGCTGGTTGTGCTCCCTCACGTCACTCAGGCGACAGTCACTCGTGACAAATCAGAGAAGATTGCAAAGCTATTCGCTATCTTAGCGTGGATTTTGCTCGTCATTGCCAGTGCAAGACCGGTTTGGTACGGCGACCCTATCGAGATTCACCCTAAGCATAGAGATATGATGCTGGTAATCGACCTGTCTTACTCCATGAGTCAAGAAGACATGAGAGAAGGCAACGATTACATCGACAGGCTCACAGCAGTGAAACAAGTGGTCTCTGACTTTGTCGACAAGCGCTCTGGAGACAGACTAGGACTGGTGTACTTTGCGGATCATGCCTACCTACAAACGCCGCTCACCTTTGATCGCGAAACAGTAAAAACGCAGCTTGATCAAACGGTACTAAAACTTATCGGCACCCAAACCGCTATTGGTGACGGTATAGGTTTGGCGACCAAAACCTTTGTCGATAGTGATGCTCCGCAGCGCGTGATGATATTGCTCAGTGATGGTAGCAATAACTCAGGCGTACTCGACCCTATTCAAGCCGCTGAAATAGCCAAGAAGTTCAACACCACTATCTACACCATAGGTGTCGGTGCCGGCGAGATGCAGGTACAAAACTTCTTTATGACTCAAACAGTGAACACCGCAGAAGACCTTGACGAGAAAACCTTGATCAAGATAGCGGATATGACCGGAGGCCAATACTTTAGAGCTCGTGATGCGAAAGAATTAGCCACTATCTACGACACCATCAATGCCCTGCAACCTATCCAAAAGGCGACTCAATCTTGGAGACCCAGAACAGAGTTGTTCATGTGGCCCGCATTCATCGGATTACTATTGGTTGTCGTGACCGTGATGATAAGGAGAAATGATGTCTAATTTTGAATTTCTTTATCCCGAGGCCTTCTGGTTACTGATACCCCTGGCCGCAATCATAATGTGGCTAAAAAGCACGACTGCACACTCACAAGTGATCGCTTCTCATCTAGCAACAGCAATGGCAGATAAGCCCTCAAACAGCAGACGCCACTATGGATGGGTGGCATTGCTTGGCGTCATTCTCACTGTCTCGTTAGCCGGCCCTAGCTTTGAGAAACAAGCCATTCCTGTATCTCAATCTGAACACGCGCGAGTGCTGGTGTTGGATATGTCTCGCTCTGTGTATGCCAACGACATCAAGCCTAGCCGCCTTGCTCAGATCAAGTACAAGGCGCAAGATCTATTGCCATTATTAAACCAAGGCCAAACAGGCTTAGTGGCCTATGCCGGTGATGCTTACACGTTAAGCCCGTTAACCACCGACTCTGCAACCCTAGCCAACCTTGTTCAAAACCTATCGCCAGAGATCATGCCGATACAAGGGGCGCGAGCAGATCTAGCAGTGAAGCAAGCCATATCAATCATGAAACAGGCAGGCTTGAATCAGGGTGAAATTGTACTGTTTGCCGATGATCTCGATACGCAAGAGTTAGAGCAAATCAAAGCGCAATTAAGTGAGGGAAATTGGACGTTATCTGTGCTCGCCTTTGGCACTTCGGCAGGTGCGCCAATCCAGTTGTCTGATGGCTCACTATTGACCACCAACAGTGGCAAAACAGTTATAGCCAAAACCCAATTAGGAAACCTTCGCGCGGCCGCACGAGCAGGGAATGGTCAGTTCGAGAAGTACCGTCACGACAATCAAGACATAGCGAACCTTGTCTCTGAGTCAGCATTTGATGCTGTTAACACAAACGCCAAGGGTGAGGAGTTAGAAGCCAAAATCAACAATGGTTTTTGGTTGCTGCCATTAGCCCTGCTGTGCGCTCTTCCTTTATTCCGTAAGGGTGTCATTTTCTCATTCATTGCGATGATGTTTAGCTTTGGTTTTACCCCTAACCATGCGCAAGCATCGGTCTTAGATAGTGCTTTTTCAAACGCTAACCAAAGAGGCTTGGCCGCGTTTCAAGAGAAGGACTATCAGCGAGCAAGTCAGGAGTTCAAAGATACTAAATGGCGCGCTGCTGCCCAGTATGAGAGTGGTGATTATGAAGGTGCGATCACTAGCCTTGAAGGCCATTCTGATACGGACTCGCTCTATAACCTTGGCAATGCCTATGCGCAAAATGGCGAGCTAGACAAAGCCATTGCAAGCTATGAAATGGTGTTACAACAAGAACCTGACAATGCCGATGCCAAGTACAACCTTGATATTGTGCAACAGCAACAGCAACAGCAACAGCAACAGCAACAGCAACAGCAACAGCAACAGCAAGATTCTGATAGCGACTCACAACAGGATCAACAGGACAAGTCACAGCAGTCCGAAAGTAATAACAGCAGCCAAGACCAAACAGACTCAAGCCAAAGCCAGCAGTCTGAGCAGTCTGAGCAGTCTGAGCAGTCTGAGCAGTCTGAGCAGTCTGAGCAGTCGCAAAATAATCCGCAATCTCAACCTTCACAACCCGAGGACTCTGACGCACAAGAGAAATCGGCGCGAGGTGAAGAGCCAGAACAACAACAGCCTCAACAGGAACAGCAGGCTCAAGCTGAGGCCACTGCGAATGAACAAGAATCAGACGACGAACAAGGCGAAGGCAAACAACAAACTGCATCCCTTTCACAGCAGCAAGAAGTAGACCCTGATATTAGAAAGCTAGAGCAAGTGGAAAGCGTGAGAGATCCTAGCTACCTGCTTCGCGCACAGATGCTCCTTCAAGCCAAAGATAAAGCAGCTCCCTCATCAACAGGGAAAGATTGGTAACCGTAATGATTAGATGTAAACCCCTTATCACCACAATAACCCTAGTGACAGGCCTAGCTTGTAGCTTCTCGTCGTGGGCACTGAATATGACTGCCAGCGTGAGCAAAACCAATGTCAGCAAAGATGAGGTTATCCAGCTCAAAATAGTCGCTGACGAAAGACTCGATGGCGAAAAGGTCAACTTTGATGCCCTATCCAATAACTTCTATGTAGGCAGACCCAGCTTCAGTTCATCGGTCAATATCATAAACATGAAGCGCACCGACACCAGTGTGTGGACAGTGTCTATCGCTCCACAAAAAACAGGAACAATCACTATTCCAAGTTTTAAAGTGGATGACGCAACCACCGACCCCATCACACTAAAAGTGACGGCTGGCGAGCAAGTGCCAACTACCGACGATATCATTGAAGTACGCTCAAAGATTGGCAAGAAAGAGCTTTACCCTAATGAGAGTACTAAGCTTGATGCTCGCATCATCGTTAAGGTTGACCCTCGCCGATTACAAAATCCGAACCTAACTCAACCTCTTGCTCCGGGCTTACAGATCGAGCCTCTCTCTGAGCCTAAGCAATATCAAGCGGTACTTGATGGCGTTGAAGTGCTGATCATCGACCAAGAGTTTCGAGTAACTGCAAGCAGTAGTGGTGATTTCTCAATAAAGGTTCCCACTTTGACCGGCGTGGTTCGTTACGGTAATAACCGTTCTAGCACCCGTATCATTACGCTTGATGGCAAATCTCCACAAGTCGACTTGAAGGTACTTCCTGTACCAGAGAACTATCAAGGTGCGTGGTTGCCGACGTCTAAGCTAGATCTATCGCAAAGTTGGCAACTGGATAACAACAAAGAGTTCTCCGGTGACTCGGTGACGATAGATGAGGGTGACTCCCTAACACGAACCATCACGCTCACCGCAGCTGGGTTAAGCGCTTCGCAACTGCCAAATCTGACCATTAATAACCCTGAAGATTTTCGCGTATACAGTGAGAAACCTGCGTTTAGCAATAATGATGATGGCTCAGTGACCATGACGACCAAGCAGGTGCTCATAGCAAAAAGAAGCGGTGAGTTCTCGCTGCCGAGTGTCCCCGTGCAATGGTGGGATTCTGTAAACAAAAAAGCCCAAACCAGTGAAGTAAAAGGGCTCAATGTGGCGGTCAATGCGAACGCGTCATCGAGTAGCGCGCCTCTTCCACCACAAGCATCTGCTACCCATGCTCAGCCAGTGAAAGACAGCGGCTACTGGCCAATGCTAACCGCTCTTTTTGCCGGCTTATGGATCTTCTCTACTGTGATGTGGCTGCGCGCCAGACAACAAGGCCCATCAACAGCGCCAAGAGTAAGCAATGGTAAAGCGCTCCCTTTGAAATCAGAGCTAATAGAAGCCATACAGCAAGGTGACCCCATCAAGGCACAATCACTGCTAGAGCAGTGGCTGACTACCCAAGATGTTGAGCCTAAAGATGCCAAAGCCATTCGCAATGAAATGAATTTGATGAGTCAAACGGTAATGGGGAAAGAGCCCGCTCAATGGAAGGGAGATAAGCTTGTGGGCCTGATAAAACGGGCTGGGACGAGAACAGGTCAACGGACAGACGACCTAGCAAAACTCTAAAATAGAAACTACTTTCAACCGCCTTCTCGAAGGCGGTTTATTTTTGGGAGCGCTTAAATAGCCCTGCAGTTATTAACCCAACCAAAGCAATCCGAATTACTAGTAAAATGTAAGAAAACGTCTTTATTTGTCATACATATGATCAGGCACTTTCATGCGTGATCAAGATCACCAATCGAATTTCATTTAAACACGTGAAGCTAGGTTAACCATGACGCCCATGTCACAAATAAAGACTCGTCAATAGCACTAATATTAATTAGGTCACATTTACACAAATATAAGTAATGATGATATATGAGATTTACTTCAAATTTAATCTATTGACATGTAACAAAATTAATATTTGTAATAAAATTTCATTTCAATAATGTGATTAGGCGACTAAATGCCTACTTGACACATATTTTTAAGTGACATCAATCACACTTAGTCCTTATTTCCCAATGCAGAGACATAAGCAGATAATAACCCCAACAACAACGAACACGAATAACTGGGACTTATCATGCTATACGACCTCATTGACCACGACCTCATCGATGTAATCAACCACTCTGAATACCAGTGGGAAGACGCAGTTAAAGAAACCACCCGTTACTTGCAAGACAAGGGCTATGTAACCGAAAACTACGCAAACGCAATCATCCAATCGACGCACGATAATGGGCCATATTACGTTCTTTGTCCAGGTATTGCTATGCCTCATGCCCGTCCAGAGGCTGGTGTTTTGAAAACAGGACTAGGTATCCATGTCTTTAGTACACCTGTCGATTTCGGCTCAGACCTTGGACCTGCCAATGTATTACTAACGCTAGCAGCAAAAGATTCAGATACTCATATTGAAGTGATTCAAGCTCTTAGCGAAATGTTAGTTGATGAAGAAAATATCGCAAAGCTTGCTGCTTCATCATCTAAAGAAGAAGTTCTCGAAATAATCAAAAGCTACTAAGAGCCTTTAAATAATAATAAGGAATATAACGTGTCTACAAATGCAAGAGCTAAAGTGCAAGCCTTCGGCGGTCATTTGACTGCAATGGTATTGCCAAATATCGGAGCCTTCATCGCTTGGGGCTTTATTACTGCTTTATTTATTCCAACAGGTTGGATACCAAACGAGTATTTTGGTGAACTAGTTGGACCAATGATTACTTATTTATTGCCTCTACTTATTGGTTACACTGGTGGCCAGATTGTTGGTGATAAGCGTGGAGCCGTAGCGGGTGCTATTGGTACCATGGGCGTTATCGCTGGTGCCGAAATTCCAATGTTTGTCGGCGCTATGATAATGGGTCCACTGAGTGGCTGGGTTATCGTACAAATCGACAAACGCCTACAAGATCGAATTCCTTCTGGTTTTGAGATGGTAGTAAACAACTTCTCGCTAGGCATCTTTGGCATGCTGATGTGTTTGTTTGCTTACGCTATCGTTGGGCCTGCTGTGAGTGCGGCCAACCTATTTGTACAAACAGGCATCGAAGCACTAGTCGCAACAGGTTTCCTTCCTTTACTCGCTATCATAAACGAACCAGCCAAAGTACTGTTCCTAAATAACGCGATTGACCAAGGTATTTATTATCCGCTTGGCCTACAAGCAGCTGCAGAGACAGGTAAGTCTATCTTTTTCATGGTGGCATCTAACCCTGGCCCTGGTCTTGGTATGCTTCTGGCGTATGCAAAATTTGGTGAAGGACTGAGTAAGCGTTCAGCACCAAGTGCCATTATCATCCACTTCTTTGGTGGTATCCATGAGCTTTACTTCCCGTACGTTCTAATGAAACCAACGATGATTCTTGCCATGATTGCTGGTGGAGCGACAGGTATAGCAACCTTTAACATGCTTGATGCTGGTCTAGTTGCTGGCCCAAGTCCTGGCTCTATCTTCTCTTACTTAGCATTAACGCCAAAAGGTGGCTTCCTAGCAACAATTGCAGGCGTAACAACAGCAACCATCGCGTCATTCTTAGTAGCAAGTGCCATCTTGAAAATGAGCAAGAAAACGTCTTCAGAAGACGAGTTTGAACAGTCTGTAACAGACATGAAAGACATGAAGGCTGAAGGTGCTGCCAACGCAACAGCTCAAGCAAGCACAGCTAACGACGCAAAAGATATTAAGTTTGTTGCATTTGCTTGTGACGCAGGAATGGGCTCTAGCGCAATGGGTGCCTCCACTTTCAAGCGAAAACTTGAAAAGGCGGGATACGAGGTCGAAGTTAAGAACTTTGCTATCGAAAAGGTCCCAAGTCATGCAGACGTTGTTGTGACTCACGAAAGCCTAGAAACACGCGCAATTAAGGCTACAGGTCTACCGGTAGTCACGATTAAAAACTTCATGCATGACCCAGCATTAGACAACCTACTAAATACGATTGGTCAGCAAGCCTAAATAAATATTCAGGGGTCACGTTGTGGCCCCCTTCGGAGAAAAATCATGGTTCAAACAACAGCAGCTGTAATTTGTGGTGAAAAAGACGTTCAACTAAGAACATTCGAACTACCAAAAATTTCTGATGACGAGCTTCTAGTAAAAAACATTTCAAACAGTGTTTGCCTTTCAACTTACAAAGCAGCACTTTTAGGCACAAAACATAAACGCGTACCAGAAAACATTTCTGAGGTTCCTGTTATTACAGGACATGAATACGCAGGTGTTATTGTTGAAGTAGGAGCCAACCTTAAAGACAAATTCAAACCAGGTGAACCCTTTGTTCTTCAACCAGCAATGGGGCTCCCTACGGGTTACTCACCGGGTTACAGCTACGAAACATTTGGGGGTAACGCAACCTACTCGATCATCCCTAAAGTCGCTATCGATCTTGACTGTGTATTACCCTACAAAAGCACCTATTATGCAAATGCATCATTAGCGGAACCAATGTCGTGCATCATTGGAGCGTTTCATGCTAGCTACCATACAACTCCATATGTGTACGAGCACCAAATGGGCATCAAAGAAGGCGGTTCACTTGCGCTACTTGCTTGTGCTGGCCCTATGGGTATCGGTGCTATTGATTATGCGATCAACGGCCCCGTTAAACCAAAACGCATTGTTGTAACGGATATTGATGAAGCGCGTCTTTCCCGTGCAGAAAGTCTTATCCCTGTATCTAAAGCAGCAGAGAACGGTATTGAGCTGTTCTATGTTAATACAGCAAAAGTAGACAACCCTGTTGATTACCTCAAAGAGTTAAATGATGGTCAAGGGTATGACGATGTCATGGTATACGCAGCAGTAAGCCAAGTACTAGAGCAAGCAGATGATCTTTTGGGTAATGATGGGTGTTTAAACTTCTTTGCCGGTCCAACAGACAAGCAATTTAAGGTACCATTTAACTTTTATAACGTTCACTACGAAGCAACACATATAGTCGGTACCTCTGGAGGTTCTACTGGCGATATGGTTGAATCTATTGAACTTTCTGAAGCGAACAAAATCAACCCGTCATTCATGGTGACACACGTAGGTGGTCTTGAAGCTGCTCCTCATACGATACTGAATCAGTTAGATATCCCTGGCGGTAAGAAGCTCATCTACCCTCATATAAATCTACCACTGACGTCTATCGATGAGTTCCATACTCTCGCCGATGTTGACCCGTTCTTTTTAGAGCTAGACCAAATTCTAAAAGCCAACAATTACGTTTGGAATGAGCCAGCTGAAAAAGCACTGCTCGAATTCTACAACGTGAGCTTAGCAGGCTAAGTACCGAAAACGGCTGTGGTAGTGGAGACGCTGCCATAGCTCAACGAGGAATTAATTATCTTGAACCAAGAAGAGTTATTAGATGCCTTAGATGATTGCGATTCAGCGACCAGTTTTCTCAAGATATCAAATAAATTAATCAACGACAGATTAAAAAAGCTACTACCCAGAGTCTTTGTACAAGACCCTTTGGTGATGGAGTATGCCGTTGTCCCTCTTCTAAAAGAGGATGGTCCTCTAGTAGCAACCGATGTAGTGTCTAAGTTAATGTTTGCTATGGGAAAAATCTCCCTAGAAACCTATGCCGACATAGGACTCTTTAACCAGATGCTGGATTTTGTGAGTAAGAACAATGAAACCATCCTCTTTGACGATGACATGGTTTATGACTTCATAACGAACCTGTCAACGTTCTCTAAGGGTGAAGACAACATCTACCTGGATTCAATTAACCAACTTAGATTTTCATCGTTTGATTCATTCTCGAAGGCTCGTTATGAGTCGTTGATTAAGACCGTACTCAAGCTCTCTTGTGAGAAATTATTGGAAAGCGTAGAGAAAGAAATACTAGATTAAGGTTTTGAACATGAAAGTGTCGTTAAATGTCAGTGGCTTTGAAACAGAAGCTGTCTTTTCTGAGAGAAATATAGAACAAATCCATAAACCCCTTGTAGAAAAATTCACCCGTCTCTATAAAGAGAAGCAAGGCCGTACCGTCATTTTTCTGTGTGCGCCTCCAGGCAGTGGCAAGTCAACCTTAGCCGCCTTTTGGGAACACCTTTCAAACACAACTCCAGAAGTTGAACCTCTACAAGTGTTACCTTTTGATGGATTCCATTATCCCAATGAAATTCTCGACTCCAATTATACAATTCGAGATGACCAAAGAATCACACTTAGAAGCATTAAAGGGTCTTATGAAACCTTCAATCTGACCGAACTGATATCCAAGCTAAAACAATTAAAGGTCAAAGATCCCACATGGCCATACTACGACAGAAATCTACATGACCCGGTGGATGATGCCATCAATGTAGACAAAGAAATCGTCGTCATAGAAGGAAACTGGCTATTACTGGATGAACCCGTTTGGAACGGTTTACATGAACTAGCCGACTTTACTATTTTCATGGATACGGACCCTAAGTTCCTTGAAGAGCGATTAGTAAACCGCAAAATTAGAGGCGGTTCGACGGAAGAGGAAGCTCTGGCTTTCTATAAAAAGTCAGATTCAAAAAATGTAGAAAAAGTACTCAGTCACTCCGTAAAAGCTGACCTTACACTGTTTATGAATCAAGACGGTTCATTTGAAATTAACTAATTTGAATTAGGAGGTCGTGATGGAGATCGTCGTCGACAGCCACACTCATACTATTGCCAGCGGGCATGCGTACAGCACCATTATCGAAAATGCATTAGCATCAAACAATAAAGGGCTTAAACTTCTTTGTACAACAGATCATGCTCCTGAGATGCCCGGAGCCCCCCACTACTGGCATTTTAACAACCAGAGAATTTTGCCCCGCTTTTTACATGACGTTGGAATACTCCGAGGAGTGGAAGCCAACACCCTTAATGTGGAAGGACAGCTCGATCTTCCACCTTCTTCCTATCAACATTTAGACTGGGTCATAGCCAGTTTTCATGAGCCTGTATTCACTCCTTCAACCGAAGAGGTGCATACCCGAGCTTTAATAAACGTAATCAGGAACGGACAAGTTGATGTACTAGGCCACTTAGGCAATCCCAACTATCCGTTCGATATAGAAGCTGTATTAAAGTGTGCAAAAGAACATAACGTCGCCATAGAAGTAAACAATACCTCACTCACAGGCAAGAGTCGCAAAGGCAGTGATGTTCGGTGTTCGCGAATTGTAGAGTTAGGTAAAGAGATAGGTGTCTACTTTACTACTGGATCAGATGCCCATTTCTGTGAAGAGATCGCACGTCTGGATTTGGCGAAGACTTTGCTGTCACAACACGAAATCGATGAAAGTAAGATCCTCACTACCTCAACAACACGCTTTCTAAACTTTTTACTGTTACGTGGTAAATCACGTATCGAAGAATTTTCTCATTTGTATTAAAGAATCCAATTATGACAAACCAAGAAGACCTAAATAAAAAACAACTCGCAAACGCCATTCGCGCCTTAAGCATGGATGGTGTTCAACAAGCTAACTCTGGTCACCCAGGCGCACCTATGGGTATGGCTGACATCGCTGAAGTCCTTTGGCGTGATCATTTGAACCATAACCCACAAAACCCAGAGTGGGCTGACCGCGACCGTTTTATTCTGTCAAATGGTCACGGATCAATGCTGATCTACTCTCTGCTTCATTTGACGGGTTACGAGTTATCTATCGATGACCTTAAGAACTTCCGTCAGTTGCACTCTAAAACGCCAGGCCACCCAGAATATGGTTACGCACCTGGTATCGAGACCACGACAGGTCCTCTAGGTCAAGGCATCACCAACGCTGTTGGTATGGCAATGGCTGAAAAAGCACTTGCCGCTCAGTTCAATAAAGAAGGTCACGACATCGTTGACCACTACACCTATGCATTCATGGGTGACGGCTGTCTGATGGAAGGTATCTCACACGAGGCGTGTTCTCTTGCGGGTACTCTAGGTCTTGGCAAGCTAGTTGCTTTCTGGGATGACAACGGCATCTCTATCGATGGTGAAGTGGAAGGCTGGTTCTCTGACGATACGCCTAAGCGTTTTGAAGCGTACGGCTGGCATGTCATTCCAGCAGTAGATGGCCATGATGCACAAGCAATCAACGCGGCTATCCTTGCGGCAAAAGCAGACCCTCGTCCAACACTTATCTGTACTAAGACAGTGATTGGCTTTGGTTCGCCAAACAAAGCAGGTACGCACGACTGTCACGGCGCACCACTGGGTCAAGATGAAATCGTTGCGACTAAAGCGGCCCTTGGTTGGGAGCACGGTCCATTTGAAGTTCCTGCTGACATCTACGCAGAGTGGGACGCAAAAGAATCTGGCGCTGCAAAAGAAGCGGCTTGGAATGCGAAATTTGAAGCTTACGCAGCAACATACCCTGCTGAAGCGGCTGAGCTTAAGCGTCGCGTTAACGGCGAGCTTCCAGCTGAGTGGGAAGAGAAAGCAAACCAAATCATTGCTGATCTTCAAGCAAACCCAGCCAACATTGCATCACGTAAAGCATCACAAAACGCACTAGAAGCGTTTGGTCAAATGCTTCCTGAGTTCATGGGTGGTTCTGCTGACCTTGCGCCATCAAACCTAACCATGTGGTCTGGCTCTAAGTCTCTTGAAGCAAATGACTTCTCAGGCAACTACATCCACTACGGTGTACGTGAGTTCGGCATGACGGCTATCATGAACGGTATGGCTTTGCACGGCGGCTTCGTACCGTACGGCGCAACCTTCCTAATGTTCATGGAATACGCGCGTAATGCAATGCGTATGGCTGCTCTGATGAAAATTCAGAACATCCAAGTTTACACTCACGACTCTATCGGTCTGGGTGAAGACGGCCCAACTCACCAACCGGTTGAGCAAATGGCTTCTCTACGTTTGACTCCAAACATGAGCACATGGCGTCCATGTGACCAAGTTGAGTCTGCAGTAGCATGGAAACTGGCAATCGAGCGTAAAGACGCGCCTACAGCGCTTATCTTCTCTCGCCAAAACCTAGCACAGCAAGAGCGTGACGCTTCTCAAGTGACTGACATCGCTAAGGGTGCTTACATCCTTAAAGATTGTGCTGGCACTCCAGAGCTCATCATCATTGCAACAGGTTCTGAAGTAGAACTCGCAGTTACAGCGCAAGCTGAACTAACAGCAGCAGGCAAAGCGGTACGTGTAGTATCAATGCCTTCTAATGACGCGTTCGACAAGCAAGATGAAGCGTACCGTGAGTCAGTACTACCATCATCAGTGACTAAGCGCATCGCGGTAGAAGCAGGCATCGCTGATTACTGGTACAAGTACGTTGGTTTCGGCGGCAAGATCATTGGCATGACTACCTTCGGTGAGTCTGCTCCAGCAGGCGAACTATTCAAGATGTTTGGCTTTACTACTGAAAACGTAGTGAAGACGGCGAAAGAGCTTTTAGCTTAATTTTAAAATCGCAATAAAAACAAAAGACCAGTAGCCTACAAACTACTGGTCTTTTGCTATCTGAATTTCTTACTATCAGCGAAGATGTACGCTAGATTAGAAGTCATAGTAACCACTCACTTTCATGGTCAACATTGAAACACTCAAATGAAACTAATCTCTTCTGGGCTGACAACCTACGCGTATTCGCCGTATTTGCGGTGATCGTTCTGCATGTGGCGTCTGACTTTATTAGCGGTATTGATTTCACAAGCCCTGTTTATGGCAGTCGTGAATGGTGGGCGGGAAACTTATACGCCTCTTTGACTCTGTGGTGCATTCCCCTATTTATCACGCTCAGTGGCTACTTGCTGTTGGATAAGCAAGAATCCAATAAAGAATTTTTCAAGAAAAGAATCCGCAAGATACTGACCCCAATGATATTTTGGTCGCTATTTTATTCGTTGTGGGTGTTGCTTAAGCATCATTTGAAGGGCGATGTCAGCACCGCTTATTTTACCGTTGCAAAGGGCTGGGCATTGGGAGAGCCCTACTACCATCTGTGGTATCTATTTATGATCCCGTTCTTGTACTTAGTTGCGCCCATTCTAAGAGTAATACTGAGATCGATAAGCCAAAAAGAATTCCTGCTGTTCACTGTGGTGTGTTTTGCACTAGCGGCGCTCTCAGCACTCACTAATGTTGTGCTTTTGTACTTTGAGCTCAGTGCTAAGGTGAGCTTGTTTACCAATGATTTTTTGAGCTACTTAGGCTACTTCTGCTTGGGTGGGTATGTGGCTAAATATGGTTTCAAGGCTAACGATAAATGGTGCGTTGCTATTATCATTGCCTCGCTTGCAGTTACCCTTTTCGGTAGCTACTACCTAACTCACCTATATTTTTACTCTTACTTGAGCCTGAATATCATTGCCCTGTCTTTAGCGCTGTTTTTTACCCTGAAAAAGCATGCCAGCGCCAATCTTAGGCTCCATCAATTTGCAGGATTAAGCTTTGGGATCTATCTCATTCACCCGCTGTTTATTAAGCTTATTGCTTCCTATGCCGACGAGTGGTTGCTGTCATTATTCGATATCTATTTGTACATTCCGATTGTGGCGTGCATGACTTTTGCGCTGTCCTATCTGACCGCTTTAGGGATGAGTAAAACTCGCTTTTTAAACCGATGCATTTAATCTAGCAACCCTCTAATAGAAGGCTCACTAACATCATCATGGACTACTTACCTTTAATTCAACAGCTAGGTTACAAGGAACTTCATAGCACTCAGTTAATTCAATCGCTATGGGGAGGCTACGGTGAACTGGTGCGTGTGTTTGCAGACAAAACGAGTATCATCGTTAAGCATATCGCTTTACCCGAAACACAAAACCACCCTAGAGGTTGGAATACCACACTATCCCACCAAAGAAAGATTAACTCTTATCAAGTTGAGCTTCACTGGTATCAAAACTTTGTCCCTCTCCTTCATAAAAACTGTTCTGCTCCATTACCTTTAAAGATCGTTGAGCAAGAGCATACATGTCTATTAGCAATGCAAGACCTGCATCAGTTGGGTTACGTCGACACGGTTAAAGAAGCAAATCCAATGCACCTCAGCGCGTGCTTAAAATGGTTAGCATGGTTTCACGCAACTCATATTCAAAACCCAGGCGACAAACTATGGGAAAGTGGCACCTATTGGCATCTCGAAACACGACCAGATGAACTGGAAGCATTGCTTGATCCTGTGCTAAAAAAGCATGCCAAACAGATAGATCTGAAGCTTAAAGACGCACCTTTTCAAACCTTGGTTCATGGTGATGCAAAGCTGGCGAACTTCTGTTTTACAGCCGATGGCAAGCAAGCGGCGGCTGTTGATTTTCAATACGTTGGAAAGGGTTGTGCAATGAAAGATGTTGCTCTATTCATGAGTAGCGCAGTTGCTCCACAGCAGTGTACCGAAAAAGAACAATGGATATTGGATACCTACTTCGGACATCTAAGAGAAGCCATTGATAGCACTCAACCAAAGCTAAGTTTCTCCGAAGTGGAAAAAGCATGGCGGCCATTGTTTTGCATTGCATGGGCCGATTTTCAACGCTTTGTCAAAGGATGGAGCCCAAGCCATTGGAAGATAAATGACTATACGGAGGCGTTAACAAAGCAAGCTATTGAGGCGATCAACAAACAAGCTTAAAAAGTCACAAATAAAGCATCCTTTTCCGATCTCATACGTGTTGTTACTAACAGACACTTATAAGGAAGAGAAACATTGTACGTTTTCACTCTACTCGCCAGTTGGCTAACCTATGACATCTTTGGTCTAGATCCCTCGACCTCAGCTGGCATAGGGCTGCATTTCTTCATCGAGGATACCAGTAAGATCCTCGTCTTACTGGTCGTGCTCATCTATATGATTTCGTACCTTCGCGCCAGTTTAAGCGTGGAGAAGGTTCGCGATTATCTACAAGGCAAGAACAAAGCCTTAGGCTATGTTCTCGGTTCGATGTTTGGTGCCGTCACGCCTTTTTGTTCTTGCAGTTCTATCCCTTTATTTATGGGGTTCGTTTCCGCGCGAATTCCAATAGGTGTCACTATCGCCTTTCTGATCACCTCGCCACTGATTAATGAAGTTGTGATCATCATGCTCGGCAGTATTCTGGGGCTCAAGTTCACCATCATGTATGTGGCTATTGGTATGTTGCTAGGCATCTTTGCAGGCGTTGTACTTGATGCGTTAAAAGCTCATCGTTGGCTACAACCTTTCCTCGCCAAGGCGTACCTAGAAGAAGAAAGCACCACTATAACCAGCTCTTCAAAGCCGGTTTCAATGAACCATCAGCAGCGCCATGAGTTTGCCAAGAACGAAACCGGTGACATTGTTAAACGCATTTGGAAGTGGGTGATCATCGGCGTTGGCATCGGTGCCTTCATACATGGCTTTGTGCCCGCACAGTGGTTTGAAGAAAACCTCGCCAATGGGCAATGGTGGACAGTGCCACTTGCCACACTCAGTGCTATCCCTATCTATACCAATGCCTCCGGCGTGGTCCCTATCATGGCTTCTTTGATTGATAAGGGAATGCCTTTGGGTACGACGCTGGCCTTTTGTATGGGCGCGGTAGCGGTCAGCCTTCCTGAATTTATGATGCTTAAGCAGGTCATGCAGTATCGCTTGCTTGGGGCTATCGCCATTTATCTACTTGTCGCCATCTCTATTACTGGGTGGCTATTCAATGCTTTTTATTAAACTACGGAGTTCGTTATGAAACATATTCAAGTCTACGGTACAGGATGCAAGGGCTGCACTGTGACCGCTGAGCGAATAGAGCAGGTCGCACAAGAACTGGGCCAAAACATCACGTTAGAAAAAGTCACCAGCTTAGAAGATATAATGCAAGCCGGCGTTTTAAGTACCCCAGGAATCGGTATTGATGGTGTCATAAAACATACTGGCTCTGTCCCTAGCGTGGAACAAATTCGTGATCTATTCGCCTGATTAATCTCGCCATAAAGGTCGCTATGCCACACTTGAGGTATAGTGACTTTAGCGATTGAAAATAGGAATTCAGCAATGAAGTGCTTGATGAAAGCATGGGGCGAAACAGAGCACCAACTGTATGGCTGGCTGATCAAACAGACACACAGTCAGCAAGAAACAGAAGACATAATGCAAGAAGTGTTTCTCAAGGCGATGAAGAACAGTGAACGTTTTTGTACTCTCGAAGACGGAAAGTCGTGGCTGTTTCGCGTAACTAAAAACCATTTTATCGACCGCCTGCGTAAAGAAATAGACAGTGAAGATATAGCCGAGTACGTCGCAACTAGTGAGATCCCTCCCGTGATGACACAGCTGCAAACTTGCCTACCTAGGGTATTACCCAAACTAGCCGATAGTGATCGGGACATCATAGAGCAATGCGACCTCTATGGTTTAACCCAACTCGAATATGCTAAGCGCAACAACCTCAGTCTTCCGGCCACCAAGACTCGCCTTCGTAGGGCTCGCAAAGAACTTAAACACAGGCTCATTGCGGAATGTAAGGTGGAACAAGATGACAGCGGTGTATGTTGCTTTAAACGAGTTGAAGGATAGCAAAAACAAGAACGCCAAATCCCTCCCCCTACAAAGGGTGATCCAGTTAACGCTTTTGGGTGGCGCGTAATGATAAGTAACTCTTTGATTTATCCATTAATATACCCGCAATGAATATCACCACTGCAAATAACACCGCATAGGCGGCGTTGCATTCGAGGTTACACCATTGCTTAAAAAATTAATCGCCATCTCTGCGTTATGTATCTCTTCAATTACCTTCAGTATGGACGATGACCAGACCGTCCAACTCGATAGAGAGAATGTGCGCCCTTCAATAACCGATATTGCCTCACAGAAATAACGGCAAAACTTACTATCTGATCAGCCCAATCTATTATTCACAAATTCCTGCTTACGATAGTCCCTCGGAGAGATATCAACTTGCTTGCGAAATACTCGAGAAAAATAGTTACTGTCACTAAAGCCACAGCTATGGGCAATTTGATTGATACTCAAGTTAATGTCACTGACCAATAATTCTTTGGCTCGAGAAATCCGTTTATCACTTAGGTATTGACTGGGCGTAGTCTGGAAGAATTGATGAAATAGTCGCTCTAGTTGGCGCGTGCTGAGGAAGCTATTGGTCGCGATATCAGTGGCCCGTAGATCCGATTCAGAATAGTTTTGCTCCATATAAGACAAGGCACGCGCCAAAGCTAAGGTATTCTTTTGCTTAGGGTTTGCTTGCTCTGGGTAGTTGCGCACTAAAAGCACGGCAAGATGCTGGAGCAAGGCCATTAATACCGGCTCAAACCCGAGAGCAGCGTCAGTGTATTCCTCCTCTATCTCTCTTAGCAGCAACTCTACTTTCGCCAAAACATTCGTTTTCAAATTGAGATACGGCACTTCGGATTCTTGTTCACGAGCGAGCGGGTCAATATTAAACAGGGCTTGGTAGCCAGGCAGAACACGAATCCCCGAGGTCTCAAAGTAAGGCTTTTGTCCATCGAACATCAGGTTGTAGATGACCAGCCCATTAGCATGACTAAAACCGTGCTCGACAGTTCCATTCATAACAAATACATCGCCCGTTTTAATGGTCGAACGCTGATTACCCACAATGTGCTCAGCTTGACCCGATAACACTATCATCAGCTCGGAAAAGTCATGCCGATGCAAATGAAATGCCCCATCGTGTATCGCAGGCTGAATACAAAAGGGAATATGCGGGTGAAGAAGGTGAGAGCTAAGTCTATAAGTCGTTATCATGTCGGAATAATGCTAATAATTGTCGCTTTTAGCAAGGTTTATAGGGCATTAAGCGCTTAAGGTAAACCAAAATTATTGGAGAACAAAAGATGACTTACCCTTACCAGAATCCAAAACTTAGCATTCAAGAGCGCACAGACGACCTTCTTTCTCGCATGACGGTTGAAGAAAAAGTTGGCCAAATGCTACAGCTTCCTGCACATGATCAAATCCATGTCGACAACCTAGAAGCCATGAATGTGGGTAGTTACCTGCACTGTACCGGAGAGCAGCCTCAGCAGCTTCAAGACCGCGCTGCTAGCACACGTCTTGGTATTCCCCTGATCTTTGGTATTGATGCCATTCACGGCCATTGCTTTGAAGACGATGCGACCGTATTCCCAACTCAGCTAAGCGCTTCTTGTTCGTGGGACAAAAGCTTAATGGAGAGAATGGCGCAAGTCACCGCATTTGAAACTCGCGCTTCTGGCCAGCACTGGACTTTTTCTCCTGTGCTTTGCGTGGGTAGAGACCCACGCTGGGGTCGTGTAGATGAGACCTATGGTGAAGACCCATGGTTAATTGGTGAGCTTGCGGCATCCACCATCGTCGGTTACCAAGGCAACGACTTTACCAGTGAAAATTCCATCCTAGCGTGTGCAAAGCACTATGTTGGCTACGGGGAAACGCTCGGAGGCCGTGACTCCTACGAAGCCGATACCTCAAGACGAAAACTGCTTTCATTGTTCTTACCACCCTTTGAAAAAGCGGTCAAACAAGCCAACTGCGCAACATTAATGACTGGCTACCAGTCGATTGATGGCGAGCCATGCACCACCAACTCTTGGTTGTTGAAAACCGTCGCTAAGGAGCAATGGGGACTTGATGGATTTATTGTCACCGATTGGAACAACGTGGGTTCTCTGCATGACAAGCAAGGCGTCGCCGCTACCCTAAAAGAAGCAAGCTACAAGGCACTACTTGGTGGCAATGACATGATGATGACCACACCTGAGTTCTACCAATCGGCCATCGAACTGGTAGAAGAAGGTCTTGTGGATATTTCACTCATCGATGACTCCGTGCGCAGAATTCTAGAGGCTAAGTTTAAGCTAGGCTTGTTTGACGAAAACCGTTACACCTCGCTAGAGAGCAAAAAGCTACTGGGCAGTGATGAGTCTTGGGAGATATCCCTTGAAGCCAGTCGTAAGAGCTTAGTGCTTCTGAAAAATGAAGATGTATTGCCACTTTCAGCAAACAACATCAAAAAAGTGCTGGTTGTGGGACCGAATGCAGACGACATTATTGCTCAGCTAGGTGATTGGTCTTTTGGCTCCATGCAAGCAGAAGCCACTCACGAAAACTACCACCGCGGCCATACCATCACGCCTTTAGCGGCCCTGCAAAAGATGGGTCAAGAGCAAGGCTTTGAAGTGGAATACATCAAGGGTGCAGACTGCTTAGATTCCGACTTTGAGGAAATCGATAAAGCTCGATTTGCTGCAGAGTCGGCGGATGTGGTGATCGCTTGTGTTGGCGATACGCTAAAACAAAATGGCGAATTTCATGACCGCGCAAATCTCGACCTAAGTGGCTATCAAAATGAGCTAATCGAAGCGGTTAGCCAAACTGGAACCCCTGTAGTTGGCGTTCTGGTTGCATCCAAGCCACTGACCATTCCTAAGATGGTTGAGCAATGTAATGCTGTTATCTCTGCATTCAACCCAGGTTGTAAGGGCGGACAAGCCTTAGCTGAGCTTCTATTTGGGCAGTATAATCCAAGCGGCAAACTGACCATCTCTTTCCCACACCATGTGGGACAGGTGCCAGTCTATTACAACAAGTTTAAAGGTTGGCATGCGCTGCTAGAAGCAGAGCTAGACAATCAAGAGCGCTATATCGACATGCCTGAAACGCCGCTGTTCGCATTTGGTGAAGGCATTTCATACACCCAATACAAATACTCAGACCTGCAGATCGAAAACCCAGCGTTGTCAGCTGGTGAAGACCTTAGATTCAGCATCAAGGTGTCTAACGTAGGCGAGCAAGATGGCGTGGAGATTGTTCAGGCTTATTTCAACGATCTGTTCAGTTCAGTGACCACTGAGGTTAAGAACTTACGCGCATTCGAGCGTATCACTCTTAAAGCCGGTGAGAGCAAAGTGGTTAACATGACGATTGTATTTGATGATCTAGCCCTGATTAACTCCGCCCTAGAGCGAGTGGTTGAGCCGGGTGATTTTGAATTGATGGTTGGCGCTAGCTCGAAAGACTCTGATTTAATCAAAGCCAACTTTAAGGTTGTTGCTTAACACCACCCATAAATGAATGCCAAATCACCGAGTGTGGTGATTTGGCATTTCCTTATTGGGGTTCAGCCCAATTGAATTTACTGTCGTCAACACCTTCAGTGGCTTCCTTAAGGCGCTCTCGACGATTCAACTCTTCGGCTCGTGCGGATTCTATTTCTAGGATAATGGAATCAAGATCAGCCGCGGTTTCGTCTTCCTTGAATTCGCCCGTCAACTTACTATCAGGCTTTAAATCGCCTTTTTCGTACAATGCCCACATTTCCTTGGCGTACTCAGTAGAAAGGAGCTCAGGCGCAAACTGTGCATAGTAATCACGTATGTTATTCACATCACGGCTTAGCATCCACTCAGCATTATTATTCGCAGCCGCATCTACCGCCTGTGGCAAATCGATAATCACTGGGCCAGTTTCATCGACAAGTACATTGAACTCAGATAAATCACCGTGAATCAAACCGACGCAAAGCATTTTAACCACATAGCTCATCATAACCTGATGATCTTGAACGGCTTGTTCGGGAGAAATCACGACATCATTTAGCCTTGGAGCCACATAACCTTCGTCATCAGTGACTAACTCCATAAGCAAAACACCATCAAAGCAACCATAAGGTTCCGGCACTCTCACCCCAGCAGCGGCCAGCTTATACAAGGCATCAACCTCTGCACTTTGCCAGACTTTTTCTTGCTGATCGCGACCAAAGCCAGAGCCTTTTTCCATCGCTCGAGCACGGCGGCTATTACGTACCTTGCGACCTTCTCGATATGCAGTAGCCTTCTTGAAACTGCGTTGGCTTACTTCTTTATAAACTTTGGCACAACGGATAGTTTCGCCGCAGCGTACTACATACACTGAAGCCTCTTTGCCACTCATTAATTGGCTTTTCACCTCGTCGACTAAACCATCGTCAACTAAGGGCTGTATTCTTTTAGGTATTTTCATCGGGACGTTATACATGAATTAGCTTGCAGATGAAATGTTAACCAACGAGATAGCGGATGATTGTTTCCAACTTTTCTCATTGTTCTGCTTTTGGGGTTAAGAAAGCACGGGTTTTCAAATGCTTTTGAAGAGGAAGTGATAGGAGGGTGTCTATTGATCTGGTAACTGAAGAAGGGCATCAACAGCCTGTTCTTCGACACAGCTATGGGTGAATATGATCTTTTACGTCAAAACAGTAAGAATGCGCTAACTCACTTATGCCCCAAAGTGTGTTTCGTAATACCGAGAGAATTTTGTGAGCTAAAAGTTTTGCGATACAAAAACTAATGTCTGTAGAGCATAGATGGGAACTTCGGTAATCAACGCCTGCACAGGATCAATGGGCGTGGTCAAAAATTTATCGAAAACAGGCTCGCTTACGCTTCTGGTACTTCTCGTTTTGTCGCCATAGGATGAAGGTTTTGCCTACCTATCAATGCATTACAATCTGCGTGCAACAGCGATAATGGGAATGAGTTAGTGCAATATCTCGTTTTTTCTGGGAATAAATGATTTGGTTCAAAACTTTACCTCATAAAAACAATAAGTTGCACTTAGTTTTGTATTATGAGTGACAGGTGCATTTGAGATGTCGCACTATTAAGCTGTTAGCTGTCTTAATGAGTCATAGTCTCCAAATTAATTAAGGAATATATACATGGCAAGTCCAAAAGTTTTCGTTTCATCTACGTGTTACGATTTAGGTATGGTTCGAGAACAAATTCGTTCTTTTTTGTTGAGTTTGGGCTATGAACCAATAATGAGTGAATACTCAGATGTATTATATGACCCTAGGCAGCACACTCATACAAACTGTTTACAAGAAATCCCAAATGCAGATATGGTTGTTTTGTTAGTTGGCTCTAGATTTGGTGGTAAAGCAATACCTGAAGCATTAAAACTTCTAGATGTAGATAACTTACTCAAAGCAAGTGTAGATACAACTGTACTAGAAGATATTGAAAAACTTTCTGTAACACAATTGGAAGTGCTAAAAGCAATTGATAAGTCTATTCCTGTTTTTGCATTTGTTGATGAAAAAGTTTGGCATGACCATCTTGTATACGAAAAGAATAAAGATCTAGTAGATTCAATTAAATTCCCATCAATTGATAAACCAGAATCAGCTAAGTTCATTTTTGAATTTTTAAACTTTTTAAGATCTAGAACTGAAGGGAATAGCGTAATTCCATTTGGGAAAACGGAAGACATTGAAATTCATTTAAGAAAGCAATGGTCTTCACTTTTTCAAAGATTACTTCAAGAGCAGCGTATTTCGAGAACCGATGAGAAACGTTCAGGAGCGATTACAGAACAAATAGAAGATTTAAGAACCGCTGTTTTATCTACTATAAGCAATAGCCAAACTCGAGATGTTGCTCGTGGTGTAATTAAATATCGTAGGTTAAATGATTTTATTCGCGGAATAGGTTTAACATCTCAGGATGTTGTAAATGACGAAGATTTAAAATTTGATGCACTACTTGAGCAAGTCGGAATCGTCGAAATAAGTTCAATTCCTAGTGAGTCAGGAAGGAGAAATAGCAGAACAGCACTAATTAAAGAAGATAGAACCTTTTTTGAATCCCGATATAATGATGAGTTTTTTCACCGTGTGTCGGTTGATTGGGCTTCTTTCTCCGCATTACCTAAAGAACATAGAGAAGTTATTTTCGATGCATTATCAGATATAGATGGTCTTAATGGAAATATGTTGAGGTATAGGTCTTTTCCGTATGAAGATTTATTAAATGAATCTGAAGATGAACAAACTACTACTACGAGTAGTAGTATCAAAGAACTATTGGCTTTATTTGATGATGAAACTGAAAAAGCCAGCTAACAAGTTGCTTAAACGGAATAAAAACAGTTGGCCATCGCTTCGCGATTATAGCCAACCATTTTTATCCGCTTAGCAAGGCGTTAGCTACCGAGGAGAGATATGTACAATTTGATAATTGGGTATGTGGGGCCGACTGATTATGAAAATGAAGTTGTCGTATCATCCTCACGTTTTTTAGAATATACAGACTCTGAAACTCAGATGAGATATCGGGTTTTAAATCCTGATGCAGTAAGAGAAATAAAAAGTTTCCCTGCTCTTTTTATGCAAGAACACTATGAAGATGGTGCGTTTATCGCGAACATCATTAACATTACTGGCCATGGCAGAGATTACAAAATAACTTTTGATAGAGATCAGAATATTGGTGTAATACCTCCTGCGGATATAGAAAGACTTGCTCTTGAACTTGGCATTGATGATTTTGAATTTTACCGAACTCATTGGGCTATTAAAAATGCTGATCTATATCGAGCACTTTCTGAAAATAGTGTAGATGATGAAGCGCGAGATACTGAAGCTCTTGATTTTAGTGTTCCGAACAAGCCTCCAATTGATGGGTCTGATTTTAATAAAGATCAAGTATTTATCGTTCATGGCCATGATGAACATGCTAAAAATGATGTTAAATCTTATGTTGAATCTAAAGGTCTTGAGCCGATAATCCTGCACATGCAGGCTAGCGGTGGAAGAACAATAATTGAAAAAATAGATCATTACAGTAACGTTGGTTTCGGAATCGTTTTATATACTGAATGTGATATTGGTGCCAAAAGAGACTCCTTGGGCTTTAAGTGGCGAGCAAGACAGAATGTCGTATTCGAGCATGGCTATCTAATTGCTAAACTATCGAGATCTAGAGTTGCAGCACTTGTTAAAGGAACTGTTGAAACACCAAATGACATTAGTGGTGTAGTTTATGTTTCTATGGATGCGGCGGGTAATTGGAAAAGTGAGTTAGATGCAGAATTACGAAATGCAGGGTTTAATGTAAATGGTAGCTAACAAGCGGCTGCAATCTGACCTCCGGCCACTGTCACCTGCAGTTGAGCCGGGCGTTATAAGGCAATCTAAGTACATACATTATGAATATAATTGAGACAATAAGACAGGTTCTTCAGCAAACGAAAAAGGAAGGGCATACTTCAATTTCAATTGAAGCATTTGAAAACTATTTAACTAACATTGAATCCCAAGATAAAGCGCAACTGGAACGCGATCTTGCACTGTTCAAAGCACAAAATGATAGTGCAATAGCTCACTCTAATAATGTCACTACCTCAAACCTGGAAATGTTCAAGTCGGTAATCGCTACTGGTCAAGCCGCTCTGAAAGCAAGTATGGTTGTGAATGGTGGTGCGGCAGTGGCTCTGCTAGCGTTTATGGGTAAAATTTGGAATTCCACAATAGACGCGAATATTGCATATAGTTTATCGGCTTCGATGAAGATATTTTGTATTGGAGTGGTTCTAGGAGCTTTTGCGACCGGGACAACATACCTTAGTCAAACATTGCATAGCTTGGAACACTCTAAATCTGCAAATAGCCTCAACTTAATTACAGTTTTATCTGTATTGGCTTCATATACCTTATTTATATATGGCGCTTTTAAGGCTGCAACTGCATTTGGTGTACACTTTGCCTTATAACAAGGCGTTAACTTCCTATACTTCAACTAATCCGTTATATCCTAATTTAGCAAAATCACTGACTCGTTTCTGTCCAGAAACAAGCTTGCACTTCATCCACATGAATGTGATCACCAAGGGATTCTGTCGTACCTTAATTACCAAGCGACTTTGTCATTACGTTAACTACCGAGGGATTCTGACGGAACTCATTTAGCTTACCTTTTAAAGTAATCAATGGAGCTTTAGAGGGAGCGAAGGATGTTCTATATGGATTCTAAATCCCAATTTACTGTCGATATTATCTGTAAAATTGTCGATGGAAAAATCAGCATCAACAGTGCTACTACTTTGCTCAACAAGTCTCGGAGAACTGTTGAACGTTACCTTAGTCGATATCGGAAAGAAGGTATTCGCTTCATCATTCATGGAAATCGAGGGCGTTCTCCAGCCAATAAAATCCCAGAATCGCTCAAGAAAGAAGTCCAAAACCTCATACAAACCAAGTACTTCGATTTCAATCTGCAGCATCTTTCTGAAGTCCTAAGAAAGAACGAAGGTATCGCCATTAAGCGTGAGACCTTACGCTCTTGGGCTCACGATATCCATCATGTTAAACGTGCAAAGCGACGCAGAAGTCGAGTCAGAAAGTATCGAGAGCGTATGGAATTACCGGGATTAATGCTTCAAATGGATGGGAGCCCTCACCGCTGGTTTGGTGATGAGAAATCTTGTTTGATCGCTATGATTGATGACGCCACCAGTGATATTCATGCTCAGTTTTTCCCCTCTGAGACCACCGAGGGCTGTATGAGGGTGATGAGAGCTTATATTGAGAAACGAGGGGTATTTAAGACACTCTACGTCGATAGAGCGGGTATCTTCGGTGGTCCCAAGCGAAGTAACTTCTCTCAGATGCAACGAGCTTGTGACGAGCTCGGTATCGAAATTATCTTTGCAAACTCACCACAAGGGAAAGGGCGTATCGAACGATCATTCGATACCTTCCAAGATAGGCTCGTACCAGAGTTACGAGTACGCAAAATCATCGACATGGAGAGCGCAAATCGTTATCTACAAGAAGAGTTCATCCCTAATTACTGGGATAAAAAGGTTCGAGTTCAACCCAAAAGTTCTCGCTCTGCTTTCAAGCGCTTACCACCTAACTTGGATCTGAATAGCATCTGCGTGCAGAAAGAGTATCGAACAATACGACGCGATCACACGTTCGGCTTTGACAACAAAAGGTATGTTATCGACTCGCCAATCCGCTACTCCATTGAAAATCAAAAAATAGAGATCCGATGTCAGTTCGACGGCACATTCTCCGCTTATTTTGGCCACCGCCGATTAGATATTACGGAGCTGGTTGAGCCTCGTAAATGCAGTGAATATGGCAAGGAGGTTCAGCGAAAAATAGAAGCACTAGAGCTCGTTGAACAGCTCGGTAGTTTCTCTAAAGCCGCCCGTATCCTTGGTTGTTCCCGTCAATCCCTGTACACCTATCAGAAAATTATGGCTGAGGAAGGGCCTATGGGGCTGAAGCGGATCAATAAGCCCCTAAACCGCAGTAAGAATCGCATACCAGAGTATGCAGAAGACAAGATTATTGAGCTGACGTTGCAGAACCCACACCTGACTTTGATGCAACTCACGATGGAGCTAAAACAACACGATATCACTGTGAGTATTGGTACGATTAAAAACATCTGGAAGGAAGAAAACCTCAGCACTAGAGAGCTTAGGATTAAAAAATCACAATCACTGAATATCGACGTGTAAGGCGAGAAGTATCAATCGAGACTAAAATGTAAGAGCATGACAGAATCGGTTGGTACTTATCCCGTCAAGATCCCTCAGTAATGACAACTTCATCCACATGAAAAAAATGAGGCCCGCAGCGGAGCCTCATTGCATCTATCAATATCTATCTCTAATCCGCCAACAGCTTAGCCGCTGAGCGCATCAGCGCCGGTCCTTTGTTCTCGCCAAACCCTGAGTCGTATGGATTGGTTGAGAACATCACGCCCACAAAGTCGCGTGCTGGGTCGATGTAGATGAGTTGGCCTAGGTTACCGCTTTTTGCCATGGCGCCATCATCAAAGATAAAGTCGAACTGATAGGCGTTGTAGTCGGCTTTTTCACCAAAGGCGTGGATTGAGCTGTTTTCTTTCTCTGTTCCAACGAACGCTTTAGGGTCGCCACTATTGCGGATTCGGTCGATGACAGCTTCAGACACAACGGGCTCATCTGCTACTGCTTTCCAGCTTGGTGTGAACAGGGTTCCCCAGCGAGCCATATCTTCGACTGTGCTTGATACTAAGCCTACCGGCAGTGCGGTTCCGTCAGGGGTTAGGTTAAAGTCCATTGACTGTCTTGCGTGAACCTTTGACCACACGCGATCTTCAAACACTTGTGTCCAGCTCTTGTTCTCTACATTTTCCACCAGCTTGGTCAGCACTATGGTGTTGATAGAAGCGTATCTAAAGTGATCGCCTGGCTTTTCGCCCTTTAGCTTTTGCGCACCCTGTGCAACCTGTATCCAAGTCTCGACTTCGCTGGTTGTTGCTCGTGGTGAGTTAAACGCTGATGCGAAGAAGCGCACAACATCTGAATCAGGGTTTAAAATCGAAGCGAGCGTTTCTTCATTGTCTAGAGCCGTAGACATATTCAATGTATTCAACACTGTCACGCCATCCCAGTTAGTGCCTTTTAGTTCAGGAACATAAGTGGAGATGGGAGCATTAGGGTCGATTTTTCCTTCTTCGACGAGCATTGCGATAACGGTGCCAACGGTGGTTTTCGCAGAAGATGCCCATACGTGCTTATCCATCGGGTTCATTCCCGGATACGCCTCATAAACTATCTTGCCTTTATGTATCAACATAAAGCCCTGAGTTCGAAACTGTTCATCCGCTAAGTAATCAGCCATCGACATTTCACCCTTTGTCTCTGTTTTCACAGTGAGCGTGTCTAGGCGTGAGTCTATCGCTTTCTCTAGTGGTCTGTAGTCTGCATTCGGCGCTGCCATGGCAGTCGGTAGGAATTCGCTCATATGCATGTTGTAATACAAAGAGTGATCCCCTCCCATTTGCCAATGAAAGTTGTTGAACTCTTTACGAGCCGTTGAGATGAACTCAGGTTCAAAAGTTTGTTTGGCAGCTTTTACAGGAATTGTCACTTGCGCACCTTCAACCTGAAGCGCAGCTTCCACTGGGTTTAGTTGAGCTGAGCTATTGGCAAAAGCTTGTGAACTGATTAGAACCCAAGGGGCAATAATTAGGGTTGTTAGATCAAGTTTCATCGTTCGTCTCCACATTTTGTATGTGGCGAACTATAGTGATACTAGCTGGAGTAAAATAGGTCATTTACCGCCAAAAAAGAGATCCGCGATGAGTCAGACTAATGCCAACATCAGCCACTCAAGTAATTTGAAGCCATTTTTGAATTACTTTAAAAAGCACAACATAGAATGGAAGATCACTGCAGAAAAGCACGATATTCCACTTAACATTGCCACGCGCTCTGTGTGGCTGCCCTCACTAAATGTGATGGCATTTTTGATGTCGATGATGCGCCAAAGCAATCGAAATATTGGCTTAGAGGTGGGACAACTAATATCGCTGGCACAGATTTCACCTGAGCTCGACCGCGCGATTCATAAGTGTCACGACATGGAGGAGGCCGTTCATACGCTGATGGAGCTGATGCCTTCGTTAAACAGTCATATATCTATATGGGCGGAGCAAATAGACGGAGATTGGTACCTTTGCCATCGCGGTGCTTATCGTCCATCGACCCCTGGTTACGAGCAAGCCGAGTGGTTTCGAACCTTTGCATTGCTGTCAGTGTGCCGACACTTCCTTGGTGAACCTTGGCAACCTGCAAAGGTATTAATGACTATCTCGCCTCATCTGGGCAAACCTCATGAGTCGAGTTTAGAGCACTCGCAGATTCGTTTCGCACACTCTTTTGGCGGGATTCAGATTCCGGTTTCAGCCGATTTCCTACCAATCGAAGGCATCAACCACGACATCGACTGGACGAATCATATGGCAAGACTGTGTCATACTTATTGCGTTCTGCCTTGGTTTAACATCCGCTGGTTAGCAAAGTTACTAGGCATGTCTGAAAGAACACTGCACCGACGGTTTGTCGAACATGGCACCACATTCAGGCTTCTACGAGATAACGCAAGACGTGATATAGCCACCTCACTGCTTGCCAATGAACACCTGCTACCTGAAGCCGTCGCCTGGCACTGCGGTTATAGTGACCTTTCAAACTTCAACCGAGCCTTTAAAGTGTGGCAAGGTTGTACTCCGTCGCAATATCGAAAGAAAGCGATGCAGCAATCGACGTAGATCTAGTCGCTTGCCGAATAAATTACTGAGGCAACAACCACGCCAAAAAGTCATCAATAGCAGCGCTCTGTGCCTCTGCAGGTCTCAACAAGTAATAGCTTTGTCCTGACGTCACATAGTCGGTATAGGGCTGCATCAATCGATTTAGCTTTAGATCCTCCTCTGCAAGAGTGATATCCCCGACCGCAATACCAAAGCCCTGCTGCGCTGCATTCATCGCTTGGTCTAAGGTTGAGAACGTCTGATTGCGTCTGCCCTTTCTCGCAATACTACCCGACTTTTCTAGCCACAGGTTCCAATCACTTTGCATTGGGTTTGCGTGAAGCCATGTGAACCTTGCAAGGTCTTTGTCGTTCCATTGTCCCTCTTCACCAATGACCTGCTTCCATAGTTCTGGAGAACAGATAGGTGTGAGTTTTTCTTCAAACAATACGTGCTCACTCACCGATAGTGAACGAGGTGGCCTGCCGTATACGATGACTAAGTCGAACGATTCAAAATTTGGCAGTGATTGATGCTTAATACTAGAGGTGAGTTCTACCTCTATATCCGGATGCTCTTGCTGGAAGGACATTAACCTTGGCAGTAACCAAGAGGTGACACAGCTTGGGGCATTGAGTTTGATTTTGTTGGAGCGGTCGGCCACATCGATAACCGCCTTTCGAAGGCGCACCAAGATGTCTTCGGCCATAGGAATCAATTTGCTTCCTTCAGGTGTGAGTGCCAACCCCCTCGCCTGTCGGTAAAACAGCGCGACGCCCACCAACTCCTCTAATGACTGTATCTGGCGACTGATCGCCCCCTGCGTCATATTCATGGCTTGAGCTGCATGAGTAAAATTGAGGTGCTCTGCGGTAGCCAGAAACGCTTGTAGGTTCTTAGTTGAGGGCAATCGTGTGTTCATTTAACGCTCTATCCATGAGTTATTTGCATGGCTAGTATGTCTTTATTTCGATTCTTACTCAAAACCTTTTTGATTAGATTAGTCACATAGACAGTCAAAAAATAAATCATTAAGCAAATAAAATGATTTGGCATTCAAAAAGAGATAATACTAATGACGTCACTGGCTTCAAAACTAGCGCCTGAGAGCATAAAAAAATTAATACCATATCAATCAGCGCGCCGCATTGGCGGATCAGGCCGCCTTTGGCTTAATGCCAATGAATTAGAGCACGGGGTTCATTACAGTGAACACGCCTCTGATTACAATCGATACCCTGACTTTTTGCCTCATGACATCGCAGCTGCGTATCAAGAGTACTGCCAAACTCAGGTGCCTGCTGTAGCTGTACGTGGCGCCGACGAAGCGATTGATCTTCTTATCAGAACCTTTTGTCAGCCGGGCAAAGATAAGATTTTGATCAGCTCTCCCACTTACGCCATGTATGAATTTTGCGCTGATGCATTGGCTATAGAGACAATAGATATTCCACTCAAAGGAGAGTCATTTGATCTTGATGTTGAGAGCGTGATCAAACAGGCTCCTCAAGCCAAGATTGTTTTCTTGTGTTCACCGAACAACCCAACGGGTAACTTGCTTTCTCGAAGCGACATCATTGCCGTTCTCGAGGGTACTCAGCAAGATGCGATTGTGGTGGTCGATGAGGCCTACATTGAGTTTGAACTAGCAGAAACGGTGGCAAACCTAATAGAGCAATACCCTAATCTGGTTGTCATTCGCACCTTATCAAAGGCCTTTGGCTTAGCGGCAGTACGTTGCGGCTTTATTTTGGCGGCAGAAGAGATCATGGAATACGTGATGAAGCTTATTCCTCCGTACCCTATGCCAGATTGTTCGGCCAAGATTGTGCTTGATGCCCTATCTCCGCAAGGGATTGATATTGCAATGAGCAATACACACAGCATTATTCAAACGAGGCAACACTTTGTTGAAGCCATCCAAGATTTACAATGGATAGAACACGTCTATCCATCATCTACTAATTTTGTGCTCATTCGCACACATCAAGATGCAGAACTCTTTAGCTATTTGAAGGAACAGGGAGTCGTTACTCGTAACCAATCTCATGAGCCTGCATTAAAGAACTGTGTCAGAATCACGATAGGTTCACCAGAGTCGATGCAAGAAGTCGCCGAACTTATCAACCAATACTCATTTTCATCGCTCTAAAAGGGAATTAAGAATGAAAAAACTTCTACTTGCACTTACGTTCGTTGCTTCACTTGGATCAGTTACAGCAATGGCAAAAGAGGTGCGCTTAGCATCAGACTTTACCTATCCGCCTTTTAACTACAAAAACGCGGAAGGCACACCTGTTGGCTTTGACATTGAGATTGCCGATGCATTGTGTGCAGAAGCTGAGCTTAAGTGTACTTGGGTTTCTCAAGGCTGGGACTCGTTAATTCCGAGTCTATTAGCGCGTAAGTCAGACGTTATCATGGCGTCTATGCGTATCACTGAAGAGCGTAAGAAGCGTATCCTGTTTACTGACAAGTACTACCAAACGCCTGCACGATTTGTTGCCAATGAAGAGAGCAACTTTGCTATCGACCAGAGCGGCCTAAAGGATAAGGTGATCGGTGTACAGCAAGGGACAATTCACGACCGCTATGTGACCGATAAGTTTGGTAAGATCGCGACCATCAAGCGCTACAGCGGCCAAGATGAAGTGTACATCGACATGAAAAATGGTCGTCTAGACGCTACATTTGGTAATGCTGACCAACTGGCATTGGCATTCCTAGATAAAGAGATTGGCCAAGGTTTCGAGTTTAAAGGCGAAGCAGTCACGGACAAATCTTACATCGGTGAAGGCACCGCACTGGCATTGAGACAGCAGGATAAAGAGCTGGCTGAGAAGTTTAATAAAGCGATTGCTGAGATCCGTGCCAACGGTACATACGACAAGATTGCTGCCAAATACTTTACTTTTGATATTTATGGTGAAGAGATAAAGTAACCAACTCATACTACTAAAGGTCTGATATTTATATAAATATCAGACCTTTAACACATCACCAGTTACATATTGTTACTCACTAAACGCCCTCTGGCTCACCATTCCTGAACTCTACTCTTTCGAACCCCATTACCTATGGATAATCTATTGTTATCCGTTTTAATGGTGACAATCCTATGACGACTAAGCATGAACAACTTCTAGAAAGCTATCTTTCTACGCTCAGTGAGACTGAGCGAAAAAACATCGCAACAATCAATGCCGACCATTTTTGTGCTGACGAATTTAACGCCAACGAATGCGCCAAGCTCGTCAACGAAGGTAAAAAGCGTGCAACGTGTAGCCTAAAGGTTGGGTACGAAAAAGAGAACGCTCCTCTTCCCAAGCAAAGTGACCTTACTATTGTGCTGGATTGGTCTCAAAACCCTGTCTGTATTATCAAAACCCATAAAGTTGAGACCAAGCCTTTCAAAGAGATAGACGCAGAGTTTGCAGCAATGGAGGGAGAAGGTGACGGCAGTTTTAAATGGTGGCAACGAGAACACGCTCACTTTTTCTCTGAATACGCCAAGGAGATCAGTGTTAGTTTCAATGAAGATTCCGAAATAGTGCTAGAGTATTTTGAGAAGGTTTATCCTATTGAATAGAGCAGGTTAAATGAAACTACCGACGGACTTTGAGGAACAATTCGAAGCCTTCATCCAAAAAGAGATGAAGACTGATGCTGCCCATGACCTGAGCCATGTGCAGCGAGTAGTGGCTATCGCAAAGCGCCTCGCTCAGCAAGAAAAAGCGAACCTGTGGATCGTATTACCTGCAGCCTACCTTCATGACTGTTTCGCTTATCCTAAAGATCATCCAGACAGACACCTCAGCTCCCAGTTAGCGGCAGATAAAGCCCTGCAGTTTCTCGCCTCAATCAAATATCCAACCTATACCTATCAAGATATCTATCACGCTATCAGCGCGCATAGTTATAGCGCCAATATCCCACCGGAAACCATAGAAGCCGAAGTCGTGCAGGACGCAGACCGACTCGACTCACTTGGTGCTATTGGCATTGCCCGTTGCATTCAAGTAAGCACTAGCTTTAACGCCGAACTTTACTCTCCAGAAGACCCATTCGCCGAAGAACGCGCATTAGATGACAAGGCTTACGCGGTTGATCACTTCTTTGAAAAACTGTTTAAGCTACCTGAAACCATGAATACCAAGTCGGCAGCCAAAGAAGCCAATAAACGCGTTATCTTCATGCGTCAGTATTTAAACCAACTTCGACAAGAGATTGGTTAAATCTGCATTCCACCAGCAACAAAACTGTAAGCAAATGAAAATAACCACCAGTAAAAGTTAGAACCTCATCACATAACTTGATAGCGTATCTGCACCGTCTTTTTCGTTGCATGGATGCCAAGATTAGCGACTGATTTTCACTGTACGAGTCGCTGATATTTTAGGGTGCTAAAAGGTTATTCCATGTTACTACTTATACTGTCAGTCTTATGTTTACTGACGGTTGCGGTGTTTATCTTCAGGTTACTTCGACTGGCTAAACAACGCATCCACATCCCCGACTCTACGCAAGATAGAAGTGATTGGCCGAAGGTTTCGATCATTATTCCCGCGCGCAATGAAGCTGAAAATATCACAGGGTCACTAGGCAGCGTACTTGAGCAAGACTATCCAACCGACAAACTAGAAGTCATTGTTATTGATGACTTTTCTGAGGATGGTACTAAAGGTATCGCCGAAGGCTTGATGGCCAAATCTGAGTTCTCAGCGCAATGCATTCAAGGAAGAGCATTACCAAAAGGTTGGCTTGGAAAGAGTAATGCCTGCATGTGGGGAGCGACTCACGCGACGGGTGATTACCTATTTTTCATTGACGCCGATACGCATTCTTCACCGCATATGCTCAAGAGTGTTATCGACTTCACGCAGACTCGAGACATCGAGATGTTGTCGTTTAACCCTCAGCAAGTGATGGTATCAAAGGGCGAAAAGTCCTTACTGCCTGGCATCTTTCTCTCTACCGCCAACTCTATGGACTTTGTTGCTTCTAACGATCCAACACAGCAAGAAGCCATCGCTAACGGTCAAGCTATGCTGTTTAAAGCAGAGAGCTACCGCGCTGTGAATGGACACGAATTGGTTAGAAGCGATGTTTCTGAAGACTTGGCCTTTGCCAAGAAAATGAAGCAGCGCGGCTTTCGCATTTTTTGGGCATTTGCAGACTCTTTGATGCGCACTCGCATGTACACCAGTGCCAATGATATTTGGCAGGGTTTCTCAAAAAACATGAACCGCATTGTTAAAGCGGAAACCCTACCCTTAGCAACTTGGTATTGGGTTAAATGCCAATGGATCGCATGGATGTCGCCGATCTTGCTGGTTGTGTCATTCCTGCAATATCAAGAATCAGCATCACAGATAAGCACTTTGGCGCTAGGTATTAACCTGATTACCAGCATCGTATTGCTTGGCACTTTCTCTGGGTTAGTTCGAGAGCTATCAGTTCCTATCCGTCATGCGATATTCGTGCCCTTCGGCATCAGCATGAACGGTTTTCTCGCGCTCAATGCTTGGCGATTACAAAAATCAAACCGTGTGGTTTGGAAAAATAGGAGTTTGCCACAATGAACATCAAACACATGATTGCAGCTCTTGTTGCAACACTCTCCTTTAACTCTTTTGCTGACACAGTGAATTGGAAAGAAGTGAAAAACAATCATGGGATCACGGTTTACAATCGCAGTATCGAGGGCAGTAGCTTTAAGGCTTTTCGAGCTGAGATGACCGTTGAGTCTGATTTAACAACGCTAATGGCCGTTTTTAACGATGTTGATGTAGGCACTACTTGGGTTGAAAATGTCGATGAGATGCGCCTTGTAAAAGCGAACTCAAACATGGACAACGTGACTTACGCGATGACCAAAGCGCCATGGCCAGTAGCTGACAGGGACTCTGTGGTTCATAACCACATTAGCCAAGACCCTAAAACGCTAGCGGTGACCATCAAACAAGAAGCGGTTCCAGATGAATTGCCTCGCACCAAAAACAAGGTGCGCATTGAGACCTTGCACAGTACTTGGGTGTTCACTCCTATCAACGAAAAGGAAACGCGAGTCACTTATCAAGTGTTCACTGAACCGGGTGGCAGTTTACCTGCATGGCTAGTTAATAAAGTCGCTATTTCTCAGCCTTATAAAACCTTCCAAGGCCTACGTGAAATGTCGCAAAAGCCTAGCTATCAAAAAACAGACGTAGAAGGTATCTACAACCTTTAACCCAATGAAACAAAGCCCCTTAAAAAGGGGCTTTGTTGTTTAGGCTAGGTCATCCGTTCCTTCAATCAAGAAATGATGACTAATAGACCCTGCTGATCGCGCTTTAAAGTGAGGAACGTAGTCAGGATCAGCCATAAATGCCTGTGCCGCTTGTTTAGAGGGCCACTCGATAATTACCCTCAGTGCAACGTCTTCTCCCTCGCCTTCTAGCCGTTCATGACTGCCCGTTCGAGCCAAATATTTACCACCGTGTTTTGCCACAGCAGCATTGGTAGGTGGAATATAGTCCGCTACCCAAGCATCAGTAGTGGGTGTCACTTCAAGTACAGAGTAATAAGCCATAATGTTGTCCTTTCACATGAGTTTGATGAGTTACCTTTTATAAGAGACGGCGCTTCTTTAACAGCGACCGCTTGGCATTGATAACACTCACAAAACTTTAAGGACAATCAGTAACTACTTCCTGCAATGGCAACGTTTGTTCTTGCTCTTTTGCCACCTGAATTGCACCAAGCTCATGCATCAAATGCTTCACAAGTATGGCATAGATGAACATCATCGGTAGTCCTGCTACTACGCATAGCGATTTGATGGTATTAATTCCGCCCCCTGCCAAAGCTTGCGACTGCGCAGGAAACAAAGACGAGACAAACAGCAGGGCAATAACCATCACCACCGCAGGAATGGCTAACCCATAGTTTAGGTTTCTCATTTACTGTCTCTCCACTCAGCCAAGGCTTTGATGTGTGAAGGGTAAATCCCGCAACAGCCACCTATGATAGTTGCCCCAGCGTGATGCCACTGTTTAGCAAATTCGAGATAATCTTCGGGAGAAAGCTCACGCATAGATTGGATAGTGTCATTGGCTTCATGGGTTGCACCAATCGGCGTAAAACTATTGGCAAAGACGCCGATGGCAACATCAATACCTTGCTCGTCAATGATAGCCTTGGCTTCGGCGATGGCTTGCTCCATTACTTCAGGAATAGAACAATTGAAGAAGATGCCATCCGCCCCCAACTTGCACAGTTTTAGGATTGCTTCTTTAACCGTTTCTCCAGAACGCAATTTCGGAATATCAGACAGATCATCTTGCAGGGTAAACGCGTAGTGACAAGGTTTATCCGTTTGAGAGAGCACTTGGCTAATGGCTTCAAACTCAGCGATGCTGGCTACGGTTTCAGCGAGCCAAAGGTCAACATACGCTTCTTGTGCCTCAAACAAGGTTTGAGTGATCTCTTTTACCTGCACGGGTTCAAAGAGATCAGGGCGATAGCTGCCTAATGCTGGAGGGATAGAGCCTGCGATAGCAACGTTTTGATTGCTTTTATTGACCGCCTCTCTTGCAAGCTGCGCAGCGGTGCGAGCCAGTTCTGCACCTCGCTGTTGGTACAAGGCCTCACCGAGATGAAATGGCACACAAGCATAGCTGTTTACCGTGATAATTTCGGCACCTGCCTCAATGAAACCACGATGAGCCTGCTCAACATGCTTAGGAGATTCGATAAGTGCTTGTGCACTCCATTGTGGCTGAGTAAACGGTGCGCCAATACGTTTTAGTTCGCGCCCCATGCCACCGTCAAGGATGATTACGTCTGTCATCTTAATTGCTTCCATACAACTCTACTTGGATACCTCACATTGAATACGAGCAGCAGGTCAATTGATAGTGAAAGCTGTTCAACAGCTATATGAAGAAATTTCAGGTTCATTAAATATAGTCCTGTGTTGCTGACCTGACCGAGCATTCCCTCGCGAATTTTTCTAGTCGAACTACAGTTATTGAACACTCTTCACTCAATCCTCAGGTGGACAATATGAACAAACCTATCGTGGCCGACAACAAACCCAAGAAAGTCGAACTCACAAAAGGCGAGGAGTATTATTTCTGCACCTGTGGACGGTCTAAGAACCAACCCTTCTGTGATGGCTCACATGCGGGTACCGGGTTTAAACCAAAGAGCTTTACTGCCGAAGAAACCGCTGACGGATACTTATGTCAGTGCAAGCACACCGCGAATGCGCCATTTTGCGACGGCTCTCATAAGCAATTCTCAGCAGAGCAAGTGGGTCAAGAAGGCCCAGGTGTTCAAGTGCAGAAAGCGGAGATCCCTATCGCCGTAGCAACGACCGAAGAGCCTACCGTAGAATTCATTCATCAATTGGCTCGAGATGGTCTCTCTAAGCTTGGGCACCACGGCCCAATGACCTCTATGGGTGTGCCTCGTCACTTACTGCCACATTGGGATGACTTGCAGATCATGGTCGCGCAGATGGCGACTAAGCCACTGATGGAGGATGTTCCTGTGGGTACAGAGCTCGTCATTGGTCCAAATGCCAAGAAACCTCTCACACTGAAAATCCCGCTGTTTGTTTCAGACATGAGCTTTGGCGCTTTATCTGAAGAAGCAAAGATTGCCTTAGCCACTGGGGCAGAACTGGCAGGAACAGGGATCTGCTCTGGTGAGGGCGGAATGTTACCAGAGGAGAAAGCGGCCAATTCTAGATACTTTTATGAGTTAGCCAGTGCTGGATTTGGCTACAAAGAAGAGCTATTAAAAGGCGTGCAAGCCTTTCATTTCAAAGGCGGACAAGGGGCAAAAACCGGCACTGGAGGTCACCTTCCTGGCAATAAAAACACAGGTAAAATATCTCTGGTGCGCGGTATACCTGAGGGCGAACCTGCCATCTCACCACCCACCTTTAAAGACCTAAATACCGCAGAAGACTTTAAGGCCTTTGCCAACCGAGTGCGTGAGGTCACCGGTGGTATCCCTATAGGCTTTAAACTCAGTGCCAATCATATTGAAGAGGACATACAGTTTGCCCTTGATGCCAGCGCAGATTACATCATTTTAGACGGACGAGGCGGCGGTACTGGCGCGGCTCCTGAAATGTTCCGCGACCATATTAGTGTGCCGACAATTCCGGCACTGGCTCGTGCTCGTCGCTATTTGGACGAGCAAGGGATGAGTGGCAAGGTCACCCTTATTATCACAGGGGGTATCCGGGTACCCATGGATTTTGTCAAAGCGATGGCCCTTGGCGCTGATGGGGTGGCTATCTCAAACAGCGCAATGCAATCCATAGGCTGTGTTGCGGCGCGAATGTGTAACACCAATAACTGCCCAGCAGGGATTGCCACACAAAAAGCGGACCTTAGACAAAGGCTTAACGTCGATAAATCTTCCAAGCAGTTACATAACTTCTTCAATGCCTCTGTGGAGCTCATGCAAGTAATGGCAAGAGCCTGTGGTCATCATAGTCTGAGTGAGTTTAATAAAAAGGATCTCGCGACTTGGCATAGGGAGATGGCTTTGTTGTCTGGGGTCAGGTATTCGGGATATGGGGAGCCGTAAAATCGGCTTTCAGCTGTCAGTTATCAGACGGTCTCTTGATCACAAGTCGGACTTTTGGGTATACGTCATCCTGAACTTGATTCAGGATCTTAGTGCGCACATAGCTGAGTTTTGCACTCCCCAAGGTACTGGATAAATACTCCGTATTTTCCAGTATGACGTGACTTTATAGACTACTTATCAGAGCCTGTTAGCTTAGACTTCATGTCCATGATGAACATTGGGCCAATAATGATGACGCAGGCTAGCAGTAGTACCTCTTCTGCTATTAATAGGTATGAAGTATAGAGGTCGCTTTGTTGCGGAGTAAAACCCATAGTGGGCACTAAGATGACCAACACCCACGACAGCACGTAGGCCACAAGCAATGCAATACTCACCCCTAGTTTGGCTTTACTCATTGGTTTACCTCAAGTGACCAATATGGGGGCTTCCCATAATATTGAGAGAAGTAATCAACAAACGCTCTCACCTTTGGTGCAAGCAAGCGGGCACTAGGATAAACAACCCATATTGCCGCCCCATCCACCAAGGGATAATCTTCAAGCACTTGCACAAGCTCACCGCGCTTGAGGTTTTCATGCACCAGCCATGTGGCGCACTTGGCGATACCTAATCCATCCAAACAGGCATCTCTTACAGCCTCACCGTGGTTGACTCGAATACTGCCGGTTCCCTTAATATTGACCTGCCCTTGCGGGGTATCAAAGGTCCATATTTTAAGACCTGACTGACCGATGCACTGATGTTCACGCAATGAATCAGGATTATCAGGCAAGCCATACTTTTCAATGTACTCAGGTGAGGCGCACATGATGCGCTCATCAACCGCAAGCTTCTTGGCGATTAGGCTAGAGTCCTGCAATTCTGCATCACGGATTGCCACATCAAAGCCACCATCGATAAGATCGATCATGGAGTCGGTCAGCTGAATATCGACAGATAAGTCAGGGTTCTCGCTAAGGAACCCTTTTAAAGCCGGCATAAGGTGCATACGCCCAAACGAAGCTGGGGCAGTAACTCGCAGCGTACCTTGTGGTCTTTCAGCTCCCTTGCCCACTGACGCAAGTGCCGCATCAACCCCTAACAATAACTCTTCAGCATGAGGCAAGAATGCCTCACCTTCTTCAGTCAAAGAGACCTTACGAGTGGTACGATGAATCAAGCGCGCACCGACGCTCTCTTCTAAGCGACTAATATGCATGCTAGCAACGGGGGCAGACAAACCCAGCTCTTGACCTGCTTGGCTTATATTATGAGTGGACGCCACGCGGACGAATAGCTTGAGGTGCTCTATATTCACTTAGTTTGGCCTGCTTTGATTCAGCATCAGCTTCTAGATAAAAGTAAATATACGCTAATTTTGGACATAAATAAGGCCCACTTAGAAAAGTGAGCCTTATTAAAGGGAAGTGAAGCTTGCTGCTTGGCTTAGATAACGTTGACGACAACCTTACCAATCGCCTGACCAGACGCTAAGTGCGCGTGTGCATCGCCCGCTTGGCTAAGATCAAAGGTCTTAGGATCAACAACTGGAACCAAAGCCCCTGCTTCTGCAATCTTCGCAAGCTCTGCCAAGATGTAGCCATGCTCTTCACGCTTGAAGTTGTGGATCATTGGGATCAGCATAAACACCACATGTAATGATAAGCCTTTGAAGTGCGCGGTGCTTAAATCTAGCTCCAATAGAGAAACCGTTGTAGCAATCTGGCCGTTCAGTGCCGCGGCGTCCATGGAGTTTTTCAGGTTCTCACCGCCAACCGAATCATAAACAACGTCAAAGCCTGCACCTTGAGTATATTTAGCAACATAGTCCTCAACAGACTCAGAGGTAAAATCAATCGCGGTTGCGCCAAGTTTCTCCATCAATTGCGCCTGCTCACCTGCGCGACCGGTTGCGAAAACCTCTGCGCCCATGTGGTTTGCGATTTGCAGAGCTAAGTGCCCTACACCGCCAGAGCCGCCGTGTACTAATACTTTCTGACCTGCGCTCGTTCCTGCACGAACTAAACCTTCATAGGCGGTAATGCCAGCAAGAGGAATAGCCGCCGCTTCACGCATCGAAAGGTTTTTAGGTTTATGAGCAATCAATTTTGCATCTGCAGGCATAAATTCGGCAAGTGTACCTTGCAACTCACCTAGACCACCAGCGCAACCATACACCTCGTCACCTACAGCAAAGCCTGATACACCCTCGCCTATTGCTTCAATCGTACCGGAAAAATCCATACCCAAGATAGCGGGTGTTTTTGGAGAAAAAGGAAGCCCCTCGCCCATCTCGCGTATCATCATATCGACGGTATTTACACTCGTAGCGGCTACACGAACCAATACCTCACCCGCTTTGATTTCTGGTTTAGATACTTCTGCTACTTCAAACGCATCCACACCACCATATTCACGTACGATTGTTGCTTTCATTCAATTTCACCCTTTGTGTATTTTTATCATTGGTCAGCTTGGTGCTGAATTCTATGCTTAGCCATAGAGTCTAGACAAATTCACACCATTCATCTTCAAGCAATACATGAAAGAGAGTTAAGCATTCTTTAATAATCCACTAAGCACAAATCTCAAGATTTATTATTTAGTTTCCTTTAATACTGTTGTGAGAAAGTACACATTGTTGTCTGAAGTTCCCCTGCATAGAGTTGTGTTGAGCGTTCACTTTTCGCTCAGCCCAAATTTTAAGGAGTAACACTATGGCTTACGACGGATACACAACCTTTACCGCAGAACAAGAAGAAGGGATTCTTACCGTCACTTTCGACTTTGGCCCTGTGAATGTACAAGGTCAGGAAATGCTTGCCGACCTCAATGGCTTGGCCCTTAGGCTTGAACGAGATAGGGATGTAAAAGTAGTCGTATTCCAATCGGCTAATCCGGAGATTTGGGTCTGCCACTACGACACAAACCTATTGAAGGACATGTCTACAGAAGCGGTTTCGCGAGAAGAGGCGAAGCTATTGGATCTTCAGTCTGTGCTAGAGCGCATCAGTAAACTTCCACAAGCGACCATTGCCAAACTAGAAGGCTTCGCGCGAGGCGGTGGCCATGAATTTGCCCTGGCCTGCGATATGCGATTTGCCGCTCGTGGCAAATTTAAGTTCATGCAAATGGAGGTCGGTATGGGAATTCTGCCATGCGGCGGAGGTGCCTCACGTATGGCTAGGCAAGTGGGTTTAGGGCGAGCCTTAGAGATCATATTAAGCGCACGAGACTTTGATGCCGATGAGGCTGAAGCCTATGGCACCATCAATAAAGCACTAGAGCCCGATGAAATTGGCGAGTACGTCGATACCTTAGCAAAACGTATTTCCAAGTTCCCTGCCGAGTCTATTAATGCGTGTAAGCAAATGGTGTACGAATCTATCGACAAACCTATTGATGAAGCCCTTAGAGCTGAGGCTTATTGGCTCTATCAGGCCACCAGCAAAACCGCTGCAATAAAACGTTTCACCATTGCTGATGAACAAGGTTTGGAACACGACATTGAGAACCAGCGCAACTGGAATACCTTGGTCATGAATGTGCAAGACATCAACTGATCAAGCCTATCCCCGTTTTACATCTGCAAGCGGCCCCTTAAACAGTAAGTAGAGGGGCCGCTTTTTATTGTCTTAAGTCGATTATTAATATTTTCTTAAAACTGATTTGGTTGGCAGCTCATTTATCTCTCTCCTTGGCAGCAGTAGACTTCTTCGCTCCAACACTAAGGAGTTTTCTATGCATTACGAAGGTAAAATTTATCGTCCATGGATGGAAGCTGAGAGCGTACTGATTCAAGCCACTCTTGGTTGCAGCAATAATCAATGTACATTCTGTACCATGTTTGATGATAAACGCTTCAAAATCAGAGACATTGAAGGCATTTTTCAAGATATTGAGGAAGCGCGTAGACTGTACCCGCACGTCGAATCTATCTTTTTGACCGATGGCAATGTGATGGCGATGCGCACTGAAATGCTGGTTAAGATCTTAGACAAAATCAAAACCACCTTCCCAGAGATCAAGAACATTGCGCTCTACTCTGGGTTTAACGATTTTCGTCGCAAGAGTGTTGCTGAGCTTAAAGAGATTAAATCAGCTGGCCTGAGCATGGCCTATTCTGGCTTAGAGTCTGGAGACCCTGTAGTACTTGAAAGAATTAAGAAACGCATGACTCGAGAGCACGCAATCGAGGGCATGGAAATGGCTCGTGAAGCAAAGATTGGCGTCTTAGCCTCGTTTATCTTTGGCTTAGGTGGCAAAGAGCGCTCCATGGAGCACGCTATCAATACCACCAGCTTGCTCAACATCATGAAGCCAGATGCGATTGCACCAATGGCGCTTGCCATTCAACCTAGCTCTGAGCTTGAAAAAGAACTGCATCGCGGCGAGTTTACCTTGCCAACTCCTTTGCAGATCTTAGAAGAAGAGAAATACCTTCTAGAGAATATGGATGACTTCCATTGCTACTACTGGGGTGATCATGGCAATAACATCTCGCCAATGCGAGGCGTAATGCCAGCGGCAAGACCGGCATTTTTAGAGCGTATCAATACCAACATTGCTCACAATCCAATCACCAAAGAGAATGTTATCCAAACATTCGCATGGTAAAAATCCTAATATAAAGCCTTGTTTATCAAGGCTTTAACTTTTTTGTGAAATTACACAAAAACTGGTCCGATGTCACAAAAATAAGACAATACTACAACCGCTCTTCAAATCCACGTCAAACATTTGATTTACATCAATACAACACTTTGTTGGCGATTGATAATCGTTCTCAGATATAAACAAATGGATGTGATTATGACTAAGAAACTCACCACTGCTGGCGGCTGCCCTGTCGCGCATAACCAAAATGTTCTTACTGCAGGTAAGCGCGGACCACAACTTTTACAAGATGTTTGGTTCCTTGAAAAATTAGCTCACTTTGATCGTGAAGTTATCCCAGAGCGTCGTATGCACGCTAAAGGCTCAGGCGCGTACGGCACCTTCACCGTAACCCACGACATCACTCAGTTCACCAAGGCTAAGATCTTTTCTGAGGTAGGTAAAAAAACCGACCTATTCGCTCGCTTTACCACAGTAGCAGGCGAGCGCGGCGCGGCAGATGCCGAGCGTGATATTCGCGGGTTTGCTGTTAAGTTCTATACCGAAGAAGGTAACTGGGACTTGGTTGGCAACAATACGCCAGTGTTCTTCCTGCGCGATCCACTTAAGTTCCCTGACCTAAACCACGCGGTTAAACGCGACCCAAGAACCAATATGCGCAGTGCAGAAAACAACTGGGATTTCTGGACTTCTTTACCTGAAGCGCTTCACCAAATCACCATTGTAATGAGTGATCGCGGTATTCCAGCCAGCTATCGCACCATGAATGGTTACGGCAGTCATACCTTTAGCTTTATTAACGCAGACAATGAAAGATACTGGGTAAAATTCCACTTCAAGAGTCAGCAAGGCATTAAAAACCTAACGGATCAGGAAGCAGAAGCTATAGTCGGTAAGGATCGCGAAAGCCATCAAAAAGACCTGTACGAAAACATTGAGAATGGCGCGTATCCGAAGTGGGACCTGAAGGTCCAGATAATGCCAGAAAAAGATTCGGAAACAGTGCCATACAACCCATTCGACCTGACAAAAGTGTGGCCGCATGAGGACTACCCTCTGCATGATGTAGGTGTGCTGGAACTAAACAAAAACCCAGAAAACTTCTTTGCCGAGGTAGAACAATCGGCGTTCAACCCTGCTGCTGTAGTACCAGGGATTGGTTTCTCTCCTGATCGCATGTTGCAAGGTCGATTGTTTTCTTATGGTGATGCTCAGCGCTATCGCTTGGGTGTTAACCACCATCAGATCCCAGTGAATGCACCCCGTTGTCCAGTGCACAGCTACCACAGAGACGGCGCAATGCGCACCGATGGTAACTATGGTTCAACCATCGGATATGAGCCAAATCAACACCAAGAGTGGGCTCAGCAGTCTGAGTTCTCAGAGCCACCACTAGAGCTGCAAGGTGTTGCAACTCATTGGGATCATCGTGAAGACGACGATTACTTCACTCAGGCCGGCAACCTGTTCCGCATCATGCCAGAGGATGAAAAGCAGCGCTTGTTCGACAATACCGCTCGAGCTATGGATGGAGTTTCAACCCCTATTAAGCACAAGCATATTACTCATGCACTACACGCCGACGTCGCATACGGCGAAGGACTTGCAAAGGCAATGGGGCTCGATATAGAAGACGTCACCAAGTAGAGGAGCCTGATTATGCTTGAAGGTATCTTTCAAATTCTCTCCCTAGAAGAGCGCTATTTGATAATGTGGTAACCAGCCTCAACCAAATGCTCTAGCTATAACCCTCAAAAGCCCTGTCGCATTTATGCCGCAGGGCTTTTAATTACTGATCTTAAGCTTGTCAGCTCTGGTATAAGTCTCTAATTTAGAAAGCATCTGATACAGGGACAAAACCTATATGGCTTCTCAAGAAAGCAAAGTACCCACTCACCGACTCTCCCGCTTTGGCAAGTTTGCATCACTCGCAACGCGAGTGGGTGGCGCTATGGTTACCGAAGGAGCAAAACAGCTTGCGCAGGGTAAAAAGCCCAAAGCCAAAGACCTGCTTTTAACCCCTAACAATATCAAAAGAGTGGCCGACCAACTCGCACACCTTAGAGGCGCGGCAATGAAGGTAGGGCAATTGATGTCCATGGATGCGGGGGATCTCATCAGCCCAGAGCTTGCCGACATATTATCAAGGCTTCGCTCTGACGCCTCTCCTATGCCCACCAAACAGTTAGCGACAGTGCTTTGTGATGAGCTTGGACAAGACTGGCAACAAAACTTCATTGAGTTTAATTTCAAGCCGATAGCCAGCGCCTCCATTGGACAGGTACATCAAGCCCATGCCGACGACGGAACCAAGCTAGCAATTAAGGTTCAGTATCCCGGCATCAAGCAAAGCATTGATAGTGATGTGGATAATGTAGGCACCCTGCTCAACGTTGTCGGGTTAATTCCAAAGGGCGTGGACTACAAAGACCTGCTCGAAGAAGCAAAAAAGCAACTGCACGCAGAGGCTGATTATCTTCTAGAAGCGGACCTGCTCAATCGCTACAAGTTGTTATTAACAGATAGCCCTGACTTTGTGATTCCTGAGGTTCTTAGCGACATTACCACCGACAGTGTCCTAGCTATGACTCACGTGAACGGCGAGCCCATAGAGTCGCTCCAACACGCGGATCAGCACACCCGAGACAGAGTGATGACACTTCTATTGGAATTGCTATTCAAAGAGATCTTTAGCTTTAAGTTGGTGCAAACAGACCCCAACTTTGCCAACTTCCTCTATGATGAGAGTCAGCAGAAAGTCGTACTTCTAGACTTTGGCGCAACCCGTGCCTACAACGAAAATATTAGCGATGGCTATCGCCTCGCCTTTACCTCTGTCATCAATAACGACGATAAGGGTCTCGACCAAGCCCTGACTCAAATAGGCTTCTTTAGCAAACAGATAATACCAGAGCAAAAGCAAGCCATCTTCAACCTCGTCAAGCTCGCCTGTGAGCCACTAAAATTTGATGGTAATTATGACTTCGGCTCAAGCAACCTAGCCCAAAGGCTCAGCCAAGCCGGCACTGTGCTCAGTATGGAACAAGACTACTGGCACACACCACCAGCAGATGCCCTTTTCTTGCATCGCAAGATCGGTGGGCTATACCTTCTCGCTGCAAGACTGAATGCTAAGGTGGATGTAGCGAAGCTGTTTGAATCATACCGCTTGGACTCTTAGTCGGTACTCTTTTGTCATCGATGGGATATTCTTATTAAATTGCAATCTAATCGGAGTATTCCATGCCAAACATCGTTTACATCGCAACCAGCCTTGATGGCTTCATCGCCGACAAAAACAATCAGCTGAATTGGCTTCATGATGTGCCAAACCCTGAAGGTTCAGATTTTGGGTTTGCAGCGTTTATGGATCGCGTTGATGCATTGATAATGGGGCGAAATACTCTAGATATAGTGCTCAGTTTTGGTGTGGACTGGCCGTATTCAAAGCCGGTCTTCGTGCTAAGTAACACGCTTACTAAGGTACCGGAAGGCTTAGACGGCAAGGTATTTTTAGTTAATGGTGAGCTACCTGATATTGTTCAATCCCTCAATCAAAAAGGCTTTGAAAAGCTCTATATTGATGGCGGCAAGACTATACAAAGCTTCCTGCGACACGATCTTATAGATGAACTCATTATCACCACCATCCCTATACTTCTTGGGGGAGGTATCCCTTTGTTTTCCGAATTATCCGCCCCTCTGAAGTTTAAGCACCTAGGCTGTGAAAGGTTAGCGGATCATATGGTGAAGAACACCTTTATCCGCACTCGGTAACTCTAACTTACTGCAATTTCTTCACTGCATCGGGTAGCTCATATAGGGTGTCAATCTGAGGAATATCTTGATCCCCTTCCACAAGCGTATGTTGTGGATTAAGCCAAACCACCTTCAATCCTGCTTCGATAGCAGGGTTGATGTCTTTATCTAGCGTATCTCCAACCATCAACATCGACTCAGTGGACTCACCTAACTCTTGCGCTATCTTGCAAAAGAACTCGGCACTCCCCTTACCTATACCAAGATTCGCTTTGCAGAAGTATCCAGAGATGAACGTGGCTAAACCCGCTCTGTGAAAGGCTTTGTGGATGTCACTTTCGGTTGAGTCTTCTGCATTGGTCGCTACGTAAATTTGATAACGTTTGGAAAGTTCTTGAAGCGCCTCGATAGCGCCTTCTACCGTAAAGACCTCAGGCCAGTCGCACATCTTTCCTTGTTGATCAGGCAAATCAACCATCAAGGTATCGCCCCAATCAAATAAAATCGTATTCACTGCAGAGGGAGTCTGAATGGAACGCTGATATATGTGGTCGGTATGAGAGATACCCTTTATCACATAAGCATCAGGGATAATTTTAGCTAGGGTAAAACCAGCTTTTTCCAGCACTCGCTCAGAGCCAAGATTGCCTTGGGTTACCGTCGCGGAAAACTGCTCAATGCCATGGGTGTGCCTTGCCCAGTCGATCAAGTATTGCAATGATTCTGTCGCATAGCCCTTCCCATGAAACTCAGGCAGTAGCATGTAGCCGACTTCGGCAACCTCATCTTGCATACAAAACCCTGTCAGCCCAACTTGTTGCCCTGAGACACGTTCGGTTATTACCAAACACAACCAGTGAAGAGAGTTCTTACTCCAAGGCTGGATTCTCGCTTGAAAGCGTAGCTTAATATCCTTAAGGCTGGGCTTGTCAAAACACAGTTCAATTACACGCTCATCCACATGCAAACTATGAAACAGTGTCCAGTCGTGTTCAGATAAAGATGTGAGGGATAGTCTCGCCGTGCACAGTTCCATTTAGGGGTCTCAAGTCCTCAACTCACCTTCAGTGATGAGTCTTGTTGTTCAGTACTTTAATAAATCACAAAACTAATGCAAAAGAAAACGGTTAAACAATTGAATTTAAATAGTTCTTCGCTAACAATTCATTAAGTGTGTTGTATTTGAGCCGTTACTATCGGCAGATTAAGGGAAATGATGAAACATTGGCTAGCATTGGGGTTTTCAATAGTTTTGGTGGGGTGTACTTCGCCAGAAATAGCGCTGATGCCAGAAGCAAAACACGTACAAGTTCGCACTAACAATGCACCCTTGGTAAGAAACTGTAAATGGGTTGGGGAAGTCACGGGCAGTGAAGGGCATTGGTATTCTTATCTTTTTTACCCCAATGATGTGCTTATTCAAGGGGCAATTAACGAGATAAAAAACAATGCGTACTTAACCAATGCGAATACTGTGGTTTTACTTAGCCCTCACTACTTCAAAACTTCAGCAACCTTTGTGGGCACCGCGTACAATTGCCCACCAAAGCCACCTCAAGACTGATCTTCCGCCGTTGGCGAGCCATCGATTAGATATCTAGCACCTGTTCCTTGCGCAGATGCGGTATCTTCTGGATTGAATAACTTGCAGCTTTTTAGCGACAGACATCCGCAGCCAATACAACCGTCTAGGTTGTCTCTGAGTCGTTGCATCTCGAGTATCTTTTGATCCAAAGATGCTGCCCACTGCTTGGACATTCGAGCCCAGTCTTTTTTGGTTGGCTGTTTATGATTAGGCAGGGTTTTCAGTGCAAGTTTGATCTCTTCTAAACTCACCCCTATTTGTTGCGCTGCCTTGATAACGGAAATAACCCTAATGGTACTAGCTGGATAGCGCCTTTGATTGCCTTCTGTCCTGATGCTTTCTATCAGCCCTTTACTCTCGTAAAAACGCAAGGTCGACGTCGCAACCCCACAACGCTTGGCCGCCTCACCTACCGTGAAAAAACGTGTATTCAAAGCCACAACTAAACCCCTTAAACCTTGAGTTAACTTTAGCTTTCAATTAAAGTAATAACAATCGTGACTATAGACTCAAGAAGGGTCGCTGTCTTCATTCTCAGCATCCAATGCCTTTGCCGCATCACGCACTGCCCACACGCAAAGTCCCATCATGGTAAATGGGATGGCAGCAGCAACATATTCAACCCACCCCATTTTTGCCAATACTGGGGTAAGAATGACGTGACCAAAAATGGACAGAAAGGCCACAACTAGCATTGCGATAATGATTCTGATCTGACTCTTGTGGCTCTTACTGGTCATTCGTCATTCTCTTTACTAGCCCTTTCAAAATGTTCTGACACTGCTCTTCACTCATTTCGACAGGCACGGGATAATCGCCAAACGCCTCATCAATCGCCTGTTTCGCTATTAGCGAGATATCGGCAATTTTCAGCTCAGCAACACAATCAGGAATACCTAATTGCGTCAGTAACTCTTCGACTTTCTCTATAAACGCCACCGCGTTTGTCTTATCAGTATCTCCCGAGGTATAGCCTGCAGCCTTAGCCAATGACGCTATTGATTTAGGGTCTGCTGTGGCAATAAACCTTAGTACCGAAGGCAATACAATTGCGTTCGCACGACCATGAGGAACGTGATAGAAGGCGCCGAGTTGATGAGCGATGGCATGCACATAACCAATGTAGGTTCGGGTAAATGCAAGACCCGCCTCATAACTGGCCTGCGCCATTTCCTGTCGAGCATCGAGATTGCTACCGTCCTGCATTGCTACCGGCAACCATCTGAAGATTCGTTGAATTGCTGAAATAGAAAGCTGCTGCGAATATTCGTTCGCATAGCCACTGATATACGACTCTACAGCGTGGGTAAGCGCATCCGCTCCGGTTTCTGCTGTAATTTTAGGAGGTAAACCTACCATTAAGTTCGGGTCTAATAGGGCGACCTTGGGCACAATAAAAGGGTCGGTAATCGCCCGTTTCTTTCGAGCTTGGTGATCACTAATTACCGCAGCCACCGTACCTTCTGATCCTGTTCCAGAAGTCGTCGGTACGGCAATGACAGGGTAAACGGGTCTATGCACCCTCATAAGGCCAAGCAACTTACTCACATCCTTGTTTGTTTTGGCACTCGCCGAAATGGCTTTAGCGCAGTCCATCGGCGAACCACCGCCCACCGCTATAATCCCGTCACATCGGTTATCGATAAACAGACGTACTCCGTTTCTCACCTCATCAAAGCCTGGATCAGGCGCAACCTCGTCAAACAAGGTAAAGGGTAAGCCCGCTTGCTGAAGAGTGCTGAGCACTGGCTCGATAATCCGTAGTTCAACCAGCACCTTGTCTGTAACGATTAATGGATGAGTAATGCCTAATTCCCTGCAAAGCTCAGTAATTTGACTGACACTACCTGCTCCTGAAACCAATTTTGGCTCTGGGATAGGTAGCATCTTCAAAAACGGCTTTTTTACTCCAACTAAAATCTTATGAAACATGCCCTATCCTTGGTCGCTCAGTGCAGCACTGCATCCGAATGCATCTCACTCCATACTAAGTTAACGATAATAGGGCTCAACAGAAACAGGCTTAACTTGTTATCTAGCTTCGATAAATAAACTTTATTGAGACGGTTCGCCCGCACTGCCATGAAATGGCGTAGACTGGTCAGACTAGATAATGAACCTATATCACTAGAAGGGAATTGAACTCATGACCACCATCAACCGCCAACTTGTTTTGGCCTCCCGCCCTGTCGGCGCTCCCACTTCAGGTAACTTTCGATTAAATACTGCTGACTTGCCCATTATCAAAGAGGGTGAAGTACTGCTTCGCAGCGTCTATCTATCTCTCGACCCTTATATGCGTGGCAGAATGAGTGACGCAAAATCATATGCAGATCCTGTCGCAATTGGTGAGGTGATGGTGGGCGGCACCGTTTGTCAGGTCACGGAATCGAAAAACAGTGATTTTGCTGTGGGTGAGTGGGTACTCGCTTATACCGGATGGCAAGATTATGGGGTCTCTAATGGTGAAGGCTTGATCAAGCTTGGTATGAATCCAGAACACCCTTCTTATGCCCTTGGCGTGATGGGAATGCCTGGCTTTACGGCTTATATGGGACTACTGGATATTGGTCAGCCTAAAGCCGGTGAAACCGTGGTAGTCGCAGCAGCAACAGGCGCGGTCGGCTCTATGGTTGGCCAGATTGCCAAGATCAAGGGTTGCCGAGTTGTCGGGATCGCTGGCGGCGAAGAAAAGTGCCGCTTCGCTGTGGATACTCTTGGATTTGATGCCTGTATTGATCACAAAGCTGATGACCTTGCTGAGCAATTAACCAATGCCTGTAGCGACGGTATCGATGTCTACTTTGAAAACGTTGGCGGCAAGGTATTTGATGCGGTAATGCCCCTGTTAAATACTTCAGCACGCATTCCTTTATGCGGCCTGATTTCCCAATACAATGCAACGTCACTCCCAGAAGGCCCAGACAGAATGTCGATGCTGATGGGGCAACTGCTAGTGAAACGCATCAAGATGCAAGGCTTCATCATCTTTGATGATTACGGTCACCGCTACCCTGAATTTGCACAGCAAATGATGACCTGGCTCAGTGAGGGAAAAATCACCTACAAAGAGCATCTTGTTGAAGGGTTTGAGAACGCACCTGAGTCTTTTATTGGTCTACTTGAAGGCAAGAACTTCGGCAAATTAGTAGTGCAAACCAACCAGCCAATTTAACCGCTCTTTCTATATTCTACCCAGAAACAACAAAGGCCAGCTGAAGAAAACAGCTGGCCTTAATTTTTAATAACTCGAAGAATTAGTCGATTAGAGAGCGAACGTACTCTGCAATCTCTGAATCTTGGCAGTTAGAGAAGAAGCACTCTTGGAAATGTGCGCTGCCTACTGCTTGCTTCACTAGTTCTTGATCGATTGCACGTAAAGAAGATACAACGTCTTTACATACTGCAGATTTCACTTCGCTTAGGATAGCGGCGTTTGCTTGTTGAGGTGCAGCACGCTCAATTGGGTAACCTTCACCGCGAGCACCCGTAAATGCTTTTTCGAAGATGTAGCGAACGTTCAGTTCACCAGCCCAACCAAAGCCTTTAGCGAATGCTAGAGAAATCGCATTGCCGTTGTTGATTTGGTTGAATAGGAATGCATCAGATGGTTCTAGGCAGTAACCACAAACCACACCTGGGTGTAGGTTGCTTGCCATCAATGCGCCTTGACCTGTACCACAACCCGTTACAACGAAGTCTACAGCCTTAGAGTTAAGAAGGATGCTAGCCATGATGCCAAGGTGGATGTACGTTAGGTGATGATCGTTCTCGTCAGTCATACCAACGTTGAATACGTCATGGCCAAGACCGCCAGCAACATTGTTAAGCTCTGTAGCAACCATTGCATTTTTAGGTGCTTGGCTGTTTTCCATCATAAGTGCGATTTTCATTGAATACTCCTGCAGTAGACTGCAATAAATTAATCTAATTATAAGTCTTGGGCTGAAGACGCGCTGTAATAAGCACATCCTCTCGACACACGGCTATTTATCTTTGAACTATAGCGTGGCCCGAATTTGTCCTGTGTTCTCGTTAGCGAGATAACCAACCGCCATCGACGGCAATGGTGTATCCGTTAACATAATCTGATGCGGCTGAAGCCAAGAATACGCAAGGCCCTGCCAGGTCTTCCGGTTTGCCCCAACGGCCCGCAGGAATGCGGTCAACAATTTCTTTGTTGCGCTTTTCGTCAGCGCGCAATGCGTCTGTGTTATTGGTTGCCATGTACCCCGGAGCAATCGCGTTCACATTGATATTGTGGCTCGCCCACTCGTTGGCCATTAAGCGTGTTACACCCATTACACCACTCTTCGACGCAGTGTAAGAAGGCACGCGGATGCCCCCCTGGAATGAAAGCATAGAAGCAATATTGATGATCTTGCCGCCTTCCCCTTGAGCGATCATTTGCTTAGCAACGGCTTGAGAAAGGAAGAATACTGATTTTACGTTGACGTTCATCACGTCATCCCAGTCTTGCTCTGAGAAGTCGATAGCGTCGTTGCGGCGAATAATGCCTGCGTTGTTAACCAAAACGTCAATACGACCAAGTTCAGTCACTGCGCGATCAACAATGTTAGGAATATCATCTGTTTTAGAAAGATCGGCGCGAACATCGATAAACTTGCGACCCAACTCTTCAATCTTTTGCTTTGTTTCCGCAGGTTCTGATTGGTTCACACCAACAATGTCACAGCCTGCACTCGCAAGACCAACAGCCATTCCTTGACCAAGACCCGTGTTGCAACCGGTAACGATGGCAACCTTGCCTTGTAGGCTAAAAGAATCAAGAATCATGTAGGTTCCTCAAAAGGTATAGGGTTTCAAAAGCGATCATCTCTCTGATGCAGAGTACTATAACAATTTTTGAAACTGCATTTCAAATAAAATTAAAACATAATTTTAATTAATTATGACGAGTGTCTTGTTTTGACGTTCTCGAACGGTTCCCGAACGGTTCCCGAACGATTCCCAAACTGCGCACAACAGGGCTTGCTAGCTCGTTGATCACTAAAGATTAGAGTGTTTCAAGTATAGATAAGGGGAGTTACGTGGGCATTGAAAAGAGTGAGAGAAGAAGAAAGGGGCTACCTAAGTAACCCCCCTTTTGAATAGATTACTTAAACTTCAGAGCATCTGCAATTACATGATAGATATAGTTTTGTTCAACCACACCTTGGAACAGCCATGCTTGTGGGCCACGAGCAAAAATAGCAACATCTTCACCAGAGTGTGTTTCTGAACCCAATTTAATCAATGCTTGTTGCATGTAGTCAGGGTCTGCAGCTTCTTCTGCGGTAACGTCTGGACGATCACCAACAATACCACCAGGGCCGTTACCGTAGATTAGCGTAGTGTAAGCCTTGCCTGATGCATCTTTATTTGGCTGACCGCCGCTCATCGATAGACCCAAGATGTCATTTCCGCGCTCAGCATAGCCATTAGCGACAAAGCTGTGTGCATGGTCCGCTGTTACAATCACCAAGGTATCTTTAGGATTAGTCTTCTCTAATGCAATTTGAATTGCTTTATCGAAGGCCAGAGTATCTTCTAACGCTCGCTTTGCGTTACCAGCATGGTGCGCATGGTCAATACGACCACCTTCAACCATAAGCACATAACCCTTTTTATTGTTCTCAAGAATATTGAGTGCTTTTTCAGTCATCTCTGCAATTGAAGGCTCTTTATTCTCTTCAACGCGATCTAGCTCGTATTCCATGTGAGAGCTATTGAACAGCCCCATCACGCGAGACTTATCATCTAATTTTTCAAACCCATCTTTATCGAATACATAGCTCGCATTGGGATAGCGCTGTTGCCACTCTTCAATTAGGTTTTTGCCATCACTACGTCGACCCGAGAAGCCTTGCTCATCTTGCGCGTCAGCAGGTAAGAATTCTCTGCGACCGCCAGCAAACACAACTTGCACGCCATCACCATGTTCAAAGTTCACCAATTGATGAGCGATGTCAGTACAGCCATTAGACTTGTTGTAGTTTGAGATAGCTGAATCGTTTTCCCAATCTCGATCAGGGCTATGGGCATAAGCGGCCGCCGGAGTGGCGTGGGTAATACGAGTCGTCGTTACTAAGCCAACAGACAGCCCATTATCCGCTGCCGATTGAAAGGCACTCTTTACCTTGTTTTCTGCAACATCGTTACAGAAGCCACGCTTAACATTTTCGTTCACACCTAGCACGCCTGAACTGGTTTTCACTCCAGAAACCATCGCGGTTGCTGTGCCAGCAGAGTCCGGTGTTTGCATGTCAGTGTTGTAGGTTTTCGCCAGTGCGGCATGAGGTAAAGACTCCATGCTCAGCTTAAACTCTTCACCATCTAAGCCTTTCTGCTGACCTGCGTAGATACGCGCCGCAGTGATAGTGCCGACACTCATTCCATCACCCACAAATAGAATCACATTCTTTGCAGGACCATTGATTGGCTTAATCTTCTTTGCTTGCTCTAAGGCAACCTGCCCTTCTTTAAACCACTGATCTGATTGTTGTGGCAACTGAGCATAGGCTGATAAAGATACACACCCTGCGATCACTGATAAAACTAATCCACTGCGTTTCATTCTCATTTCTCCATGTTTTTGAGACTGTTATTAGGATTGATTTACGACTGCTATCTCGTTGAGATACAGATAAATTACACAGTGCAGATGACAATGGTGCGCTTAAATATTAAGCATTTTTGAATCTTTGATTAACTAAAGATAACAAAACGCCTCATCAAGAAACTTGATGAGGCGTCTTAGTAAAAAGAGCGATTGGAGCGAATCACATAAAGTGCGTGGCGCAGATTTTATTGCCTGCAGGGTCGCGCAAGTACGCCATATAAAGCTTGGTCTCTGAATTACCGCGAATTCCCGGTGGCTCTTCACATTCAGAGCCACCATTGGCCAGACCAACTTGATGCCACGTATCGACTAGTTCTGCATCAGCAGCTTTAAAGCCAATGGTCATGCCATTGCCGTGGGTAGCGGGTTCACCGTTAATAGGATTTGTGAGACAGAAAACTCCACTGTCCGAAAAATAAAAACAGCGCCCTTTCTCATCGATTTTTCCTGTCGGGTACCCTAAGGTCGCGAGTAGCGCATCATAAAATTGCTTTGATGCTTGCATATCATTGGTACCGATCATTACGTGACTGAACATACACTTCCCTTTCTGTTTGGTGAGTCTTCAATGTGCAGTAATGAGTAACTATTGTCTACATAAGAGCCTTATTTTTCTAGGTGGAGAAGTGGAGAGTCTTTTAGCTTTAGTGGGTGAAGAGATCCCCGATAAGAGCACTCGGGGATGACTCGTCTTTGAGCATGGAGAGCTGTTTTTGCACTGGCCGCTCCACCAATCGCCGTCATACTGGAAAACACGCAGTGTTTATCCAGTATCTTGGATTGTGCGAAAGCCAACCTTGGGCACTTTCTAAGATACTGACTCAAGTTCAGGATGACGCCCTATACAAGCCATAGAACCTAGGACCATAGAACCCAGAGCCCAGCACCTCTCCTCACCACTCCTAAAAATAATGATCCACCAGCAAAGCCACAAACAGCAGCATCAAATGATAGATAGAGAACTTAAACGTCTCCATAGCCTGTTTGCTATCAGCTTTGTATTTCAGTTTCCAAGCGTGGTAGATAAAGCCGGCACTCAGAATGGTTGAGCTAGCAAGGTAGATTTGACCGCTCATGCCCACCAGAACCGGCATAGCACACACTAGAGCTAACAAGATGGTATATAGCAAGATGCTGGTTTTGGTGTATTCCACACCATGTGTAACCGGCAACATTGGGATATCGGCTTTGGCGTAGTCATCTTTACGATGGATAGCCAGTGCCCAGAAGTGGGGTGGTGTCCAGATGAAGATAATCATCACCAGTAGCCATGCATTGGCATGCAATTCACCCGTCACCGCTACCCATCCAAGAAGGGGCGGCATAGCACCTGCAATGCCGGCAATCACTATATTCTGCGGTGTAGCACGCTTGAGGTACATGGTGTAGATCACCGCATAACCTAACAAGCTCGCAAAGGTAAGCACTGCGGTTAACGTATTCACCCAAGCAACCAAGACTACAAAACCAACCACACCAATAGAAGCAGCAAACAGGAACACCTTGGCAGAGGATAAGTCTCCAGACGGTAGCGGACGCTTATAAGTGCGCGCCATGATGGCATCGATACGCTGATCAATAAGATGGTTAAACGCTGCCGCAGAGCCGGCCATCAAACCAATACCTAGCAAGCCAAACAGAGATTGTTGCAATGGCAACGCACCGGGCATCGCAAGACACATACCCACTACGGCGGTAAGTAGCATTAAGGCGACTACCTTAGGTTTGGTCAATTGATAGTAGCTTTGAAGGGTGCTTCTGGTTCTAACTAGTGTCTGCGAACCTGCAAGATTACTCATACTGAATACTCCCTTTCAGAATCATGAGCCAACGAATTTGAGGCAGCTATTCTCGCCCATACGAAGTGATTAGTTGCGACTAGGGTGACCAACAGCAGGGCGGCCCCTAGGTTATGCATTACCGCGTTGATAAGCGGAAGATGAAAGATAACGTTGGCAATACCCAGCCAAACCTGAACAGCAAGGCCAAAGCCAATGGCTCTTACGTAGATTCTTGCTGAGGGTAGCGAGCTGCGCCACAGTAATACCATCAATGATAGCAAGGCAGAGGTCGTGATCAGCGCCCCTACCCTATGTGTCACATGTATCGTCATTCTCGCCCCATAATCCAGCACCCCGAACTCGTAGTTATCAAAACCGGTTTGGTTAAAGTTAAAGGCGTTACCAAAGTCGAGATGACTCAGCCACTCGCCCTGACATATAGGTAAAGAGGTACACATCAGGGCGGCATAGTTAGATGATGTCCACCCTCCAAGCATGATCTGAACAAGCAATACCACCGTCGCAAACACGGTAAACCCACGTAGCGTGGACAATGATGAATGAGGCAAATTTATCAAAGGTTGCGGAGCGTTTCTTAACCGGCACATAAGCAAGGCAAGCAAGCTAAACAGCGTAAACCCGCCGAGCAAATGCAACATCACAATCACAGGCATAAGCTTAAGCGTCACCGTCCACATGCCAAGAGCGGCTTGGGCGATAATCACTGTGCTTAAAACGATAGGGAAGGCTTTGCCAGTGACAGAGCTTTTCCAAAGAAGAAAAGAGAGGGCAAAGACCACTAGGCCTAACGTGCCCGCAAAATAGCGATGTATCATTTCTAGCCAAGCTTTATGGGTTTCCACGGCTCGCTCAGGAAACAGTTGCTCTGCCTTAGCGATCTCTTCGGCTTGCATTGGCACTGCTATTTTCCCATAACACCCTGGCCAGTCAGGGCAGCCAAGCCCTGCATCGGCCAGTCGAGTGTAAGCGCCTAGTGCAATCACAACAAAAGTCATGGCCAAGGCTAGCCAGGTCAGTCTTTGTATTGAAATGCGTCCTTGCATATCGTTTCCTCGCATATTTAGTTGCTATCCGACTCGTGAAAGCTTAAGGATTTTTCGTACGTCGGCGATCAGCCCCTTATTTTGTGCCACCAGCGTATTCGCTTCAGCTTGCGGATAACGCATTACCCACTGTCCTAGTGGGTCGACGAGCAAATAATCTTGAGACTCAACGGGGACGGGATGTGCATTCAACTGCAAAATCGGATAGTTGGATTGATTTTTCGCAAGCCAAGATGTATCCGCAGTTTCTGACACATACAAAGTAACTACCACTCGCTCGCTGTACGCCCCAAGAGCAATATAACTCTGGTTCAATAAGTGCCATCTTTGCTCACACACTTGATCGCACTTGTCCGGAACAATAAAGGCCAATTGCCAAGTATCAGAAACTGGGCTCACAAGGCCCGCGGATTCAAAAGTGAACCTAGGTTCAATAAGCACGCCTTTATTCGTGACCCCTGACTGATACCACCCTTGATTCAATATCAAGTGAGCGGCAACCACAGGTAAAGCAAATATCAGGATCAAAGCCAGTAGCTTAAGCCGTCCCTGTTTTTGCTGAGGATAAATCGCTTGGCTTTGCATAGTCATTCCTTCACTTTTCTCTTTCTTACTACAAACAGGACAACGAGCAGGGCATAAACCGTGGCCATACCAAACCATTGAAATGCATACCCAAAATGCTTCTGTGAGGTCATTGGGTAGGGTGACCAAATCTTCGGCAGATCACTATTGGGCAAGGCGTACGGCTGAAGAACAAAATCAAACAAGGGAGTATCTAACACCTTAGATAACTGGTTTAGATTAAGGTTTTGAATACGAATGCCCCCTAGCATTTGTTCTTGCATCACATCACTGCTCAATGGATTGAGGCTTCGCTGATACACCCGCCCGACTACATTCTGCGCGGTTTCAATACTATTGACCCTTGGTAATCGATCTCGAGTAGCAGGCGCCACAGCAAAACCTAACTCAACCAGCAATATTTTCTTTTCACCCTGAAAATAGACCGCCATGGGTTGCAAAACGGTATACCCAACCCTTCCCTCAACCGTCACGTTATCAATGTAAATAAGAGGGATAGTTTCGGGTTCTACATCTACCTGCAAAGGGAAACCAGTAAGGGTGAATTCACTGTCTATCTCTGCTAACTGCTCAATCACCATAGGTGTCATCTGCTCCCTATCTTGCAGCTGTTGCTCAAGGAGTAACTTTTCTTCTCCACGAGACAATTGCCAGAAGCCCAATTTGACCAGAACCAAAAACAGAACCACAGTTAAGACAGTCGCTACTATCCAAAGCGCTTTTTTTGAAGACCTAGGAGACCTGATGTCACCACTGCTGTTCAAATTAATAATCATCCTGTTACTGCTATTTATTGTCTTCAATCTTGCTCTTGCGATGGTACACATGGTGCGAGAAGAGCCTGATTCTAAGGTACCTATGAGCCGTTATCTTGGCCGCCGTGTTGCGTTATCTGCTGTTGTTATCCTGTTTTTGATCCTAGCGTTGAAGCTGGGGTGGGTTGTGCCTAATCAGCGGCCTTATTAGGGTTTTTCCCAAAATTTAAGTCTGCCCTTGTGGCAAAGTAGATCCTCGATAGGAGCGCTCGAGGATGACGTTTTGTCATGGCGCATATCGAGGTTAATTCAACCTAGATCACATACACAAAAATGAATAGGCATAGCCATACCACATCGACGAAATGCCAGTACCAGCTTCCTGCTTGAAAGCCAAAATGGTCTTTAGGGGTAAAGTGGTCTTTGCTGATTCTAAACAGCAGCACGATCAAAAATACCGTGCCTATGAATACATGCATCCCGTGGAAACCGGTTAGCAAGAAGAAGGTATTGCCATAGATGCCTGATTGTAGGGTGAGTCCCATATCTTGATAGGCGTGGATATACTCTTCGGCTTGGAAGAATAAGAAGAATCCAGCCAATACTATGGTTAACTCCAGCCACACCACTAACGCCATGCGCTTGTTCTGCTCAAGGCTAACGTGCGCCATATGCAGCGTCACAGAAGAGAGCAATAAGATAACCGTGTTCTTTAGCGGAAGACCTTGCCAGCCCATGGCTTGCGTTGTATCGCCACCAGGAGTCAAGGTCAGCGGCCACATGGCCTCAAAGGTCGGCCACAGCACTTCGTTGGTCATTACGTTGTTGTCTGCCCCTCCTAGCCAAGGCACAGAGAACATTCGTGCATAGAAGAGCGCGCCAAAGAAAGCCCCAAAGAACATCACCTCAGAAAAGATGAACCAACTCATACCTTGTCTAAAAGAGCGGGCTATTTGTGCGCTGTAATAGCCAGACAATGACTCTTGAACCACATTGGTGAACCAACCGGCCAACACCACCAGCAAACCAACAAAGCCAATGGCTAATAACCAAGGGCCTAATAAACCACCATCATTCATGGTTTGAACGGTCAGTCCTGCTCCAACGGCAACAAAAAACAATGCGAAAGCAGCCACTAAAGGCCACTGGCTTTGGGCTGGAACGTAATAAGTTTCGTGCTTGTCACTCATAACGCATCTCCTTGCGTGTCATGTGTCTGCGCCAATTGCTCCGATACAGCCAATTTTTCTGGCACAGCCAAGGAAGCGAGTTTCTGGTCACCATCGTCAACGCTGTCACTGATGTCATACAGCGTATAAGACAGGGTTAGCGTATGGATAGAATCTGGTAAGTCATGCTCTACATAAAAAATCAACGGCAGCTCCGCCTCTTGCTTGGCATTGAGCGGTTGCTGATTAAAACAGAAGCATTCAATTTTATTAAAGTGTGTTGCCCCCAACCCTGGAGACACGGAAGGTACAGCCTGAGCTACTAGCGCGTTTTTTGATTCGTTCGTTGCTATATAGGCTGTGCGAATTATCTGTCCAGGATGAACCTTCATCACCTTAGATTGAGGTTCAAACGTGATAGGTAAGCCCGGAGGAATGTGTGAGACAAACTCGACCTTTATGGTTCGCGACTCGTCCACTTGCATAGACTCTGGCTCTTGCACTGCTACGGTAGAGGTTTTGCCGTTAATACCCAGCTGCTCGCAAAGAATGTCGTACAAAGGTACAAGAGCAAAGCCAAAGCCAAACATAGCGACGGTGGCTCCACACAGTACCAGTGTGAGTTTCTTATTCGACATTCCCTTGCTCATAATTCTTAATCCACTTTAGGGGGCGTTGAGAAGGTATGATGCGGTGCAGGGCTTGGCACGGTCCATTCAAGACCTTCAGCCCTTTCCCAGGGCTTGGCCGGAGCTTTTTCTCCACCTCGGATGCACTTGATGACCACCCACAAGAAGATCAACTGGGAAAGCCCAAATGCAAAACCGCCAATGGAAACGATCTGATTCACATCTGCAAATTGGATAGCGTAATCAGGGATCCTGCGTGGCATACCTGCCAACCCCAAGAAGTGCATAGGGAAGAACAACACGTTCACCGAGACAATCGATGTCCAGAAATGGAGTAAGCTCAATTTCTGGTTGTACATATTGCCCGTCCATTTGGGTAGCCAGTAGTAGGCTGCCGCCATAATGGAGAATACCGCTCCCGACACTAATACATAGTGGAAGTGTGCCACCACGAAATAGGTGTCATGGTATTGAAAATCAGCCGGGACTATTGCCAGCATCAGTCCAGAGAAACCGCCGATGGTAAACAGCACGATAAAGGCGATGGCAAATAACATTGGCGTCTCAAAGGTGAGCGCCCCTCGCCACATGGTGGCCACCCAGTTAAATACCTTCACCCCTGTGGGTACCGCTATCAGCATGGTGCAATACATAAAGAATATTTCGGCAAAAACCGGCATCCCTGTGGTAAACATGTGGTGAGCCCACACTAAGAATGACAGAAGTGCGATCGAACAGGTTGCATATACCATTGAATGGTAGCCAAACAACTTCTTGCCACTAAATGCCGGTACGATTGCTGAAACAATACCGAAGGATGGCAAGATCATGATGTACACCTCAGGGTGTCCGAAGAACCAGAAGATATGCTGGAACATCACAGGGTCGCCACCACCGGCTGCATCAAAAAAGCTAGTGCCAAAGTATTTATCAGTGAGAACCATGGTCACTGCACCGGCTAGCACCGGCATTACCGCTATCAATAAGAATGCGGTGATTAACCAAGTCCACACAAACAAAGGCATCTTCATCAGTGTCATGCCAGGGGCGCGCATATTGAAGATAGTCACGATGACGTTAATCGCCCCCATGATGGAGCTGATACCCATAATGTGAACCGAGAACACAAACAGTGCGGTGCTATCAGGCCCGTAGGTCGTAGAAAGAGGTGCGTAGAAGGTCCAACCAAAATCAGGACCACCACCAGGCATGAACAGCGAGCTTAATAAGATTAAGAAGGCAAAGGGCAGGATCCAAAAGCTCAGGTTGTTCATTCGTGGAAGAGCCATATCTGGCGCCCCTATCATCATAGGGATCATCCAGTTAGCAAGGCCAGTAAAGGCAGGCATGACTGCACCAAATACCATCACTAAGCCATGTACTGTGGTCATCTGATTGAAGAATTGAGGATCAACTAGCTGCAAACCCGGTTGGAATAATTCGGCGCGAATAATCATCGCCATTGCGCCGCCGGTAAAGAACATGATCAAACTAAACCATAGATACAGTGTTCCTATATCTTTGTGGTTAGTTGAGTAGATCCAGCGCGCTAATCCTTTTGCAGGTCCATGATGATCGTGATCGGCACTGCCACCCGCATGAAGATCATCGGCAGCAGTACTCTCATAGGTAGAGGTTTTATCCAACTCTTTCATCACTCACCCTCCGCGTTCATTTGTGTACTCACATCGGAAGCTTGCACTACATCACCAGTATTGTTGTCCCATGCATTACGCTCATAGGTGACCACAGCCGCGATCTCTTCAGCGGTCAGCTGAGTGCCAAATGCCTGCATCGCGGTTCCACTCACACCGTTGACGATAATATCGATATGACCATTCACATCCCCGAGCACTACTGCGCTGCCTTTCATTGCAGGGAACACATTCGCGACACCTAAGCCATTACTCTGATGACAGACCGCACAGCGACCTTCGTAAACGTCTTTACCCAGCGCCATCAGTTCATCCATGCCCAAGGTTTTTTCTAGGGCTTTCTGCTCTTCGAGTTTGGCAGCCGCTAGCTCTTGTTCTTTATTGGCTATCCACTCATCAAATTCTGCAGCCTCAACGGCTTGGACTACGATAGGCATAAAGCCATGATTGCGCCCACACAGCTCTGCACATTGCCCGCGATAGATTCCCGGTTTATCAATCTTGGTCCACGCCTCGTTGATAAACCCTGGGATAGTGTCCTTTTTCACCGCAAAGTCTGGCACCCACCAAGAGTGGATCACATCATCAGAGGTCATTAAGAAACGGATTTTTTTTCCGATAGGAAGCACCAAAGCATTGTCTACCTCTAGTAGGTAGTGCTCACCCTTCTCATCCGTACCCTCAATTTGTTCATTACTGGTGGAGAGATAACTGAAAAACTCAACGTCATGGTCAAAGTAACTGTAGTGCCACTTCCACTGTGAACCGGTGATCTTAACCGTGATATCAGACTCGCTGGTGTCTTCCATCTCAATAAGCGTCTTGGTCGCAGGAATGGCCATGCCGATAAGAATAAGGATTGGAATAACGGTCCAGATGATCTCGACCTTGGTACTTTCATGGAAATTAGCGGCGACTGCGCCTTTGGATTTACGATGCTTGATGATGGAGTAGAACATCACTCCAAATACCACGACCGCTATCGCGACGCAGATATAGAAAATAAGCATGTGCAGGTGATACACCTTGCCACTTATCTCTGTTACACCTTGGGTCATATTGAAGGAAGACTCAGTATTTTCAGCCGAGACTGTGCTGGGCGCGCTTACAAGCACCCCAAAACACAAGCTGAAAAACCACGCGCGTAGCCAATCGACTACTCTCACGAATGATCGCATTACTTTATGGTCTCGCATTAGGCGTATCACCCTCCTGGTGAGCCAATGTTGAGGCCGGAATCTACCCAGCTCATCAGAACATTTGAACGTCAATGCATATCTGAACGACAGAGGTCAGGTATGCGCACCCTAAAAGATTCTTCACACACTCGTTAGGTTGTCTGTGCAACCCTACGATACAACCATGTTATATTTATGTTAATAAATGCTAGTTTAGATTGGATAACAATCAAGAAATCAGTGAAATTCGCTGTTATTGCTCAGCGAACAGATCAAAGTTTAACTATACTCCCAGCTAAGGTAGCTCATCTGTAACCTCATATTTTTTATAACAATTCCAAAGAGATCTCATCATGCGTAAAGGATTACTACTGCTCGTTTTTCTGTGCAATATCTTTGCCAGTATTGCCATAGCAGCTGATACCAGCCATTTGTTAAAGCAACAACAACAGTTTACTGCTCAGTTAGAAAAGATTGAGGCAGCAAAGGGAGAGCAAGCCCTGTTTCTTGAAGACGTATTGCGACGCAAGAACGCAGTACTTAGGGATAGTATTTCAAACCTAATCGCGCAGTCTCCCGACTCAAAAGAGTTAAAGACTCTTGTCCCGGCTCAAGCTAGCATGCTCCAAGCGCTAATTGTTCATGCGGATAAACAAGCGGAAACCCTATTTAGTAACACTCGAGATGCAGATGCTGCTGAGAAGGCGGAATACCAGTTTTTAACTCAGCAAAGGATCAGTAGTGTTGATATCTATTACACTGAGCTTGCAACGACCTTTGGTTGGGCTAAAACTCTTGGAATTGAATTGGATGAATCAGGGTTCAAGCAAGATCTTCAAAAGCGTAGCGAGGTGCTGTACGACATCGTTATTTATCTAGATAGCCGCAAAAGGGCGCTCGATGAGCGTATGAATTACACCATTGAGGCGGATAAGCCTGATCTAGAAAAACAAATTTTTGCCCTTGAACAGCTACAACGTTTCTTGCTCTCAAGCATGAACAATACCGTTACCTTAATGTCAGATTTTGGGTTGGATGTGACCGAATATAAGCAAACCTTGTTTGCCATGACAGGTGATATCAATGCTGATGTATTGGACGTGAATGTGGCATTTGGTTTACTCAGTGAATGGCTCGATTCATTTAAAGACTGGGCGTTGGATAACTCACCGTCATTGCTGGTTAAGCTACTCGTATTCTTAGCAATACTCTGGGTCACTCGCATCTTATCTAAGCTGGTCGCCAATCTAGTCAAGAAAAGCGTATCGCACTCAAAAATGGATTTTAGTGTGTTGATGCAAGATTTCTTTATCTCCATCGTAGCTAAAGCCGTTACCTTTATTGGCTTGTTAATCGCCTTGTCTCAGGTAGGCATTAACCTTGGCCCACTACTTACCGGTTTCGGTGTTGCCGGTGTCATCATTGGTTTTGCATTGCAAGACACTCTTTCTAACTTTGCTTCAGGGCTCATGATCCTTATCTACCGTCCATTTGATGTGAAGGACTTGGTTCAGGTCGCAGGGATTCAAGGTAACGTGAGTCACATGAGCTTGGTATCAACCACAATCCGTACTTTAGATAACCAAACCCTTGTCATTCCAAACAACAAAATATGGGGTGACGTCATCAACAATATGACCTCTGAGCGCGTCCGTCGTGTCGATATGGTGTTTGGTATTGCCTATTCTGATGACTTTGATTTTGCCAAAGAAATTGCTATTAAGGTTCTAGAAAACCACGATAGAGTTCTTAAAAACCCTGAAATGAATGTACGTGTACACACGCTAAACGAATCGTCCGTTGACCTAATTGTCCGCCCTTGGGTAAGAACCGACGACTACTGGGATGTGTACTGGGACGTAACCGAAGAGGTCAAACGCCAGTTTGATGCGAACGGTATTACTATCCCGTTCCCTCAAAGAGATGTGCATATTTTTAAGACTGATAATTCGTAAGCCCCGTCATTCTGGAAAGCTCAAATGAGCTTATCCAGAACCTTAGACTGCACATTGTTCAATTAAGTACTCTCTAAGATCCCAGATAAATTCCTATGGAATTTTCAGGGATGACGTCCAATTAATCGTCGCAACGTATATCTACTTGAACGCGTCATTCTGGAAAGCTCGACTGAGCTTATCCAGAATCTTAAAGTGCACATTATTCAATTAAGCACTCTCTAAGATCCCAGATAAATTCCTATGGAATTTTCAGGGATGACGTCCAATTAATCGTCGCAACGTATATCTACTTCAGCGCGTCATTCTGGAAAGCTCGAATGAGCTTATCCAGAATCTTAGAGTGCACATTGTTCTCTCAAGGCATAATTTAAGGTTTACTGAAATGAACCTATAGTCATAGTTGCCTCAAAACAAAAAACACAAACTCCAGACAAAGAAAAACCCCGAGGGCTTGCGCCCATCGGGGTTATAGTCTTACTCGCAGCAGTCCGGCTACTAAAAGTGCTCCATGCATCTAAATCCATGATAGTGTGCTTATCCTAAGCTTAATCCTTTCTCGCCTTCCTAGCGGTGTCCAATGCCTTATCCTGGCTGACCAATATCCTTACTGGTATCACTCACTTGTTCCTTGAGCGGTGTCCTTTACATCATCCTGATGTTTGTTCCTTTCCTCTATCCTAGAGGTGTCCATTGCCTTCCGTTGCAAGCTACCATCCTAGTAACTTCTGTATCCGTACAATGTCCTTAATCCTTTTTCAACGACAATCCTAGTCGTTGCTCTTCATCCTGAAGATTCCATAATGCCTGCTTCCTGCTGACAACTTAAGTTTCGTTGTTTTTGGCCTTACTAACAATAGGTGTGAGACTTTCACTCAATACCAAAATTATTGAAATATACGTCAATCATAATAAATTCAACAAGTTAAGTGGTGTCAGCCGTTATTTTCTGGCTGAGATAATCCTATTCTCCTACGACTTTGTAAGAGATCTCGCACAAGCAGAGTAGAAGATCTCACCCTTATACCCTTAAAGGCCGCCTGCTTGTTGTCACATTTTCCTGATTTCTTGGCTTAGCTGAGCCAAATTTCATTGCTATGATTAGTATTGTCAGCGTCATGGAGGGAACAAAAATGCAGAAAGTTCGTACGGCATCGTGTAGCTGTGGTCAAGTTGAGATCATAGCTAAAGGCGCTCCTATCCGTTCAGCTTTATGCCACTGTGTCTCTTGTCAGAAGCGCACAGGAAGTGTTTTCGGTGTGCAAGTTCGTTTTCTGTTAGAACAAGTCACCATTAATGGAGACCTCAATCAATTCACTCGAATTGCCGACAGCAATAACTCTGTCAATCACAGCTTTTGCCCTGCATGCGGCACAACTATGTTGCTTTCATTATCAGTAGCAAGAGAGTACGCCATCATCCCTATGGGCGTCTTCAACGTACAAGACTTTCCACCACCCAGCTTTTCCGTTTACGAAGAGCGCAAACATGACTGGGTGCAGTTTTCTCAACAAATGGAACATTTCTTGTGACCGCAACAAAATACCAACAAAGCACACTTTATCGTTACAAAACATGGCAGAGATCATATATTTCAGAATCTCACCCTGAATAATTAGACATTTTTAATGAATAGTATTGCTATCAAACACGAAGATGCTTATCCTTGCGCGCAATTTGATAGATTCATAAATGAGCTATCTGACATAACAATTCTAGTGTCCTTATTTAGACGTTAAGCACGAGTTAAAAATGCAAACTAACACAACAAACAAATCAGCACCGAACGATGCAGAGCAGCCTGTAAAAGGCAATTTCTGGATGTTCTTCATCCCTTCTATCATCGGGTTGTTCTTATTCATGGCTCCAATCAGCTATGACGGTAACCTAACGATTCCTGTTGCTGTATTAGCCAAAACCCTTCAAGGTGCGCTAGATGGTAGCTTGATTGGCATCATCACGTTGATCATTTCGGGTATGGCACTAGCGTCACTATTGTGCGCTATCAAAACGCCGCGCTTTATCGAAGATAACGACTTCTTGAATGGACTGTTCAAGCCATCACCTCTTTGGCTTACTGTGCGTATTATCGGTGGTCTTGCTGTTGCGTTAACCTACTTTCAGGTTGGCCCAGAAGCCATCTGGGAAGAAAACACGGGCGGGTTGGTTCTAGACGGATTGTTGCCAACGCTGTTCTCTGTATTCATTTTTGCAGGCTTGCTGCTTCCTTTCCTACTTAACTTTGGCCTGCTAGAGCTATTTGGCACCCTATTAAGCAAGATCATGCGCCCGTTATTTAACCTCCCAGGACGTTCTGCTATCGACTGTATGGCATCTTGGTTGGGTGACGGTAGTGTTGGTATCTTGATGACCAGCAAGCAGTACGAAAGTAAGTTTTACACCCAGCGTGAAGCCGCTGTTGTGGGTACGACATTCTCGGCTGTATCTATTACCTTTAGCTTGGTTGTTATCGCTCAAGTTGAACTAGAGCATCTATTCCTACCTTTCTATGGCGCTATCTGCTTAGCGGGTTTTGTAGCGGCTGTGATTATTCCTCGCCTACCTCCATTGAGCCGCAAGAAAGACGTATTCATTGATGGCTCGAAACCACACCATGATGCGAACGCAATTCCTGCAGGCCATTCGACCTTCTCTTGGGGTATGGACTTAGCACTACGAAAAGCAGGTCAGGTTACTTCAGTTGGCGCAGTGGCTAAAGAAGGCGTTAAAAACGCAGTCGATATGGTTTTTGGTGTACTACCTGTGGTTATGGGCCTAGGTACTATCGCATTGGTAATCGCTGAGTACACCTCTGTATTCGCAATTATGGGTAAACCATTTGTCCCGTATCTTGAGCTTCTGGCTATTCCTGAAGCAGTAGCAGCATCACAAACCATCGTAGTTGGTTTTGCGGATATGTTCATCCCTTCTATCCTAGCGGCGTCTATCGATAGCGAACTAACGCGCTTCGTTATTGCAGCAATGTCGGTAACACAGCTTATCTACATGTCAGAAGTGGGTGCTCTACTACTAGGTAGTAAGATTCCAGTGAATATTGGTGAACTGTTCATCATCTTCATTCTAAGAACCTTGATCACCCTGCCAGTTATCGCAGGTGTGGCGCACCTAATCTTCTAAGGCTAGGTACTCAACGTTATAAAGCCCGAGCATCGCAAGATGCTCGGGCTTTTTCATATCGGAATAATAAAGACAGTTACCCCAGTTGGGCCGCTTCCCACCCTTGAATGGCAACCTTACGATCACTGCCCCAGCGGAATTGCCCGACATCGCCATCACCGCGAATAACGCGATGACAAGGTATTAGAAAGCCAATGGTGTTGGACGCTACAGCACTGCCTACGGCACGTGAAGCCTTGGGTGAACCAATGCGTTCAGCTATCTGAGAATAAGAGAACAGTTCTCCAGAATGGCTTTTCATCAGCGCTTCCCACACCTTAATCTGAAAATTAGTGCCTTTAACGATAAGGTGCACCTTATTACCCGATCCAGAAAAGATACTATTCGCGATACCTTGGGCGTCCCCTTGCTTGAATGTCGCCAATGGCCATTGCTCCTTCAGTATCGCTAGCGTCTCAAATGCATTGCTGTCTGCAAACTGTAGAAAGCATACGCCTCGCTTGGTCCAACCAATCACTGCTGTTCCAAACGGTGTATATGCTTCACCAAAAGAAATAATTAACTGCGCACCTAAGCTTTTCACTTCGCCAGGCGTCATCGCCTCACAAGACACGATGAGATCATGCAACCGCCCCGTACCTGACAAACCCACATTGTCGGCTGCATCAATAAGGTTAGAGGAGCTCTTTAACACCTCAAGCGCACGCTCTTTGGTCAGCGACTGCATAAAACGCTTTGGAGAAATGCCTGCCCATTCAGTGAAAATACGCTGTAAGTGGTACTCGCTCAAATGAACATGCTCTGCTACTTCGGTGAGGTTTGGCTGACGATTCAGATGCTCCCGAATAAACACTATCGCTTTTTCGACAGTATCGTAGTGACGCTGCTGACTAGTATTCATGTTTCACCTTTCGATTTGATGCGAGCATTTTCTTTATAGAAAACCCTGTTACTAGCATGGTTCCGCCAATGACAAACAGAGCCCCTAACGCGGTGTTCCATCCCACTTGTTCATCGAGAAATAGATAACCCCATAGAATGCCAAAGAGAGGAATTAAAAAGGTCACAGACAGTGCTGATGGCGGACCAAGATCTTCAATAAGCCTAAAGTAAAGAAGATAGGCGAGTCCCGTACACACAACCCCTAGCAATATCACTGAAATAGAAATCTGTACGTCAGGCATTTCTCTAATTGGCATAAAGGGCAATAGAGGCAGCACAATCAAACACGCTGCCCACATGCTCCCGTGGGCATTATCAAACGACGAGATCTTGGGAGCATTTTTGGCATAGTTACTGGCGATACCATAACAACAAGCAGCCATAACACCTGCAATCATCGCTACACCAGAATTCGCAGGCAGAAGAGCATTATCCAGCCCAACCAAAATGTATACGCCTATAACACCAGAAATTAGACCCACGATAACCCTTAGCGTTGGCAGACTTCTTGACCAAACAATCGCGATTGCGGCACCCCATATGGCGGCAGTTGAGTTCAATATCGATAGAATAGATGCCGGCAAGGTTTGTGCTGCATAGGCAAACAATAAAAAAGGCAACGCCGTATTCAACAATCCAATAATAAAGAAGTGCTTAGTGTGTGCAGTGAAATCCAGTTTCTTCTTCATATACCAAGCTACAACCAGCAAGCTCACCGCAGCAAATAGCACCCTTGCTTCAATAAGATAAGCGGGGCCTAGTGCATTAGCGGAAATGCGCATGAAGAGAAATGAACCTCCCCAGATCGCAGCTAGACAGATCAGACGTAGCACGCTCGATAGAGTCAAAATAGAGAACCTAGTGTCATTTAATCAATAAAGTTAAATCAGTGTGATAGTTAACGCACCGATACTCAACCCGATTCTTGCGCAATTCACTAGAAATCACCTCTAGAACAGTGCTTATCTCTGCAACAAAATGCTTACAATAAAACCACAAATGTGATCTTGCTCCCAAATTGTTACAATTCATTCACAAGCATCACAAATAGTTCAATTTAGTGAAACTTTACTATTAAACAATAAGTTAAGATAAATTGTAGTGTGGTCTTGATGCCTATTCGGTATTCAAGAATTGATTTTTACTGATAGGGATTTCAGCCAATGAAAAAAATCAGCTTAGCTGTCTCACTTCTGCTTGCGGTGTCCTCGGCGTCAATAGCCGAAGAAACCAAAAGTCATCAACATCATTATTATGGTGGTATCAACCTAGGTACAACCAGCTGGGGGAATTTGGGTTCTGGCGTAACTGACGTCACTCGCGTTGACGACCCAGATTTTTCTTGGGGTGTATTTATAGGCATGCAAACGCTGCCATGGCTTGCCTTTGAACTGGGTTATCAAGACCTAGGAGAAGCTGACCTCAAAGATGTTTCGGGTAGCTACGATGCTCAAACCATAAACCTTTCCGCGAAACTCTCATACGATATTGTCGAGCGACTAGCCATCTACGGAAAAGTCGGTACCCAGTGGTATGACTGGAGCGCCAATGGTTCGGGTGTATATGAGGATGATAGCGGTTGGACACCTCACCTTGGTGTAGGTCTCGAATTAGCATTCGACAAAAACTGGTCTGGCGCGCTGGACTACACTTGGTATAACGATATTGGTGGTCCAGACATCAACTATTTCGGCATCTCAGCGGCCTACCACTGGCGCTAAACGCAACACAAACTGAATTTAATTTGCTCTCCAGCATGGATGGATAGCACTTATTTCACTCAGGAGGATTATTGTGAAATATAAAGTAATCGCATTAGCTGTTAGTGGTGCCCTTTTAGCGGCATGTGGCAGTGACAATGATAATTATGTAACCCCACAAAATGTTACCGTTCAAGCATATGATGGCGGTGTTCGAGGCATTGAAGCTTTCTACGATTGTGGTGATGGCGACATGTTAATGGGTACGACTGGCGGCGGTGGCTTCCTAGAGATTGGTCTAGGCAACTTCCCTGAGTTTACTGAAAACCCAGATCAGTGTGTGGTCAGCTTTGGACCTACTCAAGGTGCTATTGATGAAACTAACAGTAAAGATATGAGCGATGTTCAGTACATTGTTCCACTTGAGCTGTATGAAGCAAACACCGTTATAGCTGCTACGCCATACACGACGCTGATCAACAAGCGTATAGAAGAGCTTGAAGCGGCGGGAGAAGATGTCATCATCGATGACATTATCGATGATGTTTTTGAAGACTCTTTGCCTGATGGCGCAGATCTTACTGATGCTCAAAAACGCCAACTTCTAAGCGATCCTGATGCTGCTTTAGCTTCAATGAGCGACGATGTAGCCGCAAAAGTTCAAGCATCAACAATCGTGTTGTCTGACGCATTAGTAGCTCAGCCTGACAGATCAACTGACGATTTAACAAATGTAACCAAAACTATTGCCACTTCATTGGCTGCAGATCCTAACTTTCCAGTGAATGAAAGTACTGGTGCGCCAACCTATATTGACGTGTCTGAAGACCTTAAAGATGACACCGCATTTGACGATGTAGTAACGCGAGACCCTGATCCAGAAGAGCCGTTACCAGATGACACTCTTCAAGATGGTGAAGAGCTTCCAGAGGAACCACCAGCGGTAATTCCTCCTCCGGGCGAGGAAACCCCACCACCGACAGGTGGTACTGGTGGCACTGCAGGATAAGCAACTGCCCAATGACGCCTCTTTGATAGAGGCGTCAATTTTTACAGCTCGACAATATCTACCCCCTAGGATATGGATGTTCCTATGCGTACGACTGCCTCTCGCACCCTTGCTCTCTCTCTGGTAACTGGATTTAGTTACCCTGCTCTCGCTCAAGTTGATATCTTGCCTTCTCAACAAGGCTTTAGCGGGCTTATCTTTACACCCAATGCGCAAACCATAGAAACTGGGCGAGGAAGTGCCTTGTTTAGCCAAGGTGTGCCCTATCGTGGAAGCATCGCCGAATTAGACAACTGGTACGTCAATGCTGGTGTATTCCCGCATCTTGAAGTGGGTGGGCGCATCGTTACACAAACTTATGATTGCAATGGATATACAGAGTCTGGCTGTGGCATTCGAGATCTCTCTGCTACCGCTAAATTTCAGCTTCCGTATTTAGAAGACCTTACTGGCTTTAATCTCGCCTTTGGTGCACAAGATATTGGTGGCGCAGCAAGTAACTTCGACGCGTATTTTGTGGTTGCGGATACCGAGATAGAGTCGTTTAACTTGCGCCTCAGTGGTGGTTACGGTCAGTCGGATCTCAGCTTGGGCGTACTAGACGGACCTTTTGCTGGTGCTGAATGGCAACCATTTGATTTTGTTCAACTGGCTGGTGAGTACGACGCGCAGGAATTTAACGCCGCTGTGCGCTTAATGACGCCACGAGATATGCTGCCTTACGGGGCACAACTGGCCGCTCAATATCAGCTTTACTCTGGCCATGAAAATCAAGATCAAACCTTATGGGGCGTGAGTGCCTCAGTGCCCTTCTTTGGTGATACCTTCACCCGTAACAAATACTCAGATGTTAAGCCTGATTCACAAACACAGGTTGAAACTCAGCTCGCTAAGGGTGATGCCAGCAGCCTAACTCAGCTTATCGGTAAACTAGAGCAAGAAGGGTTCGTGAACATCCGTGTTGGTGCGAACCTAGATACCTTAGTTATTGCACTAGAAAGCAAACGCTATCAGCACAACACCATGGATGGCGCAGGTGTGGCCCTAGGTATCATCTCTGCAAACTCAGGTGAAGGTTTATTTGCTGACTTACCTCGTGGCTCAAGCAAGGCCCAAAAAGTAGAGCTAGTGCTTTTGCAGAATAAAGTCCCAATGCTCTCTATCAATACTGAGCTGAACTGCTATCGTGACTTTTTGAAAAGTGGCGCTGAATGTGAGCAGATGCGGTTCTCTAATCAGGACTTAGCTGCAAAATTAGACCAGACACAATGGCGCTATGAAACCGTCAACGACGGCTTTGGCTATAGCGAACTTATCTTTTCGCCTGTAATGAATTATGCCGTTGCAACCGAATACGGCTTCTTTGATTATTCTATCGGACTTGGTACCAATCTTTATACTCCGCTATGGAAAGGTGCTGCTGTTGATGTTCGTCATATCCTACCTATCGCCAACAGTGATGATTATGATGATGGGTACTACGAATCTGATGCTTTGGAAAACGAAGTTGATCGCGCCTTAGTGCATCAAGCATTTCGTCTACCTGCTAACACCATGACGCTATTTAGCGCTGGTCTAATCAGGAGCGATTACTATGGCGGGCAAAATGAAACCCAGTGGTACAGCACTAGCGGTATGCATAACCTAGGTTTTGAGGCGGGCTATTTTACCGCCAAAGACAGCATTGATACTGAAGACCGAACCCCGCTTCTTGCTCATTATCGACTCTCCGTTGCACAGTGGAACTGGCAAATGCAGGTGCAAGGGGGTGAGTTTTGGGGTGGCGACCAAGGGGTGAAAGCCACGTCTAGCCATTGGCTTGGTGACACACGCCTAGACGCTTCTTATTTAAACAGTGAAAGCGAACAATTTGTCACCTTGAATGTATCGATTCCTCTTACCTTCTGGCGCGGTATGAAACCAGATTATCTGACCGTGCGCGGTGTTAGTGAGTGGAACTTTAGCGTACAAACTCGAGTTGGCGAGAGCCATAACCAGCTAAACACTGGGCTAGGCAAAACAGCGAATAATTACCACAACCTCGACAGACAGTACTTCAACAGAGCAAGGCTCAACCCGAATTACTTTGAAAACAACCCAATCCGCCTAAGAAACGCTTATCTGCGTTACCTAGATGAAGTGGTATACGAGTAACAAGCTAACGATTCGCAGGAGGCCTTTGATACCAAGGGCTTCTTGCGTCCGTCACCTCAAATAATTCATATTTACGCATTAGCATCTGTCCGCCATCTCGAGTAATGGGTTGCCAATTAAAGTTGGCTCTGTTTTGACTAGGCTTCACTGTCATTACATCAAAAGGAATAGATACGTAAAATCCCTTAGTAAAACTACCTTCGCCATATTCTTCCGGGGTTAAGTCAGACACGCTGGCAAAGACTCCCGCAATCACACCCGAGTCAAATTGCTTGGAGAAATCAAAGCGCGCACCGTAGTCACCCGCTAAAAATTCACCGACTCCGACCTTAAACAAGGTATCGTCCAGCAAAGACAACTTAGGGGCATAGTAAGCAGTCACAAACCCTGTGGTACCTTGATCGATAACGTTGTAGTAGCGCTGATCTACCTCACTATATTGAGTAGGACTATCAAACACCCCAAACCATGATTCAGGGTCGCGTTGATAAATGAGATTCACATCCACACCAAACGCCCAGCTGCTGTTTAAGGGGCGGTACAAGACCTCTCCGCCCACTCCTGCAAACATCATTTCTAAATACCCGCCATACAATTGCGTGTACCAGTTTGAGCCAAAATCTTCAAACCATGTGAGCTGCAAATTCTTCATGCGTAGACGATTCTCATCCACATAGGCCCTAAATAGGGTTCGCACCCTAGGTACATCAGTACCATCTGGTGGGGCGATGTAATTAAACTTGTCGTAGTTATCGAATAGATTGAGATACAGCGAGCCACTCATCTGCAGATTAGAGGTGAGCCAATATCCAGCATCCGCATTAACACCAATACTGTACAGGTAGAAGCTCTCCGCAGAACCAAAAGACTGTATAAGCTGCGGTGAAAATGCATAATCGAATCGATCGAAGTCTTCATACTGTGGGCTAGAATCAACGTCATCGACATTGCTCACTGAGACTGAATCATCATAGTTAACATCGAGATACTGCTGTTCATGTGCCGCCACGAAAGTCTGACTATCAATATCCGTCTCGGTCAATAATAGAGCTTTATTGGTTTCGACAATAGATATGGTATTTACAGAAGGGGGCGTATGGTTGAGCGTAATGACTGCAGCCCTATTTCGGGCGAGGTCTCTATCTCGGTACTTTTCTTGCTCTGCAGAAATGAGTATTCGCTGCTCGTCCTGCCTGATGCTGTGCACCTTATATCCCGCTACATCATAGAGCTCTTGAGACAGCTTTTCATAATCGGTAGTAGAAGAGGAATCTCTTTGTTGAGCAAGTCGCGGTGGCCGTTCATCAACCCAGGTGGCGTATAGATCATTAAAGTTGGTGGATAAGGTTACACCTAACGCCAGCGTATCGCCTCGCTCATAACTGAATCGAATTTGCGCCCAATCGTCTACGCGATAAACCATTCCAAAGTTCACTGGAATATGCTGAGTCATATCGGCTGTGCCTCTTACTACAGGGGCATCTTGTGAATAATCATTGGTATCGTATTCAACCTTAAACGAGAGCGGTTCAAACGGGGTCTGATATTCCAATCCCGCATAGATTGAAGCAGGCCCAGAAAACCAACGGTCCACATCAAACTGACCACCATTGCCACTATACTCATTGGGCCTTTCACAAAATCGATCCGCCACTGAGCACATAGGGTTAGAGATATTGCCACTCTGACCTAAATACCCCCAAGCGATGCCGACCGTTGCATCAAAAGGACCAAAACGCTTGCTGGCCGCGATAAACTCCCCATCAAATAACCCCGTACCACCAAAGTCTCTAAAGCCAATAGATAGCTCTGGAATATAACGACTCTCTTGCAATAAGCGGATCTTAAAATCAATCGCCTTATCAGCCAATTCGTTATCACCACTAAATTCAGTATCTCCACTGTAGAGTAAATCTTGAACTAGCGTGTAGCGAACCGTTGTCTCAAGCCACGGGAGCACCTGCAAGCTAATACTGTAGAAATGGTATTCGTTATTCCAAGTGCCGTTTAGGCTAAATTCTCCCTCTCTCGCCATTCTGCCAGTGGGCATTTGCATTAGGCCAACACCACCAAAATCAGATTGAGAAGGGGTTGCTTGCGCGCTATAAAAGAGATCACCGGCCAAGCTCTCGCTGCTTATAGAACCCAACAATGTCAGTCCAATAACGACACCATACCGCAACCTCATAGCCCCACCTTATGAGTGAGCAATTCGACTATCTTAAGGTTGAGCTCCTCGTTTTCCCAAGCAAGGCTCCTTAGACCAATAAAGATTGTCGCACCTGGGGCAAAGTAGACCTCTTTTCCGTTCCACCAGCCATAAGGTAGTTGTGTCATCTCGCCATCTGGCTGTATAACAAAAGCGAGGCTTTTCTGAGCTCCCGATAGCAGGTTTACATGGTGATTCTCTAGATAGTCTGAAAGCTGCCAATGAGGCTTAAATGGCACTAGGGTGGGTTTATCTATGGCTCCCATCAAACGAATTTGTGTGGGCCTTGTTGATTGTAATAGCCGAAAACGAAGCCCTGCATTTTCATTTTGAAAGGCTAATACAGGGTCAGTTGATATTTGGCTGCGAGCCCAGTCAGCATCAAGCCTGTACGGCAACCGTCTAAGATAAGTAAACTGCTTAAGCTGTTCTAAAATCGCTTGGGAGGATTGATTTAGACTCTCGTTATTGGGCTTGCTGGCTCTCTGCTCAAGCTGATTGAAGATATCTTTTTTCTCGGCAGCCATGTCCGATTTTTTATCTAACAAAGCTAAGTGATTCGCGAGTACAAATCTGTCCGGTTCAATCCTTTGCGCATCAATCAGTATTTGGCTTAGTCGCACAGCCTTCGAGTAATAAAGCTCTATCTCTTGATTGGGCAACTGCACGGTTATCGGCGCAGCCAAAGCCTTGCCTATACAAAGCATTAATAAGAAGATTACGTAAGCAGATGCTATCGAGCGAGGGCTAATCATTCGTCATTATCTGCCTATTAGCCAAAGTCGCGGATTAACAAGAGCTCAATACTACTCATGTCTGGGCCTATATGTTGAATGGTTTTAATCACCCTCCCATCACGATCTACCCAAAAATGATTTTCAAAACCTGTATCAAGAACTTGGAAGTACACTGTCTCGATGTAATGATTCGTTGTGAATTGTTGTAGGGGGGTATCAACGCTTTCAGACCCTATTAGCCTGCGAGTAATTGTGGCCTGATAACCATAGCGATAACCAGGTTGCCAATCGTATGTTGCTTGCCATGAGACTGGGGTATCTGACCCAAAAGGATATTGCTGTGTAGTGACCTCCGCTAAATTATTAACAGGCATAGCCAAAGTCTTTGTGATTCTCCCACCTTCTGTGACAATCATAGCCCTATCTTGAGCTACCCATTTCAATTCAACAGAAGATTGACCCGAGAGGGTATCAGCATAAGCCAATACCATGTGTATCTGAGGGCCTTGATCAACACGCGCATAAAGGCTGGCATATGGCAGTTTTTGTAATCGCTCATCAGCAACAACAACATCCTCAGCACCCCATACCGACTGCTCAACTGTCACTCCTACATCTTGAAATTTCTGCGAACACCCTACGATTGATGAAGATAGGATAAAGAGCAGTAATATCCTTTGTGTCATCTTGCTATCCCTGCAAAGTCCAAAGAAAATCTTCATTAACAATAGATTACAGACAAAAAAAAACCACTTCCTGGCTGGAAGTGGTTCATATGATTTTTTAGGCGTTACCGATTTTGAACCGTTGTGGAAGGAGAATCATCTCCGGCATCGGCTATCGCTACACCAGCAACAATAACAACAGCACTCACAGCCACAACGGCCCCAATAACCGTGCCCGAGGCGAGAGTTGTAGCGGCAGTCCCTGCAGCAACCCCTCCAGTAGTGGCACCCGTCGTTGATGTAGCAGAGGTTGCGGCTCCAGTTGAAGTGCTCGCGCCTTCGGTGCCCGTTGCCACCTCTTCAGCGGCAAAAGATAAACTTGCAAAGCTCACCAGCAATAGTGCTAAAAAACTCTTCACAGTACCTACCTTATAGTAGCGCAAGCGCACTCTATTTAGAGCGCTCGTTAAAATCAACGTGTTCAGACATGCTTCTCCACATCTTGGCTTTTTCTGCATCAGCTAACGGGTTTTCCGGCGATTTATACCAATCAGCCAAAAACATCTGCGCCCTAACACAACGCCTGTTTGCTGCGTGCTCAATAAGCTGGATCCCTTTATCCATATTACTGCGAATACCAAATCCTTCGAACAGAGCGATACCCTGCTCATACTCGGCTTGCTCATCACCATTCAATGCATCGAGAGCATTTCTCCAGTAACGATATTTATCTTGGGGTACAACATCCTCAGGCGTTGATTCACACACCCTTACGATGCCTTCAATGCCGTCTCTGCTATCTTGCAAAGCGGCTTTTTCAAACCAATATACCGCCTCTTTAGGGTGTGCTTGCTCACTTTCTAGGGCCAATTCAAGTTGCTTAGCCAAATGTCCATTATCAGCAAGAGCGACCTTTTCTTTATGAATTCTTACACGCTCCGCTTCAGCTAAGTGAGCTTGCTGCTCAGCAGCTTGTCGTCGTCTCTCTGCCCGTTCTGTGCGACTTGAAAACCATTTCGCAACACCTAAAAACACAATCATAAAGGCTAAAATCGAGCCGACGGTAGCAATCATCTCAGTAACTGTATCCATACAGTATCTCCGTGCGACAAAAGCTCGGTCTGTCATTCCATCATTGTGATGGTTTGGACATACCAAGCGCGGGTATCATTAGACTAGTAAACTCAACCTAGCCACTACGACACCGTTAAATTATAGTTCAAGATCTCACTTTCTCAGTCTTAACCATACTTAATTCAACCTTTGTAATCACAAAGTCACCAATACTCGCTATTCTTCATTGTTTAATAACGCAGATCTTTCACCTCGGATTCAGAGCTATGGCACACAATAAGCTCAATATTTATCAAGTATTTACTCGATTGTTTGGCAACAAAAAGACAGCGCATGTACCCTGGGGAACAAAGGAAGAAAATGGGCTGGGGAAATTCAGTGATTTTTCTGATTTAGCGTTATCGGAAATCCGAAAATTGGGCATGACACACGTTTGGTTTACGGGAATTCCGCATCATGCCGTTATTGCTGACTATACGAATATCAACGTTCAAAACGATCATCCACTTATAGTGAAGGGGCGTGCGGGTTCGCCTTACGCAGTTAAAGACTATTACTCAGTAAACCCAGATCTAACAGACGATCCCGAAGTGGGGTTATCTGAGTTCAAGCAACTTATTCAGCGGTGCCACAAGCACAATCTAAAAGTCATCATTGATATTGTCCCAAATCATGTAGCGCGCCAGTACAGAGGGTTAAATAACCCCAAAAACGTCACCGACTTTGGTGTAAATGATGATGCAAGTGTTGAATACGCTCCAGATAACAACTTTTACTACATTCCAAAGCAAAGCTTCGTGATTCCTAATATACCCGCGGAGTTTGAACCTCTAGGGGAAGAACCCCACTTTACTTCACACCCAGAGTTTTGCGAATATCCAGGCAGATGGACAGGCAATGGCGCACGCACTGCTCAGCCTAGTTTTAATGATTGGTATGAAACGGTAAAAATAAATTATGGAATCCGCCCTGACGGCAGTAAGGATTTCGAGGAGCTTCCAGGTCACTACCGACGCCTAAGCTATCAGAAACATTACGAATTTTGGCAAGACAAGCAAGTACCTGATTCGTGGAGAAAGTTTAGAGATATCGCACTCTATTGGTTGGCCCTTGGCGTTGATGGCTTCCGCTACGATATGGCAGAGATGGTGCCTGTTGAATTTTGGAGCTTCATGAACTCCAGCATCAAAAGGCAATTTCCTGGTACTTTTTTATTGGCAGAAATCTATCAACCTAGCCTTTATCGCGACTATATCGAGCTAGGCAAGATGGACTACCTGTATGACAAAGTTGGCCTCTATGACACCCTCAGAGCGGTTATGCGGCGAGAGCAATCGACATCTTCAATCGATAGTGTACAAAAAGAATTGTTCGATATAGAACAGCACATGCTGCATTTTCTTGAAAACCACGACGAACAGCGAATTGCATCGCCACAGTTTGCTGGCAAAGCAGAATTGGCAAAGCCCGCGATGGTAGTCAGTGCCCTAATGAGCTCAGCGCCTACCATGCTGTATTTTGGGCAAGAAGTTGGCGAGCCCGCTAACGAAGATGCCGGCTTTGGCAAGCCTTCACGAACCTCCATCTTTGACTATATCGGAGTACCCCATCACCAACGTTGGATGAATGGTGGTAAATTCGATGGCGGACAACTCACAGAGCAAGAGAAATCGTTGCGAGATTTCTACTCAAAGCTAATGAACTTCACTTTACAGTGTAAATCTCTACTTGGAGATTTTGACAGTCTACAACAAGCCAATGAAGAGCAACTGACCGAAGGCAGAGACAGTGTCTACTTGTTTACTCGCACAGCTGTAGCCACGAAATCCGTTGAGTGTTTAATTGTGGCGGCAAACTTCGACAATGAAAATACCTTTGATATTTCCATCACAATACCGCGAGAACTCATAGCTAAGTGGAGGCTTGACGATGGTAGCTATACACTCCTCGATAACTTAGGAGAGGGCCCGATCTATAAAATGAAGGTACACAATGGTGAAGGTAGGATTAACCTGCAGTTATCACCAAGTGGGTCTGTAGCGCTGACCTTGGCTTAATTGACTCACCTACTGCGTCAAAAGCAGACGTCATACTGGCGGACGATGGAATGCCTGCCCAGCAGTATCTTAGAGTGCACATACCCAGCCCCGAACCACCTAAGATTCCAGCTCAAGGTTGGAATGACGAACCGCTGGATGGAGCGTCAACATCTGCATTGTTTCAATCATGAAGACAAAAAAAAGCCAGAGTAAGGTTTAAACCTTCTCTGGCTAACAGGACAAATACACAAAGTATTTCGGGTTAAAATTTAGTTGGCTTGGCGAGCCTCTAGTGCATCAATGTACACTTGCTGAGCACCTTCTACGTTAAGCTCTTTTGCTTCATCTAGCAGAGCAAGAGCTTTTGGCATGTTGTCTTCTTCGACGGCCTTGCGAATAGCATTGTGGTAGTAGTCTTGTGTTGATTTCTCTACCGTTGCGTCTAGGTTTTGAGTTCCTTTATCTGCTTCATCTTTTGCAAATATTCCAGCACTTGCACCTGCTACTTCAACAACCAACTTACCCGTTTTAGAGTGTGGGGTTGGAATGTCTTTCAATTCAGGCATGTAACCGCCCTGACCTTCTACCATAGCGCGGTACGGGTCAACACGATCGGTTGTTTTAGCCAGTTCTTCCGGAGTCGTATAGATCAACATAGTGACCGTCTTTTGATCAACCGGCGGTGTAAATCTGATTTCAGCTACTAGACGATCACCCCACGCTAAACGCGGACGACGATATTCAAATGCTGATGAATCGTATTTCTCAATCACTTCACCATCGTTAGAAACGATCATGATTTCTGGAGAAAAGAATGTCTTCTCAGAAGTCATGTTACTGGTTACTGATATTTCCAATGGACCACGGTTTGAAGGAATTTCAAAAGCAACAACAGGGCTATCAATGGCATCGTTGCTCAATACCTGTGTACTTTGATCAATCGTCACTAATGCTTGAGTATCAAGAGCAAAAGGTGATTTGATTAGCGATGCTACTGAAGTAGCGGCGGCATCTGATTGCCCCACTTGATGAATAGTATCTTGGGTTGCACAACCAGCAAGAGCCACACAACAACTTAACACTAAGGCTCGTAATTTCATTGGATGTTTCCTTTGTTATTTTTTTAATGACTTTGAAATCGAATTGCCTGTTATAGCAAATACAGAAGCGTAAAGCCCTTAAAAAAATAGCCGACTGAACGTCGGCTATATTCAATAAACCTAATTCAAACTAGAACGGTTTGATTACCACCATGCTTCAGCTTGGATACCAACAACGTACTCAGTGTCGTTGCCAGTGCCAAATGCATCATCATTTTCTGTATCTAGGATGTAAGAACCGTATACGCGGATCTCAGGACGAGCCCAGAAGCTGCTTCCCATTGCCCATGCTTGAGCAACTGTAACTTTAGCGTTACCGAAGTCTTCAGTACCAGTGCCACCTAGACGCTCACCAGCGTTGTAACCACCTTCGAATACTGTGCGCATAGTGTCGTTCCACTTGTACATTGGACGAACAACAACAGAGTACTGGTCGATATCATGCTGAGAAACACCGTCGCCAATATCTTGACCTGCTAGGTATGCTAACTGGTGACCCATTTCCCAAGAGTCGCCCATTGAGATAACACCCCAGTTCAATAGACGGTAACCCGTAGAATCATTAAATTGGTCTGTACCACGAGCGTAGTAAGAACCTGAACCCCAGAAGTTAGCAGCCTGAACACCGTAACCAGCTGTACCATATTGGAATACAGTTTGGTTGAAGCCATTGCTTAGACCTTGTTGAAGAATCAATGTAGCTAGTAGGCCATCATCAGCTTGCTCAGATACACCAGAATCTTTATCTACTGCGAAGTTGTAAGCAAGAGCAACTTCTAGGTTAGCATCAGACCATAGACCAATGTTTGCTAGACGCGCATCAAAGATGAAACCTGAAGAATCACTGTTACCTGCATCTGGGCCTTGAGTTGTATTATCACCATCTTGGACAAGTGCTACAGAAAGCTTAGTATCACCAATAGAGATGTTTTCAATACCACCACCAGTACCTGATGTATTCAAGTAGTAGAAGTCAGTGATATGGATGTCTTTACGTTGGTAGTATGTTTTACCAGCCCAAAGTGTTGCACCACGGTCAAATGCTAGAGCACCTTGTGCTTTCACAGCAAACTGTGCAACGTTGAAGTCAGCGTCTTCCCAACCGTTTGCACCTGGAGCGCCAGAAGCAATCATTGACTCAATGCGCCAGTTAACTTCACCAGTTTGAAGATCTTGAGCAAGACCAAACTCAGAGTAGTTGTCGTTTTCGTTACCTAGACGACCAATACCGTTTTTGTTTACTGATACATCAGAACCACTGTTACCACTGATACCAGTACCAGCACGCATGTAACCGTTAAACTCTACAGCCATAGCTGATGTAGATAGTAGGGCAGCTGTAACCGCTGCTGTTAGTAGGTTTACCTTTTTCATTATTCGTTAACTCCCGAAACGATTTTTTTTGTTTTTCTAATACATTCTTAATTGCTTAACAGTCCATTCCGTTAATACAGCCAACCAAAAATGTAAGTGCGAAAACTGTTCTTATTCGACAGGAGAGATAATAGTTCTAACGATAAAAGTCGGAGTCCTCCTCCTTTGGCTAAATAGCGGGGGAAGTAGGGAGGGGGTGAGGGGGCGTAGATCTAGCTACTTGTATAGTTGATCACACAATTAAGGAGGAGATCCCTCATTGCTAGAGATAGAGGTCACAGTTGATTGTGTGCAGAGTTAGATCTATGTCTCTATTTAAAAGTTCCATCTGATTTTGATTTAATTTCGTTAAATAGTATATTTCGTGATGTAGATCTCAACGACCCTTGTCTAAAGCTCTTTTTAGAGCTTTATTAGTGAGCCCTCCCCTACCAGCCCAGTAAAAATGGGTAAGTTAGCCATCCTATAGATAGTGTACGCTGTTCAATATTTTGAATTAAAACCTGCTCAGAACAGGCTTCATCCCACAATCCACTATTGCGTTAACTGGCCAAACCTTTTAACTTAACCCTCAAACCATTCACAAAATAAACAAAAGACAAAAATAACGAATGAGTAGTAAGAAATCGCGCCCCTATCCGCTAGGCGCTGAATTAGATAAAAGTGGATGTAACTTCTCTATTCATGCACCTAGCTGCAAAGAGATTTCTCTAGCGCTTTTCGACTCCAAAGGTGAGTTCAAAGCCTACCCAATTACCGAAAACTACGCTGGCATTAAACACATCTATATAGAGGGTGTTACTGCGGGCCAAGAATACGGCTTCATCGTCATTGACCCAAATGGCGAAAAGATCCTGCTGTCAGACCCTTACGCCAAAGCTTTGAGCGAACCTCTCAACTATAAGACGCCATTTTCTAACGAAAAAAGCTGGTCAATGGCCAAGTCTGTCGTCACCTCATCAGAATTTGACTGGCAAGAAGTCGAGCACCCTCGTTTAGCTCGCTCTGAAATAGTGTTGTTCGAGACTCATACTAAGGGACTGACAAAGCTCAATAAGAAGGTTCCTTCTCAGCATAGAGGCAAATATCTAGGCCTGGTAAGTGACGAGATGCTTGCGTTCTACAAAGAACAAAACATCAACTGCTTACAATTGCTGCCTGTGGCCGCTTGCATGCATGAACCGCATCTACTGGATATGGAAAAGGTCAACTACTGGGGTTACAACCCTTATGTGTTTATGGCGCCAGATCCACGTTATGCAGATACCGATGCCGTTCAAGAGCTAAAAACCACGATTCGTGAGCTACATAAAAATGGCATCGAGGTCATTTTAGATGTGGTTTACAACCATACCGCTGAAGGTGGTGATGGTGGTCCTGTCTTCAACCTCAAATTACTAGACAATCAATACTACCTTAAGCACGGTTGCCACTACGCTAACTTCACTGGCTGTGGCAATACGGTCGATCTTAATTACCAACCCGCGCTGACCTTAGTCATGGATACCCTTCGTTACTGGGTACAAGAGTTCAAGGTTGATGGATTCCGCTTTGATCTTGCGGCAACTCTGGGTCGCAACGGTGATAACTTCAATCGTGAAGCTGCTTTCTTTAAGGCGGTAGCACAAGACCCTGCTCTTAAAGAGACGAAGATGATTGCGGAACCGTGGGATATCGGTCCAAATGGCTATCAAGTGGGTAACTTCCCTGATGGTTGGAATGAATGCAATGATAAGTTCCGCGACATTACTCGAAGCTTTTGGAGAGGCGATCAAGGCTTCTTGAAAGAGTTTGCCACTCGCATCATGGGCTCACGTGACCTGTACAGCGCAAGCCGTTGGCCACATAAGATGACTATCAACTACATCACCTACCACGATGGCTTCACCATGCAGGACTTAGTGTCTTACAAAATGAAGCACAATGAGGAGAACGGTGAGCACAACCATGATGGCCATGGTGACAACCGTTCAGATAACTTGGGAGTGGAGGGTGAAACGCCAAGCGCTGATGTCATCCAATTGCGAGAAAAGCGCAAGCGTAACTTCATGAGTAGCCTGCTGTTCTCTTTCAGTATTCCTCACATTCTTACCGCAGATGTGGTGTCACACACCCAAAAGGGCAATAACAACGCCTATTGCCAAGACAATGAAACCAGTTGGTTAGATTGGGAACTTGAAGCCCATGAAGAGAGCTTCAAGTTGTGGCTAGCGAATATGCTACAAGCACGTCGCGAACACATGATCCCATTCATTGAAGCATTTAGCGGAGAAACCCGTAACGACAACCGAGTGAGTTGGCATCGCCCAGATGGCAACTTGATGGAGATGGATGACTGGAATCAACTGAACGCTGTTTCGTTGAAGCTAGGTATCGGTAAAGATGGTGCAGAGCTGCTGTACTATATCAACCAATCGCAAACACCTGCTCGCTTCAAGTTACCTGATGGTGGAACCGATCGCTGGACATTGATTTGTGATACTGGTGAATCAGAAACAGGCAAAGGTACCATCAGCAGAGATATGCTACTCAAGCCTCAGTCTATGGTGATTCTGAAGGCTAAAGGGCCGGCAAAGATACTGCCAGTTAAACAAGAAACCTTAGAAGCCTAGTAGCGCTCATCCCTTACACTTAGCCTCAGCCTTTGCTGGGGCTATTTTTTTCTTAAAAATACATACACCTCCCCTACCTATTCACCAATACCTTCTCGCTCTGGTATCAGTCATTCGCAGACAAAAGAACCGACATACCCGACCTCCCCCTGTTTTATATCAAGACTACAAATATGGAAACACGTTTTAATATGGCCCTTGTCATTACATGCCAGCAAACAAATGAGAGCTTGATCACACATTAAATTAATATACAATCGCCCTTCGTTTCAAAGCGGACAAAAAGTAACCGCGAAACTTAATGGCGTTCAACGCTCAACTAAATTAACAACAACGAACTCAGTATGGCTTTACCAAGAACTATTATTCGGCTTATGCGACCCTATGTGGTTGTGCTCAGTACAATTTTGATTTTCGTTGCTTATCAGCACTATGCCAGTGTTAAAGATGATGCGCTGAAACAAACACAAGCTAACCTCAGAACAGCTTCAAAGCTGATCCAGGCGCAATTGAAAAATAGCGTCAATATTTTCTCATCCCTAAATCGCTCCGCTGAGCTCGAAGATCCTAGTGCCGCAAACCTAAATGCTGTCGATATCATCCGTAATACCGAGAATTACAATGATATTTTGCGCTATGACCCAAGCACAAACTCAGCGGTATCTGAAACTGCTATTTTTAATGCCAGCATGTATAACACCGATGCTACTGCGTTTGATATGCAGGACGCTAGCTGGACCGATATCAGCTTTATGGACAATCGATTTCAGATATCGAGCCTTTATCGCAGCCAGAACCGTCGTTGGGTTGTTGGCCTACGTGAGACAAACCCTGCAGGCATTCCACAATACATTATTGAATTTGATCTGATGTATGCAAGTCAGGCGTTCATCGACCTGCGCACTCTAAACAGTGGCAATGTGTTTATTGTTGATAGAGCGACTGGCAAGGTGATACTCCACCCTAATCCAAATAGGATTGGAGAAATGGCGGTTGTTTATAAGTATTCAATTGCCGGTGAGCTCTCGCAAGATGAAAGAACTCAACCCGTTAGCTACTACTTTTCCGATACACCAAGCTACGCCTTTAATCCAGACAGTGCATTGCCGAACAACCAGCTGTACGGTTCAATCAACTATTTCTTCCATGGTGATGCAAAACTTGCATCCTACAACGCTAGAAATAGCATGAACTGGATCTATTTCTCGTCAATATCTCGTTCTGACCTGTTTGCTCACAGCTATTCAGTACTGCTTATTGGCTTCGTAGCACTGAGCTTATTGCTATTCGTATCTATCTTTCATTACCTGAACAAGCAGCTACAGGTAGCACTCGCTGACTTGTCAAAAGCAACTACTTTACTCGAGTTCAAAAAACAGGTTCAGACTCTATTAGAAAGGTTCTGCACACGTCGACGTGTTCAACTTTGCCTTTACAATCACGAGAGTCAGACGTTTTACACTGTCGATTATCATGGACAAGAGCAATCGCTACTCATTGATAAAGAATACGCTCTAGACTTACTGACAAGTGAAGTGAAGTATCAACGATCAGGAAGCCAAGATCCGCTGGCCAAACAGATTCAGTTTAGTGCCAAGTATTACCGTGTACCCTTACATGGACACAATGGGCTTACTGGCGTGATTTTCCTTGAGAGTAGATTCCAGACATTCCCAAGTTTGATGAAATTACTACAGAATTTCATCGAAACTTCTCTGTCTAACGTATTGTTTCAACAGCAAGTTTTACAGCGTGATGCGACAACAAATCAAGATAACTTGTTTACACTGCGCAATAAGATCAGCCGCTACAAGGGTCACCGTGATGTGTACCTCCTAACTATTGATGTCGATGACTTGAAGCTGATTAACTATAAGCACGGCTATACCTGCGGCGACCAGTTGATACTGGAGATGTCGAGTGTGATTTCGAAGCACTTCCCTGCGCCATCCACACTATCAACGGCTAGAACAGGCGGCGACGAATTCTGTGTGCTTTATCATGCCGTGGATCAGCAACACGCATTTAGCTTGGCAGAGAACCTTCGTGAAGCCATTGAAAGGCATAAGCTTGTCTTTGATACCGTCAACGTTAACTTTACTGTCAGCATTGGTGTATCTCACCTACGTGACTCCGTAGACAAGACGCTTTCGTCATCACTACAAGCCACAGACAGAGGCAAGCAAAACGGCAAGAACCTTGCCATCATGAGTGCCGCTTCTTGATGATTGTCTGGGAGATAGGGTGATTGCCGATACCCTATCTTCGTCGTCATTCTGGAAACCCAATAGGGTTATCCAGAACCTTAGGATGCACATGGCTTGGTTCGGCACTCTCTAAGATCCCGCTGGGCTGGCATTCCAGATAAGTTCTGAGAACTTTCCAGGATGACGATTTTAGCTCTGAACTGATCGCTGAAGGCTTCTAGCTATCAGCTGTCAAAAATGGCAACTCTCGTCGTCTCCAAAGTCTTTTATTGGAGACCTCTTCAACTACTGAACTCACCAGATCCCCGATAAAAGCATTCGGAGATGACAAAGCTCAACTTCGTCATGCTCGAAGTGTTCTATCGAGCATCTGCTGTGCTGTCTACCTAGCAATATAATCACTAGATCTCCGATAGGAGCACTCGGAGATGACAGAACCCACCCCGTCATGCTCGAAGTGTTTTATCGAGCATCTGCTGTGCTGTCTATCTACCAGTGTATTAACTAGATCTCCGATAGGAGCACTCGGAGATGACAGAGCCCCCCGTCATGCTCGAAGTGTTCTATCGAGCATCTGCTGTTCAGTCTAACTAGCAATGTAATAACTAGATCTCCGATAAGAACACTCGGGGCTGACTATTTTAGCTCTAAACTGATCGCTGAAGGTTGTAAGCTGACAGCTATCAGTTCAAAGATAAAAGAATCATTCTTCAGATGTTCTTTCCCCCATCATCGACTATCCTATGTATCTAAGTGTCTGTTTAAAAAACACTATTTAAGCCTTGCTCTCGCTTTTCTTACCGTCTCTCAGCAAGGTGTATTTTAGGATTGATGTATGTATAAAATCTTCGAAGGATTCACCAAAGCCTTCCCAAAAAACGAACCTGAACAGCCGCCAAATACGGTTTTCGCGTTTTGTCGTTATTACACCAAGGGATTTGAAAAGCCTCTGCTACTGATGGCACTACTCAGTACCATAGTCGCCATTGTTGAGGTGTCCCTATTTGGCATGATGGGTAAACTTGTTGACTGGCTAGGGTCGAGCAATCCTGACACCTTTATGCAGGACAATGCCAATACGCTGATCACCTACGGTGTGTTGGTACTGATCATTATGCCAATTTTAGTCACCTTGCATTCACTGGTTCAACACCAGACCTTGCTAGGCAATTATCCAATGTCTATACGCTGGATGGCACACCGTTATTTGCTTAAGCAGAGCTTATCGTTTTACCAAGACGATTTTGCAGGGCGTATAGCCACTAAGGTAATGCAAACTTCCCTTTCTGTAAGAGAAACAGTGATGAAGACTCTGGACGTATTTGTGTACGTCTGCGTGTATTTTACCTCTATCATAGTGCTTCTCGCTCAAGCAGATTATCGCTTAATGCTGCCTATGCTAGCTTGGCTGCTCGCGTATATTGGTATTCAGATCTACTTTGTACCTCGCCTAAAACAGGTCTCTTCAGAGCAAGCAAATGCACGCTCAACGATGACGGGACGCATTGTCGATAGCTATACCAATATCGCAACGGTTAAGCTTTTTTCTCACAGTAAACGTGAGACCGAGTATGCCGAAGAAGGCATGGAGGGCTTCCTAGATACCGTTCATCGCCAGATGCGCCTTGTTACCGGCTTTAACGTGATGGTTGAAGTGGTGAACTATGTATTGGTGTTCGCTATTGCGGCCATCTCCATCATGTTATGGATGGACAATGCCATCAGCATTGGCGCCATTGCCATCGCAATCAGCTTGGCCCTGCGCCTAAACGGAATGTCGATGTGGATCATGTGGGAAGTGGGCGCACTGTTTGAAAACATGGGCACTACTGTTGATGGTATGGCGACACTTTCGAAACCTATAGACATCAAGGACAAACAAAATGCGAAACCTATTCAAGTAGAGAACGGTGGAATACATTTTGATGACGTTAGCTTTCACTATGGTGAAAATAAGGGCGTCATAAGCAATCTCAGCTTGAATATTAAACCTGGAGAAAAGGTAGGCTTAGTTGGACGCTCCGGCGCGGGTAAATCAACCTTAGTCAACCTTCTGTTGCGTTTTCACGATGTAGAGGGAGGCAAGATCAGCATCGACCAACAAGACATCTCAGCCATTACTCAAGACTCGCTACGTAGCAATATCGGCATGGTGACGCAGGATACCTCGCTGTTACATCGCTCCATTCGAGAAAATATCTTGTATGGCAACCCGACGGCAAGTGAGGAAGAGTTGATTGCCGCGACCAAGCAAGCACATGCCCATGAGTTCATCGAAACACTCACCGACCCGTTTGGTAATCTTGGTTATGATGCTCAAGTGGGAGAGCGAGGAGTGAAGCTCTCAGGTGGACAGCGTCAGCGAATTGCCATCTCTCGTGTGCTGTTAAAAGACGCACCGATATTGGTACTGGATGAAGCAACGTCCGCTTTGGATTCAGAGGTTGAAGCTGCTATTCAAGAGAGTCTGAATGAATTGATGAAAGGGAAAACCGTTATTGCCATTGCGCACCGTCTATCAACCATCGCCGCTATGGATAGACTCATCGTTCTAGATAAGGGGCACATAGTGGAGGAAGGAACCCATCAAGAACTCATACAGGGTAAGGGCATCTACGCACAGTTGTGGGCACATCAAACTGGTGGGTTTATTGCACAGTAGGTTTATTACGCTTTAAATTATTCGACTCTTCAGCAAATCAGGCCTAGAGAATTTCTAGGCCTTTTCTTTTTACCCTGCCTGCTGAAAGCCTTCTTCTTGAATCGACTGAGTATTGAATACAAAAAAAGCATCAATCCAATGCAACACAATGGCTGAATCGGGCGCTTCTTTTAACTGTTCAAAGGTGGAACGATAATGCTCTTCACTAATTAGGTGTTTACGCATTTCGATGAGTTCGGCGGTAAACTCCATAGAAAACTCAGGGTGTCCCTGAACGGTGAATATATGATTGTCCTTTGCCAGCATAAAGTTTGGACAAAAATCATTGGAGGCAACAACGCGCATCCCTCGAGGAACAGTAATCACCTGATCTTGATGACTCACTAACATTCTTAGCCTATCGATAGACAGGTTCATCCAGCGCTTTTGGGCAATAATGTTCACGTCATAGTTGCCCAGCCCCCAACCTTTGGATGATTTCTCCACTGTACCACCAAGTGCACGAGCGATGAGTTGATGACCAAAGCAGATACCCACCAAGGGTTTACGTCTTGCTTCACAGCGTTGAATCCAGTCTATTAATCCTAAGATCCAGGGGTCATTATCATACGCATTACAGACACTCCCTGTGAGTATGTAGCCGTCGCAATCTTCTAGCTCAGGCAGCTGCTGATTGAATGCATCATATTCGTAGAAGGTGATTTCATTGTTGACCGCTTTGAATACCGACGCGATCATATTTGAGTACTGACCGTAATTTTCAGAAAGTGCTGGCGCTAAATGCCCGCATACTAGAATCCCTATTTTCATCCATCGCCCTCGCTTATCCTATGAGAATTCCGCCTAGTCATTAGGGTCTGTTGACCTTTTGCGATTAAATTTTGCTCGACCAGAAGCCATTTAATCAAGGCGAGGGACTTGCCGCCTAGTCATCTAAGCAAAAGTCGCTCAACGATGAGTAAATGGGTTCTGGTCGAGCCCTTCGGGTAGCGCTTTGTTGGGCATTTCTACCGCGTTAGTCACTTTTCATGTGGAACCACCACACCTAAAAGCGACCGCCTTGTATTAATACCCAACAAATCGCTACAAAAATAACCTCAAAAGATCAACAGACCCTAACGAGTATAGGCGCTTATTTCTCTCCACTGCGATAAATTGGCAAAGAATCAAGCTCAAAAAACAACCACAAAACCAAAGCGCAAACTTGACGACAGATCACACTTTCGGAATGGAATTTGAAATTATTGCTCTATTTATGGGATCTCATAAATAGTCACTCGCTTTCTATAACGTCAACCCTTTAAATCGACAATAACTGAATACCTAGATACCCAAACTGCATAAGGAGTGAATAAATAAAGGGGTTATTCAATCACAATGAATATTTGAGGCTTGCTAAGCCCTTCTAAGCCTGTATTGTGACTTCTCATTTTAGATTGCAAGGGATGCATTTATTATGCTGTTGATACGTCCAATTACAGCAAGCGATCGTCAAGGACTGGCGGAATTAGCGAAACAAACAGGTACTGGTTTCACCTCAATGCAGGATGATCCAAAGCGCATCGACCAGATGATCGAAGATGGTTGCGCTGCGTTTGAGAGCGACACTCCTCTGGAAGATGGATACTATTTGTTTGTTGCTGAAGATCTAGAACAACAAGCATTAGTAGGGACGTGTGCAGTTCAAGCCGGTGTCGGCCTACAGGACCCTTTCTACAGCTATCACCTAGACACTACTGTCCATGCCTCTCGTGAACTTGATGTATACAGCAAGGTGCAAACCCTAAGCCTCAGCAATTTCCATACAGGATGCACTGAGTTGTGCACTCTGTTTTTGCTTCCTGAATCAAGAAAGGGCTACAACGGCCATTTGCTTTCTAAGAGTCGTTTTTTGTTCATGGGACAAAACCAACAACGCTTTGATTCTACTGTTATTGCTGAAATGCGCGGCTTTAGCGACGAAGAAGGGAGCTCACCATTTTGGGAAGGCCTAGGACGTCACTTTTTCAACCTAGACTTTGCAATCGCAGATAAGTTATCGATGCACGATAAGGTGTTCATCGCTGAATTAATGCCAAAGAACCCTATCTACACCAACTTGCTTCCAGAAGAAGCTCAAGAAGTGATTGGTCACACACACCCACACACTCTGCCAGCACGCAAGCTTTTGGAGTCAGAAGGATTCCGCTTCAATCACTACGTCGATATTTTCGATGCAGGCCCTATGTTGGAATCACAAGTCAGGGATATTAGAGCGGTTCGAGAACAACGCTTAGCGACGGTAAAAGTGGCTGAAGACATCACTCCAAGCGAGATACCTTACCTAGTCAGCAATGGCAAAGTGAAGCACTTTAGAGCCCTAGCAACCAAAGCGATTCAATTTGACGGTAATACCATCATTATGGATACCAAGCTTGCAGATACATTGCAGCTAAAAGAAGGCGATTCTGCGCCGTTTGTTCCACTGTTTAACGCTCTAGCAGAGCAAGAGTAGAATCCATTCAAGGAGTGAAGATGAACAACTCAACCCAACATGTTGAAGCCAATTTTGATGGTCTTGTGGGCCCTACTCACAACTATGCTGGTCTTTCTGACGGAAACCTTGCCTCGAAGAACAATCAAACCAAGGCATCTAGCCCTAAACTAGCGGCCAAAGAAGGCCTAAAAAAAATGAAGGCGTTGCACGACCTTGGAATGGTTCAGGGCGTAATCGCACCTCTTGCTCGCCCTGATATCGGCACACTTCGTCAATTAGGCTTTACCGGTGATACCGCTGCAGTGTTAAAACAAGCCGCTAAGCATTCACCTGCACTTTTGGCTGCTTGCTGCTCTGCATCAAGCATGTGGACAGCAAACGCGGCGACTGTGTCTCCAAGCAGCGATACTCACGATGGCAAACTGCACTTTACGCCTGCAAACCTAATCAACAAATTTCATCGCTCGATTGAACACCCACAAACGGGTCGAATCCTAAAGGGGATGTTCAGTGACGCTAACCACTTTGCTCACCATGATGCGCTTCCATCTAGTAACTATTTTGGTGACGAAGGTGCCGCAAATCATACCCGCTTCTGTAATGAGTACGGTGACCGAGGTGTAGAGTTCTTTGTGTTTGGTGAGAGTGCGTTTAATGGTGCAATACCAAAACCAAAACGCTTCCCGGCACGCCAAACGTTAGAGGCAAGCTCTGCTATCGCTCGCATACATGGCTTAGCGGAAGATAAAGTCGTGTTTGCTCAGCAAAATCCTGATGTTATTGACGCGGGTGTATTTCACAATGACGTAATTGCCGTGGGTAACAGAGACGTCATGTTCTGCCACGAACACGCTTTTTTAAACAAAGACGCTGTTTATAACAGCCTAAGTACCGCGCTAGATAAGCCATTAAATGTCATAGAAGTTCCTGACTCTGCAGTATCGGTTGCCGACGCAGTAGGAAGTTACTTATTTAACAGCCAATTGCTCAGCCTACCAAACGGTAAAACGGCGTTGGTCGTTCCTAGAGAATGTGAAGAAAACCCGCAAGTCTCTGATTACCTGCAAACCTTAATTGCCAGCAAGCAAGGCATCGATGAATTACTCTGTTTTGACTTGAAGCAGAGTATGCAAAATGGCGGTGGCCCAGCGTGTCTGCGTTTACGTGTGGTTCTTTCTCCTAAAGAGCAAGCGGCGATGAACCAGTCTGTCATTATGAATGACTCGCTGTTTGCCACGCTAAATCAATGGGTAGATGCGCATTATCGTGACTCTATTTCAGCTCAAGACCTGGTAGACCCTGCATTGTTAACAGAGAGCCAGTCGGCACTGGATGAGCTCACTCAGATACTGAAACTAGGTTCGGTGTATGACTTCCAGAAGACAGGAGCATGACCGGAAACGCAAAATAGAGTGCAACAAAGTATGAAATTAGTTGCACTCTATTGATATACCTTGATTTGTTTACAAATTGAGTAGATTTGCGACTAAAATCCAGATAGGATTATTTTGTAGTCACCATTCTCAACGACTACAAAATGAGAAGGCTTAGCTTAAAGCCTCATAAATTTGGTCTTATCTGTATCAGTTGGCTAACTTACATATATCAGACCCACTCTCCATACCCAAGGCTATCCACCTTGGGTTTTTCTTTATTGAACATAGCTGTCAGCTGCAAGCTTAAAGCTGTCAGAAAAAGAATCTTTTTGAGAGCGGTCATTGCCAAGACTTTTATTGGCAACCTCTATGTCCCAGCATTCCTAGATTCCCGCTAACAACATGCGGGAATGACCTCGTTGAGCACGTCGCTAACTATAAGCTCGTTATCCTCGAGGTCTCCTATCGAGGATCTACATGCACCTTCGTTCCTAGATTCCAGATAGAAGCACTCTGGAATGACCTCGTTGAGCACGTCGCTAATTGTAAGCTCGTCACCCTCGAGGTCTCTTATCGAGGGTCTCGATGCACCTTCATTTCTAGATTCCAGATAAAAGCACTCTGGAATGACCTTATTGATCACGTCGCTAACTTTGAGCTCGTCATCCTCGAGATCTCCTATCCAGGATCTACATGCACTTTAGTTCCTAGATTCCAGATAGAAGCACTCTGGAATGACGAAGTCATATTAGTCTTCTGGCTGAAGGCTGATAGCTGACAGCTGACAGCCAAAAAAAACACAACCCAATAACAAAACCGCAACAACATTGATCTAGATCATTTTCTGAAATGCTCAGCTGAATTAAGGTGAAGTTGTTAACAAAGTGTGAACAAAGGAGTATTCGCATGGAACTAAAACAAGACCCAAGATGCTACACCGACGTATGCGTAAACGGACTTTGGTATCACTATGATCACTGCGGGACAAAGGCTTATGTACTCAAGGGAGGGGCTTCACCTTCGGTGGACTTTCATAAAGAGCCCAAAACTGAGGACGAGCTGGTCGATATGATCAAAGCATTGGACCAGGCTAAATAGTTAAAACTACAACTAAATACCAATAAAAAACGCCCTGACTCACATCAGGGCGTTTTATTTTATTCGAATGTTTATGACCCTAGAAAGCTTATGCGTTGCGGCGTGCGGTCACAGCGTCTGCAAGTTGGTGCAGTACCTTCTCAGTGTCTTCCCAACCAATACAAGCATCAGTAATAGACTGTCCGTATGTTGGCGCTTTGCCGTCAACTAGGTCTTGTCTGCCTTCCACTAGGTGTGACTCAATCATAACACCGAAGATAGCTTGCTCACCGTTCGCTAGTTGCGCTGAAACGTCGTCAGAGACGTTGATTTGACGCTGGTATTGCTTACTGCTGTTCGCGTGGCTGAAATCAATCATCACCTTCTGACGTAGCTTAGAGGCTTCTAGCTGTTGCTTAATATCAGCAACGTGCTCAGCACTGTAATTTGGCTCTTTGCCGCCACGAAGAATGATATGACAATCTGGGTTACCACCGGTTTCCACAATTGCAGAGTGACCGTATTTGGTTACAGATAGGAAGTGGTGAGATGCCTCAGCACTGCGAATCGCATCTGACGCAATCTTGATGTTGCCATCGGTACCGTTTTTGAAGCCAACTGGGCAAGATACGCCTGATGCCAGCTCACGGTGAACCTGAGATTCTGTAGTACGAGCACCGATCGCACCCCAGCTGATCAAGTCACCTACATATTGAGGCGTGATCATATCTAGAAACTCACCCGCCGTCGGTAGGCCCAAATCAGTTAAGTCTAGAAGCAGCTTACGAGCCATTCTTAGACCATCGTTAAGCTTGAACGTATCGTTCATGTACGGGTCGTTGATTAAGCCTTTCCAGCCAACCGTGGTACGAGGCTTTTCAAAGTAAACACGCATAACCACTTCTAGGCGATCACCTAACTCATCACGAAGAACTTTTAGACGCTTACCATACTCAAGTGCCGCCTCTGTATCGTGAATCGAACAAGGGCCAACGATAACCAATAAACGGTCATCTTGGTCATTTAAAATGTCGTGAATCGCTTTTCGTGAATTATATGTGGTCGCAGCAGCGGTTTCTGTTGCTGGAAAGCGTTCCAAAATAGCAATTGGCGGTAGTAGTTCTTTTACTCTTTTGATGCGAACGTCATCGGTTTGGTACATAGTAGATTATCCTTAAATTCTTACCGCTTACAGAATAAGCACTTGGCATTCTAAATTTATGCAGTGCAGTAACGGCATCTGTTTTGCTTGTGTCCATGCAACTTAACTAAGAAGAAAACGAGTTTCAATCACTTTTTTAATTAAAAAGCAATATTTCGACAATATATAAATTTTACGCAAGGTGTACAGTATGAGTTACACCCGTTATTAGGGAGTATTTAAGAGGCCTAATACACTCTCTAACACACTAATTTATAATGACTTAACAATAATTCAGCACTACGCTGCGCATGTAAACACTTTTCTTCTTGTGTAGGGAAATCTCTCATTCCTACTAACAACGGCCAGAAATAATATCCTTTTATCAATGCGTAGGCTTGCTCAGTAAATAAGCTAACCTCACATTCCTTCAATTTACCATCAGCCATCCCTTGCTTTGCCCAAACCGCGATCGCGCTATCTTCTTTGGAAAACTTTGCCACCTGCAATTGCAGCTCTTCAGGAGAATAAAAATAATGACCGATAGCAACACGAGCCAGCTCAATATAGTCAGGCGCGCAACTCGCCTCAATTTCTGCCAGTAACACTTTTTCTAGCTGCTCTTCCAGCGGCATATCTGGCTGATAGTCGAGGTTAATCTCCTGGACCGCTTCTCGCCACATAATGCCCACCAGCTCTATCACCAATGCTTCTTTAGAACTGAAGTGATTGTATACGGTGCGCTTAGACACATTGGCAAGGCTAGCAAGCTTATCCATGCTGGTGTTCTTAACGCCAAACTCAAGAAAAGATTGCTTTGCTGCGGTAAGGATCGCTTCGCGCTTTAATTCACTACGTGTCTTTTTCATTATTTATCAGAGTCTTATTTATGGTGGAGGAAAAACCATCACTTTATTTTACACTAAGTAGTTTACTTTTAAAGCACCGCATGTAAACTACACCGTATAGTTTACTTTAACTAGTGGCATTTACATGAAACGATTTGTATTGGGAGCACTGCTTATGTCTGCAACAACCATCAACGCAGCTGAATTTTCATCGGTTGAGAAAAACGGTAAATTTCAAAACAGCGAGATCGAATACACAAGTAGTTTTGGCGATCTTTACGGCATCATTAAATCCTATGTTACTGCCGATCGTGAACACCCAACTCCGCAACAGGCTTTGCCAAGCGTTCCCCTATCCCGAGAGGAGATTGAGAATACCACTAACCCTGCAGTTGCACGCCTAGGCCATAGCAGTATGCTCATTCGTCTAGATGGTAAAACTATTCTCACTGATCCCGTATTTAGTGATCGTGCATCACCCGTGCAGTGGGCTGGCCCGAAGCGTTTCCAACCTGCGGCTATCTCCATTGAAGCGCTCCCCACCATTGATATGGTTGTCATCAGTCATGATCACTATGATCACCTAGACAAACACGTCATCAAATCGATACACGCCAAGGTTGAACACTTTTTGGTACCGCTGCGTATTGGCAAAATCTTGCAAAGCTGGGGCGTTCCACAAGAAAAAATCACAGAATTAGATTGGTGGCAGGAAAAGACGATAGGCTCAATTACCTTCGCCGCGACACCCACCCAACATTTCTCTGGTCGTAGTCTATTTGATAGAGACCAAACCTTGTGGGCCAGCTGGGTCATAAAGGGCGAGCAAGCGAACTTATTTTTCAGTGGCGACTCTGGTTACTTCTCTGGATTTAAGGCTATAGGAGAAAAATATGGACCCTTTGATCTGACCATGATGGAAACGGGTGCCTACAACGATGCCTGGAGTGATATTCACATGACGCCAGAGCAAAGTGTTCAGGCGCACATAGACCTTAAAGGCAAGGCAATGCTACCTATCCATAACTCCACTTTCGATCTTGCTCTGCATGATTGGTTTGAGCCACTTGAGCGCGCTCTTGTCCATGCAAACAGTAAGCAGGTTCAATTGGTCACTCCACTATTTGGCCAAATGGTCGATGTAGAGTCGCCAAGTAGTCATGCTCAGTATGCATGGTGGCGCGAATTGCAACCGTACAAAGAAGAGTTCAAGACAGCGGTAGCAAATACCCACTAATATTGAGCAAAGAGCAGAAACTAGGAAGCTAGGAAGCGCTCTGCTCTTCTTCTAAACATTGCTGCAAGTAATCTAGAAACAATCGGGTACGAGTATGCTCATAATCTAGCTTAGGGTAATACGCGTACACCATAGTGTCTTTTGCTTGCACATCTGGGAGGATTTTAACTAGGCTTCCCTGCATCAGTTCTTGTTGAATCATCACGGCATTGGAAATCAGAATACCCATTCCACTCTTGGCGGCGTGAAACATCGCCTCCGGATTGGTCGAAGCAAAATTTCCGTTAAGAGAGAGTCGTTTCCCATCAGCGAGTTTCAACTCTCGATGAAGCTGCTCACCAAAAATCAATACATTATGCTGTTGCAGTTCAGTGGTATCTTGCGGCTCGCCATGCTCGAGCAAATATTTCGGCGAAGCATAAAAACCTAAGCGATCTTCAAATAATGGCTTAGATTTAAAACTCAGTGAATTCAAATGTTCGAGCTCTCGGGTAATAAACAGATCTAGACTCATTTCCGGCATCTGTCCCGGCGTCGTGGTAATGAGTTGAATTCGAATATCCGGATATTTCTTCAAGAACCCATCAAGGTAATGAACTAAGAATTTCGAACCTACTGCTATGGTCGCTCCAATCTTCAGCATCCCATTCGGACTTTCACTGACCGAACGAGTTTCGTCTACTACCGACTGGAGTTGGTCGAGAAGTTGCTTAGTTCTATCATAAAACAACGCTCCCGCTTCTGTCTGAGTTACCGAACGAGTGGTGCGCTTCAATAGCTGCACACCTATTCTATCCTCTAGCCATTGTATGCGCTTGCTTACCGCAGAACTGGTCGTCGATAAACGTCTGGCAGCCCCATTAAAGCTCCCCTCCTCAACCACCAGCACATAGCTTTTCAGGCTCTGAATCCAATCCAAATTATATCCTTACAGGAATCAATCTAATTCCTAGTCGGGTAATTATCATCCACTGCATTTTAATCTAAACTATTCGGCATGAAATTAAAACACTCTTCAAAGATGAAACTGGGCCCATTAGTCTTGGCAATGATGATCATTGCTACAGGACAGATGGGGGTGAGCATTTACTTACCGTCACTGCCTTTAATTAGCGAAAGCCTGCAGGTAGACAAATCTCAACTGCAGTCGATCGTTACCCTATTCTTGGTCGGTTTTGGTGTCTCACAACTCTTTTATGGTCCCTTATCAGACGCCATTGGCAGACGTCCAGTATTCTTACTTGGGCAGTTTATCTACCTTATCGGCACTGTGATCTGTCTTGCCTTCTCCGATAGCATCACCACTCTTGAGGCAGGTCGATTATTGCAGGGACTAGGTGCGGGTAGCGCTTCAGTACTGGGCCGTAGCGTCCTTAGAGACAGCTATGACGGTGGACAATTAACAAAAGCCTTGGCTTATTTGTCTGTAACAGCATCTATTATGCCAATCCTCTCCCCTGTGCTTGGAGGATGGGTAGCCTTCCATTTGAGTTGGCATGCTGTCTTCGCTTTCGTACTGGTTTATCTCGGCGCTACATTCGTTATAGGTTGGTTTGTGATGCCAGAAACCTTGCCGTATGCTAAGCAAAAATTCAGGCCATCTTCAGTTCTTAGTAAGTACTTACAACTCATTAAGAACCCGCAAGTGATTGGCTCTGCATCCTACAATTGGTTCAGCTATCTGGCGGCAGTGGTATCGCTATCCATCATGCCTTACTTGATGCAGCAAGAAATGGGGATGAGTGCCGCTGACTACGGCACCCTAATGATCATACCCTCGGCAGGACTACTAGGTGGCAGTCTGTTGCTGAACATGCTTAATAAGCGATACAGCACCTTTCAATTGCTCGCTCTCAGCATTGGGCTATTCTTCTTTGCTGGGCTTTGGCTACTCATTACCCCATTTACGGTATTCAATCTGATCTGGGCGTTTACCTGGCTCACCGTGGCGCAGGGGCTTTCCTTCCCACTGTCAATCACGCTACTGCTACAGCCACACAAGAAAGACGCAGGTTCAGTTTCAGCGCTTTCTGGGTCGGTGCAGATGTGTATTGCAGGCTTTTTTGGAAGCTATCTAGTGGGTAATTGGGTGACGAATCAGATGGAGCTTGGGGCTCTTTACTTGTGCATTGGGGCAAGCATGGGCGCCGTATTGCTGTGTTCAGTGCTGAAGAAGAACCTTCAAGATAAAGCTCTATTGCAAGAAAAATAGTGGTATTAATTGGTCGCTAACGTATTGCGACCGTTCTGCTTGGCCTGATACAAAGCGTTATCAGCATCAGTAATAAGCTGCAGCAGTGAGTTATCTTCACTCGGTACGACACTTGCAATACCTAAGCTCACAGTCACATGGGGTGCCACGTCGCTCATTGGGTGTGGCAGTTGCATAGCGGCAACCTTGTCCAATACCGTCTTAGCCAGATGTGTGGCACCATCAAGACCAGTACTCGGCAATAAGATAACAAATTCCTCTCCCCCGTAACGAGCAACCAGATCCGCTGGGCGCGCTACACTGTCCTCCAGAGCTTTCGCAATGCTGACTAAGCACTGATCACCTTCAACATGCCCGTAATGATCATTGTATTGCTTAAAAAAGTCCACATCGCACATGATGATTGAAATAGGCAACTGTTCACGCTGCATCCGGCGCCACTCCATTTCAGACACTGAATCAAACTTTAAACGGTTAGAAATTTGAGTGAGGGCATCGGTCATTGAAAGCTCTTTCAGCCTCGCTAAAAGCTCCTCTAGGCTTGCCTCTCTATTCTCAATAACATCGAGCATTTTGTTGAGTTGTCGAGATAACTCCCCTATCTCGTCACTTGTTTCTACCTGTGCACGCTTTTTATAATCTTTAGTATTAGTGATTGCCGTCGCTTTCTGTGTGAGGTGAGTTACTGGCTCCAGTACTACCTTCCGCAAAGTAATCCACAATGCAAACAACAGTAAAAACCCAAGTAAAACACTCGTAAAGAGAGCCGATTGGACCGCCACCTTACCCTGCGCACTGATGTCTCTAGGGAAGAAGGATTCTACCAACATGATCGGCACGCCATAGCTAAACACATAACGTGAAACCTCTAGGGTTTCATCATCAATTTCAGTCACAACCAGCTCGTCATTGTAGGTTTTAGTCCTGTCCGCAACAGGCGTTATCTTAAATCTTACATGAGTTTGTTTGATGAAGTTCGAAACAAGGCTGGGGTCGATATAACGTCCACGAAGGACAAAGCCCTTAGAGGGACCAGTCTCTTGAGAGGTTAGGATAGGACGAATAGAGTAAACAACAGGTTTGTTTTCCAAAAGAACAAGCCCAGTGTAATGAGCTTCTGCACTGAACAAATCCAGATCTGTTTTTATCAATTTATCTTCTAAGCGATCAACAACACGCTGTACAAAACTACCATCATAAACAAGTGAATCAGTATCAGGGTCATAAATGCCATGCCAATGCAGGTGTTTTGCAAGGTCGAAGAAAAATAAGAAATCAAACTGACCATTTCGAAATGACTCAACGCCTAAATTTGCATCAATATAATCGAGGTTTTCTCCCTGGATAAACTCATAAGTATCATCCCAAGCCCCCCAATCTTTGTTTTGTAGGTCTAGATCAACAATATCCTCATTGAAACGAGCCGCCACTCGCTCAAAGTTCGTAATGGCATCTTCTCTTTCTAGCTGTTTAAAGACAGGAAAAACGTACTGCCAGTGCGCAAAATAGCTCACGGCTACCATGGCAGCTAAAAGTGGCAACAGTATGTAGAGGATTTTTTTTGATAAGGACATTTAGTGCTTAAATACCGTTGTATGACGAAAAACACCAACTATCTAGATAGATTTATCAGTTGGATCAAGGAATTATGAACATTATTACTGTGCTTATAATAGACTAAAATTATGCAAATGGGTGAATGAGCGCCCCTGAAGCAAGCACATCACACAAGGATCGTTATGTCTCGAGTCAACATCTACAATGTACAGCCTGCCGCTTATAAAGCTTTTTTTGCGGTAGAAGCTTATCTAAAGCAATGCGCTTTTGACCCTATTATCGAAGAGATCGTTCGCGTTCGTACCTCTCAGATCAACGGTTGCGCCTACTGCATACACGTTCACACAAAAGGGGCACTGCAACATGGGGAGACACAAGAGCGTATCTTTGCATTGTCAGTGTGGAAGGAATCGAAGCTATTTACCGGTCAAGAAAGAGCCGTGTTAGCGCTGGTTGAAGAGATGGTTCATATCTATGCGCAGGGGATTACCGATGACACCTATAAAGCGTTAGAGCAACACTTTTCGGAAGACCAAGTTGCTCAACTCATCGTTCTTTGTACCATGATGAATGCTTGGAATCGCTTAGGTGTTGCAACCCATGCTAATGAGTTGACTGTATACAAATAGTAGAGAAAGGAAATCGAGGCCTGATGCTACTCTCAGGCCTCTGAAAATCGGCTTTATAACCCTATAGCGATAGCTTCACTGCAGGCTCAGCTATACCTTTACCCACTCCGGTCAATACCAAAGTTTTACCTTCATTGGCCGAACGGTCTTCAATACCGACTTTAGCTGAGGTCACATACAGCGTATCGAGGTTCTCTCCACCAAATGCAGGACAAGTGGGTTGTTTAACGGGAACAGGATAACGTTCAACAATCTCACCCTCCGAAGAATAACGTACTAGCTCTCCAGCGCCCCAATGCGCACTGATCATATCGCCATTGGCAGCCACAATTGCTCCATCAGGCTCTCTAAAGTTTTCTGAATGATCGATAAACAGCTCCGGCTCAGCGATAGGCCAACCCGTGTCTTGATCTAGCTTCATTCTCATTATCTGCGCCGTAGGAGAATTCGTGAAATAGACCCAATGTTTATCCGCAGAAAAGCAGCAGCCATTAGGTATCGTGATATTTGAAATAACCTTGGTAAGCTTGCCCTGAAAGTAGCGATAAAACGCTGCTTCTCCCTCAATGGCATCGCGATGCATCGTACTTATCCAAAAACCGCCCCAAGGATCTGCGCGTCCATCGTTGCTACGGTGCGTCAATGGATCATGCTCAAAACCAACAACCAGCTTAAGCGACTGTTGTTCAATATCCAGCAAATGAAGACCAACCTCATCGGCTAAAAGTAAAGAGTCTTTATCTACCCATCCAAGAGCTGATGGAGTTCGTTCTAGTGGGGTATCGACAATTTCTTCACCCTTAAGTGATAACAATCGATGCTCAATAATATCGATCCAAAACATTTGTTGACGTTCAGGGTGCCAAAGAATCCCCTCCCCTAAACCACAAGGGACATGCTGCAGTGCAGAAACCGTGATCATAACTTCCTAGCTTTTCATTTTTATAGTGGGATAGAGGAAACCATAAACAAGTAAAAAATGCCGATAGACGGCTCGCAGTTATTTATTTTCTTACAAACTAACTTGATTTAAGCGTGGCGCAAATTGGACATCATAATAAACCTCAAAGGTTAAAATGCACGCAATTCGAACAATCTAACCCGTTTGCAAGTGAGTCATACTATGCCGATATCCATCAAAAAAGCCGCCACTACAGTCGCCCTACTTTCAACGCTGTTTGCGCTTCCTGTATTAAGCAGCGAACAAGATACCGACAAGAAAGCCTTAGCGGATGAGGCAGCTAAAGAGTTAGCCAACCCAAACACTGCATTAGCGAGCCTGAACTTTAAGTTTCAGTATTATTCTGGTTATGACGGTGGCGGCGATAGCTCAACTATCTTATTCCAACCTGCACTGCCCTTCCCGATGGATAACGGCGACAAGGTGATATTCCGCCCTGCACTGCCTTATGTCATCAACAACGATGTGGGCAACTTGAACAGGGATGACTCAGGCTTTGGCGATATCTCTTTCGATCTGGCGTATGCACCAAAAGCAGCACCGGGAAACATCACCGCCTTTGGTCTTATCGCGCAACTACCTACAGGTAGTAGTGGCTTTAGTTCAGAGCAGTTTGCTGTGGGCCCTGAGATGCTGTTAGGTAAGGCAAGTAAAGAGCGTATCTTTATCTTCTTCCCTAATCACCTATGGGGGGTTTCTAATAGTTCTGACAAGATAAATGGTGAACATGTCATTGAAGATATTAATCGCACCTCTGTGCAGATTGGCTGGGTAGAATTGCTGGGCAATGGCTGGACTATCGCCTCCTCTCCAACAATGACTTATGACTGGAACACAGACCAAGCAGAGATCCCGCTGAACTTTCAAGTGAGCAAGACCGTCATTATGGGCAGTCGCCCTTGGAAGATTGGCTTAGAGGCTAACTACTACATCGAGAAAGACGAGAAGACACGTCCAGACTTTATGATTGGCTTGAATATTACGCCGGTGGTAGAGAATAAGTTTGCTGGGTTGTTTTAGGGGTAGTATTTAGACCCCCGATAGGAGCGCTCGGGGGTGACGGAATTTGGGGCTCGGGAGGACGGGAGACGGGGTTCTGGGTTATGGGTTCTGGGTTCTGGGTTCTAGCTTCTAGCTTCTAGCTTCTAGCTTGATATGACCCCGTAAAAGTAGACACGGGGCTTTACTTTACTAGCTCGAAATCATTGGGACTAACTCCATCGAGTGTCCCATGTTTTCTCACTGAATTATAATAATTAACAATATAAAGTCGACTTTGAGTGATCATTTGCTGGCGAGATATCTCTCCAAGGTTACTCATCCACTCTTTTTTGTACTGGGCGAAGAAGCTCTCTGTACACGCATTATCCCAGCAGTTTCCTTTTCTTGACATACTAACGGTAATGTTGCGTCTATAGTGCCAAAGTAAGGTGCATTCAGCGGTATATTGTGTTCCTTGATCCGAGTGAAACAATAGCTTTTCACCATTTGGTTTCCTCGCTTCCCATGCTCGATTTAGTGTCTTTATGACCAAGTCAGCATTATTAATTTTGCTTGTTCCCCAACCAACCACCTTTCTTGAATACAAATCGAGAACTACACATAAATACTGCCAACCATCTCGGCACCTAACTTGAGTGATATCAGATGTCCAAACACGATTGGGCTCTGCGACTTTGAACTTTCTGTTAAGTATATTAAGGGCAGTAATCTTACTCGACCTATTAGCTGCGCGACCAAAACTGCGTTTACAAGCCGTAGAGCGGTATCCCATAGCTTGTAGCAAGCGCTGAACCTTAGCTTTGCTACACACAAAACTATTCTCTACCGCCAACTTCCACAACTTCCTGTAGCCGGGAATGCAGTGTTGCTTGTCACTAGTAACCTTAAGGAACTCAGACAGAGAGCGGTTCTTTACAGAGCGTTCGCTAGGCTCACTGTTCAGCCATTTATAGTAGCCTGCACGAGACACCTCAAAGAGTTCACACAGCCATTTAATTGGCCGTTTAGCACTATGGTGCTTAGCGATAAACTCAAACTTTATTCTTTTCGACTGTCGAAGTAAGCCTTCGCCTTTTTTAACATATCATTCTCCATTTCAGCCCTTTCAAGTTGTTGTTTAAGACGAGCGATTTCTCGTTCTAACTCAACCAAAGAGTGCTCTGGACCTTCGTTTCTTAAAGGGTTTGAAGTTTTCTTAGATGATGTCAATTCTTGTCTCCATTTACTTAAAACAGCGGGATGAATTCCTAGCGATATTGCGACAGATTTTACTGTATCTGGAGACCTCAGGGATTTTTGAACAGCGTTTCTTTTAAACTCGTCTGAAAATATTCTTCTTGGCTTTATTTGCATGACACCTAATACCTTAAATTAGGTGTCTACTTTATCGAGGTCGTATCAGCTTCTAGCTTGTAGCCTGTCTCTTGATCACAAGTCGAGTCCTTTGAGCATTTCATAGGATTCGACTAATTGCATTAGCTGTAACCAACCATCCCATAGTGCAACAACACCTACACGACCATTCCTTTTACTATCATGCCAGCGACCTAACTTGGCGAGAGCGTAATACCCCCAATGCAGTGAAGGGGGCTCTGTCGGTATTGGCTTAGTTTTGTGTACCGCTTTCCAAAGTATTTTCCAACTGACGTTACTGAAATAAACCGTGCATGGAATATTTTTCGCCTCTTCCTTGTTTTGCGTCAGTTCTCGTAACTGAAATAAACGTACCGCGATAAAGGCTTGAATAACGGCTACACGACGTAAGTTATCACGACTTTGCATACGCAATCTTTCTACTTGTGTACCTTCTGATTTCCAGATTTTATGAAACTCCTCTATGCGCCACCTTAGTTCGTAGTAGCGAGCTATTTGACGAGCTTCTTCGGGAGTTGTCACTGGTTCGGTCGTATAAAGTACCCAGCGTAATTTACCTTTTTCGCCGTTGGGTTCGACTTCTTGGCAGACCACGGCATTTACAGTGATAGTGGCTTCTGCTTTAGCGCGTTGAGGCTTTTGCAACGTCACCGATGTATGGCTCAATGCTATCGTTGCGGTTCGCGCTCGACGTCCACCTTTTTGTTGAATATCTATGGTGTAGTGAGCGCTTGGTTCAAGGGCATCGAGCACTGTAAAAAGCTTTTCATCAAAGCCGACTAAGCGTCGATTATCACTTGCTCGTACGACAAAGCGGTGACCCTGGTTGATTTGATAGTCTAGATATTCGTACATATCCGCTTCACGATCACAAACATCAATGACATTGTCGAGCGTTTCAAGTCGTGATGAAAGTTGTTCAACATTATGCTGCCATTTATAACTCTCTTTTTCACTACGCTCTCTGCATTGTAACTGGTGGGTTTGTTGTACTTGCTTACTCTCTCGGTACCAATAGTGTTGATAAGCCAAACCCAGTACTTGTTCGCTCTGAGCATCCAACATCAATGTAGAATGAGCATAGAGTGTTCGCCCTTTATTGCTGTGGCGTCTGTCGCTCCCTGAATTGACTTCGCCAAGTTCTTCACAAACAGAATGGCGGTAGCTCAGACCAGTAGTATCTTGGAGTGCTAAGACTAAAGGGCGCTGACGAACTAACTCGTCAGTTTGAATGTATCCAGCCTCAGCAATGGCTTCAGGGCTGATACTATCGTTACGAATGAAGCGGTAAGCACCTTCGATACTAGCAGGGTTGTCACAAGAGCGACTCACCGATTTACCAGCGTTCTTAGCTAGATCACTGGCTACTTTAACCAGGCGGTTGGTGCGACGAGGATCGCCAAGTTGTGCGCGACCAAAAATAAATTCAGCCCAGTGCTCAGAGTTGGAAGTAAACATAGAAAGTGTGACCTAATAAGCTAAAGGAAGTATTAGATCACACTGAGATTAGATAACAAGACTTGTGTATGAAAGTCAGGCTTGTAGCTTGTAGCTTGTAGCTTGTAGCTTGTAGCTTGTAGCTTGTAGCATTATTTTTCACAATTGTTCACGCATACTCAATTTAGTAAGCTAGGGTAGAATAAGGTCATCCCCGAATTGTTTTATCGGGGATCTCGCCGACTTTAGTTGAATACGAGACATAGCAGGAATAACCCGTGAACAGCACAGCTCATACCGACATCCCCCTGATCAGAGTCGAAACCATTAGGCTGGTATTGAACTGTGCTCAAGATTACTTTCCTGCGCCTCTGATGGCTAAAGCAATAGAATTGTTACCTTCAAATCTTGAACGCCCCTATTTAGAGTCAATTCCTGAATACGCCTTCATTCACTTTATGCAAACCTTGTATCAAGAGTCTGAATCTCAAACGTTTGTTGATTACTTGGTCGACTGCACCGCGCAGTTGAGCTTTATGTGGCCTATCCCTATTGATCCTAAGCACAGCACACTGGTCTCAGTTCTCAACCAAGTCACAGAGCAATTTAAAACTCGCTCTAGTCAGTCAGAGATCCAGCTTGAACTGGAGGGCTATCAAAACCAAGTTAAAATCCACATCTCTACGGCTAACCACTATGAAAATCGTTATCAAGGCTCTGCATTTTGGCTAGAAATGAAGAGTTTATTCTTCTTGGTTCAATACATTCGACGACTGTTAGGTAAGGATTGGCTTCCCCTTTCTGTAGGCTTACAGCATGTGGATATCAATAGATTAGGCGGTGAGTTGAAGTTAGCAAAACAAGGCGTGTTTGTTGATAGAGAGAGTACGTACATTATCTTGTCAGAAGAAGAAGCCTATCAAGAGCTCAATGTGGCCCCTTACCAGTATTCTCTGCCAGAGTACGATGTGCTCGCCACCTATCATGAACAGTTTGCATCCGCGTTAATGCCTTACATTGGTGAGCGTAAACTCGACCTTGATAGCGCCTCTGAGATCCTCAATACCTCCAGACGCACTATTCAACGAAAACTAAACAATGAACACATCACATTTCGAAAGGTCATTGAACAGCTGCACATGCAGTTTGCAATTCGAGTACTAGAAGATGGTCGATTCAGTATCTCTGATATTGCTTCGCACCTTGGGTATGCCAACTCGTCAAAGTTTATCCGTGCCTTTAAGCGCATTACCGGTTTGCCACCCATGCAGTATGCCCAACAAAATGGGCTGAGCCCGCGTCCAGCGGCGAACGCGAGCAAAGCCTCTAACTAGCCTAAACCTTAAAAGACCGAAAGTAGAACGCCATAACCAATGAAGCTTGCTACCAAGGCGACAATCGGTAGTTTCATCTGTTTTAGCAAGAAGTAGCCAATAAGTACGATAGCAAAATCTTGCGCGCCGTTTACTGCACTGACAAAAATGGGTTGGTATAACGCGGCAATCAATAGTCCTACCACACCTGCGTTCACGCCTTTTAGTGCAGCAGAAACTCTTGGAATAGAGGCCAGTGCCTGCCAGTTGTTGATCACACACAACACCAGTAAGAACCCCGGCAAGAACACCGCCATTGTCGCCACTAATGCTCCGACAATAGGCTGCTGAGGCAACAATTCATAACCTAGGTAAGTGGCGAAGGTAAACATAGGACCAGGAACAGCCTGCGCGGCCGCATAGCCAGTTAAGAAGCTATCCGTTGTGAGCTGATCACCAATCAAGTTTTGCAACAGTGGAAGGACAACATGCCCACCACCAAATACTAAAGAACCTGCATAAAAGAAGTCATGGAAAATCTTCAGTATAGGGGTTTGGCTTGCAACAAAAGGACCAATCAACAGCACAGCCACAAAAATCACTAATGGCGTAACAGAAAGCTTACCTTTGACTGAGCTCGTTTCAGGTTGACCCTGTTGTTTGAACCACACCGAGCCCAGCACAGCACACAGCAGTAGCACAACAATTTGAGCTGCAATACCACTGAACATCAACATGGCAACCGCCACAAAGAGACACAAGCCAATGGATTGTTTGGTCTGACAAAAATTCTTGTACATCCCCACAATAGCGTCAGCAACCACCACAACAGCCAGCAATTTAAGAGCGTGAATAATGGCAATAAATAGCGACGTTTCTAGCAAGCTACTGCTTAGTAGCGCCAACGCTAACATCAAGATCACAGATGGTAAGGTAAAGCCGAAAAAGGCAGCAAAAGCGCCACCTATACCGCCTTGCTTATAGCCGAGAGCAAAGCCTACCTGACTAGAGCCTGGGCCGGGAAGAAACTGACTCAGCGCAACCAGTTGCGCATATTCCTCATCCGTTAACCATTGCTTCTGCTCTACAAAGGTTTTTCTGAAATAACCAATATGTGCTGCGGGCCCGCCAAAGCTAACCCACCCCAATGCAAAAAATATTTTAAAAATAGAAAACATAACCAATCACCAGTGATGAAATTTGTTGATACCCTAAGCGAAGCAACTCTATGACTCAAATTAATAGTATTGATATATTTCATGAATGAAATAGGATTAAAGAAACAAAGCACATCATGGAGGCTCAATGGCGGAGATAAATTGGAAAGGCGTTGACCTGAACTTGCTGGTCGCGTTTCAAGCCCTGCTTAGGGCTCGCAGTGTTTCTGCAGCGGCAAGTGAGTTGCACATTAGTCAATCGGCGATGAGCCACAGCCTATCTCGACTTCGCACTCTGTTGGGTGATCCACTATTTCATCGTAGTGGACATAAAATGGAGCCGACAGAAAGGGCTCTCAACTTGGGGAGTGATGTCGAACAAGTTCTGTCTGTGATTAAAAACAATATCCTGTCACCAGAAAAGTTCGATGCTGAAACCTTTAGTGGCACCTGTCGCTTGGGGCTCACCGATTACGCCGAGTTTGTCTTTGCCCCCCTTATATTCGACGCATTAACTGAGCAGGCCCCTAATGTTAAGGTCAGTTTTATCAATGTAAATCGGCACAACTTTGTCGACATCATTGAAAAAGAGCGCTTAGACTTGGTTATCGGAAGCTTTCCTGAACTCGGCGAGGGCTTTGAATCTCAAGAGCTTTACAAAGAAAGCCACGTTTGCTTATTCGATCCGGTCGCAACAGGGCTGAGTACACCGGTGAGCTTAGAAGATTTTTGTAGTCTTCCGCACGCATTAGTGAGTCCAGATGGTCGATGGGTGACCCCGACTGATAGCACGCTAGCAAAGCAAAACCACCAGCGAAACGTGCAGGTGATTTCTCGAAACTTCTTAACCATTGGTCAGTTAATAAAAGGGCGAAATCTCATCTGTATTGTGCCAAAACTGATGTCGATGATCCCCTACATTTCTGATGGGCTCACTCGCGCAAAACCCGCTATTGAGGTGAGTGACTTTACCATTAGCATGGTTTGGAAGAGCGGGCTGGCAAGTAATGATAAGCAACAGTGGCTACAATCTCGAGTAGCAACGGCAGTGCAAAATAATCAACTCAAGGAAAATAAGCAATAATGGAACATACCAAAGCTGAATGGCTTAATCTCTTCAAGTTAACCGACAGTGCAATCATCAATGAGATAATTTTGATCACCACCCTAAGCTTAGTTTTCTGGTTGGTTTGGAAGTTATTAATTGGAAGACTCGAAAGCATTGCTGAAAAAACTAAGATCACATGGGATAACGCCGTTATTCACGGTCTTAAGGCTCCTGTCAGTACCTTAATCTGGCTCTGGCCTGGTACCGTTTCTATGGGATTATTCCTTGAAGAAAACTTTACCCATGATTTTAATTGGCTCTCTACGCTTAAGCTAATTCTGGTTATTTGCATTGCGATTTGGACTCTATCTCGAATCATTACAAACTTTGAAAACCAGCTACTTGAGAAAAAAAACCGAGACGTCACTACAGTGCAAGCAGTCGCTAAACTCGCGAGATTGCTGGTCGTCATTATCGGTGTGCTTACGGTAATGCAAACCCTCGGACTGAGCCTTTCTGGCCTACTTACCTTTGGTGGTGTCGGTGGCTTGATTGCGGGTCTTGCTGCAAAAGACCTGCTCTCTAACTTCTTTGGCGGCATGATGATCTACTTTGACCGTCCATTTAAGGTCGGAGATTGGATCCGTTCTCCCGACCGCAGTATTGAAGGCACGGTTGACCGTATTGGCTGGCGAATGACCAAGATTATCACCTTTGATAAGCGCCCACTCTACGTACCCAACTCTGTGTTTAGTAGCATCGTGGTAGAGAATCCTTCGCGTATGACCAATCGCCGAATCTACGAAACCATAGGGCTTCGCTATAGCGATTCAACTAAGGTCGATAAAATCATTGAAGATGTGCATCACATGCTAAAGAACCACCCGGATATCGATGCCAATCAAACATTAATTGTGAACTTCAATACGTTTGGTGCGTCGTCCTTAGACTTCTTTGTCTACACCTTCACTAAGACAGTAAACTGGGTTCGATTCCACGAGGTGAAACAAGATGTGCTACTGCAAATTATGCAGATTATTCGCAACAACGGCGCTGATGTCGCCTTCCCTACTCAGACCTTAAAACTGGATCATCCACCTGAGCAGGCACTTATGCAGAAGTCATTGTAACCAGCAATACGTAACAAACCTAAGTGATGCCCTCGGGCATCACTTAATCAATCCCACAATCACTCTTCCATTTTCATTGATCGACCTACGCAAGCTAAATTGCAACGTCAGCGTGACCGAAATACTCATCATCACAAAGATAGCGATCAGTATCATCATCTGATATTTAATGGCGACCATAGGTGAAGCGCCGCCCAATATCTGACCCGTCATCATGCCTGGTAAAGTCACTAAGCCTGTTGTTGCCATCGAAGCCAGTATCGGAGCAAACGCCTTTTGCATAGCCGCTCTCACAAAGGGCAGCGCCGCAAATAAAGGCGGAGCACCCAACGCAATAGCGACCTGATATTCTTCATTTCTCTCGTCAAAAGCGGTATAGAGATTCTGCAATGCGACTATGTTGCCACTTAAGCTATTTCCAAGAAGCATCCCCGCCAAAGGGATCATATATTGCGCACTGTAGATTGGAGTGGGTTGAACCACCAGCCAACACAGAATGAAAAGTATAGGAGCAAGGCCAATAACCAAGCCGCTCACAACAGGCGTAAACAGTACCTTGCGAGGGAGCTTTGCTTTACCCACAATTGCACTGGCACCCACTCCAAGCATCACTGCAATCCAAGCTAAATTTAGCCATAGATTATTGGTCGAAAATACAAACTCTAGGTACGCCCCTACAAGAGTCAACTGCACAAACATTCTTGCGACAGACACTCCCATATCTTTTCCTAGCTCAAGCCTATAAAAGCGATTAATAGCAAAAGGGATAACAAGAAGAAGAGAAAAGGTGGCGAGGTGCCACCAGTCAATATCGTGAGAAGGCTGCATAGTTGAGACCGTTGTCGAAGCTAAATTAGCTTGGCAGGTTAGATAAAAAGTCTTTGCCTGCCAATACACCTGACTCATAGTCTGCAAAGATATCGTCTTTGTGGCTCAACAAGCCTGTGCAGTTAAGAGGCTTATGTGGTGCGATCTCTCGAATGGTAACGCCCTCTGGAGGCTGGTTCATAAACTCAGAAATACTGGAATGATTCATGTAATGAGCAAATAGCATTTCCATCGAGCGGGGTGCATGCGCTTTGAACTGCTTATGTGATTGATGGGCAATCATTTCTGTCAGCTTCTCTGTATCCGGCAGCCAGTTTTTAGGCAGGGAGTTGAGCGCGGGAAACTGATGGCTTTGCTTAAGCTGACTGACTCGATTCAAAAACACGTCACTCAGTTGTTTCATGCGTTCATTCTTGCTTAAAGGTGCAATTCGATTGATGTAGGGCTCTATACCTCGAGCTAATTCTAGTTTGAGCTTTTCAAGTGGCTCTGCTTTTATCGCTAATTTACTTGCAGACGTTTTTTCAATCATAGGCTCTGTGGTGATCACCACCATGTTACATGCTCCACGTCGATACGCCTCGTGAACAGGAACAGTGGCTGTTACACCGCCATCAACCCAGTTTGCTCCATCTATATTAATCTCTTGATGGTAAAGCATAGGAATAGCGCAGGTGGCCCTTAGTACGTCATACCAATTTTCAGAAAAGATAGGAAAGTAATAATCCTTCATCTCTTCAACATGGGTAACACAGGCCAAAGCCTGTTTTTCTGAACCCAGATTCTTAGCGCCCTTTTCCAAATCTAATGGGAACTCGCCGCTGTGTACAAACTGAAAGGCCCAGTCGAGATCCATAGCCACCTGTTCTTTATTAACCAATCTATTAAAGTCAAAGAAGCGATTTTGCGTGGTGTAATTAAGAATGAAATCTAATCCTAGGCCAGGCTGCTTAGTCACAAATGAAGAGACATTGAGTGCGCCAGCAGAAGTGCCTAAATACAAAGAAAACGGGTCATAGTTAGCGGCAATAAAGGTATCCAAGACGCCGGCAGCAAATGCCCCCTTTTGACCCCCACCTTGAACCACTAGCGAATACTTATTCGTACACTCAGTTTCCATGTTCCACATTCCTTAAATACGTCAGATAACAAAATACCGAGTGAAGCCAAAGGTTTCAACTCGGTATTATGGTATTTGAGCGTTGTAGATACTTCTACATCATAGGACGGGTATACCGACCTTAGTGTTCAGCACTGCCTAACTCTAGCAAGGTTGCATTGCCACCAACCGCCGTAATGTTTATTGTGCGGGTACGCTCTGTAATGTAGCGAAGTGACAATTTAGGGTCTTGCGCTACTGGCATATTGTATAAATCAATCTCAGCCACTAGCGGAGCAATAGCGCCAGCTTTACCTGCCAAGCTACGATTGACTGATTGCACTAGCACTTCTTCACCCAAAACGCAGACAACACGGACATCGCTATCCAACAATTGAGCATACTGATCATATTCCACCAAGCTAAGCACACCCGCTGGAAGTGATAGATTGTCGATAAGCGTCAATACTTGCTGAGCTAACTCACTGTCTTGCACACACAGCAACACACAATTTCCCGACATCAACGCGACCGATAATTGTGCATAGAGTGCTTTTGCACAGCCTAGATCCACCGACTTATCAGCAACGATAAGCGCGACACCACGACCTGCGGTATACAACTCATTGGTCTCACCGGTTGGCCCTGGCATCAGTTCAGGTTCAGTTAATAACTGAGCGCTGTGCTTATGGTGAAATGCCAGTGGAACCTTAAAGCTCTCCAAAGCAAGTTCAGTGGCTACCGAATTAAGAAGTTGATAGCGAGTAGCGTATGGAGTTTGATTCCAAAGTGCCCATGCGTGTTGTGCTTCTGAGAAGCAAATAGATGCTTTTTTCATTGCTATACCCCTTGCTCATCAGTTTGCGAAGAATGTTGCGTCTCTGCTGAATCCGCCACCTGGCGGTTTCGACATACATGCTCCGTAAAGCGATACAAATAGTTTGGCCCACCCGCTTTTGGACCTGTGCCTGATAGCCCTTGTCCACCAAAAGGTTGAACGCCTACTACTGCACCCACCTGATCACGGTTGATATAACAGTTGCCCACTCGAGCATTTTCCTCAATCCAACGATAAGTGGTTTCATTGCGAGAATGAATACCCATAGTTAGGCCAAAGCCCGTAGTGTTAATCTTGTCTACGACCTCTGCGATCTGGCTCGCCTCGAATTGTACGATATGCAAGATTGGACCAAATTGCTCTTCTTCCAACACAGAGATATCACTGATCTCGATTGCCGTAGGTGATACATACATACCGGCATTGCATTGCTCGTCTAATTCAACTTCAGCAACCACTTTCTGGGTTTTGCGCATCGTCTCGATATGTGCGAGTAATTTCTGCTGTGCAAGCTCATCTATTACAGGACCCACATCTGTACTGTGCAAATAAGGTAGGCCTACGCTGAGCTCTTTCATTGCACCTTGAATCAACTTAGTAATTCTTGGCGCTATGTCTTTTTGTACAAACAATACGCGTAGCGCCGAGCAGCGCTGGCCTGCCGAAGCAAACGCACTGCGCACTACATCGCGAACCACTTGCTCAGGAAGCGCCGTTGAATCGACAATCATTGCATTTTGACCGCCCGTTTCAGCAATGAACGGAACCGGTTGGCTATCACGCTCAGCCAAAGATAGATTAATTCGCTTAGCCGTTGCAGTAGAACCGGTAAACGCCACACCAGCAATGGCAGGATGAGAAGTCAAGGCAGAGCCAATCTCTGCACCACGCCCCGGTAGGAATTGAATGACATCAGCAGGGAAACCAGATTCCAGCATTAACTCAATAGTTCGAGCCGCAATCAAGCTGGTTTGTTCAGCAGGTTTCGCTACAACGGTATTACCCGCGACAAGTGCTGCCGATATCTGACCTAAGAAGATCGCGAGCGGGAAGTTCCATGGGCTAATACAGACAAATACGCCACGACCGTGTCTCTCACACCATTGCAGATTGCCATCAAAGCCTTGAATAGATTCAGGACCAAGGTGAATCGCGTTGTCTGCATAAAAGCGACAGAAATCGACAGCTTCGCGCACCTCATCGATGCTGTCATGAATGGTTTTGCCCGCTTCCATATGGCAAAGGGCTACTAGCTCTGCAAGATTCTCTTCTAGCTTATCCGCTAGATTTCTCAAACACTCAGCACGGCGAGCAACTGGTGCATATCTCCAGTGCTCAAGGCCTGACTGGGCTGTGGTAATAGCATCGGAAACATGATCAAGGTTCGCAAAACCGATCTTACCGACCGTTACACTACGATCAAAAGGCGCAACAACGCTTTCTTCCTTGATCATAGTTCCAGAGATCATGGATCCATTAATGATTGGAGCACCTTGCCATTGCTTAGCAAGGAAGCCAGCCACTTGCTGCTCAAATGGTAGCGCTTCACTCTCAACATCCACATTGATACCGATAGAATTCACGCGCTCACCGAAGATCTGCGGTGGAAGCGGGATCTGATCATTGTGCAGGGTTTCATTGGCTAGCAAGGTATCAACAGGGTGATGCGTTAGATCTTCAACCGGACAACGGGCATCAACCAGCCTATGTACAAACGAGCTGTTAGCACCATTTTCCAGTAGGCGGCGCACTAAGTAAGGCAGCAAGTCTTTATGGCTTCCCACTGGCGCGTAGATGCGTACAGGTTGGCCATATTTTTCCATCACATGGTAGTAGAGTGAGTCGCCCATGCCATGCAGGCGCTGGAACTCATAGTCGGTATGCTCAGCCATCTCTGCAATAGCAGTAACGGTATGAGCATTGTGGCTCGCAAATTGCGGGAAAATATTGCCACGTACGCCCTCGCTCAATAAGAAGCGAGCACACGCCAGATAAGACATATCGGTGGCTTCTTTGCGGGTGTAGACAGGGTAGTTTGCGTAACCCGCCTGCTGTGACCATTTGATCTCACTGTCCCAATATGCGCCTTTAACCAGACGCAATGGAATAACATCGCCCTGTTCTTTGGCTAAGGCATTCACCCAAACCAGAACAGGTAAGCAGCGCTTAGAATACGCTTGGATCACCAGACCAAACTTACCCCAGCCTTTAACAAGATCGTTGGTGTAGACCTTCTCAAACAGCTGTAGAGACAATTCAAGACGATCCGCTTCTTCTGCATCAATGGTGATGGCGACATCCAACTCGATAGCGCGAGTTAATAGCTTGATCAAGGTATCATGAAGCTCGTTAAGAACGCGCTCTTTGTTTGCCGCCTCATAGCGAGGGTGCAATGCGGACAGTTTGATCGAAATAGAGGGCGCAGGGCTTGAGTCATCATTTTGTTTGTTTCGACCAACAGACTCGATCGCCATCAAGTAATCATTGAAGTACTTTTGTGCATCTTCTGAGGTTAAAGCAGCTTCACCCAACATATCGAAAGAGTGAGTAAACCCCTTCTTACGCAGTGGCGCTCCGTTTTTCTGTGCTTCTTTAATGTCACGCCCCAGAACAAACTGGTGTCCCATGACCTTCATCGCTTGGTGCATTGCCTTACGAATTACTGGCTCAGACATTTTGTTCACTAGCTTCGACAGCGCAGAGCTTGGGCTGGTTGTTTCTTGGTTGTTAACGCCAACCACCTTACCAGTCAGCATTAAACCCCAAGTAGAAGCATTAACAAATACAGAATCAGACTGACTCAGGTGAGACTTCCAATCGGCTACGGTAAGCTTGTCTTTAATTAGGGCATCGGCGGTTTCAGAGTCAGGAATACGCATCAATGCTTCGGCAAGGCACATCAACAAAATGCCTTCTTGCGTATCTAGGCTATATTCCAACAAAAGGGCGTCAATCATCTGAATTGAGCGTTTATCGGCGCGGATCGCTTCAATTAGAGCCGTAGTTTGACGTTTTGTACGCTGTTTTTCCTCATCAAGAGGTGTCGCTAGCTTTAATAACTCATTCAACCAAGCCGATTCATCCACCATATACATAGGTGAAATGAGAGACCAAAGCGTCTCTTTGGGTTGGTTAATGAAATCGGGATTTAAAACACTAGATGCTGTAAACATTGCTTTTCCTCAGCTCTATAAAACCACCATGAATTTGGCGACAATCCTACAGAGCACCACTAGCCATAGCAAAGAATACGGAACAATGATCAAGAGAAATGTGATTACAGCCACTTAACATTACATTTCGTCACATTTAACAAGTGTTTCAGGGAACTAGACACTCCCTTTAACACTCTATAAACTCTCCCTCCGCTGGTGTCATGAAATCGGAGATTTCAGGCTTAAAAGGGAATTTGGTGTGAATCCAAAACTGACGCGCAGCGGTATTTGAGAACGAACGTCTTAAGGGGTAACCCAGCACACTGCAATAGTCTATTGCGGGAAGTGAGACGCTAGGTTGTAGAGGTTCCTCTACAGTGCTCATTAGTCCGAATACCTGCCAGTAAGAAAAAACGCAAACATAAGCGTTTTTATCACTACGCGTATTAGGACTCAAAATGAAAAAATCCATTCTGGCAACAGCTATTGTTTCGCTGTATGCCCCTGCACTTTTTGCCCAAGATACTGATTCAACAAAAGTTGATGAAACCATCGTCGTCACAGCAAACCGCTTTGAACAAACTCAAACCTCTGCATTAGCCTCTGTTAGCGTTGTTGAACGTGAACAAATAGAGCAACTGCAAGCGGATAGCGCCTATGATGTGTTAAAGACACTACCTGGCGTTGAAGTTCGCGGACAAGGCACTAAAGCAAGTAATAACAGTGTTTTCCTTCGTGGCTCTAACAGCAACCAAACCCTCATATTGCTAGACGGCGTGCGTCTAAATACTGCTGCGGGTGGCACATACAACACTCTAGGTTTAATCCCTGCCTTTGCTATTGAACGCATTGAAGTTGTGCGTGGTCCACGTGCGGCTGTTTATGGCGCAGATGCTATCGGTGGTGTCATTGCGATAATCACTAAGCCAAGTAATGAATCAGTGCATGAACTGACGTTAAATGGTGGCTCAAACAATTACCATCAAGAAGGTTGGCGTTCCGCAGGCGATCTCTCCGATTCCGCTCAAGGTCATATCGTAGTAAGTAATGAAGGCAGCAAAGGCTACAACATTACCGACCAAGACATTGATCAGGACTTTGGTTACAAGTCTCAGTTTGCAACGGGTGGCGTGACTAAACAGATCAATAACGACTGGAGCGCCGGTTTTAACGGTGTTTGGCAACGCTATGAAAACCAGTATGTCGGAGACTTTGGTCCTGCAGGTACAGCAAAACGTCAAGAAACAGAAAGCTACATTGTTTCTGGCAACGTGAACTACCAGGTTGAAGACTTTAACTCATCACTACAAGTCAACTTTTCTGCTGAAGAGCAAAGTGATGGAGATGATGTCACCAATGCACCTAGAAGCTTTATTGACTCAAAACGTACCTCGGTACTTTGGGTAAACACCTATACGGGTATTGATGCCGTGACGTTAAACGGTGGCGTAGATTACTCCTATGATGAAGCGAATAACTCTGGTGAGATCTACGGTACACCCGTTCAAGATTTCACAGAAAACACGCGCAATAACACAGGTGTGTTTGTTACTACGGCCATAGATTTATCCCCAGTGCTCGTAGAAGCAAGTGTTCGTCATGATGAAAACAGTGCCTATGGTGGCAACACTACATGGGGTATTGGAGCAGGTTGGTTTATTACTGACTCAATACAGCTAACCAGTAATTATGGTACTGCCTTCCGTGCACCAACATTCTTTGACCTATTTTACTCTGATGCCTTTGGCGGTTCAGGTAATCCAGATTTAGAGCCTGAGAAATCTGAATCGTTTGAAGTTGGATTGAACGGTTATTACGATTTATTCACTTGGCAGTTAGTGGCTTACCAAAACGACATTGAAAATCTTATCGTTGCTGACCCACTGACATTCGTTCCGTCCAATGTAGAAGAAGCACGAATTCAAGGTATCGAGTTAAGCATTGATTTTGATACAGGCCCTGTACACCACGTTCTAGTGGGTGATTGGAAAGATCCACAAGATCGCACCAACGACCGTCAACTAGACCGCAGAGCAAAACAAAACTACAAGTGGATTGCTGGATATAACTACGAAGCACTCGGTCTATCTCTAGCCACAAATTACACAGGTGAACGCCCTGATGCTAAAGGCACTGTAGAGCTAGACTCTTACATCACCGTAGATTTTGCGGGTTCTTATCAAGTAACAGACAATTTGGACGTGAAGTTTAAAGTCGATAACTTATTTGATGAAGAATACGAAACCAGTTACGACTCTTTCAACCAATTTTACTGGGTTGGCCCTGAACGCAGCTACTACGCAGGAATCGACTACCGCTTCTAATACAGGTTAACGCAATACAAAAATCCCGACGCGAAGGTGAATTGACCTCGTAAAGTCGGGATTTTTGTATCTAATGTTTATAGAAGAATCTTACTCACTAAACTCATTCAGAGCTTGAAGTGCTAGCTCAGCCTTTGCAGCCTGAACAAAGATATGGTCATGGTAATAGGCTGCGATCACATTCGCACTGATGCCCTTTTCAGCCAGTTTCGTTGATACTGCGGCAGTTAAGCCTACCGCCTCAAGGCTTGAATGCACGGTCAATGTAATCATTCGAAAGGCACCATCAAACGGTAATTGCTTCTGCTCCGCAATACGCCTCTCTAACACTAAGGTTAACCCTTCCGGCTCTATAAAGGTGCCAACAGGGTTAAGCTCAATATAATCACTTAGCTTTCCTTCCACAGTACAAAAGACAAATTCCTCTTCCTGTAAATGTGGCTTCATTGACTTAAGAAGCTGATCTAACTCTTTAATTCCCGACATTGTGTTTCCTTAGGGTCATATCATTCTGGGTTCTGGGACCTAGGACCTAGCACCTAGCACCTAGCACCTAGTGTAATCTTTACACTGTAAATTAAGGCGCTAAACGCTCTATTTCCCAATCATGCTCTTTGTCGGCGGTATAGATAAATCTATCATGCAGTCGATTCGCACCGCCCTGCCAAAACTCAATCGACTCGACCTTTACTCGATATCCGCCCCAAAAAGACGGCATCGGAATTTCTCCATCAGCAAACTTCTTTTTTAGCTCAAGGAATTTACCCTCAAGAATGCCTCTAGCAGAAATACGCGAACTCTGTTTACTCGCAATAGCGGCAAGCTGGCTCTCTTTTGGACGAGAAGTGAAGTATTTGAAGTTTTCGGCTGCAGTAAGTTTTTCCGCTACACCCGTAACATGAACCTGGCGCTCTAGTGGGTGCCAAGGGAAATGTAGGCTAATTCGATTGTTCTCTTTCAGCTGAATCGCTTTGCGGCTTCCAAGATTGGTGTAAAACACAAAGCCACGATCATCCAAACTCTTGAGCAAAACAATTCTCTGATAAGGCTGGCCGCGCTCATCAACCGTCGCCACTGTCATTGCGGTAGGATCCGTCAGCTTTGCTTCAACCGCTTGCTCTAACCATAAATTAAACTGATCAACAGGGTTTGCTTTCAAATCCTTTCTGCGAAGACCACCTAAGGTATAGTCTCGACGAATATCCGTTAACTTCATTTCACATCCTCAAATCGATTTTGTTAAATTTTGCGCGCCAATGCCAAAGAACTCAAGGGCGTTTTTAGTTGAAACATGCATGATACGCGTATCTCCCCTAGTTTGAGTCACTTTGTACATGCATTGGTGCAATTAACAACCGATTCACTCGAAAAGATTACTTCGAAAATTCAATAACCTACTGCACATTATAATGTTGTGAACACCGAGTGAATCAATTGAACGTATACTTAACATTCACAACAAATAAGAATACTATAGAGAAAACATTCGCTATATCTCAGCGCGATAATATCAGACTAGTTATAGATACAATTTCCCTCGTTCACTCAATGCGCAAATGGATGGCCTATGAGTCAAGAGAAACTAAAAAATCTCGGTCGTACCGAGTTAGAGTATGTGGATGATAAAACCGCAGCTCTGCTTTTAAACACCCCATCAAATGCCAGATTACTGCTCTGGTTTGTTCTTCTATTCTTCAGTTGCGCTATCGGTTGGGCAAGTTGGGCTGAGTTAGACAAGGTCACCGTAGGCAGTGGCAAGGTTATCCCTTCCAGTCAACTACAGGTGGTACAAAACCTAGAGGGTGGTCTTGTTAAAGAACTTCTAGTAAGAGAAGGTCAGCAGGTCACTAAGGGTCAACAACTTCTGCTCATCGACGATACTCGCTTTCGTTCTGATTTTCGTGAACGTGAACAGCAGATCTACAACCTAACCGCTAAGGTTCTGCAACTATCTGCCTCGGTAGCCAGCATTGAGGTAAAAGAAGACGTAACTCTGCGTAATTGGCGCAACAGCGTCACTATAAGCACAGACAAGCTTGTTTACCCTGCCAACTTTGAAGAAACCCAACCCAGATTGGCCGCTAGGCAACGTTCAGAATATCGACAAGACCTCAATAATCTTAGAAACCAGTTAAGGGTGCTAGATCAACAAGTTGATCAAAAAATTCAAGACCTTAATGAGGTAAGAAGCCGAGTATCTAACCTTAAACAAGGTTATGACTTTGCTCAGAAAGAGTATGAGCTTATGGCGCCGCTCGCCGAAGAAGGCATAGTACCGCAGATCGAATTCATCAAACTGAAGCGACAAGTCAACGACACCAAGCGTGAATTAGATTCTGCTCGAGGACGTGTGCCTGTACTTAACGCCGAAATCAGAGAGGCATTGCTCAGTCGAGTGGATGTAGCTTTAGGTTTTCGCTCTGAACAACAAGAAAAGCTCAACCTCAGCCAAGATGAGCTTTCAGCAATCACTCAAAGCACTGTGGGCTTAGAAGATAGAGTAAGCCGCACAATCGTTACCTCGCCAGTAACCGGAACCATCAAGAAGCTTCACACCAATACCGTAGGCGGTGTTATACAGCCGGGTATGGACCTTGTAGAGATTGTCCCTACTGAAGATATGCTGGTGGTTGAGGCAGAGATCGCCCCTCAAGACATCGCTTTCCTGCGCCCCGGCTTGTTGGCTATCGTCAAATTCAGTGCCTACGACTTTACCAAGTACGGTGGCCTTGTAGGTCGCTTAGAGCACATCAGTGCCGATACCATTCAAGATGAAGAAGGAAACAGTTTTTATCTAGTTCGAGTTCATACCGATCAAACGGGGTTTGGTAGTGATGGAGAGTTGCCCATTATCCCAGGCATGACCGCTTCTGTGGACATCATTACAGGTAAGCGAACCGTGCTGGACTATTTGCTCAAGCCAGTGTTAAGCGCCAAAGGGCGCGCCTTGCGTGAATAGAAGAAATGATTAGACCCTTAATCATTTCACTACTTGCAGGGACGCTTACATTTAGCGTTCCTGCGCTCGACAAAGAAGAACTGCTCTGGAAGTCCAAGGTAGAGGCGGCCTATGGAGAACGAGCTGGAAAACGCGTCGTCGCATGGCGCAATGCCGTATCCGATGCGGCGGGTAAGCCAGAACTGGAACAGTTAAAGCTCATCAACGACTTCTTCAATCAGTTCATGTTTGTTGATGATATTTATTTATGGGGAAAAAAGGACTATTGGGCGACACCGATGGAGTTGGTTGGTGTGGGTGCAGGAGACTGCGAAGACTTCACCATAGCTAAATACTTCAGCCTCTTAGAGCTTGGTATTGATGAAAACAAACTCAGGCTTATCTATGGCAAAGCTGTTGAACTAAATCAGTTTCATATGGTAGTTGCCTACTACCCGACTCCAAACTCAGTTCCTCTCGTTCTAGATAATTTGGATTTTCGTATTTTACCTGCATCACAACGCCCTGACATTGTGCCTATTTACAGTTTTAACGGCGACCACTTATGGCTCGCAAAAGAAAGTATCCAAGGAAAAGTGGCTGGAAAGTCCTCTCGATTAAGCTTGTGGAATCAAGTTCGAGAACGACAAAAAAAGCTCGTGTTAAACCAGCCTTTGGTCAATTTGGACGAATAATATTATGACTTTATATACAAAACTGCTTATCAGTATCTCACTTACCTTCAGTTTATTGTTTGTAGGTTTGTTCTACGTCGATTATCACCAATCTCGTCAATTCATTGCACAGAAGCAATTTTCAGAGGTTAAGAATGCGATCAATACTGTAGGTCTCGCCCTCTCTCCCTACCTAGAAGACAATGATCCGGTCGCTGTAGAAACCGCAGTTAATGCCCTATTTGACGGGAGTTCTTTTTCTTCAGTCAGAGTGGTGATGCTACAAACGGGTGATGAGATAGTAAGAAGCTATCCCATTAGAGGTGAGAATGCACCTAACTGGCTGGTTGAACTAGATATTTTTCAAACCATTCATGAAAAACGTGTCGTTACCAGTGGATGGTTACAACTGGCAGAGATTGAAATAATAAGCCACCCAGGCGTCGCTTATGCGGCGCTTTGGAGGAATATGGAGTTTACTCTGGGTGTGGGTATCGCAGCCTTTCTTTTTGCTCTACTGCTCACTAGTTTCTTCGTCAAACGATCTCTTGAGCCCTTGAATCAACTTTCAGGCGCGGCAACTCAAATCGCTAATAGGGATTTCAACATTTCATTGAGTAAGCCTGATACACAAGATCTGGTGCCTGTATTTAATGCCTTTGAGTCAATGGTCATTCGTATAAAAGCCTTTGTTGAAGAACAAACCAGACAAGCCGATATTCTGCGCATACAAGCCTTTATCGATAAACCCTCCACACTGGGTAATCGCAATTACTTTACCAGTCAACTTGAGTCGAAAAAGTCTGAGGGACAAACGCTGGTAGTAGCGGTTATCCGTTATGAAGAAGCAACTCAAGCCAAGACGAGGCATGACTTTGAAGCTGTAACCGAACTCATGCAGCGAGTTGGCCCTGCACTTAAGACATTGACCAACGACAGTTCCATTGTCTGTGCTCGCCTATTAGATGATGAAATCGGTGTCATTGCCCCTTATGAAGATGAACAGCAATTGAGCGAGCTTCTAGCGCAACTCTCCAGCCTATCCAAGTCCGCAAAGGAAACAAAGTTTGAGATTGGCGCTGTCATTACTGACGGCTTCGCAGATTCTAAATCCATTCTAAGCTCGGTAGATATCTCTTTAACTAAAGCTAAGTTGGAACCGAGCAATCAACATATTCACCATGAAAACAAAGGCTTAGCGCTCTCAGCCACACAATGGATAGAGTTAGTAGAAGGTGCAATGTCTCGCAATGCAGTAATGACCAAATCACAACTGGTCAAAGGCATAGCCAGTGATGCGTATCATAGAGAAATTTTCTCGGGTATTGAACATGAAGGAAACTACACTCCTGCGATTATGTTCCTTGCGCCTATGGAAAAAATGAACAAAGCACATCTCTACGATCAATACATTATCGAAAGCATGATCAAGGAGCTAAGCAATGACAGTTCACCGGTTCCTGTTGCAATCAACCTAGCACCTGCCACGGTAACGTCACCAGAATTCATTACATGGCTAGAGGATAGACTGCAGAAACACCCTCAGCTTGCTGCTTATCTCCACTTCGAACTGCATGAAGCCGTGTTCATTTATCACAAAGAGATGACTCGACTATTGGTGTCTACCATTCGTCGCAACGGCGCTAAATTTGGCGTAGACAACTATGCGCACCACCTAAAATCTCTCGATTACTTACAAGAGTTTTCACCTGACTACGTCAAACTAGACTACTTATTTACTCTGAATCTAAACGATGAAAAGACCACAGAAACCTTATCTTCAGTTGCCAAGCTCGCGCATGATATTGGCGCATTTGTCATAGCCACAAGAGTAGAAAACCAAAGACAAATTAATAAGTTAGCCATGCATAACGTCAATGGACTGCAAGGCTTCGCTATTGACACCAAGGATGACAATGAATGAAAGACTCATTACTTCACTCTCTGATTTACGTCAGTCGCTACTACGGCCTTTCAAATTCGCCGGAAGCACTGATCAACGGCTTGCCTCTTCCCGAGGGCATGCTGACACCAATTCTGTTTCCTAGAGCGGCCGAAAGAGCAGGCCTAGTCGCTAAAGAACAATCTGCGCCTTTGAAAAAGGTCTCCGATCTGGTTCTTCCCGCCGTTCTTCTTACCGGTGAAAACGAAGCCTGCGTATTACTCAGTGTGGATCACGAAAAAGGACAAGCAGAGATTGTAGGTCGGGATACTGGTTTTGTAGCCACAACTGTAACGTTAAAAGACCTAGAAGAAGATTACAGCGGACGTTACTTTCTCATCAAAAAACAATTTCGCTTTGATCAACGCTCACCCGAAATATTGAAAACACGCAAGGGACATTGGTTTTGGGGAACCTTAAAAGAATCCCGATCTATCTATCGAGACGTCCTCATCGCCTCCATCTTGATCAATATATTCGCCATTGCCACCCCACTCTTTACTCGAATCGTGTACGACAAGGTAGTGCCCAACCTCGCCTTTGAGTCGTTATGGGTACTTGCGAGCGGTATTGTCGTTATTTTTATTTTTGATTTATTGCTTAAATCTCTTCGCAGCTACTTTATCGATGTTGCTGGGAAAAAATCAGACATCATCATCTCATCCAAACTGTTTAGTAAAGTCATGGGAATCAGAATGGAGGCTCGCCCTCCATCGGTTGGTGCGTTTGCAAGGCATCTACAGGAGTTTGAATCCATTAGAGAATTCTTTACCTCTGCCACCATTGCCGCTCTCATCGATTTACCCTTCGCTTTGCTATTCCTTTTAGTGATTTGGCTGATTGCAGGTAACGTCGTGTTGGTACCTATCGTCTGCGTTACCTTGCTGATTCTCCATTCTCTACTGATTCAACGACCACTTAGAAACAGTATCGAAGAGGGCTCACGTCTAGCCTCACAAAAATACGCAAATCTAATAGAAGCTCTTTCCGGTTTAGAATCATTGAAGATGTTTGGAGCTCAGAGCCAGTTCCAGTATCGCTGGGAAGAAGCGGTAGCTCATATGGCTAACTGGAATATAAAGAGTCGCCGCATTACCGATAGCGTACAAAACTCAGCAGGCTTCCTTCAGCAATCGTCAAACGTCGGCATGTTAATTATGGGTGTATACCTGATTTCAGAGGGAGAGTTGACTATGGGTGGCTTGATTGCTGCCACTATGTTGAGCGGGCGCGCCATAGGTCCTTTGGTGCAAGTGGCCTTGCTATCGACTCGTTACAACCAAGCTAAGTCTTCAATGACCATCATCGAGCAAGTGATGAGCATGCCGGATGAGCAAGAAGAGGATAAGCGCTACATTCACCGTCCTGTACTCCAAGGCAAGATTGAACTGGATAAAGTCACGTTCAACTACCCAGATGCTCCTGTCTCTTCGATTCGAGATGTGAGCTTGACTATTCGACCAGGAGAGAAAGTTGCCATCATCGGTCGCATAGGCTCTGGTAAAACCACCTTAGAGCGTTTGATTATGGGGCTGTACAAGCCAACAGAAGGGCACGTCCGCATTGATGACACCGACATACAACAATTGCACCATACCGATGTGAGAAGCAATATAGGCTGCGTCCCGCAAGACATAACCCTCTTTTACGGTTCCATACGCGATAACATCACCCTTGGTAAGCAACTTGCTGAAGACAACGAAGTCATGATCGCAGCCAAACGCGCAGGTGTGACAGAATTTACGATGAAAGACCCTGCTGGACTGGAAAGACAAGTGGGTGAAGGTGGCCTATTACTATCAGGCGGTCAACGTCAGGCGGTAGCGGTAGCACGCGCATTACTAGGAAGGCCCCCTATCCTTCTTCTTGATGAACCCACCAGTGCCATGGACAACCGCGCCGAAGCACTGTTTAAAAACGAACTAAAGAATTTATCCAACGAAGAAACTTTGGTTCTAATCACTCACAAAACATCGATGCTAGAAGTGGTTGATAGATTGATAGTGATGAGTGCTGGCTCTGTTGTCGCAGATGGCCCGAAAGAAAAGGTACTGGCTGAATTACAAAAGGGAAACCTTAAATCAGTCAATAAGTAGATGATTTACAGTGTAAATCGAGGGCAGTAACTTTGAAAAGTTACTGCTCTTTTCATTTGAACTTTACACCCTGATAGATTGCGAATAGCACGCCTTCGATTAATACACCAAAGCCAGCAATTGCCAGAAACTCTTCAGATGATATGTGCTGGTTCTTATGAAGTAGCCCTAAGCAAAGCACAACAAATAAAACAACGACTCCCAACAAGACAAATACCAGTTTTGTAAGCTTGTTGAAGATTTCCTGAGTTGTTGACAGCATAAGTCGACTAGCCTCAATAATATAAAATGCGGATAGCAACAGACTAACGAACTTGGCGACCGAAAAACATGAACAGTGCTATTGGCTATATTCATGTTTTTAAGAGAGACAGTTTGGTGAGAGGTGAAATTTACAGTGTAAATTGACCTATGAGACAGAAATTATTGAATTTACACTGTAAATCACCAGCTTATCGAGTGCTAAGTAGGTGTTCTTGGATGGCTTGGCGGTAATTCGCTTCCGCTTGCTTTCGTCCTGTGAAGCCATGATTCTTACAAACGTCAGACCAACTCAGCTTCTTTATGACTAAGTCAGAGATAAGAGTGACTTTCTCAAACTCTATTCTATGCAAGTTCAAGAGCAATAGTTCTCTCACTTTTGAGCGGGTAGCTTCAAAGCTTGCTCCGCCCTGAACGTAATTCTCCAGCACTCGTAAATGGCAATCTTGTTGATGAGGAAGATTCACGCCTCCTTCACTGAGTAGCTGCATGAGAACGTCACTAGATAGATTGCGGTGAATATCGGATGCAGTATCAAGCAAGCCTTCTCTTAGTTGATGTCTAGCACCGTCCAACCATGAAAGAGAATGGTTCAAGGGCTTAACCATAGTGACAGAGAAACAACCACTGGCTTGGTCTTGTTTGCTACCTAAGCGTACAGACTGAAAATGATTGGTTACCCAAAAGTTTGCCAGCTCCCCAGTCACGCCAAAGCTCGTTGATAAATATTCCACGTCTGTTTGCTTTTCAGATAACTGAGACAACATCCAGCCACCAATGCCTTGTCCTTGAAGACCTGGGTGGACCGCTATTCGCATAATTCGAAGGCTTTTAACCCGTGCAGGTGCGTTATCGGCAAGTTGAGAAACCAAAGAGACCGGCACCATATGCCCTGCAGGACGTCGTCGACCTAGCTGTACATCAGCAAGTGTCGATTCCTCTAAGCCGCCTTCTAGGTACCCAACAATAACCCCGACGACGTGGTCACCCTGCAGTGCTTGGTAAAACACAATATTCGGGTCATCCAAAAGCTGAAACAGATCGTTTGGCGTCGTTTGATAATGAGCGTTGACCAACAAGCCAAATCCTTTCCTCAATATCTCTGGAGAACGAGCGTAACTGTCTGCCTCAATTTTTTGCAGATGAATGGTGAGGTCAGTATCTAGTGGCGCAGATTCAATCTCCGCATCGAGTAAGAAGGTATCAAATAACCATGCTTCCATTGGATCGTCTGGGTTCCAACGTATAGGTTGAGTAAGCTTAACTGAGTTCCAACCTGGTCGATGCTCGCTTAACCACGCTTCAAACTTAATGCCAAAGCCTCGCCCGCATCCTTCATAGCCATGCACAGTTGTGGCAAAACACACTCTATGATAACGCTCGACGATAGACTTAAGGATTGGCAGCGGTATCGCAGCAGCCTCGTCAACTAACAGCAAATCACAAACCTGCTGCTCACGTAGCAATTCATCAGGTGCAATAAACTCAACGCTCCCACCTTTAATGGAAGAAGCGATATTAGGCTTTTGATTACTACAACCAGATGCAGACTTCGCGTGTTCAAATAATGTTTTAACCGCTTGAGTATTCGGAGCGGTCACCAAAATCTTCTTAGTCTCATCTTTAATGATTCGTCCTGCCGCCATTCCTAAAGCCGCCGATTTCCCTCTTCCTCTATCAGCAGTTATAACCAAAGGTCGTTTCCTGTGTCCGCTAAGCACACGCGAGATAGCCTGAATGGCCTGTTGCTGTTGCTCGTATCGGTCAAAGCTTGCAAGGGGCTCTACTTTCTTGATTTCAGGGAAAGTGTCTCCATTCTGTTTGATACGATGAAAAGACTTAAGTGCTCGTTCAAGCCACAACGATGAGTAGTTATCACCCTCATTTTTGCTCGAAGGCAACACAATCAACATCCCACCCCCCTTTAATGTGCCACTTACAGCGGTAAAGCCATTGGCATCAAAAGGTGAACTTAAGTCAGCCACTATCAGGTCTGACTCTTGTCCTAGCTTCTGACGCGCCTGCTTAAACGTAAGGCTTTCACCATAGCTCAAGCCATGGTTACCAATAATTAACGCCCTGTGATGCTCTACAGCCGCTCCAAACGCTTCCAATAGCTCCAATTGCCACTCTCTACTTCCATCAAGTACGACGCCACTGCGATGCATAGATTTAGAGGCATTGAGTTTTAATGAGACCAAGGTTTGAAGATGAGGATGGTGTGACAAGGTAATCGCCTAAGTGACTGAATAATCATTGTGCTTAGAATAGCAGAATCAAGATCAGAGTGACTATTACTACGCCTCTCTTCATCAAAATACCTTTAGCCATTAAAAAGACCTATCTAGGGCTAAGAATTGGCAACCTAACACAATACTTCGAGCTAGCTTGATATACGATAGAGTAAGAACACGGAGGTTTTAATTTATGGAAAATGAGCAAGTTGTGACAGAGCCCATTGTCGAGCATCTGGGACACTTTTTAATTGATCTGCTGTCACTATTTTCTATCACATTTGATAGAAGCAGTTTCATTGCAGACATAGCGTTATTGGTCGTTACCTTGTTAGTTGCAGCGTTCACCTACCTGGTGGTGCGCCACTTCATGCGAAGATTCATTCATACAAGTAGCCAACACTACAACGCTAAAACAAAGCTCACTATCAAGCGTAAGCATCTGCCTGAAAAGGTATCGGTTCTATTTCCCTATTATTTGTTCATGTCCACAAATGAGCTTATCGTCCCCAAAACTACTATTCCGGGACAACTCATCGATGGTGTACTGGAGATTGGCGCTGCGATATTGGTGCTACGAACTCTGTTTGCGGTGTTTGATCTCTTGCTCATTATAGTTGCCAACAAACATTTCGCGCATCGTTTGCCGCTACACGGCATTGTGCAATTTTTTAAACTCAGTTTTGTCGCACTGGCAGCACTCATTGCGACGTCACATATCCTAGACAGAACCCCTATTTATCTTATCTCTGGCGTCAGCGTAATGGCCGGTATGTTGGCCTTTATTATGAAGGACACCATTCTAGGGTTCATTGCCGGCATTCAGTTGGCCGCCAATAAGATGATATCAGCGGGGGAATGGATTCAATTAGATAACCATAAAGTAGATGGCACAGTACAAGAAGTAACGTTAACCACGGTTAAAGTAAAAAACTGGGACAACACCATTGCCATGATCCCTTCTCAAACTCTCGTTTCAGAACCATTTATCAACTGGTACGGGGTAGATGAAACTGGGGCAAGACGCATAAAAAGGGCCATATTCATTGATGCGGAGACGATAAACTTTGTGGATGCCGATATGCTTGAACACATGGGTAAGTTCAGATTGCTTAAGTCTTATATTGTGCGTAAACAACAAGAAATCCAAGAGTACAACCATACTCTTCCTGATAATGCGGACCCCATAAACTTTAGACGACTCACCAATCTAGGTTGCTTTCGTGAGTACATCGCCAGTTATCTAGCCACCCACCCTGCAGTAATTAAAGATCTAACGATTGTGGTGAGGCAACTGGAAAGTAACCGCTTTGGATTACCGGTAGAGGTGTACTGTTACGTCAACAAGACCAATATCAAAGACTACGAGCGTGCACAGGCCGATTTGTTCGACCATATATACTCAATCATGAAGGAGTTTAACCTAAAAACGGTTAAGCCAATTTCCGCTATTCACTAACAAAAAAAGCGGGTACCAAACTAATGGTACCCGCCCTACTCTATCTACTTAGCAAAAACTTACTTAAGCTTATCTTCGATAAACTGAATAATCTCTTGTGCCAATGCGTCGTCGACTTTCTTAAGGTTCAGCGCCAAAGATTGACCCTTTCTTACGTAACTTGCCTTACCTTTCACAAGTTCCACTGGCTTCTTAGCGGGTTTTTCGACGGTTTGATTAACCTCAGAAATCCAGCCTTCAAGTAGCACCGAAACTTGCTTAGTGATTTTAGCTTCGCTCATGTCGCCAAAGCGTTGCCAAACATACGCGCCGTCTTTCTGACACTTATCTAGAATGCCTTGCTGAGCGGTTTCATCAAGCTCATTAAACTGCTTGTGTAGCTTAACGATGGTTGGTCGACCGAGTTCAGTGACATTAGGGTAAGCTTGAAGCAAAGGCAGAGGTAAAGACGCTGCCTTAAGTGCACCACTCACAAGTGCCTCACTGCATTGGAACAGAGCAGCAAGTCCTTTCTGATCTGTCACCTCGCCAGAATCAAGCTTCGCTTGCATCTCACGGCCTCTTTCGTACAAAGAGAGAGGCTTATGTGCGTTAGCGACGTCAGACAAGAACTTAGCGTGCTCGCCGTTAATGTCTTCTGCCACATAGATAAGAAAGTCTTTCTCAGCCAAGATACAAGACATTCTACGACGGCTACCATCGAGAACTTCAATCTTGCCTTCACTGTTTTTTCTACCTACTGCTGGATATTGTTGGCCGCGCTCTTTAAGGGTGACCAAAATATCAGACAATGCGTGTTCATTTAAAAACGACTGCTCACGGGAGTTGTCAGAAAAAACAATGGTCTTTTGCTCGATTTCCGTTGCAGGGATACGCTGCAATTCAAAAGAAACCATGTCCTGCCCTGCCACTGCCAACTCAATAACTTGAGCATTATCTTTAGCCGCAGTTTGAGCCTCAGCAGGCGTTGTTGCTCTGCGCTTATTTGCTTTGCCAAATAGCTTGGCGTTCAAGTCGGAAGTTTTTATTGCCATACTCTTAATCCTCCTTGCTCAATGACGCCCAGTTACTGTGTAACACTCTCTCTAACTCTAGTGCACTTTTTTGCACGGCATCTTGAGCAACCGCGAGCGTCTTTTTGCCCCCCTCAAAGTCACCTGGAGTGAGGTCAAATACGGTGCTGTAGGTATCTGCACAGGTTTCAAACGCACGACTTCTTGGAATCGTTGCCATCATCACCTGATCTTGCAGAAGATAATTCATCTCAGTAAGAACAGAAACCTGCTTCTTGTTGTCATCTTCAAACATGGTTGGCACCATGCGAACAAACTCCAAGCCATGCCAATCTTCAGGGAACATCTCGTACACGGTAGGTAGATGCTGGAAGAAGTTAACCGTCGATGCCCAGTCAAGACGCTTAGCCGCACAAGGTATCAATAACGCATTGGATGCGTACATTGCATTCCATACCAAGGGGTCTACGTGAGGGCCTGTGTCGATCATAATCACGTCAAAATCATCTGCGATCTTATCAATCAGCTTTTCTTTAAGTAGTTTAACGATATCTAAAGACTGGTCCTGAGAAAGAGATTGCCACGCTTCCGCGTTAAACATAGCATCTTCAGGGAAAGCTGAAATGGTCTTCAAGTTTGGATACTGAGTAGGAAGCAATACGTTCTTACGCAAGAACTCCAAGTCTACCTCGTCTTCATCTGGCACATTGTCCAGCATAATATCAACGGCAGAGTAGATATTGTCATGCTCGCTGATACTGATTTGCGGGTTCAAAAACAAACGCAAAGAGCCCTGGGGGTCCAAGTCAATAAGACATATACGGTAGCGTTTATCCAAATTCAACGCTAAACAGGCAGCAAGGTGAACTACAGTCATTGATTTACCTGTACCCCCCTTCTGGTTCTGAACGTTTACTACCCAAGGTTTATTGTTTTGATTGCGCTTACGTTCGTGAAACTTCTCAACGCCGGCAGACTCCATCAATAGATGAGCCTCATCAAGTGAGATTGAGTAGTGATTGGCGTTGTTTTTAGTAAACTGGTGGCCCTTGGCTTCCATCTTGCTAATAGCGTCGTCTAGTTTTCTTCGAGTCAAACCAGAGCGAGTTTCCATCAATGCTTTTGACATAGGCGGGAAGTGCTCGTCATTTCGCTCTTCCAACACTATTTCAATACGATCAGCTTGAACTTGTTTAGTCTGTTCAGCCAGCTGGTAAAGATTATCTATCGTTGATTCTCTTTTCATCATTCTTCCCATAAATGTATGACTTAGATAATTGTACAGCGAATAGATATAATTACAATAAAGTGCTGAACAATTATTAATGAGTTGAATCACATAAATAGCCTGTTAATTAGGCATACTAACGCACAGTTTCTAATGAATAACTACAGGTAAAGTATCACAGATTTAAAAAGTTACAGGAGTCACGTATTTACATTGTAAAGAACTCATTTTTAGTGAAATAAGCGTGGGGTAGGGGAAAAGAGCAAAATCTAGAGTGAACCCACTCAATAACATAGATTGCGTAGAAACGTTCTCAGGATGTTTCGGAGCGTTTTCGGAACGATGTTAAGTACTGTATGAATTACGGTCATTTGCAAATCAATGCTCCTTTGTTAGCTAGCGGTTCGATATTCCCCCAAATCAGCCTGAAACTAAACTGACTGAAAATCACCATTAGTGGTTTACTACCAGTATCGGCTAATTATTAATCTCATTAGAATTTATGGAACGATGATCAAGGATATATCTTGATCATCGTTCCTTGAGCAAAATTTTTATTTATCCACAAAAACCGGAGATCTTGGATCAATGATCAAGGAACTCGTACTGTAAAAAAGGGGATCGACTTTAACGGGCTATTTCATGAATATGAAGGATCCTTTACGGATCGATGATCAAGTGTTTTTAATCCTCGGAAGCATGTAAATGTTCCGCTAGATTACGGTCAACATTAGGCAGAATGGGCAATGGAGCGGAATCCAGACAAAATCACCATGAATTCAACTGCATTGGGCATAGAAACTCATCTATCCGAAGAACTCTTGATCATGCTTCCAACATTTGAGGCGCTATTGCTGCATCTATTCACAATAAAAAGAAAATGGTTTGTCGCAATCGTTCGCCAGTGACTCCGTAAATGGAATGATTGAAAAACACAGCAATCATCGAAACGATAGATCAACACGCCACTTGATCATTTTTCCGAAATGAAAAGACAATTAAAATCACAAAAAATAAACGATAGGGTAGGGCACTAGAGAAACGATCATACTATTAGAGAGTACCAACAAGGTAATTCGAACACTTAATAAACAATGCGGATGTGGATAAGTTGTTTGTATTCAGTGATCATGCTTTCAAAGCTCTCTTGATCATCTATCAATAATTACGTTGATCACACTTCCAACATTCTTTGATCATGTTTACAGACTTTGTTTGATCATGCTTACGTCTTGCCTATGATCATCGTTCCGATCCAATGAAAAATAAACATATTTTAAAACATACACTTACAGTGATTTTTACGCCCGGATCATTAGATCACTATATCAATAAGATCAGTTTTAAACATAAAGATCAGTCTTAGGAGCAACAAGATTTTTTTCTTTCTTTTTAAAAGAAATTTTCTTAAGCTATACGGAACAATGATTAAGTTACGATAAAGTGTAGACGGATACTAAATGACCAACGAAGACAAGATCCTGATAAAACAACCTCGAAGTCATAAAGATGGACATTTATTTGAAGTTAACAACAACGCCGTTGAATGGATAGAACAGTATCAACACTTCAAGGGTGTTACCAAAAGCATAGTTGAATTACTTAATCTGATTTCTCTACGTGGCATGACTAGCAAAGACGGTCTTGTTTCGACAACAGAGTTAATTGATGCCACAGATGGACAAATCACTAGGGCTGCAATCCAACAACGCCTTAGAGCCGCAGTAAACATTGGTTTATTCAAACAAACACCGGTTAGGTTTGAAACTGGCCTAGCGGGCAAGACTATGCTGCACCACTTCGTCAACCCATCATTGCTTATCACTGCATTAGGTACCGGAAGCTTACAAACCGAATCCACCAAGACGACGGCCAAGAAGAAAAAGACCCAGGCGCTTGCTCAAACACACGTTAACAAGCAGCTGTTAAGCGAGCATGGATTGAATAATCCACCAGCAATGTTGGACGAAGCTGAACAGTTTGTTGTTTCACCGACTAACTGGGCTGGCATTATTGATCAAGCGTTAGCGCCACCAAGAACACGGAAAAATTACCAGAAATCAATGGTTTCGATCTCTGGTACACGAGCTGTTATCGAAACGAGATCGTCAAAAAACATCATGACAGTTGATGATCTTATGACGTTATTTGCCTTGTTTACGCTAACCGTGCAATACCATGATCATCACCAAGATAACTACCACATTAATGCTCAGGTAGCGCCTAATAAAACCCCTTTGTATATCACGGATATTCTCTCTTTGAGGGGAAAAAAGGACAGCGGACCGGCACGCGATTCTATTCGCGATAGCATTGATCGCATCGAATACACGGACTTCCAACTGCACGAACTCACAGGCCAGTGGTTAAGCGAGAACATGCCCGAAGGCTTTAAGAGTGATCGCTTCCGTTTTCTAGCGCGAACCATTACCGCGTCTGAAGAGGCTCCAACCGAAAATGAAGCTGGTGAGATAAAAATAAAACCAAACCTGTATATCTTGGTATGGGAGCCATCGTTTTATGAGGAGTTGCTGACTAAAGATTACTTCTTCTTGTTCCCACCAGAAATCCTTCGCCAGCATACCTTGGTGTTCCAGTTGTATTCCTACTTCAGGAGCCGTATGTCACGTCGCTCTTCTGATATGATGCTACTTAGTGAGTTGAATCAAAAGCTTGCGCGCAATATCGAATGGCGGCGCTTCTCAATGGATCTGCTTAGAGAGCTGAAGAAACTTTCTAAGGGCAAGGGTAACGACGAACTGTTTGTGGTGAATTTATGGGGTTATCACCTGACGTTAAGCGCATTGGAGCCAAAAGGTAAGGTCAAAGATTACCAAGTAGATATTAAGTGCAACGCAGAAGAAGTGGTTCGCTACGCGAGGGCTCGTACTACCAACGCGGGTAAACGTAACATGGCGCCAACGCTGCCCAATCCACTTAGACATGAAATGGTGTCTAAGCAAAAGCTTGAGGAATTGGCGGAGATCATCGATGGCGAGTTTGAACCTATTCAACGTAAAAAGTCGTCACCAAGAGGGAATCTGGGTCGTCGCGTGAAGCTGCGTAAGCACCTGGTTGAGATCAATGCTGAAGAGATCACCATCAGCTTAACCAAATATACCTCTCCAGAAGCTCTAGAACGCAGTATAACGGCTTTATCAGCAATGACCGGACACTCACCTACTTCTATCAGAGAAGAGTGTCAGGAGCTGTTAGAGAAGCTAGATTGGCTGAGGGTAGGGGACAAGGTTGTCAGCTATGAGGCGCTGAGTCGTACTATCGAGTTGTATAATCAAGATTCTTCGGGCGCACATCTAACGATCGAGCGATTGATTTTGGGATTAGCGGTTAGACGTAAAGTGTGCCGCCAGATCCTTGAAGGCCATTATGATGAAACCGTTATGCGAGTGCTGAGAGAGATCGCATCAGGCACTTGATCATGCTTCCGCATAGATCTTGTAAACCCAAGATCTATGCGGATTTATTCGCCCCTCGTGAGGGCTTCAACACAGGGATCGGCGCTTCATTGAGCGGATAAAGCGTTAAGAACTTAACGTGTGATTCAATTTGATTGCTTAACTCAGCGCGCCACGCCTTTCCATGTTGCTTCTTGCAAAACTCAACGATCAATACCATGACCTGCTCAAGCCTACGACAGCAGCATAAACGAATATTTTGATCCACTTCAGCCCGGCTGATCACCTGTTCCAATCGACCTTGTGCTAAACACAGATAAGAGTAGGCCGCCTCGAGCTCTGCCTGCTCTAAATGATGTTGATACATGCGAGCACAACCATCAAGCCAACAGCCAAGCCCTTGACTCTGCTCGATCGACAATTCCGGCCCCCATAATTCTTGGGGAGGATCATTGATCAATTGAGCCAAAACCTTCACTTGATCATGCTTCCGCGTTTTGTGGCACTGCGAAAACTGTTGTTGCCATTGATCTAGCCGAGTCACAAGAATCGTTCCTTTTTTGAGCATTATTATTTGTAAGTGTAAATCAATATTGACTAAAATGTGACCAAATACAGACGCTGTCCACAAAACAAAAAAGGCGGTGATAACCCCATCACAGATCGATTCAAATTTTCTTAACACAAGATTGCTAGATTGCTATCAATACAGAGGTCAGAGGAGCTTAGCGCATACATGACCAGTGCCGCTTCTACTGTATATCACAAGGCAAAAACGCCTTATATTTTATTGTTATTTCAGGAGCAAAGTGATGTCTATTAATTCTATCAGCCGAGAAGAGATGCACGGTCTCGCGGGTTCGTGGGATGAATTGAACGCCACCCCCGAAGCCACTTCGAATAAACAGCTAAAATCTGCAGAGGCAAGACGCCGAATAGAACAAATGCGCGAAATCAGGGAAAGCGGATTGACACTGGAAGAGGCTCGCGAGTTGGGGTTACTACACTAATTCCACACGAGACTAGTACGCTCAGCAATGGGCATATGACAAAAATTACTCTGTCGTATTGTTTTTATTTTCAACTTAAAATACGACACAAGAACGCATGTACTCACTATAAGGGTATGTGCGTTTTTTTATGCGTTTCTTTTCTCCTAGGTCAAAGAATAATCTCACCGTTGGCATACAATAATCATTAAGGTCAACAGACCCTAGAGTGCGTAGTACAAAGGTGGACTATGAACATTAGTGAGCTAGTAACGAATGAACACCTCATCTGGAACCTGTTTATCGCTCTGTTATTGGGCGTAATAATCGGCACTCAGAGAGGCTGGGTAATGCGACATAGGGTTGAAGGCAGTCGTGTGGCCGGTATTCGTACTTACTCGCTGGTGAGCTTGCTAGGCGGCTTGATAGCAACGCTAGCCAGTCTCTACTCGCCCTTACTTATCGGCTTTGGTTTGATTGCGCTGGTCTTATTGGCCTGTATTGCCTTTGTGATGAAGCAAAAGCGAAGTGAAGATATCAGCATCACTGGCGTAGTGAGCCTGCTAATCACCTTTATCATTGGCTGCCTTGCTGTTTCTGGTGAAGCAGTCTTAGCGGCGGTGGCGGCGGTGCTTACCGCTGTGGTACTGGACAATAAAAAAGAACTTCACCAAGCCCTGCAAAAGCTTCAAGAGTACGAACTGGATGCAGCGCTGCGCTTACTCCTTATTTCCATCGTGATGCTCCCTCTTCTACCAAACCAATCGTACGGCCCATGGAATGCCCTCAACCCCTATGAGATTTGGTGGATGGTGGTGCTCATCGCCAGCATTTCCTTTGTTGGTTATTTTGCGATAAAAATTGGTGGCGCTAAGCGAGGGATCTTATTCACTTCTGTGTTTGCAGGTTTAAGCTCCTCTACCGCTCTCACCCTGCAGTTTTCTCAGCTCTCTCGAGAGCAAGCCAATATTAGCCCGTTACTCGCCAGTGGCATCTTGCTTTGCTGCGGCACTATGTTCCCACGCTTACTGGTTGTATTGTCGGTAATAAACCCCGATTTGGTAATTCTGATTTGGCCCATAATCTTACTCATGATGATCGTACTGTATGTGCCTGCTTGGTGGATATGGCGCAGTTGTGAGGTGGATAATGTGGAGCAGAATAATAAGCAGACTAATCCACTTGCTTTGCGTTCGGCGCTGTTTTTTGGTGCGGTATTAGCGGTGATCATCCTGCTTTCGCATGTGCTCTCCAATTGGTTTGGGGATGCGGGCGTGCTTATGCTGTCGGCACTATCAGGTATTACTGATGTTGATGCTATTTCCCTTGCTCTAGGGCGTCAGAGCACAGAGTCGTTAAGTGTTATGGTTGCGTCTATTGGCGTTATTATCGCCGCGTCAGTGAATACCCTAGTTAAAATGGGCATGGTGGTGGCGATAGGGGACAAGAAGCTCTGGTATCGAGTGGCGCCTGTTATGACCGCATGCGTTGTTGTTGGTGGGGGAGTTTCTGTTGTTGTCTTTGGTATCACTGGCGCCTAACTTCAAACTTTCCATTTACAGTGTAAATTAACGCGTTTTTTCTCATCTCAGATTTGTGCTATATTACGCGTCACGAATTCGTAGTAAAAAACCTCACATGTCGATAAATCTTTCTGATCTTCCTGCTGAAGATAAATACCGCGTAGAGTTGGACAAACAAGCATCTTATTTGGTGTGGAAGGTCAAACACTCGCAGGGCACTGAATTAGATATTTCAGAGCAACGCAGCAAGCTTAAGACCGAACAACACGTGCTTTGGTTTGACGAGTCTGTTTCGAAGTATCGACAGATGATGAATTTAGGGTAGTTTTTATCACTCATTGGCAGGCCGATGAGTGTGACTTTTTCTGAGACACATAGAATTAGAGAGTAGATCCCGATGGGAAGAAGTTTTGAAGTGCGCAAGGCCTCAATGGCCAAAACAGCTGGCGCAAAAATTAAAGTTTATTCTAAGTACGGTAAAGAAATTTACATGTGTGCAAAGAACGGTGGTTCAGATCCAGACATGAACTTGTCTCTAAAGCACCTAATCACAAAAGCGAAGAGAGACCAGGTTCCTGCGCACGTTATCGATAAAGCTATCGATAAAGCGACCGGTGGTGGTGGCGAAGACTACCAACCTGCACGTTACGAGGGCTTTGGTCCTGGTGGCACTAGCGTTATCGTTGATTGCCTTACGGACAACGGCAACCGTACCTTCCAAGACGTACGTCAATGCTTCGTGAAAACAGGCGCTAAAATTGGTGTAGAAGGTTCTGTTTCTCACATGTTTGATCACCAGGCTGTGTTCCAGTTTAAAGGTGATGATGACGAAGTGATCCTTGAAACACTAATGATGGACGACGTTGATGTGACTGACGTTGAAGTTGAAGACGGTGTTGTCACTGTTTTTGCTCCGCATACAGAGTTTTTCAAGACCAAGACTGCACTAATCGGTGCTTTCCCTGAGCTAACTTTGGATGTGGAAGAGATTACTTTCGTTCCACAAACTCACACTCCAGTAGCCGGCGAAGACGCAGAAAAATTCCAGAAGTTCCTAGACCTTCTAGATGACTGTGACGATGTTCAGCAGGTTTATCACAACGCTGAGTTGTAATCATGTGTGATTGAGAATGCTTTATAAAAAGTCATTCTCAACCAGAAACAAGTGAAGAGAGCAGGCCTAAGGCTTGCTCTTTTTTTCGCCCGGAATTTCTCCGCCGAGGCGTTTGCACTCATTGATGGCAATGGTGCCTTTATATTTGCCATCAATGTAGCAAGGCACCGAAGGGACGCCTCCTGTGCCATAGCCTGCCACTGTGAGGGGGGAGATGAGTAAAGCGAGCGCTATTAATATCCACTTCATATTGAATCCTCCATGCATGTCATCTCTTACGAAACCCTTTAACTTAAAGTGCAGTTATTAAATCAAAGTATTCACCCTTGGAACGTTCATTTTCCCTGCTACGTGTTAATCTGAGTGCAGTTGCAGGTATAAAAGGAGTGAGTAATGCGAATCAGTTTTCTAGGTTTGGGTGTCATGGGTTACCCAATGGCGGGTCATTTGGTTAAGGCGGGCTTTGAGGTTCGTGTTTATAACCGCACCACTGCTAAGGCAGAGCAATGGGCCAAGGAGTATGCAGGGCAAGCCGTCGCGACTGTAGCAGAGTGTGTTGAAGATGCCGATGTAGTCTTGGTGTGCGTCGGCAATGACGATGATGTTCGTAGCGTCACTACCTCAGCGACCGGTGCTATCGCCAACATGAAGGCGGGCGCTATTTTGGTTGACCATACGACAACATCAGCCAACCTTGCGGAAGAGCTGCTAGAAGCCACCGCTAAAGCCAACCTAAGATTTATTGATGCTCCTGTTTCTGGTGGTCAAGCGGGTGCTGAAAATGGCGTGCTCACTGTAATGTGTGGCGGCGACCCATCTGACTTTGATGCGATGCAGCCAGTGTTTGATGCTTACGCCAAATCTTCTGTGCTGATGGGTAAAGCAGGGCAGGGACAAAGAGCGAAGATGGTGAATCAAATCTGTATAGCGGGTGCTCTGACAGGTCTGTCTGAAGGCTTGTTGTTGGCCGAGAAATCTGGCTTGGATGTTCATACCTTGGTGGATTGTCTAAAGAATGGTGCGGCAGGTTCTTGGCAGATGGAAAACCGTGCTAATACTATGGCGCAAGATAAGTTCGACTTTGGCTTTGCCATCGACTGGATGATCAAGGATCTTGGCTTTTGTTTAGAAGAAGCGAAACAACACGATCTTAAACTTCCATTAACAGAAGCAAGCACTGAAGCTTACAAAGCGCTTTCTGCTGAAGGTTTAGGTCGCATGGATACCTCGGTATTACTCAAAGCGATACGCAAACAAGCGGAATCCTAAGCTTTTCTTAATCAAATTGTCGTCTCCGTGGCAAACACACTATATACTTCACGTATTCCATTTAACGTGCCGTCCTATGACGGCACGTTTTTTTACTAGGAGCGGCAAATGTCTGCAAAGAAAGAAATTCAAAACCTGAACAACCGCATTGATAAGTGCAAACACAAACTAGCGGCTGCTATCTCTCGTCGTGATCAAAGCATCATTACTCAGTTTGAGCAAGAGATCACTAAGCTAGAAAAGCAGGTTGCACAGCTTAAGCACAAAGAAAGCTACGATCTAAACAAAGAACGTAAAGAGCTATCGGATAAGCCGTTTTCTCGTCCAATCACTAAGCAAGAACAAGCTGACATGGGCCAACTGAAGCGCCGTGTTAAGGGCATTGTTGTTGTTCACCCACTGACTAAACTGGGTAAAGCACTGCGTATCGATGAAGTGACAGGCTTTGCTGACAAAGAGTTTTAATTTCCTAAATTCGTTGAAATTACCCTAACCCGCCATAAATGACAGGTAAAACTTGCTGATCCTGTCATTTTGAGTAAACTACGCGTCCGGTTAAAAATTAAACAGTTAGTAAGGTGCGAATGAAAGAGCATGTAATAGTCACAGTTTCCACTGTCGATGGAACTCGTCATTTCCAGATGGGTAAATTATTACAACAATGCCTTAAGGGCTTTGGCTACTTTTTTGTTGCCGCAATTATTGCCGGTGGCGCTGCTATTTACTATCTGAACAATGAGGTCGACTTCGCGCTTTTGAAGCAGACTGAATTGCAAAACCGTTCTTTAGAGTTAAGCGAAGAAGTTGAACAGCTGCAAAACCTGAAGGTAGAGCTTGAAGGGGACCTAGGTGCACGCGAAGAGCGATTGCAACAGGTTTCCGATAGGTTAGGGGACCTGGAAGTGGTTCTTGGCGTTGCTGAAAAAGATGGCGAATTAGAAAGCCGTCTTGATGCAGCCGCGGTAACTTCTTCTGTACGCCTCTATATGCTGAATAATATACCGAACGGCTCCCCAGTAGGCGACGTGCGAGTTTCCTCACATTACGGCTATCGAATTCACCCTAAAACGGGCAGAAAAACCCTACATCGTGGTATAGATTATGCCGTGAACACAGGGGCACCGATCTATGCTACTGCAGATGGTGTTGTTGAGGTTGTTAGACCAAGCAAAACAGGTTCGGGTAATTTCCTGCGATTGCAGCACTCTTACGGGTTCTCTACATCTTATTCTCACTTGCAGAAATTTAAGGTGAAATCTGGAGAATTTGTTGAGAAAGGACAGCTTATTGCTTATTCAGGCAATACGGGTTTCTCAACCGGCCCACACCTTCACTATGAAATTCGCTTTGTAGGCCGCGCACTGGATCCATTGGCATTCCATGAATGGAGCGCAGCAAACTTTGAAACATTATTTGAAAAAGAACGAGGTATTAGATGGGACTCTTTGGTCAAAAGGATAGAAAACCGAGCAAGCAATCAGCTACAACTCTCATCGCAAAAGGCTGCCAAGTCGAAGGCCAATTCAAGCTAGAGAGTGATATGCACGTTGATGGCACGGTCATTGGCCAAGTCAGTGTTGAGCAATCTCTAATCGTTAGCCAATCAGGCCGAGTTATCGGTGATATCTTTGCTGGTAAGGTGATTGTGAATGGCATTATTGAAGGCTCATGCCATGCAACCTCAATCGAAATCTTAGAAAATGGTCAGGTACAAGGCACTATCTACACTGACGACCTAAGCATAGAGCGCGGCGGCAAATTCAACGGCGACACTAAACCATCTGAGAAAGAACAAGTGGTTGAACTGGGTTCAAAAGACAAGCCAGCAGATTCGAAAAGCACTAAGCAGGCTGTGAACAGCTAGCTTGATAGAATACAAGTTTCGAGAAGGGCACGTTACACTGTAAAGTGCCCTTTTTTGTGGGTTTTATAGCTCTTGATTATCAAACTATAAGTGGTAGCTATGTGCTCACTAAGATCCTAGATATTTACTGCGTAAATTCTAGGATGACGACTGTTGTTGATTATAAGGGCATTGTGCCGAATCCTACACAATAACGTCATTCTGGAATTTGCAGCGCAAATATCCAGAATCTTTGAGAGTGCCATAAGCAAGCTATGTGCTTACTAAGATCCTATATATTTACTGCGTAAATTCTAGGATGACGGCTGTTGTTGATTTTAAGGACATTGTGCCGAATCCTGCCCCATAACGTCATTCTGGAATTTGCATCGCAAATATCCAGAATCTTAGGGAGTGCCATAAGCAAGCAATGTGCTCACTAAGATCCTAGATATTTACTTCGTAAATTCTAGGATGACGGTTGTTGTTGAATACCCTAGCGATTCTGAAAGCGGTTGTAGTCCAGCAGGCCGTATTCAATAGGTTGGTCTTTCTCATACCAAGTGTGAATCTTATCGCTAAACGGCCAGAACTTGATGTCGGTGCGTCTTATGGCAAAGCGATCCAACAGTTCTTCGTAATCATCATCGTCTTCTACCTCGCGAATGATTTTAATCAGCTCGGGGATTTCACGCTCCTGCAGGCTCAAGAACGCGGCTGGATAGCTGCCTAGGACGCCGTTTACAAGCGTAAAGGTGTCTTTTTCGGGGTTACGGTTGTCGTCTTCACTAAACAGGCTAGAGATGTTGGTGTGGGCGTTGCTGTGAATTAAGGTAAACACATGTTGCTCACCATTGTCTGCCTCTATGTTGATAGTGATTAGCTGTGGGAAGTACTCTATTCCGCCACCAACAAAGCTACTCACTTCTTGCAGCATTACCTCACTCTCTCGTTTTAACGGCGTATCTGTGACTTCGTAGCGCTTATCGAGTATTGGGGACACTTTATCTGTAAGCAGGGTCAGTAATTCAGTCTTAGGGTCATTGGTACGGTATTCAATCCCAGACTCCTGATCGAACGGCTTAGCATTGCGCGTTAGGTAGTCGGTAAATTCGATAGATTGGCCCTCATACCAGCTAGACAAAATGTCGTGTCGTGACTCTTTAGGCAGCAAGGCAATAAAGTTGGTTTCCCCTTCAATTCGCAGTAAATCCATATACATACGGGTGATAAGCTGGTGGCCAAAGTTGCCGTAGATATCAAAGCCAGCCACTAACAGGTAATGAATACGTTCAAGCAATGAGTAATCTATAACCCAGGCTGTTTTAGGTTGATTGCCAACCAGACCTTTGGCGACGGTAGCACTATCAAAATGTCGGAATATGGTCAGTGCCGCATTAGGATTCTTTTCTGCTCCGCCATCCCAGATGATATCAATATCTAGGTGCTCTCCATTCTTGAAGTAGTCGTTCATGAAGTTGGTTTTTTCAGTCAAATAGACAGACTGAGCCTTAGAGAATTCGATCCAATTGAACAGTGGCGTTGTGTTGCTATCCAACTGCCCAGGCAGCTTCATATTCTTTGCTTGAGAGCGAAGGAATGTGGTCGCGGTTTTATTATCAACTCGTCCAGGGTTGGTGAAGAATACCCAGAAATGGTCGTTGATAACGTTGAGTGCAAGCTGCCCGCGACATACCGGCCCTTTGATAAAGGCCATAATGGTATTTTGCGCCTCATCAAGCAGAAACTGATAGCGAGAATCCACGGGAATATCCGCGAAGGCTAATATGGGGTTGGAGGCTACTTTTAGCTGGTAACTTGGCAACTTAGTGATGGTGTAGTCTTCTTTGTCGAACCACTTCAACCATTTTTCCATTCGTTCAGCATTAAGAGCGAATGGCATGTGGGTCTTATCTACAATCGTTTCACGCTCTCTGATCAATCGATAGTAGACACGATCCACTTGCGGGTTGCCATAAGGCCTACGAGTGGAAATACGTTTTACAGGCTCGCCAGGGGGCGTTGATGAGCGTACAAGATTAAAGAACAGCTTCTCTTCATGATCGGAGAAATAAAGATGAGACAGGAATAGGTGTTCATAGATATAGCGACTGCTGAGTTGACGCTTTAGGCCATCTTGATTGAAGTACGCCTCCCATTTATCCACCGCGTTTTGTTGCTCTTCAGTTAAAGGGGGAAGTTTGGACATACTTGCCCCTTGGCGCAGCCATGCAAGCAGGGTTTGTTGCTCATCATTAGCAAGTGCTGGCATGCCATAAGGCATACCGCCGAGCGGCTGTTCTTCTTTGTACGCTTGGATGGAATCAGAGGTAGGGCAAACAAAGGTGCGATCTAGACTAAAGTCAAAATCATCGTCGTCCAAAATTACGTCATCAGGTAAAGGAAACTCTTCTTTTTGGATAAGTAGCTGCGCCATAACACCGGCTTCAATATTGGCATCTCTGCGTTGCAGGCGCTCATTGAGCACGGGATAAAACTCGTGTGTGCGCCACTCTTCTGTAGAGTGAGCATCTTCATACAGGCGGGTGGGCTTGGTCGCGGTTAGGCGAGCTCCCTGATACACCAATGCGGTGGTTGCGCCGCGATCTATTCCCTCAGGAGACGTGAGCTTTAACTGACATGGGGCATCGTAGCAGGCGTGACAAACCACGCAGCGCTTGTCGAGAATGGGTTGTACTTCATCGATAAAGTATTGGGCTTGTGAGAAGTCATGCTCAACCATTCGGTCTTGAACTTTTTCGGGGCCAAACAGCTCCTCAAAGTTTAACCCGACAAAAGAAGCACAGCCTGAGAAGGCAACGATGAAGGCAATCAGCGCGTACTTTTTCATTAACGTCCGTATCCTTGATAAAAGTGACTCCTATAATGATGGTCGCAACTATACAGAGAGTCAAAAATATACGAGATGTTACAGGCAGTTAACGTGTATTTAAATACGTATCCTTGTGTGTGAAGCTAGATACTGGTTTACATATAAAAAAGGCCAGCTGAGCTGGCCTTTGACGATGATATAGAAAGAGAGTTAGGCGCTATACAGCTCGACTTTGCCTTGTTTCGCTTGCTTGGAACGGTACATAGCCTTATCTGCATTATCCACTAGCACCGAAGGATCTGAGGTATCTGCAGGCGCGACAGAAACCCCAATACTGAAGCGAACTTCAATGTGTTGTCCCTTATGTGAAATAGGCTTACGAATACTATCAACCAAGTTACTGACAATTTGTGAGACATCTTCTTGGTATCGAACCATCGGCAGCAGTACTACAAACTCATCACCGCCATAGCGATAAACGCGATCTGAACTGCGCACGGTTTCTTTGAGTCGCTGCGCGACAGTTTGCAATAGTATGTCTCCATATTCATGCCCAAGCTGGTCATTAATGTCCTTAAATCCATCCATATCGATGAAGCACAGCGCTACAACCTTCTCGTCTAGTTGGCTATACGCAATCGCCTCTTCAATGTCGGAGTACAAGGTTATCCGGTTATAGACGCCCGTTAATTCGTCGGTATGCGCCTTGGTGTGAAGGTCGGAGTGGCGCTGGTGGACACTTTCGCTCATTTTGTAGAAACGCCCCATGAGATACCCAATCTCATCTCGAGGAAGGTAATCCACCACATCTTGCCTTTTTCCTTGCTCTACTTTTTGTGTTGCATCCATCAGCTTGGTCAGTGGATTAAACAGAGTGCGGTTAACCGTCACTACAGTAAAAAAGGCCAAAAACAGCATCACAATGGTCTCTATCACTATCATCATAGTGATGTAAGCTCGAGCTTCTCGATAGTCCCCTTTGCGCTCTTCTAGGAGTCGCTTTTCTTCGGCATTAAATGAAGACAGATTGCGGCGAATATTATCCATGTACTTTTTGCCTACATTGGTACGCACCATCTCTATCGCTTCAGCAGGTTGCTCATTGTAGAGGCTAATGCTGAACGCCAACTCTTCAAGCTTGCTGTCGATATCCTCAACCAACTCGTCAAGCAATTCTTGCTGCTGTGGATTGTCCGATGTGAGGCTTTTTAAGTCACCCCAGATGGATTTGATCTCATCTCGAGAACGAAAATAGGGCTCCAGATAATAGCTTTGCCCTGTGAGTAGATAGCCTCTTTGTCCAGTTTCTGCATCAGAAATAGCATTGAGTAAATCCCCTGAGGTTTGCATAACTTCATTGGTATGGATAACCCATTGCAGTTTGTTTTCGCTGCGGGATTCAAGAAAGTAAATGAAGCCGATATTGGCCATTGAGAAAAAGAACAAAGTCCCTAATAGCAGCTTAAGTTTGTTTTTTATGGTCACGGCTATAATCCTTTATTTGCGTGATACTTGTTGTGTTATGTGTTCACATAGCGCGTCTGCAAGGCGGTGTGATGCGATATTTCGCTCAACAATAGTGGCGTCTAGATGCCCTGAGTTCACCACCTCTAACCAGTGGGTCATCATATGATGGAAGCCTTTACTTTCGAGCATCGGCGTCCAGTCTTTAAGGCTCACATTCGTTTCTTGATTTTCTTTCCAGCATTTTCCTGAAACGAAAGAGTCGAATTCGTATGCTTTATTCTGATAGCAGGCACTTACTCTCTCTCGGGTGATGCCAAATTGTCGGTTCATGCTGGCACGTAGCAAAGTGTCGCCAACCTGCCACTGCACATCAATACGTGCGAGCTTATTGCCTTCCATCTGATGAGTAATATGCAGGTCATCGAGAGTAGACTGAGCATTGAGGTTTACGCTATCAAGCGGGTGAATAAAATCATCAAAGATGAAGGTGCGAATATCCCCAGTAAGATCGTATCGGTTTTTTTCCCAATGCAGTGACCTAAGCTCCCCTACACCGTGCCTGTTAAGCTCAGGAATGTATTGGTTATAGAGAGGGATGTGTCGACGGTTAAAGCCCACATACAGAGGCACATTGTGCTTCTGCGCAGTTTCATAAAGCATCTCAACATCGGCTATGTTGTCTGCTAAAGGCTTATCGACAAACGTGGGTATTCCGCGCTCAAGAAAGAACCTTGCTATTGCAGCGTGCGCGGAAGTTGCCGCATGGATCATTACCGCATCAACTCCAAGTGCGAGCAACTGTTGATAATCATTGCACGATTGCTTGACTCGATATTGTTGGCACAGTTCGTCCAACACAGGCTGTGAGCGAGTACAGAGTATCCACTCTACGTTGGGTAGTTGGGTAACATGAGGAAGGTATGCCTTCTGTGCAATATCACCTAAGCCAATGATTCCTATCTTCATTTTTTATTCCATTCGTTTAGTTAAGCTCACTTTAGCAGAGTCTCGAGCGTAAAAACTATTCTTCCTTTGTCAGAGAGAGAAATAGCATGATATCGATCTAGATATTTATATTAGAAATTTCAGGTTTGTACTTTGCCTTATTTTTATGAACTCACGAATTGTGCAAAATAGCGTCATCAAGTCGATACGCTATTTGGAAATAAATATGAAAAAGTCTTTAACTCTAGTTGCTTTATTCTCTGTGGCCGTGATTACCGGATGTTCTTCTTCAGAGCCAACGCGTGCTGAACAGGCTAAAGAGAAGGTACAGGATGTGGTTGAAGCATATGGATATGATCCTGAGTACGGCAATGATGCACCAGTGCCACCTGCGGAAAACCCAATTCGCGATACTGAAAAAATTGATGAAGTAAAAGAAGCGGTTCAAGCAGCAAAAGACGCTATTGCAATAAATGACGGCAGCTTTGAAAACGATGTGCCAAAAGAGAACCCTACGTTGCAGTGGAAAGGTGAGCTAGCGAGAACTGAGGGTGACGGGACGAAGATCTACACGATATCCAACAATGGCGTTCCCGTTGCTGAAGTCGAGATGAAACCAGACGGTACCGGCACCATTACGATCACGGATCCCGACAACATTCGTGAAACCAAAGTGATTGCAGAGATTGTGAAGCTTGATGGCCACAATGCGTATTACGTCGAGGGTGATGCAGGCAATGACTATGTGATCATCAATGGCAAGCCGATCAAAGTTGATGGTGAGCGTCTACAAGACATGAGCGCCATTGATAAACAGCAACTGAAGCGCAAGGCTCAACGAGTAAAGCAAAAAATACAGGCACATCGCATTAGCGGTTGATGGTCTAATTCTAGCTTAGGAAGGCTCTAAAGATGGTTATCTGCAGAGCCTTTTTTGTATCTTGTTGATGGAGTTTGAATGAAGTCTTTTTGGTCAATGGTTATCTGTATGCTTTTTTCCTCAAATGCATTGGCTGCACTTGAGGATGTCAGCGTGAATCTGCAAGCGTCTCAATATGATGGCGAGTATTTGGGCGTTGCCGGTATTGGTTATGATTTTACAGAGCACTTTTCTGCCTCTGTTGATATTGATACAGACAGATACCTTGAGGTTGGCGCTTCTTACTCAACAATTATAGATACATGGTATCTCGAGACCTACGTCCGCTATGGCTTTGGCGATGAATTAACAGCGCAGGCATCAGACGGAAGTGAGCTTGAATATCAAACGCATATCTACGATGTTGGATTCTTGGCGGGCAAAGCACTAAGTAACAGCGTGTTTGCCTATCTAGATACCTCGCTTCAGTACCGTAACCCTAGCCACAATATAGACCTGCCGGCCTTCGTTGACGATAGTTCGCTCGCTTATGAACTGAGTCAGCAGACAGAATGGAACAACACATTAGCGGTGGACTATACGCCTGTAGAGTGGTTGAGCTTTGGAGCTAGCTATAACTTTGACCTGTTATTAGGCGATCATCCCTATGATGAGAGCTTGAGGGATAGCATGGATGTATCTGTGACACTGAATCTTCCCTACGTTACACCATATGTGAGATACACAAAGGGTGAGTACCGAGTGCGTCCAGGACGACCTGTGCAAGATTCTAGTTATACGGAGGTCGGATTCTACTTTAACTTTTAAGATCGGATTGCGAATGAGGAGCGTATAGTGGTCACAGCATTGATATCTATAATTGTATAATTGCATGAAAAATATACCTTTTCGCTTTTTGTTGACGCAAAATTGTGTAATAACCAACTACACTTATCAGATATCTGTATGGCTCGTTGTTTTAATACCTGAGATAAATTAGAGTATATGCTCTAATTTTGAGGTGTAAACACCACAAGGAAGAGTGTGAAGTTGAAATTTAAACGTATTGTCACGGTATTAGCCTGTAGTGTTGCACTGCCTATATATGCTCAAGAGTTATCTTTTTCTCAAGCTTGGCAAGTGGTGCAAAAGCAAAATAATTCGTTAGCGGCAGGGCAGGCGAATGTCGATCGCTACCAGAACTTACAAAGTGCTAAGAAAAGTCTGAACCTCCCATCGGTTACCTTGAGTGCAAATTACACTCGCCTTGATGATGATGTCACCTTAAGCGGTGAGCAGTTAGCCGATAGCATTACCACTCCCGCGGCATTGCCGCCTATTTCTATTCCTTTTCTTGCCAACTCTTATTCAACCATTGCTGAAAAAGATGTGTTTACCTCATCAATAAGAGCGGTGTGGCCAATCTTTACCGGCGGGAAGATCATTTCAGCTCAATCGATTGCTGAAGCTCAAACCGATGAAGCGCGCGCTCAGTTAGAAATGGAGCGTCAAGCGCGATATGAGGACCTAGCAAAGTACTATTTTGGTGTGGTGCTCTCTAGACAAGTGGTGCAAACCTATCAATCGGTTGAAGAAGGCTTAAAGCAACACGCAGAATTTGCTGAGAAGTTACAGCAACAAGGGCAGATAGCTCGTGTTGAGAAACTGCAAGCTGATGCCTCGTTAGCGAAAGCGCAAGTCGATCGCAAAAAATCGGAGAGAGACTTACAAATTGCTGTGAGTGCACTGACTCAAATCTTGAATCAATCAGAAACGGTCAACCCTAGCAGTGAACTATTTGTGAATAATAACTTGCCACCATTAAGCGCCTTTACCAATGAAACGTTGGCGAGTTATCCCGGTTTGTCTATTTTAGATGCCAAAGAAAAACAAGCGAAAGGGCTTACAGATGTACAAAAAGGGAAGTACTACCCTGATGTGTATTTGTATGGTGATTACAGCTTGTATGAGGATGATTCTTTAGCGGCTCAGCTAACCCCTGATTGGTTCGTTGGGGTTGGTGTGAGTATTCCACTGTTAGAAAACAGTGGTCGTTCTGGTCAGCTTGAAGCGGCCCACAGCGCCGTGTTGCAAGTTTCCCATCTACGAGCTCAAGCTAAGCAAGACTTATCGGTATTGGTGCAAAAGACTTATTTGGAAGCAGAGCAGTCGTTGGAAGAAGTACAGGGCTTAGAGACCAGTATTGATCTCGCTGAAGAAAACCTTCGTCTGCGCAGAAAGATGTTTAGTCAGGGGTTATCAAATTCATTGGATGTGGTTGATGCTGAACTCTATTTAGCCAGCATTCAAACCCAACAGCATGTGGCTCGTTTTAATTACCTTATTTCACTGAATAAACTTCTTGCGCTCAGTGGCAAAATGAACACCTTTGATCAATATGAAAGTCGCTCGATTACAGCCTCATCCTCAAGCACAGCGGGCAATCAAGGAGAAAACAATGTCAACTAAGAAACCAATCGCAGTGGTTGCGATTGCCCTTGCAGGTCTTGTCGGTTATGGCTTTTATGAGGCTTACAAGCCTGAGCCAATCCGCATTCAGGGTCAAATGACCGCACAGCAATACAGTATCTCTTCCAAAGTGCCTGGGCGCATCGACACCATCAACGTAAAAAGTGGCGATAACATTAAGAAAGGCGACCTTATCTTTACCATCTATAGCCCTGAAATTGAGGCTAAGTTAGAGCAGGCAAAAGCCGGACAAGAAGCTGCGGGTGCGTTGGCACAAGAAGCTGAAAATGGCGCGAGAGTTCAGCAAATTGCCGCAGCGCGTGACCAGTGGCGCAAAGCGAAGGCTGCTGCTGAACTCATGGAAAAGACCTATCGCCGAGTCGATAACCTTTATCAAGATGGGGTAGTGGCAGAGCAAAAACGTGATGAGACCTTTACCCAATGGCAGGCTGCAAAATATACCCAGAATGCGGCTTACCAAATGTACCTTTTAGCACAAGAGGGCGCGCGCACTGAGACCAAGAAAGCCGCCAGTGAGAAGGAACGTATGGCTGCAGGTGCGGTTGCGGAAGTAGAAGCATACGTTGCGGATACAAAAATTGAGAGCTGGTTTGATGGCGAGGTATCTCAGGTATTGCTTCACAGCGGCGAACTTGCACCGCAAGGCTTCCCTGTAGTAACCGTCGTTGATACGCAGGATTCATGGGCGGTATTCAATGTCCGCGAAGACCTGTTACAGCATTTTGAAAAGGGAACTGAAATCAGCGCCTTTGTACCCGCACTGAATAAAGACGTTCGCTTTCGCATTGCGCACATTTCCGTCATGGGCGACTTTGCAACCTGGAGAGCTACAGACAGTAGCCAAGGATTTGACTTGCGCACCTTTGAAGTGGAAGCTCGCCCAGTTGAAGAGCCAGAGCAGTTTCGCATTGGCATGAGCGTTGTGTTAACGCTAGACGAGACTGAGTAACTCCCATGCTTGGTTTTATTGCCACTGAGTGGCAGCGTCTTCGCCGAGATAAATGGCTATTCGCTTCTATCACATGGGTGCCGGTGCTGGTGGCCATTAGTGTGTGGTGGATATTCTCGCAGGGCATAGCGCGATCGCTGCCTATTGCCATTGTAGACCACCAACAAAGTTTGATCTCACAACAGTTAGTTCGCTATCTAGATGCCAGTGATACCTTGAAGGTTAGTACTCACTTTCAAAGTGAGTACGAGGCTAAAAAGGCGTTAAGCGGCAGCGATATCTACGCCTATGTGGTTATCCCTCGTGACTTTGACCGCGATATTTACCTTTCAAATCCTCCGCAAGTCAGTGTGTTTTACAACAGTCAGTACATCTTGGTGGGTAAGTTAGTCAACTCGGCTGTGCTGCGCTCGGTAGGCACCTTTGATGCGCAAATAGAGACCCTAAAGAACCTGTCAGCAGGTGGTGCTACCGTCAAGAGTGCATTGGGGAAAGCGGTCAACGTGCGCACGCAGATCACCCCATTGTTTAACCTCAATAGTAATTACGCGCAGTTTTTGGTTTCAGCGATCATTCCCGCCATCTGGCAGATTGTCATTGTGGTTGGCACCATTTTGACCTTGGCGATGCATAAGCGAGAAGGGCTATTACAGCAGTGGCCCGAGCAAGGGGTTCTAGCCTGTATGGCAAAGACTTTATCTTGCTACATACCGCTGTATTTAGCATTGGGTGTGGGTTATCTGTTGTGGTTTTATGCATTGCTAGACTGGCCAATGCAAGGGGGCTACATGGTATTGATTGCCGCGCAACTGGCCACCGTGATTGCCTGTATGCTTGTGGGTTGTGTGTTCTTCTTTATTACCTATGATGCGGCTAGAGCCTTGAGCTTTGCTGGTGCATTTACCGCCCCCGGCTTTGCTTTTATGGGCATTACATTTCCGGTAACGGATATGACTACACTGGCTCAATTCTGGCGTAGCTTGTTGCCCATAAGCCACTACATAGAGGCTCAAATAAGCCAAGTTTCCTACGGCGAGTCAAGCATGCAAACACTCCATTATCTGGTCCCTATGCTTGGCTATCTGCTACTGATTTTTGTACTGATGAAGCTTGCACCGAAGAAGATACAAGGGGCTGAAGCATGAGTTGGCATGAGATATTCAAGCTTGAGTTGAGAGCGATCCTAACCAACCCTGTGGTAGTGCTCACTATCTTCGGAGGGGTTGTATTCTATTCCTTCTTGTATCCGTTACCGTACGCTAAGCAAACACCCAATGAGCAACATATTACCGTTGTGAACTTGGACAAGAGCAAGGTCAGTTACGATCTAGAGCGAATGGTTGATGCCACCTCTCAGATTCATATCGTCGATAGAGCGCATACCATAAAGCATGCTAAGCAGCAGTTTTTAGACGGTGACGTAAGAGGCGTTCTCGTGATCCCTGAGCACTTCTATCGAGACCTGCTGTTGGGCAAAAGCCCCACACTCTCCTTTGCCGGTGATGCGTCTTACTTTCTCGTTTACGGCACCATAGTTGAAGGTCTAGCCAGAGCCGGAGGTACCTTAGCGGCGCAGGCAAAGGTAGCGCGTTTGGTGATGGAGGGAGAGCCTATTGAGAGCGCGGCCAAACACCATGCCTCTATAGATGTGAATATGAAACCCACCTTCAATGTCACCGGCGGATACATTAACTATGTTGTGCCAGCGGTGTTTGTATTGATACTCCAGCAGACATTGGTAATGGGCGTGGGCATAGTTGGGGCCACCATAGCTAAGCGAGAGTCATGGGCTCGATTGCTGACTCGTGTGATCTGCTTTACAGGATTCTACTATGTATTGAGCGCTTACTATTTTGGCTGGAGCTTTGATTACTACTCCGTATCTCGCCTTGCCAACCCATTTGAACTCTTTATGTTTGGTACCCCATTTTTGCTCTCTGCCTGCATGATAGGTCTGTTTCTTGGGATGATAGTGCCACGCAGAGAACTAGTGACGGTGTTGGTGCTAATGAGCTCAATGCCACTGGTGTTTAGCGCGGGCTTTATATGGCCACTAGAGTCGATTCCACAGCCTTTGGTGTGGGCTTCCAACCTGTTCCCAAGCACTCCTGCCATTCAAGGTTTCTTGAAGCTTAATCAGATGGGCGCTGACTTCTCTCAGGTTGTATCCCAGTATTTCATACTGTTGCTACAAGTCATTGGATGGGGGGCACTAGTGGTGTTTGCTAGAATTAGGAAGAATCATATTCAGTGTAGTGACTGACTATTTGATCATCGCATTCTAAACTAAGGAACAGTATGAAAAGTGCAATAGCGACAGGCGTGCAGGCTACGCTGGCAGTATCAATATTTTATCTAGGATACTCCATATATTCTGTCATCAACAAAGTCGACCAGGTTATTGAGCACTTTCCTGTGATGGTCACACAACTAGATGAGTTATCTGGAAAGCTAAAGATAGATGACTGGCTAGCAATCGCAGATGCGGTGAATCAGCAGCTTCCTGAGATGGTTAAAATTGCAGATCAAGCAACCAAGGCTATTGAAAGCACTAATAAAACACTAGCGTCTGTTGATGAAAAAATACCGCAGATACAGAAAGAGTTAACCCTATATCGAGAAACGGTAATCCCCAGCACTCAAAAAGAACTTCAGGCGTATAGAGAGACCGTTGTTCCCCCGTTATTAATCGAGTCTAAGCAATTTCGCGAACAGACTATTTCTGCTGTCTTAGCAGAGTCGCAAGCTTTGCGTAAAGACGCTCCTGTTGTTATTGCCAGTGTTGATGAACTGTTGGATAAGAGTCAGGACCTTGGAAGGGAAGCCTCCAAAGGAGCGGTAAAAGGGGTGATACTGTCTCCTGTCGACATACTCATGGACACAGGTAAGCAAGTGGTAGGCAATGACGAGGAGTAGTAGTGTGAAGCATGAGAGGCTATTGCTTAGCGGTAGCCCGTAAGCTCCATATATCCACTACCTGAATGGCTACCCGATATACTCACAGGACCTTCCCAATAGGGTACTGTGAGGGGCATTTTTGCCATTGGGTTGAGTGCCGATATCGATAAATCCACTTGTTGTGACGGAATTTGCACCCGCCAAGAGGTTGGATATAGACGACCTTCTATGGTGGTTTGCTCTATGGCTTTAAGTGTTATGTCATCCTTTGAGAAGGTTTGCCCGCTGCCATCTTCATGCATTAATTTCGCATGAGCATAGCTGGCCTCGCCAGTGCTGGAGTCTCTTAATTGAAAGACGACTAAGCTGGTCTCTTTGCTGAGCCTAAGAGCAAACCAATCCCAGCCTTGCTGACTGTCTAAAAGAAATTGCGAACTCCACTCTCTATCTATCCATCCTTGACCTGTTACTTTGTGGCGATGACCGTCAATAGTGACTTCACCTGAAACCTCAATAAAGGGCTGACTGTAGTAGTAAGAGGCGACACTTCCATCGGCACTTTTTACGCTGTAGCCTTGCTCCCCTTGTTTTTGGTAGGGTGCTGAGCTTGTCAGCGTGAGTGAATAGCTAAACGCCTTTGACTTGGCGTTGAGTGTTGCTGGGAACAGTTCTTGAGTGGATGAGCGCCACTGCCAATCGTCGATGAATACTCGAAATGGAGCGCTTTCTACGCCAGCCAATTCAGGATGTGCCCGTGACCATTTTTCATCGGCATAGTGGAGGTTATCTGTGGTGACGGCGCTATGAGCCATATACATTTGTTGGCTGTGCCAAGCGCCATTAGCCGATTTTTCTTGTGGATCTACCGCAACACGAAACTGTGTCCACTGTATGCCAAGGGCTTTGCCTTGTTCATCGATTAGGTTGGCGGTTAAGTACCACCACTCATGTCTGAAGTCGCTGTGAGCGTTATGGTCACGAGGAAATTCAATCGCTTTTCCCTTGCGCACTGGCGTATAGCTTTGCTCGCTTTGTCCCAGCCAGTTGCCTAGGCTTTCGGGCGCTTTTTCCTCACAGCCTATAAGCAATATTGAAGATAGGGTTAAGGCAAGCACAGTTAAATTCCGCATCACAGCACCTCGCTTTGTAGGCTAGTTACTACGGGGCGGTTTACCAAGCGCCATAGAGGTAAAAAGGTTGCCACGATTGCCACTAAAAGGGTGATAACGCACACCGTCATAACATCCCCCCAAGACCATAGATAGGTTAGGCTCCAACCAAAGGCGCGCAGGGTGACAATGTCGGTTAGCACGTAGCCAACAATGGCTCCCAGCGGCAGTGTAATAACGAGCGTGAATGCCACTAGCGCAGCAATCTGGCCTATCATCATAGCCATCAGGTTTCGACGTCGAACCCCTAGCGCGTAAAGCCGAGCAATGGCCGCCTTGCGCGCATCAAGTAACATATAACAGGCACTGAACAAGCCAATCACGGCAATCATCAAAGTCACAGCATTGAGTGCGCTGGTCACAGCGAATGTTCGGCTAAATATGTCTAGCGCAATAGACTTTATCTGGGCTTGGTCGTAGAGCTGGCTAGGGTGGAGCTGCAGCTGCTCTTCTAATGCTTGGTACATCGCATCTTTATCGCCATGTACTTTAACCCCTAAGCTGGTGGGGATGGGAGTAAAGCCTTGCTCAAACCACAGGGTCGGGGCAATGAGCACTTCTCCCTTAGGCGTACCATAATCGTGAAATATCGCGCCAACTCTCAGGGCATGCTTGGGAAGACTATCTAGCTTCAATGCATCACCTAAGTCTAAATCCAGCGTTACTGCCATTGGCTCACTGATAGCGGCGAGTTCGCCTGCGTAGAAGCGCTGCCAAAAGTCATCGACAGATGACTTGAATACCATGGTTTGTTCTAGTGTGGCGGTATCTTTTGTCCCTAGCGTGATTGGTACGTTTTGGGTGGTATCATCAACGTAATACTGTTTGTACACAGTGCTGATGCCATCAAAGCTCTCTAGCCTTTTTTCGACATTACTCATCTCTCTTTGTGAGGGACTGACATAAATGTCGGCGTGCAGTCGCTGCTCTAACCACTGCTTTAACGTGTATTCAAAACTCCCGACCAAAGTGTTCATTCCTATATTGGCGGTGACCGCCAGCAGCAGTGCCATCATGGCGAGTGACAGCGGTGCTATCAGCTCTTTTAATTCAGCAAACAGATATTGAATGAGACCTGCTTGTGTGCGCTTCTCACTCCATAGTGCAAGCTGTTGAAGCGCTTTGGGCAGGTAGA